>DFQQ01000043.1 GCA_002377855.1 Acidovorax delafieldii | reverse complement strand
GGGAAACTGAAAATCAACCACCACATACACACCAATCGATATGCAGTTGCAAGATATTCTTTTTTCGCAAGGCTTCGGAACTCGTCGCGTGTGTGCCGGGTTGATTCAGCACGGTTGGGTATCTGTAGCTAATGTGGATGGAGTATTTGAATCGTGCAGCGATTCAACAGTGGATTTTGAGACTGAAGGCCTTCGATTGGAGGTGCAGGGGACTGAGTGGCCTTGTTGCGAAAAAGCGTACATTTTGCTTTACAAGCCAGTCGGAACTGAGTGTTCCCAAAAACCTTCTTCTTATCCCAGCGTGTACACACTCTTGCCTGCACCCCTCCGACAACGCCCGACAAAAAGCGCCATCCAGGGAGTGCAAGCGGTCGGGCGCTTGGATCAAGACACTACGGGGCTCTTATTATTGAGTGATGATGGTCAGTTTATCCATCGTATGACTTCCCCAAAAAAGCATGTAGCGAAGGTCTACGAGGTAACAACAAAGCACCCTCTTGATGCGCATCAGGTTTCAAAGCTGCTGGCAGGGGTGGTTCTGGATGATGATCCCGTTCCGGTCAAAGCCGCTGCTGCGGAGGCGACTGGCTCCCATCAGCTTCGATTGACTTTGCTCGAGGGGAAGTACCACCAGGTCAAGCGGATGCTTGCTGCTGTGGGTAACCGGGTAGAAGGGCTGCACAGGTCGCAAATCGGAACGTTGAAGTTGCCAAGTTTTTTAAAGCCTGGGGAATGGATGTGGTTGGGAAAAGATCATTTGCGTGAGCTTGGCTTTCAAGGCTGAACCCTTTCCTGCGCGGATCAGTGTGAGCGTTTAATCAAAAAGGTCGTTTGTGGGTTTATCTCTTTTCCTTCGCTCAGTTTCTGTGTCTCTGGCGATGACAGTGGCTGCCGCAGCGGCCAACGCTGTGCAATCACCTCCGCTGTTTGTTCTCAACTCACTCGACGCCAATGTCAGTGTCATCAACCCCGACACATGGGAAGAGATACGAAGAATTCCCACCGGTAAGGAGCCGCACCATCTATATCTCACTCCTGACGAGCGCTCGCTCATCATTGCGAATGCGCTGAGCGACACGCTGACATTCGTGGATCCCCGAACTGCTGAGGTGCAAAAGACGGTACGAAACATCGTGGATCCTTACCATCTCAGGTTCACGCCTGATATGAAATGGCTGATTACCGCTGCGAATCGCTTGAACCACGTAGACTTTTACAAATGGGACGGAAAAGACTTGTCGCTGGCGAAGCGTGTGGCTACCTCTCGAACGCCCAGTCACATATGGATCGACAGCAGAAGCACCACTGCTTACGTGTCCATGCAGGACAGCGACGAGCTCGTCGCGATGGACATCGGGTCCCAGTCCATCAAGTGGCGCATCAATACAGGTGCCATGCCGGCGGATGTATATGGCAGTCCGGACGACAAGCGGCTCTTCGTCGGATTGACTGGTAGCGATAGCGTTGAAGTATTTGATGTGTCCGGTCCGCAACCTCAAAGTATCAAGAAAATAAAAACGGGCAGCGGCGCGCATGCATTTCGGGCGGCGGGAGACGGCAGGCATCTCTACGTCAGCAACCGTGTAGCGAATACCATCAGCAAAGTGGACATGCAGCGCCAGGAAGTCGTGGATACGTACCCAGTACCGGGTGGGCCAGACTGCATGGATGTTTCTGCGGACGGTCGTTTCATTTTCGTCAGCTCACGCTGGGCAAAAAAACTTTCCATAGTAGATACGGTGGAGAAAAGGGTGATCAAACAGGTATCCGTGGGCAAGTCGCCGCATGGTGTTTGGACCTTGCGGCATGCGCCGCGATAGGTATGAACGGGCGGTTATGCGGGCTTTTACGCTGGTTATCTGCTCTACGGTATTCGGTAGTTTCGCGCATGCTGCAGCGTGGAGCGCGGAGCAGTCGTGCGCCAAACCTCTTTATCTGACTTTCGACACCGGGCATATGGCTGTCGCCCCGCTCATCGCTGAGGTCCTGGCGCGCCAAAAGGTGGCAGTAACTTTCTTTGCAGCCAACGAAAAAACCCAACAAGGCGACGGCAGCTTAGGTGAGCATTGGGCGCCGTGGTGGCGTGAGCGGGCCAGAGAAGGGCATGAGTTTGCTTCACATACGTTCAATCATGTGTACTGGCTGTCTGACGTGGGCTCCAATGCATTCCGCGTGAGGCCTTCCGCAGGACCGCGCCAAGGGCAAACATACGCGTTGGACCGCAGCGGCTATTGCGCAGAACTCGAGCAATCTTCTCAGCGTCTTCAAGCCATCACGGGAAAGGCGCCTCTTCCCTTGTTTCGGGCGCCGGGCGGCAAGCTTTCCGCCTCGCTGGAATCGGCGGCCCAATCGTGCGGCTATAAACACGTAAGCTGGTCTACCGCGGGCTTCCTGGGCGACGAATTGCCCAGTGAAAAATTCAGCAATGCGATGCTGCTGGACAAGGCTCTGCGCAGCGTCAGGTCAGGAGATATTTTGATGGCGCATTTGGGCATTTGGTCCAGGCGTGATCCCTGGGCTCCGACGGTGCTGGAGCCTTTGCTCGTCGGTCTAAAAGAAAGAGGCTTTTGTTTCAAGACCCTCAAAGAACACCCGCAGTTGGGGGCTGGGCCCGCTTTCTAAGCTGGCGAGTCATTGGTTCCAAGAGGAAGGACGCCGTTGTATGGATTGGGTCGCCGGAGTTTTTGATGCTGCCCAGCAGTGGGTTTTTGAAAGCATCATTCAGCCATTGCTTTTCATAATGGGGCTGGGCGGCATTCTGGAGTCTGGGTACGTAGCAGCTGGGTGGTTGCTGGTGGGCATGCTGCAGATCGCCGTAATTTGCTTGGTCATTGGGCCGTTGCAAAGGTGGAAACCGGTTGAGCCCGTGATAGACAAGGCCGCCGTGCGTGTGGACGTGCTCTATACCTTGATCCACCGGTTGGGCGTTTTCCGGGTCGCAGTTTTTTTTCTGTTGGCGCCTGCCATGGACTCGCTCTTCGGGGCACTGCGGCTCATCGGTTTTAGCCCATTGCAACTGGACGGCTTGATCCCTGGTGTCACGGATATCCCGTGGGTCAGCCTGCTCGTCTACCTCGCTGTTTTTGACTTTGTGGACTACTGGATCCACCGTGGACAGCACCATTTCGAATGGTGGTGGAAACTGCATGCGCTGCATCACTCTCAGCGCCAGATGACGATGTGGACGGACAACCGCAACCATCTGTTGGACGATGTGTTGCGCGACATCATCTGGGTCGTGGTGGCGCAGTGCATCGGTGTTGCTCCTGCACAGTTCATTGCTATCGTCGCTATCGCCCAGCTCAGTGAGAGCTTCCAACACGCCAACGTGCGTATATGGTTCGGTTCGATCGGGGAGCGCCTGTGGGTCAGCCCACGCTTCCATCGGGTGCATCACAGCATTGGAGTCGGGCATGAAAGCGTCAAGGAACATGCTGCGGGTGCGAAGGGCCAGTTCTCCGCAGGGCAAAGCATGGTTTTAGGGGGGCGCAACTTTGGTGTTTTGCTCCCCTGGTGGGACATGCTCATGGGTACAGCTGATTTTGAGCAGCGTTACGACCCTACCGGCGTAAGGGACCAGGTGGAGCCCGATGGCGTCGGCCGGTTGCGCGACTATGGAAGAGGTTTTTGGTCGCAACAGTGGCTCGGGGTGCTCCGATTACTAGGGCGTGCATAGCCTGACACGTGTCCTGACCGCTGCCGCGTTATGCTTGCGCCATGGGTCCCCTTATTGATTCCTTTTGGCGAGCGGCCGCATATTGTGTGCGGCCGCGTGTCATTTTTCTTTCAGCGGCTCCTCTTGTCCTGATAGTGCTGCTCGCGCTGCTATTGCGACATTTCTACTGGGACTCGGCCGTGGCGGCCATGGCATCTGTGTTGGATGCCTCCACATTGTTGGCCAGCGTGCTCTCATGGATCGAGTCGTGGGGCGTGGCCAGCGTGATGGGCTGGCTCGCACCTCTCATGGTTGTGCTGTTGGTTTCGCCCGTTCTGGTGGTGGTGTCGCTTTTGGCGGTAGCCCTTTTGATGACACCAGCGCTCGTCAACATGGTGGCCGCACGGCGATTCCCATCACTCGTTCGCAGGCGCGGTGGTGCGTTTCTCGCCAGTATTTCGTGGTCTTTTCTCTCCACCCTGATGGCACTTTTGGCGCTGCTGGTGTCCATGCCTTTGTGGCTTATTCCACCGCTGGTGCTTATCCTCCCGCCTCTGATATGGGGTTGGCTGACCTATCGGGTGATGGCGTTTGACGCCTTAGCCGAACATGCGAGCAAGGAAGAGCGGCGTGAATTGCTGCGGCGCTACCGCGCAAGCTTGCTGGGGATGGGGATTGTGACCGGCTATCTGGGCGCAGCCCCCAGCATCGTGTGGGCTTCGGGTGTCGTGTTTGCCGCTGCTTTTGTGGTGCTGCTCCCGCTAGCGATCTGGATATATACCCTGGTCTTCGCCTTTTCATCATTGTGGTTTGCCCATTTTTGTCTGCGGGCCCTTGAGCAACTGCGTGCCACCACTCCTCCCGTGAACAGGGGCCCTGCGTCAACCCCAGAAGTGGTCACTCGGATGCATGAGTCCCCGGCACCCACGCCGGCTTCCCTGCCGACACCCGACAACCTTATCCACTAACCCTATGGCTCCTCTTTTCGGTTTGATCATCGTTGGCGACGAAATACTGTCGGGCAAGCGTGCAGACAAACATCTACCCAAGGCCATCGAACTGCTCGCAGCACGAGGCCTGGCCCTTTCATATGCCGACTATGTGGGGGACAACCCTGTCCGCCTGACAGCCACGTTGCAGCGAGCATTCGCTTCCGCCGACGTCGTGTTTTCGTGCGGTGGCATTGGCGCGACACCCGACGACCACACCCGACAGTGCGCCGCCAAGGCCCTGGGGCGTGAGCTTGAGTTGCATGCGCAAGCGGCAGCCTTGATCCGCGAGAGGATGCAGGACGTCGCCAAAGAGCAGGGCGCTGCTTATGAGCCAGAGCGAGAAGACAATCTGCACCGGCTGAACATGGGCATGTTTCCCCAGGGCGCTGAAGTGATTCCCAACCCTTACAACAAAATCCCTGGGTTCAGTTGCACAGGTCCAGGGGGTGGTGCTGTGCATTTTGTTCCCGGCTTTCCGGTGATGGCTTGGCCCATGATCGAGTGGGTGCTGGACCAGCGCTATCGCGAACACTTCCACGTTGCGCCCCAGCTCGAGCATTCGATAATAGTGCTCGGTGCCATGGAAGCTGCCCTGACGCCTCTGATGGAGCACATCGAGCAGCGGCACGCCGGCCTGAAGGTGTTTAGCCTGCCGAGTGTCGACCATCCCCAATATGGGCGCCATATTGAGCTTGGCGTCAAGGGTCCTGAGGCTCTGGTGCCTGCGGGGTGGTCCGATCTTCTACAGGGTTTGCACGATATTGGTGCAGCAACGGGCCCTGAATTGGTGCGCTCTTTGTGATGAAGACGTGACTTGTCGGTTGTGAACTATTTTGGTGCGGCTTATGGGCACCCCTTGTCCATCTCGCAGCGCTTTGCGCCACCGTAGTGCAGGGTGGGCAGATGTTGGCACGCAAACTGCTTAATTTGAGTAAATTTTTTCAACAAGTGCTTTACCCAGGAGAACCTGATGGCCAAGACCGTTGCAGATGTGATGAAGATGGTGAAGGAAAACGAAGTCAAGTTCGTTGACTTCCGTTTTACCGACACCCGTGGCAAGCAGCAGCACACCACGGTGCCTGTCTCTCACTTTGACGAAGACAAGTTCATTTCGGGCCACGCCTTTGACGGCTCCTCGATCGCAGGTTGGAAGGGCATTGAAGCCTCCGACATGCAGCTGATTCCTGACCCCAGCAGCGCCAACATTGATCCCTTCTTTGAAGAGACCACGCTGATCCTGACTTGCGACGTGATCGAACCTAGCGATGGAAAGGCTTACGACCGCGACCCACGTTCCATCGCGAAGCGCGCTGAGGCCTATTTGAAGGCTTCTGGTCTGGGCGACACCGCTTACTTCGGTCCAGAACCTGAATTCTTCATTTTCGACGGCGTCCGTTGGAGCACAGAGCCCAACCACACTTTCTACGAAATCGAAGAATACGAAGCACCCTGGAACACTGGCTCCAAGCTTGAAGGCGGCAACCGTGGCCACCGCCCCACTGTCAAGGGTGGCTATTTTCCTGTGCCCCCCGTTGACAGCACGCAGGACATGCGCGCTGAGATGTCTCTGATTCTGGAATCGCTGGGCATTCCGGTTGAAGTGTTCCACCACGAAGTGGCAGGCGCTGGCCAAAACGAAATCGGTACCCGTTTCAGCACGCTGGTGGAGCGCGCCGACTGGACGATGCTGCAAAAGTATGTGATCCATAACGTGGCCAACGCTTACGGCAAGACCGCTACCTTCATGCCCAAGCCCTACCACGGTGACAACGGCTCCGGCATGCACGTCCACCAGTCGGTCTGGAAGGATGGCAAGAACCTGTTTGCTGGTGACGGCTACGCGGGCCTGTCGGATTACGCCCTGTACTACATCGGCGGCATCATCAAGCACGCCCGTGCCCTGAACGCCATTACCAACCCCGGCACCAACAGCTACAAGCGCCTGGTACCTCATTTCGAAGCCCCGGTGAAACTGGCGTACTCTGCCAAGAACCGCTCTGCTTCGATCCGCATCCCTTACGTGGCAAACCCCAAGGGCCGCCGCGTGGAAGCTCGCTTTCCTGATCCACTGATGAACCCCTACCTGGGTTTTGCGGCCTTGCTGATGGCGGGTCTGGATGGCGTGGAAAACAAGATCCACCCCGGCGAAGCTGCCACGAAGGACCTGTACCATCTGCCTCCAGAGGAAGACAAGCTGGTGCCTACCGTGTGTCACAGCCTCGACCAGGCGCTGGAGCACTTGGACAAGGACCGTGCCTTCCTGACCAAGGGTGGTGTGTTCACTGACAGCATGATCGACGCCTACATCGATTTGAAGATGGCTGAGGTGACCCGCTTCCGCATGGCCGTGCACCCTGTCGAGTACGACATGTACTACTCGCTCTGATCGCCCAGTGAAGGGTAGTCAAACCTAAGGCGGCTTCGGCCGCCTTTTTTGTTGGGTGATCTGCCGGTGGCTATCCCGGGGCAGTCTGTAAAGCGTTGCATCCTTACACAAATCCCATGGGACCGTGGTCAGCGCTGCATTGGCGACGCGAGGCAGTTGGGTGATACTCCAGTGCAACCCTGCATGAGCTGTGCTAGGAACTCTATGAAAAAAACGTTACTTACCCTGTGGATCGTTGCGGCCTTGCCTACGGCCGTCTTCGCACAAGATCGCATTTATCGTTGTGGAAACGAATACACCAACAACGCTACCCAAGCCAAGGAGCGGGGCTGCAAGCTGGTGGAAGGCGGCAACGTCACCGTGATTCAGGGCTCGCGGCCGTCGGGCGGCGGCGGTGGAACTTCCGCCGGCACATCATCTGCTGCCCCTTCAACGTCTTCGGCGTCCCCTGCAGGCGCACCGCGCGTGAGCAACAACGACCAGCGGGCCCGCGATTCCGATGCGCGGGCAATTCTTGAAACCGAACTGCGCAAGGCAGAAGCGCGCCATGCCGAGTTGCTCAAGGAGTACAACGGCGGAGCCCCTGAACGCAACGCGCTCGATTTGCGCAACCCGCAGCGCTACATGGAACGCACTGCGGAACTCAAGGCGTCTGTGGCGCGCAGCGAGAGCGATATCGCAGGTATCAAGCGCGAGCTGAGCCGTCTGCCGCCCGCCAACTGATTTTTGGGTGTGAGTACTGCCATTGCGGCTGACGCCAACCAGGGCCTCAGCCGTTTTCACTCTCTGGACCTTCTGTCGACACTGATCGCAGTGCTGCGTGCCGACGGAGCTGTGCAGTTTGCCAATGCGGCTTTGGAAAACACGCTGGGCCTGTCGCGGCGCACCCTCGAAGGCGCAGATTTTTCCACCTTCTTTACGGACCCGGCCCTCTTGCAGACCGCCCTGTCGGGGGCGCAAGTTCAGGACTTTGCTGCGCTGCGGTTTGAGGCCAGCTTGCGGCGCCTGACGCAAGACCCGGTGCCTGTCCACGTGAACGTGGCGGCGTCAGAGCGCATGGGCGAAATGCTGGTGGAGTTGTGGCCGCTGGAGCAGCAGGCCCGCCAGGACCGGGAAGAGCGGCTACGCGAACAGGCGCTTGCCAACAAAGAGCTCATCCGCAATTTGGCGCATGAAATCAAGAATCCTTTAGGGGGCATTCGCGGCGCGGCCCAATTGCTGGAGATGGAACTCGAAAGCCGTGACCTCAAGGAATACACCCAGGTCATCATTCACGAGGCAGATCGGCTGCAGAGCCTAGTGGATCGCCTGCTGGCTCCGCACCGCCACCCGCACCTCGTGGGCGACGTGAACATCCACGAAGTGTGTGAACGCGTGCGCTCGCTGGTGCTGGTGGAGTATCCCCAGGGGCTCCAAGTCGTACGCGACTACGACATCTCCATTCCCGAGTTCCGCGGCGACCGCGCCCAGCTCATCCAGGCCTTGCTCAACGTTGTGCAAAACGCTGCGCAGGCACTGACGGAACGCATCGCCCAGGGCGACGCCGTGATCACGCTGCGCACGCGTGTGGCCCGACAGGTAACCTTTGGTCGCCAACGCTATCGGCTGGCACTGGAATTGCATGTCATCGACAACGGACCAGGGGTGCCCGATGCCATCAAAGAGCGGATTTTTTACCCGCTGGTGTCGGGGCGCGACGGTGGGTCGGGTTTGGGTTTGACGCTGGCGCAGACTTTTGTGCAGCGCCACCATGGGTTGATTGAGTGCGACAGTGTTCCGGGGCGCACCGATTTCCGAATCCTGATTCCGCTCCCCTGAGGTCTGAGGCACACAACCACAGGGAAGGTAGAAAACATGAAGCCGATCTGGTTAGTAGATGATGACCCGTCGATCCGCTTCGTTCTGGAAAAAGCGCTCGCGCGAGAGAACCTGCCCACGCGCAGTTTCACCCACCCGCGCGAGGTGCTGGACGCACTGGCCGATGTGACTGCAGGCGACCCTGCCCGCCAAGGCCCGCAGGTGCTCGTCAGCGACATCCGCATGCCCGGCGGCTCGGGCCTGCAATTGCTGGAAAAAGTGCGGGAGATGCAGCCGGGCCTGCCCGTCATCATCATGACGGCTTACTCCGACCTGGACAGTGCCGTGTCGGCTTTTCAGCGCGGTGCGTTTGAATACCTGCCCAAGCCGTTCGATCTGCCCAAGGCCGTAGAGCTGATTCGCCGCGCCGTAGAGGAAAGCCAGCGCGAAGAGGTGACGGAAGAGCGCCAGACGGCCACCCCCGAGATGCTGGGCCAGGCGCCCGCCATGCAGGACGTGTTTCGCGCCATCGGCCGCCTGAGCCAGAGTGTGGTCACGGTGCTGATCACGGGCGAGTCGGGCTCGGGCAAGGAACTCGTGGCGCGCGCGCTGCACAAGCATTCGCCCGTGGCCGACGGGCCGTTCGTGGCGATCAACACAGCGGCAATCCCGAAAGACTTGCTGGAATCTGAGCTGTTTGGTCACGAGCGCGGCGCGTTCACGGGCGCGCAGACACAGCGGCGTGGGCGCTTCGAGCAAGCGGAGGGCGGCACGCTCTTCCTGGACGAAATCGGCGACATGCCTTTTGATTTGCAGACCCGCTTGCTGCGGGTGTTGTCTGACGGCCAGTTCTACCGAGTAGGCGGCCACGCGGCCGTGAAGGCGCATGTGCGGGTGATCGCTGCCACCCACCAAAACCTGGAGCAGCGCGTGAAGGAGGGCGGGTTCCGCGAAGACCTGTTCCACCGCCTCAATGTCATTCGACTGCGGCTGCCTGCGCTGCGTGAGCGCCATGCCGACGTACCCATGCTCACTCGCCATTTTCTGCAGCAGAGTGCCCGGCAGCTGGGGGTGGAGCCCAAGCGCATCTCCGACACTGCCCTGGCGCGACTGGAGCAGTTTGCGTTTCCGGGCAATGTGCGGCAGCTGGAGAATATTTGCCACTGGCTCACGGTGATGGCGCCTGCCCAGGTGATATCGCTGCAAGACCTGCCCCCCGAGGTGCTGGAGGCCCCTCCGATCCAGGCTACGCCCAGCCCCGCAATCACATCAGCGCCAGCATCAGCGGTTGCTTCACCGGCGGGCGGGGCTGCCGTGCTCGCCGAGGCCGCGCCAGCCTCTGCGCCAGCATCATGGCCAATGGCTGCCGCGCCCGTGCCATCCGTCGCCCTGGGTCCGCTGGCGCCGAGTGCTTCAGAGCCGCTGGTGGTTGCAGCCGGGGCGGGCACCGCCGACCTGGGTACACAGCGCTTGGAAGACGCTCCCGCGCACCAGGGCAATGGCATTGCCTCTGCGATCGGATGGGAACACGCGCTGGAAAGCGATGCGCAGAAGCTGCTGGCATCGGGCCAGCCCGATGTTTGGGACGCCTTGACCCGCAAGTTTGAGTCGCGCCTGATCCGCACCGCGCTGGCAGCCACCCATGGTCGCCGCATGGAGGCCGCCCAGCGCCTGGGTATAGGCCGCAACACCATCACCCGCAAGATTCAGGAGCTGGGTCTGGACGCTCCTGATGAAATTTAGCAACGCGTAAATGGACTCCAGCGCTTGATGGCAAATCGCCATTTGCTATCAATAGTGTAGCAATTGCTGGCTGCGGTGCGCACCGGAGCCCCCGGGGGGCGCTGTCGCAGGCGCTGACAGTTGGTGACCCAACCCCTCTCCCTCTGAGGGGCAGTGGTCCTGCTCCATGTCCTACACCTGGGCACTCGTTCTTCCGACCTCTCCTGCTGACAGCGACTTCAATAATGAAATCACTGTCAACCAACCGGAGATCTTTCATGTCGGATTACAAAGATGCCAATCGTGACCCCATCACTGACGAGCCAGGCGCGCACCCCGTGGGTACCGGCTTAGGCGCCGCCATGGGGGGGGCAGCCGCCGGAGCCGCTGCAGGCGCGTTTGGTGGGCCTGTGGGCGCGGCCGTGGGCGGCGTGGCCGGGGCTATTGCGGGGGGGCTGGCGGGCAAAGCTGCTGCAGAAGCCGTGAACCCCACTGAAGAAGATGCTTACTGGCGAGACAACTACCAGCGCGAGCCCTACCACGTAAGTGGCCGCACTTACGATCAATACCGCCCTGCCTATGAACTGGGCTGGTCTTCGGTAGGCCGCTATGAAGGCGATTTCGATGCGGTGGAGCCGCGCCTGGCCGATGACTGGCGCGCTCGCCACGCCAATGAAGGCATGGCCTGGACCGATGTACGTCCTGCCACCCGTGCTGCATGGGAGCGCGCTTCGACGCGTGGGCGCACAGGCATGGGCTCTGGGATGAACACGGGTGCGGGCACCAGTGGCCTCGCCAGCACCGTGGGCGAGATGGATACTTCGGACGACGATGTGGTGGACGTCCTCAACGATGTGCTGGAGTCGGCACGCGACGGCGAGTACGGCTTCAACTCTTGCGCGGAGCATGCGGACTCGCCTGAGCTCAAGAGCATCTTCTTGCGCCACGCGCAGCAATGCGCTGCTGCGGCCCAAGAGCTTGAGCATGAGGTCCGCCGCATGGGAGGTGAGCCGGCATCGGGCGGCACCGTGGCAGGCGCCATGCACCGAGGCTGGGTCTCGGTGAAGTCGGCGCTGTCTACCCGCGACGACAAGGCGGTGTTGGAGGAGTGCGAACGCGGTGAAGACGCTGCTGTAGCGCGCTACCGCAAGGCCTTGAATGCCACGCTGCCTGCCGACGTCCGTGCACTGCTGGAGCGTCAGGCCCAGGGTGCCAAGCGCAACCACGACGAAGTGCGCGCCTTGCGCGACAGCTACGCCGCACGCTAACGCGCCAACTGCGCTAGCAGCACCAACGGCCCCGGTGTGAACCGGGGCATCAAGTGCACCAACCCAAGCTGCAGAGTTTGCGCTCTGCAGCTTTTTCGCGTGGGTAAGCCCGGGTCATAAGGCCGCGCGTGAAGTGCCTTCAGGCAGAGACGCCCGAGCGGCCGGGCTTCAAGCGCCCAGGGTCACCACCACGGGGGCGTGGTCGCTGGGCTGCGGATTTTTGCGGGGGGCACGGTCCACCACGCAAGCCGTCACCTGGGCCTTCAGCGCATCGCTCACCAGTATGTGGTCGATGCGCAGACCCTTGTTTTTCTGAAAACCCAGCATGCGGTAGTCCCACCACGAATAGGTTTTCTCCGGCTGCTCAAACATGCGGAACGCGTCCGTCAGCCCCAGGGCAAGCAGCGCCTTGAAGTGCTCACGCTCTTGCGTGGTGTGGTGGATGGTCTCTCGCAGGCCTACCGGGTCGTAAGAGTCTCGGTCTTCAGGCGCCACGTTGAAGTCGCCCACCAGCACCAAACGCGGGTGCTCGGCCATTTCGGCGCGTATCCAGTCTTGGAGTGCTTGCAGCCAGCGCATCTTGTAGGCAAATTTTTCTGAACCGGGTTCCTGGCCGTTCACAAAATAGCCGTTGAGCAAGCGCAGCGGGCCCTCGGGCGTGTCCAGGGTGGCGGCAATCACGCGGGCCTGTTCGTCGCCAAAATCCGGAATATTGCGCACCACGTCGCGCACCGGTTGGCGGCTCAGTATGGCCACGCCGTTGTACGTCTTTTGTCCAAAGGCCACCGCGTGGTAGCCAGCGTCCTGCAGCGCTGCGTGCGGAAACTTGTCATCGGTCAGCTTCAGCTCCTGAAGGCACAGGGCATCCACCGGGTTCGTGGCCAGCCAGGCCAGCACTTGCGGCAAGCGCACAGACAGGGAGTTGATGTTCCAGGTGGCAATTTTCATAGAGGTGTCCATGTGAAGCGGGGGCTCGGCACCGCATTGTGCAGCGGTCCGCGTCGGTGGGGCTTTGCTGCGGTAGGTAACCGGGTTTTGGGTGAAATCCGCCTGTGGCGCCCGATATACAAGCGCTGCTAGCTATGAATTTGATAGTGATCTGCGGTGGGTACCACGAACCGCCGTGCCCATCAACCGCGCACGTAGCTCACAAAGTGAAAGGAAAGGCCGTTGGCCGCCGTGTGCGTGCTGCGGGCGGCTTCCTTCCAGGGGGCGTCGAGCGTGGGGGCGTATGCGTCGCCTTCAAAGTTCTGGGCGATTTCGGTTACCTCCACCCGGCTGGCCAGCGGCAGGGCCTGGGCGTAAATTTGTGCCCCGCCCATCACCCACACCGGGCGGTCGGGCTCCGCCGTGGCCGCTCGGGCTTGCTTGATGGCGCTCTCCAGGCTGTCGGCGCGCAGCGCGCCGTCTGCCTGCCAATCGCTTTGCCGGGTAACCACGATGTTGGTGCGCCCCGGCAGCGGCCGAAAGCGCGGTGGCAGCGAATCCCAGGTCTTGCGGCCCATGATGACCGCGCAGCCCTGCGTCAACTGCTTGAAGTGCGCCATGTCTTCGGGCAGGTGCCAGGGCATGGTGTTGTCCTTGCCGATCACGCCGTTGGCGGCGCGGGCATAGATGAGGTGCAGCGGTTGCATGGTGGCTCGTGCGATGTGTGTCAGATGTGGAGCACCGCCATGGTACCCACACCCAAGCCGATGGCGGCCACGCCGTACATGCCCCATTCAAGCCACTTCTTGCGCGTGAGCAAGGCAATCGCCGCCAGTGCGATGGCGACCTGCAGCGCCGTGGTGGCCTGTGCCCAGCGGTGGTGCTGGTGCATTTGAGCCTCGCTCTTTTCGTCGAAAGCGCGGGCTTCGGCTTCCAGCCCCTCGGCGGTCTTCTTGATCTCGTTCTTTTCGGTTTCGTAGCGGTCGATCTTGGTCTGGTACTTGGCCTTCTCCTGCTCGCCCGGCGTCAGGTCGCGTGCCAGCTCGGCCAGCGACTGCTTGGTGCTTTTGGACTGGAAGTAATTCCACTGGTTGGAGGCTTCCGTCTTCCTGATGGCTGCATCGTTCTTCATCAGCCCCGCGTTGGCCTGCGTCGCGCCGCCCATGTAGGCAAAGATGGCGCCCACCGTGGCCACGATGGCGGTGAACATCGCGATCTTGTTGGTGCTGCTGCCGCCGCCGTGACTCTCGTCTCCAGAGGGCGCATGGTTGTCGCCGTGGCCGTGGGTGGCGTGCTCAATGGCGTGGTCGTGGGGGCCGTGTACGTGAAATCCGCCGGAGGACATGGGGTGTGGGTCTGGATGGGGTTGCTGACAGCCACCGCAGTGCACGGACGCCCGGGCCGCGGTGAATGGGAAAGGTCTCTTTAGGAGCCGCAGCTTTCGCGGCCGCGGGCGGCGTTATACCGCAACCGGCGCCTTGATGGCTGGGTGGCACTGGTAGTCCAGCACCTCGAAGTCTTCGTACTCGTATTCGAAGATGCTGGCCGGCTTGCGCTTGATGCGCAGCGTGGGGTAGGCGTAGGGTGTGCGGGCCAGTTGCGTGGTGACCTGCTCGTAGTGGTTGCTGTAGATGTGGCAGTCACCGCCTGTCCAAACGAAGTCGCCCACCTCCAGATCGCACTGCTGGGCCACCATGTGCGTGAGCAGCGCATAGCTGGCAATGTTGAATGGCACGCCCAAAAAGATGTCGGCGCTGCGCTGGTAGAGCTGGCAGCTCAGCGCGCCGCGCCCGCCGGGCTCTTGTGCAGGCGCCACGTAAAACTGGAAGAACGCGTGGCAGGGCATCAGCGCCATCTTGCCAAGGTCGGCCACGTTCCAGGCGCTCACGATGATGCGGCGCGAATCGGGATTGGTTTTCAGCGTCTGGATCACATCGCTGATCTGGTCGATGTGAGCACCGGGGTTGTCCGGCGTGGGTGCCGGCCAGCTGCGCCACTGCACGCCATACACCGGTCCCAGGTCGCCGTCTTCGCGCGCCCACTCGTCCCAGATGGTCACGCCGCGTTCCTTGAGCCAGTTGTTGTTGCTCGACCCCGTGAGGAACCAGAGCAGCTCGACGATGATGGACTTGAGGTGCACCTTCTTGGTGGTGACCAGCGGAAAGCCCTCGCGCAAATCAAACCGCATCTGGTGGCCGAACACGCTCTTGGTGCCCGTACCCGTGCGGTCTGCCTTCTCGACGCCATGGGTAAACACATGGCGCATCAGCTCCTCGTACTGCGACCGGACGGGGCGTTGAGAGGCGGGGGCGGCAGGCTGGTTCATGGGGGCTCGCAGGTTGAAAAGGCACGCGGCAGGGGGCGCACCACGCCCTTGATTTTAAGCGGGCCCGTCCACCCCGCGTGGCCCGCCTGCCATTGCAGGCACATGGGGTTTGGTCGGTGCTTTGACCAGACTGCCACCACCCGTGCCCACGCATGGCCTGGGCCTGCCTCACGTCCTGTTGATCGACACCCCTCCGTCCACCAGCATCGCGGACCCTGTCATGAAGGACGACGCGTCGGACGCCAGGTACAGCGCAGCTTGCGCTAGTTCCTCGGGCTGTCCCAGTCGCTTGAGGGCGTGCAGGCTGGCAACGTGGGCCAGGGCTTCGGGGGTGCCGTTCATGACGTGGGCCATGGGGGTCATGGTGCCGCCAGGCAACAGCGCATTCACGCGCACACCCTGCGGGCCACACTCTGCAGCAAGGGCCTGCGTCAGGCCGATCAGGCCAGCCTTGCTGGCCGCGTAAGCAGCCACCCCTGGAAAGCCCACCGTGTACCCCACGAAGGTGGATGTGAAGATGATGGAGCCACTGCCGTGCGCAAGCATCTGGGGCATTTGGTGCTTGGCCGCGTAGAAGGCGCTGGTCAGGTTGGTGTCGATGGCCTCCTGCCAGCCCTTGGCCGATATGCCGGGCGTGGGGCCGCTTTCGCCGATGATGCCCGCGTTGTTGAACGCGACATCCAGCCCTCCAAACTGTTCTACCGCTTGCTCCACCAGGCGTTGGGCAAACGCTTCGTCGCGCACGTCACCCGCCACGCTGTGCGCTTGTCCGCCGGCTGCGCGGATTTGCGTGACCAAGTCGTCAAGCTCGGCCTGTCGCCGCGCTCCCACCACCACGCGTGCGCCGTTTTGCGCAAACAGCAGCGCTGCTGCGCGCCCGATGCCCGAGCTGGCGCCCGTCACGATGGCTACTTTGCCGGTCAGTGCATTCATGAATAGTCCTTTCAAACAATGTGTTCCAAACAGGTCTTCAGTCTCGGCAGAAGAGGCGGCGGCGTCGCGCCGGAACCGGACATGCGATTGCTGCGTTTGGAAAAGTGCGGGAGGGCAAACAGAAGCATGCTGAAATGCGCCCATGCCAAACGCCGCTGTGTTCCCGTCGACCGTTATCCGCCGCGTGCCACCCAGCGCTGCCGCGCAGGCATGCGAAGTGGTTCGCCAGTCCATCACCCACTGCTGCACGCTGGACCACGGCAACGACCCGGCGTTGCTGGCTGCATGGCTGGCCAACAAAACGGTGGAGCGGCTGGGGGCGTGGATGGCCGCTGCGCACGCCATGGCATGGGGCGCGTACCGCGGCGAAGGAATGGTGGGCTTTGCGCTGGTCACACAAGCCACGTTGGCGCTGTGCTACGTGGTGCCAGGGGCCTTGCGCCAGGGCGTGGGCAACGGCTTGCTAAAGGCGGCGGAGGAGGGCGCGAGGGCGGCGGGTGTGGAAGTGCTGACCCTCGAGAGCACGCGCACCGCAGCGGCGTTCTACCAACGCCGTGGGTATGCCGTGGCGGGCGTGGCGCAGCACTGGGCAGGGCTCTGGGGGCAACCCATGCACAAGCGGCTCTGAGCCTGGCTGGTCGAGCTGTGGCCTGCGGGGCGCGCTGGAGCGTAAAGTGGCTGCAGCGCTTGCTGGTAAAACGCGGAATGCTATCTTTACGGTAGCGGGCTCTGGCCTGTGCGTGCCGGAGGCGGCTGTGCGCCTTCGCCCGGCCGCGGCATGCGTCCTCAGGCCTTCAGCACGCGCCCGGGGTTCATGATGCCCTGCGGGTCCAGCGCATTCTTGATGGCACGCATCATCGACAGCGCCACCGGCGACTGGTACTTGGCGAGCTTGTCGGCCTTGAGTTCTCCAATGCCGTGCTCGGCAGAGAAGGAGCCGCCGAATTCGGCCACTGCTTCATAGACCAGGTGATTCACCTGCGCCTCGTGGTCGCGCAGGAAGGCCTTCGGGTCGCCCTCTGCCGGCGCCTGCACGTTGTAGTGCAGGTTGCCATCGCCCAGGTGGCCGAAGTTGACCAGGCGCACGCCCGGGATCTGGCTTTGCAGCAGTGCGTCGGTGTGCGCCACGAACGCGGGGATGCGCGAGATGGGGATGGAGATGTCGTTCTTGATGTTCAGGCCCTCTTCGGCCTGGGCCAGCGGAATGCTCTCGCGGATGTGCCACAGCTGTTGTGCCTGCGTCAGGTTCTCGGCCACGACGGCGTCGGTCACGCAGCCGGCTTCAAAAGCGGATTCGAGCAGCGATTCGAACCGTGCGCGGGCGTGTTCTTCGGATTCGCTGTCGGAATTTTCGAGCAGCACGCACCATGCAGCCGCCTCATCACCAAGGAACGGTACCCGCAACTGCGGCATGTGCTTGCCCACCAAGCTCAGCGCAAACTGGCCCATCACCTCAAAGCCCGTCAGGCCCGCGCCCAGCTGCTTGTGGGCCATGCCCAGCAGCTGCACGGCATGCTCCATGGATGGCACGGCGGCCCAAGCGGTGAGCTTGGCGGCGGGCTGGGGGTACAGCTTCATGCTTGCGGCGGTGATGATCCCGAGCGTGCCTTCGCTGCCGATGAACAAATCGCGCAGGTCGTAGCCGGTGTTGTCCTTGCGCAGGCCCTTGAGGCCGCTCCACACCTCGCCCTGCGCGGTGACCACCTCCAGCCCCAGGCACAGGTCGCGGGTGTTGCCGTAGCGCACCACCTGCGTGCCACCCGCGTTGGTGCCCAAGTTGCCGCCAATGGTGCAACTGCCCTCGGCCGCGAGCGACAGGGGGAACAGCAAGCCCGCGTTGCGCGCCACCTCCTGCAGGTTCTGCAGGATGCAACCGGCCTCCACCGTCATGGTCAGGTTGGCGGTATCGACATTGCGCACGGCGTTCAGGCGCGCGAGGCTCAGCACGACTTGCGTGCCCGAGTCGTCGGGGGTGGAGCCCACGGCAAGCCCGGTGTTGCCGCCCTGCGGCACGATGGCCGTACCTGCAGCCGCGCAGGCCTTGACCACGGCGGCCACCTCGGGCGTGCTGGCCGGGCGCACCACGGCCAGGGCCTTTCCGCGCACGCGGCGGCGCCAGTCTTGTTCCCAGGCGGTGAGGTCGCCATCGGTCAGCACGTGGGCGTCGCCCACGATGGTGCGAAGGGTGTCAATCAAGGGGTGCATTCGAATCAGTCCTTTTGCGCGGCGGGTTCAAGGGATGCGCTGGCAGGCTCGGCTGGCGCGGGGGCAAGAGTTTGCGTGGCCGCCAGGGCGCGCGCGTTGCGCTGGCGCAGCCGCACATGCAAGGTGCAGGCAGCAAAGAGCACCAGGCACAGCGCCACTTCTGCCATGGCCAGCCAGTTGCCGGGGGCCTTGTCGCTCCAGGCGCGTACCACGCCTTCTGTGAAATACAGCCATATCACCAGGCTGACCCAGCGGTAGGTGTACATGCGGTTCTTGAGGATGCCCGCCAGCGGAATGCACAGCGGCAGCGCCTTGATGGCCAGCCACGAGCCGCCCGGCCGCACTGGTGCGATGACCAGCTCCCACGCCAGGCACAGCGCTATCAAAGCGATGAGGCTGGTGGCGGCCACCCAGCGGGTGGCGGCAACTTCAGGGGCGGTGGCGGGGCGGGCAATGTCAGTCATGGGCAAGCGTTGGGCGGCTGGGAGTGATGGGCGCCTCCGGCAGGCCGGGGCTCTGGGGCGCTGGCAGCAAAAGGTGACAATGCGCGTTATTGCCCTGGCGCGGGCAGACCGTTGGGTCGGCATGTGCCAGGCGCCCCTTCAACCCTTGGGGCCCATCATGGGCTTTGGATCATATAGGCCATGCGATTGACCTTGCAGACTGCAGCCCAGCGCTTGGAAACGCTGTTGGCGGATCTGTCGAAATTTCCGTGGCGCACCACGGCGCAAACCCTGCGCGAGCGCTTTCGCGAGGACCAGCTGGGCCTGACGGCCAGCAGCCTGACTTTCACCACCGTGCTGGCGCTGGTGCCCTTCTTGGCGGTGGCGCTGGCCGTGTTCACGGCCTTTCCCATTTTTGGCAAGCTGCAGGGCGTGGTGCAGAAGTGGCTGGTGGAGAGTCTGGTGCCTGACAGCATTTCACGCCAGGTGCTGGGTTACCTCACGCAGTTTGCCGCCAAGGCCAGCGGGCTCGGGGCGGTGGGCTTCAGTATCTTGCTGGGCACGGCGTTGATGCTGATCCTCACCATCGACCGCACGCTCAACAACATCTGGCGCGTACGCCAGCTGCGTCCGCTGGGGCAGCGCGTGTTGATCTACTGGACGGCCATCACGCTGGGCCCCTTGGCTCTGGGCGGCAGCCTGGCGCTCACGTCGTACGTGATGTCGGCATCGGGCGGGCTGGTGGGGGCCTTGCCCGACGGGGTGGCGTTCCTGGTGGATTCGATCCAGTTTCTGATCCTCGCCGGCGGCATGGCCGGGCTGTACCACTACGTGCCCAACACCCCGGTGAAGTGGCAGCACGCGTGGGTGGGCGGGCTGTTTGTGGCGGTGTGCATGGAGCTGGCCAAGAAGGTGCTGGCCGTGTACCTGACCCAGGTGCCCACCTACTCGGTGGTGTACGGCGCATTTGCCACGTTGCCGATCCTGCTGGTGTGGATCTATGTGGCCTGGGTCATCGTGCTGCTGGGGGCGGTGGTGGCGGCCTACCTGCCCAGCCTGCTGGCGGGCGTGGCGCGGCGGGGCACTGCGCCGGGCTGGGGCTTTCAGTTGGCGGTGGAGGTGCTGCAGGAGTTGTACCGTGCGCGGCAGTTGCCCTTCAAAGGGCTGCGCGCCACGCAGTTGGCCGAGCTGCTGCGCGTGGATGTGCTGCAGCTGGAGCCGGTACTTGAAACGCTGACATCCCTGGACTGGATTGCCCAGGTGAGCGACGCAGTGGCGGGCCCATCCGACGCGCCCGAGCTGCGTTTTGTCTTGCTGGCAGACCCCGACCGCACACCACTGGAGCCGCTGGTGCAGCGCCTGCTGCTCGATCCTGGCTTGCGCCTGGCCCCGCTGTGGGATGCCGCCGGGTTTGCAAAGCTGCGGCTGAAAGATTTGCTATTAAATAAATAGCACGTGGCGCTTGATAAATAGGCGCCAGAGGCCGATTGATCCAATTTTTTTCAGGGGTGAGGCCAGCGTCTGCCCGCCCCGGTGCCCCTGCCCAGGCGCAAGGCACCGTGCGGTGGCGTACCTCCCCGGGGGGTTACGCTGCCGCAGCGGGCACCAGAAAGTCCCGCAGCGCGGCCAGCGTTTCGTCGGGCGCTTCGGTCATCTGGTGGTGGCCGCTGGGCAGCTGGCAAATCTGCACCTGCTTGCCTGCGGCGCGTGCCGCGCTCACCAGGCTTTGGGCGGCTTTGGGGGGCGTCATCTGGTCTTGCACGCCCAGCGCAAACAGCACCGGGCAGGTGACCTGCGCCATGGCCTGCTCGCCATTGGCGTAGCTGTTGCAGGCGTTGAAGCCCCGGTGGAACACGTTGACCGCAGGGTTGCTGCGCAGCACCTTGCGCCCCAGTGCCATACCTGCGCCAAACACCCAGAACCCTGCGCCCGAGGGCGATGCCAGCGAGCAGCGCGAGAACACGTTGACCATGTGCAGGGCCTTTTCGGGTTCGTTCAGCGCCGATTCGAGCAGCGCGGGCGACACCTTCATGGGGTAGGCCGTGCCCACCAGCGCCAGGTGCGTAGCGCGCTCGCCGAGCTGGGCGGCAGCCTGCAGCGCAATGAGCGAGCCCCAGCTGTGGCCCACCAGTGCGGCGCGGGCGATGCCCAGGGCATCGAGCAGCGCCACGATGAAGTCGGCCGCCTGCTCCACGGTGGCGGGCGCATCGCCCGCGCTTTTGCAGTGGCCGGGCAGGTCCACGGCCAGCACGTTGTAGCCGTGGTGCGCCAAGTAGCGGCTTTGCAGGGCCCACACGCTGTGGTCGTTGAGCACGCCGTGAATCATCACCACGGTCGGCTTGGCGGCATCAAAGGGCTTGCCGCCGGTGTAGCAGAAGGTGCGGTGTCCGTTGACAGTGGTGTACATGGCTCAGGCTCCCGCTTTCTCGGCCGCTTTGAGGGCTCGCTTGAGGTCGTCGATCAGGTCGTCGGCATCTTCCAGACCAATGGACAGGCGGATGGTGCCTTGCGTGATGCCCGCTTGCACCAGCGCCTCGTCGCTCATGCGGAAGTGTGTGGTGCTGGCGGGGTGGATGACCAGGCTGCGGCAGTCGCCCACGTTGGCCAGGTGGCTGAAGACCTTGAGGGTTTCGATGAACTTCTTGCCTTGCTCGCGGTTGCCCTTGAGGTCAAAGCTGAACACCGAGCCCGCGCCGCGCGGCAGCAGCTTTTGCGCCAACTGGTGGCTAGGGTGCGATTCGAGCATGGGGTGGCCCACGCGCGAAACAAAGGGCTGGCTGGCCAGGAACTCGACCACGCGCGCCGTGTTGCGCATGTGGCGCTCCATGCGCAGGGGGAGCGTTTCGATGCCTTGCAGGATGAGCCAGGCGGTGTGCGGGCTCATGCAGGCGCCAAAGTCGCGCAGGCCCTCGCGCCGCGCGCGCAGCAAAAAGGCGCCCACCGAGCTTTCTTCGGTGAACACCATGTTGTGAAAACCGGCATAGGGCGCGGTCAGCTCGGCAAAGCGACCGGCAGCGCGGGGGCCGTCCCAGTCAAAGCTGCCGCCGTCCACCACGATGCCGCCCACCACCGTGCCGTGGCCCGACAGAAACTTGGTGGCCGAGTGGTAGACCAGGTCGGCCCCATGCTCGAGCGGCTTCATCAGCCACGGCGAAGTGAGGGTCGAGTCGACCAGCAGCGGCACGCCTGCCTCGTGCGCAATGGCGCTGATGGTGGGAATGTCCAGCACATCCAGGCCTGGGTTGCCCACGGTTTCGCCAAAAAAGAGTTTGGTGTTGGGGCGCACGGCCGCGCGCCAGCCGTCGATGTCGCCGGGGTTCACAAAGGTGGTTTCAATGCCGAAGCGGCTGAGCGTGTAGTGCAGCAGGTTCTGGCTGCCGCCATACAGCGCCGTGCTGGCCACGATGTGGCTGCCCGCGCCCATCAGCGTGGCGATGGCCAGGTGCAGCGCGGCCTGGCCGCTGGCCACGGCAATGGCGCCTACGCCGCCTTCCAGGGCCGCCACGCGCTGCTCCAGCACTGCGTTGGTGGGATTGCTGATGCGGCTGTAGACATGGCCGGGCCGCTCCAGGTTGAACAGCGAGGCGGCGTGGTCGCTCGACTCAAAGACGAACGAGGTGGTCAGGTGGATGGGCACGGCGCGTGCGCCGGTGGCCGGGTCGGGCACGGCGCCTGCGTGCAGGGCGAGCGTGTCAAAGCCGGGGTCTGAATAGCCGGGCATGGGTTCTGTCTCCGATGTTGTCGATATGGCCGCAAATTGTGGGCTATATTTTGTGGGCTATATTCGTTTCGAATAAGCCTACAGCCCAGCGCGCCCCCCGGAGACCTTGCACCATGAAAGTCAGCGACATCCTTCGCGTCAAAGGAAACACCCTCTACACCGTGACGCCGGACGAGCCTCTGGCCGATGCGGCCCAGGTGATGGCCGAGAAAGACATCGGGTCGCTGGTGGTGATGGAGTTGGGGGACCTGGTGGGCATGCTCACCTTCCGCGAGGTGATCCAGGCCATGGTGCGCAACGGGGGCTCGGTGGGCACCATGCGCGTGCGTTCTGCCATGGACGACGCTCCGTTGACCTGCACCCTGGAAACCGACATGGACGAGGTGCGCCGCATGATGCTGGACCGCCATGCCCGCTACATGCCCGTGATGGACAAGCGCATGCTCATGGGCGTCATCAGCTTCTACGACGTTGCCAAGGCGGTGGTGGACAGCCAGAACTTCGAAAACCAGATGCTCAAGGCCTACATCCGCGACTGGCCCGCAGAAGACGACACCAAAGCCTGAGGGGCGCGGTACGCTGCCAGCGCACACCCTGCCTGCATCAATTGCAGCAGTCGGCGTTGCCGATCGGCATCCAGGCGGCCAGCATGTCGGCAGGCATGGGCCGGCCCAGCAGA
>DFQQ01000024.1 GCA_002377855.1 Acidovorax delafieldii | reverse complement strand
CTGAGGTAAGTAGCTAATCAGGCCTTTTTGACCTGATGTCATGCCAAGGGAGTTTCTGGCACTGGCGTGCGCATACCGGCGTTGACCAGGTTCCAGGCGGTGATCGCCCCCACGGCAAAGCCCAGGTCGCTGATTTCCGCGTCGGTGAAGACCGCCTGCAGCTTGGCAAATTCTTCGCTGCTGGCCTCGCTGTGCGGTGTGGCCACCAGTACCTCGGCCCAGCGCAGCGCGGCCCGTTCGCGGTCGCTGAAGAATGGCGCCTCGCGCCAGCCTGCCACGGCATTGAGGTGGCGGGGTTCCATGCCGTCCTTGGTCAGCACGTTCCAGTGCATGTCCATGCAATAGGCACAGCCGTTGATCTGCGAAACGCGCAGAAACACCAGCTCGGCCAGGCGCTTGCCCAGCGGGCCTTTCTTGATGGTGTCCGAGAGGGCCACCAGCCCCATGAAGGCCTTCGAAGAGAGCTGGTGGTAGGGCAGGCGGGCGGTGTGTGAATGGCTGGAAGGCATGGCAGGTCCTTGGGTTGAAAACGGGTAAAGAGCGAAGGCCCCTGGGCGCGGCGGATGATCCGTTCGTGCCCAGAGCCTGTTCTTCAGACGCGGCCCATGCGCTGGCTGTGACAGCGCGTGGCAGCAAAGCCCCGATAGAATCAGTCCAGCATGCAGGCAATGCCTGCCAGCTTGTCCGGGTTGCGCACGGCGTAGATGGCCACGATGCGCTCGCCGTCCGTCACCAGTGCCTGGGCCGATTCAAGCTGTCCATCCACATACCGCAGCAGCCCCGGCTCGCCGTTGATGAGCGCCACGTGGTATGCGACCTGCGCCCCCCGGCGGCGGAACAGCGCCCAGTACAGGTTGGCAATGCGAAACGCTCCCACCAGCGGCTTGGGGAACGAAGGCACCTTGCCGCCACCGTCGCCAATGAGCTGGGCGTCCTCGCTCAGCAGCGCCTCGATGGCGTGTCGGTCGCCGCTGTGCGCGGCTTGCACAAAGCGCTGCAGCAGCCGGTGGTGCACATCACGAGGCACGGCAAAGCGGGTGTGGGCCTGCTGCACCCGCTCGCTGGCGCGGTGGACCAGCTGGCGGCAGGCGGCTTCGCTCTTGCCCAGTTGGGTGGCGATGTCGGGGTAGTCGTAGTCAAACACCTGGCGCAGCAAAAAGGCGGCCCGCTCCTGAGGGCCCAGGCGTTCCAGGGTGTACAGAAACGCCAGCGACAACGCACTGGCCAGCTCCGCGGCGGCCTCGGGGGTGTCGTGGTGCGCTGCTTCGTCCGGTACGGCGCTCACCAGGGGCTCGGGCAGCCACCAGCCGACATAGGCTTGGCGCTCGGCCTTGAGGGCGCGCAGCCGGTCGATGGACAGGCGGGTGACCACCGTCACCAGCCAGGCCTCTGCCGATAGCAGTGCGCCGGGGTCTTGCCGGCTCCAGCGCAGCCAGGCGTCTTGCAGCACGTCCTCGGCATCGGCCCGCACCCCCAGCATGCGGTAGGCCAGCCCGAACAGGCGCGGGCGCAGGGCGGTGAAGGCATCTGCTGCGGGCGCAGCGGTGTGGGGTGCGGTGGGGTTTGTCATGGCAGGGGCAGCGGACAAGGACGACAGCGCGGCAAGGCATCTTCGCTGCAATGGGGCCGGGCATCTTGATCTACCAGACGGGGCAGAGGGGCGTATTGTGACAGTGATTCGCAGCCTTGCTATTGAATAGATAGCTGCTCGCGCTTTATGGACGTGCGCTTGAGGGTGTTTTGACTTAGAAATCCTCCGCGCTCGCCGGGCACGCCGCCCTGCCGAACTGGGTGGTTGCTGATCTGTTCAGCGCTCGCCCGGCTGCGTTAACCGCTCCAGCCGCGTCAGGTATGCCCAGGCTTGCGCATCGGTGGTGCCACACATTTCTGCCGAAGGCATCAGCCCGCCACACACGGCGGGTCGCTCGGGCTGGCCGAAGATGCGGCAGCGGGCCTGATCGTCCAGCTGCACGCAACGCACGCCCGCAGGCTTGCCCTGCGGCATGCCAGGAATCGGGGAACTGATGGAGGGAGCGGTGCAGCAGGCGCCGCAGCCGGGGCGGCAGTCCATGGGTTGGGGGATTAATGCTGTGGTTTGATAGCTTTGCGCGCTTGTGGGGAGCGCGCTCAAGCCTGTTTTGGGGGGAGGTTCTACGACTGGCTGGCGGCATCGCCATGCAGGCGGCCCGCAGCCCATAGCACTTGGTCCACCACGGCACGCACGCGGTCGCGGTGGGGTTGCTGCAGCAGGGCGCCGTGGTCGTCAAACGCACTGCCTGCCGAGCCCAGCGCAAATGCCTTGGGTGCCAGCCAGCATTCCAGATTGGTGAGCAAGGGGCCGAGGTGGCTTTGTGAACGCAGGCCCCCCAACGCGCCGGGCGACGCGCTGAGCATGCCCACCACCTTGCCGCGGAAGGACCGGGTACCGTCTTGCCAGACCGGGTCGCCTTTCACCGGGCTGGAGGCCCAGTCGATCGTGTTCTTGAGCAGGGCGGTGTAGCTGCCGTTGTATTCGGGCGAGCAGATGATCCAAGCTGGATGGTCGAACAGTGCCTGCTTGAGCCGCACCACATCGGCCGGTGTGCCCTGGGCTTCCAGGTCGGCGTTGTAGAGCGGAATGTCAAAGTCTGAAAGTTCCAGCAGCGTGACCGTGGCACCGGCGTCCCGCGCAATGCCGGCCGCTGCGTGGGCCAGCTTGCGGTTGAACGACTGTTGGCGGGTGCTGCCCGCAAAGATGAGGAGTTGGGCGTTTGGCATGGCTGCGATTGAAGCACACATGCCGGGCAGGATTCCTGCACGGGGGCTTGTGTTCCACGTGAAACATGGGGGCTACGACGGTCAGCGGTCTCGCACCACAGCGGCCTGTTCGGCGGCAGCCGTGTGCGTCCCCACAATGCCAGGGGGTGCCCAGACACAAAGCGCGCAAAGTGGGAAAATCAGGGGCTACCCGCAATCGCACCAGTCTGCGCCGGTGCCACCCACAGCCCGGCTCGCAGCGCGATTTGAGCGCGGGTGTTTTCTTTATCGGGCCCGTCAGGGCCCCGGAGCGCTCCCATGTTGTATCCCCAGGAATTTGATGTGATCGTCGTCGGCGGTGGCCATGCTGGCACCGAGGCCGCGCTGGCTGCTGCCCGCATGGGCAGCAAAACCCTGCTGCTGACCCACAACATCGAAACGCTGGGGCAGATGAGTTGCAACCCCAGCATCGGTGGCATTGGCAAGGGCCATCTGGTCAAAGAGGTGGACGCGCTGGGCGGCGCCATGGCGCTGGCCACGGACGAGGGGGGTATCCAGTTCCGCATCCTCAACAGCTCCAAGGGCCCGGCGGTGCGCGCCACGCGCGCCCAGGCCGACCGCATTCTGTACAAGGCCGCCATCCGCCGCATGCTGGAGAACCAGCCCAACCTGTGGCTGTTTCAGCAGGCCGTGGACGACCTGATGGTGGAAGGCGACCGGGTGGTGGGCGCCGTCACGCAGGTGGGTATCCGCTTTCGCTCGCGCACCGTGGTGCTCACGGCCGGGACTTTCCTGGACGGCAAAATCCATGTGGGCCTGAACAACTACGCCGCCGGCCGCGCCGGGGACCCGCCGGCCGTGTCGTTGAGTGCGCGCCTCAAGGAACTGAAATTGCCGCAAGGGCGCCTCAAGACCGGTACGCCGCCGCGCATCGACGGGCGCAGCATCGACTTTTCCAAGTGCACCGAGCAGCCCGGCGATGGCATGCCGGGCGGTGTGGACGAGGGCACGGTGCCCGTGTTCAGCTTCATGGGCAATGCACAGATGCACCCGCAGCAGATGCCCTGCTGGATCACCCACACCAACGAACGCACGCACGAGATCATTCGCAGCGGCTTTGACCGCAGCCCCATGTTCACCGGCAAGATCGAAGGGGTGGGGCCGCGCTATTGCCCCAGCGTGGAAGACAAGATCAACCGCTTTGCCGACAAGGACAGCCACCAGATCTTCCTGGAACCCGAGGGCCTGACCACCCACGAGTACTACCCCAACGGCATCAGCACCAGCCTGCCTTTTGATATCCAGTACGACTTGGTGCGGTCCATGCGCGGCCTGGAGAACGCGCACATCCTGCGCCCCGGTTACGCCATCGAGTACGACTACTTTGACCCTCGATCGCTCAAGAGCAGCTTCGAAACCCGGCAGATTCAGGGGCTGTTCTTCGCGGGGCAGATCAATGGCACCACAGGCTACGAAGAAGCCGCAGCCCAGGGCCTGTTCGCGGGGCTCAACGCCGCGCTGCAGTGCCGGGGCGATGCGCCCTGGTTGCCCGGCCGCGACGAGGCCTACCTGGGCGTGCTGGTAGACGACCTCATCACCAAAGGGGTGACCGAGCCCTACCGCATGTTCACCAGCCGTGCCGAGTTTCGTCTGCAACTGCGGGAGGACAACGCCGACATGCGGCTGACTGAGGTGGGGCGCAAAATGGGGCTGGTGGACGATGCCCGTTGGGATGCCTTCAGCCGCAAGCGCGATGCTGTTTCACGTGAAACAGAACGCCTCAAAGCCACCTGGGTGAATCCACGCAATCTCCCTTCGGCTGAGTCTGAGCGTGTGCTGGGCAAGAGTATTGAGCACGAGTACAACCTGTTTGAACTGCTGCGCCGCCCCGATGTGAGTTATCAGGCGCTGGTAGGCATGGACGATGGCAAGTACGCCAGCGCTGGCGTTTCACGTGAAACACTGGGTGATCTGAGCGAATCGGTAATCGAGCAGGTTGAAATCGCAGCCAAATACGCGGGCTACATTGATCGCCAAAAGGGTGAGGTGGAACGTGCCGCGCATTACGAAAAACTGCGCCTGCCTGCCGAGCTGGACTATATGCAGGTGACGGCGTTGAGCATCGAAGCGCGCCAGGCGTTGACCCGGCACCGCCCTGAAACCCTGGGCCAAGCTTCGCGCATCACCGGCATTACACCGGCGGCCATTTCGCTGCTGATGGTCCATCTCAAGAAGGGTGGATTCAAGGATTTCGCCTTGGTGCCTGCCAAGGCCCAAGGCGAGGTGACCGCATGAGCACGGTCACCCCTGAAGCCTTGCAGGCCCGCCTGGAAGAAGGCACGCGTGCGATGGGGTTGCATCTGTCGTCCTCGCAGGTCGCGCAACTCATGGAGTTTCAGGCCTTGCTGCAGAAGTGGAACAAGGTCTACAACCTGACTGCGGTGCGCGACCCGCAGGAAATGCTGACCCACCACCTTCTCGACAGTCTCGCGGCGGTGCTGCCGCTGCGCCGCCATGTGGCGCAACTTGCGGAGAGCGGGGCAGTGCAGGGCAGGGTGGTCCGGCTGCTGGATGTAGGCTCGGGCGGCGGTCTGCCGGGTGTGGTGTTTGCCATCTGCTGCCCGGAGGTGGACGTGAGCTGTGTTGACACCGTTGGGAAGAAGGCCGCCTTCATACAGCAAGCGGCAGTGGCGTTGAAGCTGCGCAATCTGCACGGCTTGCACGCACGCGTCGAGACGCTGACCGAGCCCTTTGATGTGGTGAGCTGCCGCGCCTTCGCATCGCTGCCTGACTTTGTGGTGTGGTCACGTTCGGCCCTGGCCGCATCCCACGGCGTGTGGCTGGCCATGAAGGGCAAGCACCCGGCCGATGAGATAGCCGCCTTGCCTGCGGATGTGGCGGTGTTTCACGTGGAACAACTGGTGGTGCCGGGGCTGGACGCCGAACGCTGCATCGTCTGGATGCGGCCGGCGTAACCAGGCTTTTTTCGCGACGGTAGTGCGCTGCATCCGTCTACCTGTCTGCGTTGGCATGCTGCGGCGGCGGGCTTGCCCCACAAGTCACACACGCCGGGCTCGCTGAGCGTGCAAGGGCGTTCAGTGCGCATGGTGCTCGCGTAAACTCGGCACCTCACCAGGGGCGCGCGAGTTTGCCGCGCCCCTGAGTGCACCGGGGAAAAATCATGTTTGGCATCGCTGACTACGGCGCATTTGTCGCCGCCATTGTCTTGTTTCTGGCCATACCGGGCCCAGGCAACCTGGCGCTCATCACTTCCACTACCAAGGGTGGCGTGCGCGGGGGGCTGGCTGCGACACTGGGGGTGATTGCGGGCGATCAGGTGCTTATGTGGGCCGCCGTGGCGGGTGTGGCTGCATTGCTGGCAACGTACCCCACAGCGTTTGCTGCCGTGCAATGGCTGGGCGCGGGGTATCTGGCCTGGCTGGGCTTCAAGATGCTCACGGCCAAGCCCGGGGCCAAGCCTGTGCTGCACATCGAGCCACGCCACTACTTCAAGCAGGCATCGCTCATCACGCTGCTCAACCCCAAGGCCATCGTTTTTTACATGGCGTTCTTCCCGTTGTTTGTGGACCCTGCCCGCCACCAGGGCCTGCTCACTTTTGGTGTGATGGCTGCCACCATTGCCGCCCTGACCTTTGCCTACGGTTTGGTCGTGGTGCTGCTGACCCACCGGCTGGCAGAGCGCATGCGTGCCAACCCCTCCGTCGCCCGCGTGCTGGAAAAACTGGCTGGCGTTTTTTTGATCGGCTTTGGCATCAAGCTGGCCATTTCCAAGTAAGTCAGGCACCCTCACATGGCTAAGATTTTTTGCATTGCCAACCAAAAGGGTGGTGTTGGCAAAACCACCACCACCGTCAACCTGGCGGCGGGGCTGGCCAAAATTGGCCAGCGCGTGTTGATGGTGGACCTGGACCCCCAGGGCAACGCGACCATGGGTTCGGGCGTGGACAAGCGCCAGCTGGAGCTGTCGGTGTATGACGTGCTGCTGGAGTCCGCCTCGGTCAAAGAGGCGGCGGTGCTGTCGGAAAAGTGCGGGTACTGGGTGCTGGGCGCCAACCGCGAACTGGCCGGCGCTGAAGTCGAGCTTGTGGCGCTGGAACACCGCGAAAAGCGCCTGAAGGCGGCGTTGGCCGAGGCTGACGCCGACTACGACTTCGTGCTCATCGACTGCCCACCATCGTTGAGCATGCTCACCCTCAACGGCCTGTGCAGCGCGCACGGCGTGATCGTGCCCATGCAGTGCGAATACTTTGCCCTGGAAGGACTCACGGATCTGGTCAACACCATCAAGCAGGTGCACGCCAACCTCAACCCCGACCTGCAGGTCATTGGCCTGCTGCGCGTGATGTTCGACCCGCGCATCACGCTGCAGCAGCAGGTGAGCGAGCAGCTCAAGGACCATTTCGGCGACAAGGTGTTCAACAGCGTCATCCCCCGCAACGTGCGCCTGGCCGAAGCGCCCAGCTACGGCCTGCCCGGCGTGGTGTTCGACCCATCGGCCAAGGGAAGCCACGCGTTTGTGGATTTCGCCAAGGAAATGGTGGATCGTGTCAAACGCATGGGGATAGGAGCCAAAAAGGCCTCCAAGGCATGACGGAAAAGCGCAGACAGCTATAAAAATGATAGTAATCGAGCCCTCCAGCGTGTTGCTGCTGCCGGGTTGGCAAAACTCCGGCTCCGACCACTGGCAAAGCCGCTGGGAGACGCTGCACGGCTACCGCCGCGTGGAGCAGCACGACTGGATGCGTCCGTTGCGCGGCGACTGGTCGGCCCGCCTGGAAGAGACCGTGGCCGACGCCCATGGGCCGGTGGTGTTGGTGGCGCACAGCCTGGGCTGCATCCTCACCGCCTGGTGGGCCGCCCATACGCGCCATGCCGCCAAAGTGCGCGGGGCGCTGCTCGTGGCCCCGGGCGATGTGGAGCGGCCTGACCTGGCCGCGCAGATCCACGGCTGGGCGCCCATTGCGCGTCAGCCCTTGCCGTTCCCGGCCCTGCTGGTGGGCAGCCGCAACGACCCGTATTGCAGCTTCGAGCGTGCCGAATTCCTGGCCCAGGCCTGGGGCGCCCGCTTTGTGGATTACGGCGAACGTGGGCACATCAATGCGGAATCGGGCTTGGGCGACTGGGCCGAGGGGCATGGCTGGCTGCAGCAATTGGCTGCTGCTTGAACCCCCGCCACCCCATACTTTCTCAGGAATTTTCAGACATGGTCACCAAAAAACCCAAGGGCCTCGGCCGCGGCCTCGAAGCATTGCTCGGCCCCAAGGTCGAAGAAAAAGTCGAGCAGGCCCAGGCTGCTGAAGCTGGATTGCCCACGAGACTGCCGCTCTCCGAGCTGGTGCCCGGCGTGTACCAGCCGCGCACGCGCATGGACGAAGGTGCGCTGTACGAGTTGGCCGAGTCCATCAAGGCGCAGGGCATCATGCAGCCCATCCTGGTGCGCCGTTTGGCGGATGGGGACAACGCAGGCAAGTACGAAATCATCGCGGGCGAGCGGCGTTTTCGCGCTTCGCGCCTGGCGGGCCTGGCCGAGGTGCCGGTGTTGGTGCGCGACGTGCCCAACGAGGCCGCCGCCGCCATGGCGCTCATCGAAAATATCCAGCGCGAAGACCTGAACCCGCTGGAAGAAGCGCAGGGCCTGCAGCGGCTGATCCGCGAGTTCGGCCTCACGCACGAGCAAGCCGCGCAGGCTGTGGGCCGTTCGCGCAGCGCGGCCAGCAATCTGCTGCGCCTCGTGAACTTGGCCGAGCCGGTGCAGACCATGCTGATGGCTGGCGACCTCGACATGGGCCACGCCCGTGCGCTGCTGTCGCTGGACCGCGCCGCGCAGATCACAGCCGGCAACCAGATTGCAGCCAAGAAGCTCTCGGTGCGCGAGGCCGAGAGTTTGGTCAAGAAGATCGGCGCCGAGTTCAGCCTGGTGCCGCAAAAGCCCAAAAAGGAAAAGTCACGCGACATGAAGCGCGTGGAGGAAGAGCTGTCGGACCTGTTGATGGCTGCGGTGGAAGTACGTGTCAAAAAGCGTGTGAAGCGGGCGGGGCGCATGGAGGACATGGGCGAGCTGGCCATCCAGTTTGGCTCCATCGAAGAGCTCAACGGACTCATCGAGCGCCTGCGGGGCTGAAGGGATCGACCACCCGTGCGCACGGGCAGCGCTCGCCCGCTGCGGGAGGCGGGCTGGGCTGGCGCAGACGGCCAAGCGTGGCAACAGCGCCACAGCAATGCGCGAGAAGACGAGCCGCTTCGCCGCAAACGTGAACTTTCACACGGCCTGTGAGGCCCGCAGGCCGACAAGGCGGCTTTTCGGACTGCGGCACGCCTAAACTGCAGCGCTCGCAACCTCTTCCCATACAGATCCGTACTTTGACCAGGGCGGCTGTGCGCGTGCGCAGCGCCCCCACTCCACACTTTCGGCCCCATGAAACACGCCCGCTCCCACTGCCTTGCTTACCCCGCGCCGCTGGCCGGGGCACGCAATGCTGCACGGGGCCGAGTCGCGGTCTGGAGCGCCCAGTGATGTTGCCCAACCTGCGCCTGCCCTGGCCTTTGCCCGCTTTGATGGCGTGGGCGGGCTCCTGGCTCGTGTTCGTGGCATTGCAGCCCGTTGCGTCCTCCTTCTGGGCCCTGGTGTTGCCGTGCCTGCTGGGCACCGTGGCCAGCCTGTGGGGCAAGACGTGGTGGCGACGCGGTTTGATTGCAGCGGGCTTTCCCTTGTCTTTGGCACTGACCGGTGTGGCCACCTTGCCGGCCTGGGCCTGGCTCGTACCCTTGGCCTTGCTGCTGCTGGTGTACCCGCTCAACGCCTGGCGCGATGCGCCCGTATTCCCCACTCCCCGCCACGCCCTGCAGGCCTTGGCGGTGCAGGCGCCTCTGCCTTCGGGCGCGCGGGTGCTTGACGCTGGCTGCGGGTTGGGTGACGGCCTGCTGGCACTGCGCCATGCTTACCCCGATGTGGCGCTGGAGGGCATTGAATGGAGCTGGCCGCTGCGTGCGGCATGCGCACTGCGCTGCCCCTGGGCGCGGGTGCGGCGTGCCGACATGTGGAAGGCAGACTGGAGCACTTACCAGATGGTGTACCTGTTCCAGCGCCCGGAAAGCATGGCGCGCGCTGCCGCCAAGGCCCAAGCCGAGCTGGCTGCGGGTGCGTGGCTGGTCAGCCTGGAATTTGCCGTGCCAGGGGTGCTGCCCTTTGCGCAGTTGCGAGCGCCAGGCGGGCGGGTGGTGTGGATTTACCGCATGCCTTTGTCCAGCCAAAGCGGCCGTGGGGGCTGAACGCCGTGCTGCCGCCCATCCCCCCGCGCACGCCTCTGCGCCGGTCTGTAAGAAAAGAGAGACGGCGGTTTGTTACATTTTCGGCTCGCCATATCCGCCAATTCCGAATTTCAGAAAACTCAGAGCTTGAAGGGTCTGCCATCACGTGGGCGCACCGGGAGGGGGCGCCGCGTGCCATTGCATTTCATTCTTCAGCGTCTTGCCTCGTCGGCCTTGGGCGACATGTTTCCCCTGATGGCCGGTGCGGGAGGAGTGCGCTGCAGCCGTGCGCCCAACGGGGCCATGTGCAGCATGGGTTTTTGAATTGCCGATCACCGTTGTCTTAGGAAAAAAATGAAAACTCTTGCGCACTTTCGCCCTCGTTTGCTGTGGGTGCTCACGCTGAGCGCGGCCTTGACTGGCTGCGCCAGCATGCAAAGCCACGACAAGCTGGCCACCAGCGTCCAGACGGCTGGCCGCACCGGCGGCATCCCCGCTGCACTGCAGCAGCTGGAAGCCTCTGCCAAAACCGAGGACGACAAAACCGCATTGCTGTACAACCTGGAGCGGGGCGAGTTGCTGCGCATGGACCGTCGCTATGAAGACAGCACCAACGCGTTTTTGCTGGCCGACATCAAGGTCAAGGAATGGGAAGAAACCGCCAAGACCAATCCCACCAAGCTGATGGGCACGGTGGGAGCGGCCCTCATCAGCGAACGCTTGAAGAATTACGAGGGCCAGGACTATGAAAAGGTTTGGCTCACCACGCGCCTGGCCATGAACCGCGTGGCCGTGGGTGATTTTGAAAACGCCCGTGTGGACATCAAGCGCACCCATGAGCGTGAAGCGATCATTGCCGAGTTCCGTTCCAAGGAGACCCTGGCGGCTGAGGAAGAAGCCAAGTCAAAGGGAGCGGCCGCGGGGGGCAAGGAACTCAACGGCTACCCGGTTGAAACCCTGAACGACCCCGAAGTGCTCGCACTGAAAAACGGCTACCAGAATGCCCTGAGCCACTACTTGGCTGGCTTCATGTACGAAGTGCTGGGCGAGTCCGGCCTGGCTGCCCCTGGGTACCGCAAGGCCATCGAACTCAAGCCCGAAACCGGGGTGCTGGAAGAAGGCCTGCGTGGCCTGGACAACCGCACCAGCTTCACCTGGAAGCGCCGCCAGCGCATGACGGACGTGCTGTTCGTGGTGGAAGCGGGCGACGCGCCGGCGCGCAAGCCCAAGGCGTTCACCATTCCCGTGCCCACGGGCCGCGGCCTGGTCACCGCCAGCATTTCCTACCCTGTCATTGAGCCTTCCAGCGATCCATTGCTCACCACGCTGTCGGCTGCGGGTACAGACCTGAAGCTCGAAAAAGTGGTGGACGTGAACGTCATGGCCCGCCGTGCCCTCAAGGACGAGATGCCCGGCATGGTGTTGCGTGGCGTGACCCGCGCGGTAGCCAAGGGCGTCATGCAGAACGAACTGCAAAAGCGGGGCGGCCTGGTGGGTGGGCTGATTGGTGCCGTGGCTTCTGCTGCGACCGAAGTGGCTGACGACCGCCTGTGGCGCATGTTGCCCGGGCGCGTGTACATCGCGCGTGGCTATTTGCCCCCGGGCGAGCACGTGGTCACAGTGAATGGCCGTGCCTTGCCTGATCCGGTCAAGGTCGACGGACAGTACGCCCTGGTGCCCCTGCGCTTGTACGAAAACACGGTGCTGATGGGCGATGTGGCCAGCCTGGGCAAACTGGCCCCGGCGGTGTCGGCGCCTGTAGAGGCCGCCGCCCCTGCCGCCAAGCCCAGCACAGCCGGCACGCGCACATCCACACGCAACGTGGCCACCGCCAAGCCGACAGCCAAGGCCGCCGTTGGCGTGCCTGCGCCAGCGGCCAAGAAGTAAAAGCAGGTCGGCTATTTCGCCCCTGCGTCTGACCCATACCAACGAACTGCCCGAGGAGTTTTCTGAATGACCCAACGCATCATCCTGAGCGCCATTTGTGCTGCCTGCATGGGTTTGGCCAGCGCTGCCGGTGCCCAGCAGCACGACCCAGCCACCCCGCCCACCGTGGCGTCCAAGATTGCCCTGCGCGGCGAAGCCAACGGCATCGCGGTGCGCGAGATGCGCCTGGTGCGCAAGAACGACATCCTGGCCGTGCAGGCCGACGTATCCAACATGGGCCGCAGCGACCGCACCATGTTCTATCGTTTCAAGTGGCTGGACAACGTCGGCAACCAGGTGGGCGATGGCGAGTCGTGGAAGCAACTCACCGTGCTCGGCCTGGGCCAGCAGACCATCAAGAGCGTGGCCCCCACCGGCGCAGCCGTGGACCTGCGCCTGGAAATGAACGTCGAGGCGCGCTGATGCGCCGTTCACACTACGCATTGACCGTCTTGTAGAGAGAGAAACACCATGCAACGCAACTTCCAGCGCACCGCGCTCATCGTGGCCTTTGCCGCCAGCACCCTGGCCCTGTCGGCCTGCCAAAACCTGTCTTCGCCCACCGTGCGTTTTGACCGCCAGGTCAACTACGGCGACGCCAAGGGCGTCGAACTGGTGACCAACGAATTCGGCTCCTCTGACCTGCAGATGATTGCCGAGAAGATGACGGGCAGCCTGCTCGAAACCGGTATCTTCCAGGGCCGCCCCACGGTGACCATCTCCACCGTCAAGAACAAGACCAGCGAGTACATCGACACCACCAACGTGATGAACTCGATCCAGACCGCGCTGGTCAAGTCCGGCAAGGTGCGCTTTACCCGCTCCATCAACGAAATGCAGCAGGGTGTGGACGAGCTGCAGCGCCAAAACCAGAGCGGCCTGTACAAGCAAAACACCACCGCCAAGGTCGGCCAGATGACAGCGGCCAAGTACCAGCTCGAAGGTGAGCTGACCAGCATCGTCAAGCAGAACAACACCACCAAGGACGTGTTCTACAAGTTCACGCTGAAGATGTTTGACGTGCAGGAAGGCACGATCGAGTGGCAGGACGAGAAAGAAATCCGCAAGACGAGCAAGAAGTGACATCCCCCTGAGGCGACACCGCTCGGTGCTTCCGCCAGAGGCGGCAGCCCTTCGGACCGTTCAAGCCTGCACTGGCAGGCTTGGAGCCGAGGCCCTCAGCCCCTTCTCTCGGCTTCGCCCGGAAGGGGGACGACGCCCTCGCTGCGAGGCGGCCCTTGCTTGGCGTCCCCCGCCTGGGCAGTGCCAGTCTCGCACGGCGGTGTGGCTTTCATGGGTTGGGTGAGATGACCCACGCCGAGTAAAAACCATTCAATGAGCTCACAAGGAGCACACCATGCAACGCAGAACCACTTTGCACACGGCCCTGGCCGTGATCGCCGCTACCACGCTGGCCTGGGGCGGCAGCGCCCAGGCCCAAAATGCAGCGCCCAAGATTGCTGTGACCGATCTGGCCTATGCCCAGCGCGTGTCGGAGTATTTCGTCGCAGGCACTTACCAACGCAGCGCGCAGATGAGCGCACGCAGCAGCCAGGGCGGCAGCCACAGCCATGGCGCGTACGGCGGCGGTGGTTCGTACTCGGGCAGCCAGACAGTGCAAGCTTCTGAGCAAGCCAGCGGCACCTACGTGGCGGGAAGCTACAGCTACATCGAGCAGCGCGAGCTGGGCGGCTACACCAACGACATCAAGGGCGCTTTGCTGCAGGGCACCTACTTCCGTCTGGTGCAAGGCAAGGGCTTTGACGCCGGCGCGCCCCAGGCGTCCAAAGCCGAGCAGGTGCTCAACCAGGTGCAGGGCGGCAAAATGGCCACACCCAAGGCACAGCCCCAGGTCACCGACGTGATCGCCCGCATCAAGAAGGGCGAGTTCAACGGCGCCGACTACGTGCTGTTCGGTGTGGTCTCCAGTATCGATTTCACCGATGCCCTGTCGCCCCTGCAAGGCAGCAGCAGCGCCACACGCCAGTACGGCCTGCAGTTGCTGGCCGACTTCTCGCTCATCAACACCCGCACCTATGAAATCAAGGCGGCGTTCTCGGCCCAGGGGCAGGGCAACGACACCAAGATTTTGTCCACGCGCGGCGACATTGCACCGCCCAACCGTGCCAAGGTGATCCGCGAGACCTCGCAAAGCCTGGCGCAAGACGTGTACGTGCAACTGGCCACCCAGCTGGGCTACACCGACGCGCACCTGTCTCGTGGTGTGCGCCCACCAGCGCCCATGGCTTACCCCGCAGACGGCCAGCCCCAGCCCATGCCTGCCCCGCAGCAGCCTGAGCAGGTCATCATCCTGAAGTGATGGCCGTCGTGATGGCTGAAATGCGGCCATGAACACCCGGGCGCCCTCGCGTCGGTGCCCGATGAAGGCCAGCCTTGTGCTGGCCTTTTTTGCATGCACGGTGCCGCTGTGGACTGTGGCCGCTGAAGCCGTCGAAACCACTGAAGGGGAGGGCGCGGCGCGCTTTGTGCCCGTGCAGTTGCCGGGCCGCGAAGGCCAGCCACAAGCGCTGTGGGCCCTGCAGCGCGGCCCGCTGGCGCAGCCCTTGCGTTATCGCGTGGTGGTGGTTCCGGGTTCGGGCTGCGCCGGCATGGGGCCGCTGGCAGACCGCTACTTTCGCGGCCTGCTGCATGCCCAGGTGACGGTGCTGCACAAGCCCGGCGTGCACCCCCATGACACGACTGCGCCTGCCGACTGCCCACCTTCATTCGTGCAGACCGACAGCTTGGCCCGCTGGGCCGCATACGCCCGTGCCGCGCTGAAACAGATCGAGCAGACTGCACGGACCGAACAGTCTGAACAGACCACTGCGATGCGCACGCCAGCATTTGCTGATGCACGGCCGCCGTTGCTGCTGGTCGGCATTTCTGAAGGGGTGGAACTTCTGCCCACCCTGGCGGCGGCGGCCGGGCCCAGTCTGGCGGGCCTGGTGATGATGGCAGGCAGCGGCCTGGACCCGCGCGAGGCCGGGCAGTTGCAGGCGCAGCGCACAGGCCACGGCGCCGACTGGGACGCCCTGGGCCGCGCACAGGCCAGTGCGGCGCCCGACACTGCCGTGCGCCAAGGCCGCAGCCTGCGCTACTGGCGAGACTTGTGGCAGTGGCCTGTGCAGCAGCCTCTGATCGACGGGCCCTGGCCGCTGCTGCAGGTGTGGGGCGCCCGTGACGAGCTGGTGCCTGAGGCGGCCTATCAGCAATTTGCCCAGGCCGCCCAGCGGCGCGCGGCGCCCTACTGTGCGCGCAGCCTGCCGGGGGCAGACCACGGCCTGCAGGCACCTGGCTTCGACGGGGTGCAGCAGGTGTGGCAGTGGGTGCAGCAATGGGGCCGTGCGCCTGGCGCCGGGCTGTGCGCACCGCTTTTCGCGCATTGATGTCTTGCTGCCCTATACTCGCCCCCGTTGGTGCTCGTGCCGTTATTGCAACGGCACAGTTAAACGGGAATCAGGAGAGCGCGGCCCACCACGAGCCGCTATCAACCTGAGCTGCCCCCGCAACGGTAAGCGAGAGAAGACTCAGCGTCTTCAGCCTGCGTCACATGTCCACTGGGCCCTCACGGCTTGGGAAGGATTCGCAGGAACATCTCGCCAGCCCGGAGACCGGCCGACAAGCGGGTGAGCCACGTGCTCACCCATGTCACAGAACCTGCGGGGAGGCAGGAGTCTGGGTGCATCCGGGTTTCGTTTCATGATTTCACAAGAGAAGCTGGCATGCGTGCCAGCGGCGCGGCGTTTGGCGTGTCAGGCCTGTCCTTTGCGGACAGGTGCGGCCCCCTTGTGCCTGCGCCAGCCATGACGGTCGGCACCGTCTGGTTTGTGGGGGCCGGCCCGGGGGATCCGGAGCTGATCACCGTCAAGGGCCGCTCGCTCATCGAGCGCGCTGGTGCCATCCTGTTCGCCGGCTCGCTGGTCAATGAGGCCGTGACCCGCTGGGCGCCGCCCGGCTGCGCCATCGCCGACAGCAAAGACATGACGCTGGAGCAAATGGCCGCGTGGCTGATTGCGCAGGCGCGGCAGCATGCCGTGGTCATTCGCCTGCAGACGGGCGACCCGGCCCTGTATGGCGCGTTGATCGAAGTGGTGCAGCCGCTGGACGCCGCAGGCGTGCCCGTGCGCGTGGTGCCGGGCGTGTCCTCGGCCATGGCCTCTGCGGCCGCCGCCGTGGAAAGCTTCACGCTGCCCGAGGTCACGCAGACCGTAATCTTCACCCGCGTGGAGGGCCGCACCCCCATGCCTGAGGGCGAGTCGCTGGCCGAGCTGGCGCGCCACCACTGCACGCTGTGCATCTTCCTGTCCATCACGCTGCTGCACAAAGTGCAGGAGGCATTGCGCGCTGCAGGCTGGGCCGAAGACGCCCCCGTGCTGGTGGTGCACAAGGCCAGCTGGCCGGGCGAGGAACTCATCATCCGCGGTACGTTGGCCGACATCCGCCAGCGCTGCCGTGATGCCAAGGTGGTCAGCCAGGCCATGGTGATTGCCAGCCCCAATCTGGGTGCCCGCCACTGGCCCACGCTGGCCAAGTCCAAGCTCTACGACGCCACTTTCACCCACCGTTTTCGCAAAGCCAGCGTACCCGCCGCGCCATCGGAGACCTCTTGATGACCCACCCACAAACCCCCCACGGTGCCCGCGCACACAGCCATGCAATGCCGGCTGTGCCCAGCCACGGTGCACGGCACGATGAAACCATTTTGCTGATTGGCCACGGCTCGCGCGAGGCCGAAGGCAACGATGAAATCCACCACTTTGTGAACCAGTGGCGCCAGCGCCAGCCGGGCTGGAACATCGAGGTTTGCTTCATCGAATTTGCCGGCCCCAGCCTGCACGATGGCTTGCAGCAAGCCGCGCGCAACGCCCGCCGCGTGCTGGTGCTGCCGCTCATCCTGAACGCGGCTGGCCACGTGAAGATGGAGATTCCCGAGGCCATCGAGCACGCCCGCGAGCACTGCCCCGGCACCGAATTTCTGTATGGCCCGCACCTCACAGCGTGCGACCCCATCCTGGATGTGTTGCGCCGCAATCTGCGCAAGTGCATGAGCGCGCTGGACATGCCAGACCCCACCACCACCGGCGTGGTGCTGCTGGGGCGCGGCTCGTCCGACCGGCAGGCCAATGGCGATGTCGCCAAGATGGCCCGCTGGCTGATGGAGGAAACCGACCACGAGCTGGTGGACCTGGCCTTCACCGGCATCACCTGGCCGCGCCTGGAGCGTGCCGTGCAGCGGCAGGTGCTGCTGGGCATGAAGCAGGTGGTGGTGTTGCCGTACTACCTGTTCACCGGCACGCTCATGCAGCGCATCGCCCGCCAGGTGGATCACCTGCGCCAGCAGTACCCGCAGGTGCGCTTTGCGCAAGCGTCGTACTTTGGGTTTGAGAAAGAAATCTTTGCCCTGCTGGAGCAGCGCGTGGCCGACCTGCGTGCGGGCGTGCCGGATTCCAAGCTGCCTTGCGACGGCTGCAAATACCGCGAACTGGCCCACGACATGGGCCACGGCCACAGCCATGAACACACCCATGCCCCGGCCCCGGCTGCGCAGGCCGTCGTGCATCTGCACAGCCACGCCGCACCGGTTGCCGCGCACGCGGAGCATGCACACGATCATCAACACGGCCATGCACATGACCACACGCATGAGCACGCGCATGAGCACGACCCTGCCCATGCACACGGCCACGCCCATGCACCGCAGCACGCGCCACAGGCCCACCCCGCATGAGCACCATCAACACCGTCACCGAGCAGCTCACTCCGGCCGGGCAGGCCATCGAGCACGACAGCTTTGCCATCATCGATGCCGAGGTGCAAAGCCACCCCTACACGCCCGAGCAGTGGCCCATCGTGCGCCGCATGATCCATGCGAACGCCGACTTTGATTTCAACGGCCTGACCGACTTTCACCCCCAGGCCGTGCAGGCCGGCATCAGCGCCATGCTGCGCGGCGGCACGCCCGTGGTGGCCGATGTGGAGATGATCTGCTCGGGCCTGTCGGTGCCGCGCCTGGCGCACTTTGGCATGTACACGCACCAGTTCATCTCGGACGCTGACGTGATCGCCCAGGCGCAGGCCGAAAACACCACCCGCGCGGTGCAGGCCATGCTCAAGGCGCACCGGCGGGGCTTGCTCGACGGCGCCATCGTCGGCATTGGCAATGCGCCCACTGCGCTGATCGAGTTGGCCCGGCTGATTGCACAGGAGGGCGTGCGCCCTGCGCTGGTGGTGGGCATGCCCGTGGGCTTTGTGTCGGCGGCCGAGTCCAAGGACCTGATTGCCGCGCAGCGCGATGTCCCGTGGATCGTGATCCGGGGGCGCAAGGGCGGCTCTACGCTGGTGGTGGCGGCCCTGCATGCGCTGCTGGCGCTGGCCGAGGCACAGCAAAAGCAGGCCCAGCCGCAGCTGCAGCCTATTTCCACAGGCAGGGGCTGACACGGCCATGATGGAGAAAACCGTTCGCCGGGGCACCCGCACCGGGTTCACCACCGGGGCGTGTTCTGCCGCCGCCGCCGCCGCTGCGGTGCAGGGCCTAGTGCACGGCAGCGTGCCCGAGGTGGTGGATTGCCTGCTGCCCAACGGCGACACGGTGCGATTTACGGTCCACGACGGGCGCTGCGATGTGAGCACGCCTGATGCTACAGCCCACGCCATGGTCATCAAAGATGCTGGCGATGACCCTGATTGCACCGACAAGGCCCACCTGACCGCCGATGTGCGCGTGCTGCCCGGTGAGGCCGGTGTAGTGCGCCTGTGCGGCGGCTTTGGTGTGGGCACCGTCACGATGGCCGGGCTGGGCCTGGAAGTGGGTGGCCCCGCCATCAACCCCGTGCCCCGGCGCAACATTGAAGATAACGTGCGTGCTGCAGGCGCACCGGTGCTGTCCCATTCGGGGCTCGAAGTGACCATCTCCGTGCCCCAGGGTGCGGAGATGGCGCGCAAGACGCTCAACGCCCGCCTGGGCATTCTGGGCGGCATCTCCATCCTGGGCACCACCGGCATCGTCAAGCCGTATTCCACCTCGGCCTACCGCGCCAGCGTGGTGCAGGGCGTGCAGGTGGCGGCCACGCTGGGCCACGGCGTGGTGGTGCTCACCACCGGCGGGCGCACCGAGCAGTTTGCGATGAAAGAGCGCGCAGCATTGCCACCCGCCTGCTTTGTGCAAATGGGCGACTTTTTGCGCTATGCGCTTGACGAAGCCGTGACCCAGGGGCTGGCCGAAGTCGTCATTGGCGGCATGGTGGGCAAGCTGACCAAAATCGCCCAGGGCGAAACCATCACCCACGCCAACCGCGCGGAGGTGGACACCGAGCTGCTCGCCCAGCTGGCCGCCCGCATTGGCGCGCCGCCCGAGGTGTGCGCCGAGATTGCCGCCGCCGAAACCGCCCGCTTTGCCGCCGAGCGCATGCAGGCTCTGGGCCTGGCCACGGCCTTCCATGAAGCGCTGGCCCAGGCCGTGGTGCGCACCCTGATGGCCCCTGACCGCTACGGCTGCAAGTTCCGCCTGCAGGTGCTGGTGTGCGACTTTGACGGCCAGAAGATGGCCGAAGCCGATTCAACTCTTTTCCCACCGACATGACCGACCCCCAACCGTGCCGAGTGATCGGCGTGCTGGACGATGGCGCTGCCAGCCTGAGCCCTACCGCCCTGGCCCTGCTGCGCCGTGCCGATGTGGTGGTGGGCGGCAGCCGCACGCTGGCCCTGCTGGACGACGACATCGCCCCCCATGCCCAGCGCCGTGATTTGACGGGCCAGCTCAGCGCCGTGCCCGGCTGGATTGCCGCCGCGCGTGAAGCGGGCCAAACCAGCGTGGTGTTGGCCACGGGCGACCCGCTGTGCCACGGCATTGCCAGCTACCTCGCCTCGCGCCTGTGCATTGAGGCGGTGGAGGTGCTGCCCAATCTATCGACCGTGCAGCTCGCCTGCGCCCGCCTGGGCCTGGCCTGGCAGGATGCGCGCATTGTGTCTGTGCACAGCAAGGACGCAGGGGAATGGCGCGTGGGGGCCGAGCCCGGCCACGGCCTCTATGCCCTGGCGCAAAGCCTGCGCCAGCACGACCGCCTGCTGGTGCTCACCAGCCCCGACAACTCGCCCGACCGCATTGCCCGCCTGATGGTGGCCGAAGGCCTGGGCGACGATTTTCAGATGGCCGTGGCCGAGCGGCTGTGCACGCCTGACGAGCGCGTGGTGGCCGAGCTGTCACCGCACGACGCCGCGCAGCAGACCTTTGCCGACCCCAACGTGGTGGTGCTGGTGCGCAGCCAAGTGCGCTCGCAGCCCGTGCGCATGGGCCTGGCCGACAGCGCCTACCACCAGCGCCAGCCGGACAAAGGCCTCATCACCAAGCAAGAGGTACGCGCCGTATCGCTGGCCCGCATGCAACTGCGGGCCGACAGCCGCGTGTGGGACATTGGCGCGGGCAGTGGCTCGGTGGGGCTCGAAGCCGCCCGCCTGTGCCCGGAAGGCCATGTGTGGGCCATCGAAAAGAACGAGGCCGACTTCGCCATTGCGGGCCAGAACGCGCGCGCCTTTGGCGTGAGCAACCACACGCTGGTGCACGGCAAGGCCCCTGAGGGGCTGGACGCCTGGCCTGACCCAGACGCTGTGTTCATCGGCGGCTCAGGCGGCGAGCTGCAGGAGCTGATTGCCCTGTGCCTGCGCCGCCTGCGCACGGGTGGCTGGCTGGTGATGAACTTTGTCACGCTCGAAAACCTGGCCAGTGCCACGCAAGCGCTGCAAGCCCAAGGCGCGGTGTGGGACGTTCTGCAACTGCAGGCCGCCCGCAGCAAACCCATCTTGCACATGCACCGCATGGCGGCAGAGAACCCCGTGTGGATCGTGTGCGCGCAGCGCGGCGAGGGCAGTGCGGTGCCAGCCACACAAGGGGAGGGTGCATGAGCGAGACCACACTTCAGCCCACCCCTGCACTGGGCCGCCTCATCGGCGTCTCTCTCGGCCCCGGCGACCCAGGCCTTATCACCCGCGCGGCGTGGGCGCAGCTGCAGCGCACCGATGCCGTGTGGACCTACCCCGCGCGCAGCACCAAAACACCCAGTTACGCGTTTGACATCGTGCAGCGCGCCGGGCTCACACCGCCCGCACAGCACCGGACGTTGCTGTTCCCCATGACGCACGACGGCGACAAGCTCGCCCGTGCCTGGATGCGCGCTGCCGAGACGGTGCTGCCCTGGCTGCTGACCGGGCAGGACGTGCTGTTTTTGGTGGAGGGCGACGCCAGCACCTACGCCACCTTTGGCCACCTGGCCCGCACGGTGCAGGCGCTGGATGCGCGCATTGATGTGCCGGTGATCGCGGGCGTTAATGCCTTTGCGGCCGCCTGCGCCGCACGCGGCATGCCGCTGGCCGAGCAGGACGACACCATTGCCATCGTGCCCGCAGCCTACGGCGTGAGCGCGGTGGACCGCTTGCTCACCGACTTCGACACCCTGGTGCTCATGAAGGTCAAGCCGCTGATGGACGACCTGATCGACTGGCTGACCCTGCGCGAGCTGCTACCCCACACCCAGTTCATCGAGCGCGTGGGCGCGCCCGACGAGCGCAGCGTGAACGGCGTGGACCTGCCCGCCCTGCGCGGCACCAAGGTCAGCTACCTCTCGCTCATGGTGGTGAAGAACCCGCACCGCATTCGCGGCGAGCGCATCAAGGGCTGCCTCAAAAAGACCTCGCCTGTGCCCGCAGAAGACAACGCCAGTACTGCATTGGAGACCGAAGAATGACAGCCGCCTCTACCCCTGCCGATCTGGCACACCCCCCCGAGGAGGCCCGCGTCTGCATCGTCGCCATCACCCGCCACGGCGCGGCGCAGGCAGCCCAGTTGGCGCGCGATCTGCCTGACGCTCACATCTGCACCGCCGCCAAGTTTGCGCAGGCGTTCGATGGCCTGCCCAACCCCGTGCGCGCCTACGAAGGTGCCCTGCGTGACGAGATGGCCCCGCTGTTTGCGGGCTACGACCAGCTGGTGTTTTTCGTCTCGCTCGGTGCTGTTGTGCGCCTGATTGCGCCGGTGCTGAAGTCCAAGGACGAAGACCCCGGCGTGACGGTGGTGGACGACGCGGGCCAGTTCGTCATCCCCGTCCTCTCGGGCCATGTGGGCGGCGCCAACGCCATGAGCGAGCGCATCGCCGATTTGCTGGGTGCCACGCCCGTGCTCACCACCGCATCCGATGTGGGAAAGACCATTCCCGTGGACATTCTGGGCCGCCACCTGGGCTGGCAGGTGCAGGCCCCCAAGATCAACATCACCCGCGTGTCGGCCCATGTCGTCAACGGCGAGCCCATTGCCCTGGTGCAAGAGGCGGGCAGCACCCGCTGGTGGACCCGCCCCACGCCGCTGCCCGCCAATGTGGAATGCCTCACCGCGTTTGCGCAGGTGCGGCCCGATCACCACAAGGCCGTACTGTGGGTGACCGACGCCGAGGTGCCGGGCAGCCTGTGGGCCGACTGGGCCGAGCGCCTGGTGGTGTACCGCCCGCCTGCCGGCCAGGCCGCAGACGCCACCGCCGCCTGAACCCTGCCTGCCATGACTCGCACACCGTCCAGCCCACTGGCAGATGCACTTGCGTCAGCACCTGCACGCGGACCGGCGCAGCCCGCTGCCGCACAGCCGCTGGCCGTGGGCCTGGGCTGCGACCGGGGCACGCCCTTGGCCACTGTGCAGCAATGCCTGCAGCAGGCCCTGGCGCTGGCCAGTGGCACGCTGGCCGATGTAGCGGTGCTCGCCAGCATTGAAGCCAAGGCCGACGAAGCCGCCTTTTTGCAACTGGCGCAGCAGCACGGCTTGCCGCTGCAGTGGTTCACCGCTGCCCAGCTCGCAGCCGTGCCAGTGCCCAACCCCTCAGCCACCGTGCAGCGCTACATGGGCACGCCTTCCGTCAGCGAAGCCGCTGCCTTGCTGGCCGCGCAGGCCGATCTGCGTGCGCTGGTGGTTGAAAAACACAAGTTGCGTGGTCCCGATGGCAAGAACGCCACGGTGTCGATTGCCCGCATGCCTTGCCTCATAGCTTCGTCATCGCCGGGGCCGTCTACAACACGTGCCCCTTCCGTTCAGGCTGAGCTTGTCGAAGCCCGTCACGGCGCATGTCCACCACCCGTTCAGGCTGGGCCTGTCGAGGCCTGTCACCGCGCCCATACCCCACCCGTTCAGGCTGAGCTTGTCGAAGCCCGTCACAGCGCATGCCCCCCACCCGTTCAGGCTGAGCCTGTCGAAGCCTTGCGCGGCGCTTCGACAGGCTCAGCGTGAACGGTTGGTGGTGGAGTAATGAGGGCGACAACATGCAACGCCATCCAGCTTTCCACGCCCCTTTTCCACCCCCGTCCGTTTCTTGAAAGGAAACTTCCCATGCACATCGAAATCGGCATCATCTCCCCCGAAAAGCTGGCCTACGCTGGCGTCGCTGCCACTGCGCTGCTGGGCACCCATGCCCTGGGCCTACTCAAAAGCCCCACCGCCTGGTTGCGCACGGCGCTGGCGGCGTTCTTCTTCAGCGTGCTGATGCAGGCGTGGCACCTGCCAGTCGGCCCGTCAGAGCTGCACCTGGTGGGAGCCATGCCCGTCTACCTGCTGTTCGGCTTCATCCCCACGCTGTTTGGCTTTGGCCTGGGCCTGCTGGTGCAAGCCATGGTGTTCGAGCCGCAAGACATGGCCCACTTGGCCGTCAACTTCCTGAGCCTGGCCGTGCCTCTGGTCACGGTGCACCACACCCTGGGCAAGAAGATGCAAGGCATCAGCGTGGCCAATGTGCTCAAGCTCGACGCCGTGTACTACGCAGGTGTGACGCTGATGGTGGGCTTTTGGCTGTCCATCAGCAATGATGCTGCCCCGGTGGCTGACTGGGCGCTGTTTGCGGCCTCGTACACCAGCCTGGTTGCCGTGGAGCCACTGCTGACCATCGGCCTGGTGGCCCTGGCGGGCCGCCTGCGTGGCAGCCGCGTGGGCCAGCGCCTGCTCGCTGCCTGCATTGACGAAGGCCTGCTGCGCCGCGCAGCGCCCGCAGTGGCGTCCGCTTGATCTGCACAGGGCTGACCCCATGACCGCAGGAAAAATCATGCTCGTGGGCATCGGCCCCGGCAGCACCGAGCACATGACGGCGCGCGCCCGCGCCGCCATTGCCGAGGCCGATACCATCATCGGCTACGTCACCTACATCAAGCTGGTGGCTGATCTCATCGAAGGCAAGGAGATCATTCGCAAGTCCATGACCGAAGAGTTGGACCGCGCCATCGAAGCGCTGGAGCGCGCCCGTGAGGGCAAGAAGGTGGCGCTCATCTCTTCGGGCGATGCGGGCGTGTACGGCATGGCCGGGCCCACGTTTGAAGTGCTGTTCCAGGCCGGGTGGACGCCCCCAGCCATCGACGAGAACGGTGTGCCCGAGGCGGGCGGCGTTGTGGTGGAAGTGGTGCCCGGCGCCTCCGCCCTCAACAGCTGCGCGGCCCGCGTGGGCGCGCCGCTCACGCACGACTTTTGCGCCATCTCGCTGTCGGACCTGCTCACGCCCTGGCCCACCATTGCACGCAGGCTCGACGCCGTGGCCTATGCCGACTTTGTGGTGGCCCTGTACAACCCCAAGAGCGGCCGCCGCACGCGGCAGATTGTGGAGGCGCAGCGCCTGTTTCTTCGCCACCGCAGCCCCGACACGCCCGTGGCCATCGTCAAGAGCGCCTACCGCCGCCGCGAGCGCATCGAGTTCACCACCCTGGCGCACATGAGCGATGCCGACATCGGCATGCTCAGCACCGTGCTCATTGGCAACAGCAACACCGTGGTGCAGAACGGCCTGATGGTCACGCCACGCGGCTACGCCAACAAGTACGACGTGCAGGCCGGTGGCGCCACGCTGGCGGGCGAGCGCCCTGGCCGGTCGCTGTCCACCGGGCTCAATGGCTGGCTGGAGAACCTGTTTGCCGACCACGCTGCCGGCGACAGCATCGAGGCCCTGGCCCGGCGCCACCGCCTGCCGGTGGAATACATCCGCGACACCCTTGAAAACCCGCTGGAAGCCGCAGCGCAAGATGCCCCCGAAGAGGCCGAAGCATGAGCACTGACAATACGAATACGGCCTTGGCTGCCGATACCGCGACCCCCGAAGTCGTTCGCCCCAAGATCAGCGACTATCGCCGCCACCTGCTCATCTGCACCGGTCCGCGCTGCACCCAAAACGGTGAGGCGCAAGACCTGTTCGACAGCCTGGGCGCCAAGTTCAAGGCCGCGGGTTTGAACGATGGGGAACTGCGCGTGAAACGCAGCCGCGTGGGCTGCTTTGCGGCCTGCAAGGGCGGCCCGGTGATGTGCGTGCAGCCCGATGGGACCTGGTACTACAACGTCACCCCCGCCAACATGGACCGCATCATCGACCAGCACCTGGTGGGCGGGCAGCCGGTGCAGGAGCTGGTGTTCCACCAGGGGCCCAGCGGCGGTTGATAGATCGCTATTGAATTTGTAGCTGCACGCGCTTGCTTGATAAGCGCTAGCAGCCATTTTTGCTTGTGGCGGCCCGCGACGCGCTCAGCGCGGCCGGTGCATCTTGAACAACTGCTCCGGCCCCACGGTGAAGTAATCGGCCGGGCCGCCCGCGCGCAGGATGTGGCCTGCATGGGCGGTGTCATAAACGCCGTCCTTGAGCAGCGCCTGGTCGATGTGCACGGCCACCACCTCGCCCAGCACCAGCCAGGTGTCCACCGCGGCCCCGTCCGCGCCCTGCAGCTGCAGGATTTGCGTGCTGCGGCATTCAAAGGTGACAGGGCTTTCGGCCACGCGCGGCGGACGCACCTGGGTGGAGGGCAGGGGGGTGAGGCCGGTGAGGTCGAACTCGCTCACCTCGGGCGGCACGGCCGCGCAGCTTTGGTTCATCACCTCGGCCAGGTCGCGCGTGGCCAGGTTCCACACGAACTCGCCCGTCTCCTGCACGTTGCGCACCGTGTCCTTGAAGCCAATGCTCGCAAAGCCCACGATGGGCGGCACGTAGTTGAAGGCGTTGAAAAAACTGTAGGGCGCCAGATTGGTGGCGCCCGCCGCGTTCTGCGTGGAGATCCAGCCGATGGGGCGCGGCCCGACGATGGCGTTGAACGGGTCGTGCGGCAGGCCGTGGCCCTTGCGCGGTTCGTAGCTGTGCAGGGTGCGTGTGGTCATGGGGGTGCTGTCCTTGTTCCGTGCGATTAATTCGCTATTAAAAATATAGCTGCTTGCGCTTGATGTATGAGCGCTTGAACCCGATTTTGCTTGAGGTTTGGTTGTGCGCCCGCAGCGTGCATCACTTGCCCTGGCGCGCCAGCCAGACGCCGGCCACGGCCACCACCATGCCCACCAGGGCCAGGCCTGACAGCGTTTCGCCAAACAGAGCCCAGGCGATGAGGGCCGTGGTGGGCGGGGTCAGATAGAACAGGCTGGCCACGTTCACGGCGCTTCCCCGGCCAATGAGCAGGTTCAGCAGGCTGACTGCGCCCACCGACAGCACCAGCACCAGCCAGCCCAGGGCAAACATGAACTGGCCCGTCCACTGGATTTGCATGGTTTCGGTCAGGCTGGCCAGCAGGGCCATGGCCGCCACGCAGGGCAGGTACTGGATCACCGAGCCCGAGCGCAGGTCAAACGCCGGGCAAAAGCGCTTTTGGTACAGCGTGCCGCAGGTGATGCCCACCAGCGCCACCACGGCAGGCAGCAGCATGGCCAGCAGCGCCTGGCTGGGCACAGAGGCAATTTTTTGCGCCACCACCAGCGCCACACCGGCAAACCCCAGGGCCAGGCCGCACCACTGCGCGGGCCGCACCCGTTCGCCCAGCAGCAGCCCGGCGGCCAGGGCCGTCAGCAACGGCTGCAGCCCCACCACCAGCGCCGTGATGCCCGAAGGCAGGCCGTGGCCAATGGCGGTGAACACCCCGCCCAAGTACACGCCGTGCACCAGCAGTCCCGACACCGCAATGTGCAGCCACTGCCGCCCACTGCGCGGCCAGGGCGCCCGGAACCAGCGGGCCACCGCCAGCATCAGCACTGTGACGATGGCAAACCGCACCGCCAGAAAAGTCAGCGGCTCCACATAGGGCAGGCCCAGCTTGGCGCCGATGAAGCCCGTGCTCCACAGGGCCACGAAAAGCAGGGGGTACAGCGAATCGGTCAGCCCCGGGGGGCGGGGGCTGGGTGCAGTGGTAGCGGTCATGGGAAGGCGTCGTCTTGAAAGGGAGAGGTGAAATGGGCAGGCGCGGGCGGCGTGTCAGGACTATCGCGGCCCATAAAGGCTCCCATGATGCCCACGCCGGCCCACGGTCGCTGCCCCTACTGCGCCCTACAGGGTAGGGCAGCAGGGCTGTGACACATAGGGCTTTGTGGCATGCGAGGTCTTGCGGCGTGTGCGGTGAGGTGAGCGGGGCGGCCAGTTCGTTGGCGCCAGTTTTTCAGTAGGTCCATCAATGCCCGGGAGGTATGCCCCGGAGCGTAAAGGCTGCCGCCAACGCAGGCAATACGGGGTCCAGGCAAATCACCTTTGCATGGGTTGGCACCCACCATGCCCGCCAGCGCCCACACCGGTGGCGCTGCGCCTTGCGATGGGCGACTGGTGCATTGGCGCAACGGTGGGCACCGCTGTTGCGCAGGAAAGGACGCGTTTGCCCAAAACACCCCTGGCCTTGCGCAACAATGTGCGGATACCGCCCGCCATGAACGACACGCGCTCCCCGCTTTCCGACCCCCAGGTTTCCTCCAGCGAATTGGAGCGACTGCGCGCTGCGGTACACCGGGCGGAGCAGGCTGAACGGCTGCAGCGCGCCTTGTTCGCCATTTCTGAGCTCTCCAGCGCGGATATGGAAATGCCCTCGATGCTGCAGCGGCTGCACGCCATCGTGGATTCGCTCATGTATGCGCGCAATCTGTTCATGGCCCTGTATGACGCACAGAGCGACAGCCTAGAATTCATCTACATGGTGGATGAGGCCACTCCCGATCTGCCCCAGCCCGGCCAACGCATTGCCATGGATGACTACGCCCAGGCGTTGACCTGGTACGTGGTGCGGGACGGTTTGCCCCGGCGTGGCTCCATGCAAGCCCTGGCGCAGCAGGTGCCCGGCCCCTTGCGGGCGCGGGGTGCCAGCGCACAGGACTGGCTTGGCGTGCCGCTGCGCGAGGGCAGCCAGGTGCGTGGGGCGTTGGTGGTGCAAAGTTACGACCAGCCTGATCGCTATGGCCCTGAAGAGCAGGCGGTGCTGGAGTTCGTGGCCAGCCATGTGCTCACGGCCGTGCAGCGCAAGCAAAGCCAGAAGGCGCTGGAGCAGGCCGTGCAAGCGGGCACGGCAGAACTGGCTCGGGCCAACCACGCCCTGATGGCCGAAGTGGCGCGCCGCCAGCGCGGCGAGCGCCTGCAGGCGGCGCTCTACCGCATTGCCGAGCGTGCCAATGACGCCGGCAGCATGGACGCGTTCTACCGGGCCGTGCATGAGATCGTGGGCGACCTCATCAATGCCCGAAACTGCTATATCGCGCTGGTGTCTGAAGACGGGCAGGAACTGCACTTTCCGTATTACGTGGACGAGCAGGGCGGCAAAGGTCCCACGCGGCGCATGGGCCGGGGGCTGACCGAATACGTGCTGCGCACGCGCAAGCCGCTGGTCGTGAGCCAGGACGAGGTGGACGTGCTCATTGACCAGGGCCTGGTCCAGACGGCGGGGCCCCGCGCCAACTCATGGCTGGGCGTGCCACTGGTGTGTGACGGGCGGGCGTTGGGCGTGATTGCCGTGCAAAGCTACCAGCCCGACGTGATGTACTCTGACCGCGACCGCCTGCTGCTGAGCTTTGTCTCGCAGCAGATCGCCAGCAGCCTGGTGCGCCGGCGCACCACCGAATCGCTGCAGCAAGCCAATGCCGAGCTTGCCCAGCGCGTGGCCGAGCGCACCGGCCAGCTGCAGGAGCAGATCGCCGTGCGCGAGCGCGTGGAAGCGCAATTGCAGCACCAGGTGCTGCACGACACCCTGACGGGCTTGCCCAACCGCAACTACCTGCTCGAACGCCTGGCCTGGCTGCAGGCCCGGCTGCAGCGCCACCGGCACCGCCGGTTCGCGGTCATGTTCATGGACGTGGACCGATTCAAGCTCATCAACGACAGCATGGGCCACCACGCGGGCGATGCCGTTCTGCAAGAGATTGGCCGGCGGCTTCAGTCCACCCTGGGCGATTCGGACATGATGGCCCGGGTGGGCGGGGACGAGTTTGCCGTGCTGCTCAACGATGCGCACACCCTGGAAGCCGCCGTAGGGCTGGCGCGGCGCATGCTGCAGGTGCTGGATGAGCCTATCCCGGTGCAGGGCAAGCACCTGTTTGCCTCCGTCAGCATTGGCATCATGCTGTGCGACCAGCCAGCGGCCACCCCCACCGACCTGCTGCGCAACGCAGACACGGCCATGTACCGGGCCAAGGTCAATGGCCGGCGCCGGTTTGAGCTGTACGACGCCCACCTGCACAGCGACGCGCTGCGCGTGCTGACGCTGGAGAGCGCCCTGTGGTCGGCCATCAGGCGGCAAGAGTTCGTGCCGCACTTCCAGCCCATCGTGTCGCTGCACGACGGCCGCATACTGGGCTACGAAGCACTGGTGCGCTGGCAACACCCTACCGAGGGCCTGCTCGCCCCCGCCGACTTTCTGCAGGTGGCCGAGGACAGCGGCAGCATGGAAGCGATCGACTGGCAAATTTTCACCCTCGCGTGCGAGACCATCGCCGCCCAGAAGGATTTTGCCGGCTACGTGGGCCTGAACGTGGCGCCGCGCCACTTTCGCAACCCCCAGTTTTGCCAGCAGCTGCTGGACATGCTGCGCCAGGCAGGCTTGCCCCCGGCGCGCCTGTGCCTGGAAATCACCGAAGGCGCGCTGATCGACGACCCCGAGCGCACCTGCGAGCTGCTCAATGAGTTGCGCACGCACGGCGTGTCGCTCGCGCTGGACGATTTTGGAACCGGCTACTCCTCGCTGGGCTACCTGCACCGCTTTCCACTGCTCACGCTCAAGATCGACCGCAGCTTTGTTGCTCCGCTAGCGGCAGCGCCCGAGGCCAGCGACAGCGCCAGCGCCGCCGTGGTGCGCGCCGTGGTGGCGTTGGCAGGCTCGCTCGGCCTGAGCGTGGTGGCAGAGGGCATCGAAACCCAGGCGCAGGCGGACGCCCTGCGCGCCCTCGGCTGCCACCTGGGACAGGGCTACCTGTTTGCCAGGCCCGCGCCCCTGCCCGCGCTCATTCCCGCGCCCGCACAGCCCCTCTGCAGGCCGTGATGTGCAGGGCGGCCCCTGCTGCCCCCTGCGTCGAAGTGCGCTGTAGCGGGCAGGCCCTTGCGCTCAGCGCTGCCCCAGAAACTGCCCTGGCGGCTGCCCCACCGATTTGCGCACCATGGCGCTGAAGGCACTGGGGCTGTAGCCCAGCTCGGTCGCGATCTGCCCCATGGGCATGCGGCCCGCCGCCAGCGACACGGCCTTGGCCAGAATGACCTGCTGGCGCCACTGCGTGAAGGTGCTGCCCAGCTCGGTGCGAAACAGCCGCGCCACGGTGCGCAGGCTGGCGCCCGTGTCCTGCGCCCAGGCTTGCAGCGTGGTGTGGCGGGTGGGGTCTGCCAGCACGGCTTCGCACAACTGGCGCAGGCGCTTGTCACGTGGCAAATCCACGCCCAGCCGCACCGGGGCGGCGCGTGCCAGCTCATCGCACAGCAGGGCGCTCAGGTGGCGTTCGCGCAGCAGCGTGGCGGCATCTGGCGCGGTGTCGTCGTCGGGGGTGGTGGGCATCTCGCGCACCACGGCGCGCAGCAGGTCCGAGGCCTCCAGCACCCGGCACTGTCGCCAGGCGCTTTGCTCGGCGGTCGTCCCACGACTGCCCAGTGCCGCTGGGCCGCAACGCCCGCGCGGCTGGTGAAAGTACAGCGTACGCATCTCCGCGTCCTCCACCATGGTCACCGCATGCACCATGCCCGGGGGTATCCACAGCGCGCGCGAGGGCGGAACGATGTAGGTGCCCCGGTCTACGGTGAGCTGGATCACCCCCGTGGTGGAAATGGCCACTTGCGCCCAGGGGTGGCTGTGCGGCATCACCTGGGTGTCGGCACACAACTGCCGGGCTTTGGCCCGCACCGGCCGCTGGGGGGTGGGAACGAACAGGTGCGGGGTCATCGAGTCCACATAGGACACGGCCCGTCGGGCGCGGCGCGGTGGCACGGGGCCGTGCAGCGCGGCTGCACGTGCTGTAGCGGTTGCGGTTGCGGGTTTTGGCATATTTGCGATAGTAATTGGCCGGCTATCGTAAACCTGCCGATCAAGGCCTGCCTAAGATCAACCCATGACCACCGCATCCTCTGGCAATCACCCCAGTCCCGGCGCAGCCAACGCCGTGCCGTTTCGGCAAGACGCCCGCACCATCGGGCTTGTAGGCCTTGCCCATGGCAGTTCGCACTTCTTTCACATGCTGCTGCCTCCGCTGTTTCCGTGGTTGATTGCCGAGTTCGGTTTCAGCTACTCCGAACTGGGCTTGCTGGTGTCCGTTTTCTTTGTCATCTCGGGCGTGGGGCAGGCATTGGCGGGCTTCCTGGTGGATCGGGTGGGCGCGCGGCCCATCATGTTCTTTGCGCTGTCTAGCTTTGCGGCGGCCGGGCTGGTGGCAGGCACGGCCCAGGGCTACGTCGGGCTGGTCGTCGCGGCAGCGCTGGCAGGCTTGGGCAATGCACCGTTTCACCCCGTGGACTTCACCATCTTGAACAAGCGCGTGTCACCCCAGCGGCTGGGCCACGCGTTTGCGGTGCACGGCATCAGCGGCAACCTGGGCTGGGCCACCGCACCGGTGTTCATGGCCGGCATTGCCACGGCCACAGGTTCCTGGCGCACGGCCAGCCTGGGGGGCGCCGCGCTTGCTCTGCTGGTGCTGGCCATCATGGTCATCCACCGCGATGCGTTGGACGACCGCCAGGGTGAATGGGCCCACCAGGCCAAGGGCGGCGGCGCTCAGGCCGGCAAGCCCGAGCACCCCATGGCTTTCCTCAAGCTGCCATCGGTGTGGCTGTGCTTTTCGTTCTTTTTCTGGAGCACCTGCGCGCTCAGCGCCATCCAGAGCTTTGCCAGCCCTGCGCTGCAGTCCATGTACGGCCTGCCCCTGAGCCTGACGGCCATGGTCGTTACGGGTTACATGCTGTGCGGCGCTGCGGGCATGGTGGCCGGGGGCTTTCTGGTGGGCCGCGTGCAGCGGCTAGAGAAAGTGATCTCGGTCTGCCTGCTGGGCTCTGCCGCGCTGCTGGTGCTGGTGGGCACCGGCTGGCTACCCGGCATCGCCGCCGTGGTGGTGGCATCCATCGCGGGGGTGGGGACGGGGCTGGCTGGCCCGTCGCGCGACATGCTCATCAAGCGAGCAGCCCCTCCTGGCGCCACCGGTCGCGTCTACGGCACGGTGTACTCGGGCCTGGACCTGGGCTTTTGCCTGGCGGCTCCAGTGTTCGGTGCCCTGCTGGACCGGGGCATGACCTCGGGCATCTTCTTCGGCTCCGCCGCGACCCTGACGCTCAGCGTGGTGTCGGCCGCGTTTGTCGGGGTAGGCCTGGCGGCACGGATGGCGCGGCCTGCGGCTGTGGCTGCGGGGTGATGGTGTTGCTTGCAGGGCTTGGTTTCGGGCCCTCTGCGGCACCTTTGCTGTGAGGTGCTCGCTATATTCCGGGTCCGATTCCGGCCGGTAGCGGCCGGTTATCGCAAACGAAACCGGACCTTCAACGGGCAAAATAAGCTAACCTCCCTTGCTGGGCAAGCTTGATGACTGCCACGTTAGACAAGTCTCTCTGGTTTTAGGTATGCCGCAATTACTGGCGTGACTGCAAGTATCAGCAACATATCCACACCAATAGAGTACGTGTCTTGGTGGTAGAACGCGATTGCCAATGTCACAGCGCAAGCGCAAATGACAATCCAGCGTTGCCTAATCCCTAGCACGCATGTAAGTGCAAGGAGACCCAGCACAACGCATGCCTCAAATGCAACAATTTCTGGGTACTGAAAAAAACGAGCACTTGCAGTACCTGTTTGGGGGCGGAAAGACTCATTCATAAATTGCCTGGACCACTGAGCAAGTGTCAGAAAGATCCACAACCACAGACTCAAGGTTTCTTTTCTCAAAAGAATCATGACCTTCATTTAGCTACCGAGATGGGGTAGTGTGCTGTCCAACAGACTATAGCTTGCCAACAGGCTGGGCCTAAACAGCACGCTCGGATCTCCAAGCAGAGGTTTGCGACTGAACCGCTGCTTCGTGGTGGTGTTACCGAAGGGCTGCTATGGCCCAAAGCGCACGTTCCGAACTGCGGTCATCCGTTCGCTGCACAAGGTGCTTCAACCTGCGACATCGAAGCTTCACCAAGCAGTTGTTCCCCGGCCGGCATCCCGTAAAAAGGGCCTCCGATGAGGCCCTTGCATTCCATCAATTTTCTTCCCGCGCCCTTGATTCGCGGGCTTTGCGGGCCCAGTAGCGTGACTTGGCCGCGTCGCGTGCCACGCCTTCACCCTTGCCGTACATGACCGACAAGTTCTGCTGCGCGTCGGCGTCGCCTTGCTCTGCCGCCTTGGTGTACCAGTGCACCGCCTGCTTCTTGTCCTGCGCCACCCCCTCGCCATCGTCGTAAGAAACAGCCAGGTTGTACTGCGCGCGCACATGATTTTGCGCAGCGGCCTTGCGGTACCAGGCCACAGCCTGCTTGTGGTCTTGCTCTACGCCTTCTCCCTCGTCGTAGGACACCCCCAGGTTGTATTGGGCGTCAGAGTCGCCCTGGTCTGCGGCTTTGCGGTACCACTGCGCGGCGATCTTGTGGTCCTTGGCCACGCCTTCGCCCTTGTCGTACGAAACGCCCAGGTTGTACTGGGCCTTGGCCAGCCCTTGGTTGGCCGCCTTGGTGTACCAATACACGGCCTGCTTGTAGTCTTGCGGTACGCCCTCGCCATCATCGTAGGAAACGGCCAAGTGGTATTGCGCATCCGCATGGCCCTGTTCGGCGGCCTTGCGGTACAGGGCGGCGGCCTTGGCGTGGTCCAGTGGTACACCGCGACCAAAGTCGTGCATCAGTGCCAGGTGGAATTGGGCCTCGGCGTCGCCGCCCTGGGCTGCTGGCTGCAACTCCTTCAGCGCCTGCACGAATTGGCCCCTGTCGTAGGCGCGCACGCCTTCAGCGGTGCCTGACCAGGCCGCGCCTGTGAGCAGTGCAGTGCCCAGGCAGGCAGCGGTAATCCATTGGGAAAAGCGTGAACGGTGAAGGTGCATGGTCGGTGGTGGCGTCGCGCTCCTCGCGCTGCCGCTTTGTTGTTGAGGGAGTAACGCTGGTTGTCGGCAGCGTCCGCGAACGCGGCCATCGGGGCTGCGGCGTGGCTGGAGTTTGCCTGTGATGGCGGGGCGTGGCGACGAGGTTGCCAACGGTTACATGCGGGAATGTGAAGTTTTGGGCATTGCACACGAGTTCAGCCCCCATGCCTTCGGCTGGGGCGCGCCCGTGCGTGCGCAGGTGGGTTGCCGTGAGCTGCATCGCCAGCCCAGGCAACCGTGCATTGAAACTCTGAAGAGCACTGTTTCCGCCGCGTTGCATGCCCCGCTGTCTCACGGAAAACCGCTGTGGTGCGCCGGTGCTACCCGCCCGGCACCCGCACTACGCGCGTGCCCGCAATCGCATAGGCCTGAGCGCCCGCTGGAACCGCGTGTGCATGGCTGCCCGTAAAGGCGCCAAATGCGGGCAGCACCAGCAGCCCGGGCTGCCACGCGAAGCACGGCAGGCGCAGGCGGTCGCGCGCCGGGCCGTGCAGCACCACCGATGGGTGCAAGTGCCCTGCCAGCACGGTGTGCCCCCCTGCGTGCTGAGGATGGTGGGCTGCCAGCACCGGCGCCCCTCGCACGGGTGCCCACGGCTCCTCCTGCAGTGCAATTTCCAGGTCGGCGGGCGGCGTGCCGGCATGGCGGTCGTGGTTGCCCAGCACCAGGTCCATGGCGACATGCGCATGCCGCGCCCGCCAGGCACGCAGTTGCTGCCACAGGGCCGCTTGCGCACCGCCGCGCGCGTGCAAAAAGTCGCCCAAGAAGACCAGCCGGTGTGCGCCGGTGGACGCCAGCAAAGTGTCCAGCCGGGCAATGTTGTCGGCCGTGGTGCCGTTAGGCACCGGCTGGCCCGCATGGCGAAAACTGGCCGCCTTACCAAAATGCACATCGGCCACCAGCAGGCAGCCGGCCTGGGGCCACCACACGGCGCGCCCTGGCAACAGCCCCAGGAGCGTGCTGCAGGGCAGGGTGAGCATGCACGCGCCCGTGGGGGCGGCGTGGGTGGGCGGGTACTGCGCTGGGTGGAGTGATGTCAAAACAGCCATGGGAAATCGAGCATACCGACGGCCGGTGCAGCGTGTGCAGCTGCGGCGCAATACCCTCGGCAACCGGGTCAGAACCCGTGCCGTCCCCGGCGGGGGGCCGCTGCGCGTCGGGCGGTGCGGCGCTCGGGTGCATCGCGCTCCAGGTCCCAGTGGGTGGTGTCACGCTCTTGCACCATGTGCGTGCCCATGGTGTTGTCTGCGGCCACTTCCAGCGCCTGCACCATGCGCTCCAGCCGGTCGCCCAGGCTCTCGGTGCTCAGCCGCTCGCGAAAGCGCTCCACCATCAGCGGCAGGGCAAACGGAGTGGGTCGCTCCAGCGTGTGGACGGACAGTTGCTGACCCTTCATGCGCTGCAGCGTCTGCGCCAGGCGCGCCATGTCCAGCTCTTGCACCAGCAGCTCGGCGCGGGCCTGGGCCAGCAGCAGGTTGTCCGGGTCGTACTGCGCAAACACGTCGTAGTACAGCGACGACGATGCTTGCAGCTGCCGGCTGCTGCGCTGCTCGCCGGGGTGGCTTTGAAAGATGAGCCCGGCAATCCGCGCAATCTCGCGAAAGCGCCTGCGCGCCATCTCGGTGGCGTTCAGGCTGGCCAGCACTTCATCTTCCAGCCCTCCCTCCAGTCCTTCCCCCACGGTGCTGTGCGTGGCCTCGCCGATCAGGTGGGGCAGCAGCGCGGGCCAGTCCAACGGCTTGGCCGACAGGAGCTCCAGACCGTAGTCGTTGACGGCGATCGAGAACGTGTTGGGCACCTGCTGCGATGCGCGCCATGCCAGCAGCCCCGCCAGCCCCAGGTGCACCAGCCGCCCCGCCAGCGGGTACAGGTACAGGTGCCAGCCTTCGCGTGTGTGCAGCACCTCCGCCACCAGGCGGCTTGGCGTGGGCAAGGCGGACCAGGCGTGCTGCAGCTCCAGCAGCGGACGCGCGCAGCGCATTTCGGGCGATGCGTAGAGGCCGTGCTCGGCCTGCTCCAGCTGGCGCAGCATGGCGTCGGCCAGTGTGTTCGACAGCGGCATGCGCCCGCCGTTCCAGCGCGGCAGGGCGGCGCTGCCCTTGGGCGCGGTGCGCACATAGGCCGTCATCTGCTGCGTGCGCACCAGCTCCAGCAAGCGGCCGGCAAACATGAACACGTCGCCGGGTTTCAGGCGCGCGATGAAGCTCTCTTCCACCGAGCCCAGCCGTCCGCCGCTGACAAATTGCACCTGCATGCTCGCGTCGCTCACGATGGTGCCGATGTTGCTGCGGTGGCGCCGCGCCAGGCGCGCATCGGGCATGCGCCACACGCCGTCTTCATCGGGCACCACGCGGTGAAAGTCGGGGTAGTTGGCCAGCGAGGCGCCGCCCTGGCGCACAAACTGCAGCGCCCACTGCCAGTCGTTGTCGGCCAACGTGGCGTAGGCCGGGGCGCGGCGCACTTCCGCCAGCAAGGCATCGGGCACAAAGCCGCCGCCCAGCGCAATCGTCACCAGGTGCTGCACCAGCACATCCAGCGGCGCGCGGGGCGTGTGGCGGTCTTCGATGCGGCCTTCGGCCAGCGCCTGCCGGGCCGCCGCGGCCTCCACCAGCTCCAGGCTGTGCGTGGGCACCAGCGTGATGCTGCTGGTGCGCCCCGGCGCGTGGCCCGAGCGGCCCGCGCGCTGCACCAGCCGCGCCACGCCTTTGGCCGATCCGATCTGCAGCACCTGCTCCACCGGCAAAAAATCCACGCCCAGGTCCAGGCTGGACGTGCACACCACTGCCTTCAATGTGCCCGCCTTGAGCCCCGCCTCCACCCAGCCGCGCACCTCGCCGCTGAGCGACCCATGGTGCAGCGCGATCGTGCCCGCCCAGTCGGGCCGCGCCTCCAGCAGCGCCTGGTACCAGCGCTCGGATTGCGATCGGGTGTTGGTAAAGACCAGCGTCGATGCGCTGGCCTCAATGGACTGCACCACCTGCGGCAGCAGCGACAGGCCCATGTGCCCCGCCCACGCAAAGCGCTCCACGCGTTCGGGCAGCAGCACCTGCACCTGCAGCGTCTTGTCAACGCGGCCCTGCACCAGCAGCGGCTTGGCGCGGCGCGGTGCACGCGGGGGCAGGGTGGGCATCAGCGTGGCCAGCGCGTCCGGCAGGTTGCCCAGCGTGGCCGACATGCCCCACACCTGCAAGCGCGGGTTCCAGCCCGACAGGCGTGCCAGCGCCAGCTGCACCTGCACGCCGCGCTTGTTGCCCACCAGCTCGTGCCACTCGTCTACCACCACCAGCTGCACGCTGCAAAGGCGCTCGTGCGCATCGGCGCGGGCCAGCAGCAGCGACACGCTCTCGGGCGTGGTCACCAGCACGGTGGGCAGGCGCCTGTCTTGCGCGGCACGCTCGCCGCTGGCGGTGTCGCTCGTGCGCAGGCCGCTGGTCCAGTGGGGGGCCAGCGCGGGAAGGGGCTCCTGCAGGGCGCGCAGCGAGTCGGCGGCGAGCGCGCGCATGGGGGTGATCCACAGCGCGGTGAGGGGTGGGGCGGTGGCGCGGCGGGCGCGGGTGGCGGTGCTGGTGCTGGTGCTGGTGCTGGTGCCTGCGTCCGCTGGCACGGCAGGATGCGTTTGTTGAACCGTTCGCCCTGAGCTTGTCGAAGGGCCTGCACCCGCGCTTGCCCCGGCTTCGACAAGCTCAGCCCGAACGGGTGCGGGTGGGATGTGCGGCTTCCCGGCTTCGACAGGCTCAGCCCGAACGGTTGAAGGATGTGCCAAGTGCTGCAGCGCGCCCAGCCACACGGCGTAGGTCTTGCCCGCGCCCGTGGTGGCGTGCAGCAGGCCCGAGCGGCCCTCGGCCATGGCCTGCCACACCTGTTGCTGAAACGGAAAGGGTTGCCAGCCCCGGCCCTGCAGCCACTGGGCGGCGGGGCTGCCAGGCGCGCCAGGCGCGGGGGCCATGGCTTCTTGCGAGGGCGCTGCGCTAGCCGTGGGAACGGCGCTCTTGCGTTTGCGCGGCGCAGCGGGCGCGCGGGCTGGCGTGGCGCTCACCGCGCAGACTCCGGCAACAGCATCGCCAGCGTCTGCAGCGTGTCGGCCTCCGCCACGGGCTTGTCTTGCCGCCAGCGCAGCATGCGCGGAAAGCGCACCGCAATGCCGCTCTTGTGGCGCGGGCTTTTGGCAATGCCTTCAAAGCCCAGCTCAAACACCTGCGTCGCCTCCACGCTGCGCACGGGGCCAAAGCTCTCGCGCGTGGTCTTGCGGATGATGGCGTCCACCTGCGCAATCTCGGCGTCCGTCAGGCCCGAGTACGCCTTGGCAAACGGCACGAGCTGGCGGTCGGCGTCGTCTGGCGGGCCGCTCCACACCGCAAAGGTGTAGTCGGTGTACAGGCTCGCGCGCCGCCCGTGGCCGCGCTGGGCGTAGATGAGCACGGCATCCACGCTCATGGGGTCGATCTTCCACTTCCACCACACGCCCACGTCCTTGGTGCGGCCCACGCCGTAGTGGGCGTGGCGGTGCTTGAGCATGAAGCCCTCAGTGCCCATGCCCCGCGCTGCCTCGCGCTGGCGGGCCAGGTCGGCCCAGTCGGTGCCTTGCAGCAGGGGGCTCAGGCGCAGTGCGTCCGCAGGTGCCGCCACGATGGCTGCAGGGTTCGGCTGTAGCGCGGCCTCCAGCAGCGTACGCCGCGCATGCTGCGGTTGCGTGCGCAAGTCCTGCCCCGCGTGCTCCAGCAGGTCGTAGGCCACCAGCACCACGGGCAGTTCGCGCAGCAGCTTCGCGCCCAGCGTCTTGCGGCCCAGGCGCTTTTGCAGGTCGGCAAAGGGGCGAGGGCCGGGCTCTTCGGGCAGCCACACCAGGATTTCGCCGTCGATCACCGTGCCATCGGGCAGATCTCGCATGGCCGCGTCGCCCAGCTCCGGAAAGCGATCGGTCACCAGTTCTTCACCGCGCGACCACACCCACGCCGCCCCCGCGCGCCGCACGATCTGTGCGCGGATGCCGTCCCACTTCCACTCCACCTGCCAGTCCGCCACCGGCCCCAGCAGCGCGGGCATGTCGGCCACGGCCTGGTTGAACGGGTGGGCCAGAAAGAAGGGGTAGGGGTGGCCAGCGGCGCCGTCGGACGCGTGCCCCTCTTCGCCCTCTGCGGCCGCCACCAGCGCTGCGTAGTCGGCGGCCTGCGGCTGGCGGCCGATCTGGGTGTAGCCCATCAGCCGGTGCGCGATGCGCTTGGCGTCCACCCCGCTCACGGTGGCCAGTGCCTGCGTGACCTGCAGGCGCGACACGCCCACGCGGAAGTTGCCGGTGATGAGCTTGAAATACACAAAGCGCTGCCCGGGCGCCAGCATGGCCCACTGCGCGCGCAGGCGGGCGTCGGCCTCGTCGGCGGGCAGGGCGCGCAGCGGCAGCAGCAGCGCCATCCACTCCGCCAGCGGCAGGTCGGCCGGCTCGGCGGGCGGGGGCAGCAGCAGGGCGATGGTTTCGGCCAGGTCGCCCACGGCTTCGTAGCTTTCGTCAAACAGCCACTCCGGCAGGCCGGCAGCCTCTTGCGCCAGGGCCTTCAGGCGCTTGGTGGGCACCATCTGCCGCGGCTTGCCGCCGGCCAGAAAGTACACCGCCCAGGCCGCATCGCCGGGTGCCGCCACGCGCAGGTAGGCCACCAATGCGGCCAGCTTGGCCGACTGGGCTGTGGAGGCGTCGAGCGCCTGGAAGAGGGCGGCGAACTGCTTCATGGCGTGCCTTTGGCGGGCGGCTCGCTGCCCTGCGGCGCAGACGCCTCGGGCTCCTCTGCCGTGGTCGGCGTGTCCACCGTGTTGGGCGCAACGCCCGTATCGTCCTCGTTATCGTCCGCCCCGTACTCGGTGGCAAACACCTGTGCATCCAGCCCCTGCTCGCACAGCCAGCGCACCATCACGTCGGTGCTGCCATGCGTCACGATCACGCGCTCGGCCCCCGTGGCGCCAATCGCCTTTTGCAGGCTGGGCCAATCGGCGTGGTCGCTCATCACAAACCCCCGGTCCACGCCCCGGCGCCGCCGTGCGCCGCGCACCAGCATCCAGCCGCTGGCAAATGCGTCCGAATGCTCGCCAAAGCGCTTGAGCCACGGCGTGCCTGCGGCCGAGGGCGGGGCCAGCACCAGCGCGCGGCGCAGATCGGCCTTGGTGAGTGCGGTGTCGGTCACGCGGTGGGTGGCGGGCAGGGCCACGCCGGCGGCGCGGTACACGGCATTCAGCGGCTCCACCGCACCATGCACCACGATGGGCCCGATGCTGGCGTCCACCCCGTGCAGCAGCCGCTGCGCCTTGCCAAACGCATACGCGTACAGCACGCTGGCCTTGCCTGCCGCCGCGTTGGCGGCCCACCAAGCGTTGATGTCGGCAAACAGCGCGGGCTGCGAGGGCCAGCGGTAAATGGGCAGGCCGAAGGTCGATTCGGTGATGAAGGTGTGGCAGCGCACCGGCTCGAACGGCGGGCAGGTGCCGTCGTCCTCCAGCTTGTAGTCGCCGGACGCCACCCACGCCTGCCCGCCGTGCTCGATGCGCACCTGGGCCGAGCCCAGCACGTGGCCGGCCGGGTGCAGCGACAGGCGCACGCCGTGGTGGTCGATCACCTCGCCATAGGCGAGCGTCTGCAGGTCAATGTCGGCGCCCAGCCGGTTGCGCAGCGTGCCCGCGCTGTCCGTGTGCGCCAGGTAGCGCGCAGATCCCATGCGCGCGTGGTCCGAATGCGCGTGCGTGATCACCGCGCGCGCCACCGGCCGCCAGGGGTCGATGTAGAAGTCGCCCGGTGGGCAATACAGCCCCTCGGGGCGCAGGACGACAAGATCGTTGGGCATGTTCCTCGGGGGCGGTGTGCCGCTGGCTCTGTGGCGCCCCAGGGCTGTCAACCAGGGCGTCCAACGCATGGTAGCGGCCCATGCAATGCCGCGTGTGGGCCAACGCCCAATCCTGCTGAAGGTGCGCGGATATGTGCGCGCAGCCCTGGCTTATTGGCTTTCCGCGGCAGAAGCGTTGGCCTGCGCGCGTTGCGCAGCCTCTGCAATGTCTGCCTTGAGCTTTTCGGCCTGGGCTGTTGCCTGTATGGCTTGTTCCGCCTGGAGTTTGGTGGCCGTGACGGCTGTGGTGGCCACTTCGGCGCCGCACCCAGCCAGCACAGAAGCCACAAAGGCCAGACAAGCGCTGCGGTACAAGGTCATGTGTGTCATGGGTGTCATGTGGGCTTTCCTAAAAAATGGGTGCGATGCCGCGTGTATCAGCCCATCGCCTGCATTGGCCGGACTTTATCGTTGTGGTGCTATGGTTTTAATAGCTGTTCGCGCTGAAAGGATGGGCGCTAGAGCCAAAACCGTCTGAAATTGTCCGATCAAGTCCGGGCGCGCCGCCAGCGCTTGACGAGGGTGGCCGGAGTTTATCCGTGGCATTGCCACGCCGGCGCCTTGCATCCAGCCCACAAAGAGCCAGCATGGCCCTCTGGATGCCTGCAAGCAGCCCCTACCGCACCGCCCGCCTTCGCGCAACCATGCACATCGGTCAAGACACATTCTTGCCACACTTGTTGCGCAGGGGCTTGGGCGGCGGCGACGGCTCCTGCATATTGCGATGCTTCCATCCATTTCCAACAAAGGAACCCTGGCTATGCAATTCACGCGTTCCCTGCTCGCGGCTGCCACCGTCGCCCTGGCAGCCGGTGTATCGCCCGCAACGGCAAAACCGTTCAAGTGGGCCGGCTCCAGCGATATCCAGACCATGGACATCCATTCGCAAAACAGCGCCTTGGGCAACGGTATCCACGCCGCCGTCTACGAATCGCTGGTCATGTTCAACAGCCGCACCCTCAAGGTCGAGCCGCTGCTGGCCACCTCGTGGCAGCAGGTCAGCCCCACGCAGATGCGTTTGAAGCTGCGCCAGGGCGTGAAGTTCAGCGACGGCTCGGCCATGACGGCCGATGACGTGGTCTATTCGCTGCAGCGGGCGATGAGCAAAACGTCCACTTACGCCATCTACACCCAGGGCATGGACCGCATTGCCAAGGTGGACGGCGAAACCATCGATATCTTCTTGAAGAACCCCAACCCCGTGCTGCTCAACCAGCTGACCGAGCTGCGCGTGATGAGCCGTGCCTGGGCTGAGAAGCACAACTCGGTGGAGCCCAAGGACATCAAGAGCAAGGAAGAAACCTATTCCCACCGCCACGCCATGGGCACCGGCCCGTTTGTGCTCAAGGAATGGGTGCCTGACCAGAAAATCGTCTTCACCGCCAACCCCCACTGGTGGAACGCGGGCAAGGTGGATGGCAACGTCACCGAAATCACCTACACCCCCATCAAGTCCGAAGCCACGCGCATTGCCGCGCTGCTCTCGGGTGAAGTGGACCTGGTGCGCGACACCAGCATCCAGGACCTGGCGCGCATCAAGGCCAACCCCCAGCTCAAGGTGATGGAGATGGTGGAAAACCGCACCGTCTACCTGGCGCTGGACCAGTTTCGCGATGAGCTGCCGGGCAGCAACATCAAGGGCAAGAATCCGCTCAAGGACCTGCGCGTGCGCAAGGCCTTGTACCAGGCCATTGACAGCGCCACGCTGCAGCGGGTGACCATGCGCGGCCTCTCCAAACCCACCGGGGCCATTGTTTCGCCCCTGGTCAACGGCTGGACGGAGGCCGTGGACAAGCGCCTGCCCTTTGATGCCAATGGCGCCAAGGCGCTGCTGGCCGAAGCGGGCTACAAAGACGGTTTCGAGGTGGACTTTGCCTGCAGCAACAACGCCATCATCCAAGACGAAGAACTGTGCCAGGCCATTACATCGATGTGGTCGCGCATCGGTGTGCGGGCGAAGCTGCGCACATTGCCTGCCGTCACCTACTACCCCATTGCGCAGCGGCACGAGGCCAGCATTGCCCTGCTGAGCTGGGGCGTGCCCACGTTCGACGCCATGTACACCCTGCAGTCGCTGGCGCGCACCAAGACCACGGGCGCGGATGGCAGCTACAACCTGGGCCGCTACAGCAATGACCGCATGGACTACATCGTGGACCGCGCGAAGACCGAGACCGACCTGCCGGTGCGCAACCGCCTGCTCACCGAGGCCCTCCAACTGCACAACGACACCGTGGCCCACATTCCGCTGCACAACCAGATGCTGGCCTGGGCGATGAAGAAAAACGTGGAGCTGGTGCAGCGGCCCGACAACCGGATTGACTGGCGGCTGATAAGGGTGAACTGAGTCCCCGGCGCCGCAGCATTCAAGGTTGGTGCGGCGCAGGCCAGTGCCCCCGGGCAAGGGCCGCCCCGCCGCGAAGGCGACTCAGGGGTGTTTCACTTCTCGGGCTGGAACATGATGATCGCCATGCCCGCCAGCGCCATCAGCACACCCGCCACATCCCACGCGGTGGGGCGAATGCCATCCACCGCCCACAGCCAGGCCAGCGCCACACCGATGTAGACACCGCCGTAGGCCGCATACACGCGGCCTGCGCCTGCGGTGTCGTGCAGCGTGAGCAGCCAGGCAAACAGCGCCAGACTGGCGGCTGCGGGCAGCAGCAGCCACACCGGCTTGCCCTGCCGCAGCCATAGCCAGGGCAGGTAGCAGCCCACGATCTCGGCCAGCGCCGTGGCGGTAAAGAGCAGCAGCGTTTTCATGAAGGAACGCCGTAGCCGCCAGCGCCCTGGTAGGCACTGGCCGGGGCCGTGGCGGCAAGCCAATCGCGCAACGCCATCTCGCCCTTGGGTGTGAACTGCACGACGCGTGAATCCGCTACGCGGCGCGCCCAGCCGCCTTCCATCAGCCGCTGCAGCAGCGCCGCGCCCAGCGCACCCCCCAGGTGATGGCGCCGCTCGCTCCAATCCAGGCAGGGCCGGCACAGCGTGCGGCGTTGCCGTGCCAGCGCAGCCGTGTCGATGCCTACCTGCGCAAACCACGCCGCCCCTTCAGGGGTAACGGCCGCGCCGTCGGCCGTGGCCTGCAGCAAACCCTGGCCCACCAGCGCCTCATAGAACTGCACGCCCACCTCTCCGGCCAGGTGGTCGTAGCACATGCGCGCGCGGCGCAAGGCGGGCTCGCGCGGGCTTGAGCGCAGCCGCACCGCGCCGGCGCGAAACGCCACATTCATCAGTGACTCCAGCAGCTGCGCCACGTCCTGGTTGGCCAGGCGAAAGTAGCGGTGGCGCCCCTGCTGCTCCACGCAGAGCAAGCCCGCGTCCAGCAGCTTGGCCAGGTGGGCACTGATGGTCTGCTTCGTCACGCCGGCCACGGCGGCGAGTTCGGTGGCCGTCAGGGCGCGGTCGGTCATCAGCGCCGTCAAGACTTCAGCGCGGCCGCTGTCGCCGATGAGCGCGGCAATGCGCGCAATGTGGGGTCCATCTTTCATGGTTCGATGCTGCGCGAACCATAACCGGTCGTCAAGCACCTATCGTGAAGGCCTTTGCCACGTTACTGGAAACGCCACCATGCTCACCTGCTTCATTCGCTACGAAATCGACCCCTTCCAGCGCGAGCTGTTTGCTGAATACGCGCGCCACTGGGGCGAGATCATTCCTCGCTGCGGCGGCCACCTGCTGGGCTATTTCTTGCCCCATGAGGGCACCAACTACGAGGCCTGGGGCCTGATCGGATTCGAGTCGCTCGCGGCCTACGAGGCTTACCGCGCTCGCCTGCGACTGGACCCCCAAGGGCGGGCCAACTTTGCGTTCGCTCAGGAAAAGCGCTTCATCCTGCGCGAGGAGCGCAGCTTCGTGCAGGGGGTGCCTGGCACCTGGTGTGTGCCACCACAACCACAGCCTGCTACAGCGGACGGCGAAGTAACGAGGGGCGCAGCATGATGGCCGTTATCTTCGAGGTGGAGCCCGCACCCGGCCAGCGGGGCGCCTACCTGGACTCGGCCGCTGCCTTGCGCCCCCTGCTGGACGAGATGGACGGGTTCGTCTCGATCGAACGATTTCAGAGCCTGACCGAGCCCGGCCGTTTGCTGTCGCTTTCGTTCTGGCGCGATGAGGAGGCTGTGGCGCGGTGGCGCCAACTGCAAGCCCACCGCAGTGCCCAGCAAGCGGGCCGGGGCTCCATATTTGCGGGGTACCGCTTGCGCGTGGCGCAGGTGGTTCGGGACTACGGGCTCCATGAACGCGACCAGGCGCCGGCCGATTCGCGAGTCCTGCACGGATGAGTGCTGCGGCGCTCAGGGGTGCGGCGGTGTGGTGGGGTGGTGATCAAGCGGCTCAAGGGCCCAGCGGCCGGATCCCGCGGCATGGGTTGCCCGCAGCGAACACATGCGCCGGGACGTCCTTCGTGACCACGCTGCCCGCGCCGATGACCGCCCCCTGGCCGATGCGTACGCCGGGAAGCACGATCACACCGCCCCCGAGCCATGCGTCGTCTTCGATCCAGATCGGGTGGCCTGCCTCCAGGCCCCGCCGGCGCTCGGCCGCGCTGAGCGGGTGCGTGGCGGTGTACAACTGCACCGCCGGGCCCAGCAGCACATGGTTGCCCACCGTGACCGGGGCCACGTCGAGCACCACGCAGTTGTAGTTCAAAAACACGTGGGCCCCCAGCGTGATGTTGGAGCCATAGTCGCAATAAAAGGGCGGCTGCAGCCACAGGTGGGGGCCCGACTCGGGGATCAGCTGTGCAAGGATGTGCGCACGCGTTTCCTTCTCGTCTTCGCGGCTGCTGTTCAGCGCTTGGCACAACAACCGCGCGCGCTGTCGCTCGGCAGTCAGTTCCGGGTCGAGCGGGTCGTACAGCTCGCCACCCACCATTTTTTCGCGTTCGGTTGCCATTGGGGTTCTCCGTGCCTTGGGTCGCGCGGCAAGGGCTGGCATCGGTGGTCGGATGGCAGGCCTTGGGCGTCAACCCGAGCATGGGCCGGGCGGTGCTGCTCGGGTGTAGGCCAAAGCCGATGGGAGTGGCGATGCGCATGCACAGGGCGCGTCCAGGTGTGGCGCGCGGATGGCCCGCTGCGCGATTCAGCGCCGCGATTTTTTGGTGGTGTACATCAGGGCGTCGCCCTCATCGATCAGCGCTCCCATCGTCGGGTGGCGGGCTGGGTCGAACTCAACCAGACCATACGAGAACGAGATGGCGTAGCCCTGGCTCGATTGGTGGTTGGTCGCCTCCAGTGACTGCTGCAGACGCCCGATGGTGCTCTCGGCCGCTGCCCTGCCGTGGTTGGTCAGCAGCACCAGGAATTCGTCGCCCCCCAACCGGGCCACCACGTCCGAGCCCCGGAAAGCCTGTGACAGGTGCTGTGCAAAGAGAATCAGCGCCCTGTCACCCTCGGCATGCCCGAACCGGTCATTGACCACCTTGAGGTGGTCCAGGTCAATGAAGACCAAGGTGGCCGGGAGGTGTTGGCGCATGCACAACTGAAGGCTGTGCTCCGCCAGCAGCATGAAGCCACGGCGGTTGGACAAGCTGGTGAGTTCATCCACGGTGGCCCATTCCAGTGCCGCAAACTCGCGCTCGACCATTGACGCCAAGTCCACCAGCACGCCGATGTCCTCCGCGCCGAATTCACGGGGCTTGGAATCGATGATGCAAAGCGTGCCCAGCTTGCGCCCACCCGGGCCGCGCAAGGGGCAGCCTGCGTAAAAACGGATGTGGGGCTTGCCGGTGACCAGCGGGTTGTCGCAAAAGCGATCGTCTTGCAGCGCGTTGGGGATGACGAAAGGCCCATCCCCAAGGATGGCGTGGCCGCAAAAGGAGATGTCGCGCGGGGTTTCACACACATCCATGCCAACGCACGACTTGAACCACTGGCGGTTCTCATCCACCAGGCTCACCAGCGCGACATCCACGCCAAACAGGCGCCTGGCCATGCGTGTGAGGCGGTCAAATCGTTCCTCGGCAATAGTGTCCAGGACGTTGAGCGAACGCAACTCTGAAAGGCGCGAGGCCTCGTCTGGCAGGACGTCAGGGATTTTCAAAGGGGCTCCTCCTGCCGCGACTGTAGCGTTTGTTGCTGCACTGTGTGCACGCAGGGGTTTGGAACCGGGTTTTAGAGAAAATCGGGTTCAAGCGCTTTCTGAATAAGCGCGAACAGCTATAAAAAATGTAGCGTCAATCGCGTTGCCCCTGCCGGCCCCGGCCGCCGGGACTGGGACTGGGACTTCTGCGGCACAGCCGTGCGCTCACATCGCAAAGATCTTGCCGGGGTTGAGGATGTTTTTGGGGTCGAGCGCGCGCTTGATGGCGCGCATCATGTCCACAGCGCCCGCGCCCGTTTCGTCCAGTAAGAAACCCATTTTGTGGATGCCCACGCCGTGCTCTCCAGTGCACGTGCCACCCATGCTCAGCGCGCGGGCGACCAGGGTGTGGTTCATGGCTTCGGCCTTCGTGCGCTCTTCGGCGCTGTTCGGGTCGATGAGGTAGCCGAAGTGGAAGTTGCCGTCGCCCACGTGGCCGACCAGGAAGTAGGGGATGCCGCTGGCCTCCACTTCGTCCACCGATTCGAGCAGGCAGTCGGCCAGGCGGCTGATGGGCACGCAGGTGTCGGTGCTGATGGCGCGGCAGCCTGGCCGGCTTTGCACCGCGGCGAAGTAGGCGTTGTGCCGCGCGGTCCACAGGCGGGTGCGTTCCTCGGGCGTGCTGGCCCATTCAAACGCCTGGCCGCCAAACTCGCTGGCTATCGTTTGCACCAGCTCGGCCTGCTCCTTCACGCTGGCGGGCGAGCCGTGGAACTCCATCAGCAGCATGGGTTCTTCGCGAAGGCCGAGCTTGCTGTGGGCGTTGACCATGCGCACGGTGTGGTGGTCAATCAGCTCCACGCGCGCAATGGGCACGCCCAGCTGGATGGTCTGGATGGTGGTGCGCACGGCCGCCTCAATGCTGGGGAAGGAGCAGATGGCGGCGCTCACGGCCTCGGGCAGCGGGTACAGGCGCACGGTGATCTGGGTCATGATGCCCAGCGTGCCTTCGCTGCCCACCATCAGGCGGGTGAGGTCGTAACCCGCGCTGCTCTTCTTGGCCCGTGTGCCCGTGTGGATGACTTCGCCGCTGGCGGTGACTACCTCCAGCGCCAATACGTTTTCACGCATGGTGCCGTAGCGCACGGCATTGGTGCCGCTGGCGCGCGTGGCGCACATGCCGCCAATGCTGGCGTCGGCGCCGGGGTCGATGGGGAAGAACAGGCCGGTGTCCTTGATGGCCTCGTTCAACGCTTTGCGCGTGATGCCGGGTTGCACCGTCACGGTGAGGTCTTCGGCGTTGATGCTGAGCACCTGGTTCATGCGGCTCACGTCGATGCTGATGCCCCCTTGCACGGCCAGCAGGTGGCCTTCCAGTGACGAGCCCGCGCCGTAGGGAATCACCGGTACCTCGTATTGCGCGGCAAGCTTCACGGCATCGGCCACATCCTGCGTGCTTTGCGCGAACACCACGGCCGAGGGCGGTGGCGCCTGCAGCGAGCCTTCATCACGGCCGTGCTGCTCACGAACCGCCTGGGCCAACGAGCAATGCGCGGCGAAACGTGCTTGCAGCGCGTCAAGCAGTGCTTGGGGCACGTCGCGCAGGCGAATTTCCGGGAGCAGGTGGGCAGCGGCTGTGGGGGCGTTCATAGAGCGAAGTCTCCGTGGTGTGGACCGGTGGAAATGATTCTAGGTGGCTCACGCATGGCTTGCAGCGGGCTGCTGCCTGCGGCCTGGGGTATGCCCCGATGGGCAGGGCCCAGACGGGTAAATACATTACGGTTGAAATGTATATTGCTTCGCGCCCATGAACCATTCGGCAATACCCGGGCCCGCCCCACGGCGTCGTACCCAGGCCGAGCGCAGCGCTGCCACCCAGCAGCACCTGATCGCCACAGCCATTGAACTCATCCAGCAGCGCAGCCTGGAGGAAATGTCGATCCACGAACTCGCGCGCTCGGCAGGCGTTACCTCAGGGGCTGTGCAGCACCACTTCGAATCCAAGGCCGTGCTGATGATGCGGGTGCTCAGTGAACTGGTGGAGCGCCGCGTTGAGGCCGGGGAACTGTGGCCTGCACACACCCTGCCGGCGGCCGAGCGCGCCAGTCTCTTTGTGCAGGCGGCGTGGGATCTGATCTACGCGCAGCCGCGTTTTGTGGTGGCCTGGAATATTTACCTGGGGTGCCGCAACCAGCCTGAAGTGCTGGGCCATATCGCACGGCTGCGCGAGCAGATCAATGCGCAGATGCGAGAGGGCTTCTTCGACACCTTCGCCGAACTGACATGCGCCCCCGACCGCGACGCTTTTTTGGGGCTGGTGTTCTCCAGCCTGCGGGGCATGGGGTTGCTGCAGCTGTTTGTGCCGGCTGAGGGCGCGCTGGCCCATGGCGCCATGCTGCAAGGGCAGTTGCGCTGCCTGGCTGAGCAGATCGCGGCCCGCTGCCAGGCGACTTCAGCGCTGCGGGGGGCAACGCCGGTGCACCGCCCCCGTCGCTCCAGCCCATCGAAAGTCAAAGCCTGATTCGCCCGCTGCCTGGGCAGCTCGCAGTTGCCCAAGGCCGAATCCACCCACGCCCCAACAGGAGACCACCGTGCCCCACCCATCCAAACCTCTGCTGCGCCCGGGCAGTGCCCGCGTGTGCTCTCGCAACGCTCGGCCAATGCTTGCCACCGCCGCCCTGGCAGCCTTTGGGGCCCTGGGCACGCACGCCGCAAGCGCACAGGTGCCGGCTGCCGCCTACCCAGCCAAGCCCATCCAGCTGATTGCCCAGCAGCCGCCGGGCAGTGGATCAGACGCCATGACACGCGTGTGGGCGGACTGTGCGGCCCGGGAACTGGGCCAGCCGGTGGTGGTGCAAAACAAGGCGGGTGCCAACGGGGTGCTGGCAGTCAACTACCTCAAGGGCCAGCCGGCCGATGGGTACACGCTCATGAGCATGGGCATGTCGCAAATGACGATCACGCCGTATGTCTACCAACAGCGGCCCTACGACCCGCTGGCTGATTTCGATGGTGTGGCCGTGCTGGGCACTTCGCCCCTGGTGCTGGCGGTACCCGCGGGCAGTGGAATCACGAGCCTGGCGGGCCTTGAAAGGCAGGCACGGGCAACACCCGGCGGCCTCAATTTCGGGTCACCGGGCAAGGGAAGCCCCGCCCACCTGCTCACCTCGGCCCTCATGGAAAAGATGGGCGCGCCCGCCACCCATGTGCCGTTTGTGGGTGAGGGGGCCGGGTTGACGGCGCTGATGGGCCAGCAGATCCAGGCCATGACGCTGGTGATTGGCACCGCCGCTGCCCAGGTCAAGGCGGGCAAGCTGGTGGCGTTGGCGGTGTTTGGTGCGCAGCGCTCGGCCCTGCTTCCCGACGTTCCCACCGTGGCCGAGGCCTTGCCCGTCGCCCAGGACCTGGCCCGCCCGGCATGGATTGCGGTGGTGGCGCGGGCTGGCACGCCGCCCGAGCTGCTCAACCGACTGAACGCCGTGACGGAAAAATGCCGGGCCGATGCGCAGTACAAGAGCCGCCTGGAAGCCATGAACGTGACCCTGACGAGCACCACCCCGCGCGACGTGCGCGCCTGGGCGCAGCGGGATGCTGCGGTGTGGCGCCCCTTGATCGACAAGCTGGGGCTGGCCACCGAATGACCGCCGACGCTTCGCATTGTGAAGTGGCCCTGCCGCACGGCGGGCGCCTGCGTGGCCGGATAGAAGAGGGGCTGCACGTATACCGCGGAATTCCCTATGCCGAGCCACCGTTCGGGGCGTTGCGCTGGCTGGCGCCCCAGCCCTGCGCACCCTGGGCTGGGGTGCGCCATGCACTGGACTTCGCCCCTGCAGCCCCGCAATTGCCCCGCGTGGCGCGGGCCGACACCCCGATGGTGGGCGGGGCTGACTGCCTTGCGCTCAACATCTGGGCACCGTCAGGGCGCGCTAGTGCCCCCGCTGCGGGCTGGCCCGTGATGGTGTGGGTGCATGGAGGCGGGTTCTTTCGGGGCGCTGCCAGCGACCCGCTGTACGACGGTGCCAGCTGGGCTCGCGACGGGGTGGTCTTCGTATCCGTGCAATACCGTCTGGGCATGGATGGGTTCGCCCAGCTGCCAGGCACACCGTCCAACCGGGGGCTGCTGGACTTGGTGCTGGCCCTTCAGTGGGTGCAGCAGCACATTGCGCTGTGGGGCGGCGATGCGGGTTGTGTGACGGTGTTCGGCCAGTCGGCGGGAGCAGGCGCGGTGTGTTGCCTTCTGGGAATGCCCAGTGCGCAGGGCCTGTTGCAGCGCGCCATATTGCAAAGCCCGAGCATCGCCTGCCAGACGCCTGATGAAGCTGGCGCTGCCTGCCGGGCCGTGGCAGAACTGGCGGGTGCGGCGCCCTGCGTGCAAGCACTGGGCGATATCGCCTTGCCCCGTCTGCTGTACGGAGTGCACCAGCTGGCGGTCGACCCCGCCTTGCGGCAACGCATGGGTTTGGGCGGCCGGCAGCTTTTTCCGCTGCGCCCGGTGGTGGATGGGGACGTGCTGCCCGCGGCGCCGCTGCAAGCCATGGCACAGCAATGGGCGGCGAGCCCTGCCCGCGCGCGGCAACTGCAGGTGCTGGTGGGCAGCAATGCCGATGAAATGCGCCTGTACCACTTGCCAACGGGTCTGTGGGACAACGCCACCCCTGCGCAGGCGGGCGCGTTCGCGAACGACGCAGACCTGCCCGACAGCCTGGTGCAGGCCTACCGCGCATCGCTGCATGGCGGCCATGCCAGCGCCGGGGCTTTGCTCAGCGCCTTGCAGGCCGACTACTACTACCGTGCCCCTGCCTTGGCCATTGCCCGGCTGGCCGCCAGCCACACGGGCGGGGCGCACCGCTACAGCTTCGACTGGCATTCGCCCCAGTGGCAGGGCCGCCTGGGCGCGGCGCATGGGGTGGAGCTGCCGCTGGTGTTTGGCAACCTGCAGGCTCCGCAGGGCCTGGAGTTCACGGGGCCCCATCCGCCCCGCGCACTGTCTGGCGCCATGCACCAGGCGTGGGTGGCCTTTGCCCGTTCGGGCAACCCTGGTTGGCCTGCCTACTCCCCTGTGCAGCCTTGGACCATGCGCTTTGGCGAGACAGTCGCCTGCACCGAACGGCCTGATGACGACTTGCTTGCGCGCCATCCGCAGGTGCAGGCGTCGGACACGTTTACCGGCAGCGGGCGGCCTTAGCGATGCCACCGGTACGCCGGCATCAGCTGGCGCGCCCACGCTTTCGCTGGCGTGGCACACGTGCACCTGGGTGTTGCCGCTTTCAGCGCTGCCGTTGGACTCGGCAAAGAACTTGAACCTGAGGCTGTTGGCCAGTGAGCCATGGGCCAGCGAGGTGGTGTGGCTGTCTTGGTCCAGCACACGGGTCTCGGTGAGTTTGGCGGCAGAGCCGCGCGGCATGCAGGGTGATCCGGCCGCTGTCGGCTTTCACCGCATGCCAGGTGGAGATGGCGCCACCATTGCACAGCGCGGCGGCGATGCGCTCCCGTAAGCGTGGTTGGAGCGGGGAGCCAACAAACCGGGCCGCAGCGCCACCTGTGCCGGGGGAATGATAGGGCGCTGTGCATTAAAGAAAGTTGAAGCAGCATTGGCGCCTGCATCCGCACTTTGATGCATGGGTGCGACTGTTGTTGCTGGGCTGCGCGCCTGAGCCCTCGGAGGGCAACGCGCGCAGCGCGTGCTCCACCGTGGTGCATCGGCCTTGTATACCAGTTGGCACAGAAGATGCGTAAGCCTGGTCAATGACCACCGCCACCGACATCAGCAGCCGCATCATGGAAGCCGTGATGGCCCAGAAGCTGGCCCCCGGCTCACGCTTGGGCGAGCAGCAACTGGCCATGCTGTTTGATTGCAGCCGCACCATCGTGCGCGAGGCACTCACCCGGCTGTCCACCCGCGGCATCGTCACCGTCAGCGCGCGGCGCGGCTGGTATGTGGTGGAACCTTCTGAACACGAAGCGTGCGAAGCCTTCGAGGCGCGCCGCGTGATCGAACTGGGTCTGCTGCACCAACTCAAGGCCAGGGCACCGGACAAGGCAGCGGTGCGCCAATTGAAAAACCACCTGCAGCGCGAGAAAGCCGCCTTGGCTGGCAGCGATGTGGGGTTGCGGACCTACCTGCTGGGCGACTTCCATGTGTGCCTTGCCGAATGCCTGGGCAATGCCCTGCTGGCCGACACCCTGCGCGACTTCACCGCCCGCACCACCCTGATCGCGATGCTCTACCAGTCATCGCACGACGCGGCACAAAGCTGCGATGACCACGTGCGCATCGTTGAGGCGCTGGAGAGGGGCGACATTGCCCGCGCCGAAGCGCTGATGGCCGAACACCTCGGCACCGTGCAGGCCGCGCTGCGGTTGCAAGCCCCCGCCGACCCCCTGGCCGAACTGCGTGATGCGCTGGCGCCGGTGGCACAGCCGCTGCCGCGAGCCGCCGCCAAGAAGCGGCCCGCCAGGCGTAAGCCCAACCCTTCCACCCCCCTTCCGTCCGATGACGGTTCAGCCTACCTAGGAGCCTTGCTATGACCACCTCGCTGAGTCCTTCCGCACCATCCGCTTGCTCCGGCGCACGCCGCCGCAGCCTGGCCCTGCTGGCCGCCGCCGGTCTGGGCGCTGCGCTGCTGGCCCCTGCAGCCCATGCCCAAAACGCCCTGGACAACATCCTCAAGGCCAAGGAGATCAAGGTCGCCATTCCTACCGACTACCCGCCGTACGGCTTTGTTGGCACTGACCTCAAGCCCCAGGGCCTGGACGTGGAGATGGCCCAGTACATCGGCGCCAAGCTGGGCGTGAAGGTGGAGCTGGTCCCTGTGACCAGTGCCAACCGCATCCCGTACCTGCAGACGCAAAAGGCCGACCTGGTGATCTCCACCCTGGGCAAGAACCCCGAGCGCGAGAAGGTGATTGACTTCACGTCCGCCTACGCTCCGTTCTTCCAGGCCGTGTTTGCGAGCAAGAGCCTGAACATCAGGAGCTTTGCCGATCTGGCCGGCAAGACCGTGGCCGTGACGCGTGGAGCGATGGAAGACCAGGAACTCGCCAAGGTGGCCCCCTCCGGCGCTGACGTGAAACGCTTTGAAGACCATGCCGCCAGCATCTCGGCCTTTGTGTCAGGGCAGACGCAGGCCATTGCAACCAGCGCCTCGACGGCGGGCACCATCATGGTGAAGAACCCGCAGCTACAGACGGAATACAAGTTGCTGCTGAAGGACAGCCCGAACTTCATTGGTGTGGCCAAAGGCGAAGACAAGCTGCGCACCCGCGTGAATGAAATCATTGCCGAGGCCCGAAAGGCCGGTGACCTGGACAAGCTCTCCACCAAATGGCTGGGCCGCCCTGTGGGCGACCTGCCGCAGTGAGGGGTACGCCGGGCTGAACTGGTCGGGGTAGCGGGTGGCGCTGCTTGGGCACCGCTCAGGCGCCGCCTGCAAAAGCCCGATGAGCCTTGACCCTGCCAGGGCTCAGCCCGCACAAGCGAGCGAGCCGCGCAAACGACGAGGCTGCTGACCACCGCTGCAATAGACAAGAGGCAACATGCTGATCGAACTTGATTTCTCCGCCGTTCTGGCCGCATGGCCTCTGCTTGTGCGGGGCGTGGTGTGGACCATCGGCTTGACCATCGTTGGCACCTTGCTCGGCCTGGCGCTGGGCACCGCCTGTGCGTGGGCGCGGGCCCACAACCTGGGCCGCCGGCCCGCTGCGCTGCGCTGGGCCGTGGCCAGCTACGTTGAACTGGTGCGCAACACGCCCTTTATCGTGCAGCTGTTCTTTCTGTTTTTTGGGCTGCCGGCGCTGGGTCTCAAGCTGTCACCCGAGTTCGCGTCGGTGCTGGCCATGGTGATCAACCTGGGCGCGTACTCGGCCGAGATCATCCGCGCCGGCATCGAGGCCACACCCCGCGGGCAGATCGAGGCTGCGCAGAGCCTCGCGCTCACGCCAGGGCAGGTGTTTCGCCGCGTGGTGCTGCCACCGGCGCTGCAAAAGGTGTGGCCCGCCATGGTCAGCCAGATCGTCATCGTGATGTTGGGATCGGCCGTGTGCGGGCAGATCTCCACACCCGAGCTGAGTTACGCCGCCAACCTCATCTCCAGCAACACCTTCCGTGCGTTCGAGGCCTTCATCCTGGCCACGGCGGTGTACCTGCTGCTGTCCATGCTCACGCGCCACCTGCTGATGTGGGTCGGTGCGCGTTTCCTGGTCGGGAGGTGATCTGCAATGGTCGATTTTTCGCTCTGGGACATCCTGCGCAACCTGCTGATGGCCGCGCGCTGGACGGTGTCCCTGTCCCTCATCGCCTTTGTCGGCGGCGGCCTGGTGGGCCTGCTGCTGCTGGTGTTGCGCCTGTCCAGGCTGCGCGGCGTTGACCGCGCCGTGGGCGCCTATGTGCAGGTGTTTCAGGGCACGCCGCTGCTCATGCAACTGTTTCTGGCGTATTTCGGTATTGCGCTCTTTGGCATCAAGACATCGGCCTGGACGGCTGCGGCCCTTGCCCTCACGCTGTACACCAGCGCCTACCTCACCGAGATATGGCGCGGCTGCGTGGCCGCCATACCCCGGGGCCAGTGGGAGGCCGCGCAGAGCCTTGCGCTCAGCTTTGGCGAGCAGCTGCGCCATGTGGTGCTGCCCCAGGCGCTGCACATTGCCGTGCCCCCCACGGTGGGTTTTCTGGTACAGGTGATCAAGGGCACAGCCCTCGCCTCGGTGATCGGATTTGTCGAGCTGACCAAGGCCGGCAGCATGATTTCCAACGCCTCCTACCAGCCATTTATTGTCTACGCCTGCGTGGCGCTGCTGTACTTCGCGCTGTGCTTTCCCGTGAGCCTCATGGCGCAATCGCTTGAAAGGAAACTCCATGGCCATCGCCGCTGACACCGCCGCCTCCGCGCCCCTGGAGGCCCCCACGCACGACGGTATTCCGGTCTTCGCCCGGCCGATCGTGGACATCACCGCATTGCGCAAGTCCTACGGCAGCAACGAAGTGCTCAAGGGCATCGACCTGAAGGTGCAGCGCGGGGAAGTGATCGCCATCATTGGAAAGAGCGGATCTGGCAAGAGCACACTACTGCGCTGCGTGAACGGGCTGGAAGAATTTCAGGAGGGCGCGCTGAGCGTCAATGGCAAAAAGCTGCTGCACGACAACCCGGCCGCCATGCGCGAGCTGCGCCAGCAAGTGGGCATGATCTTCCAGGGCTTCAACCTGTTTCCGCACCTTTCGGTGGGGCGCAACATCATGCTCGCGCCCACGCTGGTCAAGGCGCGCAGCGCAACCGATACCGAAGCCCAGGCACGCCGGCTGCTCGAGCGTGTAGGCCTGGCTGAAAAGTTCGATGCCATGCCCGACCAGCTCTCGGGCGGGCAGCAGCAGCGCGTGGCCATTGCGCGTGCCCTGGCCATGGAGCCACAGGTGTTGCTGTGCGACGAGATCACTTCCGCCCTGGACCCTGAACTGGTCGGCGAGGTGCTGCGTGTGGTGGAGTCGCTGGCGCAAGAGGGCATGACGCTGATGATGGTCACGCACGAGATGGCGTTTGCCCGCAAGGTGAGCGACCGGGTGGTTTTCATGCACCAGGGCCGTGTGCATGAGTCGGGCACGCCAGCCCAGGTGTTCGGCAGCCCCCAGACGCCCGAGTTGCGGCAGTTCCTGTCTTCGCTGCACGAGTAAGCCGTTGTCTTGCTGAGCCCTGCGCCGTCATCGCGGCCTGTGCGCGATTGCGTGGAAAAAAAGAAAAAAAAGCCCGAACGTCCACCACCGTTCGGGCCTCAGATGCGCCTGAGAGCGCGTCTGCGGGCAAGGTCAACGCTGCGCAGGTGGCGTGAAACAGCCGCGACCTGTGCAGGGAATCCTCAAGACTTCACGCCTGCGTCAAATTCGTCACGCGAGAGCATCTGGTCCTTGTTTTTGTCCAGCGTTTGAAAGCGCTCGCCGATCGCGGGGAAGGTGGACGCCTCTTTGGGCGTGAGCATGCCGTTGCGGTCTGCGTCGGCGCGGTCAAAGGCAGCAGTGCTGCTCGTGGCGGTGCTACGCCCCCCGAAGGTAGCTTGGCCGCCGGAGGAGGTGTTGCTGCTGGCCGGCCCGATGACTGTTTTGGAGGAGTTGGGAGAATTGGAGGGGCTGCTGGTGCTGCCGCTTTGCGCATGCACGGTACCTGCGTTGCCCAGGGTGAGGGCCGCAAACAGCAAAACGCTGCTGGCCTCGAAATGACGGGCCCATTTGCGGGCGACGGGGCGTGCAGGTCGTTGCGTAGTCTTCATGGATGCAGAGCTCCGGAAAGTTGAACAAGGCCTGCATTGCACCGCAGCATCACCGCACAGGCCAGCACTTTTGCCTGCTGTTGCCCTCACCAACATTTCTCTGCGCCGTGTAACGCGGCCGGCGGTGCGGCCCATGCGTCTGTCCCGTGCACCTGTGCATGGTTTTGAAGCAAAATAGCCTCTAACGCTTTGTGAGAAAGCGCGAGCGGCTACAAATGTTGTAGCAAGCGGGATGGGGATCGCCAGGGCTGCGGGGCGGCACAATCAGGCGTACCCTCCACACCGGCACTCGTGCTCCCATGACCCAAGCCTCCAAAGTTCTCAAACCCCTCGCTGTGGCTGCCGTGCTGGTGGCGGCTGCAGCGTTGCTCAACCCCTCGGCCGAGCGCCACCGCGATCAGATCCAGAAAACCGTGGCAGAACGCAGCCCGCTGGCGGGTGCATTGGGCGTAGGTGCGCTGGCGGCGTTTGTGTCCAACTACCATTCCCTTGGCGTGGCCTCGTACACCAGCATTCGCGGGCGTACGGTATCGGTCGGCTTCATGGGCATGGTCTTCGTGCTCGACTCACACAAGGACCTGTGAGCGCCCCGCTGCGCCACGCCACCCTGCGTTTTGCAGGGCCTTGAACTTCATCCTGCCCGGGCACCTGCGCGGCCAGGGAAAATCGCCAGACACCCCTCAGGAGTTATCGCATGGGAAATCGCCTCACTGAAATCGCCACCCGTACCGGGGACGCAGGCACCACGGGGCTGGGCAACAACCAGCGGGTTTCCAAGAACAGTCTGCGCATCCACGCCATGGGCGATGTGGACGAACTCAACTCGCACATCGGCTTGCTGCTGTGCGAGCCACTGCCCGAGGCCGTGCGCGGCTTGCTGGTCCAGGTGCAGCACCAGCTGTTCAACCTGGGCGGTGAGCTGTCGATTCCGGGCTTTGAGTTATTGAAGAAAGAGGCCGTGCTGCAACTGGACGAGGCGCTGGCAGAGCACAACGCGGCGCTGCCCCGGCTTCAGGAATTCATACTGCCCGCGGGCACGCGCGCTGCCGCGCAGGCGCACATCTGCCGCACCGTCGCCCGCAGGGCCGAGCGCGCCGTGGTGGCGCTGGGCAATGAAGAGGCGCTGAATGACGCCCCGCGGCAATACCTCAACCGTTTGTCAGACCTGATGTTTGTGCTGGCCCGCGTCCTCAACCGCATGAACGGCGGCGACGACGTTTACTGGAAGAGCGAGCGCCTGGCGCGCCAAGACGCGGCGCAGTAGGAACCACGGGGCCCTGCGCCGACCCACGCCCGGCCCCGCTGCGCCCCTGCAGCGCGGTCAGGGGCAAGGCACGGCATGTGCCTGCTGCAAAGTCATGCCGCGGGCAGGGCCAGGCGGCGCGCGTTGCCCAGGCCCGGTCCGCTCTGCCCCCAGGCGCGGCCCTCGTCCAGCTTGAAGACCCGCACCGCTTCAATCAGCTCTTTGGCCTGGGCTTCCAGGCTTTGCGCTGCTGCTGCGCTTTCTTCCACCAGCGCCGCGTTTTGCTGGGTGGTCTGGTCCAGCTGGCTCACGGCCTGGCCGATCTGGGCGATCCCGGAACTCTGCTCGGCGCTGGCAGAGCTGATTTGTCCCACCACCTCGGTCACGCGCTGGATGGCGCCCACCACGGAGGCCATGGTTTGCCCCGCCTGGTCAACCAACTGGGTGCCTGTGGACACCTTGTCCACGCTCTCATTGATCAGGGCCTTGATTTCTTTGGCTGCGCCCGCACTGCGCTGAGCGAGATTGCGCACCTCGGTGGCCACCACTGCGAAGCCGCGGCCCTGGTCGCCCGCGCGCGCTGCTTCCACCGCAGCGTTCAACGCCAGGATGTTCGTCTGGAAGGCAATGCTGTCGATCACGCCGATGATGTCGGAGATCTTCCGCGAGCTTTCATGGATGTCCTTCATCGTGTCGACCACCTGGCGCATCACTTCACCGCCTTGGGTGGCCACCTTGGACGCGTCGATCGCAAGGTGATCCGCAGCCTTGGCGTTCTCCGCGTTGTTGCGAATGGTGGAAGTGAACTCTTCCATGGTCGCTGCGGTTTCTTCCAGGGCGCTGGCCTGCTCTTCGGTGCGCTGGCTCAGGTCGGCGTTGCCCATGGCAATCTCTGTGGTGCCGGTGGAGATGGAGTCGGCCGACGAGCGCACTTTGGTGACGATGTTCGACAGGTTCTGCTGCATGGTGCTGAGGGAGCCCAGCACGCTGTGCGGTGACACTGCTGCGGCGCCAGGAATGCCCGACAGATCGCCTTCCGCCACCTTGCGTGCGGCTTCGCTCAGCGCGGCGGGCTCGGCCCCCAGGGCGCGCATCACGCTGCGGGTAATGGAGAAGCCGCACAGGACCGCCAACACCATGGCCACCAGCGCAAAACCGATGAGGAAATTGCGCTGCTCGGCAAATTCTGCCTCGGAGGCCTGAATGAGCTTTTCCGTGGCCGCCTCGACCGTCGCCTCGTACTTGCCCACCCGTTCCACCAGCGCCGAGAGCAACGGCCGGCATTCATCGTTGATGCGTGTGATGGCCTCTTCCCGCTGATCCCGCAGGGCCAGATCCACAATGCGCAACGCCACCGGGCCGTACGCCTGCTCGGTCTTTTCAATATCGTCGATCTGCTTTCTTTCGTCGGCAGAGACACCTGCTGCGCTGGCCGACTTTTTGAGCCTCGCCAACAGGGACTGCACATCCTCGTGGGCCTTGGTGACGGCAATCTTTTCCACCTCTCGCTCCGACGGCTTGGTGGCGAGCACCAAATTGCGCGCCGCGATCGCTCTGCGGTCCACCGCGGCCTGCACGTCGCGCACCAGTTCGCCCCGGGTGTTGATGCCCGTGACGAATTCATGGAAGTTTTCTTTCTCCTGGTTCAAGCTTTTGGCGGACAAGCCTGCGACCAGACAGATCAGCAGCACCATGAGCCCAAAGGAAAGGACGAGCTTGGCTCTCATCGTCAGTGTGGAAAAGTTCATGATGACTGTTAATCAATTGATAAAAAAGATATTTTCTCGCAAATTATCATTTATTTCAATTAACAGTTGTGTTTTTGCCGAAATTGAACATCCACTGTCGCGTTGGCCACCACACTGGGAGGGTGCTGGGCTACGTGCGCACTGCCCGCAGCGGCAGGGGGGAGTCGCAACGATCCGCTGGAATTGGATGCCGTCAGGATTGACTGATACACGCCGCAAATAAAGCGAATGGAAAAGTTCCCGATTGATTGTTTCAGTTTTGTGAACATTTCGTTCTGCGTAATGGGATTTATCTCCGTAGTAACCCTAGATACAGTCACTTCCATCGATGAGCGACGCGTTCAACTGCCGCCCATCGACGCAGGTCGCAGCTGCAGTCCCCCGAGGGGACAACGCTTGGGCCCGCATCTGACTGTTGATCTGAAAGGTTTGGACCATGAAGAAGAACTACCGCACTCTCGCCGCTGTCTCCCTCCTCGCCCTGGGCTCCGTGGCTGCCCAAGCACAGTCCGCTGGTGCTTATGGCGATGCCTCCAGCTACCCAGCCGCTGCGTCCACCGCCAGCACACTGACACGCCAGGCCGTCATTGCCGAGCTGCAGGCAGCGCGCGCCAATGGCGCCATGCCCCATGACGCTGAAGGCTCCGACGTGGCGTACAGCACCGCCGCGCACAGTGCACGCAGCCGTGCAGAAGTCCGCGCAGAAGCCATCGCCGCCAGCAAGGCTGACCAGACAGCGCACGGAGAGCATTGATCTTCCTGCCGCTGCTTGCAGGCGGCATTGGCAACAAAGCCCGCAGACCTCACGGCCTGCGGGCTTTGTTGTATCTGGGGCAGGGCGGTCTGACCCGCGCGTCAGCCCTTGGGCGCCAGTACGGCCATGGTGATGCGGGACACGCAGGTCAGCTCGCCCGCATCGTTCACCATGTCAATTTGCCACACCTGCGTGGTGCGCCCGATGTGCACCGGACGGGCGGTACCGGTCACCCAGCCACTGGTGGCCGAGCGCAAATGGTTGGCATTGATGTCCAGGCCCACTGCGCGGTGGTCTTCGGGGCTGGCGTAGTAAGCACCCATCGAACCGAGGGTTTCGGCCAGCACCACGCTCACCCCGCCATGCAGTAGGCCAAAGGGCTGGCGTGTGCGCTCATCCACAGGTACGCGCCCACGCAAGAAGTCATCACCCACTTCCGTCAACTCGATTCCCAGGTGGCTGGCGGCGGTGTTGGCGCTTGTTTCGTTCAGGTGCTGAAGAGAGATGGGTTTCTTCCAGATGGACATGGTGTGGTGGGCTGAGGTCAGATGCGAAAAGACGCCGGAGCAAGCGCGAGCTGCCCGTCATCGCGTGGATCGTAAAACAGGTTCTTAGGGTTGATTCTCTGGCGCCGCGCAGGGCGCCGGCATAAATTGGTCAGTTGCCCCGAGTGCGGTCCCTGTCGGCCTGTGCCCATGGGGCGCACCATTGTGGTCAATTCTCGGGAGTTCGTGTTTTATGCAGCGTCGCCAATTTGTCACCTTTGCCCCCCGCCTGGCTGCCGGCCTGGCCGCTCCCGCACTTGTGCGCAACGCGCTCGCGCAGGACGGAGGCATCAGCAGCAAAAGCCTGACGATTGGCTGCTCGGCTGCACTCAGCGGCCCTCTGGCGGGCTTTGGTCAGGACATCAAACAGGGTGCTGAGGCGGCGCTGGCGCAAATCAACGCCCGCGGCGGCATCCATGGCCGCACGGTGCAGCTGCAGGTGGTGGACGATGGCTACGTGCCGCAGCGCACAACGGACAACGTGCAGCAGATGATCAGCCAGGGCAGTGCGTTTGCCCTGCTGTCATGCGTGGGCACCCCCAACAACGCGGGCATCCTGCCTTTGATCGAGGAAGCAGGCATCCCTTACGTGGCGCCGTTCACGGGGGCATCTTCGTTGCGCAAGGGCGCGCGCAATGTGTTCCATGTGCGCGCGAGCTACACCGACGAAGTGCGCCGCCTGGTGCAGCGGCTTGCGGGCATGGGGCTCAAGGACATCGGAATCGTTCACCTGGACAACGCCTACGGCCGTGAAATGCTGGAGGACTCCACCCGCTTTCTGGCAGAGCAGGGCATCAAGCCTCTTGTGCAAACCGCCCTGGCCACCGATGGGAAGAACCTCAGTGATGTACTCGCCAAGGTGGCCCAGGCGCGCCCGGCCGCTGTGCTCTTGGCCACTGCCGGCTCCGCATCGGTGGAGTTGATCCGCGGACTCAAGAAAAACCTGCCCGGTGTGCTGATGGCTGGCCTGAGCGTGACGCTGACCAGCGAGGGCCTCAAGCAACTGGGCGACGCGGGCAGCGGGCTGGCCGTCACCATGGTCATGCCCGACCCCAACCGCGCCAAGACTGCTCTGGTGCGTGATTACCAAGCCGCGATGCGGGCGCGCGGTGTGCAGGAGTTCAACCTGGGCACGCTGGAGTCCTACACGAACACCCGCGTATTGGCCGAAGGTCTGGAGCGTGCCGGAACCGACCCTACCCGCGCCAAGCTGCGCACTGCGCTGGCCGGTATTCGCAACCTGGACCTGGGTGGGCTCACCATTGATTACTCGGGCCAGGCGCCTTACGTCGGTTCGCGGTTCGTGGACATGGGAGTCCTGAACGCGGCGGGACGGTTCGTCGGCTGAGCGGGGTTTTTTGCCCCGCTCCGCATCAGCCCACTACGCGGCCGTTGGCGCCCAGAATTCCCAGGTCCACGAAACGTGAACCCACATAGGGGGCACCGCTGCTGTAGTCCACGGTCATACCGCCCATGTCGTGGCTGCGCAGCCCGGCCAAGGCAGAGCGCAGTTTGGCGCGGGTGAGGTCACGGCCCGCACGCTCGAGGCCCTCGGTGAGCACCCGGGCGTTCACGTAGCCTTCAAAGCTGCGCGCTGAGAAGTCCTGGAACCCGGCTGCGCGCATGGCCTTCTGGTACTCGCGCACCAATGCCACGCTGGTGCGGCCCGAGTCGGGCAGCACCATGGACAGTGCCAAGCCCGCCGTCTTTGCGCCGAGCTGGCGCAGGTTGTCGCCGCTCAGGGCCACGCTGGTAGCGGCCAGCGGGGTGCTGGGCGAAACTTTCTTGAATTCATTGACCAGCACGGCCGTCACATCGCCAGCGGTTCCCAGCAGCACCGCCATAGGCTTGGCAGCCACCGCCTGTGCAACCACTGAAGCGACCTGCGAGCCCTCGGCATCGAGCTTGAACCCCTTGGGGGCCGCAGCCTTCGCTGTGGCCTTGAGGGCAGCCGTCACATCGGCCAGGAATTCGCGCCCAAACGCGGTGTCCTGATAGACGATGGCCAGATCGGTGATGCCCATGGACACGAGTTTTTGCGTGAGGCGCTGCGCTTCGTCCGAGTAGCTGGCGCGCACATGGAACACCGAGCGGTACTCGGCCTTGCGCAGCGACATCGCCCCGCTTTGGGGTGCAACGTAAGGAACCTGCGCTTCATCCACCAGCGGCATGATGCGCTGGTTGTTGGCAGTGCCCATGCAAGAGATCAATGCCACGGTGTTTGCATCGGCAATCATCTTGCGCACGTTGTCTTCAGAGCGCTTGGCGTCGTAACCGTCGTCCATGGTCACGAGCTTGATCTCCCGGCCGTGGATGCCACGCGCATTGGCTTGCGCGAAGCCCGCGTCCAGACCCTGCTTGAGTTCGCGCGCCAGGCTGGCCAGCGGGCCTGTAGCGCCCAGCGAACAGCCGACAGAGACGGTCTTGCTATCCATGGGGTCTTGCACGCCCACGGCGCGGGCAGAGGTGGCCCAGAGAAGGCCCGCGCCGACGGCTGCCAGCGAATGGGTGAAATGACGGCGTTGCATGGGTGAAGTCCGCAATAAAAAGGGCCGGTCTCTGGTGGAGGCCGGCCGGTGTCGTAGAAAAAAGGGATAGCCCCTTGGGGCCGAGACCCTCGGGCCAAAACCTAGGGTTAACCCTTATTCTACTGGGGCAGATCCATTTGCATCAAGCACCCTTGCGGACACCTTCGGTGCCTGGCACGGCGTTCTCAGCGCATGGAGCCCGTCTGCACATACCGCTGATGCCACGAAAGTGCTTCGCCCAGCAGGTGTGGAGTGTGTTGACCCACGGCGCCCTTGCGGGCCCGCGCCAGGTAGTCCCGAAGGGCAGGGCGAAACTCGGGGTGAGCGCACTTCTCGATGATGATTTCCGCCCGCTGCGTGGGGGAGTGCCCCCGCAGGTCGGCCAGGCCTTGCTCGGTGACCAAAATCTGCACGTCGTGCTCGGTGTGGTCCACATGCGATGCCATGGGCACGATGCACGAGATGGCGCCGTCCTTGGCCAGCGATGGCGTCATGAAGATCGACAGGTAGGCATTGCGCGCAAAGTCCCCCGATCCACCAATGCCGTTCATGATGGCCGAGCCCATGATGTGCGTGGAGTTCACGTTGCCATAGATGTCGGCTTCGATCATGCCGTTCATGGCGATCAGGCCCATGCGGCGGATCAGCTCGGGGTGGTTGCTGATCTCCTGCGGGCGCAGCACGATGCGCTCTTTGTAGAAGTCGATGCGGTCGTTGAAGTCCTGCATTGCGGCGGGGCTCAGCGACAGGGCCGTGGCCGAGGCGCTGGCCAGCTTGCCCGAGCGCAGCATGTCCAGCATGCCGTCCTGCAGCACTTCGGTGTAGGCAGTCAGGTTTTCAAAAGGTCCGGCGTTCAGGCCGGCCAGCACGGCATTGGCAATGTTGCCCACGCCCGACTGCAGCGGCAGCAGGTCGGCGGGCAGGCGGCCCAGCTTCACCTCTTGCTGCAGGAAATTGATGATGTGGCCGGCAATGCGGTTGGATGTGTCGTCGGGCGCGGCATACACCGAATTGCGGTCGGGCTGGTGGGTCTTGACCACCGCGATCACCTTGGAGGGGTCACAGCGCAGGTAGGGCTCGCCAATGCGCTGGTGGGGCCCCGTCATCTGGATGGGCCTGCGGTTGGGCGGAACATCCGTGCCGTAGTAGATGTCGTGCATGCCCTCCAGAGCCGGGTTGTGCCAGGTGTTCACTTCGAGAATGATCTTGTCCGCCTGGTCGAGCCAGGTCTTGTTGTTGCCCACGGACGAGGATGGAATCAGGCGCCCGTCGGGCAGCACACCCGCCACTTCCACCACCGCCACGTCCAGCTTGCCCAAAAAGCCGAACCACACAAACTGGGCCACGTGCGACAGGTGAATGTCCACGTACTGCATTTGCCCGGCATTGATCTGCTTGCGGCAGGTGGGGTCGGACTGGTAGGGCAGGCGCATTTCGATGCCGTCCACCTGGGCCAGCGCTCCATCCAGCTCGGGGGCGGTGGAGGCACCCGTCCACAGCCCGATCTTGAAGGGCTTGCCCTGTGCGTTTTGCTGCTGGATATGCCGTGCCAACGCCTGCGGCACCGCCTTGGGGTAACCCGCCCCGGTGAAGCCGCTCATGCCGACATGGGCACCTGCGGGGATCATGGCGGCCGCTTCGTCTGCGGTGACGATGCGCGAAAGAAAGTCTGGGTACAAAACCCGGTCGGCAAGTGACATGGGAGAGAGCGAAGAAAGGGTGGGAGAGGTGGGGCAATCGAACAGCGCTCGCGTACCGCGAGCACCCGCGCGTCGCTTCAGAGAAGCGGAATGCTAACAAAAAGCCTCGCCTTGCTTAGGGGTTAACCCGAGTGGGTGGGTCAACCCTTGGCAGTTGCTCCGAAATTTCGGCGCACCCCCTCCGGAGCCTGTCCCCGGTGCTCGCTACCTTTCCAGCTGTTGCCGGCAGCGCTCAAGCCTTGGCAGCGTGGGCCATGAAGTCCAGCACGGCTTTCTCAAACGCCTGGGGTGCTTCCAGATTGGAGAGATGGGACGCAGGCACGACGGCCAGCGATGAGCCTGCAATGCTGTCGTGCATGGCCTGTGCGTCGGCCACGGTGGTCACCGGGTCATCTGCGCCCGCCAGCAGCAACGTGGGCACGGCAATGCGGCTGATGCTGTCACGCAGGTCCGAAGTGGCCAGGGCTTCGCAGCAGGCGGCGTAGCCCTCGGGGGCGATGCCTGCAATCCACGCCTGGGCGCGCTGGACGACGTCTGGATGGGCTTGGGTAAAGCCTGGGGTGAACCAGCGGCCGGGTGCGGAATCGGCCAGCGCCTGCATGGCGGCGGCACCCTGACTGCGCACGGTGGCGGCACGCTCTTGCCATGCCTGTGCGGTGCCGATCTTGGCAGCGCTGTTGCACACGGCAATGCCGCGCATGCGCACGCCAGCGTGCACGCCCAGCCACAACCCCGTGTGGCCGCCCATCGAGATACCGCAGAAATATGCTTGGTCGATGTTCAGCGCACCGAGCAGCGCCAGCACATCCTGGCCCAGCTCGTCCACGCTGTAGGGGCCTGGGGTGACAGGGCTGCCACCGTGGCCGCGCGTGTCGTAGCGGATCAGGCGGTGGCTCGCAGACAACGCGGCCACTTGCGCATCCCACATCTCCAGCGTGGTGCCCAAAGAATTGCTCAGCACCAGGGCGGGTGCATCGGGTTGCCCATCGATGGCGACACGGAACGTGCCACGGCTTGTGGTGAGGAGGCTTGGTGGATTGCTCATGGTTTCTCCAGTTTGGTGAGGGCGAGGGCACATGCCAAAAATCCCCGGCGCTAGGGGCGCAGGGGATTTCACGCAGGGGCGCGGAGTGCTTTGCGATCAGCCAGAGACGACCGTTTGCGCGCCTCGGCTGGCAGTGCCGGCCATGCCAGCCGCGTGGACGGCAGTGCTGCGGCGATTGAACAGAATAAAGCAACCCATGGCCAACGCGGCGACCAAGCCAGGGATTGCGAACACCAGGAAGTTCATTTGCAGGGGCAAGGCGGCAGCGAGCAGCGATCCGCCCAGCAAAGGCCCCACGATGGCACCGGTGCGGCCGACGCCCGAAGCCCAGCCCAGGCCGGTGGAGCGCATGGCCAATGGGTAGAACTGCGCCGTGTTGGCATACAGCAGGATCTGGGTGCCGATGGTGGTGGCGCCAGCGATGAAGATCAGCAGGTACAGCACGGGCATGGGGCTCTTGAAGCCCAGCAGTGCAATGGCGAGAGTGCCGGCCGTGAAGAAGGCCACCACCACCTTGGGCAGGCTGAAACGGTCACCCAGCCAGCCACCGGCAATTGCCCCGGCCATGCCGCCAAAGTTCAGTGCCAGCAGGAACGACAGGCTTGAACCCAGGCTGTAGCCTGCGCCCGCCATGAGCTTGGGCAGCCAGGAGCCGAGTGCGTACACCATCAACAGGCAGCAGAAGAATGCCACCCAGATCATGAACGTGCCAGCGGCGCGGCCTTCCTTGACCAGGTCCAGCATGGGCACGCCAGCGCCCTTGGCGTCCGCAGCCACGAGTTGCGTGTCGGCTGGGATGTGCACGGTAGGGTCTACCTTGGCCAGCAGGTCACGTGCCTTCTGGTTTTCGCCCTGGCGCAGCAGAAAGCCCACCGACTCGGGCAGCTTCCACATGATGAGGGGCAGCAGGAGCAGAGGAATGGCGGCCGCGTAGAACATGGCCTGCCAGCCAAAGCGGGGCAGGATGTAAATACCCAGACCCGCCGACAGCATGCCGCCCAGCGAATAGCCGCTGAACATCAGGGCCACCAGGGTGCTGCGGGTGCGCTTGGGCGCGTACTCGTTCATCAGGGCCACAGCGTTGGGCATCAGGCCGCCGCACCCCAGCCCGGCGAAGAAGCGGTAAATACCGAACTCGGTGGGCGACGTGGCAAACCCGTTCAGGAACGTGGATGCGCTGAACAGCACGAAGCAGATGGCGATGCCTTTCTTGCGGCCAATGCGGTCAGCCAGGGGGCCGAACACAAACGCGCCAAACATCATGCCGAACAGCGCATAGCTGCCCAGTGCGCCGGCCTGCACTGGCGTCAGGCCCCACTCGCTCATCAGCACCGGCAGCACCACGCCGTAGATGAACAGGTCGTAGCCGTCAAAGATCAGCAGCAGCGCGCACAGCAGCACGACCATGCCGTGAAACCCGGTGAACCGGGCGTTGTCGATGATGGGATTGATTTCGGTTGTTTTCATATTTGTCTCCTCGCTTGAAAAGCAGGATGGAATTCGCACCGCCACTGCGGGCGGCGCGTTATCAGCCCTGGTCTCCCCCGCCAACGGGGAGCACGGTGCCGGTGATGTAAGACGCTTCGTCAGACGCCAGGAACAGAATCGCTGCGGCCTGTTCGTCCAACGTGCCGTAACGCTTCATGAGCGTGCTGGACACCGTCTGGTCCACGATTTCCTGGTACCAGACCTGTTCTTTCTTGCTTTGCTTGGCGGTATTGCGTGGAATGCGCCGGGCGGGCGCCTCGGTGCCGCCGGGGGCGACGGCATTCACGCGGATGCCCCGCTCGCCGTTCTCGAACGCCAGACAGGCCGTCAGTGCATTCACGCCGCCCTTGGCCGCGCCGTAGGGCACGCGGTTGACGCTGCGCGTGGCGATGGATGACACGTTGACGATGGCGCCCTTCTTCTTTTTCAGCATGTAGGGCAGTACGGCGCGGCAACCCCACAGCGTGGGGAACAGCGAACGGCGCACTTCCGCCTCGATCTCTTCGGGGCTGTAGTGCTCGAAGGGCTTGGTCCAGATGGTGCCGCCCACGTTGTTCACGAGGATGTCAATGCGTCGGAAGGCCTTGAACGCTGCTTCGGCCGCCTGCTCAGCACCCTGGAAGGTTTCCAGATCCACTTCCACCGCAATCACGTCGGTGATGGCAGCGAGGCGGTCGCGCAGTTCCTGCACCAGCGGTGAGCGGTCCACCAGCGCGAGCTTGGCGCCTTGCTGCGCCGCCAGTTCGGCCACGCGCTGGCCAATGCCTTGCGCGGCCCCGGTGATCACCATCACCTTGTTTGCAAATCGTTGGTCCATGGGCTGCTCCTGGCTCAAGCGGGGACGGCCGCCACGTTGGCGGAGAACTTTTCATAGTGGAAGCTGGCGGGGGTGATACCGGCTGCCTTGAAATGCTTTTGCACCGCGTCCACCATGGGTGGCGGGCCGCACAGGTACACATCGACGTTGCCGTTGTGCAGTGCCTGGGGCTCCAGGTGGTCGGTGACATAGCCCTGGCGTGGGTGGGCGGTGTCGGCCTGCGCCACGCAGGTGGCAAAGCTGAAGCCCGGAATGCGCTGGGCATAGGCTTCCAGGCGGTCCACCATGACCAGGTCTTCATCGCGGGTGACGCCGTACAGCATGTGCACGGGCTGGCTGCAGCCCTGGCGCGCCAGCGTCTCCAGCATGGCCAGAAACGGTGCCAGGCCGGTGCCGCCTGCCAGGAACAACAAGGGCCGGGTGACCGGGCGCAGGTAGAAGCTGCCCAGCGGCCCAGTCATCTCCAGCGCAGCGCCGGGCTGCGCTTCGGCGAGCCAGCCGCTCATCAGGCCGCCGGGCACGTGCTTGATCAGGAACGTCATGCGCTGCTCGCCCGAGTGCGAGCTGAACGAGTACGAGCGGTGCTGGCCGCTGCCAGGCACGCCGATGTTCACGTACTGCCCTGGCAGGAACGCAGGGGTGTCTTCTGCCACCGCCAGCTCCAGTTCGTAGGCTGCGTCATTGAAGGGACGCACGGCGGCCACCGAGCCGCCGAACTTGGCCATGCCTGTCTTGCAGGCGGTGGAGGGCACGGGGATCGAGATCACGCAGTCGGAAGTGGGCTTCATCTGGCACGTGAGCACCAGGCCTTGCCCTGCTTCGTCTTGCGTCAGCGCTTCGTCGATGAAGTCGTCACCCAGGTCGTAGGTTCCGCTCTCGGCCTTGCATTTGCAGGTGCCGCACACGCCGTCGGAGCAGTCCATCGGCAGATTGATGCGTTGGCGAAAGGCGGCATCCAGTACCTTTTCCTGGGCGCCGCAGGTGATGAAGCGGGTCACCCCGTCTTCAAAGTTCAGGGCAATGCGAAAGTTGCTCATCGTGCTCTCCTGCCCTTATCAGACGTGGTAGACGTCAATCACTTGACGGATGTAGTCGTTCTTCAGAACGATCTTCTTGCGGGCAATGCGGAAGCTGTCGCCATGGCGTTGCAGCGTCACGAACATGGTGCCGAAGAACTCGTCTGTGGCCTTGTAGCGGTGGCTGAGCGTGTGGAAGTTGTAGCGTACGTCCACTGCGTCGCCCCGGTCTTCCAGAACTTCCACGTTTTGCACCGCATGGTTGGTGCGGGGCTCGGGTGTGGAGGCACCTGAGCGTTCGGTCTTGATGCGAAAGACCCGGTCTTCCAGACCGTTGCGGTTGGGGTAGTAGATCAGCGAGATCTGGCTGTGCGGGTCTTCGGTGAGCCGATCGTCGTCGTCCCACGCGGGCATCCAGTACTCCACGGACTCGCTGTAAAGATCCAGCCACTCGTCCCACTGCCGGTCGTCCAGCAGGCGCGCTTCGCGGTACAGGAAGCTGCAGATGGCGTTGTAGTCCTGGCTCATGCCTTTTCTCCCTTGCGCTCCTGAGCTACAGCCTTGCGCATCTCTTGCGCCCAGTATTCGTGCTGGCACACGAACAGCCCTTCGTCTTCGCTGCGCTCACCGCTGAGCAGGGGCGTGAGGCCCATCTTGCGGGCGTTTTCGTCGGGGCCCTTGATCCACAGCGGTGCGCCACGGCTCAGGTCGTTCCAGGGTGCGGCCTTGCCGGCGTAGCCGTTCTGGCACGAGCGGAACTCTTCCAGGTCATCGGCCGTGCCCATGCCCGACACGTTGAAGAAGTCCTCGTACTGGCGGATGCGCGTGGCGCGGTCTTCGGCGCTCTCGCCCTTGGGGGCGAAGCAGTAGATGGTGATTTCCGTCTTGTCCACGCTGATGGGGCGCGTCACGCGGATCTGCGTGGAGAACTGGTCCATCAGGTACACGTTGGGGTACAGGCACAGGTTGCGCGTCTGCTTGACGATGAACTCGGCCTTGTCTTCGCCCAGGCGCTCCTTGAGTTCGTCGCGGCGGTTGTAGACCGGGCGCACCTCGGGGTTCATGGTGTTGGTCCACAGCAGGATGTGGCCGTTCTCAAAACCGTACACGCCACCCACGCTCTTGCTCCAGCCGTTGGCGTCCACTGCCTTGGTGCCGCCTTCCTTGCGGCGGCCCATGGTGGCGGCGTAGTTCCAGTGCACCGAGCTCACGTGGTAGCCATCGCAGCCGTTTTCCATCTGCAGCTTCCAGTTGCCGTCGTAGATGTAGGAGGAGTTGCCGCGCAGCACCTCCAGGCCTTCGGGCGCCTGGTCCACGATCTGGTCGATGATGACCTTGGTCTCGCCCAGATAGTCCTGCAGGGGCTGCACATCGGCATTCAGGCTGCCGAACAGGAAGCCCTTGTAGCTTTCGAAGCGGGCTACCTTCTTGAGGTCGTGCGAGCCGTTCTTGTTGAACTGCACGGGGTACTCGGTGGTCTTTTCATCCTTGACCTTGAGCAGCTTGCCGGTGTTGTTGAACGTCCAGCCGTGGAAGGGGCAGGTGAAGCTGCCCTTGTTGCCATGCTTCTTGCGGCACAGCATGGCACCCCGGTGGGCGCAGGCGTTGATGACGGCGTTGAGCTGGCCGTCCTTGCCCCGCGTGATGACGATGGGCTGGCGGCCGATGTATGTGGTGAAGTAGTCGTTGATCTCGGGGATCTGGCTTTCGTGCGCCAGGTAGACCCAGTTGCCTTCGAAGATGTGCTTCATCTCCAGCTCGAAGAGCGCGGGGTCCGTGAAGATGTCCCGGCGGCAACGGAAGACGCCGTTTTCCTTGTCGTCTTGCAAAGCCCCTTCGATCAGGGCTTCCACATCAGAGCGCTCGGCGGTGGCAGCGGTGGTGTTCATGGTGATTCCTCAGGGTGCGGCTGTCCCCCCGCCGCGATGTGCGCGGCAGTACAGGGGAACGAGCTCAAGGGGGTGGAGGTCGGCCGGTTGCGATATGGAGTCGGCACCGTTGAACTTGAAACATCCGTTCGGGCTGAGCTTGTCGAAGCCTCGCGCCGCGCTTCGACAAGCTCAGCGTGAACGGTTTCCAGTTCGTGGATGCCAGCTCAGTAACCGGCCGCGCTGGATCAGGCCGCCAGGCGGGGGCGGTCCACCAGCTGGTTGTCCACGCCGTTGACCAGCGCGCTCAGCGTGAAGTCAAAGACGATTTCGGCGAACGGGCCATCCACACCCTGCGCCTGGATGCTGGCGGCATCGGTGCGCTCGACCAGCGGGGGCACCAGGCCTTCGCGGGTGGCGTAGGCGAAGTCGTCGTTCACCAGCGGGTCGCCGTCAATGTTGATCTGCGTGGTCAGCTTGCGGTGGCCGTCGGCCGTCACGAAGAAGTGGATGTGCGCGGGGCGGTTGCCGTGGCGACCCAGCTGGTTGAGCAGCGCTTGCGTGGGGCCATCCGGCGGGCAGCCGTAGCCCTTGGGCACGATGCTCTGGAACTTGTAGCGGCCCTGTGCGTCGGTGATGATGGTGCGGCGCATGTTGAAGGCCTTCTGCTCGCCCGTGGGGTCGAAGTGCGAATAGAAGCCCTTGGTGTTGGCGTGCCACACCTCGACCTTGGCGTTGGGCAGGGGCTTGCCGTCCGCGCTGTACACCGTGCCGTGCATGATCAGCGTGTGGCCTGCCTTGTCGCTGCCGTCGTCCAGGCGGGCAAAGCCCTTGGCTTCCGGCGCGCCGGCCACGTACAGAGGGCCTTCGATGGTGCGGGGCGTGCCGTTTTCAACGCCCAGTTCCTTGTCCTTGGCGTCCATGCGCATGTCCAGGAAACGGTCCAGGCCCAGGCCGGGGGAGAGCAGACCGGCTTCGCCACGAGCGCCCAGGGTGTTCAGGTACGCGATACCCGCCCAGTATTCGTCCGATGTGATGTCCAGATCGTCAATGGCCTTGAACAGGTCGGACAGCAGGCGGTGCACGATCTGCTTGGCGCGTGGGTTGCCGCCGCTCTGGTTCAGGCCGCTGGCCAGACGCAGGAAGTCCTGGACTTCAGGGGTGTTGAAAATGTGGATGGTCATGGTTGTCTCCTCGGATCGTGGGGTGGGTACGGGAACTGGACTGGGGGGAACATGAAAGGCGCGTGCCGGGATCAGTGCGCGGCGGCGGGTTGCCCCACCCCCACGGCATGGCTGCGTTTGCGGTCGCGGCGGAAGTGCTGGAGCCGGTCTTCGTCCAGCGCGATTCCCAGGCCTGGCGTCGTCGGCACAGCTAGGTGGAAGTCTTTGTATTGCAGGGGCTCTGCCAGGATTTCTTCGGTCAGCAGCAGCGGGCCGAACAGCTCGGTGCCCCACTGCAGCTGGCGGAACGTGGCAAACACATGGGCCGAAGCCAGGGTGCCCACCGCGCCTTCGAGCATGGTGCCGCCGTACAGCTCGATGCCGGCGGCATCGGCAATGGCGGCCACCTGCAGGGCCTCCAGCAGGCCGCCCGATTGTTCGATCTTCACGGCGAACACATCGGCGCCCGCCACACGGGCCAGGGCGAAGGCCGAGGCGGGCCCGGTCAGCGATTCATCGGCCATCACTGCAATCGCGTAGCGGCCCTTGAGGCGGGCCAGCGCATCGACCGATGCCACGGGCTGCTCGACCAGATCGCAACCAGCATCCACCAGCGCGGCCAGGCCGTGCTGGGCATCGAGCTCGCTCCAGGCCATGTTCACATCCACACGCACCGATGCACGGCTGCCCATGGCCTTCTTGATGGCGGCGACGTGGGCCACGTCGTCGGCCACACTGCGGCGGCCGATCTTGAGCTTGAAGATGTTGTGGCGGCGCTGCGCGAGCATGCGCTCGGCTTCGTCGATGTCCTTGGCGGTGTCGCCGGAGGCCAGCGTCCAGGCAATCGGCAGGCTGTCGCGCACGCGGCCGCCCAGCAGTTGCGAGACGGGCAGGCCGGTGCGGTGGCCCAGGGCGTCGAACAGCGCGGTCTCGATCGCGCACTTGGCGAAGCGGTTGTCCTTAATGGCCTTGTTGAGCCGGGCCATGATGGTGGGCACGTGGTTGGCGTCGGCACCGATGAGCAGCGGCGCAAAGTAGGTGTCCACCGCCAGCTTCATGCCCTCGGGCGACTCGGCGCCGTAGGCCAGACCGCCGATGGTGGTGCCTTCGCCCACGCCCACGGTGCCGTCCGAGCAGTACAGGCGCACGATCATCAGCGTCTGGCCGTTCATGGTGGCCATCGAGAGCTGGTGCGGGCGGATCGTGGGCAGGTCCAGCAGGAAGGTGTCCACCCGTTCGATAACCGCCGGGGTGGCTTGAAAACGTGGGCTGGGTTTGTGTTGCATGGTGCGAATTGAACAGCTTGGCCTTCTGCCGATCCAACACCAAATTTGTCTTATGGCATACCTAAAAGATATAGTTCTGCTCTACATCAATAAAAATCAACCACTTGCAGGTTGACCATCCTGCATTTGTATGGTTTACCCTTATGGACATCCGCCAGCTCAAATATTTTGTGGCTGTAGCCAACGAGCGCAATTTCACGCGCGCGTCTGAAGTGCTGCACATCGCCCAGCCACCGCTGAGCCGGCAGATCCAGTTGCTGGAGGAGGAGCTGGGGGTGCAGCTCATCCTGCGCAACAGCCGGCCGCTGCGCCTGACCGAGGCGGGGCGCGTTTTTTACGAGCAGGCGCTGCAGATCATCAACCGGCTGGACCAACTCAAAACCGCCACCCGGCAAATCGGCCTGCAACAGCGTGAGACGCTGTCTATCGGCTTCGTAGCGTCGACCTTGTACGGCGGCTTTCCGATGCTGGTGCGCAAGCTGCGACAGCATTACCCCGACGTGGATATCCAGCCCGTGGAGTTGACCTCGACTCAGCAGTTTGGCGCCTTGAAATCGGGCCGCATCGATGTAGGTTTTGGCCGTATTCGGGGCAACGATTCCACGGTGGCGCGCACGGTGCTGCGCGAAGAGCGGCTGGTACTGGCCATTCCCCCGGATTCGCCCTTGGCTGCGGACTCCGGCCATATCAGCCTGAGCGAGCTCAACGGGCAAAAACTCATCGTCTATCCCAAGGAGCCCCGGCCCAGCTTTGCAGACCATGTGCTGAGCTTCTTGAACGACCAGGACATCCGGCCTTCAGAGATCCACGAGGTCCGGGAAATCCAGACAGCCCTGGGTCTGGTCGCGGCAGAGTACGGGCTGTGCCTCATTCCAGCGTCAGCGCGCCTGCGCAGTGACCTGCATTACCGCCTGATCGATGATCCGCGCATCACCTCGCCCATCATCATGAGCCACCGGATCAACGACAACGCCTGGTACATCGCCGCCATCAAGCAGCTGGTCAGTGACATGTACGCGGAAAACCCGCCGTGGCTGGACGTGGAGCACAACGTGTTGCCCGGCACGGGTCTGCCCCCGTCAGAGCGGGCTGCCAAGGAAAAACGGGCTCGGAAGAAAGCGCCCTGACGCGGGGGCGAGGGACGCCTGCCTGCCGCACAGGCAGCGGCAGGCTGGGGAGGCTCAACCCTTGCGGTTGAGCAATGCGTACAGAATGATCGCGCCAAAGGTGGCGGTACCAATGCCGCCCAGTGCGAACTGGCCGAACTTGAGCGTGAAGTCGCCCGTGCCCAGGATCAGCGTGATGGCGGCGACGATCAGGTTCTTGTTCTGCGAGAAGTCCACCTTGTTGTCCACCCAGATCTTGGCGCCAGCCACGGCGATCAGGCCGAACACCACGATGGAGACACCGCCCATCACCGGCAGCGGAATGGTCTGGATCAGTGCGCCGAACTTGGGCGAGAAGCCCAGCACCAGTGCAAAGACGCCCGCGAGCAGGAACACGGCGGTGGAATAGATCTTGGTGGCGGCCATCACGCCGATGTTCTCAGCGTAGGTGGTCACTCCCGTGCCCCCGGCGCTGCCGCTGACCATGGTGGCAATGCCGTCGCCGATGAACGCGCGGCCCATGTAGCGGTCCAGGTCCTGGCCGGTCATGGCCGTGACGGCCTTGATGTGCCCCAGGTTCTCGGCCACCAGGATGATGGCCACTGGTGCGATCAGCAGCATGGCGTTGCCGCTGAACACCGGCGCGGCAAAGTTGGGCATGCCGAACCATGCCGCATTGGACAGGATGGACAGGTCCATCGGCTTGCCCAGGCCCATGCCATTGGTCAGCACCGCATAGATGACGCTGGCGGCAATCAGCCCCACCAGAATCAACAGGCGCTGCACCATGCCGCGCGTGAGCACGGCCACCAGGCCCACGCACACGAAGGTGACGGCCTGCATCCAGCTGTCGAAGTTGCTGGCGGCCATGTTCTTGATGGGGATGCCCGCCAGGTTCAGGCCGATCACGGCCACCACCGAGCCCGTGACCACGGGGGGCATGCAGCGCTCAATCCACCGCGTGCCAATGGCCTGCACCAGTGCGCCGATCAGCGTGTACAGCAGGCCGCAGGCAATGATGCCGCCCAGTGCCACCCCGATATTGGCGTTGGCGCCCTTGCCCGCGTAGCCCGTGGCCGCGATCACCACGCCAATGAAGGCAAAACTGGAGCCCAGATAACTGGGCACCTTGCCGCCCGTGACCAGAAAGAAGATGAGCGTGCCCAGCCCGCTCATGAGGATGGCCACGTTGGGGTCGAACCCCATCAGGATGGGGGCTAGCACCGTGGCGCCGAACATGGCGATCACGTGTTGCACGCCCATCACCGCGGTTTGCGGCCACGGCAGGCGCTCGTCCGGGCCAACGACACCGCCTTGCTGCAGCACGTCGGGGCTTTTGACTTTCCAGTCCATCAATCCCATGGTGTATTCCTTGTGAAAATTTGTGTGCTGGATGCTAGTGGATTTCCGCGCCGCGTTGTGTCGTGCCAGCGCACCCGCGCGGTTTCAAGGCCGAGGGCTTCGGTCATGCGGAGCGCTACGGCCCCAGCGGTTAGGATGCAAACGCCGTGCCCGCCAAGTGGCAAGCCTGCTGATCCAACGCCATCCGCCATGAAGCCTTCACCACCTTGCCCCTCCTGTCGCATCCCCATGCAGGCCCACACCCTGGACGGTCACGACCATGGACTGGGCCAGGGCGTGGTGGAGCTGGACATTTGCTTTGAGTGCCAAGGCATCTGGTTTGACCACCGCGAAAACCTCAAGCTCAGTCCGCAAGCGGTGGTGGAGTTGTTTTCACTGCTCCACCAGCACCGTACGGACGAGCGCCGCCCTCTGCAGCACAACCTGGCTTGCCCGCGCTGCGTGCGGCCACTCTCGCAGGGCTATGACCTCGTGCGCAGCGGCCGCTACATGGTGTACCGCTGCGCCCAGCAGCATGGTCGCTTCAGCGCGTTTTCTTCCTTCATGGTGGAAAAGGGCTTTGTGCGCCACCTGACGCGTGCAGAGGTGCAAGACCTGGCGCGGCGCGTGGATGCGATCTATTGCACCGGCTGCGGCGCACCGGTGGACATCCGCAAGGACCATGCGTGCCCGCATTGCCGCGCGGCGTTCTCGCTCATTGATCCCGATGCCGTCAAGCGCGCGCTGGAGGGTTACCGGGTGGCGTCCGCGCAAAGCCAAGCTGCTGTGCCTTCCCCCGACTTGGCCGATGCACTGATGATGCTGGAGCGTGACCGCAACCGCGCGCTGCGTGAGCGGCAGAAAAATCGCTTCTCCGGGGATGATGAGAGGTCCATCACTGGCGATCTGCTCTCGGCCGGAGTCGCGCTGGTGGCGGGCATGCTGCTGGGCAATTGAATGCCCCCGGGGGACGGGCGCTACGACTTGGCCGCCTTGCGGTTGCTCTTGCCAGTTTTTCTCTTCCCCGCGCCCGGTTTTTTGCCGCGCAGGTGCACGCCCCAGGTCACCAGCAGCCACAGATAAGAGACCAGCACCGAGTAAGCGGCCATCGCGGGCAGCGACAGAGGAGGTGCGGCGATGGACCGTGGATTGCTCAGGGTCTCCAGCAACTGCTTGGTACCCGCACCCAGCACGGGCATGGCCTGTGCGGTGCCTGCGCGCGCCATGCGCGCCGCCATGAAGACAAAAAACTCCATCAGCAGCGCCCCCATCAGGTAGCAGGCCAGCAATGCCATGAGGAATGAAAACGCCCGCCGGTCCCCCTTGGCAAGAAACACAATGGCTGATACCAGAACCAATGCGGGCAGCAACAGAGCCACAACGGGCCAAGCGGACATGAGGGTAGGCATTGCAGTGAAGGGCTGATGGCGAAGTGATCAAAGACGCTGCGAGGCATTCAACGCGTCTGCAGAAACGACAGAACGCGGCGTTTTGGAGTGTCGCAGCAAGTCGCAAATACTGCGCCAGCGCGGCGCGGTGCCGATCATAGTGCCCGCGCAACGCGCCGCGCCCTCAGCAACGTCACCAGGCGTTGCACAAGCGCATCCATGGCCTGCGGTTGCTGCGAATGGCGCTGGCGTGCTCACACCTGGGCTTGTCACCCCGCCACATTCAGCCTCCTTTGGACGAGTGGCACCGTTGCCCGGTGCGCTCTTGCAGCACGCTGGCCGTGCTGTCTCAGCGTCCCGGCATGGCCGCTGCCAAGGCGGTGCCCAGGCGCGCTAGGGGCTGCTGCCAGCCCGGCGTTTTGCCTGTCAGCTGCCCCACGATGGCGGCCCTGAGCGGCGGCAGACGGCGTGCGCCCTGAAGTACGGTTTGTCGCAAAAGGCGTGGCAAAGGGCGGGCGTCGGTGTACAGGCGCACGATGGCGTTGGTGCCCAGGTAAATGGGCCAGGCATGCAGATGATGGGCCCGTGCGTAAGGCGCCAGGGCGGCAGCATCGCCCAGGTCCTGTCCTTGCTGGCGGGCGGCCACCAGTGCCTGCGTCAACCGCTGCACTCCAGCCAGGCCCAGGTTGTAGCCATGGGCCGTGACCGGGTGCATGCCCACGGCAGCGTCGCCCAACAGTGCACAGCGCGGCCCGGTGAAGCGTTGCGCATATACGGCGACCAGCGGATAGGCATGGCGTTGCTCGATCAGTTGCATGTCGCCCAGGCGGTTCTGGAACTGCGCCTGGACCTCGGCGGTAAAGGCGCCAGGCTCCAGTGCCATCAGTCGTGCGGCATCGGCTGCCCGCGCGGTGACCACGACGGAGCACTGTGCGCGGCCCATGGCGTCATCCGGCAGGGGCAGCACTGCCAGCGTGCGCTCGTACCCGAAGCATTCGTGGGCGATGTCGGCGTGGGGCTGGGTGTGGTGCATGCGGCACACGATGACCGTGCGGCCGAAATCGGTCATCTGCGCGCCGATGCCCAGTTGCCGGCGTGTGGCCGAGAAGCGGCTGTCCGCAGCGACCACCAAGGGGGCGCACAGCCGCTCGCTCCCCTTGCCCGGCGCTGCTGCGTCGGTGTAGTCCACCTCGGCATGTGCGGGCAACGTGGCCACGCGGTGTACCTGGGCACCCGACACGATGCGCACCCCCGGTGTTTGGGCGGCCACGCCATAGGCGGTGCGGCGCAGTGCGTGGTTGGGCACGATGAAGCCCAGGGGCGGCAGCAGCCCGTCCTGCGTTGCTGGGCTGTCCGGCACATGCAGTTGCATGGCCGTGTGGGCGCCCACCGGACCATCGTGCACATGGGCTGCGCGAATGTGGCCGATTTCGCTGGGCGCCAGCCCCGCCCAGGAGCCCAGCTGCTGCAGCGTGGCTACGCTGGGATGCGTCAGCGCGATTTCTCGGCCATCGGGGGCAGGTTGCTCCAGGGCAGAGGCCGGGTTCTGGTCCAGTACGGTGGCGGCAAAGCCCGCTTGTGCGAGCGATATTGCCAATGACAGGCCCGCCGGCCCGGCGCCCACGATGATTACGTCACTGTCCATGTGCATGAGAGAGGATGCCATCGGCTCAAAAAAGGGAGCACGCATTGTGGGCCGATCACTCGGCCCCGCCCTTGCAATGCATCAAAGGAGCCTGAAAAGCCCGCCTGCCAAGGCTGTCCCCCGTATGCATCGGCCAAACCGTGACATATGCAACGCAACGTCGAACAGCTGCAACGCGGAAGGAGGTGGCGCCGAAACATCAGTGTTAAAAACGCTGCAGGTTGCAGTGCGTACGCGAAAGATACGAACAGTTGCAATTACACAGCGGCGAAAGAGCGTTTTGTGCAAGTGCATGAAACAATTGCGCCTCATTCTCAAGTGAGGCGCGGCGCTTCAAAACGCCGGGTGATCTCAGCGATGGCGCGGGTGCCGCAAGAACGCCCAACGCCGACCATATTCAGTTCAAAGAGGGAAACTCCACCATGCAAAAAATGTCCTATATCGCCTTGGCTTGCGCTCTGGCGCTCACCGGCTGCGCCACTACCGAAGGAGGCTCTGCGAGCGGCCTGTCGGCGGTGTCTTCGGCCCTGAGCTCCACGGGTGCAGGGGGAACAGGCGCCAGCAAATCAGAAAACAAGGTGGGCGCGGCGCTGGACGTGTTCAAGGCCGCCACAGTGTCTGACGAGGAGCTCAAATCGGTGGCACTGCAGTACCGCGCCTACGGTGACCGCACCGAGCAGCTGGCACCGCCTAAAAACAAGTACGCCCAGCGGCTCGAGCGCCTGACGCGCAAGCACGTCAATGAAGACGGCCTCAAACTCAACTTCAAGGCGTATCTGAGCAAGGACGTCAATGCCAACGCCACGGCAGACGGCTCCATTCGCGTGTATGCAGGCCTGATGGACATGATGAATGACCAGGAGCTGCTGGGCGTGATCGGGCACGAGATCGGCCACGTCAAACACGCGCACACCATGAGCGCCATGCGCACCGCCTACATGGCATCGGCTGGGCGCAAGGCCGTGGCTGCGTCCAGCGGCACGGCGGCCAAATTGGCAGATTCCGACCTCGGCGAGCTGGGCGAAAAGCTGCTCAACAGCCAGTTTTCGCAGAGCCAGGAAACCGAGTCCGACGACTACGGCCTGGCGTTCATGCAAAAGCACAAGTACAGCGTGAAGGCCATGGAATCGGCGTTTCGCAAGCTGGCCGCATTGAGCGGCAAGCAGGGCGGAATGGACCAGATGCTGTCTTCCCACCCCGACCCCGGTGCCCGCGCCGACCGCATGCGCGAAAAGTCGGCAGGCAAGAAATGATGCTATAAAAAATATAGCTGCTTGCGCTCATGCACAGGGCGCGAGAGGCTAAAAACGTGAAAAAGCCCCGCTTGCGGGGCTTTTTCGTTTCCGGGGGCGGGGGTCATGCCGAGCAGGCTGGACTTGTTCTACTGGGGCCTTCGTTGCAGCCCGGCAAGCCTCATACGCGTGCGGTATGGGTTCTGTCTGTCGGGGGCATGTCTTGCAGGGTAGAGGAGGGGCTCGTCCAGCCCCGCCTCAACGCAGAGGCTCGTCGCCGCTGTGCACGTCGCGCTGCGCCGTAGGGGCCGGCCTGTCGAGCCGGCGCGTGCGCGGCCACCAGCCCTCAATGCGCTCGGCCGCCCACTCCTTGCCGCCCAGCCCGAAGGCGAGGGCCACCGCAAACACCACGCCTCCCAGAATGATGAGGAAGCTCTGGCGCACGATATCGCCGCCTACCTTGAGCTGGTCCAGCGCAATCAGCACCACGAAGATCACGACGGCATACTGCGCCACCTTGCCCAGCAGGGCAGCGTCTTGCAGCCTGCTCTTGTGCCCGTAGGCCGTTACCGTGTTGCCGACGAAGCGCGCAAAGTAGCTGCCGAAGGCCAGAATGAGCAGGGCAATAAACAGATTGGGCACAAACCACACCACCTGGCTCAGCAAAGCGGTGACGTAACTCAGACCCAAACCATTGAAGGCGATCAGCAGGGAGGCGAGGATGACGAGCCAGTACGCCAGCAGCCCGAAGATATCGGTCGTGTCGCCCGGCACGCCCCCTTGGCGCAAAAAGCCGTCAAGGCCCGAGCGCTCCGTCAGCACCCGGAAGTTGATGGCGCGCAGCCCCCGGGTCACGGCGAAACGCGTGGCCTTGGCCAGCAGCCAGCCGCCCACCACGATGACGATGGCAATGAGCAGGCGCGGGAAATACGCGCCCACCTGATAGAGCATGGCCCGGGCCGGCTCCAGGTGAATTCCGAAGTTTTCCATGGATGTGTGTCTCGGTAAAAAAGAAAAGAATCTTTCAGGGCTGTGCGTCGGGCATGGCGCCCGCCAATGCCAGCAGGCCTTGCAGCGGCACCTGCACCCAGTCCACGCGGTTGCCCAGTTCGTAGCGCAATTCGTAAACCGCTTTTTCCAATTCGAAAACGGCCAGCAGGCGCTCGGCGGTGCGCCTGTCCGCATCGCTGCCTCCCATCTGGGCGTGGTAGGCATTCAGGAACGCCGCGCGGCTGGCTTGCTCCCACTGCTGCACTGCGGTATCCAGCCGCATGGCTTCCTCGGTGCTTTGCGTGGTGTGTTTGAGGGCCGCCCAGCGGGCGTAGTTGAACGAGCGCAGCATGCCGGCCACGTCGCGCAGTGGAGAGCCTTTGGTGCGCCGCTGCTCAAAACTGCGGCCCGGTTCACCCTCGAAGTCGATGATCACGAAGTCGTTGCCTGTGACCAGGACTTGCCCCAGATGGTAGTCCCCGTGAAAGCGCGTCTTGACGCCGCTCGGGGCGCCGTCCGCAGCGGCGTTGATGCGCTCCAAGATGGCGTGGCGGCGCGCAAGCAGTGCCTGCGCATCGGCTTGCGCCGGGGCAGGCAAGTCGGCCCAGCGCCGCTCCAGCAGCGCCAGGGTTTCGGTCGCCTCGGCGGCAGCGCGCTGGCGGAAAGCCGCCACATCCTGCGCCGTAAGGGGCTCTGGGTCAAAGGACGGGTAGCCCGAACGCAACGCCAATGCCTGGTGCAACTGCGCGGTGCGCGTGCCCAGCGTGGCCGCCAACGCCAGGTAGCCGCCGTGCACGTCGGCTGGCAGCTCGGCGGAAGGAGCAATGCGCATTTCCTCCAGAAAGCGCTCCAGGTAGCCCAGCGTGTAGTCCCAACCGTCGCCCTGGTTGGAAACATACGCCTGCACCAGTGCCAACGTCATCTGTGTCCCGTCATTGGACGTGTATTCCAGCGCTCCTGCTACCGGCACGCAGTTCGGGAAGCGTGCCACCTCGGTCAGGTAGCGACCCATCTCCAGTTCGGGGTTGAGCCCCTGGCGCAGGCGACGGTAGCCCTTGAGGAACAAGGTTTCGTCAAACGTCACCACGGTGTTGCTGCTTTGCGCGCCGGGCCGGCCCACGGGCAGGTCGTCCAGGTTGCGCGCAATGCGGGCAAATTCGGCGGTGGGCCGAAAGCGCAGGCGCCCGTGCTCAGTGCCCAGCTCCAAGTTGGCGCCCATCGCCCGCACCACGGCACGACAGAACGCCTCGTCATGGAAGGCGTCTCCCATCACGCCCACATTGGCCTGCTGGCGCACGCGTGCCAGCCCGCCCGGGGCCAATTGCTTCATCCGCTCTTCGTCGGTTTCTTCCCACGCCAGCGCCAGCGGCAGGAAGTAGGTGGATGGCTCATCAGGCCCCTCGATGAGCAAAAGGGGAAGCATCCACTCGTGGCCCGCATCGGTCCAGATGGCGTGGTCCTGGATGCGGGCGCGCTGCACGGTGCTGCCCTTGCCGGCGTACCAGCGCTGCAGTTCCACAAAGCGCGGCAGGGTATCGGTTTCCAGTTGGATGCGCATGCGCTCGGCCATCGACATGCGCCAGGGCATCACCTGGTCACGGAAGAAGCTGGTCCAGCTGTCAAACAGCACCAGCACCGGGCGTTCCTGCAGGTCCAGCCCGTCCTGGTGCCAGGCCGGTATTTCTGCGTCAGCAGACAGCCTGAACCAGTAGAACCCGTACGAGGGCAGGGTGAGCAGGTAGGGCAGCTCACCAATGGGCGGAAACGTGGTGCGGCCCAGCATCTCCACCGGCGCACGGCCTTTGTAGGCGCCCAGGTTCAGCTCCACCGGCTGCGCCGCGCGTGAGAGGTTGAACACCGTGAGGATCACGTCGTCTTTGTATTCGCTGAGGTACGCCAGGATCTTGCGGTTGCCGGGCTTCAGAAACGTGCGCTTGCCGCGTCCGAAGGCGTGGCTCGTCTTTCGCACGGCGAGCATGCGCCGCGTCCAGTTCAGCAGCGAGCTTTGGTCGCGCGCCTGCGTCTCCACGTTCAAGGCTTCGTAGCCGTACATCGCGTCCATGATGGGCTGCAGGTACAGCCGCTGCGGGTCGGCGCGCGAAAAACCGGCGTTGCGGTCGGGGCTCCACTGCATGGGGGTGCGCACGCCGTTGCGGTCGCCCACAAACACGTTGTCGCCCATGCCGATCTCGTCACCGTAGTAGATGATGGGCGATCCGGGCATCGACAGCAGCATGCCCTTCATGAGCTTGACGCGGTCCAGGTCGTTCTCCATCAGCGGAGCCAGTCTGCGGCGGATGCCCAGGTTGATGCGCGCCCGTGTGTCGGCGGCGTACATGTTGTACATGTAGTCGCGCTCCTTGCTGGTCACCATCTCCAGCGTGAGCTCGTCATGGTTGCGCAAAAAGATAGCCCACTGGCACCCTTCCGGAATCTCGGGCGTCTGCTGCAGGATCTCGACGATGGGGTGGCGGTCCTCCTGAGCGATGGCCATGTACATGCGCGGCATCAGCGGGAAGTGGTAGGCCATGTGGCACTCGTCGCCATCGCCAAAATATTCGCGCACGTCCTCAGGCCACATGTTGGCCTCGGCGAGCAGAAAGCGATTCTTGTACTCCGCATCAATCGCTGCGCGCAGCTGCCTGATGACGGCATGCGTCTCGGGCAGGTTTTCGTTGCTGGTGCCGTCGCGCTCGATGAGATAGGGAATGGCGTCGAGCCGGAAGCCGTCCACGCCCATGTCGAGCCAGAAGCGCATGGTCTTGAGCACCGCCTCCATCACCGCCGGATTGTCGAAGTTCAGGTCGGGCTGGTGGCTGAAGAAGCGGTGCCAGTAGTACTGCTTGGCCACCGGGTCCCAGCTCCAGTTCGACGTTTCGGTGTCAGTGAAGATGATGCGCGTGCCCTGGTAGATCTGGTCGGTGTCGCTCCACACATAGAAGTCCCGCTCGGGCGAGCCGGGCGGTGCACGCCGCGCGGCCTGGAACCAGGGGTGGTCCGACGAGGTGTGGTTGATGACCAGCTCGGTGATCACCCGCAGCCCCCGCTCATGCGCCGCGTTCAGCATCTCCTTGAAGTCGTCCAGGGTGCCGTACTGTGGGTGCACGTTTTCGTACTCGGAGATGTCGTAACCATCGTCGCGCAGCGGCGAGGGGTAGAACGGCATCAGCCAGATGGTGTTGACGCCCAGGTCCTTCACATAGTCGAGCTTGGCCGTCACGCCCTTGAAGTCGCCCACGCCGTCGCCATTGGTGTCGTAGAACGCCTTGACGTTGAGCTGGTAGATCACCGCGTCGCGGTACCACAGCGGGTCGTCGCTGGTGTCGATCTCGGGGTTCTCGGGCGTGATGCCGGATGCAGCCTCGGCCAGTGGCCCCGGCGGAGGTTGTTGTGGGTGGGGTGCAAGCAGCGCGTTCATGGTGATCCGATCGTTCGTTCTGGCGGTCGAGGGGGCGATGGGCCGTTCCATGGGGGGGTCAGTCAAAGTAATCGAAGTCCTGTTCACGGCGTACGCGGCGCCGCACCACAAACACGTGGGCCGGCATGCGGTGCGGATCCAGTTGCACAAAATGCCAGTCGCCTTGCCACAGGAAGCGCTGCTGACTCAACTGGTCATGCATTTGCCAGGGCTCGCTCTCGGCGCCAGGGCCGTTCACCCAGGCAGCGCTCAGGTTGACCCAGCCCGACTGCGTGTGGTGCGCGTCCAGGTTCACTACCGTCACCACGGTGTTGCTGCCGTCAAGTGTTTGCTTGGCGTAGGCAATGAGGGCGCTGTTGTCGATCTGCAGGAAGCGCAGGCTGCCATTGGTGTGCAGCGCGGGGTTGCCCTGGCGAATGCTGTTGACGTGCGCAATGAAGCTGCTGAGGTTGCCCGGGCGGTCGTAATCCCAGTGGCGGATCTGGTATTTCTCCGAGTGAAGGTACTCCTCGCTGCCGGGCTCGCGCGGCAGGTGCTCCAGCAACTCATAGGCCGGACCATAGATACCGTAGCTGGCCGACAGCGTGGCCGCCAGCACGAGGCGCGACATGAACACGGCCGGCTCCCCGCCCTGCAGGTGCTCGTGCAGGATGTCGGGCGTGTTGGGCCACACATTCGGGCGGAAGTAGTCCTTGCCGGGCCCGTGCGCGAGTTCGGTGAAGTACTCCACCAGCTCTTCCTTCGTGTTGCGCCAGGTGTAGTAGGTGTACGACTGCGTGAATCCGCGCTTGGCCAGCCCATGCATCACTTTCGGGCGGGTGAACGCTTCGGCCAAAAAGATCACGTCGGGGTGCTCGCGCTGAATCTCTGCAATCACCCATTCCCAGAACGCAAACGCCTTGGTGTGCGGGTTATCCACCCGGAAGATGAGAACCCCTTCGCCAATCCAGTGCTCGAACACGCTCTTGAGCTCTGCCCACAGGCCCTGCCAATCGTCGCACTCGAAGTTGAACGGGTAGATGTCCTGGTACTTCTTGGGCGGGTTCTCGGCGTACTGCACGGTGCCGTCGGGCCGCCAGCGGAACCAGTCGGGGTGCTCGGTCACATAAGGGTGGTCGGGCGCGCATTGGAAGGCGATGTCCATCGCCACCTCCAGGCCGGCCTGGCGCGCCGCCTGTACCAGCGTGCGGAAATCTTCGGGGGTGCCCAGCTCGGGCAGGATGGATTTGTGCCCCCCTTCCTCGGCACCAATGGCCCAGGGGCTGCCCACATCGCCAGGCTTGGCGAGCAGGGCATTGTTTTGGCCTTTGCGCTGCACCCTGCCGATGGGGTGGATGGGCGGAAAGTACAGCACGTCAAATCCCATGGCGGCGATCGCGGGCAGCCGGGCGAGCACATCGCGCAAGGTTCCGTGGGCATCGGGCCGTGGGGAGGTCGAGCGCGGAAAAAGCTCGTACCACGTGCTGTAGCGCGCGCGTTCACGGTCTGCCACCAAGGGCAGATCCGTGGGGTAGCGGTACTCGTGGCGGCGGTCGGGGTAGCGTGCCATCAGCTCCGCGTAGCTGGCATCCAGCGCCAGTTCCTTGAGCGCCTGGATGTTCGTGGTGCGCTTTTCATCCTCGGCCATGGCAGATGCCGATACCGCACCGTCTTCCAGCGCCTGGGCCCAGGCCACGAGTGCAGCGCTGTCCTTGCCCGTGGCGCGCTGCGCTGCGGCTGCAATCTCCATGGCGCCCACGCGCGCGGCGATCAGGATGTCCTGCGGGTCCACCCGCCGTTGCAACTCGCGGCGCCACGAGTCAAAAGCGTCCACCCAGGCGATGACGGTGTAGGTGTAGCGGCCGGGCTGCGGGGGCACGAAGGTGGCCTGCCATTCGTCGTTGCCCATGGCAGCCATTGGCACTTCCTGGGTACTGGCATCAGCGTCGCTGCCCCACACCAGCATGGCCCGCAGCACGTCGTGACCGTCGGTAAAGCAGTGGGCCGTCACGGTGAATGGCTCGCCTGCAATCCGCTTGACGGCAAAGCGCCCCGCGTCGACCACGGGCAATACGGCCTCCACCACGGCGCGGACGCGACCATCTGCAGGCCCCATGGAGGCCACGGTGGCTGCTGGCGCAACGGGCTTCAGCAGGGTGGGGGTGGTGCTAGTCAATGGCATGGGCAGTGGGGGGCTGGGGTTTCAGGATCAAGGTGGACAGCGGCGGCAGGGTGAGGCACAGCGACTGCGTGCAGTGGTGTGCACGCACGGGGGTGGCATGCACCCCGCCCAGGTTGCCCCAGCCAGCGCCGCCGTACTCGCGAGCGTCGGTGTTCAGAACTTCCTGCCAGTACCCTGGCTGGGGCACACCCACCAGGTAGTTCTCGCGCGGAATGGGGGTCATGTTGCAAACGACCAGCACAGGCGCCGAGCCGCTGCCGCGCGCGGGCTTGCGCAGGAAGGCAATCACGCTTTGGTCTGTATCGTCCGCCTCCAGCCAGGCAAAGCCCTCGGCCGAGAAGTCCACCTGGTGCAGGGCGGGCTCTGCGCGGTACACGCGGTTGAGCGCCTGCACCATGCGCTGCACACCGCTGTGGCGCTCGCCATGCAGGCAAGGCCAGTCGAGTTCGCCCTCGTGCGTCCACTCGCTGCGCTGCGCGAATTCGCCCCCCATGAACAGGAGCTTTTTGCCAGGGTGCGCCCACATCAGTCCCAGCAGCGCCCGCAGGTTGGCAAACTGCTGCCAATCGTCGCCAGGCATCTTGTTGATGAGCGAGCCCTTGCCATACACCACCTCGTCGTGCGAGAGCGGCAGCACGAAGTTCTCGTTGAAGGCGTACACCATTGAAAACGTGAGCTTGTGGTGGTGGTAGCGCCGGTTGATCGGGTCTTCCTTCATGTAGGCCAGGCAGTCGTGCATCCAGCCCATGTTCCACTTCATGCCAAAGCCCAGGCCGTTCATCTCGATGGGGCGCGACACCATCGGCCAGGCGGTGGATTCCTCGGCAATGCTCACCGTGTCGGGGTGGTCGCGGTACAGCGATCGGTTCAGGTGCCGCAAAAACTCGATGGCTTCCAGGTTCTCGCGCCCGCCGTGGCGGTTGGGAATCCACTCGCCGTGCTTGCGCGCGTAGTCCAGATACAGCATGGATGCCACTGCGTCCACGCGCAAGCCATCCAAGTGGTACTTGTCCAGCCAGAACAGGCCCGACGACACCAGAAAGCTGCGCACTTCGTGGCGGCCATAGTTGAAGATGCTGGAGTTCCACTCGGGGTGGAAGCCCTGGCGCGGGTCGGCGTGCTCGTACAGGTGCGTTCCGTCAAACCGGGCCAGCCCGTGCGCGTCGTCCGGAAAGTGCGACGGCACCCAGTCCAGCAGCACACCAATGCCGCGCTGGTGCAAGTGGTCCACAAAGTACATGAAGTCCTGCGGCGTGCCGTAGCGAGCGGTGGGCGCAAAGTAGCCCGTGGTCTGGTAGCCCCACGAGCCGTAGAACGGGTGCTCGGTGATGGGCATCAGCTCCACATGCGTGAAGCCCATATCCACCGCATAGTCGGCCAGGGCGTGCGCCAGGTCGCGGTACCCCATGAATTGCCCATGCTGGCGCCGCCAGGAGCCCAGATGCACCTCGTAGATGGACATGGGGGCATTGAGCGCATTGCGCTCACCGCGGGTCGCCATCCACTGCTGGTCGTTCCATTCATAGTCCAGCGCCCAGGCGCGCGAGGCCGTGGCAGGAGGCATCTCCGCGCACATGGCGAAGGGGTCGGCTTTCTCCAGCGCATACCCATCGCGGGTGACGATGCGGTATTTGTACGCCTGTCCGTGGGCCACGCCGGGCACATGCGCTTCCCACACGCCACTGTCGTCGCTGCGGGGGTGAAGCGGATCGGCCTCGCCGTTCCAGCCGTTCCAGTCGCCGATGACCGATACCGCCGTGGCGTTGGGGGCCCACACCGCCATGTCCGCGCCCGCGCCACGGGGGCGCAGGTGACAGCCCAGTGCCTGGTAAAGCCGTGCGTGGGTTCCCTCCCGGAAAAGGTAGGCGTCGTGCGGGGTGAACGCGGCGCTGGGAGTCTGGGGGAGCGTGGCCTGCACAGGTGTTTCCTTGGGAGCTAGGGAGATTCAGAACCAGCCGCTGCGGTTGGCCCGCAGGGCATGAAAGGGTTGCAATCCATTGACCCACATGCCTCGCCGCCGCACCGAGCGGCAGCGGCGCAACGGCTTGCCAGACAACATCCTGCCGCCTTGTAAGACACGTCCTGCGTGCGCGGCAGGCGCTGTTTTCCTACGCTGCCCGGTTCCATGACGAGCTAGCGTCTGAAGTTGACTTTTATCCCATCCCCAAAGGAGCCGACCCATGCGCGTTGACATCTACCGCCGCCCAGAAGCCGAAGGAAAGTTCTCCCACCTCGCCGTGCCCGAGGGACGGCCCATACCCCAAGAGGCCATCAACACCGATTGGGAGCGGGAAGCCACGGCCCTGGAGCTCGACGAGGCGAGCGACCGCTGGGCTGACTACGGTATGGAAAAGCCGGGTGAACAAATCCGCGAGAAGGGCTACGCCATTACCAGCCTGGACGAGATGACGGACTGACGCTGCGCGGCCTGGCCGGCTGTCAATTCGGCGACGCCCCGGCTGGCCCCGCTGGCGGGGCGCTGGTACGCTGGGCCGCATGGAGACACACAACACCCCCCCACCCTACGTTCCACAGATTCGCCTGTACCAGAACTGGCTGCGCGAGACACGTGGCCTGCAGTTCGACAGCTACGACGCGCTGTGGCGCTGGTCCACCACCGAGCTGGACGCCTTCTGGCAAAGCGTGTGGGATTACTTTGAGCTGCAGTCGCCCACACCGCACACCGCCGTGCTGGCCAAGAACACCATGCCCGGCGCGCAATGGTTTCCAGGCGCCCAGGTGAACTACGTGCGCCAGGTGATGCGCCACGTGGACGCTGCCGATGCCGCCGGGCTGCCCGCCATCATCAGTCGCAACGAAAAAGGCCAGCACCGCGAGCTGAGCTGGGCCGAGTTGCGCCGCCAGGTTGCATCGCTGGCGCTGCACCTGAAGGCCCAGGGCATCCAGCCCGGCGATCGCGTGGCCGCCTACTTGCCCAACGTGCCCGAGGCGATGATCGCCTTCCTGGCCACAGTGAGCATTGGCGGGGTGTGGAGCATCTGCGCGCCCGACATGGGCACGCACGCAGTGCTCGACCGCTTCCGCCAGATCGAGCCCAAGGTGCTGATCGCCGTGGACGGCGTGACCTACGGTGGGCGTGACCACGACCGCACCAGCGTGCTGGCCGAGTTGCGCGAGGCCCTGCCCAGCGTGCAACACACCGTGCTGCTGGGCAACCTGGATGCTTCTGTTTTGATAGCTGGTTGCGCAAGCTGGACGGGCGCTACAGCCAAAAATGATGCCGAAACCGCCGCCTTTGAGCCGATGTGGCTTCCGTTCGACCACCCGCTGTGGATCGTCTACTCCAGCGGCACCACGGGCTTGCCCAAGCCCATCGTGCACGGCCACGGCGGCAGCATGCTGGTGGCCCTGCAGCTCAAGGTGCTGCACAACGACATCGGCTGCAGCTACGAGCCCAACAGCTTTGGCGAGCGTTACCACTGGTACAGCTCCACGGGCTGGGTGATGTGGAACGCGCAGATGAGCGGCCTGCTCTCGGGCACCACCTGCGTCATCTTTGACGGCAACCCCGGCGGTAGCAAGGAGCACCCGGACTGGGGCGTGCTGTGGCGCTTTGCGGCCGAGACGGGCGTGACCTTTTTTGGCGCGGGCGCGGCGTTTTTTGCCAACTGCATGAAGGCGGGCATCACGCTGAGCGACTATGGCGACCTCACTCGCATCCGCGCCCTGGGAACCACCGGCTCGCCGCTGTCGCCCGAGGTGCAGCAGTGGGGCACGGCGCAATTTGAAGCGCTGGGCACGCATGGCATCTGGTGGAACAACATTTCCGGGGGGACGGATTTCTGCGGCGCTTTCATCGGCGGCAATCGCGAGATGCCCCAGGTGCCCGGCGAGATGCAGTGCCGCATGCTCGGCGCGGCCGTGGAATCGTGGGACGCCGAGGGCCGCCCCGTGCAGGACGCCGTGGGCGAGCTGGTTTGCGCGCAGCCCATTCCGTCCATGCCTTTGTTCCTGTGGGGCGACCAGGATGGATCGCGCTACCTGTCGAGCTACTTCGACATGTACCCCGCAGGCCACGGCCGCCAGCCCGGCGGTGGCGACGGCCCGGCCAGCATGGGGGCCGTATGGCGCCACGGCGACTGGCTCAAGATCGGCGCCAACGGCGGCTGCGTCATCTATGGGCGCAGCGACGCCACCATCAACCGCCACGGCCTGCGCATGGGCACGAGCGAGATCTACAGCGCGGTCGAATCGCTGCCCGAGGTGCTCGACAGCCTGGTGGTGGACCTGGAATACCTGGGCCGCGAGAGCTACATGCCGCTCTTCGTGGTGCTGCGCCCCGGCGTGGCGCTGGACGACGCGCTGCGCGGGCGCATCCATGCGGCCATCCGCACGGCGCTAAGCCCCCGCTTCGTGCCCGACGACATTTTTGTGGTGGCCGAGGTGCCGCGCACGCTCAGCGGCAAGAAGCAGGAGTTGCCCATCAAGAAACTGCTGCTGGGCCAGCCCATCGAAAAGGTGGTCAACAAGGACGCCATGGCCAATCCGGGCTGCCTGGACTGGTACGTGGCCTTTGCAGCTGAGCGGGCGAGTTCGCTATAAAAAATGTAGCTTCTACCGCCCATTTTTAGGGCGCTGCAGGCGTTTTATTCCACTGGAGCATGCGTGCACTGCGAGAGCCGAGCCCAAGGCATCTGTGTGTTTCGGGCAGTGCTCCGCGCCGCTGGGGCCTTTGGCCCCCTCTGGCCCCCATTCAACCCAGCCGGTCACCCTGGCTCTGAACGGGAAGCCTGGGCGCCGGGGCAACTAAGGGGTGAGGCGACAGGGCCATTTGAACCCCGCTGCGTTGAGGGTCTTTGTGCGAGTACCCAAGGAGTAAGCAAGTGTCAGAGCCGCCGTGGGAGCGGGCTTGCGGACGCCTGCTGTGCCATATCCTTTGCCAAACACCGCATCAAACCTCGTGCGCAGCAGTCTATGTGCCCCGCAGCCGCTGGGCACGCCCATAATTGACTTTTGTTTTCACTGTGTGTCACAGGCGCCCTCTCCATGAACACTCCCCAGCATCCCAAACGTTTTTCCATGATTCGCGAATTCCACCTCGCGGACTGGTTCACCCTTGGCAACGCGGTCTGTGGCGTGGGCGCGCTGTTCTCGGCCATGTCTTACCTGGCCACCCAGGACGTGGTTCACATCTATTTCGCAGCGGCCCTGGTGCTGGCAGCGCTCATTTTTGATGTGCTGGACGGCCGCATCGCCCGCTGGCGCCAAAAGAGTTCCGCCATGGGACGCGAACTGGACTCGCTGGCCGACGTGATTTCCTTCGGCGTGGCGCCCGCCATCATTGCCTATGGCTGTGGCATGCAGGGCCTGTACGACCGCGTGGTGCTGGCCTACTTCGTGGCTTGCGGGGTCTCGCGCCTGGCCCGCTACAACGTCACCGCCGAAACGCTGTCGGGCGACGACGGCAAGGTCAGGTACTTCGAAGGCACGCCCATTCCCACTTCCATCGTCCTGGTGGCCCTGCTGGCCCTGGCCGCCGCGCAAGGCGCCGTCGGCTCCAACCTGTGGGGCGGCAGCATGGTGCTGGCCGGGTTCACGCTGCACCCACTGGTCCTTTTGTTCGCGGTGTCGGGCTCACTGATGATCAGCCGGATCCGCATTCCGAAATTCTGACGCCACGCTAAAAGGGTTCGCGGCACTTTCAGTGTGGCCGTGCATGGCAGACCTACGCCCCGTCTGCAGCCGCAGGGGCGGCGGCCAGCTTGCGGTTCACCAGCACGATCCCCACCGCCACCAAGGCCAGGGCGGCCACCAGCCCGGGGGTGATGGGTTCGCCCAGCCAGCCTGCGCCAAAGAGCAGCGCAAACACTGGCGTGAGAAATACAAACGAGGACATCTTGGTGGCCGGGTAGTGCGCCAGCATCCACATCCAGGCCAGGTAGCTCACAAACGCTCCCACCACGGCCTGCACCACGAGGGAGGCCCAGGCGAACGCGCTGAAGTGCCACGACCACGTCTCGCCCAGCGCCAATGACAGCAGGGGCAGCAGCGCGGTGCTCACGGCTACCTGATAGAGCAACTGGTGCGCGGGCGCCACGCGGGCCAGTGGCGTGCTGCGGATGACCACCGTGGTCAATGCCCACATCAGGCCCGCAGCCAGCCCCAGGACATCGCCCAGCCAGGCCAGAGGATGGGCGCCGGATCCGCGGCTCGCCATTCCATCGCCCAGCGCCAGCCCCACGCCCACGAACGCCGCCGCCAAGCCCAGCCATTGCCAGGCGTGCAGCCGCTCGCCAGGAATGAATCGCGGCAGCAGCAGCGCTACCCAAAATGGTGAGCTGTACAAAAACACCGTGAGTCGCGAGGCCGAGGTGTACTGCAAGCCCACGTAGATGCACGCAAACTCGCCGGCAAACAGAGCCCCAGCCAGCAGGCCGGCGGGCCAGCTGCCGGGTGCGGCGCGGGGGCTGGGGGCGGCCCGGGCGCGCCATAGGCACCATGCTGCCACCGCGGCGGTTGCCATCGCAAAGCGCACAAAAGCCTGGAACACCGGTGGCACCTCGGCCACGGTGGCCTTGACCAGAACCTGCTGGAACCCCCAGAACATGCAGCAGACCAGCAGCAGCGTGATGGAAAGGGTGTCGAGGTGGTTTTTGCGTGCGCCAGTGCTGGTGGGGGTCATGCCTTGATTATGTGAGGTGACACGGGCGCCGCTTCAGGGTTCAATAACGCAATGCCCCATGCTCCCTCCGCTGCCGACGCCTCGCCAACATCCCTGCAGGGCTGGCGCTTGCGCCTGTACACCATCATCTTCGAGGCCGACACCCGTGCGGGGCGGCGTTTTGACGTGGCCCTCATTGCACTCATCCTGGCCAGTGTGGCAGTGGTGGTGGCCGACAGCGTGCCCCATCTCCAAGCCCGCTGGCACGGGGCGTTCTGGGCGGCTGAATGGGTGTTCACGCTGCTGTTCACCGCCGAATACGTGGCGCGCCTGTTGTGCGTGCGCCACCCATTGCGCTACGCCACCAGCTTCTTTGGCGTCGTCGACCTGCTGGCGCTGCTGCCCACGTATCTGGCACTGCTGCTGCCAGAGGCGCATGTGCTCATCGACGTGCGGGTGCTCCGGCTGCTGCGCATTTTTAGGATTTTCAAGCTCACGGCCTACATGACCGAATACAGCAGCCTGGCCCAGGCGCTGCGGGCCAGCCGTCGCAAGATCATTGTGTTCCTGAGCGCCGTGCTGATGATTGTGCTGGTGATGGGAACCCTGATGTACGTGGTGGAGGGGCCGGCCAACGGATTCGGCTCCATTCCCACCGCGGTGTACTGGGCCATCACGACCATGACCACCGTGGGATTTGGCGACATCACCCCCAAGACCGATATGGGGCGGTTCATCGCGTCGGCGATGATGTTGCTGGGCTGGGGCACCCTGGCGGTGCCCACCGGCATCGTGACGGCCGAGATGGCGTCGCAAAAAGGCGGGGCGCCACAAGTGCCCACCACCCGCACCTGCCACGAATGCCTGACCGAAGGCCATTTGCCCCAAGCGTTGTACTGCCTGCATTGCGGCGTGCGCCTGCCGCCCTGGCGCCAGGAAGCACTCTCATGAAAGCGAATGTGAGCGGCTGCCCGCGCTGTGATGCCAAGGCATGCGCTGCCGCTACACTCAGGCTTTTTGGCTGCGCCCGGTGGCGTGGCCGTTGAACCATCCCTTCCATGGCCACTGAAACGGCGGCTCAAACCCGCACCAGCTTTGATCTCAAAAGCGCTTCACTGCCCGTGGTGGCTGTGGTGCTCAAGACCACCGACGCGGCGCAGTTTGCTGTGGACTTGGCAGAACGCGTGGCCGACGCGCCTGGTTTTTTTGACCAGGATCCGGTGCTGATTGACCTGACACCCGTTCGCGACGCCGAGGAACCCATCGACTTTGCCGCCATTACCGAGCAGCTGCGCGAGCAGCACACGCTGCCTGTGGCTGTGCGCGGAGGCAGTCCCGCCCAGATGGAGGCCGCCCGCGCCGCAGGTCTGGCGGCCGCCCCCGACGCACCGCCCGCCCGCGCTGAAGCCCCCGCCCCGGTAGAGGTGGTGCGCGAAGTGGTCCGCGAGGTGGAGGTGGTGCGTGAAGTGCCTGTGGCGGGCCCCGGGACCGTGGTAGTCGACAAGCCCTTGCGCTCGGGCCAACAGGTGTACGCGCGCGGCGCCGACCTGGTGGTGATGGCCGTGGTGAGCTTTGGTGCCGAGGTGATTGCCGACGGCAACATCCATGTGTACGCCCCGCTGCGCGGCCGCGCCATTGCGGGCGCACGGGGCAACACCGAAGCCCGCATCTTCAGCACCTGCCTGGAGCCCCAGCTCGTCTCCATCGCCGGCATCTACCGCACCACCGAAACTGCCTTGCCCGACAACGTGGCCGGCAAGCCCGCCCAGGTTCGCCTGGACGGTGAAAAACTCATCATCGAGCCGCTGGCTTGATGGGCCCATCCGCTTTGTATCAACCCACTGAGAACTAACAACACATGGCCAAAATCGTCGTCGTGACCTCCGGCAAAGGTGGCGTGGGCAAGACCACCACCAGCGCCAGCTTCGCATCCGGCCTCGCCCTGCGCGGCCACAAGACCGCCGTGATCGACTTTGACGTCGGCCTGCGCAACCTCGACCTCATCATGGGCTGCGAACGCCGTGTGGTGTATGACCTGATCAACGTAATCCACGGCGAAGCCAACCTGAACCAGGCCCTCATCAAGGACAAGCAGTGCGACAACCTGTTCGTGCTGGCCGCCAGCCAGACGCGCGACAAGGACGCCCTGACGCAGGACGGCGTGGAGAAGGTGCTCAACGATCTGGCCACCATGGGCTTTGAGTACATCGTCTGCGACTCGCCCGCCGGCATCGAAAGCGGGGCGCTCATGGCCATGCACTTTGCTGACGAGGCGCTGCTGGTGACCAACCCCGAAGTCTCCAGCGTGCGCGACTCCGACCGCATCCTGGGCATGCTGGGCAGCAAGACCAAGCGCGCGATCGAGGGCGGCGAGCCCATCAAGGAGCACCTGCTCATCACCCGCTACAACCCCAGCCGCGTGGAAGATGGCCAGATGCTGAGCCTGGAAGACATCCAGGACATCCTTCGCATCAAGCTCATCGGCGTGATTCCTGAGTCGGAAGTGGTGCTGCAGTCGTCCAACCAGGGCACCCCCGCCATCCACGCCCAGGGCACCGACGTGTCCGAGGCGTACAAGGACGTGATCGATCGATTTCTGGGCCAGGAAAAGCCCCTGCGCTTCATCGAGGCAGAAAAGCCCGGCTTCTTCAAACGCCTGTTCGGGAGCAAATAAGCCATGGCGTCCTTCCTCTCCTTCCTTCTTGGCGAGAAGAAAAAAACCGCCAGCGTGGCCAAAGAGCGGCTGCAGATCATCCTGGCGCACGAGCGCAACGGCCGCAATGCGTCCGAGCCTGACTACCTGCCCGCCCTGCAGCGCGAGCTGGTGGCCGTCATCTCCAAATACGTCAAGATCAACCCCGAAGACCTCAAGGTGCAGCTGGAACGCCAGGACAACCTGGAGGTGCTGGAGGTCAAGATCGAGCTGCCCGACACGGTGCGCTGAGGGCACGGCGGCTCTGGCCTCGATACGCCGGAGCAATTCAACGACATCAACCAGCGGCGCCAACAGCCCGTGGTGGCCACGCCGCGCAACTTCATGTCGTACTTTGACCCGGATGCGGACGCCGAAATGTCCCTCACGCCCGGCAGGATCCCCGCAGCGACGCCTGTGATGACGGTGGTGGGCGAGACCGACCCCATTTTCAGCAGGCTGCGCAGCTACATGGCCGACAAACTGCCGGCCAACCCCAAGACCCAGTACGTTAGAGGTTGCGGGCAGGCAGCTGGACACACCCCGCAATGCGCCGAGGACATCGTCAAATGGATCAAAAGGGGCTGCCGCAGACTGACGCTGCAGCGCAGGCGCCGCGCTACAGCGGGTGCTCGGTATAGAACTTGCCCCCGTGGTACAGCAGGGGCGATGCGCCTTCACGGTGTTCGCAGCGTTCCACCTCCCCCACAAAAATGGTGTGGTCGCCCTCTTTGTACTGGCTGCGGTTAAAGCACTCGAACGTGGCGGCCGCGCCCGCCAGCAAGGGGGCGCCGTTGATGCCGGGTTGGTGCTCCACCCCGGCCCAGCGGTCGATGCCGCGGGTGGCAAAACGCTCGGCCAGGGCTTTTTGGTCGGCGGCCAGCACATGGATGGCGTAGTGGGAGCCATTGGCAAATGCGGGCATGCTGCTGGCGCCGTGCGAGAGGCTCCACAGCACCAGCGGAGGGTCCAGCGAAACCGAGTTGAACGAGCTGGCCGTGAGCCCGACCAGTTCGCCCGCCGCGTTGCGGGCGGTGACGATCGTCACGCCCGTGGCGAACATGCCCAGCGCATTGCGAAATTCGCGGGAAGAGAAGCTGGGGGGCAATGCCAGGGCAGGGCGGGGCAGGGGGCTGTTCACAAAGTTCGGGCGCTGGGCCGCCATCAGGGGGGATGGAACTATTATGGAGTGCCACCTGCGCCCATGTGCGGCGCGGGTTACCAGGCACTCATTTCTGTATGGCTTTGCTTCCCACCTTTTCTGCCCTGGGCTCCGGCCCCACCGTGCTCATGCTGCACGATGCCGACGGCGATCACCTTACCTTCGCCCCCCAGGTCGAGATGCTGGCCAGTGCCGGCTACCGCGCCGTGGCGTGGGACATGCCGGGCTACGGGCACAGCGCACCGATTGAGCCCTATACCTTCAAGGGCCTGGCGCAAAGTTGTCTGGCGCTGATCGATGCCCTGCAATGCGGCCCCGTGGCCCTGGTGGGGCACGGCATGGGCGCCATGCTCGCGCTGGAGGTAGCGGTGCGGCGCGCAGAGGTGGTGCGCCGCCTGGTGCTTTGCGCGGGTGGCCCGGCGCTAGATGCGCAGGCCGTGCAGGACTGGCTGGCCCCGCGCGAGCGTGCGCTGGATGCTGCTCAGCAGCCTGGCGGCAGCATGCAGCAGCTGGCACAGGTGCTGGTGCCCCAGTGCATTGGCCCCGGGGCCCTGCCCGAAGGCGTGCGGCTGGCCGAACACGCGTTGGCACAGGTGCACCCCGCCACCTACCGCCGCGCACTGCAGGCCATGCAAGGCTTTGACCGCTGGGCCCAGGCGTGGGTGAATGTGCACACGCCCACCTTGCTGGTGGGGGGCGAAGTCGACCACTGCACGCCGCCGGCGGCGCTGCAGGCGCTGGCCGAGTTGATGCCCGAGGCCCGCCACCTGAGCCTGCCCAACATTGGCCACTGGCCCCAGCTGGAGAGCCCCGAGGTGTTTGACGCCGCGTTGCTCGAATTTTTGGCCACGCGGCGGGTACTGCATTGACCTCAACGCAAGCCACGCACAGGACCCGGCCACCCACCGCCGTGCCGCCCGTGGCGCGGCAGCGTGGCGAGGAGGCTGCGGTTGGTGGTGCATTGGCGCCCCGTCTGTCGCGCTTCCTGGCGCTCGGTTTGCTCGCGGTGGGCACAGTGGCTGGCGCGCTGTGGTTGCCTGCTCAGCTGTGGCCGGCGTCCCAAGCGCCCAACCGCGTCTATGGGTTGGTGGCCGACGCGTCGGCGCCAACAGGTCCTGCCGCGGTGGCTGCATTGCAGCTGAGGGCGCACAGGCGGGCCGACCCGACCGTTGCTGTGGCCCGCGCGGCCACAACCACCAGCGGGGCAAGTCAGGCGCCATTGGCCCCAGGGACGGAGCCGCTGCAGGGCGATGCGGCTGATGCGGCCGATACCGCTGATACGGCAGGGGCCGCTTGCGCGTTGCTGCTGCCGCGCTTGCCGGGCGTGTCGCGCGAGCAGTGCCTGGCCACCCAGCTGCGAGCCAGCGGCGCCCAGTCGCGCCAGGGTGCGCCCCTGTACTGGCGCGATGTGATCTACCACCCTGCTGCGCCCGCTCGCACTGTCAAAAACCAGCCTGGGCTTGGGCCACTGCGTGTGCTGGTGGTGGGGGCCATGCACGGTGATGAGCTGACCGCCGCATCGCTGGCGCTGCGCTGGATCGGCATGGCGTCGGCCGAAGGCACCGGTGTGCGGCCTTCGCCTGCGCTGCCGGATGGGCCCCAGGGCGCGGAGGGCGTTGCTGCACCACCTGCGCCGGTGCACTGGCGCTTCATTCCGGTGCTCAACCCAGACGGGTTGCTCGCCCCCAGGCCCACCCGCGTGAATGCCAGCGGGGTGGATCTGAACCGCAACTTTCCCACGCCCGGCTGGGCCGAGGAAGCCCCCGTATATTGGGAAAAGCGCACCCGCAAGGACCCGCGCCGCTGGCCCGGCCACACGCCGCTGTCCGAGCCGGAATCGCGTTTTCTGCACCAGCAGATGGACCAGTTCCAGCCGCAGCTGGTGGTCAGCATCCATGCGCCTTATGGCGTGCTGGACTTTGACGGCCCGCACGACCCGCCTGCCCGGCTGGGCCGCTTGCGCATGGACAAGCTGGGGGTGTTCCCCGGATCGCTCGGGCATTACGGTGGGTTGCACCGGGGCGTGCCCGTGGTCACCATCGAGCTGGAGCACGCGCTGAGCATGCCGCCCGACGCTGAAGTGCGCGCGATGTGGCGCGACCTGCGCCACTGGATGAACACCCGGCTGCTCCATGGTGCCGATGCCGATGCCGTGGCCGGGGTAAAGCCACCGGGCCTGCAGCGTTGATCGGGCCGGGTTTCGAATGAAATCGGGCTGCGGCGCTTATGTGGAAAGCGCCAGTAGCTCTTATTTTGGTAGCAAAAATTGCGCAACCTGTGCCACGGCCTGCGCATCCGCCTGCACCGCACCGGGTGCCCCGCCCTTGCCCCACAGTGCGCCGCCCCAGTGCATGGACAGGAACTTGGCGCACAGCTCCACCGAATCGATCATGGGCTGGGCCTTGGCGCGGTCGCCGCTGGTGGTGATGAGGGACAGCGACTTGGCAGCCATCTGCTCCTTGAAAGGCAGGCCGGGCACGCGCATCCAGCCGCTCCAGTGGTCCAGGTACGTCTTGAGGGGCGACGGAATGCTGAACCAGTACACGGGTGACACGAACACGATGTGCGTGGCCGCCAGCGTGGCGTCCAGCAGGGTCTTCAGGTCGCCTTCGGGCGCGGGGTAGCTGCCCACGGTGTGGCGCAGGTCCCCAAACGGCGGCAGGTTCATGCGCGCCAAGTGGTGCCAGGTTTGCTTGGTGCCCGCAGGCAGCGCGGCAGCGGCTTGCTGGGCCAGCCATTCGGTGTTGCCCAGGTGGCCGCTTTCGCGGGTGGACGCGGTCAGGAAGAGGTAGTGCGGTGTGGTGTTCGGCATGCCGCTGATGGTAGCGGCGGCATGCCGGGGTGGGCCGCTGCCGCACCCTGCTCCCCCGTCTTTGGGGCAGGGACGGAAGATCAGGCGGGCACTGCGCCGCGCATTGCACGCGGGGTGGGCACACCCAAAAAGCCAAAGTTCATTGCCGGCACTTCGCCGCTCAGCAGCTCGGCCATGGCTTTGCCCGAGCCTGCGCCGTGCGTCCAGCCCAGCGTGCCGTGGCCGGCGTTCACCCACAGCTTGCCCACGCGGGTCTGGCCAATGAAGGGGATGTTGGTGGGCGTTGCGGGGCGCAGGCCTGTCCAGTACTCGGGGTTGCCGCCTTCTTCGGGCGTGCGGGTGTCGCACACACCGGGCAGAATTTCGGCAATGCGGCGCGAGAGCATGTTGCAGCGGGCGCGGGCCACGGGGCTGTCCAGGCGCAGGTCAAAGCCTCCCAGCTCGATGGTGCCGGCCACGCGCAGGGTGTTGCCCAGGCGGCTCATGGCGATCTTCTTGCCATCATCGATGGTGGAGACCATGGGTGCGCCTTCGGGCCTGAGCAGCGGGAAGGTGGCGCTGTAGCCCTTGCCGGGGTAGATGGGCAAATCCACACCCACGGTGCGCAGCAGCGGCGCGCTGTACGAGCCGCAGGCCACCACAAAGGCATCGGCCTTGAGGATGAAGTCTTTTTGGCCGCCAGCGCCCGTGTTGCGAGCGATAACAGCTACAGAATCAATAGCATCACCGATCTTGTTCAGGCGCAGTACATCGTGCCCGTACAGGAACTGTGCGCCCCGCGCAGCGCAGCGACGGGCCAGCTCTTGCGTGAACACGCGGGCGTCGCCGCTTTCGTCGGTGCTGGTGTAGGTGCCGCCGGTGATTTTGTCGCCATAGGCCTTGAATGCGGGCTCGATCTGCAGCAATTCGTCCCGGCTGACCAGGCGGCGCTGCACGCCAAACTTGCGCATCAGGTCCACGGCGTGGCCTGCGGCGTCAAACGATTTTTGGTCGGTATAGAAGTGCGCGATGCCGCGTTCGAGCCGGTGGTATTCAATGCCGGTGCTGCCCACCAGGTCCTTCATGGCGGCGTGGCTGTAGGCGCCCAGGGCCACGATCTGCTGCACATTGCGTTCAAAGGCGGTGTCGTTGCACTGCGCCAGAAACTTCAAGCCCCAGCGCCACTGGTCCCAGTCGAGCTGCGGGCGAAACAGCAGCGGCGCCTCCTTGTCGAACATCCATTTGAGCGCCTTGAGTGGCGCGTCGCGGTTGGCCCACGGCTCGCAGTAGCTCACCGAGATCTGCGCCGCGTTGGCGAAGCTGGTCTCCAGGGCAGCGTCGGGTTGGCGATCGACGACGACCACCTCATGCCCGCGTTCGAGCAGGTGCCACGCTGTGCTGATGCCGATGATTCCGGCGCCGAGGACAATGGTTTTCATGAGGGCGCAGTGTGCGCGACATTGCATTCAACTAAAAGCAAAATTAAACTTACTCCAAAAACATCAGCGTTGCTAATGTGTTGCGGTGCTGATGTGCCCTGTGAAAACCGAGTGGAACCGGCCGTACCGGCCGTTGCGAAATCATGAGCACCTACGACCCTGCCGCCCTGGAATGCCTTGCTGCCATCGTGGAAGAGGGTGGCTTTGAGCGCGCTGCGCAGCGGCTGAATGTGACCCAGTCCGCCGTGTCGCAACGCCTTCGCGCACTGGAGGCGCAGGTGGGCTCGGTGCTCATCGTGCGCAGCCGTCCGCTCAAGCCCACCAGCGCAGGCCAGCTGCTGCTCAAGCACACCAAGCAGCTGCGCCTGTTGCGCGCCGATCTGGAGCGGGATCTGCAGGAGTTGGCCCCCAGCGCACCGGGCAGCACACGCGAGGACGAACGCATCTCCATCGCCATCAACGCAGACAGCATTGCCACCTGGGCCATGGGCGCACTGCACGACCTAGTGCGTCAGCGCCTGCCGCTTGAAATCATTGCCGACGACCAGGACTTCACGCAGGAATGGCTGCGCTCCGGCCAGGTGCTGGGCTGCGTCACCACGCTCAAGCAGGCGCTGCGCGGCTGCAAGATGGTGCCGCTGGGCGCCATGCATTACGTGGCGGTGGCGTCGGCCGAATTCGCCAGCAAGCACCTGCCTCAGGGCCTGACGCCGCACAACTTCCGCGAGGTGTCCTTTCTTTCGTTCAACCGCAAGGACGATATGGCGGCCGAATTCGTGGCGCGCACCTTCGGGCTCAAGCGCGTGGCGCTCAACCACCTGTTTGTGCCCAGCACCGAAGGGCAGATGCGCGCTGTCTCGGCCGGCTGGGGCGTGGGTGTGATGCCAGAGCTGCTCGCGCGCGGACCGATTGCCGAGGGCAAGCTGATCGACTTGGTGCCGGGGCATTTCCTGCCCATCCAGCTGTACTGGCACTGCTGGAATCTGGAGTCGGAACTGCTGGACGCCCTGACAGAGGCGTTGAAGGCCACGGCGGCAACGACCCTGGTCACCTGAGCGGCGGGGCGCAGTGAAAGCGGCGCTACGCCGGCCCGTATGGCTGTGTCGTCGAAACGACGGTATAGACGTGAACGCAGTAGTTGTAATGCAACTACTGCATTTGTTTTTCTACCGCAATGTATAAGATGCGAGCCATGTCCATGCCGCAACCCAAAGTTTCCTTCAAAGAGCAGATGCACCTCGCCCGCGAAGAGGCCATTTTGCAAGCCACCTGCCGCCTGCTGGGCGAAAAGGCGTATGACGCCATGACCATGGACGACGTGGCCAACGCGGTCGGCATCGCCAAGGCCAGTTTGTACAAGCACTTCAGCAGCAAGGAAGAGCTGTGCAGTGCCGCCATGGTGCAGATTTTGGAGAGAGTGCGCACTTACCTTGATGGACTTCCAGGCGACATGCCGCCTGTCGAAAAACTGCGGGCGCTGGTGCGCTGGTCGCTGGAGCGGCTCATCACCAACGAGATGCCCTTGCTGCCCAGCCGCAATTCCAGCCTGCGCGCCGTGCTCATGGCCAACAAGGACTATCTGAACGGGCTGGTGACGGTGAGCGACCAGATTGGTGAGTGGATCACCGAAGCCCAGGAGCAGGGTTTGATCAGCCCCACCCTGCCGCCGCTGGTGGTTCTTTACACCCTGTACGCGCGGGCTTGCGACCCTGTGGTTACGTTTCTCAAGGACGGCGGTCAGTACTCTGACGCCGAGATCGTCGAACTGGTGGTGCGCACTTGTTTTGACGGGCTGGCCGCCCGCTGATCAAAGGCAGAGGCAGGCAGAGGCAGCGGCCCCGCGCTCTCCATCCAATAAAAAAAGCCCGGCTTGCCGGGCTTTTTTGCGTGCACCGCTGCGAGTGCGATGGGCTTACCTGGGCAGGATGACCTTGTCCACCACGTGGATCACTCCGTTGCTCGTGAACACGTCGGTCGCCACGATGTTGCTGGAGCGGCCGCGCTGGTCGGTGATCGCCAAGCTGGCGTTGACCGTGAAGGTTTGATCTTGCACCGTGGTGATGGCGCTGCCCACGGGCACCTCGGCCTTGAGCACGCGCGCCGGAATGACGTGGTACGTCAGCACCGAGGCCAGCAAGGCAGTGTTGGCCAGCAACGCTTCCTTGGTCACGCCCAGTTCGGCCAACAGCGCAGCAAACGCAGCATTGGTGGGTGCAAACACGGTGAACGGGCCTTTGCCCTGCAGCGTGTTCACCAGGCCTGCGGCGGCCACCGCCTCCACCAAAATGCTGAAGTCGGGCAGGGCAGATGCAGTGGCCACAATGTCCTTGTCAGCAGGCAGCAGCACCCGGTCCAGCAGGTGCACCACACCGTTGCTGGCCTGGATGTCGGTGGCCGTGATGTTGCTCACGCGGTTGCGCCCGTCGGTGACCTTGAGAGCGCCTGCGGTTTCGATCTTGAAGAAGCCGCCCGACAGCGGCGTGATGGCCTTGCCCGCAGGAACGTCCGCGCGCGCTACCCTGCTGCCCAGCACGTGGTAGCTCAACACAGCCGTCAGCAGGGGCTTGTTGGCCAGCAGAGCTTCCTTGGTGATGCCCAGCTCGCTGAGCAGCGCAGCAAAGGCCGCGTTGGTAGGGGCAAAAACGGTGAGTGAGCCCGTGCTCAACGTTTGCGCAAGCCCGGCGGCGACCACGGCCTCCACCAGAATGCTGAGCTCAGCGTTGCTTTGGGCTACTTCGACAATCGTGCGCTGGGGCTCGTCATCGCCGCCACCACAGGCTTGCAGCAGCGTGGTGCCAGCGCCCAGCGCGGCGGTCATCAGCACGGTACGGCGGTTCAACAGGGTGTTCATGGGTGTCTCCAGGTCAAGTTGGGCACAAACGGTCTGCCGAGGTACTTACTTGGGCATCAGCACCGTGTCGATCGCATGGATCACCCCATTGCTGGCGATTACGTCGGTAGCCACCACCTGGGATTGGTCCACCTTCACTCCACCCGATGTGGCGACGCTCAGCTCCTGCCCTTGCACGGTCTTGACCTTCCCGGCCGCGACATCCTTGGCCATCACCTTGCCTGGCACCACGTGGTACGTCAGCACCTTGGTCAGCGCTGCCTTGTCAGCCAGCAGGCTGTCCAGTGTGGCCTTGGGAATCTTGGCGAAAGCCTCGTCGGTGGGGGCAAACACCGTGAACGGGCCAGGGCCTTTGAGGGTGTCAACCAAGCCCGCCGCCTGTACCGCAGCCACCAGCGTCTTGAAGTTGCCGGCCTGGACCGCGGTCTGCACGATGTCCTGAGCCAGCGCGTTGAAGGTGGCGCCTGCGGTCAGGGCCAGTGCAATCAGTGTCTTTTTCATGGTCGTCCTCTCTGAATCGATGGGGAAATGACACGCCAGGATGGGCGCCATGAGAATTTATAACCAAACGGTTTGAATGTAAACCTTGCGGTTGTAAAAAAACTGATTGGTTATTTTGACTGCGTGGAGCAGTGGCGGGCAAAAAAAAGCCCCGCAGTGCGGGGCTTCGCTGGCGTGCGAGATTCGCTCAACGAACGATCAGCAGTGGCACCTTGCAATGGGCCAGCACTTGCGTGGTGACCGAGCCCACCACCAGCGTGGCGAGCGCGCCGTGACCGTGCGAGCCCATCACCAGCAGGTCGAACTTGCCGGTGTCAGCCACCTTGGCAATGGTTTCGCCCACGTGGCCGACTTTGTACATGCGCTTGGCTTCGACACCATGGCGGCCCAGGAACTTCGCCACCGGAGCCATGATCTTGTCGGCTTCTTCGGCGTGGTAGTTGTCCACCACATCCTTGCCCAGGGCGGCGCGTGCGCGGGTGGGCAGGGGCGATTGCACCGTCAACACCGTGTAGCTGTGGCTGGCGCCCAGCAGGTCTTCGTGTGTGGCCAGGTAGGCCAGCATCTTCTTGGTGTACGCGCTGCCGTCGACAGCAAGCAGAATGTTCATGGAATGCTCCAGGTTGATGATGTTCAGACTAATGCGCGCAGGCGGTTGTTGTCTTGACCTGGGTCATATTTTTCGTCGTGCGCCGCCAAAAGGCCTTTGAACCGATCAAAGGTCTTCGCCGCCGATCATACGGTGAGGCAGAGCCTGCTTTGGAAGGTGGCCTGTTCCCCCTTGCGGGCATATCCGAGCGGATTGGCCACCACGCGGCATTCCCAGGGTTGCTGGGTGGCTGTATGGGTGCCGCTCACGGTGTAGTCGCTGGGCGAGTGCAGATGGCCGTGCAGCCATAGCTGGACGTGGGGCAACAGGTGGTCCAGGGCGTTGCAAAAGCCTGCCGTGCCGGGGACCAGGCCGTAGCGGGGGTCTGCGCTGCGCAGGCTGGGTGCGAAGTGCGTCACAGCCACGGTGGTGCCAGCAAAGGGGGTCGTCAGGGCCGCCTCCAGCCATTGCTGGCAGGCCAGGGCCTGGTCACGAAGCTGCTCGGCCAAAAATGGTTCACCGTTGCGCGTGCCCCCCGTTTTGCGCAGGTAAAAATTGGCGGCGCGGAATGCCTTGTCGCGCAGTTGCAACCGGCGGGTGGGGTTATCCGCGCCCTCATGGTCGGCCAGTGCGTCGAAGTCGCTCCAAAGCGTTGTGCCCACAAAGCGCACATCGCCCATCACCAGCGTTTCGCGCTCCAGCCAGGCAATGCCCAGCTTGTCGCAGGTACATCGCAGCCGGTGGTGGGCTTCATCGAAGTCCTGCGCGTCGTACTCGTGGTTGCCTGGCACGAAGAGCACGGGCGTGGGCCAGCCGCCCCATTGGGGCAGGGGCGAGAACCGAGCGAGACCAAAATCGTCATCGCTGAGTTGGCCGCCTTGCTGGTACGAACCGATATCCCCCGCCAGCACCAGAACGTCGGCGCCGGGCGCGGCTTCGGGGTCAAAGTGGGGGTGGGCCTCCAGGTGCAGGTCGGACAACAGCTGAATCTTCATTCGGGCAGTGTAGGCGGTGACGGTGTGGGGGCTGCGCAGCAAATATTGCCTGGACCATTCGCGGACCTGCGCCGCGCTTGCCCCTAATCGGGGAACATGCTGCGCGCTGAGCGTGCCAATGCGTTGAGCAGCCACTCCATGGCTTTCTCTTGTGGACCGCGCCGGCGCCACAGGGCATCGACGTGCACTGGGGGCACATTCAGGGGCAAGGGTCGCTGCACCAGCTTGTCAGCAATGCCCGTTACCGGCACGAAGTGGCGGGGGAGCACCGTCAGCAGGTCCGAGTCCACCACCACCCGGCCGGCAGTGAAGAACTGGTTGACCGTGATGACCACGTGGCGCTTTCGTCCCAGCGAGGCCAGGGCCTCGTCGATGAAGCCAAAGGGGCGCCCGGAAAAGCTCACCAGCATGTGCCGGGCGCCGCAATAGGCGTCCAGGGTCAATTCGCCTGTGGCCAACGGGTGCCCGTGGCGCATCACGCACATGTACTCGCCGTCGTACAGCCGGCGGCTGTCATAGGCCACGGCGCCTCCGGATTGGGCGCGGGCGGTCAGGTCCGCGAGTGCGGCGGGGAAGTAGCCCACCGCCATATCTGCGGATTCTTCGTCCAGCAAACGGCGTGGATCACGCGTTGTTAGAGGCAGCACGCGCACCGAAATACCCGGTGCCTCGCGTTCAATGATCTGCACCAACGCAGGCACCAGCGTGGCAGCGGTGGCATCTGCCATCGCCAACACAAAGGTGGAGGTGGCAGTCGCGGGTTCGAAGGCGCCAGGGGAGAGGGACTCCTGCAGCATCGCCAGCGCGTCGCGCACACTGGGCCACAAGGACAGGGCCCTGGGCGTGGGCTCCACACCTTGGCCGCTGCGCACCATCAAGTCGTCCCCCACCACTTCACGCAAGCGGCGCATGGCGTTGCTCACCGCAGGTTGGGTGATGGCCAGATTGTTGGCAGCCCTGGTCAGGCTGCGCTCGGCCATGACCTCATCAAACACGCGCAACAGGTTCAGGTCGAGCGAGCGGAAGTTGACTGGAGAGGTCATGGCTCAATCATCACTGATGTGAATGTGAAGAATTCAAAATATAAATTTGAATAGATAAAGGGTAAACCCTAAGATTCGCACATTCGCCCGGCAATCTCGCCAAAAGCGTTTGAAAAGGGACTTCCAAATGACCAGCTTCGCACATGTTGACTACCCCACCGAACACCCCGGCGTGATCCGCGCTGAAAACGCGGCTGCCGCCATCAAGGACATCGCCGCCAACTTCGACGGTACCCGTGGTGCAGCCTCTTTGCTGCTGGCTGCCGTTGTTTCTGCCTTGCTGGTTGTAGCGCACCAAGTGATCGACACCTGGAGCGAAGGTCATTTGCTCGCGGCCTGGATGGTGCTGTGGATCGTTGCCTTCGCCGCTTTGGCACTGTTGACCATGCCTGTGCGCCGCATGGCCGTTGCCCTGCGCGCCGGCACCAAGGCATGGGCCGAAAGCCGTCGTCGCGCCGCTGAAGACGAGCGCACCTGGCAAGTGGCCCTGAAGGACCCGCGCATCATGGCCGAACTGAACCACGCCATGGGTGTGGCCACTTTGACCGACATTCGCCGCTACTACTGAGGACTCCCGTCGCAGTGCAGGGTTCAGACCATCCGCTGAACGCCCTGCGGCAAAAGCCACGTACGCTACAACGTCTGTGGCTTTTTTTACGTGTGCATGAATGGGTGCTGTGGCTGTCCCAAGGGTCAGGCTGGGCGTGCACCGGCCAGCCGTACAACGGCCATCGCTGGTTTCCAGCATTCCAGCAGACCAATAAAAAAGCTGCTCCACTTTGGGCGGAGCAGCTTTTGATGGATGAAGCGCTACGGCGCCCCCGTTCGGTTCACTGAGGCGGCTCAGGCAGCCAAGCGCTTTTCAATGGCGGCCTTGGTGTCCAGCAGAGCTTGGGGCAGGTGGTACGCCAACTGTTCAAAGTGGGTGGCGTGCAGCTTGAGTTCTTCAGTCCACGCAGCCTTGTCGATACTGGTCACAGTGCTGAACTGTGCGGGCGTGAACTCCAGCCCGGTCCAGTTGATCTCCGCGTAACGAGGGGCCACGCCAAACATGGTTTCTTCGCCCTGGGCCTGGCCCTCAATGCGGTCGATCATCCACTTGAGCACGCGCATGTTCTCGCCATAGCCCGGCCAGACGAACCTGCCTTCGGCATCCTTGCGGAACCAGTTCGTGGTGAAGATCTTGGGCTGCTTGGCGCCCACTGCAGTGATCTTGTCACCCACGTTGAGCCAGTGCTGGAAGTAGTCGCTCATGTTGTAGCCACAGAACGGCAGCATGGCGAACGGGTCGCGGCGCACCACACCTTGCTGACCAAAGGCGGCAGCTGTGGTTTCGGAGCCCATGGTGGCCGCCATGTAGACGCCTTCGGTCCAGTTGCGTGCTTCGGTAACCAGTGGCACGGTGGTGGAGCGGCGGCCGCCGAAGATGAAGGCGTCAATCGTCACGCCAGCCGGATCGTCCCACGCCGAGTCGAGCGCTGGGTTGTTGGTGGCCGCCACGGTGAAGCGCGCATTGGGGTGGGCCGCCTTGGCGCCCGTTTGCTTGGCGATCTCAGGAGTCCAGTCCTTGCCTTGCCAGTCGACCAGGTGCGACGGCAGCTTGCCCTGGTCTTTTTCCATGCCTTCCCACCACACGTCGCCGTCGTCGGTCAGGGCCACGTTCGTGAAGATCACGTCCTTGTCCAGGCTGGCCATGCAGTTGGGGTTGGTGAGCGTATTGGTGCCGGGGGCCACGCCAAAGTAACCTGCTTCGGGGTTGATAGCGCGCAGGCTGCCGTCGGCTTGGGGCTTGATCCAGGCGATGTCGTCACCGATGGTTGTGACCTTCCAACCTTCAAAACCCGCAGGGGGCACCAGCATCGAGAAGTTGGTCTTGCCGCAGGCGCTGGGGAAGGCGGCTGCCACGTGGTACTTCTTGCCCTGGGGGTTGGTCACGCCCAGGATGAGCATGTGCTCGGCCAGCCAGCCTTGGTCACGGCCCATGGTGGAAGCAATTCGCAGGGCCAGGCACTTCTTGCCCAGCAGCGCGTTGCCGCCGTAGCCCGAACCGTACGACCAGATTTCGCGGGTCTCAGGGTAGTGCACGATGTACTTGGTGGCGGGGTTGCAAGGCCAGCTGGTCTTGTCGGTTTCGCCGGCGGCCAAAGGCGCGCCCACGGTGTGCATGCAGGGGACGAACTCGCCATCCACACCCAGCACGTCGTACACCGCTTTGCCCATGCGGGTCATCAGGCGCTGGTTCACGGCCACGTAGGCGCTGTCGGTCAGCTCCACGCCGATGTGGGCAATGGGGCTGCCCAGTGGGCCCATGCTGAAAGGCACCACGTACATGGTGCGGCCCTTCATGCAGCCATCAAACAGGGGCTGCAGCGTGGCACGCATCTGGGCGGGGTCCATCCAGTTGTTGGTGGGGCCGGCATCTTCTTTTTTTGCCGAGCAGATATAGGTGCGATCTTCCACACGCGCCACGTCCGATGGATCGGACCAAGCCAGGAAACTGCCGGGCCGCTTGGCGGCGTTGAGCTTTTTGAAGGTGCCGGCTTGCACCAGCTGTTCGCACAAGCGGTCGTACTCTTCCTTGGATCCGTCGCACCAGAAGATGCTGTCGGGCTTGCACAGGGCTGCCATATCGGCCACCCAAGCCAGCAGGCGCGGGTTTTTGACGTAAGCGGGGGCGTTGAGATTCAGGCCCTGCATGGTGGGTGCGTTCATCGGGAGCTTCCTAAGTTGAAAAAACGGTTTTTCAAAGGAAGCGAACCGGGCGGTTCACGACGGCAAACACCTGGCGCAATTGCGATGCTGAGCGCTGCCTTTGAAAAAACGGCTTTTCGACACGGGCTCCTGGCACGACTACGCACCGGGGGTGCGGGATCGCAAGGGGCTGCGCCTGTGCTCAGTCGGCGGGCGAAAAATGCGAAGACCCCACGGTACGGAGGCGTCTCCACGCATTCCGCGGGTCGGCTGGGATGACGATTTTATGAATCTGCCGCCCGTTTGTCTGTCAGACTCGGGTCAAAACAATGCAAAAATTGCATGGGGTTATGCATTTGAAGTGCCCGGGCTGCGCCACCCGCTGCGGCCAATCACTACCTGCCTTGGCCGGTGCTCCAGCGCTCGAATCCGGCCTTGCGAAGTGCGCAAGCCGGGCAGGTGCCACAGCCGTAACCCCAGGCGTGGCGCTCTTCGCGCACACCGTGGTAGCAGGTGTGCGACTGCTCCAGCACCACCTCCACCAGGGCGTTTCCGCCCAGGGTGCGCGCCAGTTCCCAGGTCTGGGCCTTATCCAGCCACATCAGCGGAGTCTCGAAGGTGAAGCGCTGGCCCATGCCCAGCGACACCGCCACCTGCAGGGCCTTGAGCGTGTCGTCGCGGCAGTCGGGATAGCCGGAGAAATCTGTCTCGCACATGCCGCCCACCAGCGTGTGCAGACCACGCCGATAGCCCACAGCCGCTGCGAGCTGGAAGAAAAGCAGATTCCGCCCAGGCACGAAGGTGTTGGGCAGGCCCGCGGCGGTCATCTGGATTTCGGTCTCGCTGGTCAGCGCCGTGTCGCTGATGCGGCCTAGCACCCCCAGATCGAGCATGTGGTCATCTCCCAGCTTGGAGCGCCACTGCGGAAATCGTGCACGGATCGCGTCAAGCACCGCGTGGCGCGCCTCCAGCTCCACATGGTGACGCTGTCCGTAATCAAAACCGATGGTTTCGACGTGCGCAAACTGGCTCAGCGCCCAGGCGAGGCAGGTGGTGGAGTCCTGCCCACCAGAAAACAATACGAGGGCGTTGCCAGAACGCATGGGGAGTTCTCCAAAAAGAGCAGGTCAAGGGCGCGGCAGCGCAGGCCCAGGCGAAAAAAAGCCCCGCACTGCGGGGCTCATTGGAATGGGTGGGCAAATGCCTCAGGCCATCTTCACAGCGATGAATGCCAGCAGGAACATCATGATGCCGCCCACCACGGGGAGCACCACGGGCATGGCGGAAACCACGTTTTCCACGGGGTCAGACGATGGCTCGGAAGGGGTGTGCGAGGTGTGATCCGACATGGTGAATGCTCCAGTGCTGAAAGTTGGCCGATTCTAGCGGTTCTGCCGCGCAAGTGCGTGCCCGGCAGGGGGGCGCTCACATCAGCGCGGCTTCCATCCCTGCGGTGCGCAAATGTTCCAGCACTTGGTCCACATGGACCTTGCCCCGCGTTTGCAGTACCAGTTCAATCTCCACATTTTGCGCGGCCAGCATGGTGAAGGCACGCTGGTGGTGCACTTCCTCGATGTTGGCGCCAGCATCCGCCACCGTGGCGGTGATGCGGGCGAGCACGCCGGGTATGTCCCGCGCGCTGACCTTGATGCGTGCCAGCCGGCCCGAGCGCACCATGCCCCGCTCAATGATGGCCGCCAGCAGCAGCGGGTCGATGTTGCCCCCGCACAGGATGAGGCCGACGCGCTTGCCCTTGAAACGCTCGGGGTGGCGCAGCAGTGCGGCCAAGCCTGCCGCCCCCGCGCCTTCCACCAGAGTCTTCTCGATCTCCAGCAGCATCAGCACGGCCTGTTCGATGTCGCCTTCGTCCACCAGTACCAGGTCATCCACCAGCTGTTTGATCACCGCCTGCGTGATCTTGCCGGGCGTGCCCACGGCAATGCCTTCGGCAATGGTGGACGTGCCCTGGGGGTGGTGCGTGCCCTTGATGGCGTTGACCATGGCCGGAAAACGCGAGGCTTGCACGCCAATGATCTCAATGCCCGGGTGCAGCGCCTTGGCGGCGGTGGCCACGCCGGCAATCAGCCCGCCGCCGCCCACGGCGATGACGAGGGTGTCCAGGTCGGGCACGGCCTGCAGCATCTCCAGGCCCAGCGTGCCCTGGCCGGCGGCCACGGTTTCGTCGTCGTAAGGGTGCACGAACACCAGCCCTTCGGTGTCGGCGAGGCGGTAGGCATGGGCGCGCGCTTCTTCCAGCGTGTCGCCGTGCAGCACCACTTCGGCGCCAAAGCCGCGCGTGCGCTCCACCTTCACGCCAGGGGTGAAGCGCGGCATGACGATCACCGCGCGCAGGCCCAGGCGCTGCGCGTGGTACGCCACCCCCTGCGCATGGTTGCCCGCACTCATGGCCACCACACCGCGCGCACGCTCGGCGGGCGTGAGCAGCGTGAGCTTGTTGCAGGCGCCGCGCTCCTTGAAGGAGGCGGTGAACTGCAGGTTCTCGAACTTCAGGAAAACCTTGGCGCCGACGATGTCCGACAGCGTGCGCGATTCAACGCATGGCGTGTCGAGCACCTGGCCTTGCAGCCGGACGGCCGCGTCGCGAATGTCTTGAATGGAAAGCATGGTCGCCATTGTGAGGGCTGCGGCGCGTGCCTGGATAGGGGGGAACTGCGCCGTAGTGTTGCTATATTGTTGATAGCTGCTTGTACTTATGGATAGGGCGTTAGAGGCCAATATCTTTGAAAAAACCGCGAAGTACTGGAGCTGGCATCACTGCCGCCGCCACTGCGATGCCTGCCACCCCCACCGGCTTCAGCGCAACACCCTGCAGTTGCCAAATTCGCAGCGAATCGCCAGCGCATCGCCGTTGGCGCAGGCCACGCTGAAGGTCTCGAAGCCCGGCCCTTTGGCCACCAGCGAGGCCAAGGGTTGTTCGCTGCACGACTGGCTGCGGGCCAGGCGTTCGGCGTTGAAGGTGTCGGTGCCGATGGGGCGGGGCAGTGCCTGCGCGGGCGCGGGGCGCCACGGAATCGGCGGGGGCGTGGCGGCCGCCAGGGCGTGCCCCCGGGCGGCCATGCAGGCGGCCTCG
>DFQQ01000021.1:28488-59374 GCA_002377855.1 Acidovorax delafieldii | reverse complement strand
ACCATGAAGCACACCGTGAACGCGAACGTGCTCACGATCAGCACCGACCACGCCTGGCGCGTGCGCTGGGGGCTTGCGCCCGGGGGCAAAGGGGTGGGGACCATTGCTTCTCCGCGTCTGGCGGTTTGCGCCAGGTCCCGACCTATTCTGCACAGCATCAACTGGGCAGTCTTTAGTTTGACTGCGAAAGGAGGCCTCGTCCTACAAACCTCAAATGAGTGCCACTGGGGCCGCGGGCAGCTGCGCCGTAACTACAGCGCGTGGGCGCCATCGGCAAGAGTGCGCGAAAAAAGATGCGCTGTTTGTGCGGCAGCAGGGAGACGAGGTGAGGCCCTGAGGCGGCCACACGGTGGCGAACGAAGGGGGCTGGTGTGTAACGACAGCACGAGGGGAGTGCGGCTGCTTATGCAGTCGCCCCCACGGTGCGATGACGCGGCCCTTCACACCAGGGCACGGTCGCGCAACGTCCGATGCGGAGCCGGACGTACGCGTCGCAGACAGCTATCGGCCACCGCACAGGTCCCGATCAAAGGGGAGTGCGGAGCGCCAAGCACCGATGTGCCCGGGCGCAGTCGCCGCAGGGCGCGTTCCGCGGTGCGGAACGGACGGTTAGAAGGGCGCGTCGCCTGTTGCAGAGGGCGCAGCGCTGCTGGCGTCGGCGCTTTCCTGCTCCACCGAGCCTGCTGCATCACCCGCTGACGAATCGTCCGCGGCGGCCTGGCGCACCGACGCCTTGTCGCCTGCGCTGGCGAACTTGCTGTACTTGCCCAGGATGGGCACCAGTTGGCCATACACCCGGGGGTTGCCCGCCATGCACTCGCGTTGCTCCAAAAAGTCGGCTTCGCCCGTGAAGTTTCCAATCAGGCCGCCTGCTTCGGTCACCAGCAGCGAGCCAGCCGCTACGTCCCAGATCGACAGACCGGTTTCGAAGAACCCATCGGTGAAGCCGGCCGCCACATAAGCCAGGTCGAGCGCGGCAGCACCTGGGCGGCGCAGGCCGGCCGTGCGTTGCATCACGTCGCTCATCATGTTCATGTAGCTCTTGAAGTTGTCTCCCGGGCGGAAGGGGAAGCCCGTAGAGATCAAGCAGTCCTTGAGCTGGGTGCGCTTGCTCACGCGGATACGACGCTCGTTCACGTACGCGCCGCGGCCCTTGGTGGCGGTGAAAAGGTCGTTGCGGGTTGGGTCGTACACCACGGCCTGTTCGACCTTGCCCTTGACGGTGAGCGCGATGCTTACGCAATACACCGGAAAGCCATGGATGAAGTTTGTGGTGCCGTCCAGCGGGTCGATGACCCAGACGAAATCGGAATCTTTGGCGCCGTACTCCTGGCCCGACTCTTCAGCCAGGATGCCGTGGCCAGGATAGGCCGTGAGCAGGGTTTCGATGATGGTCTTTTCAGAAGCATGATCCACTTCGGTCACAAAGTCGTTGATCTGCTTTTGCGAAATTCGCACAGACTCCACATCAAGGGCCGCGCGGTTGATGATGGCGCCGGCGGCGCGTGCGGCCTTGATGGCCACGTTGAGCATGGGGTGCAGATTGGACGACATAAATTGTGGTGGTTGGCAAGACTTCAGTTTGCGCGGGGCAATGTGAAAGTCATGCGGATCATGAGCGGTGATCGCGGCCGGGCGATGCGGGCGGCGACAATAAGCCTTCCATTTTAACTGCACCGCCGGATTTTTACCTAGTAGCCCGTCCATGAAGACCCGTTTTGTCCTGATCAACACCAGCCATGCCGGCAACGTAGGCGCCGCCGCCCGTGCCATGAAAGTCATGGGTTTTGACGACCTGGTGCTGGTGGCGCCGCGCTGGCCCAACGTGCTTCGCAAAGAAGAAACCATCCAGCGCGCCAGCGGTGCGCTGGACGTGCTGGAGAACGCACGTGTTGTGGCCACGCTGGACGAGGCGCTGGATGGCATGAGCCACCTGTGCGCCACCGCCATGACTCCGCGCGACTTTGGGCCGCCCACGGTGGAGCCGCGTGCGCACTTCGAGATGCTATTAAAAAAAGAGCGCCTCGCGCTTGCTGCATCAGCGCCAGAGGCCGAAAACACTTCAAACCCCGCAGAGGGGTGCGAGGCATGCGGCGGCGCAGCACCGGCGGGCCAAACCGGCGTGGCATTTTTGTTTGGCTGCGAACGCTTTGGCATGACCAACGAAGACGTGTACCGGTGCCACGCCGCCCTGTCTATTCCTACCAATCCACGTTTTGGATCGTTGAACCTGGGTGCAGCCATCCAGGTCATTGCGTATGACTGGCGCCAGGCGCTGGGCGGCTTTGCGGTAGGCGATGCGACCCCAGCCCGCGTGCAGGCCGATGCGGCCCAGGTGGCGGGCATGCTGGGGCATTGGGAGCAGGCGTTGACCAGCATCGGCTTTCTGGACCCTGCTGCGCCCAAGAAACTCATGCCCCGCCTGAACCAGCTTTTCAATCGCGCGCAACTCAGCCCTGAAGAAATCCACATCCTGCGCGGTGTCGCCAAAGCGATGATCGAAACGGCCCAGGCAAAGCGCTAGACTGCATTTCCATATTCGAACAACAACCAAAACCATGTTTGCCCGCCTGCGCTCCGACATCCAGTGCATTCTCGACCGTGACCCTGCAGCGCGCAGCACCTGGGAGGTGATCACCTGTTATCCTGGCCTGCACGCCGTGTGGCTGCACCGGCCGGCGCACTGGTGCTGGGGCCATGGGCTCAAGTGGCTGGGCCGCTTCATCTCGCACTTTGCGCGCTGGTTCACGGGCATTGAAATTCACCCCGGCGCCAAGATCGGTGAGCGTGTGTTCTTTGACCACGCCATGGGCGTGGTGGTGGGTGAGACGGCCGAGATTGGCGATGGTTGCACCATCTACCAAGGCGTGACCCTGGGGGGTACATCTCTGTACAAAGGCGCCAAGCGCCATCCCACACTGGGAAAAGATGTGGTGGTGAGCGCGGGGGCCAAGGTGCTGGGTGGCTTCGAGGTGGGCGATGGGGCCAAGATCGGCAGCAACGCCGTCGTCATCAAGCCGGTTCCTGCGGGCGCGACAGCTGTAGGCATTCCGGCGCGCATCATTCCGTCCAAAGAGGGACAGAGCGCCGACGTGACCGAACCCCAGCAACCGCGCAAGTTCACCGCTTACGGGATCACGCAAGAGGACGACCCGCTGTCGCAGGCCATGCGTGGCTTGATCGACAACGCTTCATCACAGGAGCACCAGATTGCCCTGCTGTGGCAGGCAATTGAAAAGCTGTCCTCCGTACAGAAGACACAGGATTGCGTGCCATGCGACGCTGCGCTCAAAGAGCAGTTCGAGGCCAGCAAGCTCAACGAGCTGGTGGGCAAGTAGTTCTTCCGTCGCTGCGCTTGCCACCCCTGCGCCTTACCGCCTGCTGGCAAGCACTCAGTTTTTCATGTACAGCTGGATGGCCGCTTGCGTCGCTTCGTCTGCGAAGGGCACCATCATCCCCAGCTGAAACCCGCCGCCGCAGCTACTGAGAATGCTGTAGCGCACCACTGCGCTCAGTTCCACCGGCTTGCGCCCGGTGGGTGGTATGGGCAGCGAGGTGCGTATCGTGCATTCGGTGCGCGCAGGCAGGTTCAGGGGGCACAGCACGCTGATGCCACCTTCTGAAATGTCGATGGTTCGCACCGCCAGAGGCGCGTGACCCGGCCTGTGCAGCTCGGCTTGCACGCGAAGAATGCGCCGCTCTTGGTGGCGGCGGTCGTCGTTCAGCGGAAGGGGAAAGGCGGCAGGCATGGCTCAACAGGCGCAGGGGCAGGCACTGGCGCAACAGCCGGGCCTTTGGTGCGCGGGTCAGGTGCGCAGGGGGCGCAGCGCACTCTTGGGGCGAAATGCCTTGCACAGTTCGTCTTTGGTCTCGAGATACGGGCCGCCAATGAGATCAATGCAATAAGGCACGGCCGCAAATATTCCGGGCACCAAGGATTTGCCGTCTGTGTCTTTCAGCCCTTCCAGTGTCTCGGCAATGGCTTTGGGTTGGCCGGGCAGGTTGATGATCAAGCTCTGCTCCCGGATCACCGCGACCTGCCGTGACAGGATGGCGGTGGGCACGAACTTCAAGCTGATCTGGCGCATCTGCTCGCCAAAGCCCGGCATTTCCTTGTGGGCCACCGCCAGCGTGGCTTCGGGGGTCACGTCGCGCAAAGCAGGGCCTGTGCCGCCCGTGGTGAGCACCAGGCTGCAACCGGCATTCACCAGTTCGATCAGCGTCGCGCTGATGGTCGCCGTGTCGTCAGGAATCAGGCGTGATTCAAAATGGATGGGGTTGTGCAGAGCGCGTTCCAGCCAGTCCTGCAGAGCGGGCAGGCCCTTGTCCTCGTAAACACCAGTGCTGGCACGGTCACTGATCGACACGATGCCAATCTTCACGGCTTCGTAGGCGGGGGTGCTGGCGTCATTCATCGCTTTGGTCCTGGGCATCGGATTCGTCACTGCGCTCAAGCCCCGTGCCGCCCAAGTGCTCGCGCACAAGCTGGAACAGCTCGCGGTAAGCACGCCCCTTGCGTGGCGCCAGACCTTGGGAAACGGCGGCGTTGTCCACCGGCGGAGCGTCCTTGCGCGCCTGGCGGATCAGTGCGCGCAATTGCTGGGTGTCTGTGTCCGGGTGCTCGTCCATCCACAGCGGTAGCGTGGTGTCGTCGGCAATGAGGCGGTCGCGCCATTGCTCGGCCAGGTGCAACTGCAGCTTCTCGCTGGCCGATCCCTTGTGCTGTTCTTCCAGGGCAGTGCGGGCGGCTTCCACGATCTCGGGTTCGAGCTTGCGCATGAGCTTGCCCACGTACTGCATCTGGCGGCGTTTGCCCTCAAAGTTGGTGATGCGTTTGGCTTCGGCCAGAGCATCGACGAGCTTGTCAGGCAGGCCCACGGCATCGAACAGATCGGCGCGCAGCGTCAGCAGTTCCTTGCCCAGGTCTTGAAGGGCGTCGCTTTCGCGTTTGAGATCGGTGCGGCTGGCATCTGGAGTGCCTTTGAGTTCGGCCTTGAGCTGGATGTCCAGTTCGCTGCCTTCGGCAACGAACTGGCCTCGCACAAAGTAGCCTTTTTTGGGTTTGCGTGACATGGGTGGGGGCAAAGAGAGAGGTGGCAGCGAGTGCGCCACAGTGGCAAGTATCATAGCCGCCGCTATGAATAAACCTTCTATCCGCGCGAAAAGCGCCCCGGCCGCTGCCAAGGCTTCTGCTTCCTCCCACGGGCCTGCCAGCGGCTTCAGCTACAGCCGGCCGTTTTTTGAAGAACTGGTAGACCGCGCGCTCGCCCATGCAAAGAAGTTGGGCGCCACGGATGCGGGTGCCGAAGCGTCGGAAGGCTGTGGCCTGTCGGTCAGCGTGCGCAAGGGCGAACTGGAGAACGTGGAGCGCAACCGCGACAAATCCCTGGGCGTGACGGTGTACCTCGGCCACCGCCGTGGCAACGCCAGTACGTCCGATTTCTCCACCAAGGCCATCGAGCAAACGGTGCAGGCGGCCTACGACATTGCCCGATTCACGGCCGAGGATCCGGTGGCCGGCCTGCCCGACGCGGCTGACATCGCTCCTCCCGGAACCCACCGCGATCTGCAGCTCTTTCACCCCTGGGCCATCACCAGCGAAGAAGCCGCCGAGATGGCCAAGGCCTGCGAAGCTGCCGCCTTCAAGACCCACCGCCGCATCACCAACAGCGAAGGCGCGGGCGTGTCGGCCCAGCAAAGCCATTTCTTCAGCGCCCACACGCGCGGTTTTCGCGGTGGCTATGCCAGCTCGCGCCACAGTTTCTCGGTGGCACCCATCGCATCGCTGCCCGGCAAGAACGGCGAGATGCAGCGCGATGCCTGGTACAGCTCCATGCGCAACGCGGCCGACCTGGCATCGCCCGAGGCCGTGGGCCGCTACGCCGCGCAGCGCGCCTTGAGCCGCCTGGGCAGCCGCAAGATCCCCACCACGCAATGCCCCGTGCTGTTCGAATCGACGCTGGCCGCCGGTCTGCTGGGCGGGTTTGTGCAGGCCGTGAGCGGCGGCTCGCTCTACCGCAAGAGCAGCTTTTTGCTCGACTCGCTGGGCAAGATGGTCTTCCCCAAACACATCGAAATTCTGGAAGACCCCTTCATCCTGGGCGGCAAGGGCAGCTCGCCGTTTGACGAAGAAGGCGTGCGCGTGGCGCCGCGCAAGGTGGTCAAGGGCGGGCGCGTCGAGGGGTACTTCCTCTCCAGCTACTCAGCCCGCAAGCTGGGCATGAAGACCACGGGCAACGCCGGTGGCTCGCACAACCTGGTGATGACCTCGCGCATGACGCAAGCCAGCGACGACCTGGACGCCATGCTGCAAAAGCTGGGCACGGGCCTGTTTGTCGTGGAGCTGATGGGCCAGGGCGTGAACTACGTGACGGGCGACTACTCGCGCGGCGCCAGCGGCTTCTGGGTGGAGAACGGCAAGATCGCCTTCCCCGTGCACGAGATCACCATCGCCGGCAACCTCAAGGACATGTTCAAAGGCATTGAGGCCGTGGGCGCGGACGCCTACAGCTACGGCGCCAAGACGGTGGGCTCCATCCTGGTCAACCGCATGAAGGTGGCCGGCAGCTGAGACTGGCGTTCGCACACCATGCAAAAAGGCTCCTGGGTTTCAGGAGCCTTTTTTGTTGGGCAAACCGCTTCTGGTTGGACGCTCTTCTTTTGATAGCTTCTTGCGCTTGCTGAATAAGCGCCAGAGCCTGTTTTTGCTCAAATTGCAGGCTGTGGACGGGTTCTCCTCTCAATAGACTGCGCCTGCCTTGGCGGGCGCTGCCGCTGCAGTGGCCCCGGCAAACCGCCCGCGCAGCTTGCGTGCGGCATTGGCAAACACCAAAACATCCACCCCACCGCCACAAAGGTGCAGCCCAGGTCCAGATAGCGCTGGGCCAGCACAGGGTCGGATGTGAGCGTGCCCGCTGCCTTGCCGTTGGCAATGATGGTTTTCATGGCGCCTTCGATGGCGGCCTGCACCTCGGGGTGGCCTGGGTTGCCCCGGTGGCCCATGGACGCGGCCAGGTCGGCCGGGCCGATGAACACGCCGTGCACGCCGTCCATGGTGCAGACCCCGGTGACGGGCTTGTTGGTGGAATGCCTGCGCGATGTTGCTGCGCAGGCGGTGGGTGCACGCAGGCGAGGCTGAGGTTTGAATGAAAAAGGCTGCCAGCGCTTATTCAGCAAGCGCTGGCAGCTCTCATTTCAGGAGCGAATCGCACTGGGCGCGCCCGTGCACGGCTTTTCAGCCTGCCGCAATGCGCGCCGCAATCGCCTCACCTACTTGCGTGGTGCTGGCCGTGCCGCCCAGGTCGGGCGTGCGTGGGCCGCTCTTGATGGTTTCTTCAATGGCGCTCACCATGGCGTCGTGCGCCGCGCGGCCTGCGCCCTGGCCTTGGGTCAGGAAGTCCAGCATCAGCGCGCCGGACCAGATCATGGCAATCGGGTTGGCGATGTTCTTGCCGTAGATGTCAGGCGCGGAGCCGTGCACGGGCTCGAACAGGCTGGGGAAGTTGCGCTCGGGGTTCAGGTTGGCCGATGGGGCCAGGCCAATGGTGCCGGTGGTGGCGGGGCCCAGGTCCGAGAGGATGTCGCCAAACAGGTTGGTGGCGGCCACCACGTCAAAGCGGCCGGGTTGCAGCACAAAGCGGGCGGTGAGGATGTCGATGTGCTGCTTGTCCAGCGTGATCTCTGGGTAGTCCTTGGCGACTTCGTCGGCGCGCTTGTCCCACCAGGGCATGCTGATGGCGATGCCGTTGCTCTTGGTGGCCAGGGTGACGTGCTTCTTGGGTCGGCTTTGGGCCAGTTCAAAAGCGAACTTGAGCAGGCGGTTGGCGCCGTGGCGTGAGTAGACCGATTCCTGGATGACGATTTCGCGGTCGGTGCCTTCGTACATCACGCCGCCCAGCGACGTGTATTCGCCCTCGGTGTTCTCGCGCACCACGTAGTAGTCGATATCGCCGGGCTTGCGGCCGGCCAGGGGGCAGGGCACGCCTTCAAACAAACGCACGGGGCGCAGGTTGATGTACTGGTCGAACTCGCGTCGGAATTTGAGCAGCGAACCCCACAGCGAGACGTGGTCGGGCACGGTGGCGGGCCAGCCCACGGCGCCGAAGAAGATGGCGTCCATGCCCGCAAGCTGCGCCTTCCAGTCGTCGGGCATCATCTTGCCGTGCTCGGCGTAATAGTCGCAGCTGGCCCATTCAAAGGTGTGCAGCTGCAAGTCCAGGCCAAAGCGCTTGGCGGCGGCCATGGTGGCGCGCAGGCCTTCGGGCATGACTTCTTTGCCAATGCCGTCTCCGGCAAGCACGGCGATCTGGTAGGTCTTGGACATGGGTCTCCTTGAGGGTGTTGAATTGGCAGTGGGGGCATTTTCGCCCTATCCCCGGCAAATACAATCCGCGCTCCGTGGCCTCATTGTTTACACATCGTGCATAAAAACCCGTCTCCGGACGACCTGCGCGTCTTCACCGTCGTGGTCCGCAAGGCCAGCTTTGCCGAGGCCGCGCAAGAGCTGGGCGCTTCGCCTGCCTTTGTCAGCAAGCGCATCCGCCTGCTCGAAGAAGACTTGGCCGTGAAGCTGCTGCACCGCACCACCCGCCGCGTGAGCGTGACGGAAGAGGGCGAGCGCGTCTTCCATTGGGCGTTGCGCATTCTGGACGACATGGACCAGCTGCTGCAGGAGGTGGCCGTGACGCGCGCCGAGCCACGGGGCCTGCTGCGGGTGAGCTGTAGCTTTGGCTTTGGCCGCAGCGTGGTGGCGCCCGTGCTGTCGCAACTGGTAGAGCGCCACCCCGGCCTGCAGGTGCGGCTGGAGGTGTTCGACCGCCTGGTGGATGTGGCGGGCGAGGGGTTTGATCTGGATGTGCGCGTGGGCGACGAGATTGCCCCGCACCTGATAGCCCGCCGTCTGGCGGACAACCACCGCGTGCTGTGCGCTGCCCCCGCCTACCTGGCGCGGCGCGGCACGCCCCGCACGCTGGCCGAACTGCCGGGTCACGACTGCCTGGTGATCAAAGAGCGTGACCATCCCTTTGGCGTGTGGCGCTTGCGCCAGGGCGGGCAGGAGCAGGCGGTGAAGGTGCGCGGCCCCCTGTCGGCCAACAACGGCGAGATGGTGGTGCAGTGGGCGGTAGACGGGCGCGGCATCGCACTGCGTTCAATGTGGGATGCGGCCCCCTTGCTGCAAAGCGGCCAGCTCGTGCAGGTGCTGCCCGAGTGGCGGCAGGAAGCCAACATCTGGGCCGTGTACCCCACGCGGCTGGAACGCTCGGCCAAGGTGCGGGTGTGCGTGGAGTTTTTGCAGGAGCAATTTCGCCACCGGCCCTGGGCCAGCGCAGCTCATGCTGCGCAGGGGGCGGCATGAGCGCACCGGCGTGGAGCGGCTGGCTGCCGCCGGAGAGCCTGGCCCTGCTGGCCGCTGCCACATGGGCCACGGCCAGCTTGTTTTCGGCAGCGGCCTCGGCGCGCATGGGCGCGTTTGCCTTCACCCGCTGGCGCATGGTGTTTGCGGCACTGCTGCTGTGGGGCATGGCGCTGGCCACAGGCCAATGGCGAAGCCTGTGGAGTGACGGCGGCTGGGCCGCCTGGCAGGCCATTGGGCTGCTGGTGCTGTCGGGCGTGATTGGCATCTTTGTGGGCGACACCGCCTTGTTCGCCTGCATGAACCGGCTGGGGCCACGCCGCTCGGGCCTGCTGTTTGCCACGCACTCGCTGTTCACGGTGGTGCTGGCATCGCTGTTCCTGGGCGAATCGCTCCAAGGTTGGGCGGTGCCCGGCGGTGCGTTGCTGGTGGGCGGCGTGATGGGTGCCATTGCCCTGGGCAAGCGCGAGGGCGCGGCGCACCGCCTGGAGGCCACTCAGGGCCAGCTGGCTGCGGGCGTGGCGTTGGGGCTGCTGTCGGCGCTGGGGCAATCGGTGGGCACGCTGGTGCTCAAACCTGCGATGGCAGCGGGGCTGGACCCAGTGGCCGCATCGGCTGTGCGGATGACGGCGGGCTTTGCCTGCCATGCCTTGCTGTGGTGCACGGGCGTGCAGATGGCCCGGTTGCAGTCTGCCCTGCAGTGGCGGGACCTGGCCTACACCTTTGCCAGTGCCGCGCTGGCCATGGCGCTGGGCATGACGCTCATCTTGAAGGCGCTGCAGCACGGCAGCGCCGGGCTGGTAGGCATGTTGTCGTCGGTATCGCCAGTGCTGTTGTTGCCCTTGCTGTGGTGGCGCACCGGGCAGCGCCCCGCCTGGGGCGCCTGGGCCGGCGCAGCCATGGCGGTGGTGGGGTGTGCACTGATATTGGCGTGAAACCTCTGCGGCAGGCCCCGCGATGCAGTATTGAAACGAAAATAGCTTCCAGCGCTTGCGGAACAAGCGCTGGAAGCTATTGTTTTGATAGCGATGGAGAGGCTCAGCCGGCCAGCGCAGCCTTCACAGCGGCAGACACTTGGCCCATGTCGGCCTTGCCGGCCAGGCGGGTCTTGACTACGCCCATCACCTTGCCCATGTCGCCAGGGCCCGAGGCGCCCACTTCGGCCACGATGGCTTTCACGGCAGCCAGCGTTTCCTCGGCCGACATGCGCTCTGGCAGGTAGGCTTGCAGCACCACCATTTCGGACTTTTCCTTGTCAGCCAGGTCCTGGCGGTTGGCGCTTTCAAAGGCGGCAATGCTGTCCTTGCGCTGCTTGATGAGCTTGTCCACGATGGCCACGATGGCCACGTCGTCCAGCTCCACGCGCTCGTCCACTTCCTTTTGCTTCATGGCCGCCTGCAGCAGGCGGATGGTGCCCAGGCGCTCAGAGTCCTTGGCGCGCATGGCGGTTTTCATGTCTTCAGTGATTTGGGCTTTCAGGCTCATGGTGATCTCCTAAAGGTGAGCGACAGGATTTGCACAAAGCCACTTCGGCTAGGCGTGTCGCCGCAGACAGTAGTTCAGCTACGGCAAGGCGGCACAACGACGCTGAAGTGGCTTTGTGCAAATCCTGAAAACGAAAAAACCCGCGCTTGGCGTCCCTAGCGCGGGTTGTGCATCGGCCTGGGCCGGCTGCGATCAGTACAGCTTCTTGGGCAGCTGCATGCTGCGAACGCGCTTGTAGTGGCGCTTGACGGCAGCAGCCTTCTTGCGCTTGCGTTCAGCAGTGGGCTTTTCGTAGAACTCGCGAGCGCGCAGGTCGGTCAGCAGGCCCAGCTTTTCGATGGTGCGCTTGAAGCGACGCAGTGCTACGTCGAAGGGCTCGTTTTCTTTTACGCGGATGGTTGTCATTAGCTAATGTTTTCCAAAATTGTGCCGTCAGAGGGTTTTCGGGAAGATCGCGCCCAAAAGCCATGCACAGCGGTTGTCCCCGTCTCTAACTAGTATTGGCCGACGGGGTATTGCCAGCAAAGCCTAATATTATAGCCCCTTCTTGAAAACTGGTAGCGCCTGCCGCTTTAGGGCCCCAAAGCGGCTTACAGATGGGCTCAAACCTACGGCGCACCCGGCAGCGACTGCGCGCAGGCCATGCCGCTGGCCCACGCCCACTGGAAGTTGTAGCCGCCGAGCCATCCGGTGACGTCCACCACCTCGCCAATGAAGTACAGCCCCGGCTGGGCCTTGCATTCCATGGTTTGTTGAGACAGGGCTTTGGTGTCCACGCCCCCCAGGGTCACCTCGGCCTTCTTGTAGCCCTCGGTGCCGGTGGGCGTCAGCTCCCAGCGGGCCAGTTGCTCGGCCAGCTTGGCCAAAGCCCTGTCCGAAGCCTCGTTGACGGGGCGCTGCCAGTCGGCCTCGCGCTGCGCCCAGGCATCGGCCAGCCGGCTGGGCACCAGCGTGGCCAGTTCGTTGGCGATCAGCTTGCGCGAGCGGGCCTTGGCCTGCTGCAGCGCTTCTGGCAAGTCCACCGTGGGCGCCAGGTTCACGGCCAGGGGCGTGCCCTCGCGCCAGTAGCTGGAGATTTGCAGCACCGCCGGGCCCGACAGGCCGCGGTGGGTGAACAGCAAATCCTCATCAAACGCCATGCGCTCTTTTTTGCTGCCGGTACTGATCTGCACGGGTAGTGCCAGCCCGGCCAGCTGGGCATAGGGCTGCCAGCCCGCGCCATCGAAGGTGAGCGGCACGAGGCCGGGGCGCCGCTCTACCAGCGGAATGCCGAACTGCTGCGCCAGCCGGTAGCCCAGGTCGGTCGCCCCGATCTTGGGAATTGACAAACCCCCCGTGGCCACCACCACGCTGCGCGCGTGCACCGGGCCTTGGCTGGTATCAATTTGATAGCTGCCGGCGCTTGATCCGTCTGCGCCAGAGGCCAAAAAGGTGATGTTTTTGACGCCGCACGGCTGCCAGCGCGTGACCTGGCCTGCCTCGCATTCGGCCAGCAGCATCTGGATGATGTCTTCGGCCGAACGGTCGGCAAACAGCTGGCCCTTGTGCTTCTCGTGGAATGGGATGCCGTGCTTTTGCACCAGCGCAATGAAGTCGGCCGGGGTGTAGCGCGACAGGGCCGAGCGGCAGAACTGCGGGTTCTGCCCCACAAAGTGCTTGTGCGGCGCGCGCACGTCCAGGTCGCGGTTGGTGAAGTTGCAGCGCCCGCCGCCCGAGATGCGGATCTTCTCGGCCACCTTCTCGCTGTGGTCGATGAGCAAGACCTTCAGGCCCCGCTGGCCCGCCTGGCCTGCGCAGAACAAGCCAGCAGCACCCGCGCCAATGATGACGGCATCAAAAAAGGGAATGGAAGACACAACAACCCACCGGTGAACAAAACGCGTGATTGTCCACCGGTGGGCTGGCTTGCTGGGCAAGCAGGGGTCAGAACTCTGCGCGCAGCGTCACGCTCACGTTGCGTGGATCTGCATAGTTGCCGTAGTCCAGATTGGCCCAGTACTTCTGGTTGGTGACATTGTTCACCGCCAGGGTGGCGCTGAGTTTGGGGTTGAACTGCCAAGACGCGCGCAGGTTCAGGAGGGCCTTGGGCGACTGCTTCACCGTTACGGTGCCGCTGGGGTGCGGGATGTTGAAGCCTTCAACGGAGCTTTGCCAGGTCAGGTTGCCGCCCACGGACAGCGGCGCGAGCGCGCCTGAGAGTTGGTAGTCCGTGCCAAGCTGCAGCAGGTAGTCGGGCATGTTGGCGTAGATCAGGTCGGTGGGCGCGCGCGTGACCTTGGCGCGGGTCAGGCCCGCGCTCACCCTCCACTGCTTGGTGGCCATGCCCGCAAACTCCAGTTCGAAGCCGGTGGATTGGGTGCCATTCACCGCCACGTAGGGCAGGGTGCCGTCGGGCAGCGGTGTGGTGATAGCGCCGTCGCGCACTCCAAAGTTGTCTTGCTTGGTCTGGAACACCGCAAAGTGCGCCTGGATGCGGCGTTCAAACAGCTCGGCCTTGAGGCCGGCCTCGGCATTGCTGCCGATGACGGGCGACAGCGGGGTGTTGTTGCGGTCCTTGTAGTTCTGCGGGTTGAAGATGCGCGCGTAGCTGGCGTAGGCTGACAGCGTGGGTGTGATGTCGTACACCGCGCCCACATAAGGCGTGACCTTGCGGTTCTCGTCCTGGATGGCCGAGCGGCCCGCGTAGGCCCCGGTGGTGCCATAGGTGTCGGAGTGGCGGTGCCAGTCGGTCAGGCGCACGCCGGTGAGCACCGACAGCGGGTCGGTCACGCGCCAGCGTGCCGATGCGAACAGGCCCGTCTGCTGCGTGATCTGCGTGCGCCAGGCGCCTGTCTTGGAGTAGGTGGGCGCAGGCGCGTTGCCGTCCCAGGTGTAAATGTTGGGGATCACGTAGCTCCAGCCCGCCACGGACGTGTAGCCATCGGTGCGCGCGGCGGTGCGGGTGGAACTCATGCCCACCACCAGGTCGTGCTTGCGGCCGCCCAGCTCGAACTTGCCCGACAGGTATCCGTCCACCGTGTCCTGCTTTTCGCTGCCGCCGTTGACAGCGGCATACAGCGTGGTGCCCGCGCCCGTCACGGGGTCGATGAATGGGGCCCTGGACGTGGTGGCGCCGTAGCCGTAGGTGCTCAGACGGAAGGTGTCGCCCTCGGTGTGGTTCAGCGCCGCCTTCAGGCTCCAGTCGTCGTTGATCTGGTGGTCCAGCGTGGCATACAGCGTGCCCGAGGTGCGTTCCCAGCGCGTCCATGGCGGCGAGAAGCTGGTGGAGATGGGCAGGTCGATCGGCACGCCCGTGGTGGCAAAACGCGGGATGGTGCCCCAGATCGGCGCTTTGGGGTCGTTGGACTGGCGTTGGTAGCCCACCGACACCACGGTGGACTGGCCGATATCGGCCTCTACCGCCGCGAGCAGGGCGGTCTTGTCCTCAGAATAGCGGTCGCGGAAGCTCTCTTTCTTCTGCGGAGCGACGACCAGGCGGCTGCGCACGCTGCCGTCGCTGTTGAGCGGTGCGTTGAGGTCCAGCTCGCCTCGGTACAGGTTCCACGACCCGGCGGTGAGCGCCACAGACGCCGCGAACTCGCGCTGCGGGCGCTTGCGGATCATGTTGATGGTGGCCGAGGGCACGCCCACGCCGGTCTGGATGCCGTTGGCGCCGCGCACGATGTCGATGCGCTCGTACAGCGCGGTGTCGAATTCCTGGTTGGTGCTGCTGCTGTAGCTGGGCAGGCCATCGGTCTGGAAGTCGGTGACCTGGAAGCCGCGCGCGTAGTACAGCGGGCGCTGCGTGTCGTAAAAGCTCACGGCAATGCCGTTCACGTTGCGCAGCACGGCATCAATGCTGGTGAGCGACTGGCGCTCGATCTGCGCGCGGGTCACGGTGCTGGTGGACTGCGGGGTTTCGCGCGGCGTCAGGGGCAGGCGGGTGGAGGCGCTTTCGCGTGCGCCAGAGATGGTGATGTGCTCCAGCGCTTTGGGCTCTTGCACCGTATCGGCGGGCGCCCTGGCCGTGGCTTCCTCAGCAGGCTGCGGCGGGGTAGTGCCAGTTTGTGCCCAGGCGGGGCTGAAGGTGAAAACGGCTACAGCCAGGGCAATGGGATGCAGGCGAGGGGCGGCGGCACGGCGGCTGTCAGCGGGGCACGATGAGCGCATGCGGGGTTCCTGAAGGGGAGTGCAATGGATACTGGCTGGCGGCGCAGCCCCTTCAGGACGCACGGCTTGCTAACGAAGCCGCGTATTGTAGTTTTATTGAGAATGGTTCTTGTTTGCATGATTCAAGGCGTTGCGCTTTAGCGACGCCTTCAGCGTGCTTGGGGAATACATGAGGTGCAGGGCGCGCACGCCCGCGCCTCATGCCCCCGCTAGCCTTTCCAGGTGAACGGAAACTTCAGCTGCTTCATGAACCCGTTGGGCACGTAGTCGCCCAGCACGCCATAGTGCTCAGGCCACAGTTTGGTGCTTTTGACGGCCGTGCCGAACAGGTAGTCCAGAAACGCGAAGTGCGCGGCGTAGTTCTTGTCCAGCGCTTCCTGGTCTTGGCTGTGGTGCCAGTGGTGAAAGTTGGGCGTGACCAGCACATAGCGCAGCGGCCCCAGGCGCACGCTGACGTTGGCATGGTTGAACACCGCCTGGAAGCCCACGATGACGATGTACGCATCGATCACTTCCTTGGAAAAGCCCAGCACGTAGATGGGCGCCAGCACCATCGATCGGGTGATGATCAGCTCCAGAATGTGCTGGCGCGAGCCGGCCATCCAGTCCATGCTTTTGACGCTGTGGTGCACGGCGTGCAGCCGCCACAGCAGCGGCACCTCGTGGTAGGCGCGGTGCGTCCAGTACTGCACCAGGTCGGCCACCAAAATGATGAGGAACAGCGCCACCCAAAAGTTCAGCCCCTGCACCCAGCCGCGGATGCCGTCGTTGGCGGCCCAGCCGAAAAACTTGTGCACGATGAGGTTGGTGGCCAGCAGCACGAAGCCCACCACCATGTGGTTCACGATGAAGTGGTGGAAGTCGGTCTGCCACTCGGCGCGGAAGATGGGCTGGTCCTTGCGGTGGGCAAACAGCTTTTCGACGAAGATGAAGATCAGCGAACTGCCCAGCAGATCAAGGATGAACCAATCGAGGCCAATGTAGGGCGTGTGGTCCGGAAAGTTGGGGTCCACCTCCACCTTGTGCCCGCCCAGCAGCGCAGCCAGCGCCACCATGGCAAACGCGAACGTGGCCAGCCACCGGGCGCGGTTGAACAGGATATTGACCAGCGAGATACCGCCCGCCACGGCCATGGCCACCAGCATGATGGTGCGGATGGCGTTCACGTCGTAGCTCTTGCGCAGCTCGGGCGTGGTGAGGTATTGCGGAAAGTGAAACGCCAGCACGCCCAGCAGGCACAAAACGGCCAGCGTAAGCGCGATGACGCCCGACACCAGCCCCTTGCCCGTGCGCAGCGCACCGTGGCTTTCAGTGAATTCGTTGAGTTTTTCTAGTTCAATCATTGTTGGTTTCTCCCTTGCACCCGAAAGGGAAGGCTTCGGATGCCCGCGCGAGTGTAGCGAAGCGGCCACGGCGTGTGCAGGTTGTGTGATCCAGCGCAAAGCGCTTGATGCAGCGTCGCGCCTCGCTCCTAAAATCGCAGCATGAACATCCCTTCACACCAACTCAGCATGACCGTGCTCATGTCGCCTGACATGGCCAATTTTTCGGGCAACGTGCACGGCGGCGCCATCCTCAAATTGCTCGACCAGGTGGCATATTCGTGCGCCAGCCGCTACTCAGGCTGCTACACCGTGACGTTGAGCGTGGACCAGGTGATGTTTCTGCAGCCCATCCATGTGGGTGAACTGGTGACGTTTCTGGCCAGCGTGAACTACACCGGCAGCTCGTCGATGGAAGTGGGGATCAAGGTGGTGGCTGAAGAGATCCGCTCGCAGGTGGTGCGGCATGTGAACAGCTGCTTCTTCACGATGGTGGCGGTGGATGAAAACCGCAAACCGGTGGCTGTGCCGACATTGACGCCATCCACCCCGGATGAGCGCCGCCGCTGGGAAGCAGCCTTGATGCGCAAAACATTGCGCAAGGAATTGGCTGCGCGATTTGCTGAGGTACGCCAGACGACCGGGCATTGAGCCGCGCTGGGGCAGCGCGCAACGCGCAGCCCCCAAGCACCGCGGCCGAAGGCGCGATCAGGTCGCGCGGCGCGCCAGGGGTGCGGCTTCGGCCCCGTCCTGTGTGGCCAGCGCCACCCCGCGCACCACATCCCCCACCACGATCACCGAGGGGCTGCCCAGCCCCTGCTCTGTGATGGTGGCCTGCAGCTGCCCCAGTGTGGTGATGGCGTGCCGCTGATGGGGCAGGCTGGCGTGCTGGATGATGGCCACCGGTGTGTGCGCAGGCAGACCGCTCAGCAGCTCCTGCTCGATGGTGGCCGCGCCGCTCACGCCCATGTAAATCACCAGCGTCAGCTTGGCATCCCTCGCCGTGCGTGCCAGCGCCCGCCAATCGGTGCCCGTGTCGCCGGGTTTGGCGTGGCCGGTGACAAACACCACGCCGTGCGCGTGCTCGCGGTGGGTGAGCGGTGCGCCCAGGGACGTGAGGCCCGCCAAGCCGGCGGTAATGCCATTGATCACCGTGACAGGCACGCCTGCCGCGCGCAGGTGTTCCACCTCTTCGCCCCCGCGGCCAAAGATGAACGGATCGCCCCCCTTGAGGCGCACCACGTTTTCGCCCTCGTTCACGGCCATCAGCATCAGTTTTTCGATGAAGGCCTGGGGCGTGCTTTTGCAGCCGCCGCGCTTGCCCACGTAAACAATGCGGGCGCTGGGCGAAGCGTGGGCCACGATGGCGTCGCTCACCAGGTCGTCCACCAACAGCACCGTGGCGGCCTGGATGGCCTTGAGTGCCTTGATGGTCAGCAGTTCTGGATCACCTGGGCCTGCGCCCACCAGAGTGCATTGCCCGCCGGTGCCCAGGTGAGGGCGGGCCGGGCCGGAGGGGTGGGGGCTGACAGGGCTGGTCATGGTGGTGTCTCTTATGGAGTTTGTGCAGCCAGCTGCAAGATATGTTCCACCTGTTTTGCCAAGGCTTGCGGCACTGGCAACGCGCCGGCCAGCACCTTGCGGGTGTAGTCTGCCGTCGTCGCCACGTCAATCTCCGCAGGCAGGCCGGGCACATCGGCGGCCGTTCCCGGCTGCTGCTCCTCCAGCAACTGGTGTTTGCCCGCCAAAAATGCGTCATAACGGGGCGTTCGGCGCGGGTCGGTGGCTACTTCACCTTCCAGCCCGCGCGACAGCAAGGCCGTCATCCCCATGCTGGTGAATGTGGTGTGCAGCATGTCCAGGTACTCGGGGTGGGTGTAGGCCGTGACAACCACGGCGGGGCCTGCGCAGGGGTTCATCAACTTGACCACGCTGTGCCCTGGGTTGCGCAACCCGACCACCTGGCGCACAGCCAGCAGGCGTGCCAAGCCGGGGTGCAAATTTTGGGTGTGGATGTGTGCGACTTGTCCGTTTGCTATGGTTTCAGGAGCTGTAAGCGCTTTGATATCAAGCGTTTCGAGCACATCTGATGCCAAAATGCGACGCGCCTCGGTGCGCATGCCGTGCAGCACTACCGGCAGCCCCTCGCGCGCCAGCAGCAGGGCGAGCAGCGGTGTCAGCACGGGCAGCTTGCGGGCGCCGTTGTAGCTGGGCAGCACGATGGTGGGGCGGCTGGTGGCAGGCACCTTGGCCAACCGCTGGTGCGTGGCATCCAGAAAGCCGCACATCTCCTCGGGCGTTTCGCCCTTGATGCGCATGGCCACGCAGAACGCGCCGATTTCCAGGTCGGTCACGCTGCCGTCCAGCACCTGGCCGAACAGGTCGGTGGCCTGCTCGCGCGTGAGCGGCTTGGAGCCGCGCGGGCCGCGACCGATTTCCTTGATGTACTGACTGATGCCCATGGTTTTGTGTGGCGGGACTTGTGAAATAGGGCTCCAGCGTCGTTATTTCGGCTTGCCGTACAGGCGTACTGTCTGCGCCGAAATGCCTAGCTGGAGCCCTATTGCACAAGTCCTGGTGCGGTGGTTGTGGCAGTGAGGTGGGTGGGGCGCTATTTTGGCGCAACCCAGACAACTTTTGGTTATATGACGGCCTGCGCTGCGGGCTTGGGCGCCAGCGGCCCGGTGCTGCGCACCATGCGCTTGAGTTCGGGCAGGCACGAGCCGCAGTGAGTACCGCAGCGCAGCGCGCCTTGCAACTGGGCCAGGCGATCATCGTCGGTGCCGTGGCAGTGCGCCAGCTCGGCGGCAATGGCCGCGTCCGTCACGTTCAAGCACGTGCACACCGTTTTGCCGCGGGACTGCACGGCCACAGGGGCCTTGGTGCCCGGCACCAGCAGCAGGCGGCCATAAGTCTGGGCGGGCAGTTCTTCCTGCAGCAGGGTCTTGAGCCAGCCTTCGGCGCTGGTGTCGCCCGCCAGCACCACGCCTTCGAGCGTGGTGTTGTCGCCACGGCGTGCCAGCCGGGCGGTGCGGCGCTGGCCACGTTTCTTGTCGGCGTAGCGCAAGGTGTCGGTGCCAGCCAGGCCCATCAGGGATTCGACGCGTTCCACGACGGAATCGGGCGGGGCTTCGTGCGCGGCGGCGCGCAGCAGCACCCCCACGCGCTCGCGCCCAGGCTCGCCCAGCGGCGTGTTGTTGCTGAAGGGCACGCAGCTGGCAAACGGAAACTGCGCCATCAGCGCGGCCAGCGCCTCGCGCGTCGCCTGGGCCGACTGGGCCGGGAGCCAAGCCATGGCCAGTAGCGTCCAGGGCAGCTCCGCCTTGAGCACCTTCACCGCAGCGTGCTTGAGTTCGGGCTGCTTGGAGGTGGGGCAATATGCAGAGGTGGTGAGCGCGTTCACGCCCGCCAGGCGTTCGCCGGTGGACGAGCAGCCACTCAGAAACTCGCTGCCCCAGTGCATGGCCATGAAAGCCTGAGACAGGCCCAATGTAGTGTCGGCCTGCGCGGGTACCACGATGGTTCCGCGCTTGCTTGTGACGTAGACCAAGTCACCGTTCTGAAGGCCGCGCCGCTCCATGTCTTGCGGGTGCAGCTGCACGCTGGGCTCGGCCACATGGCCAAACAGACGGCCCAGCGTGCCGGTGCGGGTCATGCCGTGCCACTGGTCACGCAGGCGGCCGGTGGTCAGGCTGAAGGGGTAGCGCGATTCGCGCTGCTCGGCCGTGGGTTGCCAGGCATGGGCGGCAAATCGCGCGCGGCCATCGGCGGTAGGAAAAATGCCGTCTTCGTACAGGCGCGCCTTGCCGAAGTCGCGCCTGCCCGGCTGCAACACGGTTGTGTTGCCGTCTGCATTGCAGCCCCCGGCCGGGTCCGAAGGACACGGCCACTGTTGGGGGCCAGCAGTGTCGAGCAAGTCCCATGACAGGCCGGTGATGTCCAGGTCGCGTCCGCGCGTGCTTTCGCGGTGCTCGTTCCACACCGCTTCCGCGCCCTGGTTGGCGTGCTCGGTGGTGTAGGGAAAAAGCGTGGGGGCACCAGGGCGCAGGCGGGTCTCCAGTTGGTGCGCAAACTGCACCGCAATGGCCCAGTCGTGGCGCGCCTGGCCAGGGGCGGGCACGGCAGGGCGCACGCGGGAGATGCGGCGTTCGCTATTGGTCACCGTGCCGGTCTTCTCGCCCCAGGTGGTAGCGGGCAGCAGCAGGTCTGCGTATGCGCAGGTCTCGGCGGTGGCAAAGGCCTCCTGCACCACCACAAACTCGGCACGCTGCAGCGCGCGGCGCACGGTGGCCTGGTCGGGCATGCTCTGCGCGGGGTTGGTGCAGGCAATCCACAGGGCCTTGATCTCGCCGTCGGCGGCGGCCTGGAACATCTCCACGGCCGTCTTGCCCGGCTTGCTGGGCACGTCGGCCACGCCCCACTGTGCGGCCACCTCGGCGCGGTGCTGCGGGTTGGTCAGGTCGCGGTGGGCGCTGAGCAGATTGGCCAGGCCGCCCACCTCGCGCCCGCCCATGGCGTTGGGCTGGCCGGTCAGGCTGAAGGGGCCCGCGCCGGGCTTGCCGATCTGGCCGGTGGCCAGGTGCAGGTTGATGAGCGCTGCGTTCTTGGCGGTGCCGCTGCTGCTCTGGTTGAGGCCCTGGCAGTACAGGCTGAGCGTGGCTTTGGACTGCGCAAACCATTTCGCGGCGTTGGTCAAGTCGGCCACCGAGATGCCGCACACCTGCGCCACGCGCTCGGGTGTGCAGTCGCGCACCAGCGCCTTGAGCTCATCGAAGCCCGTGGTGTGCGCGCCGATGTAGGCCGCATCGGTCCAGCCCTCCCACAGCATGATGTGCAGCATGCCGTTGAACAGCATCACGTCGCTGCCGGGCTGGATGGGCAGGAACAGGTCGGCCATGCCGGCGGTGTCGGTGCGGCGCGGGTCGGCCACGATGACCTTCATGCCCGGGTTGGCTGCGCGCGCATCTTCAATGCGTCTGAACAAAACGGGGTGCGCCCAGGCCGCATTGCTGCCCACGATGAACAGGCACTGCGCGTGGTTCACGTCGTCGTAGCAGGCGGGCGGCGCGTCGGCACCCAGGGTCTGCTTGTAGCCGGCCACGGCGCTGCTCATGCACAGGCGGGAGTTGGTGTCGATGTTGTTGGTGCCGATCAGGCCCTTGCACAGCTTGTTGAAGACGTAGTAGTCCTCGGTGAGCAACTGGCCGCTGACGTAAAAACCCACAGCGTCAGGGCCATGTTGCTGGACGATGTGAGCAAACTTCTCCGTGGCCAGGCCCAGGGCCGCGTCCCACGACAGGGGCTGGGGCGTACTCCCGCGTTGCGCACGGTGCTGGGGCTGCAGCAGGCGGGTCTGCAGCGTGATGGGGCTGCTGGCCGTGAGGTGCAGGGTCGATCCCTTCGTGCACAGGCGGCCAAAGTTGGCAGGGTGGTTCGGGTCGCCCCGCACGCCGGTGATCTGCGCACCGTCGCTTTCGATGATCACGCCGCAGCCTACGCCGCAGTAGGGGCAGGTGGATTTGGTTTCTTGCATGGCGTGGGTTTTTGGTGTTTTTGGGCTCTAGCGCCTATCGATAAAGCGCTGGTAGCTATTATTTTGGAGTGTGCGATTTTTCCGCTATCCGTTCGGGCTGAGCTTGTCGAAGCCAGGGCTCGCGGGCTGATTTCAGCGGCGTGCCTGTGCGGAGGGTTGAGGCCGGGCGCACGCCCCGGCCTCCGCCCTCAACAAAGGCACGGAGTCAAAAAGAAGCGCAGAACCAACCACCTCAAACCCCACAAACGCGGCGCGCAGGCCCCGCAACAGGCCGCGTCAAATCAACGGCCACAGACCCCAGCTCAGCCGCATCCAGATACACCGCCCCATCCTCCACCTTCACCGCAAACTTCGGCGTGCACCCCTCATCCGGCGCCGACGCCTGCCCGTCGCACAGCCCAATCGTCCAGTTGTGCAACGGACACGCCACATGCGTGCCAAACACAATGCCTTGCGACAGCGGTCCGCCCTTGTGCGGGCAGCGGTCCAACAGCGCAAACACATCGCCCACGTCATTGCGAAACACCGCCACATCCAGCCCCTGCGGGCGCGTCACGCGGCGTGAGCCCAGCACGGGGATTTCGTCCACGCGGCAGATCAGTTTCCATTCGCTCATTGCTATTCCTTTGGTAGCTGTTGGCGCTTATCCATCAAGCGCTGAAGGCATATTTGGTTCAATAAACGGGGTCAAGCCGCGGCGATCGGGATGAATTGGCGCGTGTCCACGGCCGCCTTGTCAAATTCGAACCAGGGATCGGGCTCGCCATCCAATGCAAACTGCAGTTGCTCCCACAGCGCCTTGCGGCCTTCGTGGTCTTCGAGGATGCGCTTTTTCACATAGTCCAGGCCCACGCGGTTCACGTAGTGCACGGTGCGCTCCAGGTACCAGCCTTCCTGGCGGTACAGCTCGCAGAAAGCGCCGGTGTACTCCAGCACTTCCTCGGCGGTTTTCAGCTTGGTGAAGAAGTGCGCCACCTCGGTCTTGATGCCGCCGTTGCCGGCGATGTACATCTCCCAGCCGCTGTCCACGCCGATGATGCCCACGTCCTTGATGCCGGACTCAGCGCAGTTGCGCGGGCAGCCGCTGACGGCAAACTTGACCTTGTGCGGGGCGTACATGCGCCACATGGCGCGCTCCAGGTCCTTGCCCATCTGCGTGCTGTCCTGCGTGCCCATGCGGCACCACTCGCTGCCCACGCAGGTCTTCACCGTGCGCAGCGCCTTGGCATAGGCGTGGCCACTGGGCATGCCGATGTCCTTCCACACATTGACCAGGTCTTCCTTCTTCACGCCCAGCAGGTCGATGCGCTGGCCACCGGTGACCTTGATGGTGGGGATGTTGTATTTGTCGGCGGCATCGGCAATGCGGCGCAGCTCGTCGGCCGTGGTTTCGCCACCCCACATGCGCGGGATGACGCTGTACGTGCCGTCCTTTTGGATGTTGGCGTGGCTGCGCTCGTTGATGGCGCGGCTTTGCGGGTCGTCTTTCGCGTCCTTGGGCCAGGTGCTGATCAGGTAGTAGTTGACGGCGGGGCGGCAGGTGGCGCAGCCGTTGGGCGTCTTCCATTCCATGAACCGAAAAACGTCGCCAATGCTGAGCAGTTTGTTGGCGCGAATGGCCTCGCGCACCGCCTGGTGGCCGTGGTCGGTACAGCCGCACATGGCTTTGGTCTTGGGTGTGGCTGAGTAGTCGCCGCCGGCGGTGAACATCAGGATCTGCTCCACCAGCCCAGTGCATGAGCCGCACGATGCGCTGGCCTTGGTGTGCTTTTTCACCTCGTCCAGCGTGAACAGTCCCTTTTCCTTGATGGCCTTGCAGATGGCGCCCTTGGTCACGCCGTTACAGCCGCACACCTCGTCGGTGTCGGCCATGGCCGATGCCTTGCTTTGCCCCTGATGCCCGGCATCACCAATGTTGCTCTCGCCAAACATCAGCTTGTCGCGGATATCGCTCACGCTGCGGCCGTCGCGCAGCAGCTTGAAGTACCAGCTGCCGTCCACGGTGTCGCCATAGAGGCACGCGCCTACCAGCTTGTCGTCCTTGATCACGAGCTTTTTGTACACCCCGCCAAAGGGGTCGCTCATCACGATTTCTTCGGTGTTGTCGCCGCCCTGGAAGTCGCCCGCACTGAACAGGTCAATGCCCGTGACCTTGAGCTTGGTAGAGGTGAGCGAGCCTTGGTAGCGGCCGATGCCGAACTCGGCCAAATGGTTGGCCAGCACCTTGCCCTGCTCAAACAGCGGGGCCACCAGCCCATAGGCGATGCCCCGGTGCGCGGCGCACTCGCCCACGGCGTAGATGCGGGCATCGGTGGTGGTTTGCAGTGTGTCGCTCACCACGATGCCGCGGTTCACATGCAGACGCATCTTTTCTGCCAGGGCGGTGTTGGGGCGAATGCCCACGGCCATCACCACCAAGTCGGCGGGCACCTCGGTGCCGTCCTTGAACTTCACGCTGGCCACGCGGCCTTCGGGGTTGCCCACCAGCTCTTGGGTCTGTGCTTTCATCAAGAACTGCATGCCGCGCTCGGCCAGCGATTTTTGCAGCATCTTGCCCGCCATGTCGTCCAGCTGGCGCTCCATCAGCCATTCGCCCGCGTGCACCACCGTGACCAGCATGCCACGCTTCATGAGGCCGTTGGCGGCCTCCAGCCCCAGCAAGCCGCCCCCTATGACCACCGCATGCTTGTACGTGGCGGCGGCGTCGATCATGGCCTGCGTGTCGGCAATGTCGCGGTAGGCCAGCACGCCCTGCAGGTCCTTGCCGGGAATGGGCAGGATGAACGGGTTGGAGCCGGTCGCCATGATGAGGCGGTCGTACTCGGCGGTAACCACATCGCCATCTTTGCTGACGGCGCGCACTGCGCGGTGCACACGATCCACCTCGGTCACGGTGAAACCGGTGTGCAGTGTGATGTGGTTGTCTGCATACCACTGCCAGTCGTTCAGGATGATTTCTTCCAGCGTCTGCTCGCCAGCGAGCACTGGCGACAGGAGGATGCGGTTGTAGTTGGGATGCGGCTCAGCGCCGAATACGGTGATCTCGTACAGGTCGGGCGCGATTTTGAGCAGCTCTTCGAGCGTGCGCACACCAGCCATACCGTTTCCCACCATTACCAGTTTGGGCTTTTTCATCGTCTTCGCTCCGTCGTGCTTCCATCGCCTGTGCGATGCCAAAAACAAAAAAGGCGTCCTCACGATGCCGCTTCGATGGACTCGAAACTGCATGTGGGGACGCCTTCGTCCGCGCTCGCCTCAGTGCGCCGTTGCACCAGGGTTGCATGACCCCTGAGGGGTGTACGTCTGATTAAGCAACCGCCGTGCCAAACCGTTGCACTGCTGTGGTGCGTGGAGCCGGGGAGCGCTGGAACGGCACGGGCTGCGACCAGAGCGGCACCGCACGCTGGCGGGTGGCACCTGGCGCGCCGGTCTGACTGGGGCCACTTTGACGGCGCTTGCCTTGGCAGGGCGCCCACAGCGCTGCGGGTTCGGTGGGAGGGCGACGTGGTCGTTCGTGCCTGCGGCAGGCCTGCCGGTGTGCAGGGCGGCGATACAGCGGCGCCACGCCGTCCCATCAGAGCGTTGGCGTCGCAGCAGAGTTTGATGACTGCCTGGAAGCCACGCTGCATCGAGAAATGCGCTGCAAGGGCGCAGCGCACACCGCGCTAGCCCGCGCCGCGCACTACGTGGAGGCACCTCGGGCGTGCGATGACCTGGCCTGAGCTGTGCTCAGGTGCTCTCGCGCACGGTCAGCTCAAACCCCAGGTCCACAGAGTTGCGCTCGGGCTTGTGCCCTTGCATCAATGCCAGAAGCATGTGCGCCCCCGCTTCACCCATGGCGGCCCGCGGAGTGCGCACCGTGGTGAGCGGCGGCACCATCTGGTCACTGCCGGCCAGATCGTTGAAGCCCGCGATGGCGACACGGCCGGGTACCGGGATGCCTAGCCGCTGGGCGGCCAGCAACCCGCCTTGAGCCAAGTCGTCGTTACAGAAGAAGATGGCATCCACTTCCGGGCGGGTGCGGATGATCTCTTCCAGCAGCGCCGCGCCCAGGCGAATGGAGGAAGGCTCGGGGCTGAGTATTTCCAGCCGCGCATCGTAGATCCCGGCCTTCTTCAGACTCCGCCGGTAACCCTCTGCACGCTGCAGCGTTCTCGGATCGAGTTGGGCCGCGGCAAAGGCGATATGGCGATAGCCACGGTCCAGCAGGTGCTGTGCCATGGCCGCGCCGGCCTCTTGTTGTGAAAAGCCTGCGCAGTACACGCCGGCGGCAGCTGTCACCTCCATGAGGTGCACGCAGGGCACGCCGCTGGCAGCAATCAGCTGCCGCGCATTTTCGGTGCGGTCAAAGCCGGTAACCAGCAGGCCTGCGGGGCGGTGCGCCAGATAGGTGCGCAGCAATTGCTCCTCTTCCTGGGGGTCATAGTGCGTCACGCCGATCAGCGCTTGGTACCCGAGCGGAAACAGCACCCGGTGCACGGCGTCCAGTACATCCACAAACAGTGCGTTGGACAGAAGGGGGACCAACACGGGCACCTGCACGCTGCGCTGAGAAGCCAGCGCACGCGCTGCGGGGTCGGGCACATAGCCCAGTTGTTGCGCTGCAATTTTCACTCGCTCCACCAACTCGGGGGCGACCGCGCGCTCTCCGCGCAATGCGCGCGATGCGGTGATAGGGCTTACGCCCGCCGCCTTGGCCACGTCGCTCAAGGTGGTGCGACCACTGGATCGGCGCTTGGTGTCGGGTTTGGTCAAGGGTTTACCCTCGGTGATGTTCTTTGGAAGTGGAATTAGGATAGCGCTGTCCTGCGCGGCAGGCAAGGAAGTATGCCCTCATTTTTTGCCCTTTATGCAAGGTCAATAGGGGCTTGCACACCCGACGTTGGGGTGTGTTTTTTTGTTTTTGTTTGGATAGCGCTACCAATATGTTGTTCAGTGCATCACCGCCGTTTCTGGTGGTCATGGGGGTCGCCGGCTGCGGCAAGTCCAGCCTGGGTTTGGACCTTGCCCGTGCCTTGCAGTTGCCCCTGATCGAAGGCGACGACCACCACAGTGCGGCAAGCCGCGCAAAGATGAGCGAGGGCATCGCGCTGACCGATGCGGATCGCGAAGGCTGGTTGATCACCCTCGGCCAGCTGCTGCAGGCGCATACGCAGGGCGCAGTGCTGACTTGCTCAGCGCTCAAAAAAGCCTACCGCGACCAACTCAGGGCCGCTTGCCCATCGCTGCGTTTTGTATTTCTGGAGATTGGCCGCGCCGAAGCGGAGGTGCGTGTCAAAGCCCGGGCGCAGACCCATTTCTTCTCTGCGGCACTGGTGGACAGCCAGTTCGCCACGCTGCAGCCCCCCACCGGTGAAGCCGGCGTGCTGACGGTGGACGCGACTCTGCCTTTGACCGCCCTTGAACAACAGGTTTGTGCCTGGCTTGCCCAGCAGGAGGTTGCATGAATTCCGAAACTCCGCCACTCGTGCACCCCGTCGCGCGGTTTGCCCACATCCTCATGGCGTTGTGCCTTGGGATCATGGCGGTGGCCGTGTTCTCCAACGTCGTGTTGCGCTATGGCTTTGGCAGCGGCGTGCCGGCCAGTGAAGAGTTGTCGCGTCTGCTGTTTGTCTGGATGGTGTTCATTGGAGCCGCCGCCGCCTACCCGGCCGGTGAGCACATGGCGTTCACCAGCCTGGCGGGTCTGCTGGCCCGAAAGCCCTTGGCCTTCGCGTTGCTGACGGCACTGATACGCCTGCTCGTGATTGCCGCATGCACCATGCTGGGCTGGGGTGCGTGGCAACAAGTGGTCGTGGGCATGGGCAGCCATTCGGTGGTGCTGGGCTACTCGTCCGCTCTGTTGCCCCTGCCAGCGCTGTTGTGTGCGGTGGCCATTGGTGTGATGGCGTTGGTGGAACTGGTGCTGCGCAAGCCGCTGGACCTGGGCCACGGCGCGGAGGTCGAATGATGCTGGGAATGACGCCTGAAGCCATGGCCTTCGTGGTCTTTTCAGCAGGCATGCTGGTGCTGATGGGCACCGGCATGAACATGGGGCTCGCCCTGGTGCTCACCGGCGCTGGCATGGCCTGGGTGCTGGACTTTTGGGACACCCAGCTGCTGGCCCAGAACCTGGTGGCGGGGGTGGACAGCTTTCCGCTGCTGGCCGTGCCCTTCTTCATCCTGGCGGGTGAACTGATGAACTCGGGCGGCATCAGCCGCCGCATCATCGACATGGCGCAAGCCTGGGTGGGGCACATCCGCGGCGGGCTGGGGTACGTGGCCATTGGCGCGGCCGTGCTCATGGCCAGCATGAGCGGATCAGCCCTGGCCGACACCGCTGCGCTGGCCACCATCCTGCTGCCCATGATGCGTCAGCAGGGCTACCCCATGAACACCTCAGCCGGCTTGATTGCATCGGGCGGCATCATTGCACCCATCATTCCGCCGTCCATGCCGTTCGTGATCTACGGTGTGACGACCAACACCTCGATATCGGCGCTGTTTGTCTCCGGCATCGTGCCGGGGCTGATGATGGGCGCAGGGCTGATTTTTGCGTGGCGCTGGGTGCTGCGCGGCCTGGTTTTGCCCCAGGGCGAGCCGCTGCCGGTCAAAGAACGCCTACGCTCCACGGCCCGGGCGTTCTGGGCCATGCTCATGCCCATCATCATCATCGGCGGCATGAAGTCGGGGGTGTTCACCCCCACCGAGGCTGCGGTGGTGGCAGCGTTCTATGCGCTCATGGTGGCGCTGTTCATCCACCGCGAGATGAAAGTGGCCGAAATATACGGTGTGCTGGTGCGCGCAGCCAAGACGACTTCCATCGTGATGTTCTTGTGCGCTGGCGCCCAGGTAGCCAGCTACATGATCACCCTGGCCGACTTGCCCAACGTGCTGACCGCTTGGCTCGGCCCGCTGGTGGAGAGCCCACGGCTTTTGATGGCGGTGATGATGATCGTGCTGGTGCTGATCGGGACCGCGCTCGATCTCACGCCCACCATCTTGATCTTTGCCCCGGTCATGCTGCCCATTGCCGTGAAGGCGGGTATCGACCCGGTGTATTTCGGCCTGATGTTCGTGCTCAATGGTGCCATTGGTCTCATCACGCCGCCCGTGGGCACGGTGCTTAACGTAGTGGCCGGCGTGGGGCGTATCTCCATGCACAGCGTCATCAAAGGCGTCAACCCGTTTCTGCTGACCTATGCGCTCATCCTCGCCTTGCTGGTCGTGTTTCCGCAGATCGTGACCGCCCCGGTGGTTTGGCTGCGCTGATCGTTCCCCTTCCTCTTTTTCCACTGGAGACAACCATGAAATCTTTCCGTCGCACCCTGCTGGCCGCTCTCTCGGTGGCCGCTTTTGCAGCCTCGTTTCAGGTCGCTGCCCAAGACTTCAAGCCCCGCATCATTCGCTTTGGCTATGGGCTCAATGAGGCTTCCAACCAAGGCCGCGCCACCAAGCTGTTTGCTGAAGAGGTGGAAAAAGCGTCGGGCGGAAAAATGCGTGTGCGCGCGATTGGCGCCGCCGCCCTGGGGTCTGACCTGCAGATGCAGCAGGCCTTGATTGGTGGCGCGCAGGAGATGATGGTGGGCTCCACCGCCACGCTGGTGGGCATCACCAAGGAAATGGCCATCTGGGATACGCCCTTCCTGTTCAACAACGCCAAGGAAGCCGATGTGGTGCTCGACGGCCCCGTGGGCCAGAAGGTGATGGACAAGCTGCAGGAAAAGGGCCTGGTGGGCCTGGTGTACTGGGAGAATGGCTTTCGCAACCTCACCAACAGCAAGCGTCCTGTGGCAAAGCTGGAGGACATGAACGGCATCAAGCTGCGCGTGATGCAGAACAACGTCTTCCTCGACAGCTTCAAGACCCTGGGCGCCAATGCCGTGCCGCTGCCGTTCTCCGAGCTTTTCACCGCCCTGGAAACCAACACAGTGGACGGTCAGGAAAACCCGTACAACACCATTTTGTCCAGCAAGTTCTATGAGGTGCAGAAGTACCTCACCGTCACCAACCACGTCTACAGCCCCTGGATCGTACTGGTGAGCAAAAAGTACTGGGATGGCCTGTCGAAGGCCGAGCAGAAGGTGCTGCTGGACGCTGCCAAGAAGAGCCGCGACTTCGAGCGCCAGGACACGCGCGCCGAAGCCGACAAGGCGCTCGCCGACCTGAAAGCCAAGGGCATGCAGGTCAACGAGTTGCCTGCGGGCGAAGCCAACCGCATGCGCGAGAAACTCGCAGCCGTGAACGCCAGCATCGCCGCGAACATGGGCGAGGGCTTGTGGAAGGAAGTGCAGGGTGCCGTAGCCCAGGCGCGCGCCGCAAAGTAACAGTTTGGGTCAGGGCCAACGGGCAGCTGACCGCATCATTCAGGGGGCATGGCTGCCCAGCCCCCCGTAAAACAAAGGCCGGCACCCCGTGGGGCTACCGGCCTTTGTGCTTTGCGCCCGCCTCGCAAGGGCTGGCCGCGTCAACCGCAGGCGGATGGGCGCCCCATGGAGCTTGGTTGCAACTACGGTTGCATTGATCGCACAGATGGGCTGAAATGCCTGTGCGTGCTTTGCGCTGTACAGGGAGGTTGCCATGACCGTTGTTGCCGAGATCCTGAAATCGAAAACCGACACCACCGTGCACACCGTGCGCCCCGCCGATTCTGTGCTTGATGCCCTGCGCCTGATGGCCGACAAGGGCATCGGGGCCCTGCTGGTTACGCAGGAGGACGAGCGCATCGTGGGGATCTTCACCGAGCGTGACTACGCCCGCAAGATTGCGTTGCTGGGCCGCACTTCAGCCGCCACGCTGGTGCGTGACGTCATGACCGCCGACGTGCTCTACGTGCGGCTGCACCAGACGAGCGAGCAGTGCATGAAGATCATGAGCACCAACCGCCTGCGTCACCTGCCAGTGGTCGAAAACGGCAAGCTGGTGGGCATGATCTCCATCGGAGACCTCGTCAAGGACATCATCTCGGAGCAGAAGTTCATCATCGAACAGTTGGAGCAATATATATCGGGCACCCGCTGAAGCCGGGCGCCAGGCACCCTCTGCACGAATCACCGCGCCGTGTGC
>DFQQ01000021.1:0-28385 GCA_002377855.1 Acidovorax delafieldii | reverse complement strand
GCTCGATTCGTGCAGAGGGCCCCCAGGGGCACCGCGCTGCCCCGGGGGGCAGAGACGCAGGCTGCGCCGCGCTGGCCGCGCTGTGCTGTGCTGCGCAGCGCACGCAACGGCAACGGCAACGCCGTGCGCGCGCCCTCGGATCGGCTTTGGTCAGAACGGGCGGCCATGGAAAAAGCCCCGCTCCAACAGGAGCAGGGCTCGGCGCTAGGGGGTGCGGTCAGGCAGCCTTCTCGACGTGGCCCTGGCGGGTGTACAGAAAATCGATCACCGCCTTGCGATAGTGCACATAGCGTGGGTCCTCGGCCAGTTCCACGCGGTGGCGCGGGCGCGGCAGGTCCACGTGAAGCACCTCGCCAATGGTGGCCGCAGGGCCGTTGGTCATCATCACGATCTTGTCGGACAGCAGCACCGCCTCGTCGACGTCGTGCGTCACCATCACTACAGTGCTTTGGGTGCGGGCCACGATCTCCAGCAGCTCGTCCTGCAGCTTGGCGCGGGTGAGGGCGTCCAGCGCACCAAAGGGCTCGTCCATCAGCAGCACTTGGGGCTCCATCGACAGTGCCCGGGCAATACCCACGCGCTGCTTCATGCCGCCCGATATTTCGCCGGGGCGTTTCTGGCCGGCGTGCGTCAGGCCTACCAGGGCCAGAGCGGCATCGGTGCGGGCCTTGAGCTGGGCTTTGCTTTCCTTGCTGGCAAACACGCGCTCTACCGCCAGGTAGATGTTGTCAAAGCACGTCAGCCAGGGAAGCAGGGAGTGGTTCTGGAACACCACCGCGCGGTCGGGGCCCGGGCCCTTGATTTCCTTGTTGGCGCAGATGAGTGCGCCGCCCGTGGGTGTTGTCAGCCCGGCGATCAGGTTGAGCAGCGTGGACTTGCCGCAGCCCGAGTGGCCGATCAGCGCGACAAATTCACCTTTGGCAATGGTCAGGTCGATGTCGCGCAGCGCAGGGAACAGGCCCTTGGCCGTTTTGAACGTTTGCTCGACGCCCTGGATCTCGATGAATTTGCTGGACAGCGATGCATGGGTGGTCGTGTTCATGATTTCACCTCTTCAAACGTGAATGCGGTAGCCAGCTTGATGAGTGCGTACTCCAGCACCAGCCCGACGATGCCAATCACGAAGATGGCGATGATGATGTTCTTGACGTTCAGGTTGTTCCACTCGTCCCACACCCAAAAGCCAATGCCGACGCCGCCCGTGAGCATCTCGGCCGCCACGATCACCAGCCAGGCCGTGCCCACGGCCAGGCGCACACCGGTCAGCATGTAGGGGAGCACGGCGGGGAAGAGGATCTTGGTGGCAATCTTCCATTCGGAGAGCTGCAGCACCCGGGCCACGTTCATGTAGTCCTGCGGCACGCGTTGCACGCCTACGGCGGTGTTGATGATCATCGGCCAGATCGAGCAGATGAAGATGGTCCAGATGGCCGCCGGATTGGCCCCCTTGAAGACCAGCAGGCCAATCGGCAGCCAGGCCAGCGGCGACACGGGCCGCAGCAGGCTGATGAGCGGGTTGAACATGCGTGAGAGGAACTTGAAGCGCCCGATGACGAACCCGGCCGGAATGCCCACCAGCGCCGCCAGCCCGAAGCCCACGGCCACGCGCTGCAGGCTCATCAGCACGTTCCAGCCCACGCCCTGGTCGTTGGGGCCGTTGCGATAGAAGGGGTTGCTGAACACCTCCAGGGCCTGGCCCCAGGTTTCCAGAGGGCCCGGAATGCTCTTGCCAGTAGAGGCAGACACCATCGACCACACCACGACCAGCAGCGCAATGCCGCAGGTCGGCGGAAGCACCGCCATCCAGAAGTTGCGCGACCACGCGGCCATGTCACGGGTGGCTGGCTTGGCGGACGACGAAGCCTTGGTTTTGGAGGCGTTTTGGGCTGTAGCGCTCATGGATAAAGCGCCAGGCGCTATGGATTTGGTAGTAGATGGGTCCGCGGCGGACGGGGCGTCCAGCGGTGTGTGAAAGACAGCACTGACCATGGGAAATCTCCTGGGTTCAACGTCGCTCGGGCGGGGTGCTTCAGGCCTTGATCTTGAAGCCGTCGGCGTATTTCTTGGGGTCCTTGCCGTCCCACACCACACCGTCGATCAGCTTGTGGCTGCGCATGTCGCTCTTGGGCAGTGGGGTCTTCGATGCGGCGGCCGCCTGCTTGTAGACGTCCGTGCGGTTGATGGCCTTGGCCACGCCAGCGTAGTCGGGGTGGTCCTTGAGCAAGCCCCAGCGCTTGTGCTGGGTCAGGAACCACATGCCATCGCTCAGGTACGGGAAGTTCACTGCGCCGTCGTTGTAGAACTTCATGTGGTGGGGGTCGTCCCAGCTCTTGCCCATGCCGTCCTGGTAGCGGCCCAGAATGCGCTGGTTGATGGCGTCCACGCTGGTGTTCACGTAGGCCTTGCCGGCAATGGTCTCGGCCATCTTGTTCTTGTTGGCCAGGCCCTCATCAATCCAGCGGCTGGCTTCCAAAATGGCGGCCGTCACTGCCCGCGCGGTGTTGGGGTACTTCTGCACAAATTCGGACGTGGTGCCCAGGACCTTCTCGGGGTGGTCTTGCCAGATCGCCTGCGTGGTGCTGGCCGTGACCCCGATGCCGTCCATGATGGCGCGCTGGTTCCAGGGCTCGCCCACGCAAAAGCCGTCCATGTTGCCCACGCGCATGTTGGCCACCATTTGCGGAGGCGGCACGGTGATGACCTTGGCGTCCTTCATGGGGTCAATGCCATGGGCGGCCAGCCAGTAGTAAAGCCACATGGCGTGCGTGCCGGTGGGGAAGGTCTGTGCAAAGGTGTACTCGCGCTTTTCGCTGGCCATCAGCTTGGACAGCCCGGCGCCGTTGACGGCACCCTTGTCCGCCAGTTTTTTCGACAGCGTGATGGCCTGGCCGTTGTGGTTCAGGTTCATCAGCACGGCCATGTCCTTCTTGGGGCCGCTCACACCCAGGTGCACGCCGTAGACCAGGCCGTACAGCACGTGCGCAAAGTCCAGCTCACCGTTCACCAGCTTGTCGCGCACGCCGGCCCAACTGGCTTCTTTGGTGGGCGTGATGGTGACGCCATATTTCTTGTCGATGCCCAGCACCGATGCCATCACGACGCTGGCGCAGTCGGTGAGCGGAATGAAGCCGATCTTGACCTCCTTCTTCTCAGGCGCATCAGACCCCTGGGCGTGCACCAGAGCGCGCAGTGCAGGGCTCACCCCCGCAGCGCCCACAGTGGCGGCTTGCAGCACGGTACGGCGGTTGAGACTGGTTTTCAGCAGATCGGTCATGGGCTCCCCTTGTGTACTGGGTATTGGCAATAAAAAAAGGCGTCCTCACGCTGCGAACACCAGCGAGGGCTGGTTTGTGCAGGGTGGGGACGCCTTTGTCCTTTGTCTGGCTGCTGCCCCCCGCCGTTGGGTGGCGCTGCCAGGCAGACCCGCGAGGGTCTTGCTGTGTGCAATGCAAGCCTTGTGCCAGCCCGCTCTACGCTGTTGGCGGGTCTGCCAGTGGTCCTTGTCCAGGCAATGCGGTGAGGGCCTGCCTCTGTTCAGTGCAGGTCTACGGTGTGGCCGCGGGCGGTGCGCGCCTCAATGCACAGCGATAGTGCGCCGCACCAAGCCCGCGCACTCTTTCACGCCCCGCAAGTCAACGCGCGGCCGGCGGCGCCCGGCAAATCACGGCAGCCACTGGACTTCAGTGGACCTGCCCATCAAAAAATCCTGGTTCAGCTCGGTCACGCGGCGAAGGTAGTCCCACAGTGCCTTGATGCGCGCGAGTTCGCGCCGCTCTGCCGGCGCCACCAGCCAGAAGTCGCGTGTCACGTCCACCAGATCGGGAAGCACCGGCTCCAGCCCCGGCTCGCGGCTCGCCAAAAAGCAGGGCAGCAGCGCAATCCCCAGGCCTGAGCGTGCCGCCTGGAACTGCGCGACCACACTGGTGCTGCGCAGAAAGGGCCGGGCCGAGGGCAGCCACTTGCGCAGGCTCACCTGCTGGTCGGTGAACAGCAGGTCGTCCACGTAGTCGATCCAGCGCAGGTTGGCCAAGTCTGCCACATCACGAATTGGGCCCTGCTGGCGCAGATAGTCTGCCGTGGCATAGGGCAGCAGGCGGTACGGCGTCAGCTTGCTGGTCACAAAGCTGTCGGTGGTGGGGCGGTCGATGGTGACGGAGGCGTCGGCTTCGCGCTTGGACAGGTTCACGTTGCGCGGCATGGGCAGCAGGTCCACCGTGATGGAAGGGTGCCGCGTGCAGAAGTGCGCCAAGTGCGGGGCCAGGAAATAGCTGCCAAACGCTTCGGTGGCGCCCAAACGGATTTCTCCGGTAAGAGCCAAGTTGTCGCCAAACACATCGGATTCCACTGCTGTGAGCGTGCTTTCAAGCTTCTCCACATGCTCCAGCAGCCGGTGCCCTGCGCTCGTGAGCCGGTGGCCCTGCGAGGTGCGGTCAAACAGCTTGGAGCCAATGTCCCCCTCCAGCCGCTTCATGCGCCGGGAGATGGTGGACTGGTCCACCCCCAGCGTGTGCGAGGCCTCCAGCGCTGATCTGGCCCGCGCCACTCCCAAAAATACGCGCAGGTTGTCCCAGTCGAATTGGTTCATGGTGGATCACCTTTGTTTTGCAAATATGCATAACTGTATGTCGATTTTTACAGAACTGAATGCATAAAACCTTGCTTAGTATTCACTCAGCCATTCGCTTTCAATCAAACAAAACAGGAGACAACAATGGTGAAGAAGTCTTTCCGCCTCGCAGCAGTTCCTCTGGCACTGGGCTTGGCTTTGGCAGCAGGCGCCCATGCGCAGATTTCCGACGGCGTGGTCAAGATCGGCATCCTGACCGACATGTCCGGTCCATATTCCAGCTTCGGCGGCAAGGGCTCCGTCGTGGCTACCAACCTCGCTATTGAAGACTGCCTCAAAGCCGAATGCAGCGGCATGAAGATCGAGGTGCTCTCGGCCGACCACCAGAACAAGGCCGACATTGCCTCGTCCAAGGCCCGCGAGTGGCTGGATCGGGACCATGTCGATGCGTTTGCAGACCTGACCAATTCGGCCGCTGCGCTGTCGGTGCAAAAACTGCTGAAGGAAAAAAGCGCCATCGGTCTGTTCACCGGCGCCGCCACCACGCGCCTGACCAATGAAGATTGCGGCCCCACCAGCTTTCACTGGATGTTCGACACCTACTCCGCATCGGCCGGTGCGGCGGCGGCGCTGACCAAGGCCGGGGGCAAGTCCTGGTACTTCCTGACGGTGGACTACGCGTTCGGCCATTCGCTGGAGAAAGACGCTACCGAAATGGTCAAGGCCAACGGCGGCAACGTGGTCGGGTCGGTGCGCCACCCGCTCAATGCCAGCGACTTCTCCTCGTTCATCATGCAGGCCCAGGCCTCCAAGGCGCAGGTGATTGGCATGGCCAACGCCACGCAGGACGCCGTGAATACCATCAAAGCCTCGCGCGAGTTCGGCATTGTGGACAAGGGCCAGAAGCTGGCCGCCTTGATGCTGCAGGTGACTGATGTGCACGCCATGGGCCTGTCCGTGTCGCAGGGGCTGGTCTCATCGGAAGGCTTTTACTGGGACCTTGACGACCAGACACGCGCGTTCTCGGCACGGTTTGAAAAGGTGCAGAAGGTCAAGCCCAACCAGGTGCATGCGGGTGTGTATTCCAGTGTGCTGCACTACCTGAAATCGGTGGCTGCGGCCAAAAGCGATGCCGCCCCCGCAGTGGCCGCCAAGATGCGCGAGCTGCCCATCAAGGACGACGTGATGCGCAACGCCAGCATCCGCCCCGATGGGCGTGTGGTGCACGACATGCTGCTGGTGGAGGTGAAGAAGCCCGCCCAGTCCAAGGCGGCATGGGACTACTACAACATCCTCGGCACCATCCCGGCCAACACCGCGTTCATGCCGCTGGCGCAGTCGCAGTGCGCGCTGGTCAAGAAATAAGCGCACGGCCAATCCCACGCACCCTCGCCAGGCCTGAGCGCCTGGCTCGCCTTCCCATCACCCACCGCACATCATGACGCAGCTCATTGGACACTTCATCGCCGGGCAACCCGAGGCCGGCACGGGCCGGCGCACCGGGCCTGTTTTCAACCCATCCACCGGGCAAGAGATTGCACGCTGCGATTACGCAGACCGTGCCACCCTCGACCGCGCGGTGGAGGCCGCCACGCAGGCTGGCAAGCGCTGGGGCCGCGCATCCCACGCAGCGCGCCAAGCGGTGATATTCAAGCTGCGTGAGCTGATGATTGCCAACCTGGACCTGCTGGCCGAGGTCATCGGGCGCGAGCACGGCAAGACGATTGCGGACGCCAAGGGCGAACTGGGCCGCGCCATCGAAGGCATCGAGTTCGCGGTGAACGCTCCGCATGTCACCAAAGGCGAATTTGCCACCAACGTGGGCGGCGATATCGATGTGTTTTCCATGCGTGCACCCATCGGCGTGGTGGGTGCCATCACACCGTTCAACTTCCCCATCATGGTGCCTGCCGTGATGATGACGATGGCCGTGTCGGTGGGCAACGCCGTGGTGTGGAAGCCCTCTGAAAAAGTGCCCACTGCAGCGCTGGAGTTTGCCCGCCTGTGGAAAGAGGCCGGCCTGCCCGACGGCGTGTTCAACGTGGTGCAGGGCGACAAGGAGATGGTGGACGGCATCCTCGAACACCCTGGCATTGCGGGCGTGAGCTTTGTCGGCTCCACCGCCGTGGGCGAATACGTGTACCAAAAGGGCACATCGCACAACAAGCGCGTGGCGGCATTCACCGGCGGCAAGAACCACATGGTGGTCATGCCCGATGCCGACCTGGACGCTGCCGCCAGCGCCTTTGTGGCGGCAGGTTTTGGCTCTGCCAGCCAGCGCTGCATGGCCGTGTCGCTGCTGCTGCCTGTGGGGCAAGCCACCGCAGACCGCCTGCGGGAACTGGTAATTGAAAAAACCAAGGCCCTGAAGGTGGGCCCCTACAACGACCCCCAGGCGGACTTTGGTGCCGTGGTGTCTGCGCAGTCGAAGCAATCGGTGCTGCAGGCCATTGAAAACTGCATCAAGGACGGCGGTGAGCTGTTGCTGGACGGGCGCGGTCTGCAGGTGCCCGGTCATGCCAACGGTTACTACGTGGGCCCCACGCTGTTTGACCGCGTGACGACCGACATGCAGATGTACAAGGAAGAAATCTTTGGCCCGGTGCGCGCCATCATGCGGCCCATGACGCTGGACGAAGCCATCGCCATCACCAATGCGCATGACTTTGGCAATGGCTCGGTGATCTTCACGCGCGACGGCAAGTCGGCGCATCGCTTCATGACCGAGGTGGAGTCCGGAATGATTGGCGTGAATGTCTCCGTGCCCTTGCCCGCGGCCTATTTCAACTTCGGTGGCCTGCGCAGATCCAAGTTTGGCGATGGCCATTTGTATGGCCCAGACGCGGCACGTTTTTATACCAAGATCAAGACGATTTCCCAGCGCTGGCCTGACCACGACCAGCAATCCGCGCCTGTTTCATTGGCCTTCAACCCGAAGGCCTGACGGCTTAGCAGGGGACTGCGCCGGCCTTTGGCAGGGCACCGGTGCGGTGGGGTTCATGTTCGAGCGTGGGGCCGCGGCAGCAAGGACGGGCAGGGCGGACCCTTCGCCGCCCCGGAGCCAGCCGCCTTGGCGTCACCCGAGCAGGTCCATCACGTCAAGCATGCGCTGCGCCACGTCGGCCAGCCGGAGGCCCTTGTCCATGGCCGTCTTGCGCAGCTTTTCGTATGCAGCTTGCTCGCTCAGCCCTTGTCTTTGCATGAGCAGTCCCTTGGCGCGGTCAATGGTTTTGCGGTCCTTCAGTTCACTTTTCGCATCAGCGAGTTCCGCGCGCAGTGCCTGTTCGTGCTGGAAGCGCGCCATGGCGACGTCCAGGATGGGACGGATGCGCTGCGGCGCCAGCCCCGCAACGATGTAGGCACAGACGCCCGCGGCCACGGCATCCTTCACATGCGAGGTGTCCTCATCGTTGGTGAACATCACGATGGGCCGCCGCGCGTTGCGCGTGGCCATCACCACATGCTCCAAGGCGTCGCGCGCTTCGCTTTCCGCGTCCACGACGATCAGATCCGGCTGCAACTGGGCCAGCCGGTCGCTCAGGAACACATCGGCCGGCAGGGTGGCGATGAGGTTGAAGTTGTTTTCCAGCAATCCGATACGCAGCGCTTTGGAACGCTCAGCCTGCAGCAGCGCGTGTTCATCGGCCGGATCGGCAACGGCCAGGTCAGGGGCGACCACCACAATGCGTAATGCCTCAGTCATGCCTTGATCAAGCAAGATTTACGCCACATTGTGGTGCACTGGGTCGGTGCGCCGCGATGGCTGGGCTTACGGGGCATGACACTTGCTAATGAATGTAACCCCGGCAGGGGATACCCGATGGCGAGGGGAACCTGGCTCCCCTATACCTCCGGTCACTCTGCAATTCATTTCATTAGGAGCCCACTGCATGAAGAATCACATTGCGCGTCGCCGCTTGCCGGTGGCCGTGGCACTGCTTCCCACCCTGATGGCCGCAGCCTTGCTGGCCGGGTGCAGCAAGGTGCCAGACACGATCAAGATCGGTGTTGCCCAGCCCTTGAGCGGCCCGCTGGGTGCGCTGGGGCAGGATTTGCTCAATGGGGTGAACTTGGCGGTGCAGGAGTTGAACCAGGACGGTTTCACGGTGGATGGAAAGCGCGTCAAGCTCGAGGTGGTGCCTGTGGATGACAAGGCCGATGCCGCCACCGGCAAGCAAGTGGCCCAGCAACTGGTGGATGCTGGCGTGGTGGCGGTCATCGGGCATCTCAACTCAGGGGTGAGCATTGAAACCGCGCCCATTTACGCAGCCAAGGACATTGCGCAGATCGCCATCTCCACCAACCCCAAGTTCACGCAACTGGGGCTCTCTTCCACCTTCCGCATGGTAGCCAACGATACCTTGCAGGCGCGTGCCATCGGCTCCTTTGCGGCCACCCAGCTGGGTGCGGCCCGCTACGCCGCGCTGGACGATGGCACACCCTACGGCAAGGGGCTTGCCGAGGGGGCGGCCGCCCAGCTCAAGGCCGAAAACAAAGAGGTCGTGGTACGCAAATCGTTCGATGACAAGACGGTGGAGTTTGACGCGCTCGCGGGGGAGCTCAAGGCCGCGCGGGTCGAGGTCATCGTGTCCACGCTCAACGACTTTCAGGCGCTGGCACTGCTCAAGGCCTTGCAGAAGGTGGGCCACACGCAGGTCAAGCTGCTGGGTGGCGACACCATCAAGACCACCGACATGACCAAGGGCGCCGGCTTGGTGGAGGGGCTGTACGCCACCTCGCCCGTGCTGGAGGCCAAGGAATTCACGACGGGCAAACCATTTCTGGAAAAGTACGTCGCGGCCTACAAAAAACCGCCAGCCTATGGGGGCCACTACAGCTACGACAGCACGTACGTGCTCACGGCCGCCATTCAGAAAGCCAAGTCGGCCGAGCCCAAGGAAATCACCAAGGCCATGCATGGCATTAACGGCTACGCCCCGGTGATTGGCACCATGAGCTGGGATGACAAGGGCGAGCAGCGCTACGGTGCCGTGGGCGTGTACGAACTGCGCGGCGGCAATTGGGAGTTGCGCATGCGGTCAGACCGCTGGTGAAAGCGCTGTCCAGGGCCATCACCTGCGCCGCCTCGGTGCAACGGGGCAGGGGTTTTACACTCAGGGCATGAGTCTGCTGATCCTGGGTATTGAATCTTCTTGTGATGAAACCGGCGTTGCCTTGGTGCGGTCAGCGGGGGCTGGCGTGCCTGTGCTTCTGTCGCACGCGCTGCACAGCCAAATCGAAATGCACCAAGCCTATGGTGGCGTGGTACCCGAATTGGCCAGCCGCGACCACATCCGCCGCGTGCTGCCTCTGGCCACACAGGTCCTCGCGGATTCAGGCTGTACCCTGCCCGATGTGGATGTGGTCGCCTATACCCAGGGCCCAGGCCTGGCGGGCGCTTTGCTGGTGGGGGCCGGCGTGGCCTGCGCATTGGGGGCTGCACTGGGCAAGCCTGTGCTGGGTGTGCACCACCTCGAAGGGCATTTGCTTTCGCCCTTTTTGAGTGCCGACCCGCCCGAATTTCCATTTGTGGCGCTGCTGGTGTCGGGCGGCCACACCCAACTCATGCGGGTGGACGGGGTGGGGCGCTACGAAATACTGGGTGAAACCATTGACGACGCGGCGGGCGAGGCGTTTGACAAGTCTGCCAAGCTCATGGGCCTGGGCTACCCGGGCGGCCCAGCCTTGTCGCGCGTGGCCCAGCAGGGCGATGCCACAGCCTTCAAGCTGCCCAGGCCACTGTTGCACAGTGGTGATCTCGATTTTTCGTTTGCCGGGCTCAAAACGGCGGTGCTCACCCAGGCCAAGAAGCTGGGCGACGAACTGGAAGCCCGCAAGGCCGACCTGGCCGCGAGCACCGAGGCGGCGATTGTGGATGTGCTGGTGAAGAAGACCCTGGCGGCCCTCAAACAAACGGGCCTGCAGCGCGTGGTGGTGGCCGGCGGCGTGGGCGCCAACCGACTGCTGCGCGAGCAACTCAACGCCGCCTGCGGCAAAGCCCGCGTGCGCGTGCACTACCCCGAGCTGCACCTGTGCACCGACAACGGTGCCATGATCGCCATGGCCGCAGCCATGCGCTTGCAAGCCGGGCAGCAGCAGGCCAACTGCGCCTACGCCTTTGACGTGAAGCCGCGGTGGCCGCTGGACGCGATCACGGCGCCCGCTGCCTGAGCTTTATCGCTGGCGGCAGTGATGCTATAGAAAACATAGCTGCACGCGCTTATTCATCAAGCGCCAGAGCCCTAAAACACCATTAAAACGGGTAGTGCCGCGGTGCCGTTTGCACCGTGATCCAGCGCAGTTCTGTGAATGCGTCGATCCCCGCCTTGCCGCCAAAGCGGCCGTAGCCTGATGCCTTCACGCCGCCAAACGGCATTTGCGCCTCGTCGTGCACCGTGGGGCCGTTGACATGGCAAATGCCCGACTCGATGCGCGCTGCCACCTGCCACGCCCGGGCCACGTCGCGGCCGAACACGGCGGCTGAGAGGCCGAACTCGTTGTCATTGGCGCAGGCCACGGCTTCCTCCACGCCGTTCACTCGCACGATGGCCTTCACGGGCGCGAACGATTCTTCACGGTAAATGTGCATCTCGGGCGTTACATGGTCCAGCAGCGTGGCGGGCATCAGTGTGCTGTCGGCCTTGCCGCCGCACACCAGCGTGGCGCCCTTGGCCAGGGCATCGTCAATGAGGGCATTGCAGCGCACCACGGTGGCCTGGTCCACCACCGAGCCCAGCACCACCGGGCCTTGGCGCGGATCGCCCAAGGGCAGGCTGGTGGCGCGTGCGGCCAGCTTGGCGACAAACTCGTCGGCCACTTTCCGGTCTACCACGATGCGCTCGGTGGACATGCAAATCTGCCCCGAGTTGGCGAACGCACCAAAGGTGGCTGCCGCCACGGCGGCGTCCACATCGGCATCGTCCAGCACCACAAGCGGGGCCTTGCCGCCCAGCTCCAGCACCGCCTGCTTGAGGTACTTGGCGCAGGTCTGCGCAATGATGCGGCCCACCTTGGTGGAGCCGGTGAAGTTCACGCGCCGCAGGGCGGGGTGGGCCACCATGGCCTCCACCACTGCACCCGCATCGGCGGGGGCGTTGGTTACGAAGTTCACAACGCCGGGGGGCAAGCCCGCTTCTTGCATCGCCTCGATGATGAGGCCGTGCGTGGCGGGGCACAGCTCCGAGCCCTTGAACACCACGGTGTTGCCGCAGGCCAATGGCGTGGCAATGGCGCGCACGCCCAGAATCACCGGCGCATTCCACGGGGCAATGCCCAGTACCACGCCGGCCGGTTGGCGCACGGCCATGGCCAGCGAGCCCGGCACGTTCGATGGAATCACCTCGCCATTGATCTGGGTGGTGATGGCGGCGGCTTCGAGCAGCATGTCGGCCGCCAGGTGCACGTTAAACCCTGCCCAAATACCCGATGCGCCGGTTTCAGCCGCCATGGCCTTCGTAAGGGCGTCGCCCTTGGCTTCCAGCGCATGGGCGGCTTTCATCAGCAGGGCGCGGCGTGCCCCGGGACCGAGAGCCGCCCAGGCAGGGAAGGCCTGGGCGGCCGCGTCCACCGCCGCCACGGCATCGGCCGCCGTGGCGGCTGGGGCCGTGGTGGCTACGGAGTGGTCCAGCGGGTTGCGGCGTTCAAACGTGGCGCCGTTGGACGCAGCACGGGGCTGCCCCCCGATCAGCATGGAAATCTGGCTCATGGTGTCTCTCCTGTAGGGCGTAAAGCCGTGGTGAGGTGTGCGGCAGGCTGGCCGTGACGGCACGCGTCCCCGCATGCTAGGCCATACCTGTTGTCGGTGCCCGACCCCAGAGCGCCCAGCGGTATTGCACCAGCGCAATTCATGGCGGGAATGAGCCCGGCTGCCCTCCATGGTGCACCCAATCAAGGCAGGCCGTGGCTCGCCTCCATCCAATCCCCTGCGCCGGCAGCTCGGTGCGGCGCTGGCTGTCGCACACTTTGGGAATGGGTGCCCAACGGCCAGCCCCTGAAGCCATGCGCGTTCTTTACCAAAGGTTGACACAAGCGCCTTCAGGGCGACAAGAGAAGCCGGGACAATGGGTTTTGTTGAGAGTGATTGTCAAATACGCCATGAAGCCTTTTTGTACCCACACCCGTGCGTCACCGGGAGATCGCCCGCGCAGCATCGTCAATGCGCTGTCTGCCCTGGCAGCGGCCTTGGCGGTGGCGGGTTGCACCAGCCTGCAGCCGCACGCAGCTCCCTTGCCCACGGTGCCTGTGCCCGGTGAATGGTCTTCGGCCGGCGCGGGTTTGGCGGCCACGCCACTGGCGCAGTGGTGGGAGCGCCTGGGCGATGCAGAACTCACGGCACTGATTCAACAGGCACTGGTTGCCAATACCACGGTGCGCGGTGCGCAGGCCGCGCTGCAGCAGTCACGGGCGTTGGTCGATGTACAAACGGCGGGCACGCTGCCGCAAGTGGGCGCCTCGGCTTCTGCACAGCGCAGCCGGGCCTCGGGCAGCACGGGCAATGTGTTCAGCGCCGGGTTCGACGCCAGCTGGGAGCCGGATGTCTTCGGGCGCTTGCGCGCAGGCGTGCAAGCGAGCGAGGCCGATGCCCGCGCTGCACAGGCGAGCCTGGCGGATGTGCAGGTGACGTTGGCTGCGGAAGTGGCCGTCAACTACATCGAGTTGCGTGGTCTGCAGCAACGGCTGCAGATTGCGCGCAGCAACCTGGCCAGCCAGCAGGAGACCCTGCAGATTGCCCAGTGGCGCTTGCAAGCGGGGCTCACCACGTCGCTGGTGACCGAGCAGGCGCGTGCTGCTGCCGAGCAGACAGCGGCGCAGGTACCAGCTCTGCAGACCAGTCTGGCCCAGTCGCGCCATAGCCTGGCGGTGCTCACGGGCCAACCCCCCGCGGCACTGGATGTGCGCCTGGCCCCCCCCGGACCCGTGCCCACGCCGCCAGGCGACCTGGCGCTCGATATCCCAGCGCAAACGCTGCGCCAGCGCCCCGATGTGCGTGCGGCAGAACACCGCGTGGCTGCCGCTGCCGCGCGCGTGGCGCAGGCCGACGCGGCGCGCTACCCCGATTTCTCCCTGAGTGGTTCGTTGGGATTGCGCGCCTTGACGCTGGGGTCCCTCACCGGCGGAAATGCCGTGGCAAGCGGCTTGGCGGCCAGCTTGGCCGCGTCGCTGTTTGACGGCGGCGCTGCGCAGGCCCAGGTGCGATCACAGCAGGCCGGGCTGGAGCAGGCGCGCGTGAACTACGAGGCCACCGTGCTCACGGCGCTCAAAGACGTGGAAGACGCGCTGGTAGCTCTGCAGGGCGACCGTGAACGCCTGGGGCGGCTGCAGGCCGCGGCCGACGCTGCAGCCAATGCCGCACTCATGGCGCAGCAGCGCTACACCAGTGGGCTGATTGATTTCGCCACGGTGCTGGAGACGCAGCGCACCCAGCTGTCTGCCCAGGATAGCGTGGCCGCCACGGTGGCCAGCGTGGCGGCAGACCATGTGCGGCTTTACAAAGCACTGGGCGGGGGCTGGCAGTAGCGATGGCTGAGCTTGTGCACATGCTCCAACGCGGGCACACGGGCGGCTTTCTGATGCCTGCGCCGTGCCGCCGTCGCCCGATTTTTTGATCCGATTCCACACGTTCCATGAACCATCCTGAAACTCCTGTGAGCCCATCACCCGCCCAACCTGCCCAGTCAGCCGGCATTGCCGATCTGCTGGGGGCGGAACCTCGCCGCCGCTGGTGGCAACGCACCTCGCTGTGGCTGGGCGTGGTGGGTGTCCTGGTTGCGGTGGCCGGCCTGTACGCATGGCAGGCTGGCAAAGCAGCCAATGCCGCGCCTGTCTATGTGACCGACGAAGTCCGCCGCGGCAACCTCACACTCAGCGTGGCAGCCAACGGCACCTTGCAGCCAACCCGTTCGGTGACCATTGGCAGCGAGCTGTCGGGCACCGTGCGCAACGTGCTGGTGGACGTGAACGACAAGGTCAAGAAGGGCCAGGTGCTCGTGGAGCTGGACACGGCCAAGCTTGAAGCGCAGGTGCTGCGCTCTCGCGCGTCGCTGGCGTCTGCGCAAGCGCGGTTCGCCCAGGCTGCAGCTACCACCAAGGAGGCTGTGGCCGGCTTTGCGCGCTTGCAGGAAGTGGCCCGCCTGTCCGGGGGCAAGGTGCCGTCTGCCACTGAACTGGATGCAGGCCAGGCCACGCTCGACCGGGCCAGGGCCGATGAAGCCAGCGCCCGTGCATCGGTCGACGACGCCCGCGCGGCCCTGTCCACCGATGAGACCAACCTTTCCAAAGCGTCGATCCGTTCGCCCATCAACGGCGTGGTGCTGACCCGCAGTGTCGAGCCGGGCAACGCCGTAGCCGCGTCGTTGCAGGCCGTGACGCTGTTCACGGTGGTCGAAGACCTGACCCGTCTGCGGCTGGACGTGAGCGTGGACGAGGCCGACGTAGGGTCCCTCACCGTGGGGCAAAAGGCGAGCTTCACCGTCAGCGCCTACCCCTCGCGCCGCTACCCTGCCGAGGTAACGCGCGTGTCCTTTGGCTCCACCAAAACCGACAACGTGGTCACCTACATTACTTGGCTGGATGTGGACAACAGCGACCTGAGCCTGCGTCCTGGCATGACGGCAGCAGCCACCATCACCTCGACCGAGCGCAACGACGTGCTGCTGGTACCCAACACCGCCTTGCGCTTTGCTCCCGCCCAGGCGGGCGCCGAGGCTGCAGTCAAACCCGCCAGCGCCAACCGCGGCATCGTCTCGCAGCTCATGCCCGGCCCTCCGCGCAGCGCCAATGCCAGTCGCAAGCCAGCGGGTGGCGCAGGGCCCGGTGCGGGGCAGACGCGCCAGATCTGGCTGCTCAAGGACGGTGTGCCCCAACCCCTGAGCGTGAAGGTCGGCATCAGTGACGGCCGCATGACCGAGGTGAGTGCCGAAGGGCTCGAACCCGGTGCGCAGGTGATTACCGACCAACGCACAGGCAAGGCGGCACCATGAGCGCTGCTGCAGTTGAAGACCGAGGCGCCCTGGCGGATCCGCCCATCATCGAACTGCGCGGCGTGACCAAGGTCTATGGCGAGGGCGCACTGGCTTTTCAGGCCCTCAAGGGCGTGGACCTGCACATTGCGCAAGGAGACTTTGTGGCCATCATGGGGCCCAGTGGATCGGGAAAATCCACCGCGATGAACACGCTGGGTTGCCTGGACCGGCCTACGACTGGCGAGTACCTGTTCAAGGGCGTGCATGTCGAGGCCCTTTCGCGCGACGAGCGCGCGCTGCTGCGCCGCCGCTATTTTGGCTTTGTGTTCCAGGGCTTCAACCTGCTGGCGCGCACTTCGGCGCAAGAGAACGTGGAGTTGCCCTTGCTGTACCGGGGCGAGTCTGCGGCGGTGCGCAAGGCCGCTGCGGCGCGCGCGCTGGATGCGGTGGGCCTCAAGGGGTGGGAGCACCACACCCCGGCCGAACTCTCGGGCGGGCAGCAGCAGCGCGTAGCCATCGCGCGCGCCATCGTCACCGAGCCGGTGGTGCTGCTGGCCGATGAGCCCACCGGCAACCTTGACACTCAGCGCAGCCACGAGATCATGGAGCTGCTGTGGCGGCTGAACGCCGAGCAGGGCATCACCGTGCTGATGGTGACCCATGAGCCTGACATGGCCGAATATGCGCGCCGCATGGTGCGGTTTGTTGACGGGGTGGTGGATTCGGACGTGGTGAACCTGCACCCGGCGGGCTTGCGCAGCCAGCCGCTCGCCCACGTATCCGCCACTGCAGCCGCAGCCCAAGGAGTTGCATGATGCTGTTCAACACCATCTTCTTGGCGTTGCGCTCCATCCGGCGCAACTTGATGCGCTCGTTCCTGACCATCCTGGGCATCGTCATCGGGGTAAGCGCTGTGATCACCATGGTGACGCTGGGCAACGGTGCCACATTGGCCGTGCAGACACAAATCTCCAGCCTGGGCACCAATTTGCTGCAGGTACGTCCTGGCCAGCGCATGGGGCCGGGCGGGAGTTCGGGGGCACCTTCGTTCAAAGATACCGACGCAGATCTCATTGCGCAGCAGATCGGTGGCATCTTGGCCGTGGCCCCGGAGGCCCGTGCGGGTGCGACCGTGGTAGCGGGCGGGCGCAACTGGACGACCAGCGTCATCGGCAGCACCAACGCTTGGCTGCAGACGGGCAACTGGACCGTGCAAAGCGGCGGGCGTACGTTTACCGACCCCGAGCTGCGCGCCGGCGCTGCCGTGTGCCTGATCGGTGAGACCATTCGCCGCGAGCTGTACGGCGGCCGCGACCCGGTGGGTGAGCAGCTGCGCGTGAAAGCTTTCTCGTGCGAGGTGGTGGGCGTGCTCGGCTCCAAGGGCCAGGGGGCATTTGGCAACGACCAGGACGACACGGTGCTGATCCCCCTCAAAACCCTGCAGCGTCGGGTGACGGGCAACACCCGCGTGAACACGCTGCTGGTGTCCATGCAGGACGGCAGCGATCCGGCCCGCGTCAAGAGCGCGCTGACCCAGTTGCTGCGCGAACTGCGCAAGCTGGCCGACACGGACGAAGACAACTTCAACGTGCTCGATACCAAACAGCTGGCCGATACTTTTGCGGGCACCACCAAGGTGATGACCACGCTGCTGGGCGCCGTGGCCGCCGTGAGCCTGCTGGTGGGCGGCATTGGCATCATGAACATCATGCTGGTGAGCGTGACCGAGCGCACCCGCGAGATCGGCCTGCGGCTGGCCATCGGCGCGCTCGAGCGCGAGGTGCTGCTGCAGTTCTTGATCGAGGCGGTGGTGCTGGCTGCACTGGGCGGTCTGGTGGGCATTGTGCTGGCCACGGCAGCGTCGCTCGGCTTGGCCAAGGTAATGGGCGTGCCCTACCTGTTCAATCCTGCCGTCAACCTGATGTCGTTCGTTTTTTCTGCCGGCATCGGGGTGGTATTCGGCTACTTCCCTGCACGCCGTGCGGCGCACATGGATCCTATCGACGCCCTGCGCCACGAGTAGGCCCGGCCGGCTCTCCGGGGCGGCGGCAGCGTAAACGACAAAAAAATGGCTCCTCTCGGAGTACCGAAAGGAGCCTCTGTCGTTGCTCGCTGCGGGCGGGGCGCCCAGTTTCAGCGGTCCTCAGTGAATCGTCAGCGACGTGGCTTTGCTGGCGGGTTCCAGGCGGGCCAGGGTCAGCGTGAGGACGCCGTGTTCAAGCTTGGCGGTGCTGGCTGCGGCGTCAATGTTCTGGGGCAGTTCCCAGGCCCGCTGCACGGCGCGCGGCGCGCCTTCCACGCTTTGCACTTTCACCACGTTGCCTTCGATGGTGATCGCCAGTTGCTCTCGCGCCAAGCCGGGGATGTCCAGTTCAAGGATGGTGCTCTTGTCGTCTTGCGTGACTTTGCAGCCTGCTGGCTGGGTCGGCGCACCTGCGTTCGCCCCCAGCGTTCCCATCAAAAAACGTTGCAGGGCCAGGTCGGCAGAGCGGGGAGCTTGGGCGTAAGCGGCGCGGCGGATGACGGGGGTGAAGAACATGTTGACTCCTATACACTGCGCGGCTCTCGGTGCGGTCGCCGCATGCACAGGAAGTGTGTACGCCGCTGCAGGATTTCAAGGGACAATGAGCATGAATAAATTGCAGACTGCGGGCTTGAAATGGCGCCGCGCAGCACTATTTCGAGCCGTTTGCGCCGTGGCTGGCGCAGCAGTTTTGGGCCTTGCGCCCATGGCATCGGGCTGGGCCCAAGGCGCGGCACCGGTCGCCGCGGCCCCTGCAGGCAAACCCATCAAGGTGGCGTTGATCGAGAGCCTCTCGGGCGCTTTTGCCAACACCGGTGAGGCCGTGTTTCGCAACGTGTACTGGGCCATGGAGCGTGTGAACGCACGCGGCGGCGTGGCGCTGCCTGCTGCCGCTGGAGGCAAGCGCCCGCTGGTGCTGGAACGCTACGACAGCAAGGGCCAGAACGAAGAGGCCCTGTCGGCCTTGCGCGCCGCCATTGACGATGGGGCGCAGGTCATTTTGCAGGGTAATTCTTCGGCAACGGCGGCGGTGCTGATCGAGGCCATCAACAAGCACAACGAGCGCGAGCCCGGCAAGCGCGTGCTGTTTCTGAACTACTCGGCGGTGGACCCGATCCTTACCAACGAAAAGTGCAGCTTCTGGCACTTCCGCTTTGACGCCCATGCCGACATGCGCATGGCCGCGTTGATGGAGGTGATGCGCGAGGACAAGGCCCTCAAGAACGTGTACCTCATCGGTCAGGATTACAGCTTCGGTCAGGCTGTGCTGCGTGAGGCCAAGAAACAACTGGCCGCGCAACGCCCCGATGTGACCGTGGTGGGCGAAGAACTGCACCCCATCGGCCGGGTCAAGGACTTCGCACCCTATGCCGTCAAGATCAAGACCAGCGGCGCACAGGCGGTGGTGACTGGCAACTGGGGCAACGACTTGACGCTGCTGGTGAAAGCTGCGCGCGAAGTGGGTTACGACGGCAGCTTTTACACGTTCTATGGCAATGCCCTGGGTGCGCCCGCTGCGATGGGCGACGCAGGCATCGGCAAGGTGGTGGCTGTGGCCGACTGGCTGCCGAATGTGCCCGGCGCGCCGAGCGAGGCGTTCTACCAGTCGTTCCGCGAGCGCTTCCCCAAGCCGCAGGACGACTATGTGCACATGCGCATGCAGCTCATGATCGAGGCCTTGGCCCAATCCATCGAGCGGGCCGGTACGACCGACGTGGTGGCTGTGGCGCGGCAAATGGAGAAAGCCAGCGTGCAACTGGCAGGGCAGAGCGGCACCATGCGCGCTGCCGACCACCAGTTTCAGCAGGCCCTGGCGGTGGGGGTGATGGAAAAGAAGGGCGCACCGGGCGTCAAGTTTGATGTGGAAGGCTCGGGCTATGGCTTTCGCGTAGTGCGGCAGATACCTGCGGCCAAGGCAGAGCAGCCTCACAGCTGCCACATGCAGCGACCCTGAAGGCCGGGCAGCCTGCGGCGCCTACCCCTGCAGGTGCGCCTGCCGCAACTGCGCTCCCTGGGGTGCCCCAAATCAGCGGCTTTGGGCCGTGGCCGTACCGCGCGCCGCGGCCACTTCGCGACCCAGCTCAATCACCGCCATCGCGTAGTAGCTGGACCAGTTGTAGCGCGTGATGGCGTAGAAGTTTTCGGTGCCTGCCACGTACGTGGGCGGGTCACCACCGTTTTGCAACTCCACCAAAGCCAGTGGGCCCGCATGCTGGGCGCCTGCAACGTCCAGCAGTGCGCCTTTGGCCTGCATGCTGGCGGCGCTGAAGGTGGGCAGGATGTCAGGGGCGAGCAACTCGTCCATCTTCACCGTGGCAGGGTCGAACTGCACGGTGTAGTGCGTGGGCATGCCGGTGGTCCAGCCATGGCCCTTGAAGTAGTTGGCCACGGAGCCAATGGCATCGGTGGGGCTGTTGAAGAGGTCGATGCGACTGTCGCCATCAAAATCCACCGCGAACCGGGCCCAGCTGGAGGGCATGAACTGGCCCAGGCCCATGGCACCGGCGTAGCTGCCCCGTACGTCGAACGGGTCGATGTTGGTGCGGTTGGCCAGGCTGAGCCACTGCTCCAGCTCACGCCGGAAGAATTCGGTGCGTTCTTTGGCGCGCGGGTGCGCCGCAGGGAAATCAAACGCCAGCGTGGCCAGCGCATCCATCACCCGGAAGTTGCCCATCTGCTGGCCGTAGATGGTTTCCACCCCAATGATGCCAACGATGATCTCCGCCGGGACCCCGTATTCCAGCTCGGCGCGTGCCAGGGCTTCGCGGTGCTCCTGCCAAAAACGCACTCCAGCGCGGATGCGGATGGGGTCGATGAACCGGCTGCGGTACACGCGCCAGTTTTTGGCCGTGCCTTTGGCCGGCGGCAGCATGAGCTTGGGCACCGAAGCCAGGAAGCGGGCCTGGCCCACGGCCTGGCGCACCCATTCGCGGTCCAGACCACGGCGCTCGGCCAGGTCGTCGGCAAACTGCATGGCGTCCTCGCGCAGGCCATACGCAGTGCTGCCTTGCGCCGCACTGCCGCGGTTGGCATTTTGTGTGGGTTTTTGGGGCTTTGCGCTTGCTGGTATTGCGCAAGCAGCTATCAAAGCGGTAGCAAGAAAAACGGTCTTGAACATGAAGGCAGGTCACTGGCCCCGGGTGTGCTGGGGCCAAGAAAGGGTGTTGAATTCGCGGCGCAGCGCGCCCAGTTGCTGGGCAGGTTGCGCCGCGTAACGTGCGTGCTCCAGGCGCAGCAGCCAGTCGTGTATGCGCTGCACTTGTGCCTGCGTTTGCAGCGAGAACGGGACAGTCTGTGCACTCCAGTGGGCCTGCACCCGCTGGGCGATGGCGCGTGGGGGCAGATGTTCGGGCAGCGGCAGCCCAGCCGAAGCCAAGCGTTTGCGCGTGCGCGACAGCAGGCGCAGCCAGGGGTCGTGCTGACGGCGCTCCCACCAGTTCCATAGCGCCCCCCCCAGGGCCGCAAAGCCCAGCAGTGAGCCCAGTATCGTCGTCAGGTCTTCCCAGCTGGGCGATTCAAAGCCCAGCTTTTTGAGCAGGTCCATCTGGCGGTTTTGGGTGTAGTTGAGCACCCACTGGTTCCAGCGGTTGTTCACAGCTTCCCACGCCGCGCGCATTTGCTGCAGCGCATTCACGCCAATCACGTTGCCCACGGCTGACGCAATCGCCCCCTGGGGGATGGGCAGACGCTCAAAAGCGCCTACGCGCCCAGGGGCCACAGCCCCCGTGGGGTCTACGCGCACCCAGCCGCGTTCGGGCATCCACACCTCGGCCCAGGCATGGGCATCGCTCTGGCGCACCGTCCAGTAGCCGTCCAGGGAGTTTTGGCCGCCGCCCTGGTAGCCGGTGATGATGCGTGCCGGCACGTCCAGGGCGCGCATCAGCACCACAAAGGCCGAGGCAATGTGTTCGCAAAAGCCTTCCTTGCGGTCAAACCAGAATTCGTCGGCCGTGTGCTGACCATACACGCCTGGCTCCAGCGTGTAGGTGTAGCCGCCCGTACGCAGGCGGGCCAGGGCCGCGTCTACCAGCGCGGCCGTGTCGTCGCCGGCCAAGACCGGGTCTGCGCGCATCTGCGCTGCCAAGGCCAGGGTACGAGGGTTAAAGCCGGCAGGCAGCGCGGTGAACTCGCGCAGCTGCCTCACCGGGGCTGCCGGGCCATGGCGAAAGTCGGGGTAGCTCTCGGCGCGGTAGCGCACCACGTCGGTGACGGGGCGGGTTGTCATCCACTGCAAATCCTGCGTCATGTAGGTGGGGTTGCCCGGCAGTTCAGGGGCCTGGGGGGTGGACTCAAGCACCATCAGCCAGGGGCGCTTGTGGGGCTCCAGCGTGACCTCGTAGCGCAGCGCAGGTCCTCGCACCTGCAAATTGGCGGGTAGCGCAGCGCGCGCGGCCCAGCTGCTGTCCTCACGAAACGGCTCTGCCCGCCACTCGCGGCCATCGAATCCCGAAAGCACCGGGCCGCGAAAGTACAGCAAAGAGGCCTGAGGCACCTGCTGGGCCGGGTCGTCGAACTTGATGCGAAAAGCCACTGCGTCGTTCAGCGCCAGCTCGGCAATGGTGCCCACTTGCATGGAACCCGACAGCCCCGTTCGGCCCACCATCTGGTCCCCGGGTATGCCCCACAACGGCGCCATGCGCGGAAACAGCATGAACAGCGCGGCCATGATGGGCGCGCCCAGCAGCGCCATGGTGAATGCCGTGCGAAACGATTGCGCCAGCGGCGGCCGGCCCACCGGCATGTGCGCGTTGACCAGCGCTGTTAGCAGGCCCAGCAGGGCCACCAGCATGGCCGCGGCGGTCAGCAGCGATTGCGAGTTGAAAAAGCTGCTGATCATGGTGAAGAAACCGAGAAAAAAGACCACCAGCGCATCCCGGCGTGCCCGCAGTTCCAGCGTCTTGAGCGCCAGCAGCGCCACCACCAGGGTTACCCCTGCCTCGCGGCCTATGAAGGTGCCGTGCGAAAAGATGGTGCCGCCCAACGCCAGCGGCGCCAGCAGGCCAGAGCTGATCCAGCGGCTGGGCAGGGGACGGCTGTGCCACGCGAGCCACCCGCGCCAGACCAGCACGCCCGCTGCAAGCAGGCTGGTCCATGCCGGGAGCCACTGGGCCTGCGGTGCAATCACCCAGGCAATGACGACGAGCAGGAACAGCGTGTCGCGTGCCTCGCGGGGCAGGTGGGCCAACGTTTGGCGCAGGGATGGGCGCGGTGCGCTGGTGAAGGACGCACTCATGCAGTCACCGTAGGCGTTGCGGCGCTCATCTGGAAGCAGCGATATTTGCTATTGAAAACAGAGCTGCTTGCGCTGATATACAGGGCGTCAGGAGGCGTTTTCATACAAATTACCTTTGGTCGACGTTGAGGTGCGTGCTCAGCACAACGCCAGTGCTTCAAGACACTGCAGCCGGTGGCTTGCGCCGCTGGCCGGGGCAATTTCGCGCCCGGGAACGCGCAGCCCATAGTCCAGGCCCAGCCGGTCCGCCTGCAGCACCCACGCAGTCACGCGGGAAACGCGGGCTTCGAGATCGGGAAGGTTGGCTTTGGCAACGTCCAGCCACAGTTCCTGGCGCTGGCTTTGCTGCGCGTCGCGGCTCACCAGGTCGTCGGAGCCGGTACCGAGCGACTTGGCGGCTTTTTTCCAAACCACCAGCTTGAGCGGGTCGCCTCGCCGGTACGCACGCACGCCGTCAAATTCGCCAATGCCCTGGGTGGTGGCGCTGCCTTTGCCCGCCGCGCGGGGCTCGCCCACGGGCAGGGGCGGGGCCGGTGTTTCGGGCAAGGGATACACCAGCAACTGCGCGGCGGGGCGCCAGTAGGTCCAGACACGGAACGTGCCCAGCGGAAAGCGTGTCTCGGCAGTCAGGGTGGGCAGGGCGTGCAGGCCGCGCCGCTGGGGCTGGAAGGCCACGTGCACCACGGTCTGGCCTTGGGCAGGTACGTCCGTCCAGGCCCAATGGTGGGCGGTCAGGGAATCGGGCTCATGCACTGCCACGCCGATGCCGTAGCGCGGCGTGGTGCGCTGGCTGGACAGTTGCACTTCCAGCGTCGCGCTGCCGCTCATGAATTGAGGCTGTGGCTGCTTCAAATGCAGTGTCAACCCCCGCAGCGTGGCGTGGCAGATGTGCATGCCAATCACCGCGCTGCCCGCCAGCATGAAGGTGAACAGGTACCCCAGGTTGAGCTGGAAGTTGATGGATGCAATCAACAGCACCAGCAACGTCAGCGCCAGCATCCATCCAGGGCCGGTGGGCAGGATGTACACATTGCCCTGTGTAAGTGCGAGGGTGTCGGTCAGCTTCAGCCGCCCCTGCCACCATGCGCGAAAGCGCCGCCGCAGCGCAGCCACTGGCGACAGGCTGGCGAACAAACCCGGCGCTGGGGAGCGAGAGACTGCAGCGGCCATTACGCGAGGGGAACGGCTTCGACCATGGCACGCACCTGCTCCACCGCGCCGCGCCCGGCGTCTCCCACGGGCACCAGCCGGTGGGCGATGGTTTGGGGCAGCACGGCTTGCACATCGTCAGGGGCTACGTAGTCGCGCCCGCTGATCAGCGCCTGGGCCTTGGCGGCCCGCATGAGTGCGATGCCGGCGCGGGGCGAGAGGCCCTGCAGGAACCATTTGCCCGAGCGCGTGGCGTCCACCAGATCCTGCACGTAATTGAGCAGGGCGTCGGAAGTGTGCACGGCCAGCACGTGGCGTTGCAGCTCGGCCAACTCATGCGGCGTGAGCAGCGCGGGCAAGGTGTCCACCATGTCGCGGCGGTCCGATCCTGCCAGAAGCAGGCGCTCGGCAGCGCGATCGGGGTAGCCGATGGAAATGCGCATCAGGAAGCGGTCCAGCTGCGACTCTGGCAGCGCAAAAGTGCCCAGCTGGTCTTGTGGATTCTGTGTCGCAATCACAAAGAACGGCTGGGGCAGGGGGCGGGTGGCGCCTTCCACCGACACCTGCTTTTCTTCCATTGCCTCCAGCAGCGCACTTTGCGTCTTGGGGCTGGCGCGGTTGATTTCGTCGGCCAGCAGCACCTGGGCAAACACCGGGCCGGGGTGGAAGACGAAACTCTCCTTGCCCCGCTCGTACACAGACACACCCGTCAAATCGCTGGGCATCAGGTCGGCAGTGAACTGCACGCGTGAAAACTGCAGCCCGAAAGTGCGCGACAGCGCGTGGGCCAAAGTGGTCTTGCCCACACCGGGCACGTCCTCAATCAGCAAGTGGCCACCCGCCAGCAGGCAGGCAACGCAGTCTTGCACCTGGGCCTTTTTCCCCACGATCACCGTGTTAAGCTGATCCAAAAGTGATTTGATTTTGTGCTGTGCATCCATGGCGCAACGTTATCCGAAAAACTCTGAATAATTCGAGACACGGGGACAAGACTGTGAGCAAGACGGGCTATTTCACGCACAGGGATTGTTGGAAACACGAAATGGGCCCTGGGCACCCGGAGTGCCCCGAGCGGCTGGATGCCATCGAAGACCGTTTGCTGGTCACTGGCGTGGGGGACGCGCTGGAACGCTTTGAAGCCCCGGAAGCTGCACTGGCTGACATCGAGCTCGCCCATGACCGCATGCATGTGGCTGCCCTGCGAGGTATGTCTGACCGGCTGAACGAAGAACTGATGGCTGGCGGGCCCGACTATTCCCAGCTGGACACCGATACCTCCATCAATGCCCACACCTGGAAGGCCGCCCTGCGTGCCGCAGGCGCTGCGCTGGCCGCTACGGATGCGGTGATGGCGGGCGAGCTGGAAAACGCCTTTTGCGCGGTGCGCCCGCCCGGTCACCACGCCACCCGCAGCAAGGCCATGGGTTTTTGCTTTTTCAACAACGTGGCGGTTGCCGCCAAATATGCGCTGCAGCGCTACAACCTGCAGCGCGTGGCGGTGGTGGACTTTGATGTGCACCACGGCAACGGCACGGAGGACATCCTGGCGGGCGACGCTCGCGCCTTGATGGTCAGCATCTTCCAGCACCCCTTCTACCCTTACAGCGGCGACGTGGACCCCGCCCCCAACATGGTCAACGTGCCTGTGGCCGCGTACACGCGCGGCATGGACATCCGCGAGATCATCGAGATGATGTGGATACCGCGCCTGGAAGCATTCAAGCCCGAGATGATTTTTGTGAGCGCGGGTTTTGACGCCCACCGTGAAGACGACATGGGCCAGCTCGGGTTGACTGAGCAGGACTACGCCTGGATCACCCAGCGCATCAAAGACATAGCCCGCCGTTACTCCAAGGGGCGCATCGTGTCGTGTCTGGAAGGCGGTTATGTGATGGGTCCGCTGGCTCGCAGCGTCGAGGCGCATCTGCGCGTGCTGGCGGATTTGTGACACGCCCCGGCGAAGAAACAAATGAAGTGCGCCTGCCTCCTGGTGAGCCTTGTACGGGGCGCTGGTGAGTCCGCACCGGTCTGCACCGGCGCAGTGTGCCGCTGACAGGAACAAGACATGACAACGACGAATTTTGATGAACTGCTGAAGGTCACCCGTGACGCCCGTGGCGTGATCACGCTGACGCTGAACGATGCTGCCCGGTTCAACGCCTTGGGCAGCGAAATGCTGGTGGAGCTACAACGGGCGCTCGACGATATCGCCCGTGACGATGAGGCGCGGGCGGTGGTGCTGTCTGGGGCAGGCAAGGCGTTTTGTGCGGGCCACAACCTCAAGGACATGGCCGCAAACCCTGAACTCGCGTATTACCAGAAACTGTTTTCTCAGTGCAGCCGCGTGATGCTCAGCATCCACAAGCTGCCAGTACCCGTCATCGCTCGCGTGCACGGCATGGCCACGGCGGCGGGCTGCCAGCTGGTGGCCCAGTGTGATTTGGCGGTGGCTGCCGAGGAGGCCAGCTTTGCCACCAGCGGCATCCATTACGGCCTGTTTTGTGCCACCCCCAGCGTGCCCCTGGTGCGCAATGTGCCGGCCAAGCGCGCCATGGAAATGCTGCTCACCGGTGACTTTATCGATGCGCGCGCTGCGCTGGCGCAAGGGTTGGTCAACCGGGTGGTGCCCGCCGGTGAACTGGATACCGAGGTCGAGAAGCTGCTGGGAGCCATCCTGGAAAAACCGCGCGCAGCGATTGCCATGGGCAAGGCACTGGTGTATCAGCAGCGTGAGCTGGGCATGGAGGCCGCCTACCAACTGGCAGGGCAAACCATGGCCTGCAACATGATGGACCCCGCAGCCCAGGAGGGAGCGCGCGCGTTTGCTGAGAAGCGCTTGCCAGAGTGGAAGCGCTGATGGGAGCTGGTGCGAGCAGCCCCATGCTGGATGACGTGGGGCAGTGGTTCGGGGCGTTTGCGTCGCCCACCGTTCTGGTGGAGCTCGCCAGCCTGCTGGCGTGTGTGGCTCTGGCTTGGGTGGTCGTCGCGGCGTTGCGGCGAGGGTTGCGACGCGAAGAACACCGCTCCATTTTGTTTGGCTACCGGGTCGTCGACGGCGCGTTGTTTCCCATCGTGCTGCTGGCCCTGGGCTATGTGGCGCGCACCGTGCTCCTCAAATGGGTACCGCTGGCCATCTTCAAGGTGGCGATACCGGTGCTGGTATCGCTGGTCGTCATCCGCATGGGTGCGAAGGTGCTGCAAGTGGCCTTCCCCCAAGCCGCCTGGGTCAAGCCCATTGAACGCACCATTTCCTGGCTGGCCTGGATGGCGATGGTGCTGTGGGTGACGGGGCTGCTGCCGCGTGTGCTGGCCGAGATGGAACAAATCCACTGGAAGGTGGGCAACGTCAGCCTTACTCTGCGCACCATGGTCGAGGGTGCGTTGACCGCGGGTGCGGTGCTGCTGCTCACCTTGTGGGTTTCTGCCGCCATCGAGTCGAGATTGCTGCGCTCGGCTACTGGTGCCGAGCTATCGCTTCGCAAAGCGATCAGCAATGCCTTGCGCGCGCTGATGATCTTCTTTGGGCTCATCGTTGCAATGTCGGCTGTGGGGATCGACCTCACCGCCTTGTCGGTGCTGGGGGGCGCGGTAGGCGTCGGTATTGGCCTGGGGCTGCAGAAGCTGGCGGCCAATTACGTGAGCGGATTTGTCATTCTGACCGAGCGCAGCATGCGCATTGGCGATAACGTGCGGGTCGACAATTTCGAGGGGCGCATTACCAACATCAACGCCCGCTATACCGTGGTGCGTTCTGCGGCGGGCCGCGAATCCATCGTCCCCAACGAAATGCTGATCACCCAGCGTGTGGAAAACCTCTCGTTGGCCGACCCACGCGTGTGGCTGTCGACGGTGGTCAGCGTGGCCTACGACAGTGATGTGGACTTGGTGATACGCCTGCTGACCGAGTCTGCCTTGGCCAGTGACCGCGTGTTGCGCGAGCCTGCTCCCTCGGCGGCGCTCTCGGCTTTTGGGGCTGACGGCCTGGAGTTCACGGTGGGCTTTTGGATTGCCGATCCAGAAAACGGTACGCTGGGCCTGCGCTCCGACATCAATCGGGCCATCCTCGCAGCGCTGCGGGCGCACCATATCGACATCCCTTTTCCTCAGCGCGTCATGCATGTCCAGGTGGAAGGCAACGTGCCCGCCGCCGCCTCGTCTATCGCTGCTTTAAGTGGCGCTGGCGCGGCTACCCGGGCTGACGCGCTCAGCCAATGACCCTGCAGGCCGCAGGCCCCGGCAAACTTTTGTGGCCTGGGCAATTTGCTGACCTATAATTCACAAAAAGCACGGTCGTTCGTTTTTTGAAATTTGCTGCATTGATGCGTAGCCATTTCATGGTTTCGCTGCAGTGCGGCATAGAATGATCCGGTTTACGTAAACGTCAATTCAACCAACTCTAGGAGCCGCAGCAATGAAGGTCTTGGTCCCTGTCAAGCGCGTGGTGGACTACAA
>DFQQ01000019.1 GCA_002377855.1 Acidovorax delafieldii | reverse complement strand
CTGTTGCCCGTCTTGCAGCCGCAGCGCGGCCAGCACGCGCATGCCCGCCGGGTCGGCCTGCAGGCCCTGCCACTGGCCCGCCTGCTCCAGCACGCCGCGCAGCGCTGGCAACCACTGCGCCAGGGGGCGGGCGGTGCGCACGGTGTCGCGCCAGCCCTCTACCGTGGCCACGGTGCGCGCCAGGTGGGGGTATGCGCTCAGGTCACGGGCTGCCACGGCGCTCCAGTGGGGTACCACCTGCTTGCGCAGCCATTGCTCCAACCGGTTGACCTCACCGGGGTGCAGGGCAGGCGTGTGTTTGAGCCAGTCCAGCACCGCGTTGGACGAGGCATTCCAAGCGGCGGCCTCCAGCGCAGCCATTAGCTGGGCCGCTGAGCGGGTGGTCGAGAGAATCCACCCGCTTTCGTCGCGCACCAGCACACCGCGGCTGTCCAGGTGGGCCAGCACGCGGCGCACCAGGGCCCGGTCGGTAGCGGCCAGGGCCACTGGCATGCGGCCCTGTTCAATGTGGCGCAGCACGCAGGCGGCAGCGCGGTGAGCTTCGTCTTCGGCATCCGCTGCGGCGTGCAGCGCCCACTGGGCGGGGGGCGGTTGCGGGCCGTCGGGCTGCGGATCCCACAAGCCCACGCAGCAGGCCTGCTCGCCCCAGTGCGCGACCAGCGCCAGATTCAGCGCGTCGGACTGAAAGCCCTCCAGCACCACCACCGCATCGACAGCGGCGCGCACCCCTGGCTCGAACAGCACATCGGTGGGGTGGCGCGAGGCCAGCACCCATTCCAGCGCCAGCCGGGCCACCAGGGCCTCGTAGTGGAGGGCCGTGCCCTCTTCGGCACTGGTCAGCAGTGCACGGGCGGCGTCGCCCCAGGCTGCGCGTTGCCCGGGCGGCACGGCGGCCACCACGGGGGCCAGCTGGGCAGCGGCTTCTTGCAGCGGCGTGGCCAACACATCGCGCTGGGCGCCCTGCCCCACACGTTCGAGCAGCGCGCGGGCCGTGAGCGTGTCGCGCGCCACATCGCAGGCAAAGTCGTCGGCGGCCGGCTCAAAGCCCTGCAGCTGCCCGGCCCAGTTGCGGGTGGTTTCAAAACGGGGCGCAAAGCCTTGAGGAAACTGCTGCGCCCAGTAGCGCTGCGCCCAGGGCATGAGCTGTGCATAAGGCACCAGCACCACCGTGCGAGCCAAGTGGGCGCCACGCGCCCCGGCGTGGGCGACCACCCGGGCCAGCGCACGCTGCCACACGGCAGCGCACGGGGCCGTGTACTGATCGCTTTTCGCTATGACAGTCATAGCATCAGGGGGCCCGGCCACACCGGTGAACGTGGGATTGGTTTCTGTCACAATGCCTGAACTTTAAACGTACACCGGTCCCAACCCGCTGAAAAACAAGGAATCCGCCATGGCCAGCGAACTCATCAAACATGTCTCTGACGCCAGCTTTGAAGCCGACGTGCTGCAACCGGGCACACCGGTGCTGGTGGATTACTGGGCCGAATGGTGCGGCCCCTGCAAGATGATTGCCCCGATCCTGGACGAAGTCGCCGGGGCTTACCAGGGCAAGTTGCAGATTGCGAAGATGAATGTGGACGAAAACCGCGAAATCCCCGCCAAGTTTGGCATCCGCGGTATTCCTACCCTCATGCTGTTCAAGGACGGCCAACTGGCGGCCACCAAAGTGGGTGCGATGAGCAAGGCGCAACTCACAGCGTTCATCGACCAGCAACTGGCCTGATGCCCCGCTGGCAGAGCCACCAGGCGCTGCTGGCCACCGTTCTTCTTGTGCGAGCGCAATGCCATGGCAGGCATTGCGCGGCAGCCCAGGGCCCCGCGGTTTTTTTCCTGTCATAATTTCGCCAGATCACCGGCTTGCACGCATTGGCAACCGGCTCGAGATCTCCCAGGCGCGCCAGGACTGCCATCAGCAGCTCCCGCGGCACCAGCCCCACTCCCCCAAGATACCTACTTACTCCGCCAAGGAGTCTTTCCATGCACTTAAACGAACTCAAGGCACTGCACGTGTCTGAAGTCCTGAAGCAGGCCGAAGAACTCGAAATCGAAAACACGGGCCGCATGCGCAAACAGGAGCTGATGTTTGCGATCATCAAGAAGCGCGCCAAGGCGGGCGAGCAGGTGTTTGCCGACGGAGTGCTGGAAATCCTGCCCGATGGCTTCGGCTTTTTGCGCAGCCCCGACACCAGCTTCACTGCCAGCACGGACGACATCTACATCAGTCCGAGCCAGGTGCGGCGCTTTAACCTGCACACGGGCGACATGATCGAAGGCGAAGTGCGCACGCCCAAGGATGGCGAGCGCTACTTTGCCCTGACCAAGCTGGACAAGGTCAACGGCGGCCCGCCAGAGCAGAACAAGCACAAGGTGATGTTCGAAAACCTGACGCCCCTGTTCCCCAAGGAACAGATGCGGCTGGAGCGCGACATCAAGGGCGAAGAGAACATCACCGGCCGCATCATCGACATCATTGCCCCCATCGGCCGCGGCCAGCGCGCGCTGATCGTCGCTCCGCCCAAGAGCGGCAAGACGGTGATGATGCAGCACATCGCCCACGCCATCACGGCCAACAACCCCGATGTGCACCTGATGGTGCTGCTGGTGGACGAGCGCCCTGAAGAAGTGACCGAAATGCAGCGCACGGTCAAGGGCGAAATCATTGCCTCGACCTTCGACGAGCCCGCGGCACGCCACGTGCATGTGGCCGAAATGGTGATCGAGCGCGCCAAGCGCCTAGTCGAGCTGAAGAAGGACGTGGTGATCCTGCTGGACTCCATCACCCGCTTGGCTCGCGCCTACAACAACGTCGTGCCGTCGAGCGGCAAGGTGCTGTCGGGCGGTGTGGACGCGGCCGCGCTGCAGCGCCCCAAGCGTTTCTTTGGCGCAGCCCGCAAAGTCGAAGAAGGTGGCTCGCTGACCATCATCGCCACCGCGCTGGTCGACACGGGCAGTCGCATGGACGAAGTGATCTTTGAAGAGTTCAAGGGCACGGGCAATTGCGAAATTCACCTGAACCGCCGCCTGTACGAAAAGCGCGTGTTCCCGGCCATCGAGCTCAACAAGAGCGGCACGCGCCGCGAAGAGCTGCTGCTGGCGCCCGAGATTCTGCAAAAGACCCGCATCCTGCGCCAGTTCATGTACAACATGGACGAGATCGAGTCGATGGAGCTCATGATCAAGAACATGAAGGCCACCAAGACCAACGTGGATTTCTTCGACATGATGCGCAGAGGCGGGTAGGCACAGTCCACCCACCTGAGTCGCTTCACGCCTTCTTCCTGCTCCCGATTGGGTGCAATTCGGGAAGGGGATACCGCCAGCGCCGTGGGGAGGCCCTTGCGCGGCGGTTCTGGTATCGGCCGTGACAGTTACGATCTGCGCAACCCGAGCATGCGTTGTGGGCTTGAAATCGAAGCAACCGCCTCCTATGCAATAATAGAGGGCTTTTTCTGCGGAAAGTATGCTGGATGCTCCACGGCGCAAAGGTTGCTCCGGGTTCAGCACGGCTCCCGCACTTGACAAGGATTGATCATGAAAGAAGGCATTCACCCCAACTACCGCGAAGTCCTGTTTGTGGACCTCTCCAACGGTTTCAAGTTCGTGACCCGTTCGTGCGTGAACACGAAGGAAATGGAAACCTTCGAAGGCAAGGAATACCCGCTGTTCAAGCTGGATACCTCCTCTGAATCGCACCCCTTCTACACCGGCACACAAAAGTCGGTGGACAACATGGGTGGCCGCGTGGAGCGCTTCCGCAACCGCTTCGGCAAGACAACCGCAGCGAAGTAATTCGCGGCATCTCGCCAAAAAGGCAGCCCGGGCGACCGTGCTGCCTTTTTCTTTGGTTTCCTTATATTCTTGGCGACTCTGTTGTTGCTCGCCGTGTTCGCGTGAACCCACCCACCCCCGCCATCGTCAGCCAGAAAGCCGTGCAGGCGCTCCCCCGTTGGGCATTGCTGCTGCTGTGCCTGGCTTACGTCATTCCAGGTTTCGTGGGGCGCGATCCGTGGAAAAGCTCGGATGTCACCGCCTTCGGTTACATGCTCGAGTTGGCGGGGGGCAATACGCCCTGGTTGAATCCCCTGCTGGGAGGACTACCCCCCGAAACGGATGGGTTGCTGCCTTACTGGCTCGGGGCGCTGGCCATACAGTGGGCCCCGCCTGGGCTGACGCCGGACATGGCAGCGCGCTTGCCGTTTGTGGCCATGCTGGTTCTGACGCTCGTGGCGATGTGGTATGGCGTGTATTACCTGGCCCGCAGCCCCGCAGCCCAGCCTGTGGCGTTCGCGTTTGGCGGCGAGGCCAACCCTGCCGACTACGCCCGAGCCATGGCCGACGGGGGCCTGCTCGCCCTGCTGGCATGCCTGGGGCTGGCCCAGCTGTCGCACGAAGCCACCAGCTATCTCGTTCAACTGTGTTGCACCACCCTGGTGTTTTTTGGATTTGCGGCACTGGGTTTCCATTCCGCAGCCCCTGCGGTGGCACTGACCGTGGGGCTGGCGGGGCTGACTCTGGCAGGTGCCCCAGCACTGGCCGCCATGCTAGGGTTGGGCGGCGCCTGGCTGGTGTGGCGCACCGCTTCGCAAGAAGTTGGCCACCGGCGCAGATGGGTTGCAGTGTCCTTGCTCCTGGTGGCCGCTGCTGCGGTGATGGCTTGGCAACTGGACCTGTGGCGCTGGCGGCTGGTGGGCACTGACGCGGGCGGTAAGGAATGGGCCAGCCTGGCTCGTCTGCTGCTGTGGTTTGGCTGGCCTGCGTGGCCCCTGGCCCTGTGGACCTTGTGGAGGTGGCGTAGACAGATCGCAAGCCCCCACTGGCACCGCCACCTGTGGCTGCCGTTATGGTTTTCGCTGGTGTCCATTGGCGCCACCATCACCACTGCCCCCGCGGACCGGGCCTTGCTGCTGGGCCTGCCGGCCATGGCCACCCTGGCTGCGTTCGCTCTGCCCACGCTCAGCCGGGCCGTGGCTGCGTTGATCGACTGGTTTACCTTGCTGTTCTTCAGCATCTCCACCTTGGCCATCTGGGTCATCTGGATTGCCATGCAGACCGGTGTGCCGGCCAAGCCCGCAGCCAACGTTGCCAAACTGGCGCCTGGGTTCACACCCTCGTTCTCATTGTTTGCATTGCTGGTGGCTTTGGCAGCCTCGGTTGCCTGGTGCAGCCTTGTGTGGTGGCGGGCGTCGCGCGACCGGGCTGCCATCTGGAAAAGCCTGGTCCTGCCTGCCAGCGGCGCCACGCTGGGCTGGCTGCTGCTGCTGACTTTGTGGCTGCCGTTGCTCAACTACGCGCGCAGTTATGGCCCGCAGGTGCACAACGTCCTGCAACTGATGCATAACGCCCCGCAAGGCTGCGTACAAACGTATGGACTGAGCCGTGCACAAACGGCCGCCTTGCAGTACCACGGCGGGCTGCACCTGCAGCCGGCAAACCCCCAAGCCGCATGTGACTGGCTGCTGGTGGACATGAGCGCGTGGCCGGCCCCTCCAGGCATCGCAAAGACGAGCGACTGGACCGAAACGGCCACTGTGCCACGTCCCACCGACAAGAACGACCAGATCATGCTGTTCCGTCGCGCTCAAACCGGGCAATAACTTCGCCGACATCCATCTGTGCGGACATTGTCCACGCACCAGCAGCAATGCAAACCGCAGGCGCGCTGCTGAGCGCGGCCCCGGCAGCCACTGTCAAGGGGGTACAGGCCTGCCCCCATCATCGAATGACCGCATCCCACCCTCACCTTACCGACACATCGCCTGACTTGCCCAGCATTGCCCGCCATGCCGCCACCGTGCTGGCGGGCCAGCTGGCGGTCATGGCCTTTGGCGTGACTGACACCCTGGTCGCTGGGCGCGACGGCGAGGCTTCGCTGGCCGCGCTTTCAGTGGGCTCGGCCATTTTCATCAGCATCTACGTCGGACTGATGGGCGTCCTGCAGGCGCTGATGCCCGTGTGGGCGCAGCAGCGGGGCGCCGGGAGCCTCCAAGGCATGGGGTTTTCAGTGCGGCAATCGCTGTACTTGTGTGCTGGCGCGTCCGCGCTGGGCATGGCCGTGCTGCTCTGCCCCGCCCCCTTGCTGCGCTGGACCGAAATCCCGTCCACCTTGCGCGCCGAGGTAGAGCAATATCTGGCAGTGCTTGCCTTCGCTTTGCCCGCTGCATTGCTGTTTCGCGTGTACAGCACCCTCAATCAGGCATTAGGCAAGCCCCAGCTTGTGACCTGGCTACAGGTGGCGTCGCTCTTCATCAAGGTGCCCCTGTCCATCTGGTTCACCCTGGGCGGCGCGGGGCTGCCCCCACAAGGCGTGGTGGGCTGCGCATGGGCCACATTGGTCGTCAACTACACCATGCTGGCGCTGGCGATGTGGTTGTTGCGCACGCAAAGCATCTACCGCCCACTGCTGCTGTGGCGCACCCTGGAACGGCCGCACCTGCCCACGCTGTCGGGTTTTTTGCAGTTGGGAGTGCCCGCTGGGCTCGCCATCATGGTGGAGGTGACGTCCTTCACGCTGATGGCGCTGTTCATTGCGCGCCAAGGCACGACCGCCGCAGCTGCGCACCAGATCGCGGCGAACATGGCCGCCCTGCTGTACATGGTGCCGCTTTCGCTGGCGATAGCGACCAGCACGCGCGTGAGCTATTGGCTAGGCGCCGGTAACGCAGCACGCGCCCAACGCGTAGTTCACATGGGTTTTAGCCTCTCAGCGCTTATAGGGTGTGCGCTAGCAGCTATACTATTTATAGCAAACAACAATGTGGCATCCATCTACTCAGACAGCCCTGCCGTGGTGGGTGCGGCTTCCGGGCTGCTGCTGTGGGTGGCCGCCTACCACCTGGCAGATGCGTCGCAAACACTTTGCGTTTTTGTGCTGCGCTGCTATCACATCACCGTCGCCCCGCTGGTGGTGTATTGCCTGTTGCTATGGGGGCTGGGGCTTGGTGGCGGCTATGTGGTGGCCTATGGCGGGACTGCCGTATGGGCAGATGCAGTCGCGTCACCCACGCCCTTTTGGGCCTGCAGCGCGTTGGCGCTCCTCGTCACTGCCGCGGCATTCGGCCTGATGCTGAAGCAGGCTGCGGCACGGGCTGCAAGACCGCTTTTACCGTAGGCGGTTGGCCGGGAAGGTGACGGAGAAGGTCGAGCCTTTGCCCAATTCGCTGGTGATGTCCAGCGTGGCACCGTGGCGCTGCAGTACGTGCTTGACGATGGCAAGGCCCAGGCCCGTCCCGCCGGTCTCGCGGGAGCGGCTGCGGTCCACGCGGTAAAAGCGCTCCGTCAGCCGCGGAATATGCTCCGGCGCAATGCCAGGGCCCGTATCGCGCACTAAAAACCGTGCGCCACCTTCGTCGGCCCGCTCCCACGCCACGGCGATGCTGCCGCCAGCGGGCGTGTAACGGATGGCGTTGCTGATGATGTTCGAGAGCGCGCTTTGCAGTTCTGTCGGAACACCCGCAATCTCGCCCATGGCACGCAGATGGTCTGCCGGTGGAAACTCCAGCGCATGCTGGCGGGCCTGGTTCTGCGTGAGCAACGCCGAAAGCCCCCTTGCCTCATCCTCGCAGCGCTGCATCAATGCCTGCACAGGAGTCCACTCCGCCATGCCGGGCGGTGGACTTCCTTCCAGCCGAGACAGCGTGAGCAAATCCTGCACCACGCTTTGCATGCGTGACGCCTGCTGCGACATCATGCCCAGATAACGGCTTCGCTCCTCGGGCGAGAGTTGAAGGGTCTGCAGGGTCTCGATGAAACCAATCAGCACGGTCAGGGGCGTGCGTATTTCGTGGGACACGTTGGCCACGAAGTCGCGGCGCATGGCGTCGGCCTGCTCCAGCGCTGTCACGTCACGCGAAAGCAGCAACTTGCGGCCGTCGCCATACGGGTGCAGGTGCACCGAGATGCGCACCGGCCGCGAGGGCTTGCTGTCGCGCCCCTGCAGCACCACATCATGTGAAAAATCATGGGCCGCGTAATAGGCGCTGAAGTCGGGATCCCGTACCAGGTTGCCGATGGACTGCATCAGGTCGCGCTGGGCATCGATGCCAAACTGGCTCGCTGCGATCTGATTACACCACTCGATGTGGCCCTCGCGGTCGAGCAACACCACGCCATTGGGGGTGGCCTGCAGCGCAGCCAGGATCTCTTGCAAACGGCTGTGGCTGTCCTGCTCCTTGGCTTCGCTCTGACGCAGCAAGCGGCGTGCTCGGTCGGCCGCCTCGCCCCATAGGCCCCTCATGGACGGGGCTTCCGCCAGGTCACCCGTGCGCAACCACCGCAGCACGCGAGCACCGCGTGACAAATCCCACACGAACCAGGCCCAGGCAGCCACCGTGGCCCCCACAGCCGCCCCCCAGGGGCCCGCGCGCCACCACCCCAGGCCTCCCCCCGCCAACTGCAGGGTCAAAAAAAACACAAAACGCCAAAACATGCGGGGGCACAGCTTTCTCAAAAAATACAGACGGGCTGCAAGGCGCCTGCTGCGCCACGATCAGGGTCCCCATAGGGCTAGCGAAGCGCCCAGTCGGCGGGGTTCTCGCCGGCACAGGGCAGCGCCAAACAGGCAGTCCGCGCGTTGCGGCGCAAGCCGCAAAACTCGCTCAAGCGCGCATCAGCGCCTGGGGCTGGGCTGTCAGGCGATAGCCAGCACCGCGAACGGTTTCAACCATTGCGCCCGCCGCGCCCAGGGCTTCTCGCAAGCGCTTGACGTGCACGTCCACGGTACGCTCTTCGATAAATACATGGTCACCCCACACCTTGTCGAGCAACTGCGAACGGCTGTGCACACGTTCAGAGTGCTTCATGAGGAAGTGCAGGAGCTTGAACTCTGTAGGCCCCACTTTCAGAGGCTGGCCCAAGTGCGTGACCCGATAGGTTGCGGCGTCCAGCACCAGATCGGCAATGGTCACACTGTCGTTCACCTGTTCTGGCGCGCGGCGGCGCAGCACGGCACGGATGCGCGCCAAAAGCTCTTGTGTGGAAAACGGCTTGGTGATGTAGTCGTCCGCACCGGCATCCAGGCCCGCCACCTTGTCAGGCTCGTCGCCGCGGGCGGTGAGCATGATGATCGGAATCGCCTTGATGCGGCTGTCAGCGCGCCACTTGCGCGCCAGCTGCAGCCCGCTTTGGCCGGGCAGCATCCAGTCGAGCAGGATCACGTCGGGCAGCACGGCATCCAGTTCGCGCTGGGCAGACTCTCCATCTTCGGACCAGATGGGCTGAAAGCCGTTGTGCCGCAGGTTCACGGCAATCAGCTCGGCAATCGCGGGCTCATCCTCAACGATCAAGACCCGGGGCATTTTTTTCATGGCTACGCCCTTTCCTTACTGCAAAACGGTCGACTCGATATCGTCCATCGCGGCATGGCGCACATCCTTGCCTTTGACCAGATAGATGATGAGCTCAGCCACGTTCTTTGAGTGGTCGCCAATGCGCTCGATGGCCTTGGCCAGAAATAGCAGGTCCAGGCTGGCAGAAATGGTGCGAGGGTCTTCCATCATGTACGTGACCAGCTTGCGCACAAACCCGTCGAACTCCTTGTCGATGAGGTCGTCCTCTTTCAGGATGGCCAGCGCAGCCTTGGTGTCCAGGCGGGCGAAGGCGTCGAGTGCCTTGCGCAGCAGGCCCGAGGCCAGATCGGCGGCCATGCGCAAATCACTGGAAGGCAGTGAGCGCGCGGCACCGCTTTCAATGATGGACTTGACCATGCGCGCCATTTTGTGCGCTTCGTCCCCCATGCGCTCCAGATTGGCCGTGGCCTTGGAGAAGGCGATCAGCAAACGCAAATCGCGCGCGGTGGGCTGGCGCCGAGCAATGATGGAGGAGAGTTCGTGGTCGATCTCCACTTCCATCGCGTTCACGCGTTGCTCCATCACCACCACTTGCTCCACGGCTTCCATGCTGAACTGGGACAAGGCGTAGATCGCCTGGCGGATCTGCGACTCCACCAGGCCACCCAATTCCATCACGCGGGAAGAAACGCTGTTGAGTTCGCTGTCAAACTGCGTGGAGAGATGTTTTTCGGGCATGGTGTCTCCTCAGCCGAAACGGCCGGTAATGTAGTCTTCGGTTTCCTTGCGCTGGGGCTTGAAGAACATCTGCTCTGTCTCTCCAAACTCCACCAGATCGCCCAGGTACATGTAGGCGGTGTAGTCGCTGCATCGCGCTGCCTGCTGCATGTTGTGGGTCACGATGACCACGGTGTAATCGTTTTTCAACTCGGCAATCAGTTCTTCCACCTTGGCGGTAGAAATGGGGTCGAGCGCCGAACAAGGCTCATCGAGCAACAGCACTTCAGGCTTGATGGCAATGCCGCGAGCAATGCACAGGCGCTGCTGTTGGCCGCCCGAGAGGCTGGAGCCGCTCTGGTTGAGCTTGTCTTTGACTTCGTTCCAGAGGGCTGCCTTGCGCAGCGCCCACTCCACGCGGTCATCCATGTCGGTGGCATTGAGGCTTTCAAACAGCTTCACGCCAAACGCAATGTTGTCGTAGATGGACATGGGGAACGGCGTGGGCTTCTGGAACACCATGCCTACCTTGGCGCGCACCAGGGCCACGTCCTGCTTGCTGGTCAGCAGGTTTTCGCCGTCCAGCACAATTTGGCCTTCCGCGCGCTGCTCGGGATACAGTTCGAACATGCGGTTGAAGGTGCGCAGCAAGGTCGATTTTCCGCAACCGGATGGGCCGATGAAGGCGGTGACCTTGTTCTCGGGGATGTCCAGATTGATGCCCTTGAGGGCGTGGAACTTGCCGTAATAAAAGTTGAGGTCACGCACCGTGATCTTGGAGTTGGCGGGTGCAGATGCTTGCATGGTGGAGGGCATGAATGTCTTCCTAGATTACTTCTGGCGGGTCAAAACGCGCGCCAGGATATTGAGACCGAGAACCGCAACCGTGATCAGGAACACGCCGGCCCAAGCTAACTCCTGCCAGTTCTCGTAGGGGCTCATCGCAAATTTGAAAATCGTGACCGGCAGGCTGGCCATGGGTTTGGACAGATCGGCATTCCAGAACTGGTTGTTCAGCGCCGTGAACAGCAAAGGCGCTGTTTCGCCAGCAATGCGCGCAACCGCCAGCAGCACCCCCGTGATGACGCCAGCGCGGGCGGCACGCAGGGTAACCATGGTGATGACGCGCCACTTGGGCGTGCCCAGAGCGTAAGCGGCCTCGCGCAGACTGGCAGGCACCAGCAGCAGCATGTTTTCGGTGGTGCGAATCACCACCGGAATCACGATCAGCGCCAGGGCCAGAACGCCGGCGTACCCCGAGAAACTCTTGAACCGGGCCACCACCACGGCGTAGACGAACAGACCGATCACGATGCTGGGGGCAGACAGCAGAATGTCATTCACGAAGCGCGTGGTCGAGGCCAACCAACTGCGCGATTCATACTCCGCCAGATAGATGCCGGCCATGATGCCGATGGGCGTGCCCACAAACGTGGCCAGGAGCACCATGACCAACGAGCCAAAAATGGCGTTGGAGATGCCGCCAACCTCGTTGGGCGGGGGCGTCATCTCCGTGAACAATGCCACGCTCAAACCGCCCAGCCCCAGCCGAATGGTCTCCCACAGAATCCACACCAGCCAGAACACGCCGAACAGCATGGCTGCCAGCGACAGTGTCAGCGCGATCTGGTTGACGCGCTTGCGCGCGTTGTAGCGGGCCTGACGAGTTTGCGACAGCTCTGCCGCGGAAATCAGGCGTTGGGAAGTACTCATGAACGCGCCCCTTCACCCTTCTTGAGCTGCGAGAGCAGCAACTTGGACAGAGTCAACACCACGAAGGTAATAAAGAACAGAACCAGACCCAGGTAGATGAGCGAAGCCTGGTGCAAACCTTCACCCGCTTCCGCAAACTCATTGGCCAGTGCGGATGTGATGCTGTTGGCTGCTTCGAACACAGACAGCGAGTCGAGCTGATTCATATTGCCGATCACGAAGGTCACAGCCATGGTTTCGCCCAGCGCGCGTCCCAGTCCTAACATGATGCCGCCGAGCACGCCCGTTTTGGTAAAGGGCAGGACCACCTTCCACACCACTTCCCAAGTGGTGGCACCCAGCCCATAGGCGGATTCTTTCAGCAGCGCGGGCGTTACCTCGAACACGTCACGCATCACCGACGCGATGAAAGGAATGATCATGATGGCCAGGATGATGCCGGCCGACAAAATCCCAATGCCCACGGGCGGGCCCGAAACGAATGCCCCCAAATAAGGCACACCACTGAAAGCAGCCTGCAGCGGCTGCTGGACAAAGCGCGCCAGGATGGGACCGAAGACCATGAGCCCCCACATGCCATACACAATCGAAGGCACCGCAGCCAGCAGCTCAATGGCAGTGCCCAACGGGCGCTTGAGCCATGCGGGCGAAAGTTCAGTCAGAAACAGCGCAATGCCAAAACTCACTGGCACTGCAATCAACAAGGCAATGATCGAGGTGGCCAAGGTGCCGTAGATCATGACCAGGCCGCCGTACTCGTTTTGTACAGGGTCCCAGACACTGCGGGTCAGAAAGCTCAAGCCGTACTTCTCAATCGACGGCCAGGCACCAATCACCAAGGAGACGAGGATGCCAATCAGCAGCAGCAGAGTCAGCACGGCAGCACCACGTGCCAGCCAACCGAAAATACGGTCGGCCAGCATGCCGGAGATCAATGGCCGCGGACGAGGGGGAGTGGTCCGTTGAGCACCACGCTCCGCCGTGGAAGACGGGGTTTGCGGGACCGGCAAGATTGTGGACACGTTGAGGGCCTTCTATGAATGCAACCAAGGAGCCAGTCGGACTCAACGTCCGGCCGGCTCCAGAAGATCACTTGTATGCAATCGCCTTGCCGGACGTATCCTGGATACCCGCCCAAGACTTCAGGATGGTTTCCTTCACGCTGTCAGGCATAGGCACATAGTCCAGATCCGTAGCCGTCTTGTCACCCGTCTTGTAAGCCCATTCAAAGAACTTCAACGATGTGGCGGCTTGCACAGGCTTGTCTTGGGACTTGTGCATCAGGATAAACGTAGCGCCGGTGATGGGCCACGACTCCTTGCCAGGCTGGTTGGTAAGGATCTGGTAGAAGCTCTTGGCCCAGTCGGCACCTGCTGCAGCTGCCTTGAATGCAGTGTCATCGGGCGCAACGAATTGACCGTCTGCATTTTGCATCTGCACGTAAGTCATCTTGTTTTGCTTCACGTAGGCGTACTCCACGTAACCGATGGAGTTGGGGAGGCGCCCGACGAATGCAGCCACGCCTTCGTTGCCCTTGCCGCCTGCACCAGTGGGCCAGTTCACTGCGGTGCCTTCGCCCACCTTGGACTTCCACTCTGCATTCACCTTGCTCAAGTAGTTGGTGAAGATGAAGCTGGTGCCCGAACCGTCAGCGCGGCGAACGGGAGCGATGGCCGCGTCAGGCAGGGCTACTCCAGGGTTCAGCGCCTTGATGGCAGCATCGTTCCAGTTGCTGATCTTGCCCAGGTAAATATCACCCAGCACTTGGCCGCTGAGCTTGATCTGGCCGGGGCCGATGCCCTTGATGTTGACCACAGGGACGACGCCGCCAATCACGGTAGGAAACTGGACCAAGCCCTTCTTGCTCAGGTCTTCGTCCTTCAAGGGCGCATCAGATGCGCCGAAGTCCACCGTCTTCGCTTCGATCTGGCGCAAACCAGCGCCGGAGCCGACCGACTGGTAATTGATCTTCACGCCAGTGGCCTTGTTGTAATCGGCAGCCCACTTGGAATACAGAGGAGCAGGAAAGCTGGCACCCGCGCCAGTTGCCTCTTGCTGCGCCATCGCGCTGGAAAAAGCACCTGCGGCGACCACACCAGCAACCAGAACCCGAATCGCGGAGAGTTTCATGGAAAGACCTCTAGAGTGAATAAGTTGGGATGTGCGTACTCTAGGATCACTCTATGACAGTGTTGTGACACCAAAACCAGGCTGTCACAACCTCGCGTTCATTCCAGACGGCAGAGCGCTCGGCACGCATCCGCGTACTGCTCAAGCCGCGCGAAGAAGGGAAGATTGCCGAGCCCATCGGCCTCCACGCGTCACGCAATTGACACAAATTCCCCGTAGGCTGACGCCACGGGCTGTGCGATAGGTCGATCTGACCGCGCGCCAACCCAGCCTTCAGAAAAACGCCCGTGGCCTCATGCGTTGGCCCATTCAAGCGAGACAACAACCCATGACTCCAGTTGAGCGTCTGAAACAGCGCGCCGAGTCGACAGCGCCCCCACTTGGAGCAAGCGACGGGCACGATGCCGATCAGGCCGCCGCTAAGACCCCGCCTTGGGCGCGACGCGACTGGCTGCGCGGCGTTTTGGCCGTGGGAGCCACGGCACTGGGCCACAGAGCATGGGCCCAGAACGAGAACGTGCGCGGTATCGTCGTGGCACAGGTGGTAGACATGTCGCCCAACCAGCAGGACGTGAGCCGGGATTTTCTGACCGGCTCACGAGCCGCTTGGCTGGACATCAACGCCCGCGGCGGAGTCCAAGGCAAGCCGGTCCAACATCTGGTGCTGGAAACCGATGGAACGCCTGCCCAGCTGCAGACGGCGTGGAAATCGGTCCATCAGCAAACGCAGTGCGTGGCGCTAACAGGCTGCGTGGGCCACTCGGCAGCCCAAACTCTCGCAAAACTCCAGAGCGCCACCGAAACCACCAATCCGCTGCCCATGGTTGCCCCCTGGCTGCACCAGGCCGCACAGGGTTCTTCAGATACGGTTTTTGATGTGTTTGCCGACCTGCGCGCTCAAGTGACTCACGCGCTGAAGTCTCTCGCATCCATGGGGGTGACTGAACTGGGCGTCGCGTACGCTGCGGGGCAGGACCCGACAGCGTCCCAGGCGGCAGTCCGCCAGGCGGCGCAGGAACAGAACGTCAAGGTGCAGAACTTCAGCACAGCCGCCCAACTGGCACAGCCGATCGTTCTTTTCGTGGGAGGAACACCTGAACTGCACGCATTTCTGGAACAACTCAGGTTGCCAGCTGGGCGTCAGTGTTATGTCATCGCCCTCGCAGATGTCAACCTGCAAGTTCTCGCGCAGATGGGCAACCTTCCCAAACGGGTATCCATCATTGCCACGCAGTCCGTTCCCTTGGTCACCGCTGGCATGCCCATCGTGCGCGCTTATCGGGAAGCGCTGGCGAGGCTGTATGACGAGCCGCCTTCTCCCCAGGGCCTTGCTGGCTTCATTGCTGCACGCTACACGGCAGAGGCCCTGCTGCACGTGAGCTCGCCCCTCACACGTGCGAACTTTCTGGCCACCTTGCAGCAGCGAAAGCCCCTCAACATTGGCGGCTGGAGCGTGTCTTATCAAGACAAGAAACGCCTGATCCCCTTCGTGACACAAAGCATGTTGTCTGCGGACGGCCGTATCGTGGGCTGACCAAGGGGAGTTTGCGCGACCCAAATGCTATGCTGGCCGGCATCAGAGCCAGAGAGACTGCGCACACTGCGCTACCCCATGCAAAACGGAACATTGCTCGCCGCTGTGGATCTTGGATCCAACAGCTTTCGCTTGGAAATCGGCCGCTTCGAGCACGGTCACATCCACCGCGTTGAATACCTCAAGGAAACCGTCCGCCAAGGCAACGGGCTGGACGAGAACCGCAATTTGACGCCCGAGGCGCTTGAACGCGGCTGGGCCTGCCTGGCTCGGTTTGCAGAGCGACTGGCGGGATTCCCGCGCGCACACGTCCGCGCTGTGGCCACGCAAACCCTGCGTGAAGCGCGCAACAGGGATGAGTTTCTTGCGCGGGGGAGCGCGGTGTTGGGCTACCCGATTGACGTGGTTTCTGGGGTGGAAGAGGCTCGCCTTATCTACCAGGGGGTGGCCCGCCTGCTGCCCCAATCTGATGAGCGCCGCTTGGTCGTCGATATCGGCGGTCGCTCCACCGAACTCATCCTGGGCCAACAGTTTTCCGCCAACGCGGTGGCGTCGTTCCGGGTAGGCAGCGTAGCTTGGTCATCACGGTATTTTCCAGACGGTGCGTTCACGCCCCAGGCTTTTCTGGCAGCGGAAGTGGCTGCCAAAGCGGTGCTGGACGAGGCGCTTTCCGTGTTTCGCAGAGATGCCTGGGATGTCGCCTATGGCTCCTCAGGCACTGCTGGCGCGGTAGGCGATATTCTCGCGGCCATGGGCGGCGAGAAAGGCCTGATCACCCGCACCGGACTGGATGCTCTGCACGAAAAGCTGCTGCGCGCCCAAAGCGCCGACCGTATTCGCATGGAGGGGCTCAAAGAAGACCGCCGCGCCGTGATCGGCGGCGGCATCAGCGTGCTGCGGGCGGTGTTTGAATTGCTCGAAATCGACGAAATGCAGGTCGCCCAAGGCGCACTCAGGCAAGGTGCCTTATATGACCTGTTGGATCGGGAGCAACCAGAAACCGACCTGCGCACCAGCACGGTCAATGCACTCATGCAGCGCTTCGGCGTGGACGTTGCACACGCTGAGCGTGTGGCAGCCACCGCCTGCGAGTTTTTCAGGCAAGCGGCTGGGCCGGGCAGCGAACGTTCAGAAAGAAAGCTGGAGTGGGCAGCCAAGCTCCACGAAGTGGGTTGCCGTATTTCGCACAGTGACTACCACCGGCACGGCGCCTACATCTTGGACAACACAGACGCTGCAGGCTTTGCCCTGCCCGAACTGCACCGCTTGGGCATTTTGGTGTTGGGGCAGCGTGGCAAGGTGCGCAAGCTGGAGGCTGACTGGACGGACTCTTCGTTCGCATTACAGCTTATGTGCCTGAGACTCGCCGTCGCGTTGTGCCATGCCAGGCGCACCCCGGACCTGATGGGTATGCAGCTGCGCGTCGCGCCAGGGATCTTCACCCTGACGGGGCCCTCGCAATGGGCCCGAACTTACCCCCAGTCAGCGCATTTGCTGCAGGAAGAAATCGCTGCGTGGCAGAAAACGCCTTGGGAGCTGAAGGTGGTGCTGGATTGATAGCTCATCTTAAACGGTATAAACTGTATATACCGTTTAAGGAGATTAGCATGACCACCACCCCCGACGTTGCCACAGCGCCCGCAGCAAAAGAACCCATCAAGGCCGCACCGATTGCCAAACCCAAGGGCGCCGCCCGGGCCGCCGCCAAGCCCAGCGCCTCCAAGGTCGGCAGCGTCAAGACCGCGGCCACAAAAGAACCAGTGGCCGAGCGCAAGGAAGCACCTGTAAAGGAAGTCAAGGCAAAGAAGCCCAAACTAGTTCGTGACAGCTTCACCATTCCCAAAGACGAATACGCGGTAATTGACAGCTTGAAGGACCGGGCGATAGGCCTTTCCCACCCCGTGAAGAAAAGCGAATTGCTTCGCGCTGGGCTGAAACTGCTGGCGGGCCTTTCGGATGCTGCATTGCGCACGGCGCTGCAATCCGTGCCATCCATCAAAACGGGGCGCCCAACGAAGGATGCCGTTGCACCGCAAGCTTCATCCACTCTCCCCAAAGCTGCAGCCAAAACGAAAGCGTCCGCCAAAGCACGGGCGAAGTGACATGGACCAGGGATTCTTGGCTTCGCCGCTGTCGCCGTCAAGGCGCAGCACCCGACCGAGCTTGCCGGTTTTGCTGGGACGGGTCGATAGACGCCCGCTGCCTCGCAGCGGCCGCGAATCAAAGGTATTCTGGAGACTGAACCGTCATCAACACGGTCTGACTCTGCTCTAACCGTTGCCGCTGACGCAACCACCACACGGCGCCTTTTCGTACCGCGCATTCAGGCGCCTGCATACTCAGAAGCCGGGCAATGACCTCGCCCAACACCGGTTGGTGGCCCACAATCAGAATGGACCCACGCGCATTGGGCCACTGCACCAGGTCAAGCAAGTCCTGCGCGGTCCCCCCCGGCAGCAGCTCTGCACGCATCTTGAATTTTCGGCCCAACGCAGCGGCTGTTTGCTCCGTTCTGCGTGCCGGGCTGGCGATGACCCGCAATCCTTCGGGCAATTGCCGATCAAGCCACGCGGCCACCTTCGCGGCTTGCTTTTCCCCACGGGGCGTCAATGCGCGAGCCAAGTCGTCCATGCCCTCACCAAGCTCCTCGGCTTCGGCGTGGCGCCACAAAATCAGGTCCATTTGCGCTCCCTCATGCCGCTTTGGAAACTGCGGTGCCGTATCGCACCATCAGCGCGTTTTGTGCGCCTTTCCCCGTGGTGGGGTTGTCGGCACGCAGGTACACGCCATCAGGGCCCTGCGTCCAGGCATCTCGGTCGTCGTGGAGGTAGGCCACCAAGCATTCGTCGATGATTTGTTGGCGCAAAGCAGGGTCGTTGATGGGCCATGCCAGTTCCACTCGCCGCATCATGTTGCGGTTCATCCAGTCGGCACTGGACAGGTACAGGTCTTCCTGTTCAGCCGCCCGAAAGTAAAAAACGCGCGTGTGTTCGAGAAAACGGCCAATGATGGAACGCACACGTATGTTGTCTGTCAGCCCAGGTACCTGCGCAGCCAGCATGCACGCGCCCCGCACAATCAAGTCGATGCGGGCGCCGCACTGCCCTGCTTTCACCAATGCACGGATCAAGGTTTCATCCGTCAACGCGTTCATCTTGACGACAATCCGAGCGTCTTCGCCGCGGCTCGCAGCGTGCGCCACCTGCTCGATTTTTTCCTGCATGCGCCGCTGCAGATGGAACGGTGCCAGGACCAGCTGCCGTAGTTTCGGCGGGCGGTTCTGGCTTGCCAGGTGGCTGAACACCCCATCCATGTCTGCAGTGATTTCCTCGTTGGCGGTCAGGCAGCTAAGGTCTGTGTACAAGCGCGCTGTGCGCACGTTGTAGTTGCCTGTAGACAGATGGCCATACCTGCGCAAGCGGCTTCCTTCGCGTCGGGTCACGAGGAGCATTTTTGCGTGGGTTTTGAGCCCCACGACGCCGTAGACCACCTGGGCCCCGACGGACTCCAGTGCTTCGGCCCAGTTGATGTTGGCTTCTTCATCAAAACGGGCTTTCAGCTCCACCACCGCCATGACTTCCTTGCCCCTGCGTACCGCCTCGGCCAGCAGTTCCATCAGTTCAGAATCCGCTCCGGTGCGATAGATGGTTTGCTTGATCACCAGCACATGGGGGTCGTTCACCGCTTCACGCAAAAAAGCCAGTACACCGTCAAAACTCTCGAAGGGCTGGTGAATTAACACATCGCGCTGACGCAACTGCTCCAAGATCGGCACCCCCGACTGCAGCTGTCGAGGCCATGAAGAGCTCCAGGGCTGAAACAGCAGCGCAGGGTCGTTGACCAAATCCACCAACTGGTTCAGCCGCACCAGATTGACGGGGCCCGGAACCCTGTACAGGGCAGCCGTGGGTAGCGCGAATTGCTCCAACAAAAAGTCTGACAGAAAGGAGGAGCAGCCAGCAGACACCTCCAGCCGAACGGCCTGTCCGTAATGCCGCTGCTGAAGGCCCTGTCGCAGAGCAGTTCGCAGGTTGCGCACATCCTCTTCATCCAGCGCCATGTCTGAGTGGCGCGTCACGCGGAACTGCGAAAACTCCGTCACCTCGCGGCCAGGAAATAAGTCGTCCAGATGTGCACGCACGATGCTGGAAAGACTCACGAAGCACATGCCGCGTGGCGCAGCTTTTTCGGGCAGCCGCACCAGCCGCGGCAAAGCCCGGGGCACCTTCACAATGGCCACCTCGTTTTCGCGTCCAAAGGCATCAGGGCCGCGCAAGCGCACAATGAAATTCAAGGATTTATTGGCGACCTGGGGAAAAGGGTGGGCCGGGTCCAAGCCCACCGGTATGAGGAGGGGGCGCACTTCCTTCAAAAAATAGTTGTGCACCCACCGCCGCTGCGCTGCATCACGCTCTCCGTGGGGCACTATCCGAATGCCTTGTGCAGCAAAAGACGGTATCAACACATCGTTGTACAACGCATACTGCCGCATGACCAGTTGGTGGATGGCTGCAGACAGGGACTCCAAGGAAGCCGGACTGTAGATGCCCTTGGTGTCACCCGTCTTGGCCGCGGTGACGTGAGGAGCTGCACGCACTTCAAAGAACTCGTCAAGATTCGAAGACACGATGCACAAATAGCGCAACCGCTCCAGCAGTGGTACGTCGGCGCGAGCAGCCCAGTCAAAAACACGTTCGTTGAAGGCAAGAATGCTCTGGTCCCGGTCCAGAAGCACCGGTTGGACATCGCCGGGTTTGCTGAACAAGTCCACAGATCCAACCCCACCATCCCTGCTGGTTTGTACGTCTTCGGGATGGGGCGGTTTATCCAAAGGCACAGGCAGCATGGGAGCAATCAATAGCGTCAGTCATCCGCAGTATTTGCTATTCAGATGACAACGGTGTGACAGATTCTGTGACCGGACGCCCAGTTGTCACAGACCGGTTGGCAGGGACTAAATGACCCAAGAACTGCTCTGCCGCAGCGTCCCAAGTGAATTGCAGCGCGCGCTGACGGGCTTCGTATCTGGGCACGCGCAGCGCTTCCTGAACAGCCTGGAACAGATCCTCGTGCAAGGCACCGCCTTGGGCGCTGGCACCATCATGTGCGCCCAGCACTTCCTTCGGTCCGTCTACCGGAAAAGCCGCGACAGGCGTCCCGCAAGCCATCGCCTCCAGCATGACAAGGCCAAAGGTCTCAGACCGGCTGGGGAACACGAAAACATCAGCGCAGGCGTACACATCGGCCAGCACCGCCCGGTCCAGAATACCCAACCATCGAACGTGGGGGTATCGCGCTTTCAGCCCCTCTTCCAAAGGGCCCACTCCGCAAACCACCTTCGTGCCGGGCATATTCATCTGCAAAAACGCTTCAATGTTCTTTTCGTAAGAGACCCGGCCAACATACAGGCTCACCGGGTGCGCAAGCGAGCCTGTGATGGTGCAGGTCTTGGTGACAGGCTCAAAAGGAAACAGCTGGGTATCCACGCCGTGGGTCCACTGGCGCAAGTTGCGAAACCCCCGCTGCGCCAGCATATTCAATACATCTCGCGTGGGCACCATGACCCCAGCGGACGGGCGGTGAAAGTGGCGAAACAGCGCATACCCCCACGCAAGCGGAACCCGGATAGCAGCTTGGAGGATTTCAGGAAACCTGGTGTGAAAGGCAGTGGTGAATGACAAACCGTTGCGCAGACAATACTTGCGCGCAGCCCAACCCAGCGGGCCCTCAGTGGCCAGATGAATAGCGCCAGGAGCCCAGTCGGCCAGAAGCTGTGCCAGCGGCCTGAACGGACGGACCGCCAGATCAATACCTGCATAGCCCGGGCAGGGGCGTGTGCGGAAAAGTCCAGGATGGATGACGAGGACCTCATGGCCTCGCGCCTCCAACTGCCGCACCAGCTCGACCAAGGTGGTGACAACCCCATTGATTTGTGGACGCCACGCATCCGTCACCAAGGCAATTTTCATGCAGACACCTCTTGCGCCACTCGGGGTCTCGTCCATCCGGCTACCTTCTCGTGCCAGTGCACGAGTTCCAGGCGTCCATCACGGTGCTCTACCAATGCGGTACAGCTTTCGACCCAATCGCCGTCGTTGCAGTAAAGCACGCCGTCGATTTCACGCATCTCGGCGCGGTGGATATGACCGCAAACCACACCTTGGTGGCCTCGGCGCTGGGCTTCGGCAGCGACAGCCCTCTCGAAGTCGGACACGTAGTTCAATGCCTTCTTGACCTTGCCCTTGAGGTAAGCGGACAGCGACCAGTACGGAAGCCCCAGACGCGCCCGCAAGCTGTTGAGGTATCGATTGAGCTTGAGAGTGAACTCGTAAAGGTTGTCACCCACATAAGCGAGCCACTTGGCGCATTGGATAACACCGTCAAAGTAGTCCCCATGGATCACCCACAGGCGGCGGCCGTCAGCGGTGGTGTGCACCGCCTCCGTGAGGACTTGAATGCCCCCAAAAGAATGCCCCGCAAAAGCGCGCGCAAACTCGTCATGGTTGCCGGGCACAAAAACCACCCTGCATCCCTTGCGCGCCTGCCTCAGTAACTTCTGGACCACATCGTTGTGCAACTGAGGCCAGAACCAACGGCGCCGCAGCTGCCACCCATCCACGATGTCGCCTACAAGGTAGAGTGAATCGCAAGAGTGGTGACGGAGAAAGTCGAGCAACGCAGCAGCTTGGCAGCCTTGCGTGCCCAGGTGCAAGTCTGAAATGAACACTGCCCGGTACTTGGCCCCTGGCTCACGCTCTTCAATTGGTTCATCATGAAGAGTAGGTAGCCGAAAGCCCATGTTTGCGCCCCACCCGCCATGAAAATCCGGCGGGGCCCTCATCAAGCCCCCAGGAAGTGCTTGCGATAGCGGGGGTGCAAATCCCCAAGGCGCATGAGCATCGGCAAATCAGCCGTATTGAAGTCAGGATCCCAGGCAGGGGCGCCAAGGACTCGCGCTCCCAGGCGCAGATATCCTTTGATCAGAGCGGGCGGCTCAGTGACCACTGAGCTATCAAGCTGCTCGACGGGCAACGGCAAACGGGGCCTGACGTGGTATTCAATGGGTGCCAGATGGGTCTGGCGCAATTGGTGCCAAATGCTGGCAGCCACATCGCCACTCACCACCCCGTTGTGCAGCATTGGAATGCTGGCACACCCGATCATGGTGTCCAGTTGATTGCGGACCATGAAGTCGGCCAGGGCCCCCCACAACGCCATGATGACACCCCCATGGCGATGCTCGGGATGCACGCAACTTCGGCCCAGCTCCACCATTCTGGAGCGCAAACTGCGCAATCGGGTGAGGTCAAACTCGGTATCGCTGTAGGTGCTGCCAACGCGCTTGGCCTGCGCTGGAGTCAACACACGATAGGTGCCGATGACAGCTTGGCTCCCCTCGTCACGCACCAGGAGATGCTCACAGAAATCATCGAATAGATCGACGTCGTGCCCAGGTACCGGCGTGTTGAGCCGCGCCCCCATTTCCAAGCCAAAGACCTCAAACCGCAGTTTTTGGGCTTGCCTGACTTCATCAAGATGCCGAGCCCACTGGACCTGTATCCCCGCCGGGGCAGGCTTGGTAACGACCCAAGCAGCACCGGGCCCGGACGATAAATCAGAGCTGCGGCGCGCCGGATCTGCAATGGACAACAAGCCATTAAGGGAAGGCTCTTGCATGGGTAGGCTCCTTCATTCGACCAAGATCTGCGGGACGGCTAGTGCACTAGCTAGCCCTTGGATCTGAGTTTGAAAGAGCCCCATGACACCGCTGTTGCAGCAACAAGGCGGATTCATGACAGGACAGCAAAGGCTTGACTCACCCAGCCTTCGCAGCAAAGGCGGAGTACCTCGCTCCGAGCTCCGGGCCCGTGGCAGTCGCTGTAAGTCGCCCCGACATCAACGCTTCACGCGCGCTGCCCTTAGGACGTCTTGCATATGTCTTTCAAAGAGCACCTCCGCGTCGCGGTCCAGCCGTCGCACCGATGGATACCTTGGCGCGTCGGCTTTAGCCGCCCCGCGCAGCGTCGGCAAGCTTTTGGGCGCACCGATTGGCCTGCTCCGCATCGCGGGCTTCCACCATCACACGCAGCAGGGGCTCTGTGCCGCTGGCACGGATCAGCACCCGACCTGAATCGCCGAGCTCGTCTTCTACTTTGCGAATTGATTCAGACAGCAATGCGTTGCTCTTCCAGTCCTGCCCGGGGGACAGACGCACGTTCAGAAGCACCTGTGGAAAAAGCACCAGACCGCGCAGAAGCTGGGGCAAGGTGGAGCCACTGCGCACGCAGGCCTGCAGTATTTGCAGAGAACTCACAAGCCCGTCTCCTGTGGTGTGCTTGTCCAGTGCCAGCAGATGGCCGGATCCTTCTCCACCCAGCACCCAGCGATGTTTGGCCAGCTCTTCCAGCACATAGCGATCCCCGACCTTCGCCCGCTCCAGTCGGACGCCCCGCTGCTTGAGAGCCACCTCCACAGCCATGTTGGTCATGAGCGTCCCCACAACGCCGGGCACATGCTCGTCACGGCCCATCCGATCAACCGCCATCAGGTAGAGCAGCTCGTCGCCGTTGTAAAGGCGTCCGGTTGCATCCACCATCTGCAGGCGGTCCGCATCTCCATCCAGTGCCACCCCGTAGTCCGCCCGATTTGCGCGCACGGCACGCACCAGCGCGTCGGGATGCGTCGCCCCCACTTCATGATTGATGTTCAACCCGTCGGGTGCACAGCCGATTGACAGGACTTCCGCGCCCAGCTCATGGAACACTTTGGGTGCGACCTGGTAGGCCGCGCCATGGGCTGCATCGACCACAATCTTGAGACCTTTGAGGGTGAGGTCCTGAGGAAAGGTACTCTTGCAAAATTCAATGTAGCGGCCCGCGGCATCGTCCAGCCTCCGCGTCTTGCCCAGGCTGGACGAGTCCGACCACACGGGGGCCTCTTCCAAAGCTGTCTCCACTGCCAATTCCCACGCATCGGGCAGTTTGGTCCCCTGGGCACTGAAAAACTTGATGCCGTTGTCCGGGTACGCGTTGTGGCTAGCGCTGATCACAACACCCAAACTCGCCCGCTGGGCGCGGGTGAGATATGCAACCCCCGGCGTTGGCAAGGGTCCAAGAAGGACGACATCCACCCCTGCGGAGTTGAAACCAGACTCCAGCGCGCTTTCCAACATGTAGCCAGAGATGCGGGTGTCCTTGCCTATCAGCACCGTCGGGCGCTCTTCCGTCCTGCGCAACACACGCCCCACGGCATGCGCGAGCCGCAGTACGAAGTCGGGAGTGATGGGATGCTGCCCCACGGTGCCGCGAATCCCGTCGGTGCCGAAATACTTGCGTGTCATCTTTTTGCTCTCCTTGTCATCAAGAAGACATTGTCCAATGCCTTCCCGCCCCTCCAACGGGCCCTAATTTATAGTCGTGCAGCCGTCCATACGGCCAAGGCCGCTACGGTTTCCCGGACATCATGTACCCGAACAATGTGCGCGCCGCGCTCTACCGCCAACAACGCAGCAGCCACGCTGGGCACCATTCTCTGGTCCACATGCAGGTCCGTCACTGCACCCAAAGACGATTTGCGTGACCAACCTGCCAGCAAAGGAAACCCATCTGCGAGAAATTCTGACTGCCGAGCCAAGAGTGAAAAATTCTGCTCGACCGTCTTCCCGAAACCAATTCCCGGATCAACCACAATGCGCTCTCGCCGCACACCGGATGCGCACAACTGCACGGCGGAGTTCAGTAGAAATTCGCGCACTTGAGGGACGATGTCTCCATCCATGGGCGAAGCCTGCATGGTTTGGGGGTCCCGGTGCATGTGCATCAGACACACACCGCACGCAGAGTGGCCAGACACCACGGAGCGAGCACCAGGCTGCCGCAGGGCCCAGATGTCATTGATGATGTCCGCACCGAGGTCCAGGACCGCCTGCATGACCTCAGGCTTATAGGTATCCACGGAGACAGGGATCCCCATCGACACAGCGCCCCGCACCACGGGCAATACCCGCGCCAATTCCTCATCCAAGCCCACAGCAGGGCTTCCCGGACGAGTTGACTCTCCGCCGATGTCCAATATATCGGCCCCGTCCTTGAGCAACTGTTCGCAATGGCGCAAGGCGCTGGAAGCCTGGGAGTAGCGCCCGCCATCCGAGAATGAATCAGGCGTTGCATTGACGATGCCCATGACCAGAGGGCGATCCAAAGCGATGGAGAAGCGGGAAGTTTGCCAGTTCATGTTATTCGCGCCTGCCATGCAGCAGGCTGGGGAGCCGGGCCAAAAAGAAACGGGGCGTGCGCCCCGTTCTTGGTTTCCAAAGCGGCCAATCAGGCCGCAGTGGGGGCCGTATCGGTCGCTACAGCAGGTGTTCCGCCGCCCGTTCCGTCTCCGCCAGAAGACGGGGTGCGAGGTGTCCAGTCCTTGGGAGGACGCGGCTCCTTGCCAGCCATGATGTCGTCCAATTGCTCGCTGTCGATGGTTTCCCAATCCAGCAGTGCCTTGGCCATGGCGTGCATCTTGTCGCTGTGCTCTTCTATCAGTCGACGTGCAAGGTTGTACTGCTCGTCGATGATACGGCGCACCTCTCCATCCACCTTTTCCATGGTCTGCTCGCTCATGCTGGTGGTCTTGGTCACCGAACGGCCCAAAAACACTTCACCCTCGTTCTCCGCATAGACCATGGGACCCAGCGCCTCGGTCATACCGTAACGAGTCACCATGTCACGCGCAATATGGGTGGCACGTTCAAAGTCATTGCTGGCACCGGTGGTCATCTGGTTCATGAACACTTCTTCAGCGATGCGGCCACCAAACAACATGCTGATCTGGTTGAGCATGTACTCGCGGTCGTAGCTGTAGCGGTCTTGCGCTGGCAGGCTCATCGTGACGCCCAACGCACGGCCACGAGGAATGATGGTGACCTTGTGGACCGGATCGCATTTGGGCAGCAATTTGCCAATCAAAGCGTGGCCGGCTTCATGGTAAGCCGTGTTGCGGCGTTCTTCCTCAGGCATGACCATGCTCTTGCGCTCAGGGCCCATCAGGATTTTGTCCTTGGCCTTTTCGAAGTCTTGCATTTCCACCGTGCGTGCATTGCGCCGGGCGGCCATGAGAGCAGCTTCGTTACACAGGTTTGCCAGATCCGCACCGCTCATGCCTGGGGTACCGCGGGCAATGATGCCGGGTGCGACGTCTTGGCCCACCGGAATCTTTCGCATGTGCACATTGAGAATCTGCTCGCGGCCACGGATGTCCGGCAGCGTCACATAAACTTGGCGGTCAAAACGACCTGGGCGCAGTAAAGCGGCGTCCAGAATGTCAGGACGGTTGGTCGCAGCGACGACGATGACACCGAGGTTGGTTTCAAAACCATCCATCTCCACCAGCATCTGATTGAGGGTTTGTTCGCGCTCGTCATTGCCGCCGCCCAGGCCCGCGCCACGTTGGCGACCCACTGCATCGATTTCGTCGATGAAGATGATGCAAGGTGCGTTCTTCTTGGCATTCTCGAACATGTCGCGCACGCGGGCGGCCCCCACGCCGACGAACATTTCAACGAAATCTGAGCCAGAAATACTGAAGAAAGGCACTTTGGCTTCGCCCGCAATGGACTTCGCCAGCAACGTCTTACCGGTGCCAGGAGGGCCCACGAGCAGCAAACCGCGCGGAATGCGACCACCCAGCTTCTGGAACTTCTGAGGGTCTTTCAGGAAGTCCACCACTTCCTTGACTTCTTCCTTGGCCTCATCACAGCCCGCTACGTCGGCGAACGTGACCTGATTGGTGTTCTCGTCCAGCATGCGGGCTTTGCTCTTGCCGAAGCTGAAAGCCCCGCCCTTGCCTCCTCCTTGCATCTGGCGCATGAAATAAATCCACACGCCAATCAGCAACAGCATTGGGCCCCAACTGACCAGCAAGGTCATGAGAAGAGAGCCCTCCTCGCGCGGCTTGACGTCAAACTTGACCTTGTGCTCGATCAGATCACCAACGAGGCCGCGATCCAGCACCGATGCGTTGGTGCGGATTTTCCGGTCATCATTGGTCGTTGCAATGATCTCTCCGCCGCTCAACCCTTCTGGAATGACGGCGCTCTTGATGCGGTTGTTGCGAACTTCATCGAGAAATTCGGAATACCCCACGGTCGTGGCACTACCGCCGCCACGGGTATCAAACTGTTTGAACACCGTGAACAACACCATGGCAATGACCAGCCACACGGCAAATTTCGAAAACCACTGATTGTTCAAGCGGAACTCCAGTTACGAGGGAGAAAAATGGCTATATGCCAGTTACGGCAGTAGCTTTGGGTGATTTTAGGTCTTTCAAGGTGCAAGACTATCCTTATTCCCCCTGGACCCATGGGCCCCGTATGGAAATTCAGTGACCACACTGACCGCGGTCGTCCTCAACCAAGCTTTAAAAGGGCCCCGCCGCAGGCAGCAAACCGCCACGAACGGTGGACTGATGACCCTATCTACGTGCTTGCTTTGAGGCCCATGCCCACCAAGAATGTTTCCGAGGATTTATCCCGCGATGCCTTGGGCTTGAAGGGCTTGACCACTTTGAACGTCTTCTTGAACAAGTTCACCAAGTCGCTGTACCCGCTTCCGTGAAACAGCTTTACCACCAAGGCACCGTCTGCCTTGAGGTGGGCGCTGGCGAAATCCACCGCCAGCTCCACCAGATGAGCGATACGTGCAGCGTCTGCTGATTCAATGCCAGAAAGGTTGGGCGCCATGTCGGACACGACCACATCTACGACACGCCCCGCCAGCGCCTGTTCCAGTTGAGCAAGCACCTCTGGCTCACGAAAGTCGCCATGCAAAAAGGTGACGCCTTCAATGGGCTCCATGGGCAATATGTCGAGGGAAATGATGCTTCCATTCAAATGCCCGGCTGCCGCGCCAGTGGGAGACAAACGCCGGCGCACATATTGGCTCCAGGCACCGGGGGTGGAGCCCAGATCGACCACGGTGTACCCCGGCTTGATCAGTCCCAACTGCTCGTCAATTTCCTTGAGCTTGTACGCGGCGCGCGCGCGGTAACCCTCTTTTTGTGCCAACTTGACGTAGGTGTCGTTGACATGGTCGTTGAGCCATGCCTTGTTGACTTTCTTACTTTGGGTTTTTACTTTCATTGTGTTTTTCTTCCTGCCTCGATAATACGGCCATGCCCCAAATTCAATTGACTCCCGCAGAACGCCGGGAACATCGCGCCGATGCCCACCATCTGGACCCCGTAGTCCTTGTTGGCGGAGACGGCCTGACCCCTGCGGTCAAAAAAGAAATCGACTCTGCGCTGAACGCTCATGGATTGATCAAAGTCCGCGTATTCGGCGACGACCGGGTCGCTCGTGAACTGATGTACCAAGAACTGGCTGCTGAACTCAATGCTGCTCCGATCCAGCACATTGGCAAATTGCTGGTTCTTTGGCGCCCCATGCCGCCTAAGGAGCGTGCACTGGATGAAGACCGCATGCCGGGCCCACGGGATGTGAAGGTCCTCAAATTCAGCAAACGTGGCGGCCAGCGCCCCGAAATCAAACAACTTCGCGTCCTGGGCAATCAGCGCCTGACATCTGGTGGACAGATCAAACGCGCCAAGCCCAAACAAAAGTCCATCAAAAAACGCCAAGCCGACTGACCCATGCCAGGAAACGGAGAGACGGCTCACGAGCGCCACATCATCTGCATGAAGTGGGGCACGAAGTACGGCCCCGAATACGTCAACCGGCTTTACGCCATGGTGAGGCGCCACCTCACCGGAGCATTCCGCTTTGTCTGTCTCACGGATGACGCACGCGGCATCCGCGGCGAAGTGCAATGCCTCTCCATCCCCCCGCTGGACCTGCCCCCGGGCATTCCCGAGCGGGGCTGGACCAAGTTGGTGACGTTCAGTGCAGACCTCCATGGCCTCAAAGGCACTGCCCTTTTTCTGGACGTAGATGTCGTCATTACAGGCAGCCTGGATGAGTTCTTCACCCAACCCGGCGAATTCCTGATCATCCACGATTACAAACGTCCTTGGCGCATCACCGGCAACTCATCGGTGTATCGGTTCGAACTTGGCGCCCACCCCGAAGTGCTGGAGTACTTTCGCGGTCACTTTGCAGAAATTCGCCAGCGCTTCCGCAACGAACAGGCCTATCTTTCTGACTTTTTGCACAAGCAAGGCAAGCTGCAATACTGGCCCGAAGGCTGGTGCCCCAGCTTCAAATACCACGGCATCCCTGTTTGGCCGGCCAACTACTGGAAGGCGCCATTCGTGCCCCCGGGTGCACGCGTGGTGATTTTTCATGGTGAATGCAATCCACCCGACGCATTGGCAGGCCGCCGCAATCGCCGCTTTCGGTACATACGCCCCGCTACCTGGGTAGCGGAGCACTGGAAAGAGTGAAATTGCAGAGACAAAAAAACCCGCGTTGTGCGGGTTTTTTATTGCAAAGCCGAAATGCAGCGTACTGAAACTGCGTCCTTATCCGCCAGCGTCTGACGAGCCGAAGCCGAGTGCGGCTGCGGATGTGAGACTTCTGCCATGTCTGCCATGTCTGCCTTTGCATGGATGTGCCAAAGCGTCGTGAAAGCACAGAGCCACTGCAGGCCATACAACACCGAACCCAAGGTATGCCAGACGCGCAAGTCCTGCCGCGCCACAATGCGCGGTGCTACGCCGTATTGGGACAACAAAGCCAGCAGCATGCCACCCACTATAAAAATCATAGCTGCTTGCGCCCATGGATATTGCGCTACAGCCCCTTTTGGCCTAGATAGCAAAAGCAGCAGCAACGTGCAGGCGACAGAAACCCATGTTTGGGCTGCAAACAGTCTGGCCGCCATATTGCCCGCCGCCGCGGGGGACGGCAGATGCGCAAACAGCATGGGCACCACGAGCAGCCCCACCGTGGTCAAGCTGCCCCACCAGAGGGCAGCAACCAGCAGGGTGAGCGGCTTGCGCATCATCACGAGCCCGTTCAAAGGTAGCTTACGGCCACCACTTCGTAGCGGCGAATACCGCCGGGGGCCTGCACTTCAGCGGTGTCGCCCTCTTCCTTGCCGATCAACGCTCGAGCAATGGGGCTCGAAATATTGATCAGGCCTTGCTTGAGGTCGGCCTCGTCTTCGCCCACGATCTGGTACTTGACCAGATCGCCCGAATCCTCGTCCTCCAGTTCGACTGTGGCGCCAAACACCACTTTGCCGGCCCCGTCGACCTCGCTGGGATCGATCACCTGAGCGACCGACAGCTTGCCTTCAATTTCCTGAATGCGCCCCTCGATAAAGCCCTGGCGGTCCTTGGCAGCATCGTAGTCGGCGTTCTCACTCAGATCCCCCTGGGCGCGCGCCTCGGCAATAGCGGTAATCACGGCGGGGCGCTCAACGGTCTTGAGGCGGTGCAGCTCTTCCTTGAGCTTTTCAGCGCCGCGTTTGGTAATCGGAACGGTGGCCATCGTTGTCACTCTCCATAAATCTGGCCGCTGCGGGGTCAAGGCTGCAGCGGTTGGGTCTGCCCGGGCTGCTCTAGCGCCACAGTGCATTCAAGACCCTACAAAAGGAAACCGCCGCACGTTGCCGCGCGGCGGTGTCTGGTCAAGGGATGATTATGCCGCTTTTGGGGCAGCGCAAGCCACCCGAGCGGAGCAATCAGGCAACGAGTTGCGCGTGCAGTTCCTGCACCGAATACACATCAAGCTTGTCGAGGTATTTCATGCCTTCGACCGCAGCTTCTGCACCGAAGATGGTGGTGAAGGTGGTCACGCGGGCCAGCAGCGAGGACGTGCGGATCGCACGCGAATCGGCAATCGCATTGCGGCGCTCTTCCACCGTATTGATGACCATGACGATCTCGTTGTTCTTGATGGCATCCACGATGTGCGGGCGGCCTTCGGTCACCTTGTTGACCACACCCACAGGCACGCCAGCCTCGGCAATCGCAGCTGCAGTGCCCTTGGTCGCCACCAGCTCAAAGCCCAGCGCCACCAGTTGGCGGGCGATGTCCACGGCACGCGGCTTGTCGCTGTTCTTCACCGTGAGGAACACCTTGCCCGATGTGGGCAGCTTGGTGCCTGCGCCCAGCTGGCTCTTCACAAAGGCTTCGCCGAAGGTCTTACCCACGCCCATCACCTCGCCCGTGGACTTCATCTCTGGGCCGAGGATGGTGTCCACGCCTGGGAACTTCACGAAGGGGAACACAGCTTCCTTCACGCTGAAGTATGGCGGCGTCACCTCCTTCGTGATGCCCTGCGACGCAAGCGTCTGGCCGGCCATGCAGCGCGCGGCCACCTTGGCCAACTGGATACCGGTAGCCTTGCTCACGAAGGGCACCGTGCGCGAGGCGCGCGGGTTCACTTCCAGCACGTAGATCACGTCCTTGCCATCCATCTCCTGGATGGCAAACTGCACGTTCATCAGGCCCACCACGTTCAGGCCTTGCGCCATGGCAGCGGTCTGACGCTTGATCTCGTCGATGGTGGCCTGCGACAGGTAGTACGGGGGCAAAGAGCAGGCCGAGTCGCCGCTGTGAACACCCGCTTGCTCGATGTGCTCCATCACGCCGCCGATGAAGGTGACGCCAGCCGAATCGCGCACGCAGTCCACATCGCATTCGATGGCGTTGGAGAGGAAGCGGTCCAGCAGCACGGGCGAGTCGTTGCTCACCTTGACGGCTTCGCGCATGTAGCGCTCCAGGTCGCGCTGCTCGTGCACGATTTCCATCGCGCGGCCACCCAGCACGTAGCTAGGGCGCACCACGAGGGGGTAGCCCAATGCAGCGGCCTTTTCCAGGGCTTCCGCTTCGGTGCGTGCCGTGGCGTTGGGCGGCTGGCGCAGACCCAGGTCACCCAGCAGCTTCTGGAAGCGCTCGCGGTCTTCGGCGGCGTCGATCATGTCGGGGCTGGTGCCGATGATCGGGACGCCTTCGGCTTCGAGGCCCAGAGCAAGCTTCAAAGGCGTCTGGCCACCATACTGCACGATCACGCCGACAGGCTTTTCCTTGTCAACGATCTCCAGCACGTCTTCCAGCGTGACGGGCTCGAAGTACAGGCGGTCGGAGGTGTCGTAGTCGGTCGAGACGGTCTCGGGATTGCAGTTGACCATGATGGTCTCGTAACCGTCCTCGCGCATTGCGAGCGCTGCGTGCACGCAGCAGTAGTCGAACTCGATGCCCTGGCCGATGCGGTTGGGGCCACCGCCAAGCACCATGATCTTCTTGTTGTTCGAGGGCTCCGATTCGCACTCCGCCACGCCACCGTGTGTGGCGACTTCGTAAGTGGAGTACAGGTATGCCGTATTGGTGGCGAACTCAGCGGCGCAGGTGTCCACGCGCTTGTACACAGGGCGCACGTTGAGCGCACGGCGGGCTTCGCGCACGGCTTTTTCGGTGGTCTTGAGCAGCTTGGCCAGGCGGCGGTCAGAAAAACCCTTTTGCTTGAGCGTGAGCAGCGTGCCCGCATCCAGTGCTGCGAGCGCGCCTTCACCCTTTTCGGCGACGAGTTTGTCGATGTCCAGTTCGATCTTCACGATCTGCTCGATCTGCACCAGGAACCAGCGGTCGATCTTGGTCAGATCGAACACTTCGTCCACCGACAGGCCCATCGCAAACGCGTCGCCCACGTACCAGATGCGCTCGGGGCCGGGCTCGCCCAGTTCCTTTTCGAGCGTCTCACGGTCTTGGGTTTTTTCGTTCATGCCGTCCACGCCCACTTCCAGGCCGCGCAGGGCTTTCTGGAACGACTCCTGGAAGGTGCGGCCCATGGCCATGACCTCACCCACAGACTTCATCTGTGTGGTCAGGCGACTGTCGGCGGTGGGGAATTTTTCGAACGCGAATCGAGGAATCTTCGTGACCACGTAGTCGATGGAAGGCTCGAAGGACGCAGGCGTTGCACCACCCGTGATTTCGTTCTTGAGCTCGTCGAGCGTGTAGCCCACGGCCAGCTTGGCAGCCACCTTGGCGATGGGAAAGCCCGTGGCCTTGGAGGCCAGCGCAGACGACCGCGACACCCGCGGGTTCATTTCAATCACCACCATGCGCCCATCCTTGGGATTGATGGAGAACTGCACATTGGAGCCGCCCGTGTCCACGCCGATCTCACGCAGCACTGCCAAAGAGGCATTGCGCATGATCTGGTATTCCTTGTCGGTCAACGTCTGCGCCGGGGCTACGGTGATCGAGTCGCCGGTGTGCACGCCCATGGGGTCCAGGTTTTCGATCGAGCAGATGATGATGCAGTTGTCCGCCTTGTCGCGCACCACTTCCATCTCGTACTCTTTCCAGCCGAGCAGCGACTCTTCGATCAGCAGCTCGTTGGTGGGCGAGGCTTCCAGGCCGCGCTTGCAGATGGTCTCGAACTCTTCGGGGTTGTAGGCGATGCCGCCGCCCGTGCCGCCCAGCGTGAAGCTGGGGCGGATCACCGTGGGGAAGCCCACGCTCTTTTGTACCGCCCACGCTTCGTCCATGCTGTGGGCGATCCCTGAGCGCGCAGAGCCCAGACCAATCTTGGTCATGGCGTCCTTGAACTTCAGGCGGTCTTCGGCTTTGTCGATGGCCTCGGGCGTGGCGCCGATGAGCTCGACCTTGTACTTGTCGAGCACACCGTTGTGCCACAGGTCCAGCGCGCAGTTCAGCGCGGTCTGGCCGCCCATGGTGGGCAAGATGGCGTCGGGGCGCTCCTTGGCGATGATCTTCTCGACCGTCTGCCAGGTGATGGGCTCGATGTAGGTGACGTCGGCGGTGGCCGGGTCGGTCATGATCGTCGCGGGGTTGCTGTTGATCAGGATGACCTTGTAGCCCTCTTCGCGCAGGGCCTTGCAGGCTTGCACGCCGGAGTAATCGAACTCACAAGCCTGGCCGATGATGATCGGGCCAGCGCCGATGATGAGAATGCTTTTTAAGTCTGTACGTTTTGGCATGGTGCGTCGATCAGTCGATCGTAGGTTCGGCTGCCTGGGGGCTGTTGGATGGTGCGGCGGCATTCGCATCGCGCCGAAGGGTCAGCTTGTCGAGAAGGGCTTGCACGCGCTCGGGCGGAAGGTTCTTTTGCATCAACTGCAAAAGGCCGTCGCCTTGGATCAGCGGGCGCAGCACCTCGGCCTCGGCCTCGTAAAAGGTAACGTCCCAATCCTGCATGGCTTCGGCAAACGTGGCGTCGTCCCAGGTTTTGCCTTTTGCGACCAGGGTCACAAGCGGCATGGCCTTGTTTTCGATGAAGGCCTTTTTGTAAGGCTTTTGCTGCCAGCGCTCGGTAAACCACTCTTTGTGCGGCGAGGGCAACGTGAGCACACGCTTATGGATGGCTTTTTCCAGCGAGGCGGCGGGGAAGCTGAACAATTTCATGGGCAAGACCTTCTCGAAGCGGACTTTTTACGCGGCTTTCACGGCCTGCATCGCGCGGGTGAAGCGGTCAAACAGGTAAGTGATGTCGTGGGGGCCGGGAGATGCCTCGGGGTGGCCCTGGAAACAGAACGCGGGCTTGTCCGTGCGCTCCAGGCCCTGCAGCGTGCCATCAAACAGGCTGATATGGGTGGGGCGCAATGTGGCGGGCAGCGAGTCCATGTCCACGGCAAAACCATGGTTCTGGCTGGTGATGCTGACGCGGCCAGTGTCCAGGTCTTTGACCGGGTGGTTGGCGCCATGGTGGCTGTTGGCCATCTTGAAGGTTTTGGCACCCGAGGCCAGAGCCATGATCTGGTGGCCCAGGCAAATGCCAAACACCGGTACGCCGCTGTCCATCAACGTGCGCGCGGCCTCAATGGCGTAGTCGCAAGGCGCTGGATCGCCGGGGCCGTTGGACAAGAACACGCCATCCGGGTTCAGCGCCAGAACGTCTGCAGCAGGGGTCTGCGCGGGCACCACGGTGACCTTGCAGCCGCGCTCGGCGAGCATGCGCAGGATGTTCTTCTTCACGCCAAAGTCGTACGCCACCACATGGAATTGAGCAGCCGCGAGCTCGCCATAACCTGAGCCCAGCTTCCATTCGGTTTGCGTCCACTCGTAGCGGCTGGTCGTGCTGACCACCTTGGCCAAGTCCAGCCCAGCCATGTTGGGAGCCGCCTTGGCTTTGGCCACCGCTTCATCAATCAGCGCTTGCGTCACCGCCTGGCCTGCCGCCAAGCCGACGATGGCGCCGTTTTGCGCGCCTTTGCTGCGCAGCAAACGGGTGAGCTTGCGGGTGTCGATGTTGGCAATGGCAACGGTGTTCTCGCGGACCAGGTACTGCGACAGTGTTTCAGACTGGCGGAAGTTGCTGGACAGCAAGGGCAGATCTTTGATGATGAGGCCTGCGGCGTGGACCTTGTCAGCTTCGACATCCTCTGCATTGACGCCGTAGTTGCCAATGTGCGGATACGTGAGGGTCACGATCTGCTGGCAGTAGCTGGGGTCGGTGAGGATTTCCTGATAGCCGGTGATGGAAGTGTTGAACACCACTTCGCCGACCGTGGTGCCGGTGGCACCAATCGAATTGCCGATAAAGACCGTGCCGTCTGCGAGCGCCAGGATGGCGGGCGGGAAGGTTCCCTGGATAGACAAAAGCACTGGGTTCTCCGGATGGTTACGGTCGCCCGGCGCCTGCAAGCCACTCGCAGGCGAGTGCCAATGGCTGCTCTCAGATGGGTTATTGCTTTGGGTGCGGTCGGGCGACGCTGTTGCGAGAAAAGCCCCCGATTATACCTGCATGCCCCGAAACCACGATGCAAAATGACGCACCGCAACATGGATATTGCCGAAGTGGTCTAAGGACCATCTCAACAGCATCGCCACGACCGGCAGCAAATCCGCACGCTGGCTCCTATTGGTGGGCAGCGCCATCGCTCCTCGGCACCGCAGATCAAAGACACAGCAAGCACAGGGCCGTTGACGCAGGCCAGTCGCGCAACCCTGGGCATACGCGCATGATGGGCCGACAGATTTCGTCAGCGCACCGCTGCGCTGGCGTGCAGACAGATCGCCGCCGCAGCCGCCACGTTCAAAGACTCCTCACCGCCGGGCTGTGCGATTCGGATGCGCAAGGACGACCGGGATTCGATCGACGGCGCAACGCCCTGCCCTTCGTGCCCCATGACCCAAGCACAGGGCCACGGCAGATCAGCCTGGTGCAGGTAGCTGCCGCCGTGCGAGCTGGTCACCACCAGCGGCACCTGCAGCGCAGCCAGGTCTTCCTCGCCCACCCCTTCGACAAGGCTCAGCGCAAAATGGGCACCCATACCGGCGCGCAAGACCTTGGGCGACCACAGGGCAGCGCTGCCCTTGATGGCCAGCACCTGCCGAAAGCCAAACGCCGAGGCACTGCGCAAAATAGAGCCCACGTTGCCCGCGTCCTGCACCCGGTCCAGCACCACGGTGGCGGCAGAGGGATCAACGGGGTGCGCAGCTGGCATGTTCCACAAGAAGGCCATGCCTGCAGGGGATTCCAGCCCGCTGATGTCTTTGAAAAGCGCGTCTGGGAGCACTACTATTTTTATAGCTGCCAGCGCTTCCTCATGCTGCCATTGCGGCCAATACGACTCTGAAAAAACCGCCATGGACGGATGCACCGCACGCTCCAGCGCTGCGCGGCACAGATGGTCGCCCTCCAGCCAGACACGGCCTTGTTTGCGGTATGCGGTGGTGTCCTGCGCCAGGCGGCGCAGGTCTTTTACCAGAGGGTTGTCTCTGGACTGGATCAGAGTGACAGCGGGAGAGGTCATGCGGGCGCTCTTTCTGCTGCGCAGGACAGCACTTGGGCCACCGGCGCAAAAGACCGCCGGTGGTACACGCATGCTCCATGGGCCTGCAAAGCCGCCATGTGCATGGCTGTACCGTAGCCTTTGTGCCCGTCGAATCCATATTGCGGGTACTGCTCATGCACCTCCCGGCACCATCGGTCGCGGTGTACCTTGGCCAAAATGGACGCCGCGGAGATGGACTGCACCAACGCATCCCCCTTCACGATGGCTTCTGCAGGAATATCCAGTTGCGGGATGCGGTTGCCATCGACCAGCACCATGACGGGCTTAAGGCGCAGCCCCTGGACTGCGCGGCGCATCGCCAGCATCGTCGCCTGAAGGATGTTGAGCTGGTCGATCTCCTCCACGCTGGCTTGTGCAATGCTGCAGCACAGCGCCTTTGCCCGGATTTCATCAAACAGCTTTTCGCGTCGGGCTTCAGTGAGTTTTTTGGAGTCAGCCAGGCCGGGAATGGGCCGCAGATCGTCCAGGATCACCGCAGCCGCCACCACGGGCCCCACGAGCGGGCCGCGCCCAGCCTCGTCCACACCCGCCACCAAGCCGGGCGGATGCCAGGGAAGGCAGGCCTGTTCAGGCGGCGAGAACTTTTTCGATCGCATGGGCGGCCAATTGGGAAGTGTTGCGTTGCAGGCTTTCGTGCAGGGCGTCAAAACGCTGCTCGAGTGCCTGGATTTTCTCGGGCTGCTCTTCGCGGGCCTGCAACCACTGCAGGGTGGCGGCGCACAGCGCCTCGGGGGTGGCGGCGCCCTGGATCAGCTCGGGCACGACAAATTCACGGCAAAGGATGTTAGGCAGGCCCACCCAAGGTTGCAACTGCTTGCGGCGCATGAGCCACCAGCTCAGCGGGTGCATGTGGTAGCCGATGACCATGGGGCGCTTGAACAGCGCGGCTTCGAGCGTGGCGGTGCCGCTGGCAATGAGGGTGGCATCGCATGCCGCCAGCACCGTGTGAGACTGCCCCGTGACCACGCGCACCACGCCACGCAATCCGGCACAGCGCACTTCGTGCTCAATGCGCGCTTGCAGTGCCGGTACCGCTGGCACTATGAATTTTGTAGCTGGACGCGCTTTGTGGACGAGCGCTGCAGCCGAAAAGAATGGAGGCGCAATGTACTGAACCTCCGCCGAGCGGCTGCCAGGCAAGATGGCCAGCACCTCGTCCTCTGGAGCGAAGCCCAGCACTGCACGCGCGCCAGCGCGGTCCGGCACCCTGGGGATGACGTTGGCCAATGGATGCCCCACATAGGTCGCAGCGATGCCGTGCCGCGCCAGCAATTGCGGCTCAAACGGAAATATGCACAACACATGATCGGCACTGCGCCGAATCTTTTCAACCCGCTCAGCCCGCCAGGCCCAGATGGAGGGGCATACGAAGTGCACCGTCTTGATGCCCGCAGCCCGCAGGTCTGACTCGAGCCCCAGATTGAAATCCGGCGCATCCACCCCGATGAAAACTGCCGGGCGTTCCTGGAGCAACTGGGTGCGCAGCTGTTTGCGAATGCCCAGGAGCTCGCGCAGGCGGCGCAGCACTTCCATGCTGTAGCCATGCACGGCCAGCTTTTCGCTAGGCCACACACACTCAAAACCCCGACGAGCCATCTGGGGACCGCCAATGCCTTTGGCCTGCAATTGAGGCCACCGGGCCTGAAGCCCATCGAGTAGCAGGCCCGCCAGCAAGTCGCCAGAGGCCTCGCCCGCCACCATTGCGATGCGAGGGTTGGATTGCATCGACACACTCAACGGGCAATGCCGGCGCTGGAGCCCGCGATGAAGGCATCCATCAGGGCCGCATCGTCTCGGGCCTGCGGCATTTTTTCGGGCAACGCGCGTATTGCGGCACGCGCCTGCTCCAGCGTCAAACCCTGCCGGTACAGCAGCTTGTGCATTTCGCGAATAGCGGCAATCCGTTCATCAGAAAAGTCGCGGCGTCGCAGGCCCACGAGGTTGACACCTCGCACGGCCAGGGGGTTGCCATCCACCACCATGAAAGGCGGTACATCCTTGCCGACATGGCTGGCAAATCCCACCATGGTGTGCGCTCCGATGCGCATGCGCTGCAGCACACCGGTGAGCCCACCCACCGTGGCCCAGTCGCCCACATCCACATGGCCTGCAAGCGTCGTGTTGTTGGCCAACGTGGTCTGGTTGCCTACGTGGCAATCGTGTGCAATGTGCACATAAGCCATGATCCAGTTGTCGTCCCCCACCCGCGTGACCGCGCGGTCTTGCACGGTGCCGGTGTTGAAGGTGCAGAACTCGCGAATAGTGTTGCGGTGGCCGATGACCAGCTCAGTCGACTCACCCGCGTACTTCTTGTCCTGGGGTTGCGCGCCCAGCGAGGCGAACTGGAATATCCGGTTATCTTCGCCAATGGTGGTGCACCCCTCGATCACGCAGTGGGCGCCCACCACGGTGCGCGCACCGATGGAGACTTCGGGCCCAATCACCGCATACGGCCCGATCACTACGCTCGGGTCAATGCGTGCGGCCGGGTCAACGATGGCTGTTGCGTGGATATTGCTCACGGTCTGCCAACATCAACCCACGGCACGCATGGTGCACATCAGCTCGGCTTCGCAGGCCACGTCGTCTCCCACACGTGCCACGCCCTTGAATTTCCAGATGCCGCCGCGAACGCGATCGATGGTGATCTCCAGGTGCAGCTGGTCGCCTGGCTCCACCGGACGCTTGAAACGTGCGCCGTCGATGCCGACGAAGTAATAAATATTGTTCTCGTCAGGCACCTGCCCCATCGCGTCAAACGCCAGCAGCCCTGCGGCCTGGGCCAGGGCTTCGAGAATCAGCACCCCAGGCATCACAGGACGGCCTGGAAAGTGCCCCATGAAATATGGCTCGTTGAAGGTCACATTCTTGATGGCCAGAATGCGCTCATTGCGCTCGAGCTCAAGCACGCGATCCACCAGCAAAAACGGGTAGCGGTGGGGCAGTTGCTTGAGAATTGCGTGAATATCCATCATCGAGTTGTTCTTCCGTTCATGCTGCTTTAAGGGCCTGCTCAAGCGCCTTGATGCGCTCACGCAAGCTGTGCAGTTGTTTGAGTGTTGCAGCGTTCTTTTCCCACTTCGCATTGTCGTCGATGGGGAACATGCCCGTGTACTGGCCCGGACGTGTCAGCGAGCGGGTAACCACGGTGGCTGCAGACACATGGACATGGTCTGCCAACTCCAGGTGCCCCAGCACAATCGCTCCGCCACCCACCGTGCAGTGGGCTCCAATATTGGCGCTGCCCGCCACGCCCACGCACCCGGCCATGGCCGAATGCTTGCCGATCCGCACGTTGTGCCCGATCTGGATAAGGTTGTCGAGCTTGACGCCGTCTTCAATCACGGTGTCCTGCAGGACGCCGCGGTCGATGCAGGTGTTGGCGCCAATCTCCACATCGTCGCCGATGGACACGGCGCCCAGCTGCTCGATCTTGACCCATGCTCCCTGGTGCGGAGCAAAACCAAAACCATCCGCACCGATAACCACCCCGGGGTGAAGCAAACAGCGTGCGCCGATGCGGCAGTTTTCGCCCAGCGTGACCCGAGATGTGAGCACCGACCCCTCGCCCACTTCCGCACCGCGTTCGACCACGCACAGGGGTCCGATGATGGCTGTAGGGTGAATCCGGGCTGTGGGATCTACCACGGCACTCGAGTGCACGCCTGCGGCACGCGCGGGCGCATGCTGCTGCTTCCACAGCTGCGTGGCCCGGGCGAAGTAGACATAAGGGTTGTCCGCGACGATGCATGCACCGCGAGCCAAGGCAGCATCGCGCATGGCAGGCGCCACAATGACACAGGCCGCCTGAGAGGCGGCCAGTTGTTGTTGGTAGCGAGGGTGACTCAGAAAACTGATGTCCCCCGGCCCCGCAACCTCCAGTGGCGCTATGCGGTGGATGGCGGTATTCCTCTCGCCCCCCTCCAATGAGCCGCCCAGCACATCAACGATGTGCCCCAGTAGCAAACTCACGTGCACACCGCCCGCAGCGTCCGGTTACTTGGACGCATTCAAAGCCTTGATCACCTTGTCGGTGATGTCATGCTTGGGGTTGATGTACACGGCCTCCTGAAGGATGACGTCGTATTTTTCCGCTTCGGCTACCTGCTTGACGACCTTGTTGGCACGTTCAAGCACCTGGGCCAGCTCTTCGTTCTTGCGTGCGCTCAGGTCTTCCTGGAACTCACGGCGCTTGCGTTGAAAGTCGCGGTCTTGGTCGACCAGTTGGCGCTGGCGCGTAGTGCGCTGGCTTTCCGCCATGGTGGGTGCCTCGCGTTCGAACTTTTCGGTGGCCGTCTTCAGGGAATTGCCGATATCAACCAGCTCTTTTTCGCGGCGGGCAAACTCCTGCTCCAGCTTGGCCTGCGCGGTTTTTGCCGTATTGGCCTCGCGGAAGATGCGGTCCGTATTGACAAAACCTGCCTTGAACTCCTGCGCGTGCACGGAAGTAGCCAACGCAGCAGTACCGATCAACAGGGCCAAAGATGTCTGACGGAAAAGGGATTTCATTAGAAAGACGTTCCAATCTGGAATTGCAGTTTCTGGATTTTATCGCCAGCGAACTTACGCACTGGCTGGGCAAAGGCAAGGCGCAGCGGGCCCAGCGGCGAAATCCAGCTCAAGCCAAGCCCCGCGGAGGCCCGCATGTCGCTGAAAGTTACCTTCTGGTCTTCGCCGTAGACGTTGCCCACATCGACAAAAGTGAACACGCGCAGGGTGCGGTCGTTGCCGGCCCCGGGGAATGGTGCGATCAACTCGGCATTGAGGGTGACCTTCTTGGGACCACCCAGGGAGGCACCGGTCACGTCACGCGGACCCAGAGTGCCTTGGTCAAAGCCGCGTACGGAACCGAGGCCGCCCGAGTAAAAATTCTTGAACACCGGGAAGGGGCGACCATTGAGCCCCTTGCCGTAACCAAATTCCCCGTTGAATGCGACGGTGAAGCGCTTGTTCAGTGGGATGTACTGCTGATACTGGTAGTTGCCGCGCACATAGCGCGCATCACCCGCGACAGACCACTCGGAATTCAAGCGCTGGTAACGCCCCGAATTGGGGGCCAGGGCGCTGTCACGGTCATCACGAGACCAACCGATGGTCAAGGGAATCGAATTGCTCGTTGCACCGTAGGTATTGGCGTAGGCCAGATACGTGGCGGGGATGTTGGTGCCCGCCTTGATCTGGGTCTGCTCCAGACCACCGCCAAAGAACACCGTGTCCGTCTCGCTGAAGGGTATGCCGAACCGCATGGACGCCCCGGTGGTCACCAGTTCGTAGTTTCCGCCCTGGTCTTCGTAAGGCTTGTCTGTGCGGTAGTACACATCCACCGTGCGCGAAATGCCGTCCTGCGTGAAATATGGGTTGGTGGTGCTGAACACCAGCGTTCGGCGGTACTTGCTCGTATTGACGTCGATGCCCAGGTAATTGCCTGAGCCAAAGAAGTTTTCCTGCTTGATACCGAAAGACAACGCCACCTTTTCAGCACTGGAAAAACCTGCGCCCAGTTGCAGCGATCCGGTGGGTTTCTCGGTCACGTTGACCACCAGGTCCACTTGATCGGGAGAGCCAGGCACGTCTTGCGTTTCGACGTTCACTTCGGTGAAGAAGCCAAGGCGGTCCACCCGGTCACGAGACAGGCGGATGCGCTCACCATCGTACCAAGCGGCTTCGTATTGGCGGAATTCCCGCCGAATCACTTCATCACGGGTGCGGTTGTTGCCACTCACGTTGATCTTGCGCACGTAGGCGCGGCGTGAGGGCTCCGCCTGCAAGACCAAAGTCACCCGGTTGTTTTCGCGGTCGATTTCAGGTACGGCTTCTACACGTGAAAACGCAAACCCGAACCGGCCGAAGTACTCGGAAAACGCCTTGGTTGTTTCCGTGACTTGATCCGCGTTGTAGGGCTCACCGGCGCGGATGGTGACGAGCGACTTGAACTCATCTTCGCGCTCCAGGTAGTTGCCCTCTAGCTTGACGCCGGCCACGACGAACCGTTCACCTTCCGTCACGTTGACGGTGATGGTGATGTCCTGCTTGTCAGGCGAAATGGACACCTGGGTGGAATCCACGCGAAATTCAAGGTACCCGCGCTGCAGGTAATACGAACGCAGTGTTTCCAAGTCCGCGTTGAGCTTGGTGCGCGAATAGCGGTCCGACTTGGTGTACCAGCTGAGCCAGCCGCCCGTGTCTTGGTCGAACAGGCCTTTCAGGGTGGATTCACTGAAGGCCTTGTTGCCATTGATGCGCACTTCCTTGATGCGCGCTGGCTCGCCTTCGACCACAGTGAACGTCAGGTTCACCCTATTGCGCTCAATGGGCGTGACCGTGGTCACGACCTCTGCGCCATATAGGCTGCGGTTGATGTACTGCCGCTTGAGCTCTTGCTCGGCACGGTCTGCGAGCGCCTTGTCAAACGGGCGGCCCTCGGTCAGGCCCACGTCGCGCATCGCCTTTTTCAGCACTTCCTTGTCGAACTCGCGGGTGCCCGCAAACTCCACATCGGCAATGGTGGGACGCTCTTCCACCACCACGACCAGAACGTTGCCCGAGGCTTCCAGTCGCACATCCTTGAAAAGGCCCAGCGCGAACAGCGCGCGAATGGCCGCTGCGCCCTTGTCATCGTTGTAGTCATCACCTACACGTAGCGGCATGGATGCGAAGATTGTTCCAGGCTCAACGCGCTGCAGACCTTCCACACGGATGTCCTGAACCTTGAATGGCTCCAAGGCCCATGCCGCGTTGGCAACAAATACCATGGCTGCAACGGCAGAGGCGGTGCGCACGCCAAGGCGAGTGATGTGTTTTTTCATGAATGAAACTGAAGCCGATATGGCTAGGCAAATACGGCCAGAAGTTTGGCGAGGTATCGGGAGATATCGTTAAAAAGTGCGATAGACATCATCAAGGCAAGTACTGCCACGCCGCCACGCTGGAGGTATTCCATCCAGGTGTCGGAGACACCTTTGCCGGTGACTCCCTCCCAAAGATAATACATCAGGTGCCCTCCATCGAGCACTGGCAGAGGTAACAGGTTCAACACGCCCAAACTCACGCTGATGAGGGCCAGATACGCAAGGTACTGCATCAGCCCCATCTCGGCGGAGCGCCCTGCGTAGTCAGCAATGGTAAGGGGGCCGCTAAGGTTCTTCAGCGATGCTTCCCCGGTCAGCATACGGCCCATCATCCGCAAGGTAAGGGTCGACACATCCCAGGTGCGCTCGGCACCCTTGGCCAAGCCCTCCCAGAACCCATAGTCGACTTCGACCATGTCTGGACTTCCACCCACATAGGCATTGATGCGGCCAACCGCGCCACTGTCTTCGTGCACGATGTCAGGCATCACTTCCAAGCGAACCAGCTGCCCGCCGCGCTCGACCAGCCACGACTGGGTCACATCTTGGCTGCCACGTACCGATGTGCGGATCAATTCGCGCAGCTGCATGCCGTCTACCACGTCGGTCTGTCCGATTCTCCGGACCAGGTCCCCATTGCGCAGCCCAGCCCTTTCAGCGGCCCCTCCGGGCATAACCTCACCGATGGCGGGCCGCGTCCACGGAGCCACCACGCCGATTCTGCGAAACAGCTGGGCATCTGCGTCTCGCACGTTCAGGGAAGAAAGATCGAGCACCACGTCGCGCAATGAAGCACCCCGGCTAGGCTCCAGCTCCAGGCGTACACGCTCGCCGTCCAGCGCCCCCTGCGTAAGAACCCAGCGAAGTTCTTCGAACGAACGCATGGGCACCATTTCGTCATCGCCCATCGCCGCACGTCGCACCAGTTCTCCGCCCGTCAGACCCGCAGCCTGGGCAATGGAGCCGGCCACCGGGCTCGACAGAACCGCCTTGGGTTCCTGCACACCGCCCCAGTTGACCAGTGAATACAACACAACAGCCAGCAGCAAATTGGCCAGCGGACCTGCGGCAACAATGGCGGCCCGAGAACGCAAAGGCTGTGTGTTGAAGGCCAAGTGGCGCTCATGGGGCTCGACAGGCGCCTCCCGCTCGTCCAGCATGCGGACATACCCCCCCAGCGGGAACAAGCCGATCGCGAATTCTGTGCCTGATTTTTTGGCACGCCAAGCCACCACCGGCTTGCCAAAGCCGACCGAAAACCGCAACACCTTCACGCCACAGGCCACGGCCACCCTGTAATGTCCGTATTCGTGCACGGCAATAAGCAGGCCCAGAGCCACCAAAAAAGCAAGCACGGTCAGCATGGGAAGCTCCTGAGGAAACCTGTCACGGCGCCACAGCCGCTGCTGCGCGATGGGCGGCCACACGTGCCTGCGCATCCAGAGCGAGTAAAGACTCCAGCGAATCCAGCTTGGAGGGCTGCACTGCATCCAAAGTTGCAAGATTCACCGCATGGATGTGGTCGAAGCGCAAACGACCTGCCAGGAAGGACTCCACCGCCACTTCGTTCGCTGCGTTCAAAACAGCCGTGGTGCCCTCTTGCGCATTCAATGCCTGCCAGGAGAGATGCAGCCCGGGGAAGCGCCGTGCGTCCGCCTCTTCGAAGGTAAGAGCGGCCAAGGTAGCAAAGTCCAGCCTGCTCGCTCCGCTCTCAATGCGCTCTGGCCATGCCAGGCCACATGCAATGGGCACGCGCATGTCGGGCGTGCCCAGCTGGGCAAGGATGGAGGCATCCTTGAACTGGACCATCGAATGGATGATCTGCTGCGGGTGGATCACTACCTTGATCTGCTCGGGTGCCAGGTCGAACAGCCAGCGGGCCTCGATGACTTCCAGGGCCTTGTTCATCATCGTGGCCGAATCCACCGAGATCTTTCGGCCCATCGAAAAATTGGGGTGCGCACAGGCCTGGTCGGGAGTGATCTGTGCCAGGGATTCTGGATCCCGCGTCCGGAAAGGGCCGCCTGATGCCGTCAGCAAAATACTGTCCACCCGCTCGGCCCAAGACCCCGTATCTTCCGGCAGGCATTGAAAAATAGCCGAGTGCTCGCTGTCGATAGGCAGCAGCGTCGCGCCGCCCTCGCGCACTGCGCGCATGAACAGTCCTCCGCCGACAACCAACGCCTCCTTGTTGGCCAGCAACAAGCGCTTGCCTGCGCGAGCGGCAGCGAGGCAGGGCGCCAGTCCGGCAGCGCCCACGATGGCGGCCATGACCGCGTCAACATCCTCATGAGACGCTATCATTTCAAGAGCATCTTGCGCTTGAACCACGGACGTCGGAAGCCCATTTTGCTTGAGCTTTTCTGCAAGCAGCAGGGCATGGGGTTCGCTGGCCATGACTGCAAACCGGGGCTTGAATCGGGCGCATTGCTCCAGCATCGCATCCACCTGCGTGGCTGCGCTGAGCGCAAATACCTCGTAACGATCCAGATGCCGAGACACCACGTCCAGCGTGCTTTTTCCAATGGACCCCGTGGAGCCCAGTACAGTTATTTTTTGCTTCATACAGAAATAAGTCGGGTGAGCATCAACGCCAGGGGAAGCGTCGGCAGCAACGCATCCACCCGATCGAGAACCCCCCCGTGGCCGGGAAGCAAGCCACTGCTGTCTTTGACGCCCGCGCTGCGCTTGATCAGCGACTCGACCAGATCACCGGCCACGCTCATGGCAACCATGAATACGACAGCGATCGCGAGAAACCACCAGCCAGCGCCATACAGGCGGGTATAAAAGCTCGCTACGTCTGCTTGCCAGTAACGGTCCGCGGCCACCCAAGCTACGGCCAGGCACAGAACACCTGCAAGACCGCCCCACACGCCTTCCCAGCTTTTGCCAGGACTGATGGAAGGCGCCAGTTTATTGCGCGTGAAGCGCAGGCCGAACGCCCTCCCCGCAAAGTACGCGAAGATATCCGCCACCCATACCAGAGTGAGCACCGACAACAAAAAGTTGATGCCCAAGGTACGCGCCTGCACCACAGCGAGCCACGCAAGCCACAGCGCCAACACCCCGAGAACGATGCGTACGGCCGCAGGAATCCGCGGCCAACCTGGAACCCCTGTTCGCAACAGCCAAGCCGCACTGGCAACCCATAGCGAACCGCCCATGGTCCACAGCAAAGGCAACGGACGCTCCACCCATCCAACCCACCAACTGGCTGCGCAAAGACCTGAACAGAGAGCAGCCAAGCCCAGGGCGGACGCGTTGCCGACTCCGTTCAACCGCCCCCACTCCCAGGCGCCGGCAGCCATGAAGGCCAAGACGACGATTGCAAATGGGGTGATCGAAGGATAAAACAAGGCTGGCAACAAAATGGCCAGCAAGACCAGTGCAGTGATGACGCGCTGTAGCAGCATGGGGCCTTTCAGCCCGGCATCGCATCACGATGCGCGGACGCTATTTGTTCAGAGGTTTTGCCAAAACGGCGCTCACGCGATTGAAATGCTTCCAATGCCTCATCCAAGCCTGACTCGTCGAAGTCGGGCCAAAGACGGTCACTGAAAAACAACTCGGAGTATGCGGCCTGCCACAGCAAAAAGTTGCTGATTCGCATTTCGCCCCCGGTCCGAATGATCAGGTCGGGGTCAGGGACGTGGGACATGCCCATCGCAGCGTGCAGGCTCGCTTCGGTAATGGGCTCTCCACGGGCGGCCAAGGATGCGGCCGCCTGAGCGATATCCCAGCGGCCTCCATAGTTGAAGCACACGTTCAAGACAAGGCGCGTATTGCCGGCGGTTGCGGCCTCGGCCTGCGCCAGCCCGTCAGCCACCTTGGCAGAAAGCCCTTCACGGCTTCCCACAAAATGCAAGCGCACACCGTCTTTCTTGAGCTGCGGCACCTCGCGCCCCAGCGCCATCGCCAGCAACTCCATGAGGCCAGAGACCTCATCGGGTGGACGATTCCAGTTCTCAGAAGAGAAAGCAAAGACAGTCAGGACGGAGATGCCCCGTTGCACGCAGGCCCGCACACAGCGGCGCAGTGAGTCAACACCTTGCTTGTGCCCGGCCAAACGCGGCAGGAAGCGTCGTTTGGCCCAGCGGCCGTTGCCATCCATCACGATGGCGATGTGGTGAGGCACCACAGGCAAATCAGACATGCAAACGATCAGTCAGCTCCAGCAAGCGGAAGCTCAGACCGCCATGATTTCTTGTTCTTTGGCCGCAACCAGCGCATCGATTTCGGCGATGTGCTTGTCAGTGAACTTCTGCACATCGGTTTCGGCGCGTTTTTGATCGTCTTCCGATGCAAGCTTGTCCTTGACCAGCTTCTTGACCGATTCGTTGGCGTCACGGCGCAGATTGCGCACGGCAATCTTGGCGCTCTCGCCTTCGTTGCGAGCCAGTTTGGTCATTTCCTTGCGACGCTCTTCACTCATGGGCGGCATGGGCACGCGAATCAGCTCGCCCATCGAAGCAGGATTCAATCCCAAGTCGCTTTCGCGAATGGCCTTTTCGATCTTCGCGCCCATGCCCTTTTCCCAGGGCTGCACGCTGATGGTGCGTGAATCGAGCAAAGTCACGTTGGCCACTTGGCTCAAGGGCACCATGGAACCGTAGTATTCGACCTGGATGCTGTCCAGCAGTGCGGGGTTGGCACGGCCCGTGCGAATTTTCTGCAGGTTGTTCTTGAACGCCGCGATGGACTGGTCCATCTTGGTTTCAGCGGTTTTCTTGATATCGGCAATCGTCATGATGTTTCCTTGGGGCGAACCTGCTGCGGGGCATTCGGAAGGTCAGGCGTACACCAAGGTACCTTCGTCCTCACCCATCACCACGCGCTTGAGGGCGCCGTGCTTGATGATGGAGAACACACGCACAGGCAGTTTTTGATCACGGCACAAGGCAAACGCGGTGGCGTCCATGATGCCCAGATTGCGGGACATGGCCTCGTCAAAGCTGAGCTTCGTGTAACGCGTTGCGGAGGGGTCCTTGTGAGGGTCGGCAGTATATACGCCGTCTACTTTCGTCGCTTTGAGCACCACTTCAGCGCCAATCTCCGCGCCGCGCAGGGCTGCAGCAGTATCGGTGGTAAAGAATGGATTACCGGTCCCCGCAGCGAACACCACCACTTTGCCCTCTTCGAGGTACTGAAGGGCCTTGGGTCGCACATAAGGCTCTACCACCTGCTCAATGGCAATGGCAGACATCACGCGGGCAGTCAGGCCCTGCTTGTCCATGGCGTCGGCCAGCGCCAGCGCATTCATCACCGTGGCCAGCATGCCCATGTAATCGGCCGTAGCGCGGTCCATGCCAACTGAGCCACCCGCCACGCCACGAAAAATGTTACCGCCCCCAATCACCACCGCCACCTGGACACCCAGGCGGGTCACATCAGCGATTTCCTCCACCATCCGGACAATGGTGGCGCGGTTGATACCAAAGGAGTCATCGCCCATCAGCGCCTCACCGGACAGCTTGAGCAAAATACGCTTGTGGGCTGGCGCGGCGACGGTCATGGGCAATTTCTCCAATGGATTGTGTGTGATGGGGGGCTAAGTGGACGGATTGATCAGGCAGCTGCCTTGGCTGCCGCCACCTGGGCGGCCACTTCAGCAGCGAAGTCGTCGACCTTCTTCTCGATACCTTCGCCCACAACGTACAGGGTGAAGCCCTTGACGGTGGTGTTGGTGGCCTTGAGCATTTGCTCGACGGTCTGCTTGCCGTCTGCAGCCTTCACGAAGACCTGGTTGAACAGGGATACTTCCTTCAGGTACTTCTGCACGCCGCCTTCGATGCGCTTGGTCACGATTTCGTCGGACTGCACGGGCTTGCCTTCGGCTTCGGCCTTCGCCTTGTCTTCAGCAGCCTTGGCAGCTGCCACCGAACGCTCTTTTTCGATGAGCTCGGCAGGCACATCCGCACTCGTCAGCGCCACAGGCTTCATCGCAGCCACATGCATGGCCACGTCCTTGGCGGCAGCGGCGTCGCCCTCAAACTCGATCACCACACCGATACGGGTGCCGTGCAGGTAGGAAGCCAAGTTGCCGCCCGAGAAACGCTTGAAGCGACGGAACGACATGTTTTCGCCGATCTTGCCGATCAAGCCCTTGCGCACGTCTTCCAGGGTGGGGCCAAAGCTCTCTTGTTCATAGGCCAGGGCACCCAGCGCTTCGACGTCAGCGGGATTGTGCTCAGCCACCAGCTTCGCCGCGGCGTTGGCCAGGGCGATGAAGCTGTCGTTCTTGGACACAAAGTCGGTTTCGCTGTTCACTTCGATCAGAGCGCCAACGTTGCCGCTGATGTAGCTGGCCACGACGCCTTCAGCGGTCACGCGGGCAGCAGCCTTGCCAGCCTTCGTGCCCAGCTTGACGCGCAACAGCTCTTCGGCCTTGGCCATATCGCCGTCGGCCTCCGTCAGAGCCTTCTTGCATTCCATCATGGGAGCGTCGGTCTTGCCACGCAGTTCAGCAACCATGCTTGCGGTAATTGCAGCCATCTGTGTTCCTTCCGTATTCAGTTCAAAGTATTCAAAACTCGGGCTAAAAAAAAGGGGGCTAACCAGGAGCCCCGCTTTCATTCGCGACCGTGGTCGCGCAGCCGGGTGCTCAGGCAGCCGACTCTTGCACTTCCACGAATTCGTCAGTGCTTTCCGAAGCCACGGCCTTCACCACTTCATTCACGGCGTTGGCGCGGCCTTCAATGATCGCATCAGCGATACCGCGAGCGTACAGAGTCACAGCCTTGGCGGAGTCGTCGTTACCAGGAATGACGTAGTCGATACCTTCGGGCGAGTGGTTCGTGTCAACCACACCGATCAAGGGAATGCCCAGCTTCTTGGCTTCGGCCACAGCAATCTTGTGGAAACCGACGTCAATGATGAAGATAGCGTCGGGCAGAGCAGCCATGTCCTGGATGCCGCCGATGTCTTTTTCCAGCTTGGCGATTTCGCGGCTGAAAGTCAGCTGTTCTTTCTTGCTCAGGCTGTCCAGACCGGTTTCCATCTGGGCCTTCATATCCTTCAGACGCTTGATCGAAGTCTTGACAGTCTTGAAGTTCGTCAGCATGCCACCCAACCAACGCTGATCCACGAAAGGCACGCCAGCGCGCTGGGCTTCAGTGGCCAGAATTTCACGGGCTTGGCGCTTTGTACCAACCATCAGGATGGTGCCGCGATTGGCAGCCAGTTGCTTGGCAAACTTTTGGGCTTCCTGGAACAGTGGCAGCGACTTTTCCAGGTTGATGATGTGAATCTTGTTGCGATGGCCGAAGATGTAGGGGGCCATCTTGGGGTTCCAGAAGCGGGTTTGGTGACCGAAGTGGACACCGGCTTCCAGCATTTCGCGCATGGTAACGGACATAAAAATACTCCAAAGGTTGGGTCTAAAATCCAGCCCCATAACTTGCCGCCTCAGAGTGAAGCAGCAACACCTTGACGGGGCTGGTTTGCGATTGGCTTTGCCGCATCTGCCGCGCTCAGGCCCAAGACCACGCGCCACCGCATACAGCAAAACCCAAGGATTCTAGCACATCGATGCAAGCCGACCTGATCGCAACCCGGGCTCTGATCCGTAGTGGCGCCCTCACCCCTTTACAGGCCCTGAACGAATCCAAGCGCCTGGCCCAAGCCCCCGCCGCCGCGCATTGCTTTGTCTCAACGTGCTTTGAGCAAGAACACGAGCGCTTACAGCGCACAGAAACATCACATCAACCGCTGGCCGGTTTGGCCGTTTCTGTGAAGGATCTGTTTGATGTGAAGGGACAGGTCACCACGGCAGGGTCTCTCGCGCTGGGAGATGCGCCAGCTGCCGGTCGCGATGCACCCGCTGTTGCGCGCCTGCGCGCTGCGGGCGGCAGCATTGTCGGGCGCACCCATATGGTGGAGTTTGCGTTCTCGGGTATTGGCACCAACCCCCACTTCCCAACCCCTGCCGCTTTTGACAGCCGTTTCGGAGCCCTGCCCGGGGCGGCACGCGTGCCAGGGGGCTCTTCGTCAGGGGCCGCGGTTTCCGTGGCCAGTGGTGCTTGCTACGCCGCCCTGGGCTCCGACACGGGCGGTTCCATTCGCATTCCCGCCGCGTTCAACGGCATGGTGGGCTTCAAAAGCACGGCACGGCTGGTCCCCACCGACGGGGCCGTACCGCTGTCCACGACCCTGGACACCGCCTGCGCCATGACCCGCAGCGTGCGCGATGCCATTCTTGTGCACGAGATTCTGGCAGCGCGGCGTGTCACCCGCAGCGCTGCACCGCTTTCGCAGTGGCGCTTGGCGGTGCCCGCCCACACATTTCTCGACGCTTTGGATGAGCAAGTGAGCAAAGCCTTTCAGCGCTCGCTCGACCTGCTGCGCCAGGAAGGCGTCCGCATCGAGACCATCGACCTGCCCGAAACCGGGGAGCTCGTGCCGATGCAGGCCCAGGGAAGTCTTGCTGCTGCCGAAAGCTACGCGTGGCACCGCCCCGTGCTCGCTCGGCACGCAGCGCTGTACGACCCCCGCGTGCGCAGCCGTATCGAGCGGGGCGGCGCGATGGGTGCTGCCGACTACATCGATCTGCAGCACGCCAGGCGGAACTGGATTGGCCGCATGCAGGCGCGCATCGCAGGTTTTGACGCCCTGCTCTCCCCAACGGTCCCGATCGTGCCCCCACTGCTGGCGGAAGTGGCCCCCGGCCAGGCCAGGGACGACGCATTCTTCAGGGCGAATGCCTTGGTGCTGCGCAACACCAGTGTGGTGAACATGCTGGACGGGTGCGCGCTGTCTCTGCCGTGCCATGTGCATGGTGAACTGCCCGTGGGGCTGATGGTCTGGCATGCCGAAGGGCGCGACGATGCCGTGCTCAATGTCAGCCAACGCATCGAAGAAATGCTACAAAAACAATAGCTTATTGCGCTTTAGAATCAAGCGCTAGAGCACAATTTTGCCCCAATCCATGAAGATAGCCATCGTGGGCGCCGGAATCATCGGCGTAACCACCGCATACGAACTGGCGCACGACGGCCACGAAGTCACCGTGCTGGAGCAGCGCAGCGCCGCTGCGGAAGACGCCAGTTTTGCCAACGCCGGCCTGCTCGCACCGTACCTGACAACGCCCTGGAGCTGCGCCGGAGGCGCCAGCCCCACAGCCCTGCGCCCCTGGCAAACGCACGGCAGCATTCGCTTGGCGCAAGGGGCAGGCCTGCGTGAACTGGCATGGTTGTGGCGCTGGCGGCGCGGCCACTCCCCCTTATCGACCCTGGAAGGCTTGGCCCGGTACAGCCGAGCACGCACCCTGGACATTGCCAACCGGCACGAACTGGACTTTGAAGCCAGCACGGCGCGGCTCCTTCTTTTTCGCTCTGCCAAGCACCGCACCCAATACCAACCGCTGCTGGATTGGATGCGTGAAGCCGGAACACCGGTGCAGGACATCAGCCCAGATGCGGCACGCCAACTGGAGCCGGGCCTGTCACCTGAGGCTCCCCTGGACAGTGCTGCCCTGCTGCCCGATGCCACATCAGGCAACTGCCGTCTGTTTGCACAACTGTTGCGCCAAGGCATGCAAGGCGCGGGGGTCCAATTTGTTTTCAATGCCAAGGTGACCAAGTTGTCCAGCCAACCGGCAGGGCTGTGGGTGGAAGGCGAACCCGACATGCGCAAGTTTGACGCAGTGGTGCTGTGCGCTGGTGCTGCGTCTCCAACGCTGCTGCGTCCTTGCGGCATCCAGTTGCCAATGGCTTCGGTGTTTGGCTATTCCGTCAGCGCTCCGTTGCGTGAAGCCACGCACGCGCCGTTGACGAGCGCGCTGGATGTGCAGCAGCAAATCACCATCACCCGCCAGGGCCAGCGCATCCGCATTACCGGTGGGGCCGAGTTGGGTTCTTCCCAGGCAGCACACCACCACGCCACCCTGCAACGGCTCTATCGCGCCATCAACGACTGGTTTCCCGGTGGCGCGCAGTTGTCGGGCCCCCTTCAGATCTGGCGGGGCGCCCGCCCCACGCTGTCCGATGGCGCCCCGGCCGTTGGCAGCACGGCGCTGCCAGGCATCTGGCTGAACACAGGCCACGGGGCTGGGGGGTGGGCCCTGGCCTGCGGCTGCGCACGCGCGCTGGCAGACATGATCGGCCAACGCACTCCCGAAGTCAGCTTGCAGGGGCTTGAAGCACAGCGGTTCTGAACGCTTTCAGCGCAGTGCCCCACGCGCGTGGCAACAGAGCAAAATCTCGGGGCCGCGCAGTCCTTTTGACTGCGGGCCTGCAGGACCCTGCCATGCAACGCATCACGCCAGACCAAACCCACCCGCTGTTCGACACCGCCGCCACGCGCAGGCTTGAACAGGCCATGGCAGCCACCGTTGCGCCGCACACCTTGATGCAGCGAGCGGGTCTCGCTGTAGCGCAGCTGGCCCAGGCCATTGCACCGCACGCTCGGACCATCTGGATCGCATGCGGCCCCGGCAACAACGGCGGCGACGGACTGGAAGCAGCCCACCTGCTCGCCCGCACCGGACGCCAAATCGTCATCAGTTGGCTGGGGACGCACGACACACTCCCTGACGATGCTCGCAAGTCCTGGGAAAAAGCCCGGCACAACGCAAACATACGCTGGAGCGACACCGCACCCGATGACCTGACGGAACAGGATCTGTGCATTGATGCGCTGCTGGGCATTGGCGTGAGGTCATCCACACCGCCTGGGCGCCCTGTTTCAACCCAGGGGACCATGCTGGCCCAATGGCTGGCGCAGTTGCACGCCAGCGCAGCCCCCGTACTCGCGGTAGACGTGCCTTCCGGCCTGGACGCTGACACAGGCCAGTACGCGGCCGGGCTGGAGCCCCCCAGGCCCCACGTGTCGCTGCTCACCGCTCAGCGCCATACCCTCAGTCTGTTGACCTTGAAGCCCGGCCTGTTCACCGGCCACGGCCGGGATGCAGCGGGCCAGGTGTGGATGGCCGATCTGGGCACTTCGACGACCACGGGGCTGATCCATGAGCCGCCCACCGCTTGGTTGGCAGGCCCAGGCATCCAGGTGCATCGGGCGCACGCCAGCCACAAAGGCACTTACGGCGACGTGGCAGTCGTGGGTGGCGAGGGGCTGTCCATGCGCGGTATGGGCATGACTGGCGCTGCATTGCTGGCGGCCTCTGCTGCCCTGCACGCAGGCGCTGGCAGGGTTCTGGTCAGCCTGCTGGACCACGACCAGACCAGCGAAATCGCCCACCGGCCTGAACTGATGCTGCGCAGGTTCGAAGCCCTGGAACTGGAGAACCTCAATGTGGTGTGCGGCTGCGGCGGGGGCACGGCCGTGCGCAGCGTGCTACCCGCGGTAGTACAAAGGTCTAACGCACTGGTGCTGGACGCCGACGCACTGAACGCCATCGCCACCGACGGCAGCTTGCAGCAGGTGCTTGTGGGGCGCGCCGCACGACAGCGGCGCACCGTGATCACGCCCCATCCACTGGAAGCAGCGCGGCTGCTGCACACCACGTCCGCGCATATCCAAGCCCACCGGCTATTGGCCGCACAGAAGCTGGCCCACCAATTTCAGTGCACGGTGGTGCTCAAGGGTTCAGGCTCCATCATCGCGAGCCCCCACACCACCCCGTTCATCAACCCCACCGGCAGTGCGCGGCTAGCCACAGCGGGCACAGGCGATGTGTTGGCTGGGCTCATCGGCGCATACTTGGCCGCTGGCATGCCTGCACCTCAGGCTGCCACCCAGGCCGTGTACGCACACGGCGCAGCTGCGGACCGCTGGCCCGCAGAGATTCCCCTCACCGCCGGCGCGCTGGCGCGAACGCATGACAGATCTCCCCGCCCAGCTACCCCGGTTTGGTGAACGGAAGGGGCGGTGCCCTCTCGCAGATCGCCTCGACCCGGTTCACCGCCGGGCTACCGTCGCGGCTTGCGCGACTTCCCTTTCGGGGGCTTGCCCGCTACAACGGCCTGTTTGACAGCCCCCTTCAGCGACTGGATGGGCGATCGGTCTGTCCGCTCATGCCCGCGTATCCTCGCATCGGAGGGCACCATTTCGGCGGTGGATTTACGGCCTTTGCCGGAGGCTGAACCCTTGCGGCCAGACGCGGAACGCCCTGCACGACCACCGTCGTCGGCAGCAACCCCCTTGTCCTTCAGTGCACGCCCCAGCAGCTCTTCGTTTTCGCGGACCAGGCGAAAGTCGATCTTGCGGCCGTCCAGGTCCACACGGCTGACCTGCACCCGCACCCGTGCGCCGATGGCGTAGCGGATGCCTGTGCGCTCGCCGCGCAGCTCCTGGCGCGCCTCGTCGAACTTGAAGTATTCGCCGCCCAGCTCGGTGATGTGCACCAGACCTTCGACGTACATCGCATCGAGCGTGACGAAGATACCGAAGCTGGTGGCGGCACTGACCACGCCGCTGTACTCCTCGCCCAGGTGCTCGCGCATGTACTTGCACTTGAGCCAGGCCTCCACATCGCGACTGGCCTCGTCGGCGCGGCGCTCGTTGGCACTGCAGTGCAGGCCAGCGGCCTCCCAGGCCTGGGTGTCGCGGCTCGGCGGCGCCACGTCCTTGCGGGGCTTGGTGCCGGGTGCTGCCACCCGCGAAGCCAGTCGCTTGGCCAGCTTGGCGTGGGCCTCGCCCGGGGTGGGCAGCGACGGCAGCGCGTACTTGGTCCGGTTCAGGATGGCCTTGATGACACGGTGCACCAGCAGATCCGGGTAGCGCCGGATCGGGCTGGTGAAGTGCGTATAGGCCTCGAAAGCCAGCCCGAAGTGGCCGCTGTTGACAGGCGTGTAGATGGCCTGCTGCATCGAGCGCAGCAGCATGGTGTGGATCTGCTGCGCGTCAGGTCGCTCTTTGGTGGCTTCTGCAATGGCCTGGAATTCAGAAGGCTTGGGGTCGTCACTGATCGACATGCCCACGGCCATGGCCTTGAGGTAGCTCCGCAGTATCTCCTGCTTCTCAGGCGTAGGCCCCTCATGCACGCGGAACAACCCGGGTTGGCCGCCTTGAGCGATGAAGTCTGCGCTGCAGACGTTGGCCGCCAGCATCGCCTCTTCGATCAGCTTGTGGGCATCGTTGCGTGTGCGCGGCACGATTTTCTCGATCCGCCCGTTTTCATCGCACACGATCTGCGTCTCGGTGGTCTCGAAATCCACTGCGCCACGTTGCTGACGCGCCACCAGCAAAGCACGATAGACATCGTGCAAGTTCAGCAGATCCTTGACGCGGTCTTTGCGCTTGCTCGCCTCAGGCCCCCGCGTGTTCGCCAGTATCGCTGCCACCTCGGTGTAAGTGAACCTTGCGTGGCTGAACATCACCGCAGGGTAGAACTGGTAGGCATGCACCTCCCCCTTGGCTGTAACCAGCATGTCGCACACCATGCACAGGCGTTCCACCTCCGGGTTAAGCGAACACAGGCCATTGCTCAGCTTTTCGGGCAACATGGGGATCACCCGTCGCGGGAAATACACGCTGGTGGCCCGGTCGTATGCATCAATGTCGATGGCGCTGCCGGTCTCCACATAGTGACTCACGTCGGCAATCGCTACCAGCAGGCGCCAGCCCTTGCTCCGCCCCACCTTGGCAGGCTCGCAGTACACGGCATCGTCGAAGTCGCGCGCATCTTCCCCGTCGATAGTGACCAGAGGCACATCCGTGAGGTCCACCCGGCGTTTCTTGTCCAGGGCCCTGACCTTGTCTGGCAAAGCCTTGGCCTGCGCCAGGCACTCTTCGGAGAACTCATGGGGAACGCCGTACTTGCGCACAGCAATCTCGATCTCCATGCCGGGGTCGTCAACCTCGCCCAGCACTTCAGTGATACGCCCGACCGGCTGACCAAACAATGCCGGAGGCTCCGTCAACTCCACGACGACCACCTGACCCGGCTTCGCGGCGCCCGTGGCTCCCTTGGGAATCAACACATCCTGCCCATAGCGCTTGTCTTCGGGGGCGACGAGCCAAACGCCGCTTTCCTGCAGCAACCTGCCAATGATGGGCTGAAAGGGTCGCTCAATGATTTCCACCACCCGCCCTTCAGGCCGACCGCGTCGGTCATGCCGAACGATGCGTACGCGAACACGGTCTTTGTGCAGCACCGCACGCATCTCATTCGGGGGAATGTAGATATCTCCCTCGCCATCGTCGCGAATAACAAAGCCGTGCCCGTCACGGTGCCCCTGGATGCTGCCTTCAATTTCATCCGAGAGGTGTGCAGGCCCAGTGCCGGGGGTGTTTTTTTTGATATACAATCTAAATCTTTCCTGAAATGCCCAGG
>DFQQ01000029.1 GCA_002377855.1 Acidovorax delafieldii | reverse complement strand
CCCCGCTGGGGAAGTTCTGCTCCCGCAAACGCAGCGCAGCGCAGCGAGAGAGGGGGAAGCTGCGCGCCCCCTCAGGGGATGCTCACAGCGCGGCGTTGTGGTAGACCTCTTGCGTATCGTCCAAGTCTTCCAGCACATCCAGCAGCTTCTGCATGCGCGCGGCGTCATCGCCCGTCAGTTCGATGGTGTTCTCGGGCCGCATCGTGACCCCAGCCACTTCGGCGGTCAGGCCCGCAGCCTCCAGCGCGTTTTTCACGGCTTCAAAGTCGGCTGGCGCGGTCAGTACCTCCACTGCTCCGTCTTCATCGGTCACCACATCTTCGGCACCCGCCTCCAGTGCCACTTCCATCACTTTGTCTTCGCTGGTGCCGGGGGCAAAAATCAGCTGGCCACAGTGCTTGAACTGGAAGACCACCGAGCCTTCAGTTCCCATGTTGCCACCGTGCTTGCTGAAGGCGTGCCGCACTTCTGCCACCGTGCGCACACGGTTGTCGGTCATCGTATCGATCATGATGGCAGCGCCACCGATTCCGTAGCCTTCGTAGCGGATTTCTTCGTACGTCAAGCCTTCGGCGTTGCCCGTGGCCTTGTCGATGTTGTATTTGATGCGGTCGGCTGGCATGTTGGCCGCCTTGGCCTTGTCCACCGCCAGGCGCAGGCGGGGGTTGGCAGACAGGTCGCCGCCACCGGCGCGGGCTGCCACAGTGATTTCACGAATGATGCGGGTCCAGATCTTGCCGCGTTTTTCATCCTGGCGCCCTTTGCGGTGCTGGATATTCGCCCATTTACTGTGTCCTGCCACGAGAGATCCTTTTGTATTGATTTAATCTAGCCCGCTGATTTTACTTTTTGCTGAACACGGGGAACCTCTGCATGCATCGCGCGGAAAGTGTGCGCTGCGCATCGGGATGCGCTGCCAGGCGCAAAGCACAGCAATAGCCACAGCTATTGCGAGCATTTGCAACGCAGCAGACCGCCTGAGACCGCAGATGCACACGGCGCGCGACGCGTGCAGAGATTCCCTCACCCGAGGACCCCCCAAATGGCCGACCCCATGCTGATCGCCAAACACGCTGCCACTGAATGCCACCTGTTGCCCGGCCTGGCCAACCGCCACGGCCTCATCACCGGCGCCACGGGTACCGGCAAGACCGTGACCCTGCAAACCCTGGCAGAAAACTTCTCGCGCATCGGCGTGCCCGTGTTCATGGCCGATGTGAAGGGCGACCTCACGGGCGCCAGCCAGCCCGGCAAGATTGGCGACAAACTGGCCGCCGTCCTCCAGGAGAGGGGCCTGGAACTGCCCACGCCCCAGGCTTGCCCCACCACGCTGTGGGACGTATTTGGCGAGCAGGGCCACCCGGTCCGCGCTACCGTCTCCGACATGGGTCCCCTGCTGCTGGGCCGCATGCTCAACCTGAATGAGACCCAGCTGGGCGTGCTCAACCTGGTGTTCAAGATTGCCGACGACAACGGCATGCTGCTGCTGGACCTGAAGGACCTGCGGGCCATGCTGCAGTATGTGGGCGACAACGCCAAGGAGTTCACCACTGAGTACGGCAACGTCAGCTCGGCCAGCGTGGGCGCCATCCAGCGCGGCCTGCTGCAGATCGAGCAGCAAGGCGGCGACAAGTTCTTCGGCGAGCCCATGCTCAACATCGAAGACTTCATGCAGACGGTGGACGGCCAGGGCGTGATCAACATCCTGGCGGCCGACAAGCTGATGAACTCGCCGCGACTGTATGCCACCTTCCTGCTGTGGATGCTGTCGGAGCTCTTCGAGACGCTGCCCGAAATAGGCGACCCCGAAAAGCCCAAGCTGGTCTTCTTCTTCGACGAAGCCCACCTGCTGTTCAACGAGGCGCCCAAGGTGCTCATCGAGCGCATCGAGTTGGTGGTGCGCCTGGTGCGCTCCAAGGGCGTGGGGGTGTACTTCGTCACCCAAAACCCGCTCGACATCCCCGACAGCGTGCTGGCCCAGCTGGGCAACCGCGTGCAGCATGCGCTGCGCGCCTTCACCCCGCGCGACCAGAAGGCCGTGAAGGCCACGGCCACCACCATGCGCCAAAAGCCCGGGCTGGACATCGAAACTGCCATCACCGAACTGGCGGTGGGCGAGGCGCTGGTGAGCTTTCTGGACGCCAAGGGTCGACCCAGCGTGACCGAGCGCGTGTTCGTGCTGCCGCCGGCTAGCCAGCTGGGCCCCATCACGCCCCAGCAGCGGCAGGCGCTGGTAGCGCAATCGCTGGTAGCGGGCGTGTACGAAAAAGCAGTGGACCGAGAGTCCGCCTACGAGAAACTGAAGGGCCGCGCCGAGGACGTCGCTGCTCAAACAGCCGGTACTGTCGGCGGCGGCAAACCCGCCTCGGCAGAATCGGAGAACGGCAACGGGGGCCTGCTGGGCGGCCTCAACGATGTGCTGTTCGGCTCCACAGGCCCGCGCGGCGGGCGGCGCGATGGGTTGGCACAGACCATGGCCAAGTCGGCCGTGCGCACCATGGGCACCACACTGGGCAAGGAAATTTTGCGCGGCGTGTTGGGCAGTCTTTTCGGCGGCAGCGGCAAGCGCCGCTGAACGCTACTCGCCCGCAACCGGGCCCCTTGCGCCGCGATCGAGCGCGAGGGGCGGTGCGGGCAGTGGAGCCTCGCTCGTTTGGCACACGCACCAACGGCAAAGCGTCGCGGACCCTGAGCGATGTGGACGCACGAGCAGTTCTGCCCGCCGGGCAAAAGCCCATACGGTTCAAGCGCCTGCACACACCAGACCGCGACGGCCAAGACGCTGATGAGTTGCCTTCGGGGCAAGCCGCTTCGCCCGCGCGGTGGTAGTAAAAAGCCGGGGGAACACGGTCTACGAAGAACGCCTTGTCCCGTTATCAGGGAGGTGCATGCGGGCGTTGAAAACGGAAGACCACGGCAGACACCGATCCGCCATGCGACGGGAATGGAATCGCGCTCAACACAACAACAATGATCACAACAAGGGAGGGCAAATGACCCAGAGTGAAATGGCGCTGTTGCGCTGGGCAGGGCTTCCCGCGCGGGTGGCCGTCGCGGTCTGGTTGCTGGGCCTTGCCGGGGTACTGGCAGGCCTGTGGCGTCCACAGTGGTACTGGGCCCTGTATTTTTTGTTGACGGTGGCCACACTCGCGCTGGCAATGCAGTGGACCAAAGCGCTGCGTGAACGCTACATCCGCGAAGCGCCGCTGCCCCGCTTCCTGCAGCGCAAGCTGCGCGAGACCTACCCCCACCTGACAGCCAAGGACTGCGAACTGGTAGAGCGCGGCCTGCGCCAGTTCTTCCTGGCCTGCATGCGCAGCCGGCGCCAGTTTGTCGCCATGCCCTCGCAGGCGGTCGACGCCTTGTGGCACGAATTCATCTTGCACACCCAGGCCTATAAGCAGTGGTGCGCCCAGGCGCTGGGCCACTTCCTGCACCACACCCCCGCCGAGGCCCTGGGACGAAAACGCACCCATAACGACGGACTGCGGCGCGCCTGGTTCTGGGCGTGCAAGGAAGAATCGATTGACCCCCAAGCGCCCACCCGACTGCCCCTGCTGTTTGCGCTGGACGCCAAATTCGCTATTCCCAACGGTTTTCGCTATGTGGCGGACTGCAGGTTGATGGGAGCCCCCGACAGAACCGCTGCCGACGGCAGCGCAGGCGGGTCGCCACACTGCGGTACCGATTTTTTGGATGGCGGCTATGCCGGGAGTGCCGGGGACTTTGGCGGTGCAGGCAACTCGGATGGAGGCACAGGCGATGGTGGAAGCGACGGTGGAGGCGATGGTGGGGGCAGTGGCTGCGGAGGCGGTGGCGACTGAGCCCCTGAACCCGCCGGCAAAGGTGGTACGGCCTGGCCGACCAATTTGCTATCAATAAAGGAGCTACTCGCGCTTTCAAATAAAGCGCTGGCGGCCATTTTCATTGAAAGTCGCTCAGGCGACGAACGCCCGCAGTCAAGCGCCCTACAGTGACACGCCATGACTATCGCCCTCACCTGCTTCACCCTTGGCATTACCCAACAAGTGGCCCATCTGGTCTTGAACAAGCCCGAGGCCATGAACACCATGCACCCGACCTTCTGGCGCGAACTGGACGAAGTTCTGCTCCATCTGCACCAAACAGGCGAGGCACGGGCGCTGGTCATCAGCAGCACCGGCAAGCACTTCAGCGCAGGCATGGCGCTGGAGACCTTTGGCGGCGCCATCACCATGGACGACCAGAGCCCCGAGGGGCGAGCAGCCATCTTCGACCTGCTGACCGACATGCAAGCAACGTTCACGCGGCTGGAAAACCTGCGCATTCCCGTCATTGCAGCCATCCACGGCGGCTGCATCGGCGGCGCGGTGGACATGGTGACGGCCGCTTGCATCCGATACGCAACCCAGGATGCTTTCTTTTGCATTCAAGAAATCAACATCGGCATGGTGGCTGATGTGGGCACGCTGCAGCGCCTGCCCAAACTCATTCCGCTGGGGGTCGTGAAAGAGTTGGCTTACACCGGGCGCCGCCTGCCCGCCACCAAGGCACTGGGTTATGGCCTGGTCAACGAAGTGTTCGATACCCAGGAAGCCATGGTCGCCGCCGCGCTGCAGTGCGCGCAGGAAATTGCCAGCAAGCCCCCCGTGGCCATCTGGGGCACCAAGCAGGCCGTGAACTATGCCCGCGACCATTCCGTGGAAGACAGCCTGCGCCAGATGGGCTGGCTGCAGGGCGCCATCTGGAGCAACCAGCACGTGCGCGAATCGGTCTCGGCCATGAAGCAAAAACGGGCCGGGGCTTTTCCTGCGCTCACTCCGCTGCAACGTTTCAGCGACTCAGCGGGCTGATCTCAGCCACGCATGGCCGACCGCTCTGTGAGCCATCCACTGCGCTGGCGCTTCGCGGTGGCGCAATTCATCAGCTGCGGTCGCTGCGCGCCAGGTGGTACTCCAGCCGGCGCAGCGCCGTGGTCAGCGCAAGCGTCATGAGCCAATAGGCCAGCGAAATGGCAAGGTAAGGCTCCCAATACCTGGCGTACGCGCCGGCCACGGTGCGGGCAGCGTAGGCCATTTCGGCCAAGCCAATGGCAGACACCAAAGAGGTGTCCTTGAGCAGAGCAATCATGTTGTTGCCCAGCGGAGGAAGCATGCGCCGAAACGCCTGGGGCAGCACCACATAGCGCATCACCTGCATGGGCGTGAAGCCTAGCGAACGCCCGGCGTCAAACTGCCCCTTGGAGATGGACTGGATGCCGGCGCGAAACACCTCCGAGATGTATGCAGCGGAATTGAGCGTGAGCGCGGCAATGCCCGAGATCAGGGCCCCGTGCTCTTGCTTGAGCGTGCGCGCCAGATCGCCATCGATCAGCAGCCCCGACACTGGGTGGATGAACAGCGGCATCACGGCAAAGTGCATCAGCAGTATCTGCACAAACAGGGGGGTGCCTCGAAAAAAACTGACGTACACGGTAGACGGCCAGCGCAGCAAGAAGCGGCACACCCAATTCCAGGGTGCGTGCCGCGCCTGGGCCAGACGCGCCAGGGCCAGCACCAGCCCCCACGTGCCGCCCAGCACCACGCACACCACGGTCATGCCCAGCGTCATCCATGCGCCGTGCAAAAACAGCTGGCGATACTCCACCAGAATGTCGGGCCGAAACCAGCCAAACCACAACTCAGGTTCCATTGATCCTCCTGCCGCCAGCCCCGAAGGGCGTGCGCTCAACCAGTAAAAACGGCCGCAAAAGGCGGCCGCGTTGCAAAGATGGGTGTGGTGACGGCTGGACTATCCAAAGCGGTTGACCCGCGCTCCAAAAGCGCCCAGCTCGCCCCATGGTCGATCAGCGCGCCTTGTAGTCCTTGGCAAACCACTTCTTGTAGATCTCGGCATAGGAACCGTCCGCACGAACTGCGGCCAGCCCCGCATTGAGCTTGTCTAAAAGCGGCTTGTCGCCCTTCTTCACCACAATGCCGAAGCCCTCTTCTGGGAAGCTGGGGTCTTCCACCGTCTTGAGCGCGGGATTCTGGCTCACGCGGTAGGCGATCACGCCGTTGTCGCCAATGGCCGCGTCCACTCCGCCACCGGCCAGCTCGGAGATGATGAGCGGCGTGCTTTCGAAACGGCGGATATTGGGGCTTGTCTTGCCGAATTCGCGCGAGGCGACGTCGTCTGCCGTAGAGGCATTCACCACCGCGATTTTCTTGCCGTTCAGGTCTTTGAGGGTGGCGACATTGCTTGTCTTGGGCACGGCAATCAGTTGGTGTGCTGCGAAATACGGGGCCGTGAAATCGTAGCTTTGACGGCGCTTGTCGTTGATGGTGACGCCGGAGATCACCAGATCCACGTCACCATTGTTCAGTGCCGCGAAAATCCCGCTCCAGGGTGTGTTGATGACCTTGATCTTGAGGCCCTGCTGTTTGGCAATGGCATTGATGATGTCAATGTCAAAACCCACGATCTGTTTGTCCTTGTTCTCGAATGCGAAGGGGGCGTAAGTGGCGCTGGAGGCCACCGTCAACTCGCGCCCCTGCGGGGTTTGCGCGTTCTGGGCATGTGCGCCCACCGTGAAACCAAGCGAGGCCACCAGGCCACAGCCCAGTGCAAACATGCGTCGAGACAAGTACATAAATGAGGACTCAAAGATGGGGCAAAAGGAGCGCACAGTATAACCAGCGCACCCTTCATTCATATCAAATTTAATAGCTGCAGGCGCCCTGTTTTCGGGCATTTCACAATGTTTCTGGTCGCAGGCACGTGCAGTGCCTATGATGTTGGGTGTTCCCTGCCAGTCAACGCCCAGCGCTACGCGAAGGACCATCATGAACCCAGCCAGCATGCTTGCGCCAACCTTTGACGACCTCCGAGCCGCAGCGCAGCGCCTCAAGGGCATTGCACACGCGACGCCGGTGTTGCGTTCGACCAGTGCCGACGAAAGCACGGGGGCCCAGCTCTTTTTCAAATGCGAAAACCTGCAAAGAACAGGCGCCTTCAAGTTTCGGGGCGCCTACAACACGCTGGCGCAGTTCACACCCGAGCAGCGTGAACGCGGTGTGCTGGCTTTCTCTGCCGGCAATCACGCACAGGCCATAGCGCTGTCTGCCCGCTTGCTGGACATGCCGGCAGTGATCGTCATGCCCGAAGATGCACCTGCTTCCAAAATGGCCGCCACGCGCGAGTACGGCGCCCAGGTGGTCACCTACAACCGCTACACGGAAGACCGAGAAGGCATCAGCCGCCGCTTGGCGCAAGAGCGCGGCATGACGCTGGTGCCACCGTTTGACCATCCGCACGTCATCGCGGGGCAAGGCACCGCAGCCATGGAGTTGCTGCACGAGGTGCCAGGGCTGGACTACCTGTTTGTGTGCGTGGGTGGCGGGGGTCTTCTGGCGGGCAGTACCTTGGCTGCGCAAGCGATGGCGCCGGGCTGCCGCCTGGTGGGCGTTGAGCCTGAGGCAGGCAACGATGGCCAGCAGTCATTCAAAGCTGGTCACATTGTGCAGATCCCGACACCCCACACCATTGCAGACGGCGCGCAGACCCAGGCGTTGGGTCAGCTCACCTTCCCCATCATTGCGCAAGGCGTAGAGGACATGGTGACTGCCACCGACGAGCAGTTGGTGCAGGCCCTGCGCTTTTTTGCAGAACGCATGAAGATGGTGGTCGAGCCCACAGGCGCCCTGGCATTCGCGGGGGTGCGCAACGGTGGTGTGGACGTGCGCGGAAAGCGCGTGGGCGTGCTCATCAGCGGCGGTAATGTGGACCTGGCCCGCTACGCCAGATTTCTGGCCGATTGACCGCGCAAGAATCACCACTGCGGGTTTTACCGGATGGTAGAAAATACCGCCTGTAATTTCGTGTCACATCTACACCCGTTCAGGCCCCTCATGAGCAACGTTACCGTCATCACCCATCCCCTCGTCCAGCACAAGCTCACGCTCATGCGCAAGAAGGACGCCAGCACCAACAGCTTCCGGCGCCTGCTGGGCGAGCTGTCCACACTGATGGCTTACGAGGTGACGCGCGACATGCCGCTGCAGGACGTGCAGATCGAGACGCCGCTGGAGACCATGACCGGCAAGATGATCGACGGCAAGAAGCTGGTGCTGGTGTCCATCCTGCGCGCAGGCAATGGCTTTCTGGACGGCATGCTCAACGTGGTGCCCGGCGCCCGTGTGGGCCACATCGGCCTGTACCGCGACCCCAAGACGCTGCAGCCGGTCGAGTACTACTTCAAGATGCCTTCGGAGATGGAAGAGCGCGACATCATCGTGGTGGACCCTATGCTGGCCACCGGCAATTCGGCTGCCGCCTGCGTTGACCGACTCAAGCAGCTCAAGCCCCGCTCCATCAAGTTCGTTTGCCTGCTGGCGGCCCCTGAGGGCGTGGCCACACTGCAAAAAGCCCACCCCGATGTGCCGATCTTCACCGCCGCCATCGACCGCGAGCTCAACGACCATGGCTACATCCTGCCGGGTCTGGGCGACGCAGGCGACCGCATCTTCGGCACCAAATAACGCTTCTGCACCGCACCGGTGCCCCCAACGTGGCGCCGGGCATAAAAAAACGCCGCAGGGCTTGATACCCTGCGGCGTTTTTTATGCCCCGGTTTTCACGCCAGGGCTCTGATACCTCTGCGCACTGTGCGGGCAAGCCGCACAGTGGCATGGGGCCATCAATACACGTCGTGTTGCGTGTTGTTGATGTTGAAGTGACCCGTGGGGGTGATCAGGCGTGGGTCCTTGATCACGGCCTTGAGCTTGAGGGTCTTGTCATCCACCACCACCAGGGCCGATTGCTTGTCCTTGGCAGACCAGACGGCAAACCACACTTCGTCACCAGCCTTGTTGAACTCAGGCTGAACCACGCGCTTGGCACCGCCGTCGTCAGGCAGGCCAGCCCACTCGGCGATTGGCAACACGGTGTAGCCCTTGTCCAGGTTCTTGATGTCGTACACCACCACCGACTGCGAGATCTTTGGATCAGGATTCAGTGGAGCGTCCGAGTACAAGTGCTGCGACTTGGGGTGGCTCTTGATGAACAGCGCGCCGCCGCCTGGGCCTTTGAGCTTGGCGACTTCCTTGAACGCATACTGGGCATGCTTCTTGGGGTCAGTGCCGATCAGCGAGATGGTTTCGTCACCCAAGTGACCGGTAGACCACACAGGACCGAACTTGGGGTGCACAAAGTTGGCGCCACGGCCGGGGTGAGGGATCTTGCCCACGTCCACCACGGCTTGCAGCTTGCCTTCCTTGGCATCAACCACGCCGATCTTGTTGCTGTTGTTGGCAGCCACCATGAAGTAGCGCTTCGTCGAATCCCAGCCACCGTCGTGCAGGTAACGGGCAGAACCCAGCTCAGTGATCTTGAGGGCGTCTACGTCCTTGTAGTCCACCATCAGGGTCTTGCCGGTTTCCTTCACGTTCACAATGAACTCGGGCTTGAAGTGCGATGCCACGATGGATGCGACACGAGGCTCAGGGTGGTATTCCTGCGTGTCCACCGTCATACCGCGGGTCGAGACAATCTTCATGGGCTCCAGCGTGTCGCCATTCATGATGACGAACTGAGGGGGCCAGTAAGCGCCGGCGATGGCCAGCTTGTCCGTGAAGTCGCCTTCCTTGCCCTTGTACTTGGAAGTGTCCACCGAGCGGGCTTCCAGGCCAATGCGGATCTCAGCGACGTTGTCAGGCTTGGCCATCCACAGGTCGATCATGTTCACGCGGCCGTCGCGGCCGATCACGAACAGGTAGCGGCCCGACGCCGAAGTGCGCGAGATGTGCACTGCATAGCCGGTCTTGACGATGTTGATGATCTGCTTGGTATCCCCATCGATCAGTGCCACTTCGCCCGTATCGCGCAGCGTGGTCGAGAAGATGTTGGCGATGTTGTAATCGTTCATCTTCTTGGTGGGGCGGTCCTTGGGCGGCACCATCACCTTCCAGGTCTTCTTCATGTCCGCCATGCTCCACTCGGGAGGCATGGGAGGATCTTGCTGGATGTAGCGGGCCATCATGTCGACGTCGGCCTCGCTCATTTCGCCCGAAGTCTGCCAGTTGGGCATGCCCGCTGGCGAACCGTAGGCGATGAACACCTTGAGGTAGTCCGTGCCCTTGGGCAGGGTCACGTCAGGCGTGAGGGGCTTGCCTGTGGCACCTTTGCGCAGCACGCCGTGGCAGCCGGCGCAACGCTCAAAGTACGTCTGGCGCGCGCGGTCGAACTCGGCTTGCGTCATCTTTGGCGCAGCGGGATTCGTGCTTTGATACATCGGCTGATTGGCCAAAGGGGACGCGCCTGCCTGGTAATTCATCTCGGCGGGTGTCACGCTCTTTTTGTCTTCGGCATATGCCGTAAGGGCCAGGGTGGACATTGCCAGGGCCGCGAGGCGCGCCAGCTTTCGGGTTGTCATGGGGACTCCTTGTATGTCGCGGCCCAAGATGGCTCATTCTCCATCCCTCCAATAGGCCCGCCGCGGGCTGCGACGACTGGGGTTCGGCAGGCTCAGAGGCATTCTTCGCCAGCCAACCACCTAACGCTTTGATACCTATCAATGATTCATGTTGCATGACCATTTACACGACGGAGGTAATTTTTCAAGTGTCGTTTTCACCACCATGAAAAATGGAGGGGCGCCCAACGCAAGCGACGAGCGTTAGAACGGCTATCCGCTGCCGCGGGCGCGGCAATCGAGACTGGATGGCTCAGCGTTGCACCAGCAGCCTTCGCGCAGCAGCCGGCGCTGGGTCGCCCCTCAGGGGCGGCGACTCAACGTCTCGGCCGACCACTGCACCCACAGACTTCCGCACTGGCTGCAATATGTGCCGGGGCAACAGTGGCGGTGCGCCCGCTGCCACAATGCAGGCGCACCCGCACCGCAATCCGTCCCCCTCATTTGTTGCACCATGCTTGACCTGCTCATCACCCACGCCACAGTGCCCGATGGTCGCCAGAACATGTCCATAGCGGTGCAAGGCGGCCGCATCATGGAAGTGACCGAGGGATTGCAAGCGCCGGCGCACGAAACAGTGGATGCCGCAGGCCTGCTGATCAGCCCACCGTTCGTGGATGCGCATTTCCACATGGACTCCACCCTGAGCTACGGGCAGCCGCGCATGAACGAGAGCGGCACGCTGCTCGAAGGCATTGCGTTGTGGGGCGAACTCAAACCCACACTGACCCACGATGGCATCGTGCAGCGCGCGCTGCAGTATTGCGACTGGGCCGTGGCGCGCGGGCTGCTGGCCATTCGCAGCCATGTGGACACCAGTGACGCCAGCCTGATGCCGGTACATGCGCTGCTGGATGTGAAGCGGCGGGTCGCCCCTTACCTGGATCTGCAGCTGGTGGCCTTTCCGCAAGATGGTGTGCTGCGCCGCCCCGGCGGCCTGGACAATCTCAAGCGCGCCCTCGATCTTGGGGTGGACGTGGTCGGCGGAATTCCACACTTTGAGCGCACCTATGCCGATGGCACACAAAGCGTGCGCCTGCTGTGCGAGCTGGCCGCCGAGCGCGGCAAGCGCGTGGACATGCATTGCGACGAGAGCGACGACCCACAGTCACGCCACGTCGAAACCCTGGCTTATGAAACCCAGCGCCTGGGCCTGCACGGCCGCGTGACGGGCTCGCATCTCACCTCCATGCACAGCATGGACAACTACTACGTGAGCAAGCTCATGGCGCTGATGGCCGAGGCAGACTTGGGTGTGGTGGCCAACCCGCTCATCAACATCACGCTGCAAGGCCGCCACGACACCTACCCCAAACGCAGGGGCATGACGCGCGTGCCCGAGCTGATGGCGGCAGGCCTCACAGTGGCCTTTGGCCACGATTGCGTGCTGGACCCCTGGTACAGCGGCGGCAGCGCCGACATGCTGGAAGCCGCACACATGGGCCTGCATGTGGGGCAGATGACGGGCCAGGCGGCCATGCGCCAGTGCTTTGATGCGGTGACGATCCACCCCGCGCGCCTGTTGGGGCTGCAGCACTACGGCGTGGCACCGGGGTGCCATGCCGACCTGGTGCTGCTGCACGCTCGGGACCCCAGCGAGGCCATTCGCCTGCGCGCGGCCCGGCTGGCGGTGTGGGGGCGCGGCAAGCTGCTGGCCAGCCAGCCAGCGCCTGTGGTGCATCTGCAGCTGCCCGGCAGGCCGGGTAGCGTAGATTTCATTAAAAATAGCCTGTAGCGCCCACCCCTCAAGCGCAACCAGCTATAAATTGCATAGCAAACCCGAAGAGCAAGCAACTCAGACCATGCGCGTGATGGTGCTGCGAAAGCGCTTGAGCGCAAAAGTGAACAACACAGCGCCAATCAGCAGCAGCCACACCAGCGATTGCCACACCACCGACAGCCCTGCACCCCGATACAGAATGGCCTGAGACAGCTCGGTGAAGTGCGTGGTGGGTGCCAGGGCCATCACGTACTGCACCCACAGCGGCATGCTCTCGCGCGGCGTAACGCCGCCAGACAGCATCTCCAGCGGCATCATCGTCAGCACCATCAACAAGCCGAACTGCGGCATGCTGCGTGCCACAGTGGCCATGAAAATGCCCATGGACGTGGTGGCAAACAGGTGCAGCGCAGCCCCGAACAGGAACAGCCCTATCGAGCCTTCGATGGGTACGCCAATCGCCCAGCGGATGACCACCGTGAGCGAGACAAACACCGCCACCAGCACCACCAACGCCATCGACCAGACCTTGGCCAGCATGATTTCGCCGGGCGTCACGGGCATCACCAGCAAATGCTCCACCGTGCCGTGCTCGCGCTCGCGGATCAGGGCGGCGCCCGTGAGGATGATCGACAGCATCGTCACGATGTTGATCAGTTCCATCAGCGAGCCGAACCATGCCGGAGTGAGCGATGGATTAAAGCGCGAGCGCACCGTCAAGTCCACCGGCTGGGGCGTCACCGAGCGAAATCGCTGCACGAACTCGGCCGTCTCCAGTTGCACGACCTGCTGCACGGCACCATTGCCCACAAAGGCTTGGCTCATGCGGGTGGCGTCCACATTGAGCTGCACCTTGGGCACCTTGCCCGCAAGCACATCGCGCTGGTAGTGGGACGGAATGTGCAGCACCAGCGTGTAGCGCCCGGCGTCCAGCAGCGGATCAACCTGGTGCGGGCCAATGATGGCCGGCGGCAAAAACTGCGGGGGGTAAAACGCAGAAACGATGCGCTGCGACAGTGCGGAGTCGTCCTCATCCACGATGGCGATGGGCACGTTGCGCAGCGTTTCGGGCTGCGCTGTGCCAGCCGTGTACACCGCCAAGGTGGTGGTGTACACGATGAGCACCAGCATCATCGGGTCACGCCACAGGCTCCACAGCTCCTTGATGCCCAGGCGAAAGATATTGGAGAGGTGTCTGCGCAAATTCATGGCGTTGATCTCCGGCACTGCGCAGCAGGTGGGGCGGCACAGCGGACGGTTCATGCCTCTTGCTTTCGCAGCAGCGCAATGGCCACGCCAACGATGACGGGCGCAGCAATCAGCATGGGCCAGAACTGGGCCTGCAAATCCTGCAACCCCAGCGCCTTGCTGAACACGCCGCGGCTGATAGTGAACATGTGGCTTGCGGGGTATATCTCGCCGATCCAGCGCGAGACCCCGCTCATGGACGACACAGGGTTGATGAGCCCCGCGAACTGCACGGCCGGAATGAGCGTACCCACCATTGCAAAGAACATGGCCGCGATCTGGCTGCGCGTGGCGGTAGAGGCCAGAAGGCCCATACCGGTCGAGCACACGCTGTAGATCAGCGCCGCCAGAGTCAGCGTGCCAAAGCTGCCGGTGATGGGCACACCAAACACCGTAACCGCCGCGAGGCACATGAGTCCAAAGTTGAGCATCGCCAACGCCACGTAAGGCAGTTGCTTGCCCAGCATGAACTCCGTTCGCGTGAGCGGGGTGACGTACAGGTTGATGATGGAGCCCAGTTCCTTTTCACGCACCACGGCCAGCGCGGTCAACATGGCCGGCAGCATGAGCAGCAACAGCGGCACCACGGCAGGCACCATGGCAGGCAGGCTGCGCACATCGGGGTTGTAGCGGTAGCGGGTTTCCACTTCAAGCAGACCCTTGGGCACCGCGCCGGTGCGGCGCTGGGCTTCGTGCACCAGCCATTGCAGATGCATGCCCTGCGCATAGCCGGTGACGGTCTCGGCACGCTGCGGCATCGCGCCGTCCACCCAGGCCCCGATCTGCACGTTCTGCCCGCGCTCGACGTCGCGCGCAAAGCCAGGCGGTATCTCCAGCGCCAGCGTGAGCTCGCCCGTGCGCATGCGCTGGTCCATTTCGGCGTAGTTGCTCAACGGGGGCTGCTCTTGAAAGTAACGCGAGCCCGCCAGGTTGAGCGCGTAGCCCCGGCTCAGCGGAGTCTGGTCGCGGTCAAGCACGGCAAAGCGCAGGTTCTCCACGTCCATGCTGATGCCATAGCCCATCACGAACATGAGAATGATCGACCCCAGCAGCGCCATCGCGCTGCGCACGGGGTCGCGGCGCAGCTCCAGGGCCTCGCGCCACTGCGTGCTGTGCATGCGCACCAGGCTGCGGTGCAGCCGTGCCGCCCAACCCGCGTGCCGCATGCGCGCGCTGCCGGCCTGTGCAGGCTGCACGGTGGGCCCCTGCCCGGTTTGCGCGCCTGCAGGCGTTACAGGCCCTGCAGGCGCTGCAGGCGCGCCGGCGGCCTCCTGCAGATAGCCAATGAAGGCTTCTTCCAGGGTGGCGGCGCCACGCTTGGCCACGATTTCTTGGGGCGAAGCGCTTTCCAGCACCCGGCCCGCGTGCATGAGCGAGATGCGGTCGCAGCGCTCCGCCTCGTTCATGAAGTGGGTGGAAATGAAAATGGTGACCTTGTCGCGTCGCGCCAGCTCCACCATCAAGCGCCAGAAGTTGTCGCGTGCAATGGGGTCAACGCCTGATGTCGGCTCGTCCAGGATCAGCATCTCGGGCTGGTGCACCATGGCCACCGCCAGCGAAAGCCGCTGGCGCATGCCCAGGGGCAACTGCGCCGGGAGCGACGCTCGCACGTCTTGCAAGCCAAAACGCTCCAGCATGGCCTGTACGCGGGCAGGTACCTGCGCCTCTGGCACATGAAAGAGCCGTGCGTGCAGCACCAAGTTCTGCTCTACAGACAATTCGCCGTACAGCGAAAAGGCTTGCGACATGTAGCCCACGCGCTGGCGTGTCGCCATGTCGTTGGGATCGACCGGCTGGCCAAACAGCCAAGCCTGCCCACTGCTGGCGGGCAGCAAGCCGGTGAGCATCTTCATGGTGGTGGACTTGCCACAGCCGTTGCTGCCCAGAAAGCCAAAGATCTCCCCCCGCTGGATGCGAAAGCTCACATGGTCCACCGCCACAAAGTCGCCAAACCGCATGGTCAGGTCACGCGCCTCGATGGCGACCTCCCGTGCCTGGGATCGGTCAAGCGGCGTGATCTCTACCCGCTGGTGACCACGCCGCTTGGCTTCGGGCAGCAGGTCCACAAAAGCCTCTTCCAGGTTGGTGCGGCCTGTGCGCTCCATCAGTTCGGTGGGGGTACCCGTGGCCAGGATGCGGCCCTCGTCCATGGCCACCAACCAGTCAAAGCGCTGGGCCTCCTCCATGTATGCGGTGGCTACCAGCACGCTCATGCCCGGGTGGGCGGCCCGAATGCGGCCAATCAGGTCCCAGAACTGGGCCCGTGCCAACGGGTCCACGCCGGTGGTGGGTTCGTCCAGGATGAGCAGGTCGGGGTCGTGAATGAGGGCGCAGCACAGGCTGAGCTTTTGCTTCATGCCACCCGAAAGCTTGCCTGCGGGTCGGCTCAAAAACGGGTCAAGCCCGGTGCTGCGCGTCAACTCATCGATGCGGCGGCGGCGTTCAGGTGCATCGTGCCCAAACAGGCGCCCGAAGAATTGCAGGTTCTCTTCCACCGACAGCGTGGGGTAGAGGTTCTTGCCCAGCCCTTGCGGCATGTAGGCAATGCGCGGGCACACCTGGTTGCGGTGGCTCTTGTGCGCCATGTCGCCGCCCAGCACATGCACCCCGCCCTGCTGCACCGACCGAGCACCAGCCACCAGCGCCAGCAGGCTGGATTTGCCCACACCGTCGGGCCCGATCAAGCCCACCATGCGGCACGCCGGCACCTCTAGGTCGATCTGCTCCAGCGCCACGGTCTTGCCGTAGCGTTGCCCCACACCGCTCAGGCGCACGACTGGCGCGGGTGTTGCAGAGCGGTTGGAAATTGACGCGGCCGTGGCGCTCCCTGCAGAGGCGCTCAACTCCAACGCTCCTTGCACGGTCCCATCCGCAGGCGTGGTCACTGCGCCGCCTTGATCTGCAGCTTCTCTGGCCAAGGTGCCTCAGGGTCTAGCCGCAGCCAAGCCACACCCGGCAGGCCGGTTTTGACTTGCTCCAGGTGGCGTTGCAGCAGCGCCTTGTCGATCTGTGCACGCACACGGAACATGAGCTTTTGCCGCTCGCTCGCAGTCTCCACCGTCTTGGGAGTGAACTGCGCTGTACTGGCCACGAACGAAACCGTGGCAGGGATCACGAAATGGGGAGCAGCGTCCAGCACGATGCGCACCTCGCTGCCCAGAGCCACCCGGCCCGCAACTGCGTCGGGCAAAAAGAACGTCATGTACACATCGCTCAGGTCCACCAATTGCAGCACGCGCGAGCCCGCAGCGGCCACTTCGCCGGGCTGTGCCACGCGAAACTGCACCCGGCCGTCGCGCGGCGCTTTCAGTTCGCTGTCTGCGAGCTCCACATCAATGCGTGCCAGGGTGGCCTCGAGGGCGCGGACGTTGGCCTCGGCACTGGTGACCTGGGTGCGAGCCGAACCGATGCCCGCCTGCGCGGCCTTGGCCTGTGCCTGCGCCGCCAACAGCGCCGCCTGCATGCTGCGCACCTTGGCGCGGTCGTCGTCCAGCAGTTGGGTGGAAAAGAACCCTTCGCGGGCAAGTTGCTCCGAACGCGGCAGGCGTCGGCGGGCGGTGTCCAGATCGCTTTCGCGCTGCGCCACCACGGCGAGGGCGGCTTGGTAATCGCTCTCGCGCTGGGCCACCTGCACCTGGGTGCTGCCCACGGCCAACTGGGCCTGCTGCAGGCGCGCCAGGGCCTCGTCGCGCTGGGCCTGCAAGCTGTCGATCTGCATGCGGGCCACGGGCTGCCCCGCTTTCACAAACTCACCCTCGCTCACCATGATGTCGAGCACCCGGCCAGCCTGCTTTGTGGCCACCGAAATCTCAGTCGCCTCGATGCGGCCATTGCCGCTCACAAACCCCTCTCCGGGGCCTTTGGTCTTCCAGGGCTCCCAGTACAGCAGCCCTCCCACAACCATCGCCAGCAGCACCGCTGCTGCGGCAAAGGTCTTCAGCTTCTTGTTCATGGTTCTTCCTTGCGGGCACCACCACTGAGCCGTGCGCCGCTCGCTCTCGGCCTCCTGGCGGCTCGGGAATAGCCCGTGGCGGCAATGCTATGCCAACGGTGCGTCATGCGCGGGTGCGGCACCCGCATCCCTTGACCTGAATCAACGGCACCGCAGGTATCCGGACGAGACGCTCCGCGCGCGTTCCGCCTGCGTTTTCTCGAAATGAATATGGCTGCTGCGCCCGTATAAAAAGCGCCAGCAGCTATCTTTTCAATAGCATCACTCAACAACGTTTCAGACTTCCAAGTCGAATGCCGAAAAATGATTGGCCAAATGCATCGCATGGGCTTGTTCGTAATGCCCGTGGTCCAGTTCGCCATAAGCGAAATGAGGATGCAGCCGGCCCGTGTGCGCGGCAAATCGCTGTACTGCCACGCGCAGGCGGGCCAAAGCCACCGATGACGCAACCGACCCGGGCCCGCCCAGCTCCGGGGCGCCAGGAATTGGCTCTGCCAAGTCATGCCGCATGCGCCCACGCCACGCGAAGGCATGGAACGCAGCTGAGCCCAGGGTGTGCTGAAAAAGCACTGAACGATGCACCGGGAAGCCCTGCAACGAAAACTCGATGCTCTGAGCGCAGTGCTCCAGCGTCTGAGACCAAGTCCACACGGTTGCGGGCTCCAGTGCCTTCACGGCGGCAGCGCACAGGCGTTCAGCCTCCTGCAGGGCCTGCGCCAGGGTGACAAAGACCAGCTGCCGATCGTTTGCTGGCGTGTACCTCAGAGCGCCGGCCCCCAATAGCCCGCCTGCGACGACCACGCCCGCACCCACCTTCAAAAACTGGCGTCGTGCAGACAACGCCGGCGCGGTGGAACCAGTCAACCCAGACATATCGCCTCCTTACAGAGCAGCAACATTGTGGACGGCCCTGCTTTGCACCGCGCACACGTTGCTGCCGCGGCGTCGTGCAGCCGACACGGTGCGCCAAGACGACGCTGGCGCGGCTGGTTAGGAACGGGTGCTCAGACCGGCACCAGGGCTTCAGCCACCTCAACGCGGTTGCGACCGCGCTGCTTGGCCAGGTACATGGCCGCATCCGCGCGCTTGAGCACGGCCTCGGCGGTGTCACCGCGAATGCACACGGCGACCCCTATGCTCACCGTCAGCGGGATGGCCTGGTGATCAGAGTTGAGCGGTTGGCTGGCGATGGAAGTCCTCAAGCGCTCAGCCACCGCTGCAGCGCCCGGCCCGTCGGCCGCGGGGAGAAAAATCGCAAACTCTTCCCCACCCAGTCTTCCCATCACGTCTTCCTTGCGCAAGCAGCGCTGCGCAAGCACCACGAACTGGCGCAACACATCGTCGCCTCCGCTGTGCCCCCAGGTATCGTTGATTCTCTTGAAATGATCGAGGTCCAGCACCAGCACCGGCAGGCTTTGGCGCATGCGTTCGGCATGGCTGATCGCCTTTCCCAGCAACGTCAGGTAGGCCCGGCGATTGAACACGCAGGTCAGTGGGTCCACCTCTGCCAGGTGCCGCAGCTCGGTGGTGATGTGCTCGTTGATCAGCAGCAAGGTACCAAACGCGATCATCACCAGCGCTACCGTCGACTCCAGTGCCACGTACTGCGCCACCCGCTGCACCACGTACGCTTCAGGAAACCCCACAGACTCTGCAGATACCAGGCGAAATAGCAGCGGCCTGAGCAAGATGAACACGCCATGAAAACCCACCATGGCCGAAAAGATGTACCGGGCGGGCACCTTGCTGAACCCACCCTCGGCCAACGTTACTGCCGTGAGAATGAAGCAAACGCCGCTCACGATCCCCGACAGCGCAAAGCGTGCGCCCGGATGTGGCAGCGCGACAGTGAAGTAAACCGACAAGCCCAGCAACAAGGCGATTGCCCCAGCTGCGTAGCCATGCGCAGGCAATGGGCGGCCCAGGTAGGAGCGGCTTCCCAAAAAACAGAAGTACGCGGCCAAGGCAATGCTGCTTTGTGCGAACACCACCGACACGACTTCCCACATGTGCTCTCGCACCAGCAGGTTGGCGCCAAAAACGGACGCGCTCAGGAAGGAGAGCACCCACAGCCTCAACCCAGGAATATTCTTATTGAACAGCCACACGAAATGCAGCACAGCGGTAACCAGCGCTGCAAGAATGGCTGCAAGGGCAATGAGCGTGGGCGTGTGCACGGTGGCAAAAATTGGAAGCTGGAGTGGATGGCCGCAGCAGTGCAAGAAAGCAGCGTAACCGGAGGTTTCGGAAATGTTACCTTGCCGTTGCGACAAAAGAGCCTCCCCGTGCGCTTTCAGCACCAGATCACCCAAGAAAGCCGTCCATCTCTCCAGATCAATGGCGACAGTTCAGAACCATCAGTCCTAGTCTTACTGTGTCACAAAAGTAGTTTTTTGCTTGCGCGACCGCAGCAGGGGCATTGGCTGAGGCGGGCGAGCAGTGCGTAACTGAGTTGGTGGCGCAGCGTCGTAATCGAGTGGGCTACGTGTCGCTGGGCGCGCAGGACTGCCCCTGGGGATGTAATCCTCGGGAAGGGCTGGCACTTGGAGTTGGGCGAAGTTTTTTTTGCCGCCGACAGGTTTGCCGGCAATGAGTCGCTCGGCCACCAAGAAGGCGTAGGCAGCGATGCTCAGGCTGGCGTGGTGGTGGAATCCCCGCCAGCCGCGCCCCTCATAGTGCCCCAGTCCGAAGTCCTGCTTGAGGTCTTGGTAGTCACGTTCAATGCGCCAGCGCTGGTAAGCGGTGCTGACCAAGTCGTTGAGGGAAATGGTCGCAGGCAGGGTCGAGAGGATGTATTTGGCCGGTTCGGCTTGGTCCGCTGGCCACTCGATGAGCAACCACTGCTGTGGACGCAGACGCGCCTTGCCGGCGTTGCCGCCCGCATGGCGAACCCGCACGGCCGCGAACCGGCCACTCAGCGGATCGTTGGTGCCCTGGCGCCAACTGATGGTCTGGAACGCTTGTGCCGGCAAGGACAGGGCCAGGGCCTTGACACTCATGGGCTGCAACTCGGCGGTGCGGCGAGGAACCACCGGGGGACGTCCCATTCCCCTATAGGGAGCAGGGGGCAACGGCTCAACGCCAGGGGGCAGGACCACGACCGCTGAGGTGACACCCACTGCGTACAGCAAGCCCATGTCGCTGAGCGACTGTCGGAACATGGTGTCCACGCCGTAGCCAGCATCGGCCAGCACGCAGTAACGCGGCGCGCCCTCGCTCACAAGAGTCTGCAACTGCTGCAGGGCGATCTGCGTCTTGGTGGCAAAGCCCAGAGACTCTGGCACACCAGCGCGCTTGCGTCGCTCGGCGTCATGCGCCCAGTCTTCGGGCAGATAGAGTCGCCACGCCACGGGAATGCTGGCCTGGTCACACGACAGCGAGATGCTCACTGCCACCTGGCAGTTGTCCTGCTTGCCCAGCATGCCGCAGTATTGGCGTGCCACGCCCACCGAGTGCACACCCTTCTTGGGAAAGCCGGTGTCATCAATGATCCACCACCCCCCGCGACTGAAATCCATGTGTGGCATAACCCACTGACAAACCCGGCGCAGCACTTCGGCATCCGACCATTCGGCCTTGGCGACGAAGTGATGCAGGGCTTGATGTCTGGCGCTGGCATGCCGCGGGTCCACCCTGGCCGCCATAGGCTCAACGCTCTTGCGGGCCAGCGGCAGCATCAAGCCCGTGCAGTAGCCCTTGAGCCCCGCATGCCGATCCGCATGTCCCAGCCCCTGCGCCAAATGCGTCATGTAACGATCAAACCGTTGGCTCGCACTCATTGCCCCTCGCCAGAAACAGAGAGGCAATCATGATGCCATATTTATGACACAGTAAGACTAGGGTCGCGCACCGCGGCGGGCTTGTTGACTGTCGCTGTCCAGCTTTGTCACGCACAAACTCGATTTGCATGCTTATGATGCGCGACTTGGCGACCCTGAGCGGTCGCCTTTCGTTGTCTGTGTCCTGCACGCTACCCGAGGCCCCACTCCACCGCCATGTCCGCAGTTTTCAACTTCACCTTTGTGCCCTGGTTTCGCTCCGTAGCGCCCTACATTCACAAGTTCCGCAACCAGACCTTTGTGATCGGGCTGACGGGTGAGGCCATTGCTGCGGGCAAGCTGCACAACATTGCGCAGGACTTGGCGCTGATCCAGGCGATGGGGGTCAAGATCGTGCTGGTGCATGGCTTCAGGCCCCAGGTGAATGAGCAGCTGGCTGCCAAGGGGCACGCCGCGAAATATTCGCACGGCATCCGCATCACAGACTCGGTGGCGCTGGATTGCGCCCAGGAGGCCGCTGGCCAGCTGCGCTACGAGATCGAGGCCGCTTTCAGCCAGGGGCTGCCCAACACGCCCATGGCAGGCGCCACGGTGCGTGTGATTTCTGGCAACTTCCTCACAGCACGGCCGGTGGGCATTGTCGACGGGGTGGATTTCCAGCACTCCGGCTTGGTGCGCAAGGTGGACGTGGCAGGCATCCAGCGCACGCTGGACATGGGTGCGCTCGTGCTTCTGTCGCCCTTTGGTTTTTCACCCACGGGCGAGGCGTTCAACCTGAGCATGGAGGAAGTGGCTACCAGCGTGGCCATCGAGCTGCGGGCGGACAAGCTGATCTTCCTCACGGAAGTTCCCGGCATCCGCATGCAGCCCACCGAGCCAGAGGGCGAAGACAACCCCATCGACACCGAGTTGCCGCTGGCGGCTGCGCAGGCGCTGCTGGCGCAGTTGCCGCGGGCCCAGCAGCCCACCGATACGGGGTTTTATCTGCAGCACTGCGTCAAGGCGTGCAAGGCAGGCGTGGAGCGCAGCCACATCATTCCGTTTGCGCTGGATGGATCGTTGCTGCTGGAGGTCTACGTGCACGACGGCATCGGCACCATGGTCATCGACGAGAAGCTTGAGGAGTTGCGCGAGGCCACCATTGACGACGTGGGCGGCATCCTGCAACTGATCGAGCCTTTCGAAAAAGACGGCACCCTGGTGAAGCGCGACCGCACAGAAATCGAACGCGACATCGCCACCTACACCGTCATCGAGCACGACGGCGTGATTTTTGGTTGCGCAGCCTTGTACCCCTACCCCGAGGCCCGAACGGCCGAAATGGCAGCGGTGACCGTTTCGCCCCAGAGCCAGGGCACGGGCGATGGCGAAAAACTGCTCAAACGCATTGAGCAGCGCGCGCGCGCCATGGGGCTGGACAGCATTTTTGTGCTCACCACGCGCACCATGCACTGGTTCATCAAACGCGGCTTCCAGCCCGTAGACCCGGATTGGCTGCCCGACGCCCGCAAGCGCAAGTACAACTGGGACCGCCGCAGCCAAGTGCTGGTGAAAAAGCTCTGAGCCACCGTTGAGCGGGCCACAGGTGCGCGCTCAACCACCCTGGCCCAGTGCCGAGAGGGAACCGCATGCTGAATGCAGGGCCCGCCGCCGCTCGCTAAAACGCTACGGCCTCAAAGGCCGGATACAGCTCGTCAATCCAGTGGTTGAGTTCGTCCTGGGTAACATGCAGGTGGTCCATGCAAGCTTGGCCATGCAGCGCCCATTCGCGCGTGGGCGCCAGGTTCTCATGGTGGTTGACCAAAAACTCAGCCAGCAGCCCCAGCGCAACCAGATGCCGCACGTTGGAGGCAAAACGCTCGTCGCTCAGGCACGAGAAGTCGTGGTGAAGCCAGATGGCCTGTGCCACATCGGGCGGCAAATGCCAGGTCCGCGCCACGATGGCGCCCATCACGGCGTGGTCGGTGCGGTGCGCTGCGTTCTCGGTTTGCGTGAAAGTCCGGTCCTTGCGGGCCAGCGCCTCGGTCACTGTCCCCGCGTAGCCGCGCACGGCCTTCACCAGCACCGGCATGCCCACATGCCCGAACAGCCCGAAGCTGTAGCCCAGCCCCGGATCAAAACTGTAGAGCTGCCGGCCAATGTGCTCACACGCGATGGCCTTGCGCTGCGAGCTCTCCCAGAAGTGCTCCAGCAGCGGAGTGCGCACATGCAGGGCATTGCGGGTGATGAAGGCACAGAGCAATTCCACCGCTGGCTGCAAGCCCAGCACCGTGAGCGCCATGCCCACGGTCTGCACCGGCTGGGCCAGGGCATACAAGGGGCTGTTGGCTGTGCGCACCAAGGCAGCAGCCATGGCGACGTCGGACAACACCAGTTGCTCCAGCGCGTGCGAATCCAGTTCAGGCGCTGTGGTGATTTCCTGCAATCGCACCAGGGAATCCGGGCACGGGGGAATCACGATGGCGCGCACGCTTGGGTGAGCTCGGGCCGTCTGGATATCGTGGTCAATCGGGTGAGTAGTCACGGCAGTGGGACGCACAGGCACCAGAGCGGGCGTGCTCGCGTTTTTACATTGTTTCAATTGGTTGCATTGTGCCGCCAAACCCTGCGCCAGCGGCTCATCAGTTGCACGGAACCGAGGGTTACTGCGCTGCCCCTCCTGCGCCTCAAATGCCGGCGCCGCCGATGCCCTGCAGGCCCGCGTTGCTGCCCAAACTGTTGCGCCCCGGCATGGTCTCGCCCAGATAGTCCAGAAATCGCCGCACGGCGGGCGACAGGCCTCGGCGCGAAGCAAACACTGCGTGGACGATGGCAGGCTGCGGTGCCCAGTCTGGCAACACCCGCACCAGCCGTCGGTCCCGCATTTCTTCGTGGCACATGTAATCGGGGAGCCAGCAGATGCCCGTGCCAGCCAAGGCTGCGAACTTCAAGGTCAGCAGATCGTCAGCCACGTACCGAGGGGTGTAATGCACCACCTGGTGCGCACCGCCAGGCCCGATCAGGTTCCACGAGGCTCGACCGTCGGGTGCCGACATCGCGATACTGTCCAGCCGTGGCAGGTCTTCCAAGGTGGCCGGCGTTCCCTGCCGAATCAGCAAATCGGGGCTTGCCACCAGCACCTGGCGAGCCTGGTCCAGGCGCTTGACGACCATGCTGGCACTGTCCTCCAGCGAAGGGCGCACCCGCAAAGCCACGTCGATGCCCTCTTCCACCACGTTCACGGCCCGATTGCTCACTTGCATCTCGACCCGCACCAAGGGGTGCTGCGCCAGAAACGCCGGCATCAACTCCGCCAGCACGGTTTGCGCCAGGGTCACAGGGCAACTCACCCGCACCGTGCCACGCGGCTCGGTCTGCACCTGCGCCACCGCGTCCGCTGCCGCCTGCGCCGATTCGCGCATGGCCTGGCAATGGCGCAAGTAGGCTTCACCCACCTCGGTCAGCGAGAGCTTGCGGGTGGTGCGCTGCAAGAGCCTTACGCCCAGATGGGCTTCCAGATCGGACACGCGTCGTGAGAGCCTCGATTTGGGAATGCCCAGCGCGCGCCCCGCGGCGGCGAAACCGCCCCGCTCCACCACTTCGGCGAAGTACAGCATGTCGTTCAGGTCTTGCATCGCTCGGCCTCACTCTCAATGGTTTTGTCGATTGTCCTACCAGCGGAACAATCTATCGCGTTTTGGCCGGCTTATCAAACTTTATGCGCACCTACACAATAGATCCCAAGCCGCCCCGTAGCGGCACTTATCAAGGGAACACCATGCAATTGCTTCACATTGACTCTTCCATCACCGGTGGCGCATCGGTTTCGCGCCAACTCACCGCCCAAGTGGTTGACGCCTGGAAAGCCAGCCACCCCGGCACCCAAGTAACGTACCTGGACCTGGCGGTCCAGGCGCCCAGCCACTTCACCATGGACGCCATGGCTCCCCGCACGGGGCAGACAGAAGGCCTGAGCGAAGCCCAACAACGGGAAAACGCCGTTTCCGAACAGCTGGTGAGCCAGTTCCTGGCTGCGGATGTGGTGGTCATCGGCGCCCCTTTCTACAACTTTGGCATACCGACCCAACTCAAGGCCTGGATTGACCGCATTGCCCAACCCGGGCGCACCTTCAAGTACGGCGCCAACGGCCCTGAAGGCCTGGCCAAGGGCAAGACGGTGATCGTGGCTTCAGCCCGGGGCGGCATTTACTCGACCAGCGCGGCTGGCCAAGCGATGGAGCACCAGGAAAGTTATTTGCAGACCGTGATGGGTTTCTTCGGCGTGACAGACGTTCGCTTCGTACGCGCAGAAGGCGTGGCCATGGGCCCCGACGCCAAGGCCCAGGCGCTGACCGCCGCCGCCGACCACACCCGCCAGTACACGGCCGCCTGATTCTTCCGCGCTATTTCCAAGCCCTGGCACCCCTGCCGCTGCGCTCAACGTGCGGCTGCGAAGGGGCCAGGGCTTTTGTCAACTGTGAACAATGTTGGCCTGAGCGCATACAAATGTTTGTAAACGGGCACGTTCGTGTATTAATGCACGCTTCGCAATTTCTGCAGCGGCTGTCCGCCTGCACCCGGGGCCAGAGATTTGGCCGCTTCTTACGTGGGTCGAGTGTTGATGCTGGTGGCATGCTGCCTGCCTTTGGTGGGCTGGGCACAGACGGTGGCGTTCATCAACCCTGGAAAGGTGGACGAGCCGTACTGGCGCACTGTCAGCGATTCCATGAACGCAGCGGCGCGCAGCCTGGGCATGCCATTGGAAGAGCAATTTGCGCAACGCGAACACCTGCGCGTGTTCGACATCGCGCGCTCCATCGCATCCCGCCCGCCTGCCCAGCGGCCTGACTACGTCATCTTTACCAATGACTATGGCACCGGTCCGCAGCTGCTCCGCATTTTTGAAGGCAGCGGCATTCGCGTCTTCATGGCGTTCAGTACCCTCACGCCTGCAGAACGTGCTGAGCATGGCGGCCCGCGCGAGCGGTTTGCCCACTGGATCGGATCGCTGGAGCCTCGAGCCAGGGATGCGGGTTATCTCACCGCCCAGGCGTTGATCGCCAAGGGTCGGGCCCAGCGTGCGTACGGCCCTGATGGCAAGCTGCACCTTCTGGCCATTGCAGGGGACCGATCAACGAACTCTTCCATTCAACGCAATGAAGGCATGCGGCTGGCGGTCAGCCAGGCGCCCGATGTCGTGTTGAAGCAAACCGTTTACGCCGGCTGGTCGTGCGCCAAGGCACAGGAGCAGATGGGATGGCTGCTGCAGCGCCACCCCAACGCCCGCCTGGTCTGGACGGGCAGCGATCTCATGGCTTTTGGCGCAATGGACGCGCTGGCCGATTCCGGCGCGGCCCAGGCAGGCAAAGGCATCTGGCTCAGCTCCATCAACACCTCGGCACAAGCCCTGCAGTACCTGCACAACGGACAGCTGGCCGCTTTGGCGGGCGGCCACTTCTTCGCGGGGGCATGGGCTTTGGTGATGCTTTACGACCACCACCGCGGGCGAGACTTTGCCGCGGAAGGGCTGGAACTCGAACGGCCCATGTTCACGTTGTTTTCACCTGCCTTGGCTCGCCGGTACCAGGCACGCTTTGGCGAAGGCTTTGCAAAGCTGGACGTGCGACGCTTCAGCAAAGTGATCAACCCCAAGATGCAGCGCTACCAGTTCAGCTTTGCACAGTTGCTTTGACGACCATGCCCGCGCGCCCCTTCCGCTCTATCGCCAGCGTCCTCATCCACCGCACCCTGGTGCTGGCAGTGCTGTGGATGCTGGCAGTGTTTGCGGTGCAGAGCTGGCTGCTGCACGCGGCGCACCAAAAGCAATTCGAATCGCTCATGGATGACCTGAGCAACACCAGCGTGCCGCTGCTGGCTGCGGCGCTGTGGGACATAGAAACGCAGGCCGTACAGGCCCAGATGCAATTCATCGCGAAAAAGCCCGAGATCGGGTTTGCACGGCTGCAGGCCACCGGAGGACAAACCTTTGAGGCAGGCAGCCCCGCACTGGCCACCCAAGGGGTAGTGCGCAACATCACCATCTATGCGCCCCACGGCTCGCAGTCCCTGGGCGTGCTGCAACTCAGCGGCAACCCTCACTACCTGCAGCATGGCTTGATAGCAGAAGCGCTGCGCATCTTTTTGGGCTACAGCACGCTCACGGCCGGTATTTGTGCGCTGATCGCGTTCATGCTCAAGCAGTTGTTGCAAAAACCGCTGTCCACGGTGGCTGGGTTTGCCAGCGCACTCAGCCCCGAGCGGCTGACGACGCCGTTGCGGCTGAACCGCCCAACGCAACGCCACAGCGACGAGATCGACCTGCTGGAGCAAGGCGTCGTCAAGTTGCAATCAGCACTGCACGACCACATTCACAACCTGGACGGCCTGGTCACCGAGCGCACCGCCCAGCTGGAACGGCTGCTGGAGCAAATCCGACAGCTTTCGGTCACCGACAGCCTGACCGGAACTTTCAATCGCCGTGCACTGCAAGACAGGCTGCCCGAAGAAATGGAGCGCGCGCAGCGCTACAGCCGACCGCTTTCAGTGGTGTTCATGGACGTAGACCACTTCAAGCAATTCAACGACACCCATGGGCACGCGCTGGGGGACGAGGTGCTGCGCAGCGCAGCCCAGCACGTCGCCGCCAGCTTGCGCCACGGGGTAGACTGGATGGCGCGCTATGGCGGAGAGGAGTTTGTGCTGGTGCTGCCAGAAACCGACCTGGAGGCGGCCGTCGCCATCGCCCACCGGCTATGCAGCGCCCTGCCGCTGCATGCAGTGCGAAAACCCGAGGGCGATGGCTGGGTACACATCAGCGCCAGTTTTGGGGTCACGGCCTACCGGCCGGGCGAAGCAGCAGCCGCGCTGCTCTCACGCGCTGATGGGCTGGTGTACCAAGCCAAATCTGCTGGCAGGCAGCAAGTGGTCGGCAGCGCTTGAGAAGGAAATGGAGTCGAAAATGCTATCAAACAAATAGCTGCTCGCGCTTTCCAGAAAAGGCTTTCTACCTAATTTGGCATGAAACGGCCTGCTTCATTTGCCATGACGCGGGCAGACGGCAGGCGGGGCGTTTATGCGACGGGCTGGCGCAGGGCGCTTGCTATGGCAACAATAAGCTCACTGCACCGCCGAGCGATTGCAACCGCTCAACACGAAAAAAAGCGGGCCGCAGGCCCGCTTGGCTCGGCAGTGCGGGGCCCGTGCAAGCCGGGCCCAACCTGCGATTTAGAAGCCGGGGAGCACCGCGCCCTTGAATTCGGCCTGAATGAACTTGCGCACCTCTTCCGAGTGGTACGCCTTGACCAGCTTGGCAACCCAAGGCTTGTCCTTGTCCGCCTCGCGCACCGCAATCAGGTTGACGTAGGGGCTTTTGGCGCCTTCTTGGGCGATGGCGTCCTTGCCAGGGTTCAGGCCGGCGGGCAAGGCGTAGTTAGTGTTGATGGCGGATGCATCCAGATCGTCCAGCGAACGGGGCAGTTGGGCCGCGTCCAGCTCCACAAACTTGATCTTCTTGGGGTTGTCTGTCACGTCCAGGGGTGTCGCCTTCAGGCCTGCCTCGGGGCGCAGTTTGATCAGGCCCTTGTCCTGCAAAAGCAGAAGGACGCGGCCGCCGTTTGTAGGATCGTTCGGAATGCCGAACTTTGCACCCTGCTTGAGCTCGTCCAGGCTTTTGATCTTCTTGGAGTAGATCCCGATGGGGAAGTTGACGGTGTAGCCGGCCGACACAAACTTGTAACCACGGTCCTTGACTTGCTGGTCAAGGTAAGGTTTGTGCTGGTAGCTGTTGGCGTCCAGGTCACCCGATGCCAGCGCGGCGTTGGGCTGCACATAGTCGCTGAACTCAATCACCTGGAGCTTCAGGCCGTCTTTTTCGGCCACTTTCTTGACCACTTCAAAAATCTGCGCGTGCGGGCCGCCCGTCACGCCGATCTTAACGGGCTTGTCCTGGGCCATGGCACCCGTGGCGAAACCAGAGGCCAGAGCCAATGCGAGGGCTGATTGCAACAGAGAGCGCTTGTTCACGGAAACACCTTTCGTATGGAGATGTTTCTGATCGTACGCACCAATTCTTAAAACTCAAAAGAATAAGTTTTAATTACCTTAGCCACTATTTCACATAACAAACCAGCATCTCACGAAAGCGGGGTGGCCATGGCGCCTGGCGGCGAGCGGGCGTCAGGGCCGACCCCGCTTCCGCCCCTGCCTTGCTCAGTGTTTGGCGCAGCAGTGCTGCACCACCCCTGGCTCAGGTCAGACGGCTCATTGAGGTCATTGAGGTCATTCGGTGCCGCGCAACGCCACGTTGTTCAGCTTGTCCAGCCGCTCAGGCCAGGGGCCACCCTCGGCGGCCTGCAAAAGGATGCGTGTCCACGCGACCCATGCGCCCCACTGCACACGCTTGTCCCACGAATTGCCCCACGCGCTGAACAGGTGCAGCGCACTGCTGGCTGCCGCCTTGGCTTCGGCCTGGCGGCCCGCTGCAAGATACAACTGCGACAACACCATCTGTGGCTCGCCCACCCACGGGTTGTGGCGCACGGCGCTTTCGAGGACGCCGGTGGCCACGTCCAGGTCTACCAATGGCTGGTCTTGCTGGATGACCGACCAATACAGCGAGGCTGCTGCGGCCTCGTTGGCGGCAGAAAGATGGTGGTTGCAATGCCCGAAAACTGGCGGTGTCGGCAACAGCCCCTGGAGCCCGGGGTGCTGCAGCGCCTTCGCCAGCCCATTGATCTGATGCACCATGCGCCCGGTAGGCCGCATGGGCCCTGGCCACAGCGATGCCGCCCAATGCACGGCCTGTGGCCGGTGCTGAACATGGGGAAACCTGGAGTAGATGTCGTCCTGCCAGCTGAACCATTGTTCGATGGTGTCGGCCATGCTCACGATGATGAATGCCGCTACCTCGAACGGCGACAGCCGATGCTGCGCGCCGTCTTTGTCGAGCAAGAGACTCCCGTCTGGGTCTATGCCCTGGCCCAGCACTTTTTGCACGAATTGCGTGCGCGACTGGGTGCAAAAAAGGTGCACCAGGTGCTCCGCCCCCTCCCCCACCAGTTCACGCAGCCGTGCCCGCTCACTGGCCGGGTCGAACTTGACCAAGTCCACGAATGCGTTGCCATACACGCTGTGCAGCAGGCCAAGCATGCGCACGTCGCGCGGCTGTTGCCACACCGTGAGCGAACGGGTCACCCCCACCAGGTGGTGTCGAAAAGTGCCTGCCTTGTGCCAGTCTTGCCCCACATTGCGTGCCAGTACGGTCGGCAACACGGGCGCCAGTTCGGGGTCGCGGCCCAGCCACTCATCGTCCAGCAAAGGCTGTGCACGGGCGAACAGTTCGGGCTCGAAGGTCTGGAACGGAATGGGCATGGCGGTGTTGTCTCCGGAGTGGGTTGATGGACGCGCTCTGCGGCGCGTTGCCATGAGTATCGCGCCACATGGGCCCAAATGCCCAAATGCCCAAATGCCCGAATGCCCAAATGCCCGAATGCCCGAGAGTCCAAGAGCCCAGGTACCTAACAATGCACCCCTCGCCAGCCCCGGCCCAAAAGCCCTGCGCCACGGCACCCGACGGGGCAGCCCCGTTGGATCTGCCATCGCTTTGCCTGATACTGCACAAAAAGGCCTGGCGCACTGGGCACGCAGCTTGCGGCCGGTAACCGCGCCTTGGCAGCCCCCATACACCGATAGATGACTTTCACCATTTACCAGGCATGGACCACAACCTCACGCTGATCACCACCATTGCCGCCGGGTTTGGCGGGGCACTGGTGTTCGGCTTCATTGCTGAAAAGCTGCGCCTGCCCGCGCTGGTGGGCTACTTGCTGGCGGGCATCCTCATTGGCCCGGCCACCCCCGGGTTTGTGGCCGATGTGCACATTGCCTCCCAGTTGTCCGAGATCGGCGTGATGCTGCTGATGTTTGGAGTGGGCTTGCATTTTTCCCTCGGCGATCTGTTGTCGGTTCGAAGGCTGGCGGTGCCCGGAGCGGTGGTGCAGATGACCGTGGCCACGTTGCTGGGCATGGGCTTGGCGTGGTGGCTGGGCTGGGGCGCGGGCAGTGGGTTGATCTTTGGCCTGTCGCTGTCGTGCGCCAGCACCGTGGTGCTGCTCAAGGCGCTGGAAGTACGCGGCGTGCTCGACTCCATGAACGGCCGCATCGCGGTGGGCTGGCTCGTGGTGGAGGATCTGGCCTGCGTGCTGGTGTTGGTGCTGATGCCCCCCCTCGCGGGCCTGCTGGGCGGCACCGCCGCTCCCGCCGAAGACGCCCGCCCGCTGTGGCTGGCTTTGGGCCAGACCCTGCTGCAAGTGGCTGCGTTCATTGCGCTGATGCTGCTGGTGGGCCGCAAGGCCCTGCCATGGCTGCTGTGGCAAGTGGTCAAGACGGGTTCGCGCGAGCTGTTCACCCTGTCGGTCGTTGCGGCCGCCATTGGCATCGCCTACGGCGCTTCGGCGCTCTTCAGCGTCTCGTTCGCACTGGGGGCGTTTTTTGCGGGCACGGTGATGCGCGAATCTGCCCTCAGCCACCGCGCGGCCAAAGAGTCGCTGCCGCTTCGCGATGCTTTTTCGGTGCTGTTCTTTGTGTCGGTCGGCATGCTGTTCGACCCCATGGTGCTGGTGGAGCAACCCATGCCCGTGCTGGGAGTGGTCGCGATCATCATGCTGGGCAAATCGGTGGCAGCACTGGCGCTGGTGCTGGCGTTCCGCTACCCGCTCAATACCGCGCTTACCGTGGCGGCCAGCCTGGCGCAAATCGGCGAGTTTTCGTTCATCCTGGCCGGCCTGGGGGTGACACTGGGCCTGCTGCCCGCCGTGGGAATGAGCCTGGTACTCGCAGGCGCATTGATCTCGATTGCGCTGAACCCGCTGCTGTTTGCCGCCATCGCGCCGCTGCAGGCGTGGCTTCTCAAGCGCTCTGACCTGGCCCGCCGACTGGACCAGCGCGAAGATCCTTATGCAGAGTTACCCATGAGCACTGAGCGCAGGTACCTGGAAGGGCAAGTGGTCCTGGTCGGCTACGGCAAGGTGGGCCGGGGCATTGCCAAGGCACTGGCCGCGTCGGGCATTCCTTGCATCGTCGCTGATCAGAACCGCGAGTTGGTCGAGTCGCTGCGCCATGCCGGCATGGCCGCCGTGTCCGGCAATGCGGCCGAGACCGAGGTGCTGATCCAGGCCCACATCGCCAACGCCGCCATGCTCGTCATCGCCATCGCAGACACGCTCCATGTGCGCCAAATGGCAGAAATTGCGCGGGCCCTGAACCCGGCCATCGAGATCGTGGTGCGCAGTCACAGCGAAGAAGAATCGGCCTTGCTGCGGGCCGACGGCGTGGGTACGGTGGTGGTGCGCGACGAGGCTCTGGCCCTGGCGATGACGCGCCACGTGCTGAAGCACTTTGAGCCCGAGTCCATGCTGGCGCCTGGGGCCCGGGAGGCTCGCGCGCTGCCTTGAACCAGCCCAGCTCAAGGCTCCGTGAGCGGGCGGACCAGACGCACCGGCAACCGCGTTTCCTTGCTCACATCCTTGCGCGCCTCGCCTGTGCGCAAGTGCACCGCCCAGCCGTGCAAGAACGACATCTGGTTGGCACCCGCGCCTGATCGGCTCTGCATCACGTTGCCATAGGTGTACTGGCTTTGCTGCACCGATTTGACGTCGGTGGTGGAAGTCCAGTGCCAGTCCGGGGGGGCCGCCGGAAACAGGGCGGGGTCAATGCCGGGCGGCTGCGCAGACTTGTTGACCAGGCGCTGCAGTTCGGGCGCGCGCGGCAGGCGCCAATTCACACCTTCGGCCTTCCATCGCTCGGCCGCGCGGGCACGGGCCTGCGCCCGGTCCAGCATCAGGGGTGTACCTGTGCAGGTTTTGCCATTCCACTCCATTCCCTCGACACACCGCGCCCACGCCAGCCTCAGCCGCTCGTCGGCCACGTAACTGCCGTCGGGTGATGGAGAAAGCCCCACCTCTGCAGCCTTGTTTTGCGCCTGGGCGCCAAACGCGCTGGCAAGCCCCAGCACGGCAATGCACAGCCGCGCAAGCCTGGCGCATGCATCGGTTGGGTGGATGGATTGGCGTCGGGTGTGTGTCATGGCTACCATTCTTTCATGCAAGCCCCGGTGCGGTTGGAGCAATAAGCAGGTCGATACCAGCACTTTGCCCTGTTCACCGCACGGCGATCTGATGCAGATCGAACTCTCGCGCGCCGGGTTGGTACGCCCCCACAGGCCCTTGCGGAGCCTGCACACGGCTTTTGCGGAAAACAAGCAAAAATAGCTGCCAGCGCTTGTGGATAAAGCGCCAGCAGCTATCAAAAAAGAAGCGAGTACGGCGTGAGTCGCGCGGAACGGCTTCTCAGCGGTGGCTGAGTTTGCGCACCGCCCAGTCGCCCAGGCTCTGCACGGCCTGCACGAAGAAGATCAGCACCAGCACCACGGCCAGCATGATTTCAGGCAGAAAGCGCTGGTAGCCGTAGCGGATACCCAGGTCGCCCAGTCCACCGCCGCCGATGGCTCCCGCCATGGCCGAATAACCGGTCAGGCTCACGAAGGTGATGGTCAGCCCCGCGACGATGCCGGGCAACGCCTCGGGTAGCAGCACCTTCCAGACGATCTGGCTGGTGGTGGCGCCCATGGCCTGGGCGGCTTCGACCAAACCGTGGTCTACCTCGCGCAGGGTGGCTTCTACCAGGCGCGCCACAAAGGGCGCCGCAGCGATGGTGAGCGGTACCACGGCTGCGGCCGTGCCGATTGACGAGCCCGTCACAAAGCGCGTGAGCGGAATGATGGCCACCAGCAAGATGATGAACGGCGTGGAACGCACGGCGTTCACCACCCAGCCGACCAGCTTGTTGACGGGGCCGTTTTGCAGCACGCCGCCCTCGTCCGTCAATCGCAGAAACACGCCCAGCGGCACGCCCAGCAAAGCGCCCACCACGCCTGAAATGCCCACCATGACGATGGTCTCCCACAACGAGGTGACGAACAGCTCCAGCATGGCTTCGGTGAAATTTGCAAACATGGCCCTTACCCCCCGCTCTCAACAACTTGCACTTCCACGCCACTGGCGCGCAAATGCTCCACCGCGCCACTCAGGCGCGCCGGCTCGCCGGTCGCATACAGCGCCAGCGAACCAAAGGTCTGGTCCTGGATTTCATCCACCTGTCCGTGCAGGATGCTCATGTCCACGCCGTACTCGCGCACCATGCGCGACAGGACTGGTTGGTAGGCGCTGTCGCCCGCATACGACAAGCGCAACAACTGGCCGACGTGCCCGGGTGCCGTGGTGCGCAACTGAACGGCCAGCTGGTGCACGTGCTGCAGCACGCTGGCGGGCAACTCCTGCGGCAGGATTTCGTCGATCAGGCTCTTAGTGATGGGCTGCTGCGGGCGGGTGAACACATCCAGCACCCGGCCCTGCTCCACGATCTGGCCAGCGTCGATCACCGCCACGCGATCTGCCACTTGCTTGATGACCTGCATCTGGTGGGTGATGAGCACCACCGTCAGGCCCAGCTCGCGGTTCACCTGGCGCAGCAAATCGAGAATCGAGCGGGTCGTCTCCGGGTCCAGCGCCGAAGTGGCTTCGTCGCTGAGCAGCACCTTGGGCCGACTGGCCAGCGCACGCGCAATGCCCACGCGCTGCTTTTGTCCACCGCTGATCTGCGCGGGGTAGCGGTCGGCCAGCGCGGCCAGGCCCACCAGCTCCAGCAGCGGGCTGACGCGTTCGCGAATGGCGGCCTTGTCCATGCCTGCCAGCTCCAGCGGCAAGGCCACGTTGTCGTACACCGTGCGAGATGAAAGCAAATTGAAGTGCTGGAACACCATGCCGATGTCGCGGCGCGCCTCGCGCAGCTGGGCGTCGTTCAACTTTGTCAGGTCGCGGCCGTTGACGATGACCTCGCCCCGCGTGGGCCGGTTGAGCAGGTTGATAACGCGCACCAGCGAGCTTTTGCCCGCGCCGCTGCGCCCGATGATGCCGAACACCTCGCCAGGGGTGATCTGCAGGTCAATGCCCCGCAGGGCCTCCACCGGGCCTTGTGAACCCTGGTACGTCTGGGTGATGCCCCGTAAATGAATCATGCAAACAAATCACGCCGCCCAGGTGGATCACCCGCTGCGGCGCTGGAAAGTTGGGTAAGGGGCTGGACTGTATTACTTCGCTATAAAAAATCAAACCATCAAATAATTACGTCATAAGACACGCAGGTTATTAAGTGGCTGCATTGCGCCTGCGCAGCACACGCGAGATGGCGACACCCAGCGCCACCACCCCGGCGGCGGCTGCGGTGAACACCGGCACCAGCCAGCCCCGGTCCACGCTCAGCGCCACCAGAAACACCCCACCCGATTGCCCCAGAAACAGCAGACAGGCAAATAGCGTGACGGCCATGCCCCGCGCTTGGGGCGCCATTTGCGTGGCCTGCGTCTGCAAGGTGTTGTGGAGCATGTAGAACCCGAGCCCAGCCAGAAAACAGCCCACCACGGCCCAAGCCACCACTGGCGACCACGCCAGCAGCAACAAGCCGGCCGCGATGAGGGCGGCGCCCAGCAGCGCCAAGCCGTGCTCGCCAAGCAACGCCAGCCACCTGCGCGCGAACACGCTGTACAGCAAGCCGCCAATGCCATACATCACCATGACGCCGCCAGCGGCCGCAGCCGAGAGGCCAAACCCTTCCACCATGCGGCTCGGCACAAACGCCAGGGTGCCAAACGCCAACGCGCCCTCGATCGTGACCACCGTCAGCACCCATTGCACGCGCGGCATGGCCAGCAGTTGGCGTGTGCTAGCCAGGTATCCACGCATGGAGAATGCGCTTGCTGCAGCCGCCTCGCTCCCGGCTGCCTGCGCAGCCACTTGCCTCATCTGCCGCCACAGCAGCCCCCCCGCCACCGCAAACAGCAGCGACAGCACCGCGAACGCCACGCGCCAGCCCAGCGCCTCCACGGCGAAGCCGCCGAACCACTGACCGGCCATCATTCCCGACACGGTGGCCACCATCAGGCCCGCCAGTGTCTCTTGGCGCTGCTCATAAGGCACTTGGTCACCGATCCAGGCCATGCACAGGGGAATGATGCCCGCCGCCGACGCGCCCATCGCCGCCCGAGACACGACCAATGCCGTGAGATTGGGTGCCAGCGCCGTGAAGGCACTGAACAGAGCACATGCCGAGGTCGCACCGATCACCACGCGCGTCTTGCCCAGCCGGTCGCCCAGCGGGCCATACACCAGTTGCAGCACACCATAGGCGACGGCAAACGCTGCGATCACCGCAGAGGCATCGCCGGTGCTGACGCTGAATTCCTGGGCCAAAGCGGGCAGCATGGGGTCGCACACGCGCATCGAAGCCATGCTGGTGAACGCCGCCAGCGCCATGAAGCGCAATGTTCGTGTGTTGGTTTGCATGGCGGCCATTGTCACGGCTGCCTGCACACAGTGCAGTCGCCCAGCGCACTATCCGGCAGCACGTTGTCCACACGGTGACAGCAACAGACGCTCGGCCGGGAGCGCGCACATGAAAAAGGGCCGGCGCCACGGATGGCAACCGGCCCTTTCAGGCATCGCAAAAACCGCACTCAGCGCAGCAAGGTCACGCCCGTCTTCGACTGGATCTGCTCAAAGCTCACGCCCGGGGCCAGTTCCACGAGCTTGAGGCCTTCTGACGTCACATCCATCACGCCCAGGTCGGTAATGATGCGGTCCACCACGCCCACGCCTGTCAGAGGCAGGGTACAGCTGGGCAAAATCTTCATATCTTCCGTGCCATCTTTCTTGCGGGCCACGTGTTCCATGAGCACGATCACGCGCTTGACGCCGGCTACCAGGTCCATGGCGCCCCCCATGCCCTTGACCATCTTGCCGGGGATCATCCAGTTCGCCAGGTCGCCCTTCTCGCTGACCTGCATGGCGCCGAGGATGGACAGGTTGATCTTGCCGCCACGGATCATGGCGAATGACTGATCACTGCCAAAAATGGAAGATCCCTTGATAGTGGTGACGGTCTGCTTGCCCGCGTTGATGAGGTCGGCGTCCACCTCGTCCTCGGTCGGAAAGGGGCCAATGCCCAGCATGCCGTTTTCAGACTGAAGCCACACTTCCTTGTCGGCGGGCACAAAGTTGGCCACCAAGGTGGGGATGCCAATGCCCAGGTTCACATAAAAGCCGTCTTCGAGCTCGTGGGCGGCACGCGCCGCCATTTGGTCTTGACTCCACGACATAGTTACTTCTCCAGCTTGTTCTGTACTGTTGTGCTGCGGCGGGCTCAGACGCCGGCCTTGTCTGTGATGGTGCGCTTTTCGATGCGCTTTTCGGGCGTGGCGTTGTGCACGATGCGGTGCACGTAAATGCCAGGCAGGTGGACCTGATCGGGCGCCATCGCGCCGGTCTCCACCACTTCCTCCACTTCGACGATGCAGATCTTGCCGGCCGTGGCGGCTGCGGGGTTGAAGTTGCGTGCCGTCAGGCGGAACTGCAGGTTGCCCGACTTGTCTGCGCGCCAAGCCTTGACCAGCGACACGTCTGGCACCAGCGAGCGCTCCATCACGTAGGTCTCGCCGTCGAAATCGCGCAGTTCCTTGCCTTCGGCCACGATGGTGCCCACGCCGGTCTTGGTGAAGAAGGCCGGAATGCCCGCGCCGCCTGCGCGCAGCTTTTCGGCCAGCGTGCCCTGGGGGGTGAACTCCAGTTCCAGTTCGCCCGCCAGATACTGGCGTTCAAACTCCTTGTTTTCGCCCACGTACGAAGAAATCATCTTCTTGATTTGGCGGGTTTCCAGCAGCTTGCCCAGGCCAAACCCATCCACACCCGCATTGTTGGAGATGACCGTGAGATTCTTCACTGCCGAGTCGCGCAAAGCGTCGATGAGGGCTTCCGGGATGCCGCACAGCCCGAAGCCGCCCACGGCCAGCAGCTGACCGTCAGCAACCACACCTTCCAGCGCCTTGGCCGCGGAGGGAAATAACTTGTTCACCACGATCTCCTTGCGAATGTTTGATGCACTACGATACTACTTAGCCCCATAAGTAGTACCCCGTAAAGATTTGCCCTCAGTGGGCTCTGAACCGTTTGCAGAAAAACACCAGCACCATGGACGTAGATTACCGACTGGCTTTTGATTTGGCTCCCGTGGGCTTGGTGCTGTCACGCAACCGGACAATGGTCGACTGCAACCGGCACGTGTGCGAAATGTTCGGCGCCTCGCGCGAAGTGCTGATGGGCCAGTCGTTCCAGATCCTCTACCCCAGCGCCGACGAGTACGAACGCCTGGGCGCCCACATGGCCCCGATCCTGAACGCAAAGGGCCACTATGCCGACAACCGCGTGATGAAGCGCGCCAATGGCGAACTGTTCTGGTGCCATGTGTCTGGCCGGGCCCTCAACCGCGATGAGCCACACGCCTCGGGCATCTGGAGCTTTGAAGACCTCAGTTCACAACGCCCTGTGCGTGCCGAGCTCACTGGCCGTGAGCGCGAGGTGGCGGCACGCCTGCTGGAAGGGCTGACCTCCAAGGAGATCGGCCGCACGCTGTCGATCAGCCACCGCACGGTGGAGATTTACCGCGCGCGCCTCATGCGCAAATACAACGCATCGACGGCGGCCGACCTGGTACACAAGCTGCTTGCAGGGCAGTGAGCCTGTCGCTCTGACGCCCGGCCGGCCCGCCATCACGCGGTCTTTTTCGGTCCGTCGATCACTTCGGCCGCCGAGCGAAACGCGTCCACCGCTGTGGGCACGCCGCAGTAGATGCTCGCGTGCAGCAGCACTTCCTGGATCTCTTGCGCCGAGGCACCGTTGTTGAGCGCGCCACGCACATGCCCCTTGAGCTCATGCTGTTTGCCCAACGCGGTCAGCAATGCCACCGTGATCAAACTGCGCGTTTTCATGTCGAGCCCCGGGCGCTGCCACACGTCTCCCCAGGCGTTGCGGGTGATGAACTCCTGCATGGGCATCGTGAAATCGGTGGCATTGGCAAAGGCATTGGCGACAAAGTCTTCACCCATCACCTGTTTGCGGGTGAGCAAGCCCTGTTCAAAATCTTTTGAAGTGGTTGTGGTCATGGAAAGTGCTTTCTGAGAACCCGTGCTGAGCCGGGGAAGGTTGCAGCGGCAATCCTATGATGATGCACTGGCGATGAGACCAATGCGCCGCAACAAGACCCGGAGACATCTTCCATGACGACACGCTACCCCCACCCCGACCTGGACACGCTGCCAGACGACATTCGCACCCGCATCCTGGAGGTACAGGAAAAGGCCGGCTTCGTCCCCAACGTGTTTCTTGCATTTGCGCGCCGCCCGGCCGAATGGCGGGCCTTTTTCGCATACCACGATGCCCTCATGCTGAAAGAAGAAGGCAGCCTCACCAAGGGTGAGCGGGAAATGATCGTCACCACCACCAGCGCTGCCAACCAGTGCCTGTATTGCGTGGTGGCCCACGGCGCCATCTTGCGCATCTACGAGAAAAAACCCCTGGTGGCCGACCAGGTGGCCGTGAACCACCGCAAGGCGGATATCTCACCGCGCCAGCGCGCCATGCTCGACTTCGCAATGAAGGTGTGCCAGCAGTCGCACGCCATCGAAGACGCAGACTTCGGGGCGCTGCACGCCCATGGTTTTGACGATGAGGACATCTGGGACATTGCCGCCATCACTGCGTTTTTCGGCTTGTCCAACCGCATGGCCAGCTTTGCCGGAATGATGCCCAACCCCGAGTTCTACTTGATGGGCCGCCTGCCCAAACCCAAGACATGACGCGCCTGCCCCGGCTGCTGCGCGCGGCGGCCAGCGGGCTGGCCAGCCTGGGCTGCACGGCGGCGATGGCGGGTGGATTTCAGTGGGTGGCGGGCCAGCCCAACGCACTGCCCCTGCACACCCTGCCCATAGAGCTGCCCGCGGGCCGCATGCAGCCCTGGCCCAGCAGTTCGCTGCTGCACAACGGCGGGCAGCCGCCTACCTATTGGGTAGCCGCCGGCTTGGGTGTGCCGCGCCTGGGCATTGAAGATCACCCCTTGGCCGCCGCATGGCGCGTGGAGGCCACGGCCACCTGCGCCCGCTTGGTCAGCGTGCCCCTCAGTGAAGCGAAAGCGCCCGAGGTGCGCGCGGTGCAGCACAGCGAACTGCTGCCCATGACCTGCGCAGCCGGCTTCACCGACGACTGCACCAGCGCCGACGGCCAACTGCGCATCCACACGACCTTTGCCGGCAAGCAGCGCGTGCGCACCGTGCGCGGCGGCTTTTATGGCACCGAGGGACGCATCCCGCAAACGCTGTACACCGGCGCCCGCACGCTCACCATCACACATAACGCCTCTGGCCAAAAACTGCAGCTGATGGAGCAGCTCAACGACACCGCCGCCTACACCGCGCCCCAAACAACCATCCGTTACCTGCCCGGCCTGCAGCGCGTGCTGCTGCTCGGTGCGGCGCAAGACCGGGGCATGCCACTGTGGCAGTGCGTGGCGCTGCCTTGAGAACCACCCAGTCCCCAGGCGGCAGCGCGCGGGCGTTGAGCCACTAGCACACACAATCCTCAGCAGAGTCCTAGTTGCTATATTTTCAATAGCTTGTAGCGCTTATTTATCAAGCGCCAGAGCCAATTTCTCTTCACAACCGAGGCGGCTCAGAGCGGCTCACAAAACCCAGCGCAACGGCCTTGGCCAGGTGTTTTGTCGCAGGCGGTACGCAAAGGACGACAAGACACACAACGCCAAGGGAGTTTTGTGAGCCTTACCTAGTCCACCAAGGCCCGCATCCAGTCCGGCAGGGCAATTGCTTTTTGCTGGGGAAAGTCCACCCAGATAGTGGTCGCGCCACCGGCCGCGCAGACAGCGCCCGGCTCGTCCTCGCGTTCCATGGTGCCCCAGGTCTCAAAGGTGGTACGCCCGGGGTCGCTCACGTACAGCTTGAGCAACACGTCCGCCGGGTATTCGAGCTGGCGGTAGAAGTTGCAGAAGGCATTGACGATTACCGGCCCCTGCCCGTCGGGCGCAGGGTTGCAGCCCACCGAACGCATCCATTCGATGCGGGCAGTTTCCAGGTAGCGGAAGTACACCGTGTTGTTGACGTGGCCCATCGCGTCCATGTCGCCCCAGCGCACTGGAAAGCGCATCTCGTAGACCAGTTTCTTGAGCTCGGGAATCTCAATTCGCATTACACCCCCCTGCCCTGTGCGCCCACGGCCAACCAGGGTCAGACCGCAAAGCCGTCGTCTGCGGCAATCACCGCGCCGTTGATGAAATGGCTTTGGTCACTGGCCAGCATCACCAGCAGGGCGTCCAGGTCTTCAGGGCTGCCCACGCGCTTGCGCGGAAGCATGTTCACCAGCTTCTGGCCTTGTTCGGTTTGCCAGTGGTGGTGGTTGATCTCGGTGTCGATATAACCAGGGCAGATGGCATTGGTATTGATACCGAACTTGCCCCATTCCAGCGCCATGGCCCGTGTCATCTGCACCACGGCGGCCTTGCTCATGCAATACGCGCCAATTTGCGGCAGCACCTTCAGGCCCGCCATCGAGGCAATGTTGATGATGCGCCCGCCCGTGAAGCTGCCCGGCGCCGCGCCGCGCGAGCGGGCCAGCATGCGCTTGCCCACTTCTTGGGCCACGAAGAAAGCACCTTTGACGTTGGTATCGAAGATGAAATCGTAGTCTTCAGGCGTCACGTCCTGAATGCGCTGGGTGGTGCTCACGCCCGAGTTGTTGACCAGGATATCGATCGAGCCCATTTCGGTTTCCGCATGCGCCACGGCGGACTTGATGGAGTCTTGGTCGGTCACGTCCAGTTCCACCACATGGGCGTCGCCGCCCTCGCCTTCGATGCGGGCCCGCAGCTCCTTGAGTTTTTCAATGCGCCGGCTGGCCAGCACCACGCCCGCGCCAGCGCGTGCCAAGGTACGGGCAAACTGGGCCCCGAGACCGCTGGATGCACCGGTCACAAAAGCCACGCGGCCAGACAGGTCGATGCTGTATGCCATTTGAAAGCCCTCCAAATCCATGAAAAAAGCACGATCGTTCGATTGTCTGCATTCGCTTGCATACAATCAGTCCCCAGCCAGACAGTGGTCACACTATTGCCGGTAGAAAATCGAACCATTATCAAACGCCCGACGAGACACTCATGACAAACGAAGAAATTCTTGCCCAATACGGCCCCCGCGAATCCATGGAATACGACGTGGTCGTCGTCGGCGGCGGTCCTGGTGGGCTGTCTACTGCCATCCGGCTCAAGCAATTGGCCGCTGAAAACGGCAAAGAGATTTCCGTGGTCGTGCTGGAGAAAGGCTCCGAAGCAGGAGCGCACATCCTGTCCGGGGCCATCATGGACCCCAAGGCCCTCACAGAGTTGATCCCCGACTGGAAGGCCAAGGGAGCTCCTCTGAACCAGCCCGTAACGGACGACGCGTATATTTTCCTGAGCCAGAAGTCGGGTTTTCGAGTGCCCAACCCACTGCTGCCCCCCTTCGCCCACAACCACGGCAACTACATCGTGAGCCTGGGTTCAGTTACCAAGTGGCTTGCAGACCAGGCAGAGGCCCTGGGCGTGGAAATTTTCCCTGGCTTTGCTGCGGCCGAGGTGCTGTACAACGCCGACGGATCGGTGCGCGGTGTGGCCACGGGCAACCTCGGCATCAGCAAGGAAGGTGAGCCCACCGAGAACTTCCAGCTGGGCATGGAGCTGCTGGGCAAGTACACCGTTTTTGCCGAAGGTGCACGCGGCCACCTGGGCAAGCAACTGATCTCGCGCTTCAAGCTCGATGAAGGCCGCGATCCCCAGAGCTTTGGTATCGGCATCAAGGAGCTGTGGGAAATCGACCCCAAGCGCCACCAGCCCGGCTTTGTGATGCACACCGCCGGCTGGCCGATGGAAAACGACACCTACGGCGGCGCGTTCCTCTACCACCTGGAGGACAACAAGGTAGCCGTGGGCTTCGTCACCGGCCTGGGTTACGGCAACCCTTACCTCAGCCCGTTTGAAGAATTCCAGCGCTGGAAGACCCACCCTAACGTCCGCTACTACTTCGAGAACGAGAAGGGCGAAGTCACCGCCAAGCGCCTTTCGTATGGTGCACGTGCGATCAATGCCAGCGGCATCAACGCGCTGCCCAAGACGGTGTTCCCAGGCGGCGCTCTGGTGGGCTGCAACGCAGGCTATCTGAACGTGGGCCGCATCAAGGGCAGTCACGCCGCCATCAAAACCGGCATGCTGGCCGCTGAAGCCGCCTACGAAGCCGTGGTGGCCGGCCGCCAGCACGATGAACTGAGCGCCTATCCCAAGGCGTTCGAAGCCAGCTGGCTGCACACCGAGCTGAACAAGGACCGCAACTTCAAGAACTGGTTCAAGTACGGCCTGACCACCGCTACGCTGATGAACGGCTTTGAGCAATTCGTGCTGCGCGGCCACATTCCCTGGACGCTGCACCGCGACAAGCCCGACCACGCATACCTCAAGCCCGCCGCGCAGTGCAAACCCATCGTCTACCCCAAGCCCGATGGCAAGCTGACGTTTGACCGCCTCTCCAGCGTGTTCATCAGCAACACCAACCATGAAGAGAACCAACCGGCTCACCTGACGCTCAAGGACCCGAGCGTGCCAGTCAACATCAACCTGGCGAAATATGCAGGCCCCGAAGCGCGCTACTGCCCGGCGGGTGTGTACGAGTTTGTGCCCGACACCGCCAAGGGCGGCGATGCCCAGCGCCTGCAGATCAACGCGCAAAACTGCGTGCACTGCAAAACCTGCGACATCAAGGAGCCGTCGCCAAAAAACCCCTGGGACACCCCCCCCCCAGGGGGGGGGGGGCGCCCCCCCCCAACAACAAAACAAACAC
>DFQQ01000042.1 GCA_002377855.1 Acidovorax delafieldii | reverse complement strand
TCTGAGGTATGTCGCTAATCAGGTATTTTTTGGCTCTGGCGCTTGATGGATAAGCGCTACGAGCTATCAATTCAATAGTGCAACAGCTCACCCCCACAACACCGACCGCATCGAAATGGACGCCGACTGGTAGCCCGTGTTGAAGAAACGCGGCATCTCGCTAGCGTGCACCGCGCCGGCTGCGTACAGCAGTGGCAGATAGTGCTCGTGCGTGGGGTGCACCTGCAGGGCCACGGCACCCAGTTTCTGAAAGTCTTGCAGGGCGCCCAGCTGGCCCTTCTTGATCTGGTCTTGTACCACCGTGTCGAACTCGGTGGCCCAGTCATACGCCTCGTTGGGGGCGGCTCCACGGCGCGTGGCGCGCAAGTTGTGCACGATGTTGCCACTGCCCACGATCAGCACCCCACGCTCGCGCAGGCTTTTGAGTTGCTGGCCGAGCGCGTAATGCTCGGAAGGCGGCCGGCTGTAATCCATGCTCAGCTGCATCACCGGAATCTGAGCCTGGGGGAACATGGGCTTGAGCACCGACCAGGTGCCGTGGTCCAGCCCCCACTCGCTCGCATCCACCCCCAGCGCAGCGCCCGTGGCGGGGGATTTCAACTCACTGGCCAGGCTGCGAGCCACCAGCGGCGCACCCGGCGCTGGGTACTGCTGATCAAACAGTGCTTGCGGGAAGCCACCAAAGTCGTGGATGGTCTTGGGGCTTGCCATGCCTGTGAGTTGCCAGCCGCCGCGCGTGAGCCAATGGGCTGACACGCACAGGATGAGCTGCGGCTGCACGGCGCGAGCAAGCAATTCGCCGCCCAAGGCCTGCCAACTGCGGCGCCACGCGTTGTCTTCAATGGCGTTCATGGGGCTGCCGTGACCCACAAACAGCACGGGCATGCGAGGAGATGGCTTGAGGCCTTGTAAAACGGGCACGGCTGCGGCGCTGGTCAAAGAGGCCATGAATGCTCCCGAGGAAGCGGCCAGCCCCGCCAGGGCGGCCAAAGAGGTTCTGCGTTGCATTCGAGAGATTTCCGGGGAGCAATGTAACAATTACAAATCACCCCAGTGAGGACGCCGGTGCACTACCAAAGTTCCCTGCGCTGGTTCTGCTCCTTCATTTGCCGGAGGCCCATACCATGCCTATCTCGCCACCAAAGCCGCTGAACGGCAAGCGCACGCTGAGCCGCCTCGAGCCGGCTCGGCCCGCAGTCTTCTTGCGCTTGGTCTGCTCAGACGTCACCGATGCCCCGCCTGCCCCAGTCCGGTGCGGACGCCGCGATGTATCGCCCCAGTGCGTTCGGCTGCGAGCTGCAGCGCATCCGCGTGTTTGAGCGGTTCCATGGGGCCGAGAACGCGCAGCCAACTGGCACGCCCTGCTCCCACACGGCCGCGCTCAGCCTCACCGGAAAGCAGACCCATGCGCCACTGAACACCTTGGCACTCGCACAGGGCATTCTGTTGAAAACACTGGCCTGATCTTGGAGCAACTGCCCATGCGAAAAACCGGTCATGTCAGCCGCTGGGACGCCGAGCGCGCGTTCGGCCTCATCCGCAGCGCAGACACCGTTGCGGATGTGTTTTTTCACCTGCGCGACTTTCAGGGAAAGGAAGCGCCCCGGATAGGAATGGCGGTCGTTTTTGATGAGATTCACGTGGGCGGAAAAGGCCCGAGGGGCATGGCCGTGCGCCCAAGTGGTGCGCCCGGCAACGAGATGCACTCCATGGCCGCGCCCCACAGCAATGGCGGATCGCTTCGGGGCAGAACGCCACGTCCGCGGCAGAGCGATCAAACGGCGCGGCAGCGTCCGGCCGGGCCCAGCCAGGGTGGCACAGCGCCGCCAAATGGCCAGGGACGTCGGCACGCAGGCGCAGCCGGGTGCTCTCAAGCCCCTTATGCGTTGGCGATGGGCACGATGGTGTTGGCATGGGTGGCGCTACTGGCTTGGGGCGTGTGGGCGCAACGGTTGTCGCTGTGGGCCGTGGGGGTGGTGCTCGGGGTGAACATGGTCACCCTTGTGGCCTACGCATCCGATAAATACGCGGCGCGGCGCGGCCAGTGGCGCACCCGCGAGAGCCGTCTGCACCTGCTGGCACTGGCAGGCGGCTGGCCCGCTGCGTGGCTTGCCCAACAAAAACTGAGGCACAAGACGCAAAAAGCCGCGTTCCGCATGGTGTATGGGCTCACGGTAGTGGCCCATTGCGCAGCGCTGGCGGCGTGGTTGGGGGGATTGATCGGGTGACGCATGCGCCCCGATGCGGCAGAGCCCTGTTCACCTATCAAAACCAATAGCAGCTGGCGCTTGTGTGGCGGGCGCTCACGGGATTTTTAGCACGCTGTGCGCAAAGGCTTGTCCTGTTGACTTGAACGCAACGTGGCCTTGCCAATAGCATGAGAGCTGGCCGAGCGCCAACTGGTGACTCAGGACGACGCCAAAATTGCCGGCCCACCTACAGCGCATGGATGTGCGGCTGGTTTCAATCAGGCAGTTTGCAACACAACGGGAACTGCACCATGAAACCTCTCATCCTTGACTCCAGCATGACCAACATGTCTGGCGTTTTTTACCCCACCGGCCATGTGTTTGCGCTGTTCCCTGACGAAGACTGCGTGCGGCAGGCTGCGGCTTCGCTGCACAACGTGGGCCACCGGGGGGAGTTGGCGCATGCCAGCCCTGAGTTCATCCTCCAGGAAATCGTCCACACCCTGGGGAGTACCGACGCCCCCCTGCCCTCTGTGGGAGCCGAAGGCGACATGGTGCGCCGGATTGCGGATCTGGCAGGTACCGGCCACCACGGTGTGCTGATTGCCATGGCTGACAAGGATTCGCCAGACAACGTTGTATCAGCCATCACCCCAGAAGGGGCGGCTGCCGCGTTCTATTACCGCACCTTCATCATCGAAGACTTGGTGCCACAAGCGCCCGAGCAGGAAGGCCAATCGGTTGTCGTGGGAACCCACGCCGGCCAGAACGGGCCACCTTGAGAGCCTTGCTCACGACCTCTTCGAAGATCGTGGAATCCAATCGGAATGGATCGATGCCACGGATGCGCAGAACGGGCTGGTCCCCATGCAAGCAACCGGAGTGTTGATCAGCTGACTTCCCTCCCCTTAGCGAGGTACATCTTGGGGTGGGAACCCTCGTGACCCTGCAAGCCCTAGACCACGTTCCAAGCGGGCTGGCCGCGCTGCCCAAGTGGATCAGCGCGGTTTGCGTGCCGCCGCCTTCGCGGACGGTTTGGCGCCGCCCGTGACCCGAGGCGGCAGGCCCGTGTGTTGCGTGAGCAATCGGCCCTTCTTTTGGGGCTGCCCTGCTCTTGCCGCCTGTGGCTGTGGCGTTGCAGACGCGGCCTTCTGGCCCACTGGGGTGGAATTCTTGCGCCGGGCGCTCTGGTAGCCGCCATCCGTGAGCGGCTGGAAGGTCGGGATCAAATGGTGCTTGCCATTGCCGATCAGATCCGCCCGGCCCATGGCCTTGAGGGCCTCGCGCAGCAGTGGCCAGTTGTTCGGGTCGTGGTAGCGCAAGAATGCCTTGTGCAGGCGGCGGCGCTTTTCGCCGCGCACGATGTCCACGGACTCTTCGGCCGCGTCGCGCATTTCGCGGCGCACGCGGGTGAGCGTGTTGCGGCCCGAGTGGTACATGGCCGTGGCCGTGGCCATGGGGCTGGGGTAGAAGGTCTGCACCTGATCGGCGCGAAAGCCGTTTTTCTTCAGCCAGATGGCGAGGTTCATCATGTCCTCGTCACTGGTGCCAGGGTGTGCAGCGATGAAGTACGGGATCAGGAACTGCTTCTTCCCGGCCTCTTCGCTGAACTTCTCGAACATCTGCTTGAAGCGGTCGTAGTTGCCGATGCCCGGCTTCATCATCTTGGACAGCGGCCCCTGCTCGGTGTGCTCAGGCGCGATCTTGAGGTACCCGCCCACGTGGTGCTGCACCAGCTCCTTGACGTACTCGGGCGACTTCACGGCCAGGTCGTAGCGCAGGCCGGAGCCGATCAGGATCTTCTTGATGCCCTTCAATGCGCGCCCACGGCGGTAGATCTTGATGAGCGGGCCGTGGTCGGTGGTCAGGTTCTGGCAGATGCCGGGGTACACGCAGCTAGGCTTGCGGCAGGCGGCCTCGATCTCAGGCGAGCGGCAGCCCAGGCGGTACATGTTGGCCGTGGGGCCACCCAGGTCAGAGATGGTGCCGGTGAAGCCTTTGACCTTGTCGCGGATGTCCTCGATCTCCTGGATGATCGAATCTTCGCTGCGGCTCTGGATGATGCGGCCCTCGTGCTCGGTGATGGAGCAGAAGGTGCAACCGCCAAAGCAGCCGCGCATGATGTTGATGGAGAACCGGATCATCTCCCACGCCGGGATCTTGGTGGCGCCGTCGTGGCTGCCGTTCTCGTCGGCGTAGCTGGGATGCGGGCCGCGCGCGTACGGCAGGTCGAACACATGGTCCATCTCGGCCGTGGTCAGCGGGATGGGCGGGGGGTTCAGCCACACGTCGCGCGCCGTCACGCCTTCGCCGTGGGCCTGAACCATGGCGCGGGCGTTGCCGGGGTTGGTCTCCAGGTGCATCACGCGGTTGGCATGGGCATACAGCACCGGGTCGCTTTTCACCTGCTCGTAGCTGGGCAGGCGGATGACCGTTTTCTCGCGCGGAGGCATCTTCAGCCGTGTCTTGAGCGCCGGGTTGGCCACGAACTGGATGGGCGCGATGGGAGGGTTGGGTTCGGCAGACTTTTGCTCATTTTGGCCGCCAGCGCCCGTAGCGCAAGCGCCAGCAGCTATTGATTGAGGAGCATCATCCTTGCTGCAATTGCCGCCCTGCGCGGCCGCCTGCTCGCTGGTGGTCATGTAAGGGTTGATGTGCGCCTCGACCGGACCGGGCTCGTCAACGGTGGTGGAGTCGATCTCGAACCACCCCTTGCCGCTCTCATCGTCGGGGCGGCGCACAAAGGCGGTGCCGCGCACGTCGGTGATCTTCTCGACCGGCTCGCGCGCCGCGATGCGGTGCGCCACCTCGACCAGCGCGCGTTCCGCGTTGCCGTACAGCAGCAGGTCGCACTTGCTGTCCACCACAATGGAGCGGCGCACCTTGTCGCTCCAGTAGTCGTAGTGCGCAATGCGGCGCAAGCTGCCTTCGATGCCGCCGAGCACGATGGGCACGTCCTTGTAGGCCTCGCGGCAGCGCTGGCTGTAGACGATGGCGGCGCGGTCAGGGCGCTTGCCGCCGATGTCGCCGGGGGTGTAGGCGTCGTCGCTGCGGATCTTCCGGTCAGCCGTGTACCGGTTGATCATCGAATCCATGTTGCCCGCCGTCACGCCCCAGAACAGGTTGGGCTTGCCCAGCACCTTGAAAGGCTCGGCGCTTTGCCAGTCGGGCTGGGCAATGATGCCGACGCGAAAGCCCTGTGCTTCGAGCGTGCGGCCGATCACGGCCATGCCGAAGCTGGGGTGGTCGATGTACGCATCGCCCGTGACCAAGATGATGTCGCAGCTGTCCCAGCCCAGTTTCTCCATCTCGGCACGGCTCATCGGCAGAAACGGGGCCGTGCCAAAACGCTTGGCCCAGTACGGACGGTAACTGGTCAAGGGCTTTGCGGCGCGCGCAAAAAAGGAGACGTCAACGGGGGCGTTCATGCAAAGGGGAATAGCCGCCGAGAAAACGTGGCGGTCACAGTCATGGTGGGGAGGCCTCCATTTTACGGTGGCCGTGCTTTTTTGTCGCTCTGCACGCCCGTATGCCCCCATGGCCAGCAGGCCACCGAGCTTGTTACTGCGTCACCATTCGCCAACGTCGCGAACGCGCTGGGCCAGGTCCGGCCATTCGTCTTGGGGAGCTGATGGCGCCGGTGCCATCGCGGCACAGGACGCCTGCGCCTGCGCTGCGGGCTCGGCCGCCGCGGCGGTATCGAGGCAGCGCCCGAAGATGTGGTGCGCAAGGGCACTGTGCAATGTATTGGCGAAAGGCATGGCAGGCATGAGGGCTCCTTCTGAGAGCCTTCCAGGTCTTTGGGCCGTTTGCATGGCAACTCTCGAAACCCCGGCGCTTCTCATACAGACGCGCGAATGCAAACATGACAAAACGAAGAATTGGCTCGTGGCAAGTCCGGGGCAAACGCCCCGCGTTCTATGGCTCAACGCGCAAACACCGCTGCTGGCCGTGTACGCACTATGGACCGAACCGGCTTGCATGCCTATCACCCAAATGCGTTAGCCCGTTTTGGCGTGCAAGCCGTTGCCAAAACCCGTCACTTCCGGTGTGGCCAAACGTCTACAACGCCCGCATTACACTCTGCGCCCCATGCCCCAAACCCTGGCTGCCCCAGCGCACAGCGAACTCATCATCAAGAAAAGCCGGTTCATCGGCTGTGTGCAGCCCATGGCCGACCGCGCCAGCGCGCAGGCAGTGGTCGACGCATTGTGGAAGCAGCACCCCGGCGCCGCGCATGTGTGCTGGGCATTGCTTGCGGGTGGGCAGTCGGCAGCGGTAGATGACGGCGAACCCAGCGGCACAGCCGGCCGACCCATGCTCGACGTACTTCGCCACCAGGATCTCGAGGGTGTCCTGGCCACCGTCGTGCGCTACTTTGGTGGGGTCAAGCTGGGCGCGGGCGGGCTGGTGCGTGCGTACACAGACACCGTGGCGCACGCGCTGCTGACCGCGCCCAAGGTCATCCTGCAGCGGATGAAAACCCTGGAGTGCCACGTCCCGTATGCGCTCGAAGGGATGCTGCGCCGCGAAGTAGAGGCCGCGGGGGCACAACTGGTAGACGTGCAACATGGCTCGCTCGTCACCCTGCAGATGCAACTGCCCGAGGCACAGGCGGCAGCGTTTGTGCAGCGCATCAACGACCAGGGCCAGGGCCGCGTCGGTTGGTTGCCTGCATCCGCATAGCGGGCGCCTCTCACACTGCGCATGTCTGCCTGTGCGCCTACACGCACTCATCGGTAACGGCGCCACACTCACTGCACAAGACCTCGTGAGTTTGCAAGGAGCAGGCCGCCGATGTTGCGCAGGGCGACGTGCGGCGCGGTGTGCCGTCCATGGCGGGTCCGTCTGCCAACGTCCCCCGAGCCTCGGAGCTTGCAGAAAGATCAGGGGCAGCAGCGGATGGAGCGAAATCGGATGACTGAATGAACGGGCTGCCTGGATGGGCGAGGCGTTTGCTTGCGAGATCGGCAACGTGCTTCATCAACATACCGGAGACAACGCATGAGTGCACCCCTGGACACCCTCATCATCGGCGCGGGCACCGCCGGGCTGGCTGCGTTGCGCGAAGTGCGCAAACGCACAGATCGGTATCTCATCGTGAACGACGGCCCCTGGGGTACGACCTGCGCACGGGTGGGCTGCATGCCTTCAAAAATGCTCATCGAGGCGGCCGGCGCATTCCACAGGCGGCATGCCTTTGATGAGCTGGGCCTGCGCGGCGGTGCAGCGCTGACGGTGGATTTGCCCGCCGTACTGCAGCGTGTGCGCGATCTGCGAGATGATTTTGTCGCCGGAGCACTGAAGGCCACCCAGAAGCTGGGCAACGCCCAAAAATCGGGCCGCGCCACCTTGCTGGGACCAGGGTCGGTCGACATTGGTGGCAAGACCTACGTGGCGCGCAGCATCATCATCGCCACGGGCTCACGCCCCCATCTGCCAGACGAGTGGCTGGCGTTTGGCGAGCGCATGCTCACCACCGACACCCTTTTCGAGCAACCCACCCTGGGGCCGCGCATGGCGGTGATTGGCATGGGCCCTTTGGGGGTAGAGATAGCCCAGGCGCTGGCCCGACTGGGTTTGCAAGTGGCGGCTTTCAGCACCGACGATTCGCTGGCGGGAATCAGCGACCCAGTCATCAATTCGGAACTGACGCGGGTGCTCAAGGACGAAATGGTTCTGCACACCGGGGCGCCTGCTGAACTGAGGGAAGTGGCGGGCGGTATTGAAGTGAGCAGTGGGGCCCAGCGGGTGGTGGTAGACCAAGTGGTGGCCGCCATGGGCCGCACGCCCAACATCGAACACCTCGGCCTGGAAACGCTGGGCGTGCCGCTGGACGAACGCGGAATGCCCCAGATTGACCCGCAAACACAGCAAATCGGCGACCTGCCGGTGTTCATGGCGGGTGACGCTAACGGGCACCTGCCCCTGCTGCACGAGGGTGCGGACGAGGGGCACATTGCAGGAATCAACGCATTGGCCAGTTCGCCGCGCAAATTCCGCCGACGCACGCCACTGGCCATCGTTTTTTCAGACCCGCAGGTGGCGGTGGCGGGGCGGCGGCTGGCTGATCTGGACGCGGGCAGTACCGTCACCGGCAGCGTCAGCTTCCACGACCAGGGGCGCGCGCATGCCGCATTGCGCAACGAAGGGCGCCTGTGCATTTATGCGGACAAAGCCACGGGCCGGCTGCTGGGTGCAGAGATGTGCGCCCCACAAGGCGAGCACATGGCGCACCTGCTGGCGCTGGCCATTCAGCAAAAGCTCACGGTGCGCGATCTGCTGGGCATGCCGTTCTACCATCCCACCTTCGAAGAAGGCCTGCGCACCGCTCTGCGCGATGCAGCGCGGCAGTTGCCGCCAGCGCCCGATTCGGACCTGGCCACCTGTGGAGGTATTGGCGTCCCGGCATTGGAGTAACCAATACATGGCGACCCCGGCAATGCGCCGAGCAAGGGGCGCACATGTAACAGAGGTCAAGACCCGGTGCCGGGCGGCCGATATAACGCCATCAGGTACTAGGAGTCACCATGGACGTCGCCCTCACCAACAGCATCGTGTCAACAGCCACCCAGCTTGCCAGCGCAAAGACTTCGGATGCGCTGAACATGGTGGTGCTCAAAAAAGCGCTGGACGTGCAGGCCTCGGCTGCTGCGACCATGATTGACGCCATGCAGCAATCCATGCCCCAGCCCGCGCTGGCAACCACAGGCACGCTGGGCACGCAGGTCAATACTTTCGCCTGACCCCCCGCTTTCAGGTGGGGCGCCCGGGCATACTGGCCAATGTCCTGTTGGCGTCCTCTGCACCAATCACCGCTCCTTGTGCATCTGCGGTGTCGGGCGGTCTGCGGCGTTGCAAATACTCGCAATAGCTACGGCTAATGCTGCGTTATGCGTTTTGCGCCTTGCAGCCCATCCCGATCCGCAGTGCACACTTGCCGCTCGATTCGTGCAGAGAATCCCTAGCGCAGCCGTGCGGGCGACAAGCCTGGCAGCACAACCCCTTCATTGTCCAGTTCTTTGCCCAGTGGCTCGGCTCGCAGCAAACGAGCTGCCAGCAGCGAAGCCCCTGCCGCGCTCTGGATGCCATACCCTCCCTGCCCCGCCAGCCAGAAAAAACCGGGCACATGGTTGTCCCAGCCGATCACCATGTCCCCGTCGGGCACGAAGGAACGCAATCCAGCCCAGGTGTGCGATGGGCGACGGATCTGGAAGGTGGTCATTTCCTCGATGTGATAGATGCCCGTGGCAACGTCCAGCTCCTCGGGGACCACGTCGTGCGGGTGCGTCGGGTCGGCGTTGGCGGGCGAGCCCAGCAACTGCCCCGCGTCGGGCTTGAAGTAAAAGCTCTCGTCAATACCGATCACGGCTGGCCAACGGCTCGCGTCCATCCCTTCAGGCGCTGCAAACGTGAAGGCGGTGCGTCTGCGCGGCTCCAGCCCGATGGGGGGGACACCCGCCATCGCGGCCACCACATCCGCCCAGGCGCCAGCGGCGTTGACGATCGTGGTCGCCTGAAGCTGGCGGCCGTCGGCCAGTTCGACCCGCCAAACGTCGCTGCCGCAATGCAGGCCGGCCACTTCCGCCTGCGTCAGCACTTGACCGCCGCGCTGGCGCAGCCCGCGCAGGTAGCCCTGGTGCAGCGCGTGCACGTCGATGTCAGCCGCCTCGGGCTCGCTCATTCCTGCGGCTACTGCCTCCGGCCTCAGGCACGGCAGCAGTGCCAGCAACGCGGCCTTCTCAACCCACTCCACATTGGGTGACGCGGCGCGGGCGCTTTCGAACGTCTGTTGCAACAGGGCCAACTGTTCGGGTCCCGCCACATAAACCACTCCGCGGGGCGAAAGGATGGGCTGCGAACCGAACTCGGGCGGCGGCGCGTCAAAGAACGCGCGGCTGGCACGGGTTAATGCCTGGATGTTCGGTGTACCGTAAGTGGCCATGTACAGCGCAGCCGAGCGGCCCGTGGTGTGGTAGCCCGGCTGCGATTCCCGCTCCAGCAGCAGCACGCTGCTGCGCCCGTCCTGCACGAGTTGCCAGGCAACCGAAGCGCCTGCGATTCCTGCCCCGATGACAATGTAGTCTGCTGTTTGCATGGTGGTGATGGAGTGTGTGTAGGCTGCCCAGGTGGCGCCAGCGCAATGTCGGGATAGCGCCGCACTGCACCCGCGCGCTGCTCGCTGGCGCACCGCCGAAAGGTTTTGCGCATGGGATGGTAGCGCGGGATCTGTGAGCGTCAGCCGCTTGCGATCGGCACACCATCCGCCGGCACAGAGATCGGTCAATGCAACAACTGTCCGCAACGCCGTCGTTGATCGACTCGGCCGGCAAGGCGCTAATGCAGCGCGCCCGTCGGCCGCCAGGACGCGCCCGGCGGATTCTTCGATACCCTCGGGGTGGCTTCCAGCGCTCTCGCAGGAAGCCACCGATCCACCCACTGTTGAGGGACTGAAAATGGCACAAGTACTGGTCGTGAAGTACGAAAACCAAGCCGACGCCAAGGTGTTCGAAACCGCTTACGAGAGCCAGGCAGACCTGGCCGTGCTGGAGGTCCCGTACGAGCAGCAAGCCGCAGGCGATGCGGTGTGGCACATGGTGCACTACGACAGTCAGGCCACGTTCAAGATCTTCAAAGTCAAGTACGAGGCCCAGGCGGACCTGCGCATCTTCAAAGTCAAGTTCCTCAACCAGGCGGGCTGGCGCGTACAGGGGCATGTGCTGGAGGGCAAGCTGGGCAAATAAACGGCTACGCCAGCGCGACACCGGCGCGCACGCACATTCTCGCTCCGGCCTTGCCGTAACGCGACGGGCATTGGGCGCGCGACAGCGCCATTGCGGGCTACCATAGCGGGCTTCATGCTGGCCGGTCCAGCGCCCTACCGCGTGCCAGCCTTGGCGCGAGCACGCATTGGGTACATTTACTCCCGATTTGATAGCATCTCGCGCTTTATCCATAAGCGCCAGAGGCCATTTTGACGCAATGAACCCATGGCCGAAGCCAATGACGTGACTGCCTTCCCTGCTGAGTCAGCCGCCCATCCCCAGCCGCGCGATTGCGCGGATCTCTTTTGGTCCTTCACCTGGCTTGCACTGCAGGGCTTTGGCGGTGTGCTTGCCGTCGTACAGCGCGAACTGGTAGAGAAAAAGCGCTGGATGACCAACGAGGAGTTTGTCGAGGACTGGGCGGTGGCGCAGATCATGCCCGGCCCCAATGTGGTCAACCTCTCCATCATGATCGGCGAACGCTACTTTGGCTGGCGCGGGGCGTTGGCCGCCCTTGCGGGCATGCTGACCTTCCCGCTCATGCTCGTGCTGGCGCTTGCCGTGGTGTACGCCCAGTTCTCATCGCACCCGGCCGTGGCGGGCGCCCTGCGCGGCATGGGCGCGGTGGCAGCCGGGTTGATCGCGGGCATGGGCCTGAAATTGTCCTCCACACTGCGCAGGCACCCGCTCGGCCTCGCTGTCTGCGTGGCCCTGGCTGGCCTCACCGTGGGCCTGATGGCGGGGCTACGCTGGCCCCTGTTCTGGACCCTGCCCAGCGTGGGCTTGCTGGCTTGTGTGCTGACCTGGAAAAAGATTGCCCCATGACCACTGCCATGCCCGCTGTAGCCGCCATGGCGCCGCTGACCCCGCTCGACTGGTTTCACCTGTTCATGTATTACATGTCGCTGTCGCTACTGGCAGTGGGCGGCGCCATCAGCACAGCACCCGACATGCATCGCTTTTTGGTGGAGCGAAATGGATGGTTGACCGACCCTCAGTTCAATGCCTCCATCGCCATCGCACAGGCGGCGCCCGGGCCCAATGTTCTGTTCATTGCACTGCTGGGGTGGAATGTGGGCATCAATGCAGGCGGCCCTGGCGCGGCCGGCTGGGCGCTGGGCCTTCTGGGCATTGCGCTGTGCATGGTGGGGGTGATGCTGCCCAGCAGCCTGCTGACATGGCAGGCCACACGCTGGGGTCATCGCAATCGCAACCGGCGCAGCGTGCGTGCTTTCAAGCAGGGCATGGCTCCCGTCGTGATCGGCTTGCTGTTGGCCACGGCATGGGTGCTCACGCGCGCCCACGGGCCTGAGCTGAGCAACTGGCCCCTGTGGACGCTCACAGCAATAGCGGCTCTCCTGGTGTGGCGCACCAAGCTGCATCTGCTGTGGATGCTGGGGGCGGGTGCCCTGCTTGGAGCACTGGGCTGGGTTTAGGGTAGTGCCAAGCCGCGCCTTGTTTGAAGCGTTTGGCTGCGCGCAAGGTCTGCCCTGCTCCACACGGCCACCGTCTTCGTTATCGCCCCGCCCCCGTCCCTAGCTGATGCGGCGGGCGTTCTCGCCATACACGGCGAGGTACATGGCGTCCGATCCCACGAAGGGCGCCTTGCCGCCAAACCCGACGCTGAAGTCACCAAAAGACAACGCGCGGATACCTGCCAAGCCGCTGCGTAGCCTGTCGCGCGTGGGCTCCTTGCCTGCGTTCTTGAGTCCCTCGATCATCACTTGTGCGTTGAGCCAACCTTCCAGGCTGCTGGTGCTGTTGAGATGCGCGGGATTGGCCCCCACTGCCTTCATCGTTGACTGGAACTTGCGCACCACAACCGACTTCTGCGAATTGGCGTCGGGGAACACCTGCACCAGCGCGAGCCCGCGCGTTGCGGCGGCCAGCTTGGGCAGTTCAGACGACACCACCGATACCGACAACCCGGCCAACGGAACGCCTTGCGCCTTGCCCCGGAACGCCAGCACAAACGCAGTGTTGGCAGTGCCCGTGGTGGCCAACAGCACGGCGCCGGGGCGGTCTGCGGCCACCTTGTCGGCCAGCTCGGCTGCGTTCTTTCCGTCCACCGCCAGCGCAAACTCTCCAGACCGCTCGACCTTTGCATCGTCCAGCGCCTTCGACATGTCCTTGAGCACCTCTTTGCCGAACGGGTTGTCCAGGTACACCACGGCAATGCGCTTGAGGCCCATCTCTACCACCTGTTTGACCAGGCGCAACGACTCGTCGCGGTAGCTGGGGCGCAGGAAAAAGACATTGCGCTGGTCGGCGGAACGCAGTGACGTGGCGCCAGTGACCGGGCCCACCGTGGGCACACCTTTGCCCTCGACCATGGGCAAGATGGCTGCGGTGTTGGCAGTGCCCAGGGGCGAGATCAGCGCGAAAACCGACTGCGCCTCCAGCATGCCCGCCACGTTTTGCGATGTGCGACTGGCCACATAGCCATCGTCACGTACATCTAGCCTGATTTCACGGCCATGCACGCCACCTGCAGCATTCAGCTCTGCAAAGGCCGCCTTCATGCCCGCCACCTGCTCGGTGCCCGCCACCCCCAGCGGCCCTGTGAGTGCGATGGAGCAGCCCAGCGTGAGGTGCTTTGCGGACAATGCCTCGTCCGCAGCCAGTGCCGAGTGCGTCCAGGCGGGAATGCCCACCGCCGCAGCAGCTTGGGTGGCACGCAATAGAAAGTGTCTACGACTCATGAGAAAGGGGCCTGAAGGTGCAAAACCCGTTAGGCTAACCCTGCAATCGTCGCTGTCGAGTCGAGTAGGCGACAAATCGTTGCGGATGCAACAGATCGTGCACTCCCAGACACCGCATCGCCGCGCAGACTTCAAAGTGCCACGCAGGCCGGCGCCAGGCAAAGCGCCCTTTTAGAGCGAGCGCTGGCGCAGGGCCTCGTACAGGCACACGCCACTGGCGACCGAAACGTTCAAACTCTCCACCGCCCCCTTCATGGGGATGGAAACCAGCTCGTCACAGGTTTTGCGTGTGAGTTGGCGCATGCCGTCGCCTTCCGCACCCAGCACCAGTGCCACCGGGCCCTTGAGGTCGACTTGGTAGACCGTCTTGGGCGCGTCATCACTGGTGCCGATGCACCAGATGTTGCGCTCCTTGAGTTCATTGAGCGTGCGCGCCAGGTTGGTCACCATGAAGTAAGGCATGGTTTCGGCGGCGCCGCTGGCCACTTTTGCCACCGTGGCGTTGATACCCACGGCATGGTCCTTGGGCGCAATCACGGCGTGCGCACCAGCGCCATCGGCCACCCGCAGGCAAGCGCCCAGGTTGTGAGGATCGGTAACGCCGTCCAGCACGAGGAGCAACGGCTGCTCAATGCCTGCCGCCTCCAGGTTCTCCAGCAACTCATCGAGCGACGTGACCTGGGCGACGGGCTCCACTCGCGCTGCAACCCCCTGGTGGCCATGGCTGCCCGCAAGCTTGGCAATGCGGACGCTGTCGGCTTCGATCAGGCGGGCACCGGCCTCCTTGGCACGGTCCAGAAACTGCCGCATGCGCGCATCGCGGCGTGTGGCTTCGTAGTAGATCTCGATGATCGATTGGGGTGCGGTTTTCAGGCGCACGCCCACGGCGTGGAAGCCGAAAAGGACTTTGGGGGAAGACATGGGGGGATTATCGTTGCCCCGGGCGATGGCACCGCCGCGCGCGGACGAAGTGACAACAGGTTCAGTTTAACCACCAAAATAGTTTGCTATTCTTTTAATAGCACATTGCGCTTTAAATTAAAGCGCTGGAGCCTATTTTCCCTAAAATCAGCTCTCCACCACCCGCCCTGCGTCAATGGTGATGCGTCTTTCGCACTGGGCCGCAATCGCCCTGTCATGGGTGACCAGTACGAGTGTCGTTCCCAACTCCCGGTTGAGCTCGAACATGAGCCGCATGATCGACTCGCCGGTGGCAAAGTCCAGGCTACCGGTGGGCTCATCCGCCAAAAGCAGGGCCGGCTGCACGACAAACGCCCGCGCCAGGGCCACCCGCTGCTGCTCCCCGCCCGAGAGGACCTTGGGGTAGTGCGCCAGGCGCTGCCCCAGGCCTACGCGCTCCAGCATTTCCGTGGCGGCCTTGCGTGCATCGCGGCGGTCGGCCAACTCCAGGGGCAGCATCACATTTTCCAGTGCCGTCAGGTTGCCCATCAACTGAAAGCTCTGGAACACAAACCCCACTTTCTGTGCCCGAAGTGCCGCCCGGTCGTCCTCGCTCAGCGCAAACAGGTCATGCCCATCCAGGCGCACGGTGCCGCGCGTGGGGGTGTCCAGCCCGGCAATGATGGACAGCAACGTGCTCTTGCCCGACCCCGATGCGCCAACAATGGCGGCTGTCTCCCTCGGAGCCAGACGGAAATCGATATCCCGCAAAATGTCCAGCGTCCCGGTGGAGTCGGTCACCGACTTGAACACATGCTCCACAGCAATAATGGGGGTCACGGGCAATGAGGGGGATTCGGACATGAAAGGCTCTTTACTTTGATTCGCGATCTGCATCGGCGTCACTTTATCCTTACCGCGGCCACTGCCGCCGCCATGGGGGTTTACGCACCCAGCGCCTTCGCACAAACCCAGCCAAAGGCAGCGCCCGGGGGCGGCAAGGCCGCAGTCATTCTGGTGGTAGGGGACTCCCTCAGCGCTGAATATGGCTTGCCCCGTGGTTCAGGTTGGGTGGCCTTGCTGGAAAAGCGGCTGGCTGCCGAAAAGATCAGTGCGTCCGTGGTCAACGCCAGCGTGAGCGGTGAAACCACATCCGGAGGCAGGTCGCGCATTGCGGGGCTGCTCAAGCAGCATCAACCCAGCCATGTGGTGATCGAACTGGGCGGCAACGACGCATTGCGCGGGCTTCCGCTTCAAAACACCCAGGACAACCTGGTTTTCATGACCCAAGCTGCCCAGAAGGCCGGTGCCAAGGTTCTTATCGTGGGCATGCAGGTGCCGCCCAACTACGGCACGGACTACGCCAACCGGTTTGCCGCGCTGTTTGAAAGCGTGGGCAAAGCCCATAAAGCCGCGGTGGTTCCTTTCTTCCTCAAGGGCGTGGCCGACGGTGCAGACCCTACGCGTCTGTTCCAGGCTGACCGCATTCACCCCAAAGCGGAAGCCCATCCGCAAATGCTGGCCAATGTGTGGCCCGAGCTCAAAAAACTGCTGCGTTGATCGCCACAAACAAAAAGCCCGATGGCCGTTGAAAACAACGGCAACCGGGCTGTTCAGGCTGGACCACGGGAGGCGCCCCCGCTGGACGCCATGCTGTGTGTGCGAACCGCGTCCATCGCTCGCCGCACCCATCAGTGACTGATCAGGTTGCCGAACCTTCTGCAGGCGCGGCCGGACCTGGTTCGCCCTGATCGCCATCCGTTGGTCCAGTCTGCGGATCGTCAGGCCGGCGCTGTGTTTTGGCTCTCAGCTTCTCTTCTTTCTTTTGCTTTTTTGCGAGTTCGCGCTGGCGTTTTTCGTATCCGTAGTTAGGTGTTGCCAAGGTGTTTGCTTTCTGAAGTAGAGGTCCACTGTAACAGCTTGGCCTTGACGGCAAGCACTTAAGCCAGCTCCGGCGCGGCACTGGCGGCCACAGGCAAGCGCTGCACGGCCGCACGGTAAGCGTGCCAACTCGCATGCCCCAGCACGGGCCCCACCAGCACCAGGGCCACGCTACCGACCCAGAGCGATCCGCCCACCAGGAGCGTAATGAGGGCTCCCCAGAGCAACATGGCCAAAGGGTTTTCCAGCACCACGCGCATGCTGGTAATACCCGCCGTCAGCGCGTCGGTATCCCGGTCAAGAATCATGGGTATAGAGACGACCGAGGTCGAAAACACCAGCGCTGCAAAGACCCCGCCCACCACCGTGTACACGGCAACGAAGCTCCAGTTTTCTGGGTTGAAGACGGCTTGCAACACGCCCGTGGTGGAAGGCATGCCTGTGTTGAAGAACACGGCAAAAACGACCAATGACGCGCGCCCCCAAAGAAGTTCAAGAACGATAAGCACCAAGACCAGCATTCCCATGCTGCCCATGTGGCTGTCCCAACATGTCAGGGATTCGCTGAGCTGAGGCGCCAGGCCTGCTTCACGGCGGCGGCTGGCGTCGTACAGCCCCATTGCCAGAAACGGCCCCACCAGCAGGCACCCACTGGCCAGCGACATGGTGTATTCAGGCCGGGTGCGGAACACCCAGCCCAACACCACAGCCATGAACCAGAAGCACAGACCGTAGAACACTGCAATGCCCGGTGCCGCCCGCACGTCCTGGATGCCCTGCGCGAGCCAGCGAAAAGGATCGGTGAGGGCCAGGCGTCGCAAGACCACGGGTGCGGCATCATGGGCAGGAGCAGCCTCTGAAGCAGGAATTTCTGACATGGGCGGTGCGGCAAAGTGGTGATGGAAACGCTCCCACACACGGTGGGCACGCCCACACCGTAATGCAGTGCGCCACGCATTACCACTGAGGAAAGTACCACCCCGCGCGCTACCACCGCCGCGGCGCGGCTGCGCTGTCACTCCCGCGCCGTGCGCGCCATCACCGTCAACGCCTGCTCCAGATCCTTTTGCAAATCCTGCGATGCTTCTAGCCCGACGGCAAATCGAACCAACGTGCCGGTCTTCAGGTGGGGCGTGGCTCCGCTGCGCATGTTGGGCAGGTCGTATGGCACCACCAAACTGATAGGGCCGCCCCAGCTGTAGCCCAGCTTGAACAACTGAAGGGCATCGCAAAAGACATCGACCTGCGCGGCCGTGTACCGGGCATCGATCATCACGCTGAACAGGCCCGCGGCGGCTCCCTGCCCTGCGTTGGCAGCCCCGCACAGAGCGCGCCAGTGTTCATGGCCGGGAGAGCATTCCATGGCGGGGTGAAGCACCTGGGCAACGGCCGGGTGGTTTTGCAGCCAACGTGCGAGCTCCCGGGCCACCTGATCGTGTGCCGCATAGCGCAACGCGACACTGGGCAGCGAGCGCAGCACCGCCTCGGCGTCATTGGCCCCCACCCCCAAGCCCAGCCGCATGTGGGTGAGCTTGATCTTCATGTGCAATGCATGCGAGCGCGTCATCACACTGCCCATCAATACATCGCCGCCGCCGCTAGGGTATTTGGTAAGGGCGTGCGCGGAAATATCCACCCCGAGGGAGCCGTCGCGCAGCAGATCAAAGGGGTTGAACGCCAAGCCCGCGCCCCAAGTGTTGTCCAGCGCCGTGATCACTCCTTTTGCGCGGCAGATGCGAACCTGCTCAGGGAGGTCTGGAAACTCCATGGTGACGGAGCCCGGCGCCTCGAGCCACACCAGTTTCGTGGCCGGCGTGATGCGTCGCGCCAGATCGGCAGGATCCAGGGGATCAAAAAAAGCGTGGGTAATGCCGTACCGGGCCAGCTCGACCACAGCGAAATCCTTGCCCGGACCATAGGCGTTGTCCGGGATCAGTACCTCATCTCCCGCTTGCAGCAAAGCCAGCCCCACGGTGGCAATGGCGGCCAGCCCGCTGGGCACCAGCACGCATTCTGTCCCGCCCTCCAAAGCGCACAACCGCTCTTCTAGCGTGAAGGTGGTGGGGGTACCGTGAAGACCGTACGTGTAGCCGGTCTTGTCCTTCCAGTCGCGGCTTCGCATCGCCGCTACGTTGGGGAAGATGACAGTGGACGCCTTGAATACGCCCGGCTGGGGCGAAGAGAATGCGGCTGGCGGCTCGTAAGCGTGGTGAATAAGACGGGTGGAGGCTTCGGATGCAGAGGTATCAGGCTTCATGGCATTCATGTTAGCGCCACAAACCGGGGAAGGCCGGGCCCTTCCCGGGCACCACATTCAATGATCCGCATTGATCCGGCGCCGATCAGGCGCCCATCCGGCGGTTATCCTGCAGAAATCACCAGCAAATTGGTGACCGACGTCACACCTTTGATGCTCTTGGCGATGGTTTGGGCGCGGTCTTTCGCGGCAAGGTTGGGCGCCGGGCCATTGAGCGTCACTGCGCCGTTTTGGGTGTCAACGTTGATTTTCACAGCGCTTAGGTCGGGGTCTTTCGCCAAGCCCGCGGACACCTGGGCGGTGATGGCGGCGTCGTCCACCTTGTCCATGGCGTTGTTTGCTGCCTGCTTGGCGGAGTCGCCCAGATCGGTTGCGGCCCCTTCTGCACGGTTAGCGCTCTTGTCCATCTGCGTTTCGGCCTTCTGCATGGCCGCTTCGGTCTTTGCCCGCGCGTCGGCAGCGGCCTGCTCGGTCTTTTCTACCGCGGAGTCCAGTCGCTGACCGACGGTAGGTTCCTCATTTTTCCCACAGGCCACCAGCCCCAGGGCTAAAGCGCTGACAGCCAAGACAGAGGCGACTCGCGCACGAGGGGAGTTGTGGGTAGGGGCGCTCAAACCTGTAGCGTTCATGAAAATCTCCTGACAGATACAAAGATGCGTGCACTCTAGGTCGCTGTTGTCGGCCTGTGCGTGGGAACTGGACCAAACGCTTGTAGGACTTCGTCTGTGCCCGCTGTCAGGCGGCACGGTGCACCCTGGCGTTCACGTGCTTCGGCAACCCAGCGCTGGGTCTGGCCCACGTTGGCACCGCCCGGCGACAATCGACCCATGTCGCGTATCCATCTCCGCTCCTGGCTGCCGTTCCTGTCTTGGCCCCGCCCGTCTGCCGCGTTGCTTCGTGGTGAATTCTGGGCGGCCATCACGGTCGGGCTGATGCTCGTGCCGCAAGGGGTGGCTTACGCGGCGTTGGCGGGGATGCCCCTGGTGACCGGCATCTATGCATCCTTGCTTCCGGCACTGGTTGCCGTGCTCTTCAGTTCGTCCACACGGCTTGGAGTGGGCCCCACGGCGCTGACCAGCCTGCTCATTGGCACTTCGTTGACCGGGCTCGCCGAACCGGGCAGCGCGCAGTGGGTGCAAATGGCGGTATGGATTGCACTGATGTCGGGCGCGTTGCAGTGCGTCATGGGGCTGGCCCGGTTCGGCTGGGTGGTGAACGTGGTCACTTCGCCAGTGCTCAGCGGTTTCACGCAGGCTGCAGCATTGCTGATTCTGGCTTCTCAATTGGGTGCGTTGACGGGCCTGCGCTCCGAATGGGGGGCCTTCTGGGCCACCCCGTCGCTGGGCCTGTTTGATGCTGCGGCGCTGGCATTTGGCCTGGGCAGCGTCGTGGCACTGGTGCTGGCAAAACGGCTCAAGCCGACCTTTCCTGCTGCCCTTGTGGTGGTGACGGTGGCGGGGGCAATCAGCTGGGCCACAGGCTACGCTGACGCTGGTGGCGTCGTGGTCGGCCACCTGCCCCAAGGCCTGCCGGTATTGCAATGGCCGGGCTGGTTGCCGCTTTCCGGCTTTACGTCATTGCTGATGCCGGTGTTGGTGGTGACATTGGTCAGTTTTCTGGAAACCGCCTCCAGCGCCAAGGTCGAGAGTCAGCGCTCCAGCGAGCGTTGGAATGAAAACCAGGATCTGGTCGGACAGGGGTTGTCGAAAATCAGCAGTGGTCTCTGCGGCAGTTTCGCGACCAGCGCTTCTTTTTCGCGCTCGGCCATCAATCTGTATGCGGGCGCACAAAGCGGATGGGCCACCGTGTTCTCGATTGCCGTTGTGCTGGTGGTCCTGCTCTGGCTCACGCCTGCGCTGTACTACGTGCCCACTTCGGCGCTGTCTGCCATCGTTGTCACGGCCGTGTTCAGCCTCGTCAAGCCTTCGTCGGTAACCAGGCTATGGCGCGTTTCACGGGTTGAGGCGGTCATCGCCGTGGTGACTTTCGCGCTCACGCTCGCCACAGCCCCTCGCATGTATTGGGGGGTGCTGGCTGGGCTGCTGATGAACCTCTGCCATTTTTTGTACCAGCGCCTGCATCCACGGATCATCGAGGTAGGCATGCACCCTGACGGCAGCCTCCGCGACCGCCACCTCTGGAATCTGGTTCGCATAGCACCGCACGTTCTGGCATTCCGAATGGACGCAGAGCTCGACTTCGCATCGGCCAGCGCGCTGGAGCGTAGAGTGACCGAAGAGTTGGGCACCCACCCCGACGTGCGCCATCTCCTCCTGCTCGCCCAGCCCATCAATCGCATTGACGTGACCGGTCTGGAAGTTTTTACCCAGTTGCATGCGTTGATGCTGGCGCGGGGCGGCACCCTGCATGTGAGCGGGCTCAAACTGCCCGTAGAGACGGCATTGCGCAAAGCAGGCGTTATCCCTGCGGCGGCGGGTCTCGCCACTTACCGTACAGACGCTGAGGCACTTGTCGCCTTGCAGCACCCGCCTGGCGGGGCAGTAGCCCGTTGATCAAGAACTATTTGCGCTGTACTTCACGCGCCCGCTGCTACACTCGACCAACTTTAGAAGCAACGATTTGTGTCTGACTCGGCGGCCCCATACCTCGTAGACCTGCGCGATCTGCGCCTGGACACTGCCCACGCCCTGGTGACGCAGGTGAGCGCAGGCACCCCCGCTGCCCCCCTGGACTGCTCACACCCTCGTCAGTACCTTCAGGGGTTGATCGACGGGCTGTGCGAACTGTCGCTGAAAGACCCGCTGACGGGCCTGGCCAACCGCAGGCACTTTCGGGCGGTACTCGAGCGCGAGATTGACCGCGTGACGCGCTCCGGCGAAGCCGCTTTGCTGCTGATGCTGGACATCGATCATTTCAAGAAGGTGAACGACACCCACGGCCACCTGGCGGGCGACGTGGTGCTGCAATCGGTGGCACGTACGTTGAATTCCTGCGTGCGCCCGATGGACACCCTGGCGCGCTACGGCGGCGAGGAATTTGCCGTGGTGCTTCCAGCTTGCCAAGCCGCCTTCGGCAAAGTGGTAGCCGAGCGCATCCGCCGTGCGGTTGCCAGCACGCCAGTGCGCATCTCCCCGTCCATTGAACTCAACGTCACGGTCAGCATTGGCGGGGCGTTTGCCCTGCAGTGGATTCGCTCGACCACGCTGCTGTGGATTGACCGGGCCGACCACCAGCTCTATCAGGCAAAATCGCTTGGGCGCAACCGCGTGAGCATCGAGGAGCAGCCCGACAGCACCGTCAGTGCTGAAGAAAAGAGCTTGTTGTTTGGCCCTCTGTATTCTCCTTCGGGCTGGGGCGATCTGCCGCCCCCGCTGGATGCAACAGGCAGCGCCTACTGAAAGTTAGATGATGAGCGACGCGCTGTCCCCCCAACCCATGACGCCCAATGCGCCCCCCGTGCAGGCTGGCCCTGCCGCTGGAGCACGCATCATTGCCATTACCAGCGGCAAGGGGGGCGTGGGCAAGACTTTTGTATCGGCCAACCTGGCGGCCGCCCTGACGCGCAGAGGCCAGCGTGTTCTGGTTCTGGATGCTGACCTGGGCCTGGCCAATCTGGATGTGGTGCTGAACCTGCACCCCAAGATCACCCTGCACGATGTTTTTACGGGCAAGGCAAGGCTGGACGAGGCTGTCATCAAAGCACCGGGCGGCTTTTCGGTGCTGCTGGCTGGCTCTGGCATGGTGGAGTATTCGCGGCTGACGCCCGAGGTGCGCAACCAATTCCTGAGCGTCATCCAGGCGCTCACGCCTCAGTACGACGTGGTCCTCCTGGACACCGGTGCAGGCATCTCTGACGTGGTGCTGTTCTCCGTATCGCTGGCCTCCGAGGTGCTGATCGTGGCAACGCCCGAGCCCACTTCGTTGACGGACGCCTATGCTGCGATCAAGGTGCTGGCCATGCAGCAGCACCGCCAGCACGTGCGCATGGTCATCAATCAAGCGGCGCGTCCAGGCGATGGCCGCGCCATCACCAGCCAGCTCCAGCAGGTGCTTGACAGGTTTGTGAGCACGCAGTCGGGCCGGCCTGTGCGGCTGATCCACATGGGGGACATTCCTGCCGACCCGTCGGTGCGCGATGCGGTCATGCGCCGGCAACTGCTGCTGCTCAATACCCCCGGGTGCCCGGCAGCGCTGGCCATCTCGCAACTCGCCAACAAGATTGAATCTGCGTTGCTGACCCACGCAGCCTAGGCCCCGCAGGCTTGCGGCTGCCGGTTCATGGCCTCTCGGGGCGTCCAGTCTGCGGTGCGCCCTTTGCGCATGCGCCGCTACAGTGGCCCCCTGGCGGTGGCCGGGGCCATGCCGAAGTGCCGTTCTGGTCGATTACAGTCGCCCCATTTTTGAGACTGCCCGCTTACCGTGACTTCTGTACTCAACATTTCCTGCTACAAGTTTGTGCCGCTACCAGACGCTGAGCAGTTGCGTGACCAGCTGCATGCGCAGGCCGTGGCAGCAGGCCTCAAGGGCACCATCTTGCTCGCGGAAGAAGGAATCAACTTCTTCTTGGCAGGAACTGCTGAGGCTGTGCGCAGCTTCGTCGATAGCATGCGTGCCGATGCACGTTTTGCCGACTTGGCACCGAAGGAGAGCTGGTCTGAAACAGTTCCGTTTCGCAAGATGCTTGTCAAGGTCAAGCGCGAAATCATTCGCATGGACCACCCGACGATTCGCCCCGCTCATGGGCGTGCCCCGGCAGTTGAGCCAGCGACACTGCGCCGGTGGCTGGAGCAGGGGCACGACGATGCCGGCCGCGAGGTGGTCACGTTGGACACGCGCAACGCATTTGAGGTGGACGCCGGTACGTTCACAAACGCCGTTGATTGGCGCATCGCCAAGTTTACGGAGTTCCCCGAAGCACTGCGTGCGCACAAGGCCGAATTGCAGGACAAGACCGTAGTGAGCTTCTGCACAGGCGGCATTCGCTGCGAAAAAGCCGCCATCCTGATGCAGGAAGAAGGCCTCGAGCACGTCTACCAGCTCGAAGGCGGCATCCTCAAGTACTTCGAGCACACCGACGGGGCGCACTACGAAGGCGGTTGCTTCGTGTTTGATGAGCGCAGTGTGCTCGCGCCAGACCTTTCGGCGCCAGCGCCGGCGCCCGCTGATCGGGCACAAGAGTAAAGACGCGGTGCCCGAGACCAGTTCAAACGCTATCGAAAAGTGAGCTGCCCGCGCTTACCCATATGCGCAAAGTACCTATTTCATTGAAAAAACTCGTCACGGCTTGAAGCGGCGCTGGGGCAGCGGGATGAATTCTGTCTCGCCCGGCACCAGGCCCATGCGCTGTGCTTCCCAGTCGCTGGCCGCTTGGACGATACGTTCTTTGCGGGTTGAGACAAAGTTCCACCAGATGTGCCGGCGCTGCGCCAAGGCTTCGCCGCCGATGAGCATGCAGCGCGCGGGGTCGCCCTCTGCTTGCAAGAGGATGTCCTGCCCGCTGGGCAGAACTGCCAATGTCTGCGGTGCCAGCGTTGCGCCGCCCAATGAAACGGCGGCATCCACGGTGTACAGGCCGACCTCTTCGGCCAGGCCAGCAGGCAGTGTCAACTCACCACCTGCGGGCAGCTGAATGTCCAGATACAGGGCGGGGGCTAGGCTGACAACGGGTGACACCTGCCCCCAGGCCTGCCCTATCAGCACCCGCACCGTCGCGCTGCCGGTTTGCAGTTGCGGGATGGCATCCGCAGCCGTATGCACAAAACTGGGCACTGCCTCTTCGGCATCCGCGGGTAGCGCGGCCCACAGCTGAATACCGTGGTTCACGTAAGTGGACTGCGCCAGCGATGATGGTCGGCGCTCGGAATGCACGATACCTCTGCCGGCCGTCATCCAATTGATGGCGCCGGGCTCAATCTGCTGCACGCTGCCCAGGCTGTCGCGATGCATGATCGCGCCGGCGAACAGGTAGGTCACCGTGGCCAGCCCAATGTGTGGATGCGGGCGCACATCATGCTCTGCCTGCGGTGTCACGGTGGCCGGGCCGAAGTGGTCAAAAAACAGAAACGGCCCGATCGACTGGCGCTCCATGGCTGGCAAAAGCCTGCGCACCTCGAATCCACCCCCCAGGTCTTTGTTTTGCGGCTTGATGAACTGCATGATTGCCATGTGCGTGCCTCGGTTGCAAACCAAAACCCCGGCGCTGCGCGCTAGCGGGAGTGAATGGGGCGCTCAAGCGGACTTGCGCAAGCCCGCCAAGCGCCGCTGCCAAGCATTCTGCCCGTGCGTCAACCTTTGAGCCGGGCGGTGATGTCGGCGACCCGTTGGCCATAGAGCTTTGCCGTGTCAAGGTCACCCTGCGGAATCTCGGCAACGGACGCGTCAGACGGGGACTGCACCAGCAAGCCGACCGAGCCACCCAGGTTGTTCACGTCATTGCGTGTAGCGCCCTTCGTATTGCTGGGCGCCATGCCCAGGCTCACCCACAGGCCGCCGTGCTGCGATGCCAGCGTTTGCAGATACACCAGCGTCACCTGTTTGTCGCCATTGAAGCTGGCACTGTTGGTGAAGCCGCCAAACACCTTGTCTTGCCAAGCCCGCGCAAACCAGGCCTTGGAGGATGCATCGGCAAATTTCTTGAACTGCCAGCTGGGGCCACCCATGTACGTGGGGGTGCCGAAGATGATGGCGTCCGCAGCGTTCAGCGTCTCCCAGCCGCCTTCGGGCAGATTGCCATCGGCATCAATGGCTAGCAATTGCGCTCCTGCGCCATCGGCCACCTGCTGCGCAACGCGCTGTGTATGGCCGTACCCGGAGTGAAAAACCACAACGATTTGAGACATCAATAGCTCCTGCAATGAACAACAAAGAAAAAAAGAAAGGCGAAAAACGGAGCAGCTGAATGAAGTTAACCGGCCAGGTCAAACACCAGCACTTCCGCGTCATGACCGCCAGACAGCGACACCAGAGGCTCGCCTTCCAGCATGGCCGCATCGCCCGCCTGGAGACGCGCTCCATTGACATTTACCTGCCCGCGCACCAGCTGCACATAGCCCTTGCGTCCGGGCTGAAGCGGCAGTGTCGCGGTTTCTTCGCCGTCCAGCAAAGCAGCGTAAACACAGGCATCGGCGTGAATCAATACGGAGCCCTGCGCGCCGTCTGGCGCCGCGACCAAACGCAGGGTGCCGCGCTTTTCAACCGCGCTAAAGCTCTTTTGCTCATAGCTCGGCGCGATACCGCGCACGTTTGGTTCTATCCAGATTTGCAGGAAATGCGTCGTCTGCCCGGCCGCGTGGTTGAACTCGCTGTGCATGACACCCGAGCCAGCGCTCATGCGCTGCACGTCGCCGGGCGGAATGCCCTTGACGTTGCCCATGCTGTCCTTGTGGGCCAGTTCGCCCGACAGAACGTAGCTGATGATTTCCATGTCCCGGTGCCCATGGGTGCCGAATCCTGTGCCGGGCGCAATGCGGTCCTCGTTGATGACCCGCAGGTTGCCGAAGCCCATGTGCAGCGGGTCGTGGTAGCCCGCAAAGGAAAAACTGTGGAAGGACTGGAGCCAGCCGTGATCGGCGTAGCCTCGGTCTTGGGATTTACGAACAGTCAGCATGTGATTGCTCCTTTCAATGGCTCCACTGTAGAACGCAGCTTCGCGGTCCTGGCTCTGACTGATTGATGGCATCATTCAAAACGCTTGAACAAAAATAAGCCAACCATGCAAAACGCACGCGACGTCCTGACGCCGGACAGCCTGACCATGCTGCAGGTGATTGCCGAGGCTGGCAGTTTCGCCGCAGCCGCCCGTCAGCTCGGCCTGGTACCCAGTGCCCTCACCTACCGCGTACGCCAGATCGAAGACGCCCTGGACGTGCTGCTGTTTGACCGCAGTGCACGGCAAGCCAAACCCACGGAAGCCGGTGCCGAGCTGCTGCGCGAAGGCGGCCGGCTTTTGCAGGACATCGACGCCGTAGCCAACCGCGTGCGCCGTGTCGCAACCGGGTGGGAGCCGCAACTCACGCTCTCGGTCGATGGGGTCATCTCTCCGCACACCATGCTGGAGCTTGTCGAAGCGTTTTACGCCATGTCGCCGCCCACCCGACTCAAGCTGCGAGACGGCATCATGACCGGCACGCGCGAGGCCCTGACCTCTGGCCGCGCTGACTTGGCCATTGGCGTGTCGGGCACCGCTTCGGATGTGGCGGGCCTGCAGCAGGAATTGCTGGGCGACTTGCTGTTCATCTACGTGGTGGCGCCGCACCACCCTTTGGCCGCCATGCCCGAGCCCATCACCGACGCCGTCCTGCTGCGCCACCGGGCTGTCGCGGTGGCCGACTCCGCCCAGCGTGGTGGTATGACCATGGGCTTGCTCGGCGGCCAGGACGTGCTCACGGTTGACACCATGCAGGCCAAGATTCAGGTGCAACTGCGCGGCCTGGGGGGCGGCTTCTTGCCCGAGCCCATGGTGCGCCCCTACTTGGAAGCAGGCCGGCTGGTCGCCAAGCGCGTGGCACGGCCAGAGCGACAGGTGCGGCTGCACTACGCCTGGGGCGGGCCCGGTTTCACGGCACCGGGCCGGGCGTTGCAGTGGTGGCTGCAGCAACTGCAAAGCCCCACCACCCGCAAGGCCCTGCTGGAAAACCACCACCATTTTTGACGCGAAACAGGGTGGCGCGCGTGTAGAGTGGGTACCGTAGGTTATTCACTGTCGAACGTCATCTCCGCTTTCACCGAAAGGCAATCCATGAGCAAAAACGTTTCACGCCCCTTCAAGCGGCCCCGACGCAACGACACATCCACCGCAGCACCTGAGGGGGCGGCCAAGCCCACAAAACCGGGGCAACGCCAGCGGCATTTCGCCATCGTCGGCGCCGGCATGGCGGGCATTGCCTGCGCCCGCACCCTCGTGCAGGCCGGCCATCGGGTCACGGTGTTTGAACAAGCCGCCAGCGCTGGCGGGCGCACCGCCACGGTAGATACCGTGTTCGGCTCTTTCGATACCGGCGCTCAGTACTTCACCGTGCGGGATCCACGGTTTGCACGGGCCATCGACACCGTGCCGGGGCTGTGCAAGCCCTGGAGCGCCAACAACGTGCGGGTGCTCGACGCCACGGGCCGGGTGACATCGCAGGGCCTGCTCTCGCGCGAAGCCCATTGGGTCGCAAGCCCGGGAATGCAGTCACTCGTGGCCGCATGGGCGCAGCCGCTGGTGCAGGCCGGGCAAGTCCAGTTCAATGCCAAAGTTCAACGCATCGAGCGTGACACCCTGAACCCGCAAGGCTGGCAGTTGCGCACGGAAGGGCCCGACGGCTCGCAGCATGTGTACGCAGGATTTGACGCCGTGCTGCAGAGCCAGCCCGCTACCGCATCTCAAGCCTTGCTGGTCAAGTCTGCGCTCGATTGCGCGCTGACTGGCCCACTTTCCAAGGTGGCCATGGCGCCGTGCTGGACGCTCACGCTGGCCTACCCGCAGGCCGTGCGACCTGGGCTGACCACGCTGGGCCCCCAGTGGAACGTTGCGCGCAGTACCCATCACCGCATTGCATGGCTGGCGCGCGAATCCTCCAAGCCCGGGCGCGGCTCCGTGGAGCGCTGGACCGTGCAGGCCAACCCTGCTTGGTCGGCCGAACACCTGCAGGACGATGAAGCCCGTGTGCAGGCCAAACTGCTCAAGGCCTTTGGCGAGGTAACCGGCCTGCGCGCCGAACCTGCCCATGTCGAGCTGCATTGCTGGCCGTATGCGCAAACCACCCACCCGCTGGGCAAAAGCCACCTTTGGGATGCACGCATGGGCCTGGGCGCTTGTGGCGATTGGTGCCTGGGGCACCGGTTGGAAGACGCCTTTGTTTCCGGGCTGGAGCTGGCTCTTGCGGTGAAATGAGTCTGGGCAGCGCAACAGAAGGCCCCGCACAGGCCAGCTCAGCCCTGCCCCACCGGCCTTTTGCGACGCCAGGGCAGCGGTACGTGGGGCGGTTCGCGCCCTCCCCCACGGGGCCGCTGCACGCAGGATCACTGGTTGCGGCCCTGGCGAGTTGGCTGGACGCCCGCGCCGCGCAGGGAACCTGGCTGGTGCGCATCGAGGATGTCGATACCCCGCGCTGCATCGCGGGCGCGGACCAGACCATATTGACGCAATTGGCCCAATGCGGCCTGCATCCCGACACCCCCCCTGTATGGCAATCGCAGCGGGGGATGCTGTACCAGGCCGCGCTGGACTCTCTGGCAGCTCAAGGCCTAGCCTACCCATGCGCATGTTCTCGCAAGGAGGTTGAAGAGGCCCAGCTGGCCCGCGGGCATGCCAAGGAGCGCCACGCGGCCCTGCCTTACCCCGGCACTTGTCGCAACGGGCTGAATGGCCGAAGCGCACGCGCCTGGCGTTTCAATACCACTGATTTTTGCCAAAAAGGCATTGCAGCGCCCTCCAATAAAGCGCAAGCAGCTATTAATTCAGGAGCGCCAAGCGCGCTTGTCTGGACTGATCGCAGGCTGGGAAGTCAGAGACAGGAAGTTGCCAGCACCGTCGGCGATTTCGTCCTCAAGCGTGGCGACGGCCTGTGGGCTTACCAGCTTGCCGTGGTGGTGGACGATGCCGCGCAGGGCATCACCCATGTGGTGCGGGGTGAGGACCTTGCAGACAACACGCCGCGCCAGATCCTGTTGCAGCGCGCGTTGGGAGTGCCAACACCCCGTTATCTCCACACCCCGCTGGTGCTGGGCGCCAACGGCGAAAAACTGTCGAAACAGAATGGTGCGGCTGCGCTGGACCTTTCCAATCCCGTGGCGGCGCTGAGCAAAGCCGCATCAACTCTGGGTTTGCCTGAGGTGGCACATCCACACCACATTTCTGTTGCGGATGCACTGGGGCATTGGGTTCAGGCGTGGTCACGAATCTACAATGGCGCACCGTGATTGAACAGAACAACATTCCTCTTACAGCAGAGCCACCGGCTGCTCCTCCCGCGAATGCCGGCGCTGCGCCCGCGGGCGTGGCGTTCCCCAAGACCATCAAGAGCTACGTGCGCCGCGCCGGGCGGACGACCACCGGCCAAGCCAAGGCGTTTGAAGACCTCGGGCCGCGCTTCTTGCTCAATTACCGCGCAGAACCCCTGGACGCATCTACGGCGTTTGGCCGCCCTGCTCCGCTGATCCTGGAGATTGGCTTTGGCATGGGAGAAGCCACAGCACACATTGCGCGCGTGCGGCCTGAGGACAACTTTCTGTGCTGCGAAGTGCACGAACCCGGGGTGGGTGCCCTGCTCAAGCGCATTGGCGAACAAGACATCACCAACATCCGCATCCTTCAGCATGATGCGGTTGAAGTCATTGACCACATGCTGGTACCAGCTAGCCTGGACGGCATCCATATCTTCTTCCCGGACCCCTGGCACAAGAAGAAACACAACAAGCGCCGCCTGATACAGCCGCCACTCGTGGCCAAGCTTGCAGCCAGGCTCAAACCCGGCGGCTATCTGCACTGCGCCACCGACTGGCAGCCCTACGCTGAGCAAATGCTTGAAGTGCTGGGCCAGGAGCCTTGGCTTGAAAACACTGCTCAGGGCTACGCGCCCCAGCCCGACTATCGGCCGCTCACCAAGTTTGAAAACCGTGGCTTGCGACTGGGCCACGGGGTGTGGGATATCGTATTCACGCGGCGCAAATAACCCCCGAGGTTGCTCGTAACTTCCTCCATCTATGAAGCCCATACTGCAACACCTGGTTGAGATGACCGGTCACCGCGATCACCTGCGGCTGGAGGTGTCGGTGCTCTCAACCTTGCAAAAGCTCAGTGGCATCAAGGAAGTACGGGCGCTGGAGCTGTTTACCGACGCAGACCAGCCGCACATCCGGCCCCGCACGTGGGTGCAGGATGGGCAGCTGGTGTCCACCGACTCCGAAGCCGCCGCCGACCCACGCAAGGAGCCGCTGGAACACTACCCTGAGTTGCTGCAATGCGTGACAACGCAAGGCAACAGCGCACTCGCACATCCGCGCCCTGGCAGGCACACGCTGTGGCTGCCGGTGTGGATGCATGAAAAGGTCAGCACCTGCCTAGAGATCACGCAGTCAAGGCCATTCTCGGCCCACAAGCTGGATGTGCTCAAGGGCGTGTTCCTGGTCTACCAAAACTACCAGAGCCTGCTCGATTACTCCGAGCGTGACGCGCTGACCGGGCTGTTCAACCGCAAGACGTTTGACGAGCAATTTGCGCGCAATGCGTCACCCGGCTTGAGCAGCAGCCGGCCCAAGAGCACGGAATCGATGCTCACCGAAGAGGTGGTATCTGACACTGAACCTGTGCAGAACTGGCTGGCCGTCGTGGACATCGACCATTTCAAGCAGGTCAATGACCGCTTTGGCCACCTTTATGGGGATGAGGTCCTGATCCTGATCGCCAATATCCTGCGCAGCTCGTTTCGCTCGCACGACCGCATCTTCCGGTTTGGCGGCGAAGAGTTCGTGGTGCTGCTGCGCAACACCACGCTCGCCAAGGCCCACAAGGTATTCAACCGTTTTCGTGAAGCGGTGCAGGAATACCACTTTCCGCAAGTTGGCAATGTCACGGTGAGCGCGGGTTTTGTCGGCACATCGCGAGGATCGCCGGTGGAGATCCTCGGCCAGGCGGACCAGGCCCTTTATTACGCGAAGGAGCATGGTCGCAACCAGGTTCGCTTCTACGAGGACCTGATTGCCAGTGGCGAGTTGGTGACCAAGGTGGCAAACGACGACGTGGAACTGTTTTAGCAGCGCCTTCAAGCCTCCGCCCAAGCGCCTAAATCGCCCCGTTAGTACGCGTGTAGCGCCGTGGTTGCCTTGACAACCGCACGGGCGACTTCCGCAATGGCTGCATCTCGCTGTTCAGGCGGCACTTTCGATCGCGTGAGATAGCAGGTCACCAGCACGGGCCCTCTGCCTCTGCCACCACCTTCACCAGGCGGCCACATCACAGCCACATCGTTGGCTGTTCCGCTGCTGCCCGCAGTGCCCGTCTTGTCCCCCACCAGCCACCCCGGTGCGCCAGCGCGCAGCCGCTTGTCCCCTGTCGTGGTGTCGATGAGCCAACGCTGCAGCAAAGCGCGCGACGCGGAAGACAGGGCGTCACCCAGTACGAGCTTGTGCATCGTCTGCAGCATCGCAAGGGGGGTGGTGGTGTCGCGCACGTCCCCGACTGCGGCTTCGTTCAGAGCCGGCTCGTTGCGGTCCAGCCGCGTGGTGGTGTCGCCCAGGGTGCGCAAATATCCAGTCAACGCGTCCGGACCGCCATGGCGGCCAAGCAGGACGTTGGCGGCCGTGTTGTCGCTCAAACTCACCGTGGCCGAGCACAACTCAGCCACGGTCAAGCCGCCCCCAGCTCCAGCGCGCGGGCCACTCACCGGCGAATACTCGACCACGTCCTGCGCCAGATATTGCACCCTCGCGTCCAGCCTCTCCCTGCCTTGGTCCGCCAGGGCCAGTATCCAGCCAGCGAGGAGTAACTTGAAGGTGCTGCACATTGCGAATCGCTCTTCTTGTCGCCAGCCCAGGGCCTGGCCGCTTTCGGTATCAAGCATCGACACGCCCAAGCGCCCCTGTGCCTTGCGCTCAATGTCAGCCATGGCTTGCTGCCACTGTTCGGCCCACGAAACACCGGGGGTGTTTCGGCTGGCACAGGCCGCCAGAGGGGCGATGCCTATCGCTGCCAGCCCCAAGGAAAACTCTCGTCTTTGCATTTTTCAACCTCCGTAGTTGTTCAAAGACCATGACGATACGGCTTAAGCATCCATTGCACCATTGGCAATAATTGCGACCAGCCCCAAGAAAAAATGATGGATCGCCATGCACTTGCCCCTCAATGCCTTGCGCGCCTTTGAAGCTGCGGCCCGGCACCTGAACCTGACCCGCGCGGCCCTCGAGATGCACGTCACACAAACCGCGGTGAGCCAGCACATTCGCAAGCTGGAGGACCGCCTGGGCAAGCCACTGTTTCGGCGTCTGCCCAGGGGGTTGGCCCTGACGGATGAGGGGCAAGCGCTGTTGCCCGCGGTGAGCGATGCCTTCACGCGCATAGAGGCCGCTATGGACCAGATCCGGGAAAGCCGCCCCCGAGAAGTGCTGACGGTGGGCGTGGTGGGCACCTTTGCCGTGGGTTGGCTGCTTCCGCGGCTGCGTCACTTTCAGCAGGCGTTCCCGTTCGTGGATCTGCGCCTGCTCACCAACAACAACCGTGTCGACATGGCGGGTGAAGGTCTGGATTACGCAATCCGGTTTGGCGACGGTGCGTGGCATGGGACACATGCACATCGCATCATTGATGCGCCCTTTTCACCCATGTGCAGCCCCGCTTTGGCCCAGGGGCTGCAGCAGCCTGCGGACCTGGCGAGGCTGCCTCTGCTGCGCAGCTACCGCGCTGACGAATGGTCGGCCTGGTTCGCTGCAGCCGGTCTCGACTGCCCAGTGCTTCGGGGAGCGGTGTTTGACTCGTCGCTCACGCTGGCGGAGGCCGCTGCACAGGGCGCTGGGGTGGCCCTGCTGCCCGTGGCGCTGTTCACGCGCGAACTGCAACAGGGCCGGCTGGTGCAACCCTTCGCGTTGGAGCTTCACAGAGGCTCCTACTGGCTGGCTCATCTGCAGTCACGCAGTCCCACTGCTGCCATGCAGGCTTTCGAACGGTGGCTGCAGGAGCAGGCCAAACCGTCGCTGCGGTCTCCGCCTGACGTCGACACACCCTTCGGATCACTTGCCAACGGCTGACGCCCCGGTGCCGGGCCGTTTCAGACATCGGCCTGGGCGGGGTTCAGGAACTCCTGCGCATACCGCTGGGGAACACCCTGGCTGACGAATACGTCGAACAGGTCGGGGTCGATGTGGCCACCGGTGCGCATCTTTTCCATGATGCCCAGCGCTTGGGACAAGCTCATGCCGCTCTTGTACGGACGATCCGCAGCAGTCAGTGCTTCAAACACATCAGCGATGCCGATCATCCGAGCTTGCAACGACATCTGCTCCCGCGTGAGGCCCTTGGGATATCCGCGCCCGTCCATTCTCTCGTGGTGGCCACCGGCATACTCCGGCACGTTTTTGAGGTGGCGCGGCCAAGGCAGCTTCTCGAGCATCCGGTTGGTGGCCACGATGTGGTGGTTGATGACATCGCGCTCCGCCTGCGTCAGCGTGCCCGACCTGATGGTGAGGTTCTCCACCTCTTCGGCTGTCAAAAAGCTGGTCTGAACGCCCTGCGGATTGCGCCAGTGGCGCTGTGAGCCAATGTCCCGAACACGATCTTGCTCTGCGCCGTCCATGGCCTCAGTGCCTTGGTTGGCTGTGCGCAGAAATTCACGGTCTGCGTCCAGCGCCCAAAGTTCTTGCTGCAAGGACTGATGCACTCGGTCCTCTGCCGCCGAGTTCACTATTGGGCGCAGTGCCAACTGGCGCCGCAATGCAGCCAGCTCAGCATCTCGTTTCAGCACTTCAAAGCGCGTGTCCACCAAGTCAATGCGGTCGCACAGCGTTTGCAGTTTGGTGGCTTTGTCCACCACATGCACAGGGGTGGTGATCTTGCCGCAGTCGTGCAACAGCCCGGCCATCTTCAGTTCGTAGCGGTCGCGGTCCGTCATGCGAAACGACGCCAACGGCCCATCTTGCACAGCGTGCGCGGCCTCGGCAAGCATCATGGTGAGCGCGGGCACGCGCTGGCAATGCCCACCGGTGTAGGGCGACTTTTCGTCGATGGCCAAGTTGATCAGGCTCACGAACGACTCAAACAGGCGCTCCAGTTGGGAAACCAGCAGCCGGTTGGTGAGTGCAATGGCCGCTTGCGACGCGAGGGATTCGGCCAAGCTCTGGTCTGCCTGCGAAAAAGGCACGACTTGCCCGGTTTCGGGATCCTGCGCATTGATGAGTTGCAACACACCGATGAGCTCACGGTCGTGGTTTTTCATCGGCACCGTGAGGAACGACCTTGAACGGTAGCCCGTGCGCGCATCGAACGCGCGCGTACCTGCAAAGTCAAAGCCCTCTGCGCTGTACGCGTCGGCAATGTTCACCGTGCGGTCGTGGAAGGCTGCGTGCACGGCCACGAGTGAATCGTTGGGCACGCCAGCAGGAGTGCGCAGGGGCAGTATGGGCAGGTCGACCGGGCTGCCGGTGGTACCGCCCAGGTTGATGCCCAGCGAGTCGGTGCGCAGAATTTCAAACTTGAGCGCTGACTGGTCCTCGGTCACGCTGTACAGCGTGCCCCCGTCCGCGCCAGTGATGGTCTTGGCCGCTTCCAGGATGTTCTCGAGCAGCCGATCAATGTCCCGCTCGCGCGACAGGGCCGCACCTATGCCATTGAGTTGCTCCAGCCGGCGAAACAGGTTGAGAGTGGATTCCTTGCTCATGCGACCACCATGGAAACAGCGTTGGTGACCCTGCGCATCGTAACGAAAAGTGACTGGCTATCATCACCGGCTTGCCCTGCTACTTGGTTTTGTTGTGAACACCGCCACCCCTCGTTTTGTGACTGCAGCCCTGTACCAGTTCGTGGACCTGCCCGACTTTGCCGCGCTGCGCGAGCCATTGCAGGCGCTGTGTGACGCCAACGGCGTGCGCGGTATGTTGCTGCTGGCGCCGGAGGGAATCAACGGCACCATTGCTGGTACCCCAGCGGCCGTGCACGCGGTACTGGCCTGGCTGCGCAGCGACAGCCGCTTTGCCCCTTTGCAGCACAAGGAGGCGCATGCCGATGCGATGCCCTTCTATCGAATGCGAGTCCGCCTCAAAAAAGAAATCGTGACGCTTGGGGTTCCAGGCCTGAACCCTGCCCGCAACGCAGGAACCTATGTCAAGCCACAAGACTGGAACGCCCTCGTTGACGACCCGGGCGTCGTGCTGATCGATACCCGCAACGAATACGAGGTGGGCATCGGAAGCTTTGAGCGCGCCATCAACCCCCACACGCGCAGTTTTTCCGAATTTCCGGCATGGGTGGCAGAGCAGTCACAACCGGGCGGCGTGCTGGCTGGCAACCCCAAGGTCGCGATGTTTTGCACCGGAGGCATCCGCTGTGAAAAGTCCACAGCCCTTCTCAAGTCGCAGGGCTTTAGTGAGGTCTATCACCTTGAAGGCGGCATCCTCAAGTACCTGGAGACGGTGCCCGAGACTGCCAGCCGCTGGCATGGCGACTGCTTTGTGTTCGATGAGCGCGTCTCGGTCGGTCACGGACTGGTACGCGGGCAGCACCAACTGTGCCGCTCGTGCCGCATGCCGCTGGGCGAGGCCGAGTTGCAATCACCCCATTACGTGCCCGGCGTGAGCTGCCCCTACTGCCACGGCACCCGCACCCCACAGCAGGAACGAGCCCTTGCCGAGCGTGAACGCCAAATGGAACTGGCCGCGCAACGCGGTGCAGAGCACATCGGCGCACGACAGCGGGCCAGCCTGGCTGGGTCAGGTGCCGAGGGAAGTTCAAGCAAGCAAGGAGACACGACGTGAATTCCCTGCCCGTTCTGTATTCCTTTCGCCGCTGCCCTTACGCCATGCGCGCACGTCTGGCATTGGCTGCAAGTGGGCAGACATGCGAACTGCGCGAAGTGGTGCTGCGCGACAAACCGCCTTCCCTGTCGCAAGCCTCTCCCAAAGGCACTGTGCCCGTGCTCGTTCTGCCTGACGGATCTGTGTTGGACGAGAGTCTGGACATCATGCAGTGGGCACTGGGCCAGCACGATCCCGACGCTTGGCTGGCTCCTACCGAAGGTACGCTGGCTGACATGCTGGCGCTGATCGGCGAATGCGATGGCCCGTTCAAACGGGCCCTGGATCGCTGCAAATACCCCAACCGCTACCCGGAATCCGACGCCGCCGCAGAGCGCGCAAACGCTGTCTATTGGCTGAGTGCACTGAACGAACGCCTGGCCAGCCGCCCCCATCTGTTCGGCGCACAGGCCGCCCTGGCCGACATGGCCATTGCCCCATTTGTGCGCCAGTTTGCCGGCATTGATGGCGACTGGTGGGCCGCCCAACCCTGGCCATTTCTGCAAGCCTGGCTGATGCAATGGCAAAGCAGCCCACTGCTGGCCAGCGTCATGCACAAGTGGCCTGCCTGGGTCGAGGCCACGGCGGGTGTGGAGTTCCCGGCCCGCTGAGGTGGCACGCGCCCAGCAGTGCTTGGCGGTTGCGCAAAGCGCGTCAACCTACAGGTGAAAATCCCCCGCAGCCTCTGGCTGGTACAGCACTTTGCCGATGCGGATGCGGCGCGTCCGGTCCCTGACACGCCAGTCGAAGGCGTCGCCCTCTCGGTAGCCCAGGATGGCGGTACCGATGCCGGAGCACACTGACAATCTCCCGGCCCCATCGTCCGCGTCCTCGGGGTAGACCAGGGCTACTCGCACCTCCTCATCGTCCAATTGCAGCACGGCCCTGGAGTTCATGGTGACGACGTCTTGCGCCACTTGCCGCGAATCGACGACGATGGCGCGTTCGATCTCATGCTCCAGCTCGAACGTGGCAGTGTCCCGCTCGAACGCCAGCAAGGCCCTCAGGCGCGCCTTGTCAATTTCGGTAATGTGGATGTGGGACGCTTCGTCCTCAGGGCCCTCCCGCAAGAGCTTTAGATAACGCTCCGAGGTCATGGCAAAGGACTGCATCGTGGGTGTCTGGCTCTCTCGCAAAAAGCCGCAATGCTGGAACGCTTTGAGCGAGCGACCATTTTCCGCGTGGATCTTGGCGATGAGCTTTTCGGCCCGCATGTCAAAGAATGCCAGCTTCATGCCCTCGCGGATGGTGCTGGCTCCCAGCTTGCGACCCCAGTTGTCGCGGTTGCCGATCACCAGAACCATTTCGCAGTTGGCGCCGGTCTTGACGAGGCGCACGAACCCCACAGGCACATCGTCCCGATCGTAGGCCATGAAGAAGCGGCCGCCCTGGTTGAAAAGATGGGTCAGGATCGGCAGCTGGACCCGGCCGATGACCTGTTCAATGAACCGCGAAACATGCCGCGAATCGCTCAGGTACCGGGTGACAGATTCGTCTTCCAGCCAGTCCATGAGCCTGAAGGCGTCCGCCCGCGTGATCTCGGGACACAGGGAAATGAATGGCTTGCTCAAGATAGGCTTGTTCATCTTCACCACTTTTGGTTTCAAGAATGAAAGCCTTTCAGGGCGCGGCCATGACGGTTCTTTCGACGGGGCGCCCATTGTAGGACACGGCGGCTGGGGACCCCCTACGCGGAGAGGAACCCTGCAGCCTCGCGCAGCCATGGTCGGCCGCAAGAACCGTCTGGGTGGGATGCACACCTGTGATCACCCCAAAAACAAAAGGCGCTCCAGAGAGCGCCTTGTGACTTGGCATAAGCCCGAAAAATCAGGCCACGGAAAACCCGCCACCGCCCCGGCGGCCGCCCTGGAGTCCGCGCACCAGCAAAGCAAGCAGGACCAGGCCAAAGCCCACAAAACAGATGAAAGACCAGTTGGCAATGGAGCCGCCCAGGAAGGTCCAGTCAATGGCCGTGCAGTCGCCCGAGCCACGGAAAATCATGGGGATGGCGCGGCCAATGGGGTAGTTCTCGATCATGCCGTACAAATCCCGCCCGCACGTGGCCACCTCGGGTGGATACCACTGGAGCCAGCTTTGCCGAGCCGCCACAAACGCGCCAAAGCCGGCCGACAGCAGGGCCAGTGCCGCAAAAGTCATCCACCAGCCCTTTTTGCCCCTGGCGCCGGCCAAACCAGCGAAAACAGCTACAAAAATAAGAGCATAACGCTGCACGATGCACATCGGGCAAGGCTCCAGCCCCGCCACGTGCTGCAGATACATGCCAAAAGCCAGCATGGCCACACAGGCCACGCTGATCAAAGCCAGCACTCGGCGTGGGGCCTGATCTATCCAGTTCAACACCATCATTCTTGTCCCTACTCAATTGCCATTGCAAACAGTGCCGCCTCCGAAACGGGCGCGGCCCATGCCACTGCGCCCGTGGATCTGGCTCCGCCAGTCCACCGGGAGCATCTCCCCCAGGGGGAAGACGCGCAGCGGTTCAGGGGGAATCAGATTCCAGCAGCATGATCCAGAAAAACGCGGGCGCGGCGTGGTGTCACCACCAGCGTTTCGCCCTCTTGAAAGCCCTGCTCCTTGAACTGCTGCGCAGGGATCTGCGCTTCAATCAAAGTGTCTGGGGACGCATTGTCCGCTGGTTTGTGGTCTTGGGACGGAATAAGTTCCAGCCGCGCGATGGGGCCTACCACGATGGCGCGACTCAGTTGAGCGACGATGCCGCGCGGGCGGCCTTGGGCATCCAGCCCGGCACCGGGCGAATAGCGCTCCACGTCGAGGTCGTGCGGGCGCACATAGGCAAAAGCCTTCGTGTCCTGCGTGGTGGCGTGTTCGGGCGAATCGATCTGCATGCCTTCGAGATGCACCAACCCTTCGTGCGCGCGGCCGTGGAACAGGTTCACGTCGCCCAGAAAGCCGTAGACGAACGGACTCGCGGGCTGGTCCCACACTTGCTGGGGCGAGCCGCTTTGCTCAATGCGGCCCTGGTTGATCACCACCACGCGGTCGGCCACTTCCAGCGCCTCTTCCTGGTCGTGGGTCACGAAGATGCTGGTCACGTGCAATTCATCATGCAGGCGGCGCAGCCAACGGCGCAGTTCCTTGCGCACCTTGGCGTCCAGCGCGCCAAAGGGCTCGTCCAGCAGCAGGACCTTGGGCTCCACCGCCAAGGCGCGGGCCAGGGCAATGCGCTGGCGCTGGCCGCCGGAGAGCTGCGACGGGTAGCGCTCTGCCAGCCAATCGAGCTGAACCAGCTTGAGCAGGTCCATCACCTTCTGCTTGATCTGTGCATCGCTGGGGCGTTCGCCGCGGGGCTTGACGCGCAGGCCGAAGGCCACATTCTCAAACACTGTCATGTGTCCGAACAGCGCGTAGTGCTGGAACACGAAGCCCACGTTGCGCTCGCGCACGTGCACGTCGGTCGTGTCCTCGCCGCTGAAATGGATGGTGCCCACATCGGCAGTCTCCAGCCCCGCGATGATGCGCAAGAGCGTGGTCTTGCCACAGCCCGAGGGGCCCAGCAATGCAATGAGTTCGCCCGATGCGATATCGAGGCTGACATCGCGCAGCGCGTGGAAGTCGCCAAACTGCTTGCTGACGTTGCGGATTTCAATGCTCATGTTCTTCTTCCTTCAAACGCCAGCGGGCGCGGGGCGCTCGGGGGGTAATTCGGCAGCGGCCTTCAGGGCCTGCTCGTTGCGGTGTTCTGCGATGGTCTTGATGACCAGCGTGACAAGGGCCAGCAATGCCAGCAGCGAGGCTGCGGCAAACGCAGCGACCGACTGGTATTCGTTGTACAGAATCTCAACGTGCAGCGGGATCGTGTTGGTCTGCCCCCGGATATGGCCGGACACCACCGACACCGCGCCAAACTCGCCCATGGCCCGCGCATTGCACAGGATCACGCCGTACAGCAGGCCCCACTTGATATTGGGCAGCGTCACGTACCAGAAGGTCTGCCAGCCCGTAGCACCCAGCACGATGGCGGCCTGCTCTTCGTCGTTGCCCTGCGCCTGCATAAGCGGGATCAGCTCGCGGGCGATGAACGGAAAGGTCACGAACACCGTGGCCAGCACGATGCCCGGCACGGCAAAGATGATCTTGATGTCATGCGCCTGCAGCCACGGGCCAAACCAGCCCTGCGCGCCGAACATCAGCACATAGATCAGGCCCGCCACCACCGGCGACACCGAAAACGGCAGGTCCACCAGCGTGGTCAGAAACGCCTTGCCACGGAACTCGTACTTGGCAATGCACCAGGCCGCTGCCACGCCAAACACCAGGTTCAGCGGCACAGCAATCAGCGCGGTGATGAGCGTGAGCTTGATGGCCGACCAGGCATCGGGCTCGCGCAGGCCTTCCAGATAGGCACCGAAACCTTTGCGCAGCGCTTCGGCAAACACGGCGGCCAGCGGCAGCACCAAGAACAGCAGCATGAAGACCAGCGCAATGCCGATCAGCGTCCAGCGCACCCACGGCGCTTCGGTCGTTCCCGCTTGTGCGCGGCGAATGGTTCGGGAGTTGGCGCCGCTCATGCTGGTGCTCCCGCGTGGCGGCGCTGCCAGGCTTGCAGTGCGTTGATGATGAGCAGCAGGATGAAGGAGATGACCAGCATCACCACAGCCACGGCGGTGGCGCCTGCGTAGTCATACTGCTCCAGCTTGCCGATGATGATGAGCGGCGTAATCTCGGACACCATGGGCATGTTGCCGGCAATGAAGATGACCGAGCCGTATTCACCCACCGCCCGCGCGAACGCCATGGCAAAGCCGGTGAGCAGCGCGGGGGTGATGGAAGGCAGGATGACCTTGGTGAAGGTCTGAAACCGGGTAGCCCCCAGGCAGGTGGCCGCTTCTTCCAGTTCCTTTTCCGCATCCTCCAGCACAGGCTGCACGGTGCGCACCACAAACGGCAGGCCGATGAAGATGAGCGCGATCACGATGCCGGCTGGCTTGAACGCGAGCTGGATGCCCATGGGCTCCAGAATGCTGCCGATCCAGCCATTGCCCGCCAGCAAGGCGGTGAGCGAGATGCCGGCTACCGCAGTGGGCAGCGCAAAGGGCAGGTCGACCAGCGCATCCACGAGCTTCTTGCCCGGAAACTTGTAGCGCACCAGCACCCAGGCGATCAGCAGGCCAAACACCAGGTTGACCAGCGCCGCGAGGAACGAGGCACCGAACGTCAGCCGGTACGACGCCAGCACGCGCGGCGCGCTGATGGCCGCCCAGAACTGCTCCCAGGTGAGCGTGAAGGTCTTGAAGATCAGTGCTGACAGCGGGATCAGCACGATGATGCTCAGGTAAAACAGGGTGTAGCCCAGCGACAGCCCAAAGCCGGGCAGCACGCGCTTGGGCGTACGCCGTCCGGCCGGGGCTGCGGCGGCCGCAGCAGTCGCAGTGGTCATAGGTGAATTCGCAGCGAGATGGGCTTACTTGGCGCCAGGGGTGTAGAGCTTGTCAAACTGGCCGCCGTCGTTGAAGTGCACCTTCTGCGCCTCGGTCAGTGAACCAAAGTACTTGGCCACGGTGAACTGCTTCAGGGGCTTGAACGTGGCGGCGTGCTTCTTGAGCACTGCTTCCGAGCGGGGGCGGATGGCGTGCTTGGCAGCAATCTCCTGGGCTTCGTCCGAATACAGGTAGTCCAGGTAGGCCTTGGCCAGCTGCGCCGTGCCCTTCTTGGCCACCGTGCGCTCGACCACCGCCACAGGGTTCTCCGCCACCACGCTCACCGAGGGGTAGATCGCATCGACCTTGCCAGCACCGAACTCGCGATCGATCGACACCACTTCGGACTCGAACGTGATGAGCACATCGCCCTGGTTGCGCTGCAGGAAGGTGGCGGTCGCATCGCGCCCGCCTTTGGCCAGCACGGGCACGTTCTTGTAGAGCTTGCCGACAAACTCGGCGGCCTGCGCCTCGGTGCCGCCCTTTTCGCGGATGGCGCCCCAGGCGGCCAGGTAGGCATAACGGCCGTTGCCGCCGGTCTTGGGGTTCACCACGATCACTTGCACGCCGGGCTTGATGAGGTCTTCCCAATCCTTGATGCCCTTGGGGTTGCCGTTGCGCACCAGGAACAGCATGGTCGAGGTGGTGGGCGATGCGTCGTGCGGGAATTTCTTGGCCCAGTCCTTGGCCACCACGCCGCTGTCCGCGAGGAATTGCACATCGGTGGTGGTGTTCATGGTGACCACGTCGGCGGCCAGCCCGTCGTTCACGGCACGCGCCTGGGCGCTGGAGCCTGCGTGCGACTGGTCAATCTTCACATCTTGACCGGTGGTCTTTTTGTAGTGGGCTACAAAGGCGGCGTTGTAGTCCTTGTAGAACTCGCGTGCCACGTCGTAGGACACGTTCAGCAGCGTGTTTTGAGCGCTGGCCACGCCGCTGACAGACAGGGCCAAAGCTGCCAGGAGGGTCTTGAGTTTCAAAGAAGTCATGTCGCGTCGCTCGCAAAAAGCTGAAGATGTTGCATTGTCTCCAACTGTCCTTTAAAACTCAAAAGAATATATTCTTGTTAATTAATCAGATTTTGGAATAAAGAACGTTCAAGCCGAAGTATTCCGCCGCAACGTGGCAAGGTACGCCCCAATGGAAGCGCAGCAGGCAACAGCTTCTGCGCGACACATAAAAATGGGATTAACCGCCCGTGGCTAAAGCGCCAGCAGCTATCACTTAAATAGCATTTCTTCAGCGCACGATGATTCTGGGCGGCTCGTTATCCATCGCCGATGTGGGCATGGCTTCGACATCGATGAGCGATTGCAATAGAGCATTCCCAAGAGGCCACTCGCCATGACCCGACTCCACATTGATGTGGCCTGCGTTCTGCATCCGCACAAACTCACTGCCCCACGCGCGCGCGTAGGCACCAGCGAGCCGAATGGGGCAGTACGGATCGTTGCTGCTGGCAACCAGAATGCTGCGGTATGGCAGGGCAGCGTACGGCACCGGAGCAAAGTCGCTCAGCACGGCGCGACGCTCCGGGTCCGCAGGCGCCACCAGCAAGGCGCCCTGCACCCGGGCCGCGGCTTCCGGCTTCATGTGAGCCGTGGCAATGCACCCCAGGCTGTGCGCTACCACAACCACCGGGCCCGGCTGCTCAAGGACGGTTTTCTCCAGTTGCGCCACCCAGGCAGCGCGGGTGGGCGTGATCCAGTCGTCCTGTACGACGCGGCGGGCCTGGGGCAAGCGGTCGGCCCACAGGGTTTGCCAATGACCTGGTCCCGAGTCCCGCCAGCCTGGCACGATGATGATGGAAGTGGAAGTCACGGCAGTCCATACCTCGCCCTTCAGCCCAGCTCGTTGCGAAGCAGGCGCGCCTGGGGGCGAGGTCCTTCGTTTATTTGTTGGGTTGAGGGGTAATGCGCAGGTAAGACCGCACCGCCGTGAACCCTTTCGGAAAGCGCTGCGCGATCTCCGCAGGGTCTTGCAGGCTGGGCACGATGATCACGTCGTCGCCGTCGCGCCAATTGGCGGGGGTTGCCACCTTGTGGCTGTCGGTGAGCTGCAGCGAGTCGATCACCCGCAAGATCTCATCGAAATTGCGCCCCGTGCTGGCGGGGTAAGTCAACGTGGTGCGAATGACCTTTTTCGGGTCGATGATGAACACGCTGCGCACCGTCACGGTGGTGGACGCGTTGGGGTGGATCATCCCGTACAGGCCGGCCACCTTTCGGTCCGCATCGGCCAGGATGGGGAAATTCACCGTGGTGCCCTGCGTGTCGTTGATGTCGTGCACCCACTGGTGGTGTGAATCGACCGGGTCCACGCTCACCGCGATGGGCTTGACGCCGCGCCTGGAGAACTCTCCCGCCAACGCCGCAGTCTTGCCCAGTTCGGTGGTGCACACCGGGGTGAAGTCGGCAGGATGCGAAAACAGCACCACCCACGAGTCGCCCGCCCACGCGTGAAATTGGAGGGCGCCTTCGGTGGATTCCTGGGTGAAGTCCGGGGCGAGATCGCCCAACCGCAGCGTCGTCATGCAAAGCTCCTTGTTTGGATGGAGCTTTGATTTTGAAAGGCGATCTTTAAAACCCAAACGAATATATGGCTTTTACTTAATCACCAAATGATCTGAAGATGGTTTGACGGCGGAGCGAACGGGCGCCTTGTCAGAGGTAGCCGCCAATAAAAAAGCACGCTGTGCAGCGTGCTTTTTTCATGGTTGCCTGTTCTTTGGACGGCAGGTACTCCCGTGCAGTGCCTTCGCCGCCCACTCCCAGGCCCAGGCCTGTTGTCG
>DFQQ01000018.1 GCA_002377855.1 Acidovorax delafieldii | reverse complement strand
GGCCCCACGTCGACTCGCACATGGGCTGCTGAACCAGGCGGGCGGCCTGCGCCAGCGCAGCCGCAACGGCCCCCGGCGGCTGCGCGCTCTGCGTCTTCCCGGCCCGCCGCTGCGCCTGTGGCACGGCCCACGCAGGGCCGTAGCGATACCTCGCGCTTGAACAAGCGCATGGCCGAGCTGGGTCTGTGCTCGCGTCGCGAAGCGGATGACTGGATTGCCCAAGGCTGGGTCAAGGTCAATGGTGAAGTGGCGCCCATGGGGCTGCAGGTCACCGCCGCAGACCGCATTGAAGTGGACAAGATTGCCCAGGGTTTCCAGGAGCAGCGCGTCACCATCCTGCTGAACAAGCCCATTGGCTATGTGAGCGGCCAGGCGGAGGACGGCCATACGCCCGCCGTGGCACTGATCAACCCCCGCACCCACTGGCGCGATGACCCCAGCCGCAACCGCTTCTCCCCGCCGCAGCTGCGGGGCCTTGCGCCTTGCGGGCGGCTCGATATCGACTCGGTGGGCTTGTTGGTGCTGACCCAGGACGGGCGTGTGGCGCGGCAGATCATTGGCGAAGACTCCGAGATGGACAAGGAGTACCTGGTGCGTGTGGTCTACCCGGCACCGGGCCAGGCGGCACCACGCCACCCCGGCGAGCGTTCTGCGCCGCTGCAGGAAATTGACGAGCGTGACCCCGTCAGCACCAATGTGCAGGCGGTGTTCCCCAAAGAGTTGCTGGAACGCCTGCGCCATGGCCTGAGCCTGGACGGTGAGCCGCTCAAGCCCGCCAAGGTCGATTGGCAAAACCCCGAGCAGTTGCGTTTTGTTTTGACCGAAGGCAAGAAGCGGCAGATTCGCCGCATGTGCGAGCTGGTGGGGCTCAAGGTGGTGGGGCTCAAGCGCATCCGCATTGGGAGGGTGACGCTGGGCAACCTGCCGGTGGGCCAGTGGCGCTATTTGGGTCCGCACGAGAGGTTTTGAGATTTTGCAGCTGCACAGGGTGCGGCACCGGGGGCGTTGCTAGCATGACCGCACCCGCCTGTTCTAAGAGGAGATGTCTGTGAGTGAAGAGAAATACCGGTTGGTCACCCGCAGTGACTTCGATGGCCTGGTGTGCGCCGTCTTGCTCAATGAACTGAACCTGATCGACGAAATCACGTTCGTGCACCCCAAGGACATGCAGGACGGCAAGGTCGCCATCACCTCGCGTGACATCACCACCAATCTGCCCTACGTGCCTGGCGCCCACCTGGTGTTCGACCACCACGAATCCGAAACCGTGCGCAATGCGGGCCGGCGCGACACCAACCACATCATCGAAGCGAAGGCGCCTTCGGCGGCGCGCGTGGTCTACAACCACTATGGCGGCCGGGCTGCGTTCCCGCGTGTCACCGAAGAGATGATGGCCGCGGTGGACCAAGCGGATTCGGCGCAGTACTCGCGTGAAGACATCCTCAACCCCCAGGGCTGGGTGCTGCTGAACTACCTGATGGATTCGCGCACCGGCCTGGGCAGGTTCCGCGATTTCCGTATCAGCAACTACGCGCTGATGATGGACCTGATCAAGTATTGTCGCGACCACACCATCGAGCAGATCCTGGAATTGCCTGACGTGCAGGAGCGGGTGGCCTTGTACCGCGAGCACGCCATCAAGGCGCGGGAGCAACTGGAGCGCTGCGCCATTGAGCTGGGGAACCTGGTGGTGCTGGACCTGCGCCAGGAAGAAACCATCTGGGCCACCAACCGGTTCATGATTTACGCGCTGTTCCCCCAGGCCAACATCTCCGTCCATGTGATGTGGGGGCTGCAAAAGCAGAACACCGTATTTGCCACCGGCAAGTCCATCCTTAACCGCAGCAGCAAGACCCATGTGGGCAACCTGATGCTGGAGTTTGGAGGGGGTGGGCACGCCGCTGCAGGCACCTGTCAGGTGGCCAATGAGAAGGCAGACGCCATCCTCAAGATGCTGGTGGAGCGCATCAACACGGACGGCTGAGCCATGCCGTTCACCAGCGGCGCCGCGTAGCACCTCTTGAAAGGTATGCCAGCGCCCATAAATCACGCCTGCCGGGCTGGCATGCGTGATTTTCTTTTTGTGCCAGACCCTTCGGTCGTATTTACTGAAATCTTCGAGAGAGAGAACCATCCATGAGCAAGCAAACCTTGTCTTTCCAGGCGGAAGTGGCCCAGCTGCTGCACCTGGTCACCCACTCGCTGTATTCCAACCAGGAAATCTTCCTGCGCGAGCTGATTTCCAACGCATCGGACGCGTGCGACAAGCTGCGCTTTGAAGGGCTGAACAACTCCGCCCTGTTTGAAGATGCACCGAATCTGGAAGTGCGCGTCACCTTCGACAAGGATGCCAAGACGCTGACCATCACCGACAACGGCATCGGCATGAGCCAGCAGGAAGCCATCGACCACCTGGGCACCATTGCCAAGAGCGGCACCAAGGACTTCATGGGCAAGCTCTCGGGCGACCAGAAGCAAGATGCCCAGCTCATCGGCCAGTTCGGTGTGGGCTTTTATTCGGGCTTCATCGTGGCCGACAAGATCACCGTGGAATCGCGCCGCGCGGGCCTCAAGGCCGAAGAAGGCGTGCGCTGGATCAGCGGCGGCACGGGCGACTTCGAGGTCGAAACCATTACCCGTGCAGAGCGCGGCACCAGCATCATCCTGCACCTGCGCGAAGAGGCTGAGGAGTACCTCAACGCCTGGAAGCTCAAGCAGGTCATCGCCAAGTACTCCGACCACATCAGCCTGCCCATCCTGATGGAAAAGGAAGAGTGGAAAGACGGCGAGCTCATCAACCCCAATGACGAAAACGGCGGCCGCCAGCCCGGTGGCATGGTCAAGACCGGTGAGTGGGAAACCATCAACAAAGCCAGCGCCCTGTGGACGCGCCCCAAGAAGGACGTGACCGACGAGCAGTACGCCGAGTTCTACAAAACCATCAGCCACGACCACGAAGCGCCGCTGACCTGGGCGCACAACCGCGTGGAAGGCAACACCGAGTACACGCAACTGCTGTACATCCCCGCCAAGGCGCCGTTCGACCTGTGGAACCGCGACAAGAAGGCGGGCGTGAAGCTGTATGTGAAGCGCGTGTTCATCATGGACGACGCCGAGGCGCTGATGCCCACGTACCTGCGCTTCGTCAAGGGCGTGATCGACTCGGCCGACCTGCCGCTGAACGTGAGCCGCGAGCTGCTGCAGGAAAGCCGCGACGTGCGCGCCATCCGCGAGGGCTCCACCAAGCGCGTGCTCAGCATGCTGGAAGACTTGGCAAAGCATGACAAGCACGACACCGCCGCGAATGCTGACGGCGTGACCGACGTGGTCGATGCCGACGACAAGGCCAAGGAAGGCAAGTACACCGCTTTCTACAGCGAGTTTGGCGCCGTGCTGAAGGAAGGCCTGGGCGAAGACTTTGGCAACCGCGAGCGCCTGGCCAAGCTGCTGCGCTTTGCCTCCACGCAAAGCGACGCGGTGAGCGTGTCATTTGCCGACTACAAGGCCCGCATGAAGGAAGGCCAGGAGGCCATCTACTACATCACGGCCGAAACGATGGCCGCTGCCAAGAACAGCCCGCAGCTCGAAGTCTTCAAGAAGAAGGGCATCGAAGTGCTCTTGATGACCGACCGCGTGGACGAGTGGGCGCTGAACTACCTGCACGAGTTTGACGGCACGCCGCTGCAAAGCGTGGCCAAGGGCGCGGTGGACCTGGGCAAGCTGCAGGACGAGGCCGAGAAGAAGGCCGCGGAAGAAGCTGCCGAGGCCTTCAAACCCGTACTGGCCAAGCTCAAGGAAGCGCTCAAGGACAAGGCCGAAGACGTGCGCGTGACGACCCGCCTGGTCGATTCCCCCGCCTGCCTGGTCGTACAGGACGACGGCATGAGCACGCAGCTGGCCCGCATGCTCAAGCAGGCTGGACAGCAGGCGCCCGAGACCAAGCCCGTGCTGGAGGTGAATGCCGAACACGCGCTGGTGAAAAAGCTGGACGGCAGCGTGCACTTTCACGACCTGGCGCACATCCTGTTCGACCAGGCCCTGCTGGCCGAGGGAGGGCTGCCGGAAGATCCGGCGGCCTATGTGAAGCGGGTGAACGCCTTGCTCGCCTGATTGAGGTGAAAATGGGCTGCAGCGCTTTTGCGTAAAGCGCTGGCAGCTATTTATTTAATAGCAAACCCTGCGGATACGCAGTGCCGGCAGGGTTTTTTTATGGCTGGCCAAATGAAGGGCAGAGCAGCGCGGGCGGGCTCGATGCAGATGCAGCACCGGACGCCTGCCGACACTATCCTTGGGCCGGCTTTTCCAGCGTGCGCGCGTGGGCGCTCAATTCGGCCAGACCTTGTTGGGCCAGCTGTTGCAACTCGGCCACGCAGCGGTCGGCGGCGTCGGCGTCCTGGTCCTTGGCGGCTGTTTCCAGCGGCCGCGTCAGCTCGCCCAGGGTGAACAGGCCGAAGCTGCCTGCGGTGCCCCCGAGGTCGTGGGCCTCTTTTCTCAAGGCGTCCCATTGGCGGGCTCGGGCCGCCTCTGTGATGCGCTCGATCCGCCGTTCGCAATCCTGAACGAACTGTGCGATGAGCGGCAGCAGCCGGGCGGGCGGGATCGACTCCTGCAAATCCCGCAGCAGCCCGGCATCGAACGCCGGGAGGGGCGCCTCCGCGCTCGCCGCTCTGGCAGGTGCTTGAGGCACATCCGCCAGGGGCGCTGCCTCCGGGGTGCGGGCTGCTGGCACGGCGCTGGGTGACGGCACCAGCCAACGCGAGAGCGTGTGCCACAGGGGTGCTTCCAGCAACGGCTTGGCGATGTGGTCGTTCATGCCGCTGGCCCGCGTTCGCTCGACATCGGCGGTGCTTGCGTTGGCCGTCATCGCGATGATGGGCAGCGCTTCAAAGCGTGGCAGCGTCCGCAAGGCGCGCGTGGCGCTGAGTCCGTCCATGACGGGCATTTGCATGTCCATCAGTACGGCCGCATAGGTGTGGTCTGCGGCTTGCGTGAGTTTGTCCACGGCTTCAGCGCCATCGCAGGCACAGTCCACCTCCAGCCCGCCCGCTTCCAGCAGGCCTTTGGCTACCTGCAGGTTCACATCGTTGTCGTCCACCACCAGCACGCGCAGCCCTGCGGTAGGGGCCATCGCCAGCGCAGGGGGGGGCAGTGGCTGGGTAAGCACGTCGTGGGCCCAGTCCTTGTTGGGCGCGCGCTGCAGGCGCACAGTGAACCAGAACGTGCTGCCCCGGCCCGGCTCGCTGTGCACACCGGTTTCGCCCCCCATGGCCTGCGCCAACTGGCGTGAAATCACCAGACCCAGCCCGGAGCCGCCAAACCGGCGGGTGATGGAGCTGTCGGCCTGGCGGAAGGCCTCGAACAGGCCTTCCATCTGCTGCGCAGTCATGCCGATGCCGGTGTCCTGTACCTCGCCACGCAAAACCAGGCTGTGGCCGTCTTGCTGGGCCACGCGCAACCGCACCAGCACTTGACCCTGGTGGGTGAACTTGATGGCGTTGTGCACGTAGTTGATGAGGATTTGCGACAGCCTTTGGGCGTCGCCCACACAGTGCTCGGGCACGTCTTCGGCCACATCCAGGTGCAGTTGCAGCGATTTGGCCTGTGCCTTGGGGCCCAGCAGATCCGCGAGCGTGGCCAGGATGGACGACAGGGCAAACGCCTTGTTCTCCAGCTCAAGGTGGCCTCCGTCGATTTTGGAGAAATCCAGGACGTCGGTGAGGATGCCCAGCAGGTGGCGGCTGGCACGGCGGATTTGCTCGACGCGCTCGCGCTGCCCTGCCGGCATCTCGTTTTTCAAGGCCAGCTGCGCCATGCCCAGAATGGCGTTGAGCGGTGTGCGAATCTCGTGGCTCATCACTGCGATGAAGCGGGCGCGCTCCTGCGCGGCGCGCTCCGCGGTCTCTTTGGCGGTGGCCATGGCGCGCGCTTGGCTCTTTCGCTCGGTCACGTCCATCCACACCCCGTGAAAGAGCACACTGCCGTCTCCCAGGCGCCGGGCGGTGGCCGAGGTCTGCAGCCACCGCGAGGCGCCCTGGTGTTGCACTTCGGTGTCAAAGTCCAGTGCTTCCTGGCTGTGCAGTCGCTCCATGAAAGCGCTTTGGATGCGCTGCTGCGCGGAGGGCGACACTGCGTAGGCTTCGCCCACGGAGCCGCCACTGCGCAGCAGCGTCAGCACCTGCAGCCCCGGCATTTCGGCGGCTTTGTCACTCACAAACAGAAAGCGACACTTGCCGCTGGGCAGCAGGTGCAGCTGGAACACCACCCCCGGGATGGCGCTGGTCAGGTCCACCAATTGCTCGGAGAGCTTGCGGGCGTCTTCGCTGCGTTGCACCTGCGCCGTGAGCTTGTCTGCACGCTCCATGGCATTCTTGAAGACCTGCAGTGCGCGGGCCATGGTGCCCACCTCGTCGCGCCGACGCGTGCCAGGAATCACGTCTCCAAATTGTTGTGCTGTGAGCCTCTGCATGATGTGCGCCAGATGGGTGATGGGGCGCGAAATCTGTGTGAGCGCCACATAGGCCGACAGCACCAGCACGGCCACCAGCGCAGCGGCCACGGTTGACGCAATCCACCACAGCGTGTCTGCAGTGGCGGCGTTTTGTTCGCCCAGGTGCACTGCAAACTCGGCATGAGAGCGGTTGCGCAAACTGTCCAGTTCCTGCTTGAGGTCCTGCAGCGCAGGCTCAAATACCCGGTAGAGCAGGGAGGTCGCGGCGTCGTCTTCGCCTTGGGCGGTCAGGCGCAGCAATTGCTCGCCGGCGTCGAACACCTTTTGCGAATGCAGCCGCAGCCCCATCAGTTCGCGCCCCTGGTGCGGCATGCTCTGCGCCACGTCGTTGAGCTCCACTTCAAACTCACGCTGCATGGCCCGCAACTTCTGCGAGCTCTCGCCCAACGGGTCTGCGGAGGGCCCTGGCGCCGGAACCTGGGGGGCGTGCACCAGCCTTTGCGTTTCACTCAACAGCACCCCGGCGTGGCCAAAACTCTGCGCCAGTTCTGTCTCCAGCTTGATGAGCGTGCGGTACTGCTCGTCCATCTGGCGCATGCTGGCCATCGCGTAGCCAATGATCGCCATCGACACCGCCCCCATCAGCCCCACCAGCAGCGTGATCTTGGCCGCCAGGGGCAAATTGGAAAAAAACGATTCGCGGGTCATGGGTGCGAGATATGCAGAGCGGTGAAGTCCGTTCAGGGGAGAGACGTGGTTGCGTTCCCAGCCTGCGCCACCCCCAAGGGTGTGCCAGTGTAGAGCGACCGTGCAAGCGAGCGGCACGCGCAAAAGCTGAAGATTGGCGCGCCTATCCGGCAACAAGTCCAAGTGCCAATAATTTGATGCCTTGTTGCGCGGATCACTCGATAATTCATCCTCTGCAACGTGCCAGGCACCTGCAGCGCTGCAGCTTTCGCTTCATTCCTTCGGTCCGGGTTCGACATGGCACGTTTCTTTTTTACTTTCTTGGCGCTGCAACTGACGCTGTTTGGCGTGAACATGCTCGGCGTGGTGCAGCAGCATGTGGTGCTGCCCTGGACCATGTTGCTGGCGCGCATGTGTGCCGGCTTGGTGACGTGGTTTGACAGCACCACGGCGGCTGCGGGCAAGGTGCTTTGGAACACGGTGACGGGCTTCGGTGTGTCGATTGAGCCGGGCTGCAACGGGATAGAGGCCTGCATTGTTCTGTTTGCCGCGGTGATGGCGTTTCCCGCCTCGTGGCGGCACAAGCTCATCGGGCTGGCAGTGGGGTTCGTGGCGGTGCAGGGGCTCAACATGGTGCGCGTCATCAGCCTTTTCTACCTGGGGCAGTGGAATACGCAGGTCTTCAACTTCGCCCACGAGTATCTGTGGCAGGCGCTCATCATGCTCGACGTGCTGATTGTCTGGCTGCTGTGGGTGCGTGCAGGCAACAAGGCGGTGGCTCCCGCACCGGCAAGCACGGCGGCCGTGTGATGTTGCACAGAGTCTGAACACCATGCGCCGTCCCTCTCCATTCGTTGTCTTCGTGGCGTCGGCTTTTGGCTGGATGCTGGCGCTCACCGTGCTGTGGACGCAGATCTCGCCCTGGACGTCGTACCCCGTGGGTGTGCTTTCCAGCGTGGCGCTTGAGCAAGGCGCTCCGATGTGGGTGCGCGAAGTCCGTCTGAGCCCGGGTGTGATGGACGTGGACACGCGTGTGGCCATCCCGGTGCCTTCAGCCGGCGGGCGCAAGGCCGAGGTCACGATTGACGTGAACCCAGGGCGCTATGCCTATGGCCTGCCGATTTTTCTGGCTTTGTTGCTGGCCGCCCGGGGACCCCGCCGGTCTCTGCGCGGGGTGGTGGGGTACCTGGCGCTGCTACCGGCGCAGGCCTTCAGCCTGAGCATGTATGCCCTGATGCAAGTGGTGCTGGCAGCGCAGGTGGATGCGCGGCTTTTGCGCATTGCGCAGTGGCAATTGGAGGCACTGGTGTATGGCTACCAGGTGGGCTCGCTGGTCGTGCCCACACTGGCACCCATCCTGGTGTGGCTGTGGCTGGACCGTCAGTTCGTGGCCAAGGTGGTGGTGCCTGCCTGGAAGCCCTCGGCTCCCTGCGCTTCAACAGCCGACTCCCCCTGAGCGCTGGGCGGTGCCTGGTTCGCATGGGCTTCCACGCTGTCGAGCCGATAGCCCATGCCGTAGATGGCGCTCACAACGTAGCCGTTGGCGGGTGTGAGTTCGAGCTTGCTGCGCAGGCGCGACATGTGCGTGTCCAGCGAACGCGAAGGCGCTTCGCTGGTTTCACCCCAGACCACTTCGCGCAGGTGGGCGCGCGACAGCAGCCTGCCGGCGTTGCGGAACATGAACAGAGCCAGTTCGTATTCGCGGTTCTTGAGCTCCACGGGCACACTCCGCAGCCGCAGGGAACGCTTTTCGGGATCGAAGCGGTAGGGGCCGAAGACCAGGTTGTCGCCCATGGCCTGCGGGTAGGCCCGGCGCAGCAAGGCCGTGGTGCGGGCCACCAGTTCGCCCATGCGCAGCGGTTTGGTCATGAAGTCGTCTGCACCGCAGGACAGGGCTTCGATCACGTCCTGCTCTTCGCGCCGGCGGGTGACGAACAGGATGGGCAGTTGCCGCCCGGTCATTTGGCGCACCGATGCCACGACCTCGGGCCCTTCCATGTCGGGCAGGTGCCAATCCACGATCAGCAGGTCAAACGTTTCGTGCCGGATTTCTCGCAGCAACTGGGCACCGGTCAGGTAGGTGTGGCAGACGTGACCATGGTGCTCGGTGGTCGCTTTGATCAGCTCCAGCAGGATCGGGTCGTCGTCGAGGGCAGCTATTCGCATGGCTTGGGGTCAGCGCGTGGGCGCACTTGTCATAGGTCGAGGGGAACCTTCGGATGGTGCCTCAGAACCAGCGCCCCGCCGGTCTTCTGACAATCGTTTGCAATCCCGGCGCTGAACGCCGAAGACCGGACACCAAGGAAGTATCATTTGCGTGTCATTGTAAACATTTTGTGAAAAAAGCAAAATCATTTTTGCCACATATGGCAAATGAACTGGATCAAGGATGCTCCAGGGCAGCAGCTCAGGCGTACAAGGGCTCCTCGCCCATGGCTTCAATCTGCTCATGCAGCATGTCCACCTGGCCTCGCCAGTAATCGCTGCTGCCGAACCACGGGAAATTCACGGGGAACACCGGGTCTTGCCAGCGCCGCGCCAGCCAAGCGCTGTAGTGGATGAGGCGCAGCGTGCGTAGGGGCTCGATCAAAGCGAGTTCGCGGCGGTCAAAACTGCGAAATTGCTCGTAACCTTCCAGCAGTGCGCTGAGCTGCTGGGTGCGCTGGCTGCGGTCGCCCGACAGCAGCATCCACAGGTCCTGCACTGCAGGGCCCGTGCGGGCATCGTCCAGGTCCACAAAATGGGGGCCCCCGCCCGGCAGGTCCGTGGGCGTCCACAGGATATTGCCGGGGTGGCAATCGCCGTGCAGGCGGATCTGGCGCGCCTGGTTCAAGCCAAACTGGCCGTTTGCACCCGCCGATAAAGCGCCACCAGCTATCAATTGAAGAGCGGTATTGCAGGCGCTCTGCCAGGCCGACTGCACATCCAGCGGGATGATGTCGTGGTCCAGCAGCCAGTCGCGGGAATCGGTGCCGAACGTCTGCACGTTCAGGGCGGGGCGGTGCGCAAAGGGCTGCGCGGCCCCCACGGTATGGATGCGGGCCAAAAACCTCCCGATCCACTCCAGCACCTCAAAGTCGTCGAGTTCAGGGCCACGCCCGCCGCGCCAGGGGCTGACAGAGAACGCAAAACCGCCGTGCTGGTGCAAGGTGGCGCCCCCCAGCATGAGCGGCCCCACGGCGGGCACTTCGGCAGCGGTCAGTTCAGCGGCAAACCCGTGTTCCTCCAGGATTTGCGCGTTGCTCCAGCGCTCGGGGCGGTAAAACTTGGCCACGACGCGCTGGCCGTCTTCCAGCGACACCTGGTAGACGCGGTTTTCGTAGGAGGACAGCGCCATCAAGCGCCCGTCGCCGTACAGACCCACGCTGGCTAGCGCATCCAGGACGACGTCGGGCGTGAGGGCGGCAAAGGGGTGCCCGGCGCCAGCGGCGTCTGCGGTTTCATCATGGTGTGGGTGCATGTAGCGATTGTCGTTGCTGGACTGCGGCTACGGCGGCTTGCGGTCGCATCTTTGGTCACTGCAGCGCCAGCGCTCATGCACCCCGTGGGCTGCGGGGTGGTGCTGGCCTCGCTTGGCGGCGTGGCTTCTCAGTCGAGCAAGCTGGCCATGTGGCCCACGCGTGGGCTGCCCTGGCCGCCAAGCACCTGCAAATACACCGCTTGCGTGGCGGCAATGCCGTGGTGCTGCTGCACCGCCAGCCAGGGTTGGGGCGGCGCCTGCACTGCGGCGCTGAAATGCTGCCAGGCCTGCACCAATCGATCATTCAACCCTGCCGCGCCCCAGTCCGCGTTGCGTTTCTTGACCTGCGCCGGGGCGAAGAACATGGTGGGGCGGGGGCCCGGCAAATCGCCCGCGCCGCCAAGGTCGTGCACATGGCTGGCGCCCACGGCGCAGCTGTAGGCCAGCGCAGAAAAATACCGGTGCACGCGTGCCCGCAGCGTCACGCTGCCCGCAAAGTCCACGTAAACACAGGCGAGCTGGGCGGGCAGCTGCTGCAGGTCTTCGTAGGCCAGCACGCGGTGGTAGCAGCCCAGGCTTTCGCAAAAGGCCCGGTTGTTGGCGGATGTGAGGCCCATCACCTGGACGCCGCCGCGCTGGGCCATTGCGAATGCCGTCCCATAGGCTGTTTTACTGGATGCGCTGGACAGCAGCACCGCCTCGGCACCAAAAAAATGCTGCTCGGCCAGAAAGTCATCGATCAGCCATGACGTGACAAACAGGGGGCGCAGCAAGGCCTGGATGTCTTCATCGAAGGGTTGGTAGAAAGGGTCCGCGCTGGTGCGCAGATACTGGTTGTAGACGGCGTGCAGGCCAGCGCGGTGGGCAGCGCCGTCACTGAAGCCAGCGCTGCCCACGCGCTGTGGCGACAGTACTGCATGGCTGGCCATGGGCCAGTAGCCGTAGAGCCGTTCGCCCACGGCCACATCAGGGTGCAATGACGCCTGCACGGTGCCAAAGCCCCACACCGGAATGATTCCCCAGCCCGCCTCACCCGAAGGGAAGAATTGCCAGTATTGCAGCATGTCACCCATGGCGGCGTAGGTGATGTTGTTGGCGGTGAGTGCGAACCGGTCCACCTGAACGCGGATCTGCCCCTCCTGCAGGGCCGCATCGGGGGTGGTGCGCACGGTGGTGTCGGCCAGCTGGCGTTGGCGCACAAGGAGCGTGGTGGTGTTCATGCCCGCACGCTAAGGCAAACGGCTGGCAGGCTCAATAGCCGGCCGCCGCGTTGGCGACACGCTTGGGCGGGGCAGGCGGCGCGGCGGGCGGGTACCGAGCGCTCCTGCAGCAGTGCAGGCCGTCAGCCCAGGCGGGCAAACGGCAGCGACTGCTTGACCAGGATGACCGTGCACGGAGCGTCGCGCGCTACCCGCATGGGCACGGTGGCGATGAAGCGTTGGGTCTGCAGCCCGTGCGTGGCAGCGCCCAGAATCATCATGTTGACGTGGTTGCCCTCGGCGTAGCGCACCAGGGCGTTGGCCACGTCGCTGGATTCGAGCACGTGGTAGCTCACCGGGTGCTCGGTCAGGTCCAGTGGCTGGGCCCATTGGCGCAGGCGGGCGTGGTGCTGGCGGTGCAGGGCGGTTTCGCTGCGGGCGCTGTCACTGGTGCTGCTGGCCGAGGGTGACAGCACCGTCACGCAGGCCAGCCGCGCGCCAGGCCGGATGCCCAGCGAGCGCGCCACCGCTTCGCGCAGCGAATACAGCGTGGCGTCCGTCACATCGCTGTGGGGCACGGCCACCATCACGATGGGGGTTTCCTCGATCTGCTGCGAGGGCAGGGGGCTGGGCTGGTAATGCATGCCCGCCGCCTTGAACCAGCGCCGGATGTGCGCAAGAAAGGGCGTGCCTTCGGTGCGGTGGGCTCTGTCGGTCAGGCGCACCTGCGTGGGGTTGGCCAGGTCGATCGCCAGATGGGCCGCCGAAGGGTAGCGCTGTGCGGCCACCGGCTCCAGGCAGCGCAGGATGATTTCTTGCAGCCACGGTGCCAGATCTGCACGGTGTTTGCGCGGTGGCGCGGGCGCCATCCACAGCCGCTGGCGCAGTCCGCCCGATGTGGTGGGCGCGCCAAACGGCAGCTCGCCCGTGGCTAGTTCGTACAGCATCACGCCAATGGCGAAGATGTCGCTGCGCGGGTCGCCCCGCACTCCCACCACTTGCTCGGGCGCCATCCACGCGGGCGAGCCCACGGCCTTGCGCTGCTCTTCGGCCAGCAGGTCGGGGAAGTGGGCGTGGCACGACAGGCCAAAGTCCAGCAGCACGGCATGGTCCTCGTGCGTGAAGAGCACGTTGCCGGGCTTGAGATCGAGGTGGCAGGCGTTTTGCTGGTGCAGGCTGTGCACCGCATGGGCCAGGGCGGTGCCCAGGCGGGCGATGAGGGCGTCGTCAGGTCGTTCGCTCGCGTCCAGCCAGTGCTGCAGGGTGCGGCCCTGCAGGTATTCCATGGTGATGTAGGGCAGCCGGTGCAGGTCGCCCGCAGCGACAAAGCGCGGCACATGGGGGCCGGTGAGGGCGGGCAGGATTTGCAGCTCTACCTCAAAACCCACGATGTTCTCGGCTCCATCGCCCACCGTCATGCGCGGAATTTTCATCGCCATGGGAAACCCGGGGTCGGGCGCGCCGCTGGCGTATCCCACCCGGTAGATGTGGGCCATGCCCCCTGCATGGATGCATTCGCGCACCACGAATCCGTCCACGACGGCGCCGGGTTCCAGCAGTTTCATCGGCCCACCTCCAGGCGGTGGGCAAAGCTGGCGGGCAAGGCCCCACGTGTGGCGAGGATGGCGGCTGCAGCCTCACCCACGGCATAGGGCACGCGTTCAAAGCGCAAGTGCCAGTGGTCGGTGTCCAGCAGCGCGTACATGGCGCGCGGGTCGCCGTCGCGCGGCTGGCCGACCGAACCCACCGTGGCCACCCACTGCCGGTGGGGTGGCACCGGCACGGGCACACCGGCCATGGGCGTGAAGCGCATCAGCCCGCGTCCGGCACCCCGGTAGTACAGGGTTTGATGGTGCACATGGCCGCAAAAGACATGCTGCACGCCAGGGCGTTGCGTGGCCGCCTCCAGGCATTCGGCGGCCACGATTTCGTTGTCGACATAGCGCCAGTTTTCGGGCGCATCCGCGCTGGCGTGCACCAGCAGCACGCCGCCTACCTGGGCCGTGAGCGGCAAATGGCCCAGAAAGTGGCGTTGCGCTGGGCTGAGTTGCTCGTGCGTCCACGAAGCGCCCTGGGCGGCCACGCTGGTGGCGCCCTTGTCGGCGCCCGTGGGGGGCTGCACGGCAAAGGCATCGTGGTTGCCACCGATCACGGTGTGCCCGGCGGCGGCAAGGTTCATGGCCTGCTCAATCACGTAGGCCGGGTCGGCTCCATAGCCCACCAGGTCGCCCAGCAGGGCAAAGTGTTCGGCTCCCTGGGTTCGGGCGTGGTGCAGGCACGCGTCCAGTGCCTGCCGGTTGGAGTGGATGTCTGACAAAAGGGCCAGTTTCATGGCGTTCTCCCCATGTCGGCATCATGCCCCAGGGGAGGGGGGCGTCGTCTACGGTTTTCTCCGGGGGCGGGGCCCAAAAGCATACCGCCGGTGTCCCTGGGCAGGGGCACCGGCGGCGCGTAACGCAGTGAGCGCTTTGAGTGGTTCAGAGCGCGCGCAGCGTTACACCAGCGTGATGGTCACGTCGATGTTGCCGCGGGTGGCGTTGGAGTAGGGGCAGACCTGGTGGGCTGCGTCCACCAGGGCCTGGGCGGCTGCGCGATCCATGCCGGGCAGGCTCACGGCCAGGCGGGCGGCGATGCCGTAGCCCTGGCCGACCTTGCCCAGGTCCACGCTGGCGTCGATCGACAGGTCGGCAGGCAGGCTGATCTTTTGCATGCCAGCCACCGCCTTCATGGCGCCGATGAAGCAGGCCGAGTAGCCCGCGGCAAACAGTTGCTCGGGGTTGGTGCCGGTGCCTGCGGTGCCGGGGGGCGAGAGCTTCACGTCCAGGCGGCCGTCATCGGTGCGCGATGCGCCGTCGCGGCCACCGGTGGTGTGGGCGTTGGCGGTGTAGAGAACTTGATCGAGCTTGGCCATGGTGTCTTCCTTTGAGGTAGTGCCCGCAGCGCGGGACGGTGGAGGGAATCGATGAATTCGGGAGGGCAGGCCGGCACGGTCAGCGCGGGCCGAGTCGGTCACGCAGGGTTTTGAGCTGGTCGGTGAGCGCCACCAGCTCGGGCAGGGTGCATTGGCTGCTCTCCAGCACGCAGTGCGGAATGCGCTCGGCTTGGTCGCGCAGGTCCAGCCCTTGGGGCGTGAGGGCAATGCGCACCCGGCGCTCGTCCTGGGCATCGCGGGTGCGGCGAATGTGGCCGCTGGCCTCCAGCCGCTTGAGCAGCGGGGTGAGCGTGCCCGAGTCCAGGTACAGGCGCTCGCCCAGTTCCGAGACGGTGATGCCGTCCTGCTCCCACAGCACCAGCATGACCAGGTACTGCGGGTAGGTCAGCCCGATGTCGTCCAGCAGGGGCTTGTACAGCTTGGTCATGGCCAGCGAGGCGGAATACAGCGCAAAGCAGACCTGGTTGTCCAGCCGCAAGGCGGCGGGGCTGGGGCTGTTTTCGGGGGTAGGCGTGCGTGGCATGGGTCGAATTATTGCGTTCAATTAAATTGCGAGCAATTTAAATGGGTAATGCCTGTATTGCCGACATGGGATTGCCGCCGTGTCTGAGGCTGGTGGCAAATGCTATGAAAAACGTAGCTAATGGCGCTTTTTGGTAAAGCGCTACGTGCTGTTTTTGCTTGAAGAATCCACGGCCCTGCATGAATGCAACACCCAAAAAAAAGCGGCCCGCAGGCCGCCGAGGGGCGCAGCGTGGGGGCGCTGCGCGTGAGAAAAAGCGCGAGAGAGCGCCGTTCAGTACGTGTAAACGCCCTGGCCCGTCTTGCGGCCCAGGCGGCCAGCAGCCACCATTTCCTTGAGCAGGGGGCAGGGGCGGTACTTGCTGTCGCCAAACTCGGTCAGATACACCTCCATCACGGCCAGGCACACGTCCAGGCCAATCATGTCGGCCAGCGCCAGCGGGCCAATCGGCTGGTTGCAGCCGAGCTTCATGCCGGCGTCGATGTCCTCGGGCGTGGCCAGGCCTTCGGCCAGCACAAAGAACGCCTCGTTGATCATGGGCACCAGAATGCGGTTGACCACAAAGCCCGGCGCGTTCTTCACGGTGATGGGGCTCTTGCCCAGCGCTTCGGCCAGGGCCTTCACGGCGTCGTGCGTGGCGTCGCTGGTCTGCAGCCCGCGGATGATCTCCACCAGCGCCATCATGGGCACGGGGTTGAAAAAGTGCATGCCGATGAAACGGTCGGCGCGGCTGGTGGCGGCAGCCAGCTTGGTGATGGAGATGGACGATGTGTTCGACGCAACGATCACTTCTGGTGCCACCAGTGCATCGACCTGCTTCAAGATCTTGAGCTTGAGCTCGTAGTTCTCGGTGGCGGCCTCGATGACCAGTTGCGCGGTCTTCAGGTCGTCGTAGCTGGTCGATGTCTTGATGCGGGCGAGGGCTGCATCCTTGTCGGCAGCGGTGATCTTTTCCTTCTTGATCAGGCGGTCCAGGCTGCCCGCCACCGTGGCCAGGCCCTTTTGCACGGCCGCGTCCGAAATATCCACCATCACCACGTTGATGCCCGACACCGCACAGGCCTGCGCAATGCCGTTGCCCATGGTGCCCGCGCCGATGATGCCAACCGTTTGAATCGTCATAAAGAGAGCTTTCTTCCAAGTGAAACAGACGCCTGCATGGTAAGGGACGCACCGGCGTTCTCCGCCCCACCCTCGGGAAAGTTCCTGAGTAAAAAGCACGGGCGTTCGGTTATCGTGGAGAAGGTCGCCGTGTACGGCCGGGGGGAATACAGAGCATGTTTGACTACATCGTGGTGGGAGGAGGCTCGGCCGGGGCCGTGCTGGCGGGGCGCCTGACGGAAGACCCCGCCATGCGGGTGTGCCTGCTGGAGGCAGGGGGCGCAGACAAGAACGTGCTCATCCATTGCCCCGCAGGGCTGGCGGCCATGGCCCGGCTGGAGCTGAACAGCTGGCACCAGAGCACGGTGCCGCAGCGGGGGCTCAACGGCCGGCGCGGGTACCAGCCCAGGGGCAAGGTGCTGGGCGGGTGCAGCTCGGTCAATGCCATGGTGTACGTGCGGGGGCAGCCGGCCGACTACGACCACTGGGCGGCCCAGGGCAACCCCGGCTGGGCCTGGGCCGATGTGCTGCCCTACTTTGTGCGTGCCGAGCACAACGAACGCATCACCAGCCCCTTGCACGGGCAGGGCGGGCCTCTCAACGTGGCCGACCTGCGGGCGCCGCATCGCATCAGCCAGAGCTTCGTGCAAGCCGGGGTGCAGGCCGGGTACCCGCACAACACCGATTTCAATGGGCCTGAGCAGGAAGGCGTGGGTGTGTACCAGGTCACCCACAAGAACGGTGAGCGCCACAGCACCGCCAAGGCTTATCTCACGCCCCACCTGGCGCGGGCCAACCTGCAGGTGATCACGGGCGCACATGCCACGCGCGTGCTGCTGGACGGGCGGCGTGCCGTCGGGGTCGAATACCGCCAGGGCGGCCAGGTGCACCAGGTGCGTGCCGCGCGCGAGGTGCTGCTCAGCGCGGGGGCGCTGCTGTCGCCCCAGTTGCTCATGCTCTCGGGCATTGGTGCGGGCGCGCAGTTGCAGCGGCAGGGCATTGCCGTGGTGCACGACCTGCCCGGCGTTGGGGAGCACCTGCACGATCATCCCGATGTCGTGCTGCTGTACGACGCGCCGCACCTCAAGGACCTGTTCGGCCTGTCGGTGCAGAGCATGGCCCGCATCACCCGCGGCATAGCGCACTGGCGCAAGGACCGCAGCGGCATGCTTACCACCAACTTTGCCGAGGCCGGCGGTTTCATCCGCAGCAGTTCGGCCGAGCAGGCCCCCGACCTGCAGTTGCACTTTGTGATCGGCAAGCTGGTGGACCACGGCCGCAAAACCGCTTTGGGGCACGGCTACTCATCGCACGTATGCCTGCTGCAGCCGCGCAGCCGCGGACGTGTGAGCCTCGCCAGCAGGGACGCCATGGCCCTACCGCTGGTCGACCCGAACTTTCTGGCCGATGAAGACGATCTGCGACGCATGGTGCAAGGGGTGCGGCGCATGCGCGGCATCCTTTCGCAGCCCGCACTTACAGAACTGGGCGCCAAAGAACTGCCAATGTCTGCCGCTGCGCACACGGACGAAGAGATTGCCGAGTTCATCCGCAACCACGCCGACACCATCTACCACCCCGTGGGCACGTGCCGTATGGGGCCCGGGCCCACCGATGTCGTGGATGCGCAGTTGCGCGTGCACGGCGTGCAAGGGCTGCGGGTGGTGGACGCGTCCGTCATGCCGCGCATCGTCAGCGGCAACACCAATGCCCCCACCGTGATGATTGCTGAGAAGGCGGTGGACCTGCTGCGTGCACGCGCCCCAGCGTAGATTGATCTGCGTCAGGTTCTGCGCCCCTTGTGGGCGGAACACCGGCTGGCGGCCCCCAGAATGGCGTATTCGGGTTTACCCGTATTTTTGCCGCAGGCAAAAGACGCCGCCGCACCGCCGGCCCTGGAGAACCATGCAAACCGAAGCCGCACAGCAGGCCCTTACCCAATACGCACTGCGCCTGGAAGGCAGGCTGGAAAAACTCGACGAACGCATCGCCGCGCTGGCCCACCTGGTAGGGGCCCGCCTGGAGCAGCGCGGGCAACTGCAGCTGTGGCTGCACCAGCAGCCAGATGCCCCGCAGCAAAGTGCCCGGCAAAACCGCATGCGCGGTGAACTGCGCGCCCTTCTGGTGCTGCGATACCGGGTCATCACCCAGTACTGCGATGAACTGGGCGCCCCGTTGGCCCTGCAACTGGTGTGCTACGCCGAAGAACGCCTGCAGGCCAGGGGCTGGGCGCCGGGCGCTGACGGGCTGGACGTGCAGGCCCTGCAGCGGCTGGATCGCCCCGGCTAACCCCGGAACCTGCGCCGCGTCAGCGCCAGCGCCAGCCAGAAGGCCAGCGCCGTGGTCCCCGCCAGCACCAGGCCATGGCGCAGCGGGTGCGCGGGCCACTGGTCCATGAACAGCGGGCGCACCAGCTCAACCGCGTTGGTCAACGGCAACCAATCAGAGATGGCGCGCACCACCGGGGGCAATTGCTCGCGCGGGAAGAACACGCCCGACAAGAACATCATGGGGGTGAGCACCAGGGTGAAGTAATACGTGAAGAAGTCGTACCCTTTGGCCAGCGCGTTGAAGATGAGCGCGATGCTGGAAAACATGATCCCCACGCCCAGCAGCACGGGCCACGCCACCAGCAGCTTGGGGCTGTGGCTGATGCCCAGGGCCAGCATCACACCCAAGATGGCTGTGACGGTGAACAGTGCCTTGAACGCTGCCCACAGCATCTCGGCCAGCACCACATCGTCGAGCGTGACGGGCGCATTCATGATGCCGTCCCACGTCTTTTGCACATGCATGCGTGAGAAGGCCGAGTACAGCGCCTCAAAGCTGGCCGCGTTCATCGCACTCATGCAGATGGAACCGCTAGCCAGGAACAGGATGTAGGGCACCTTGGTGGCATCGCCCGCGCCCCCCACGCTCACCTGCCCCACCAGCGCACCCATGCCGTAGCCAAAGGCCACCAGCCACATCAGCGGCTCGGCAATATTGCCCACCAGGCTGGGGATGGCCAGCTTGCGCCACACCAGCAGATTGCGCAAAAAAACGGGCCACCAGCGGGCCGACAGCGCCGGTGGGCGCCAGACGGAGGCAGGGGCGGGCGGACGTGGCCCCGCAGCGCTGGGTGTGGGAAGAGCGGTGTGGGTGGTCGGGGTACTGGGCATGGGCCTATTGTGCGGTGCACGCGGTTTTCGCGCTGCAGGCACAATTCCGGCCGATTTGTACTCCTTCCGTCCTCTTTCCCGGAAAGCCCGCCCATGACCACCCTCGGAACGCCCCTGACCCCCCACGCCACCAAAGTCATGCTCCTGGGATCTGGCGAACTGGGCAAGGAAGTGCTGATCGCCCTGCAGCGCCTGGGCGTGGAGACCATCGCCGTGGACCGCTACGACAACGCCCCCGGCCAGCAGGTGGCGCACCACGCGCGCACCATCACCATGAGCGACCCGGCGCAACTCAGGGCCCTGATCGAGGCCGAACGGCCCCACCTGGTGGTGCCCGAGATCGAAGCCATCGCCACGCCCATGCTCGAAGAGCTGGAAGCTGCCGGTGTGGTGCGCGTGATCCCCACCGCCCGCGCCGCGCGCTTGACCATGGACCGCGAAGGCATTCGCGTGCTGGCTGCCGAGACGTTGGGCCTGCCCACCAGCCCGTACCGTTTCTGCAATTCACTGCAGGAACTGCAAGCCGCCATTGATGCCGGGATCGGCTACCCCTGCATCGTCAAGCCCGTGATGAGCAGTTCCGGCAAGGGCCAGAGCAAGATCGACGGCCCGGCCGACGTGCAAAAAGCATGGGACTACGCCATGGCCGGCGGCCGCGTGAGCCACGGCCGCGTCATCGTCGAAGGCTTCATCGACTTTGACTATGAGATCACCCTGCTCACGGTGCGCTCACGCGGCGCCGCAGGCGACGCATCTCCGAATTCAGGCGCCGCAGGCGACACATCTCCGAATTCAGGTGCCGACGGCCAGATCGTCACCAGCTTTTGCGACCCCATCGGCCATGTGCAGGTCAGTGGCGACTATGTGGAAAGCTGGCAGCCCCACCCCATGCACCCCGCTGCGCTTGAAAAGTCGCGCCAGATCGCCAAGGCCGTGACCGACAACCTGGGCGGCCAGGGGCTGTTCGGCGTGGAACTGTTCGTGAAGGGGCAAGACGTGTGGTTCAGCGAAGTCAGCCCCCGCCCGCACGATACGGGCCTCGTCACCCTGTGCACCCAGCACCAGAGCGAGTTCGAGCTGCACGCCCGCGCCATCCTGGGCCTGCCGGTGGACACCAGCCTGCGCAACCCCGGCGCCAGCGCTGTGATCTATGGCGGTATGGAAGCCCAAGGCATTGTGTTTGACGGCGTGGACGAAGCTCTGCGCGTGCCCGGCACCGACCTGCGCCTGTTCGGCAAGCCAGAGAGCTTTGCCAAGCGCCGCATGGGCGTGGCCCTGGCGCGCGCGGCCGATGTGGAGACGGCGCGCAGCAACGCCAAGCTGGCGGCTGGCAAGGTCAAGCCCCGCCAGGCCTGATGTTGAGCATTTGAGTGAAACGGGCCGCTAGCGCTTATCCATCAAGCGCAGGCAGCTATGTTTTTAGGAGTGAGTGGCTGCAGGTGGATACCAACCTATTCCACGCCACCCAGCTCGCTTTCAATCTGCTCGATGCTGGGCAAGCTGGTTTGCAGCGCCGCGGGCAGGGATTCGATGAGCTGGTATTCCGCCACCCCCATAGGCTGGGCCGTGTCACGCAGCGCGTATTCGGCCACCACCTTGTTTTTGGTCTTGCACAGCAGCAGGCCAATGGTCGGGTTGTCCTGCTCGGCCTTGACCTGCATGTCTACCGCTGTCAGGTAGAAGCCCAGTTGCCCCAGATGCTCAGGCTTGAATTTGCCGCCCTTGAGTTCGATCACCACATAGCAGCGCAGTTTGAGGTGGTAGAACAGCAGGTCGATGAAAAACTCATCGCCGCCTACATTCAGCATCACCTGCCGACCCACGAACGCAAAGCCTGCGCCCAGCTCTAGCAGGAACTCGGTCACGTGCTTTACCAAGGCGTGTTCGACCTCGCGCTCTTGCGCCTCGTCGGTCAAGCCCAGAAAGTCGAAACGGTAAGGGTCTTTCAGCGATTCGCGGGCCAAATCGGACTGAGGCTTGGGCAAACTCGCTTCGAAGTTGGTGACGGCAGAGCCACTGCGCTCCAGCAAGCGGGTTTCGATCTGCATCACCAACACATTGCGTGACCAGTTGTGCTGGATGGCTTGGGCCGCATACCAGCGGCGGGCCTCGGGGGTGGAGAGCTTGTCCAGCAGCGCCAACTGGTGGTACCAGGGCAATTGTGCAAGCACCGCTTGCACAAATTCATCATCCGGCCACGCCTCAGCAAAAGCGCGCATGTACTTGAGGTTGCGCGGCGAAAACCCCTTCATCTCGGGGAACGCCGTGCGCAGATCATGCGCCAGCCGTTCAATCACCTTCGCTCCCCAGCCCTGGCTGGCCTGCCGCGCCAGAATGTCGCGCCCGATCTGCCAGTAGAGCAACACCAACTCGCGGTTGACCGCCAGCGCCGCGCGCTGTTGAGCCGTGTGGATGCGGGTTTTCAGGTCAAGCAGCCAGTCGGCGTAGCCTTCGGGCGTGGGCACAAGAGAAATGGGCTGATCGCTCATGGTGCGTTGTCCTTCAGGCCACCGTGACCTGGCCGTTCATCAGTAGGGGAAGGAGCCAGTCGCGGAGTTCAGCCAGTTTCCTATTTTCAAGTCCTGACAGTTGGATTTTTTTAATTGCGTTTTCATAAACTGCATTGAAAACATCGAGTAAATCTGTGGTTGGCCCTGGAATCGTATAGTTTTTTAGAACATTCCAGTCAGCTCTGGGCATCTTGGAGCCTGTGGATGATTGCGTTGCCGCGTCAATAAAATCGTCAGCAAAAACTGTTTCCAAAGCGAGGCCGGAATAATTTTTTCTCTTCGGTCGGAGAATTATGGTGTCAGTTGATGTGATTCCATCGAAAGGTGCAACTGTCACCTTGTGGAAATATGGGCGTATTTTCCCAAAAAGGATGTCATTCTTCTTGAAAATGGTCTTATCACTGGTCGCTAAATCAGAACTGGCCCAACCTGTTAGTGCAATTTTTCTTCGTCCAATATGTTCCAGTCCGACGTATGGTGTGTCTTTAGATACATCAGTAGGCGAAATATTGCCTTTAATCAGATCAACCAAGTCGCTTAGCTTTAATACTCCCCATCCCAATGGAATCTCCCGTTTCAGCGTGGCGTTGTAGGCCATTTTGCCGCCGGAGGATTTGTAGGGTTTGCCGTTCGCATCGGGAAAGTCAAACTGCACAAACCAGTAGTCGTACAACGACTTGGCCATCGCCTCCAGCTCCGCGTTGATGCGGTTGTTGCAGTCGATTTTGGCGTCGAGAGCGGAAAGGACAGCGGCGATTTTCTTTTGCTCATCCACTTTTGGAAGCGGAGCAGTAACAGCGTAAAGACGATCGGGAGATGTGTGTTTGACTTTCGAACCAGTAGATGTGAGTCGAATTTGTTCCCGGACGGATTTCGTCTGGAATAAGTAATAGACAAAGGATTTGTTGAGCTCCTTTGGGTCTGTTGAAATCAATCCAAGTCGCTGGTTGTGGAGATACGTGTTTTCTTCAGGAACAAAGGCACAACTACCCAGCAATCCTGCAGATTGCTCCGTCATTGCAACAATCAAGTCACCTTTGCTGTGCAGGTAATCCTCAGGAATATCTCCGAGGTAGTACTTCTCTTTTCCCGCCTGTCTTTTGAATCCACCAGCTTCATGGAAGTTTCCCGGAGTCAGGACAACGTAGTGGCCGTCATCCGAGAAATACTCACTCTTGAATGGATACCCATGTTTGATATGCAACTTTCCTTGAAGCGATGAGACCGGCCATTTACTCATGCCGCAACCCCGCCAACTGCTTCTTGATCTCGTGTTCCAGCCCCGCCGATTCGGTGAACAGCGCATCTAGCCTGTCAGTAAAGCCCTGCATCTTTTCAGCGAACTGCGCCGGCGTCAGGTCGCTGTATTCGATCTTCACGTCGAAATACTGCCCGGCACTCAGGCTGTAATTCTTGGCAGCGATATCGGCATAGCTGACTACCACCGAGAAATCTTCCACCGGCTCTTTGCGGTTGAAGGTGGCGATGATGCGGTCTTCTTCCTCCGTTGAAAGCAAGGTTTTCTGGTTCTTGCCGTCCTTGACCTTGGTGCCGAGGCTGGAGGCATCAATCAGCACCACATCGGCCATATTGGCTGCGTCAATGAACAGGATGGAGACGTTGGTGCCGGTGGTGGCGAAGATATTGCTGGGCATGGAGACCACGCCCGCCAGCATTTTGTTGTCTACCAAGTGCTGGCGAATGCCTCGGTCGATGCCGCTCTGTGCGGTGATGAAGCCAGTCGGCACGACGACCGCTGCTTTGCCTCCAGGCTTGAGCGAATAAATGATGTGCTGCAAGAACAGCAAATAAATCGCCATCTTTTCTTTTTCCTTTGCCGGGATTTTTGGCACCCCTGCAAAGAAGCGTTCTTGGTGCTCTTTGGAATCTAGCTCGTTACGGTGATCCGAGAAATCCAGTTTGAACGGTGGATTGCTGACGATGTAGTCAAACTTCTTGAGTGCCTTGCCATCCCGGTGATAGGGGTGACGCATGGTATCCCCTTGAACCACGTTGGGGATGGAATGCACCAGGTTATTCAAGATCAGATTTAGGCGCAGCAAACTGGCCGACTTCAGCGATATGTCCTGGGAGTAGATGGTGCAGCGCTGCTCGCCAATGGCGTGGGCGATATTCATCAGCAGCGTGCCGGAGCCCGCCGATGGGTCGTAGCAGCTCACGTTGCTGACTTTGCCGCGCACATCTTCAGGCACGAGGATGGCTGCCATGATTTTGGCCACGGCGTGCGGGGTGTAGTACTCGGCGTATTTGCCGCCGCTGTCTTTGTTGTAGTCCTTAATGAGGTATTCAAATATTGCGGCGTAGAAGTCGTACTTCTCGCTAAAGATGCGCTCAAAGCTGAAGTCGCCCAGCTTGTTGATGATGGCGCGGCAAAAGGCGTCGCGCTTGGACGTATCGGTGATGAATTCGCTGACCCGGTCAAACAAGGTGATCTTTGTGCCGCCGTCGGTTTTGACGGCAAAGATGTCGTTGTTGGTCACGGCAATGTTGTGCAAGGTGTCGTCAAACAGTTTGGCAAAATCGGGCGCGTTTTGGTGGCCAAACAGGTAGGCTATGAAATGCTCGGGCTTCAGCCGGGCGGTGTCGGGGCCCATTTGCATTTGCAGCATGTCCAGGTCATTGGCGCTCAGGGCGGCAATGGCGGCTTCCCAGCTTTCAGCTTTGGCCAGTGCGGGCTTGATTCTCTTAGCCTCAAAGGCGAACTTGTCGTTCAGAAACTTGTAGAGAAAGACCTGGGTGATGATCTTGAATTCATTGCCGTCGTTGCCCAGACCATAGGCTGCGCAGATGGCTTTCAGGCTGTCGATGAGTTCGCGGGTACGTTGTTCAAATTGTTGGGTTACCAAGCTTGTGCTCCAGGGTGGCCGCCGCCCGTGCGGGTGCCTGCAAAAAATTCATTCATGTATTCCGCCACCACCAGGCGGTTGATGCTGCGGGTGGCATCGGGGGTCAGTGGGATGTGCTGGCGGGTATAGAACTCGCCAATCACGATGGGTTGCATCAAGCGATCAAAGTAGCTTTCGTTGTTCAGCAGTTGGGTGTTTTGCAGCACCTGTTCGTCAGCCTTTGCTTTGACGCCGACCAGCGCTTCAAACAACTTGCGCTCGGTCTGCGTGAAGCCGCCACGTTCTTGCAGGCGCTTGTGGATGCGGGTGTATTTGGCATCGCCACGGTATTTGGCGCGCAGCTGGTTGTTTTGGCGGTTCAGCTCTTTCACCTTGTCGTGAATGGCGTTGAGCGCGCCGATGTTGGCTGTCATGTCTTCTTGGCTCACTTCGCTGAGCTTTTTGTTCTTGAACAGCCGCTCCAGCTCTTCGCGCAGGGTCACGAACTTGGGGTCTTGTGGGTCAAAGTTGCTGGCCAAGGCCTCACGCGTTTGGCGCAAGGTGTTTTTGAGTTTGTCGGCCAAGACGAGTTCTTCTTCCTTGATCTTGGCGAATTTGAAGATGACATCCTCCAGCGCCATGTTGAGCAAGTTGCTGGTGTCGTTTTCTGATTCGATGGCCTCTTTGAGGTTGAGCAGATCCAGGTGGTTGCAGGTTTCGCGGTAGAGCTGGCTGAGCTTGTGAAAATCTAGCTGCTGCAATAGCCCGTATTCGCCCTGCAGGCGAATCAGGTTGTAGAGGCTGCGCGCATCAGCCAGCGCTTTTTTGAGCGCCAGCACCGTGGTGCGATCTTGGATCTGATTGAGCTGCTTTGAAAATTCTTCAGCGTTTTCAATGTCGAAGCTAAAGAGGATATCTTTGATGGCTTCGATTTCTTGCCTGATCTCTTCGGCTGACTTGAATAGGTTGGAGTAGTGCTCGATTTCGTTGCCCAGCTCGGACTGCAATTCGTCAAAGTAGTCTTTGTTGGTCTTGTCGAATTCCTTGCGGATGTCGGCAAAGTCCACCACGTAGCCGTAGCGGAAATCTTTGTAAGTGCGGTTGACCCGCGTGAGCGCTTGCAGCAGGTTGTGCGCTCTGATAACACGCCCAAGGTAGAGCTTCTTTAGGCGTTTGGCATCAAAGCCGGTGAGCAGCATGTTGTAGACAAAAAGCAGGTCAATCTTGCCCGCCTTGAAGTCTTCCACCCAATCCTTGCGCTCGTCTTTGGTGCCCACGTCGTGAAGGATCAGCGCGGCGCTTCTCACTCGGTTTGCAAGTTGGGTGCGTTCCGCATAACTGCCGGTGGTGGCGGGGGCAAATATGGCTTGCCCTGAGTCTTGGGCTATTGCTGCTGCGGAAGAAGAGCGTTCGGCATATACCGCTGTGAAGATGCGGAACATTTCTTTCGCTTGGTCCGCGCTGTCACAGATCACCAAGCCGCCGATGCTGGAGTCGCCCAATGCGCTACGGCTCTTTTCAAAGTCACGCACGATGTAGTCAAGCATCGGCTCGACAAACGTGGGGTGGGCGTAGATCAGTTTGCGCTCCACATCGCCTTGCTTGAGCTGCACTGTGGCAAGTGCCTCTTGCAAAGACAGCTTGTAGTTGGTGGCGATTTCTTCGCGGATCAGCCGAAGGGTGTAGCCGTCGGCAATGGATGCGTTGTAGTAGTACTTGTGGAAGTAGTCACCAAACAGGGCTCGGGAGTTGTAGTCGTCGCCCAGCAGCGGTGTGCCTGTGAGCCCGATCTTTATAGCGTTGCGGTCGGATTGGCTGAGGTTGGCCAGAAAGCTGCCCTGTGGGTTGTAGCTGCGGTGCACCTCATCCAAAAAATAGACGCGCTGGATGTTGAAGTCGTAATCCTCGGCGCGCACCACATCCGGGTCGTCCTGAAATTTCTGGATATTGACCACGGTGATTTCAGGCTTGCCACTGTGGTTGTGCAGCACCTGTGTGGTTTTGATGTCGCGAGCAAAGTCGGCTCGGCTGTCAATGGTGTGGACTAGCAGCCCCCGGCAGGAAAACTCACGCTGCGCTTGCGTGGCCAGGTCAAGCCGGTCAACGATGAAGTAGAACTTCGGGATGACGCCTCGGCACTGGAAGTAGTCAGTAAGAAACCGGGTGTTGTAGTAGGCCAGGGCTGTTTTACCGCTGCCCTGGGTGTGCCAGATGATGCCCTTTTTGATGCCTGCGCCGAACTTCTTCTCTATTGCCTTGGTGGCAAAAAGCTGGGGATAACGCATGACGTGCTTTTGCACGCCGTCTGTTTCGTGGACATAGGCCAGCGCAAAACGCAGCAAAAAAGCGAGGCGACTGCGACTGAAGAGCGACGTGCAGATGCGATTGGTCGGCGTGTCTGGCGACTTGTTGCTCAGAAACTCGGGGCTGTGCTTGATGACGTTGAGATTGTTATCGCCCAGCACTTCGTTTTCCAGGGCATCGTCTTCGGCTGCTAATAGCTGCTCAAGGTCCAGCGTCTCGACCTCGGGGTCTTCTCGAAAATAGTTGAAGACAGGCGAGTCATATGACGGGCTTGCATAGAACGCTCCTTCAATGGGTTGTGGCGAACCGTCTTCGTACTCCATGTTGTTGGAGAAGACCATCAACTGTGTGATGTTGATAAACCGCCTGAACTTGGGGTTGCGGCTGCGCGTGATGATGCGGCTGCGCTCTGCCAACACGCCTTCGCGGTTGTTCGGCTTTTTGACCTCAATGAACGCCAGCGGCATGCCGTTGATGAGCAAGGTGATGTCTGGCCGGAATTCATCGTCACCGTTCTTGCACGTCAGCTCGGTAACAACGTGGAAGCTGTTGTTATCGAAATTTTCGAAATCGATCAGTCGAGAACCTGAGCGTTCCGTAAGTCTTTCGTAGAAGGCTTTACCGAGATCTTCGTTGTCCAGAAGCAGCTTGACGTCGGCCAGCAGACGGGAGACGTCATCTGCACCTAGTTCTGGGTTGATGCGGGCAATGGCTTCGCTGAATTGCTCTGGGAAGATATTGGTTTCTTCATCCCAAATGGCATTCTTCAATGAAAGATAGTGGTAGCCAAGTCGCACCAGATGCAGGATGCACGGAATTTTGACGCGTGAGTCTTCGCTGAAAACCATCAGATCCACTCTCTTTTATGCTCTCTGAGCCATGGGCTCTGAATCTACCTCCACCAGGCAAACGTTGCATCTCTCAAATGCAAGGGTATGGATTTTCCATGGAGCAGACTTGGCTGTATGCGTTAGTCACTCAGTACTTTGGAATATTTCCCTGCCGCGCACTCACTCCCGTATCTGCCGCCCCGTCAGCTTGAGGAACAGGTCTTCCAGATTGGCCGGCCGGTGCAGCGTGCGCAAATGGCCGTGGTGGCCCAGCGCCTGCAGCAGCGGTTGGGCGTTGGCGGTGTAGAAGAAGACGGTCTCGCCGCTCACCTCCACCCGCGCCGCCATGGCGCGCAGGGCCGGGTCCTGCGCCAGCGCCACGGCACCCACGCCAAACACCTCCACCACGTCGGGCTCCAAGTGCTGTGCAATCAGTTCGCGCGGTTTGCCTTCGGCAATTTTCCTGCCGTGGTCCAGCACCAGCAGGCGCGAGCACAGCCGCTCGGCTTCGTCCATGAAGTGGGTGGTCAGCAAGATGGACTTGCCTTGCTGGAGCAACACCTGCAGCCGCTCCCACATCAGGTGGCGCGCCTGCGGGTCCAGGCCGGTGGTGGGTTCGTCCAGCAGCAACAGGCGCGGGTTGTTGACCAGCGCGCGTGCCAGCGACAGGCGCCGCTTCATGCCGCCCGACAGCTCGCCCGGCTTGGCATCGGCCTTGTGCGTCAGCGCCGCAAACTCCAGCAACTGGGGCACGCGTTCGTCCATCACCGCGCCCTGGATGCCGAAGTAGCGGCCGAACACGCGCAGGTTCTCGGCGCAAGTGAAGTCCGGGTCCAGCGTGTCGAACTGCGTGACCACGCCCAGCTGCGCTTTGATCGCCAGCGCATCGCGCGGCATGTAAAGCGGCTCGGCTGCGCCTTCGGGGTAGAAGAGCACGTTGCCGCTGTCGGGCGCCGTGAGGCCCAGGCACATGCGGATGGTGGTGGTCTTGCCCGCCCCGTTGGGGCCGATGACGCCCAGGCATTCGCCGGGGGCGATGGCGAACGAGACATCGTTCACCACGGTGGCTTCTGCGTAGCGCTTGTACAGGTTCTGGGTGGCGAAAAGTGAGCTCATGGCGCCATTGTGGCGCCTCTGGCCAACCAAGATGAGACTGGGGGCTTGATCGGACTGTAACGCTTATGAATAAAGCGCAACATGCTACAAAATCAGGAGTGATCGGCGTTGGCGATAGGCACCGTCGGCGCACGCGCCACCAGCCTGCCGCGCCCCCCTGCCTTGGCCGCATACAGCGCAGCATCTGCACGCGCCATGAGCGGCGCAAGGTCGTAATCCTCCGGCCCGAGCACGGCCATGCCTGCGCTGTAGTCCAGCGCAAAACCCAGCTCGGCCACGCTGGCCTCGGCCAGCCGCTTGCGCAAGCGCCGGTCAAACGATGTGCCCGCAGGCGCACTGTTGTGCAGCAGCAGCACCCCGAACTCCTCGCCCCCCAGGCGGCCGACGATGTCGCCGCTGCGGTGGCATTCCTGCAGCAGCTTGCCAAAGAGCTGCAAGGCGCGGTCGCCGGTCTCGTGGCCCAGTGTGTCGTTGATCTGCTTGAAGTGGTCAATGTCCAGCATCAGGGCGGTAAGGGGCAAGCCGTGGCGCTGCGCATGCGAAATCATGGCCGCGCCCTGCGCTGCGAACGACCTCCGGTTGGCCAGCCCGGTCAGGCCGTCGGTCATGGCCAGGCGGTGCAGCTTGCGCTCGGCCTCGGCGTGCCAGGCCACCAACACGGCCACCGTGCCCAATACCAGGCTCACGTTGGTCGCCAGTGCAGCGCCCAGGTTGACGGGGTGCGGTGTGCGAAAGCTCGGGTACTGGTCTGTGAAGGCCCCCAGAAAGCCCCGTGCCAGGGTGAAACCCGCCGACGTGAGCAGGCACAGCATGAGCAGGCGCCGCCAGCGCGCATCGGCGGGTGTGGACGGTGTGGCCGGGTACAGCGTGGCGCGCGCCACGATGACCAGGATGGCCGCCATCAAGAAATTGGCCCAGCCCACCCGGAAGGCGTAATGCCCGAAGCCGATGGCGTAGCCCAGCGGCATGAGGCACACCAGCGCCAGCAGCGTGCGCTTGAAGGGGCGCGCGCCCAGCCATTCGCGCAGGGCGCGGTACAGCAGCCACTGGGCCCAGGCGTTGCAGGCCATCGATACCGTCGAGAGCGCCTGGTCCCACAGCGAAGACGACGCAATGATGGCCAACCAGGCCATCGCCTGCAGCAGCATGCTGGCCTGGATGTGGCGCGCTGCCTGGCTCACGCTGCGGCCCATGACCAGCGGCAGCGCGGCCGAGATCGCGAACAGGTTGGCGGCCATGACGGCCATCAGCGTGAGAAAGTCCAGTGTCATACAGGGTTCGCAGGCGAGGGGCGCGCGCTTTGCAGGCTCGAAGGTGCCGCTGCCCGCGGCACCTCAATGCCGCAGTCAACGGTGGCGCCGGCACCCCCGGGCGCGGCGGCGACGCAGCGGCGCGCCGCTGGCGTGTTACTGGAAGGCCACCTCGGCAAAGCTGCGCAGCTTGCGGCTGTGCAGGCGGGCCATGCCTTCGGCACGCAGCATCTCCAGCGCGCGAATACCGATGCGCAGGTGCTGGTCCACGCGCTCACGGTAAAAGTGGTTGGCCATGCCGGGCAGCTTGATCTCGCCGTGCAGGGGCTTGTCGCTCACGCACAGCAGCGTGCCATACGGTACGCGAAAGCGAAAGCCATTGGCGGCGATGGTGGCGCTTTCCATGTCCAGCGCCACGGCGCGGCTTTGGCTGAAGCGGCGCTGGGGCTGGTTGTCGGGCAGCAGTTCCCAGTTGCGGTTGTCGGTGCTGGCCACGGTACCCGTGCGCATGATGCGCTTGAGGTCGGCTCCTGTGACGCCAGTGATGCCCGCCACGGCCGACTCAAGGGCCAGCTGGATCTCGGCCAGCGCGGGAATGGGCACCCACAGCGGCAGTTCTTCGTCCAGCACATGGTCTTCGCGCACGTAGCCGTGGGCCAGCACGTAGTCGCCCAGCTGCTGGCTGTTGCGCAGGCCCGCGCAGTGGCCCAGCATGATCCAGGCGTGCGGGCGCAGCACGGCGATGTGGTCGGTGATGTTCTTGGCATTGGCCGGGCCCACGCCGATGTTGACCATGGTGATGCCGCTGTGGTCGGCCCGCACCAAGTGGTAGGCGGGCATTTGCGGCAGGCGCGGGGGTGGTGCGCCCAGCTCGTCGCCGGGTTCAGCGGCCAAGCCCACGCGGCGGGTGACCACGTTGCCGGGCTCGATGAAGGCGATGTATTCGCTGTCCGGCTTGGCCATTTCTTCATGGCCCAGGCGCACGAATTCGTCGATGTAGAACTGGTAGTTGGTGAACAGCACGAAGTTCTGGAACGCGCGCGGCGACGTGCCGGTGTAGTGGCGCAGGCGGTGCAGCGAATAGTCCACGCGCGGCGCGGTGAACAGCGACAGGGGCTGGGCCTCGCCGGGCTTGGGCTCCCAGGTGCCGTTGGCAATGCCGTCGTCCATGGCGGCCAGGTCGGGCAGGTCAAACACGTCGCGCATCAGGGTGCGGCGCTCCAGGCTCATCTGCCCTTCCACATGGTCGTGTTCGCTGAACGAGAAGTGCACCGGGATGGGCTGGTGGCTGGTGCCCACTTCCAGCTCCACGCCGTGGTTGTGCAGCAGCAACTGGAACTGCTCCAGGTAGTACTCGTGGTACAGGTCGGGGCGCGTCAGCGTGGTCTCGAACCGGCCGGGGCCCGCCACAAACCCGTAGGCCAGCAGGGCCACGTCGGGGTGGGGCTTGGCGCGCGCCACGGTGTCGGTCTGGATGCGCACATACGGGTAACAGGCGCGCACATGGCCGGGCAGGGTTTCGCCCGCAACGAACCGCTGCATGTTGTCGCGCAGCAGACCGATCTGGTGGTTGTAGATGTGGTGCACCTGGGCCAGGGCCGATTCGGCCGTCGCGTGGCGGGTGGGGGCAATGAAAGCAGAGGATGTGGGGGCCATGGCGCTATTGTCCACAAGCTCTCGTGACAGGTGCTGCCAAGCTGCCAGAATGTCGAGCGGCACCCGTGGGGGTGCAGGAGCGGGCATGCAGGATTTGCAGGGTTTTTATGCTGCGCTGGCCGTGCTGGCCAGCGCCTTGGGCTGTGGTTTGCTGATGGGCATTGAGCGCGAGCGGCGCAAGGGCAGCGGGCCGCACCGTGCCCTGGCGGGGGTGCGCTCGTTCACGCTGGCCAGCTTGTCGGGGGCGGCAGCGGCACTGTCGGGCTCGGTGGCCCTGCTGGGGGTGGGGGCCGCCTTCGTGGCGGCGCTGGGGGTGGTGGCGTACGCCCGTGACCGGTCTGAAAACCCGGGTGTGGCCACCGAAATCGCCCTGCTGCTGGCCTACCTGATTGGCGTGCTGTGCGCGAGCGACCGCCTGCTGGCGGCAGCCCTGGCCGTGATGGTGACCGGGTTGCTGGCGCTGCGTGCGCCGCTGCACGAGTTTTCGAGCCACTGGCTGCAGCCGGGCGAGGTGCGCAGCGGCCTGGTGCTAGCGGCGCTGGTGCTGCTGGTGTTTCCGCTGGTGCCCAACCAGCCGCTGGTGCAGGGGCTGCTGAACCCGCAGGTGGTGCTGCGCCTGGTGATCGTGCTGCTGCTCATCCAGTCGCTGGCGCACGTGGCGCGGCGGCTGATGCAGGCGCGCCAGGCGGTGGTGCTGTCGGCCCTGGCGTCGGGGTTTGTCTCCAGCACGGCCACGATTGCCAGCCTGGGCATGGACGTGCGGGCCGGCAAGGCCCCCGTGCGGGCGCAGGCAGGCGGTGCCGTGTTGTCGTGCGTAGCCACCGCGCTGCATGTGCTGGTGGTGGCCGCTACGGTGCAGCCGCAGTGGATCGCATCCTTGGCCTTGCCGGCGTTGGCAGGGGCGGGGGTGGCGGCGGTCTGGGGGCTGTGGCTGCTGTGGGGCGCGGCAGACCAGGGCATTGCCAAGGCACCCCTGCAGGCCGATGCGCCCATGTTCAAGCTGCGCGATGTGGTGCTGATCACGTTGCTGCTGACGGGCATCCAGGTGGGCGTGGCGTGGCTGGAGCGCACGCAGGGCAATGCCGGCATGCTGGCCGGAGCCCTGCTGGCCGCGCTGGCCGATGTGCATGCGGCCACGGCGGCGGTGTTGATGCACGCGCTTCCTGGTGAGCCTGCGGCGGTGGGTGTGGAGCAGGCCCTGATGGCGGCGCTTCTCGTGCATGGGGTCAGCAAGAGCGTGGTCGCCTGGGTCAGCGGCGGAGGCGCCTACGCGCTGGCAGTCGCTCCCGGCGTATTGGCCCATACGCTGGCCTTCGTGGGCGTGTTGGTGCTGCTGTGAGGGCCCGGAGGTGATGGGCGGGATAATCCACGCCATGACCTCCAAAGAAAACCAAGCCAGCACGGATTTCAGTACGCTGGCGCTGAGCCCTGCCACGTTGGCGAACCTGCAGCAGCTGGGCTACACCACCATGACGCCCATCCAGGCCGCCAGCCTGCCGCCCGCGCTGCTGGGCAAAGACCTGATTGCCCAGGCCAGCACCGGCAGCGGCAAGACGGCCGCGTTTGCCCTGGCCCTGCTGGCCAATCTGAATCCCCGCCGCTTTGCCGTACAGGCTTTGGTGCTGTGCCCTACGCGCGAGCTGGCCGATCAGGTGACCACCCAGATCCGCCGACTGGCGCGGGCCGAAGAGAACATCAAGGTCGTGACCCTGTGCGGCGGAGTGCCGCTGCGCGGACAGATGCTGAGCCTGGAGCACGGCGCGCACATCGTGGTGGGCACACCCGGCCGCGTGATGGACCACTTGGAGCGCCAGCACCTGACGCTGGAAGCGCTCAACACCCTGGTGCTGGACGAAGCCGACCGCATGCTGGACATGGGCTTCTTCGACGACATCGTGACTGTGGCGCGCCAGTGCCCCAAAGAGCGGCAAACCCTGCTGTTCTCGGCCACCTACCCCGAAGGCATCGCCAAGCTCAGTGCCCAGTTCATGAAGCAGCCCGTGCAGATCACGGTGCAGGCCCAGCATGCCGAGGGCAAGATCGAGCAGCGCTGGTACGAAGTGAAAAACAGCGAGCGGCTGCACGTCGTCTCGCAGCTGCTCAACCACTTCCGCCCCGAGTCGTCGATTGCGTTTTGCAACACCAAGCAGCAGTGCCGTGACCTGGTGGGCGTGCTGCAAGCGCAGGGCTTCAGCGCGCTGGCGCTGTATGGCGAGCTGGAGCAGCGTGAGCGCGACCAGGTGCTGGTGCAGTTTGCCAACCGCAGCTGCTCGGTGCTGGTGGCCACGGACGTGGCCGCGCGCGGCCTCGATATTGCCAACCTGGCAGCCGTCATCAACGTGGACGTGACGCCCGACCCCGAAGTCCACATCCACCGCATCGGCCGCACCGGCCGGGGCGACGCACAGGGCCTGGCGCTGAACCTGTCGAGCATGGACGAGATGGGCTACGTGGGCAAGATCGAAGTGCTGCAAGGCCGCGAATCCACCTGGTTCCCTCTGGCGGACTTGAAGCCCACGGGCGACGGCCCGCTACAGCCGCCCATGGCCACCATCCAGATCGTGGGTGGACGCAAGGAAAAAATCCGCGCGGGCGATGTGCTGGGCGCGCTGACCGGCGACCTGGGCTACACCCGTGAGCAGGTGGGCAAGATCAATGTGAATGACTTCTCTACCTACGTGGCGGTGGACCGGGCCATTGCCGCGCAGGTGGCTGCGCGCCTGAACAGCGGGCGTGTCAAGGGCAAGAGCGTGAAGGCACGCTTGATCGAGGACGAGCGCGGCTAACGCACACTGCTGCCTGCGCAGTCGTGGTGTGGACAGCGGCCGTACCGAGCGACCGCTACCATGGCCGCTTCCTTCACCGTGGAGCCCCGATGGACGCCGTTCCTGCGATCAAGCCATCCGCACGCTGGCGCGTCATCGTGGCGGGCATTTGCGCGCTCATCCTCACAGTGGGGCTGGCGCGCTTCGCCTACACGCCCATGCTGCCCATCATGCGCGAGCAGGCGGGCCTCACGCACTGGGCGGCGGGGTGGCTGGCCACTGTCAACTACGCGGGCTACATGGCTGGTACCTTGCTGGCGGCTTCCATCAATGACCTGGGGCGCAAGTACCTGATCTACCGCTGCGGTCTGGTGATTGCCGTGGTCAGCACGGCGGCGATGGGCTGGACGGACAGCGTGCCCGTCTGGTCCGTGCTGCGGTTTGTGGCGGGGTTTTCCAGCACGGCGGGGCTGCTGTTGGCTTCGGGGCTGGTGCTCAATTGGTTGATTCGCCAGGGTCACCGGCCGCAGCTGGGGCTGCATTTTGTGGGGCTCGGCTTGGGCATCGCCGTCTCTGGCGTGGCGGTGGCGGCCCTGGTGCAGGGCTTGCCGTGGGACCGCCAGTGGCTGGGCCTGGGGTTGCTCGGCATCGTCTTTTTTGGGCCCGCATGGCTTTGGATGCCACCACCCGTGGCCGTGCATCCCGCCGCCGCGCAGGCCGCGCCTGCGTCTGCCGGCCCGCCACGGCGCTGGATGTGGTTGCTCATTGCGGCTTACTTTTGCGCGGGCTTTGGCTTTGCCATCGGTGCCACGTACACGGTCGCCATTTTGGTCAAGCTACCATTGCTGGCCGACAAGGGCGGGTGGGTGTGGGTGATCGTGGGGCTCGCGGCAGCGCCGTCGTGCTTCCTGTGGGACCGTGTGGCCGAGGCGGTGGGGCAAATCCGCGCGCTGATGATGGCTTTTGGCTTGCAGATGGTTTCCGTCCTCATCCCCATCGCCACCGACCACGCTTTGCTCAACGTGGGCGGTGCCATGCTGTTTGGGGCGACTTTTGTGGGTATCGTCAGCCTCACGCTCACCCTGATCGGGCGCTGCTTTCCGGCCAATCCGGCCAAGGCCATGGCGCGCATGACCCTCAGCTACGGGGTGGCCCAGATTCTCGCGCCCGCCATGGCGGGCTATATCGCCACGGCCAGCGGCAGCTACTACGGAGCGCTGGTGGTCACGGCGCTGGTCATGGGCTGCGGCGTGGTGGCGTTGTGGGCACTTGTCCACGAAGAAAGGCGCTTGGCGTTGACCACGGGCGTTCGGTAAAGGGCAACGGCGTGCGCATGGCCTGGCGGCACAATCGCACGCTGGACTGTGTTGGACAAAGAGGCTTTTCTTGATCGCTGTATTGCAACGGGTGCGGCAAGCCCGCGTGGAAGTGGACGGTGCCGTGGTGGGCGCCATTGGCCCTGGTTTGCTGGTGCTGGTGTGCGCCGAGCGCGGGGACACCGAGGCTGAGGCCGACAAGCTGCTGGCCAAAATTCTCAAGCTGCGCATCTTCAGCGACGACGCAGGCAAGATGAACCGCAGTGTGCAGGATCTGGACGGGCAGGGAGCCTGCGGCGGCCTGCTGCTGGTGAGCCAGTTCACCCTGGCGGCAGATACCACCGGCGGCAACCGCCCCAGCTTCACCCAGGCCGCAGCGCCTGACGAAGGCCGCAGGCTGTACGACTACGCCGTGGCCCAGGCCCGCAAGCTGCACCCCGAGGTGGCCACCGGCCAGTTTGCGGCCGATATGCAGGTGCACCTGGTCAACGATGGGCCGGTGACCATTCCGATGCGGATCGCGCCAGCGGCCACAGTCTAGTATCAAATTGATAGCTGCCAGCGCTTTCCGGATAAGCGCTAGAGCCTGATTTGGCTTGTAGTTTGCTTATTGCCGCCAGAAGAACAGCCCGGCCATCACCAATCCTGTGACCACGATGCCGCCGCGCAGCCAGGGCGCTGGAATGCGCCGCGCCACGCGCGCGCCGCCGTAGCCGCCGGCGGTGGCGGCCACCATCATCATCAGCGCCTGGGGCCACTGCACCACGCCGCCGGCGGCGTAGATGACCACCGCAATGGCCGTGAGCAGGGCCGACACCCAGTTCTTCAAGCCGTTCATGGCGTTGAGCTGGATTTGCCCGAGCAGCCCGAACAAGGCCAGCAGCAAGATGCCCAACCCGCCATTGAAATAGCCGCCATAGGCCGCCACTGCCAGCACGCCCACGGTGGCTTTGGCGGTAGACGGCTTGCTGCCCGCCAGCATGGAGCGCAGCTGCGGCCCGAAGGCGAACAGCGCTGTAGCTGCCAGCAGCAGCCAGGGCACCACGCGGCGGAAGGTGGCATCCGGCGTGATGAGCAGCAGCGCCGCGCCCGCCGCACCGCCGATGAGCGACAGCACCACCAGCAGCCGCATCGACAGCCCCGGTGGCGGCGCGGTTTCTTCGCGAAAGCCCCAGGCCCCGGCGATGTAGCCGGGCAGCAGGGCCACGGTGCCAGTGGCGTTGGCCACCACGGGTGGCACGCCCGTGAAGACCAGGGCGGGCAGGGTGAGGAAGCTGCCGCCTCCGGCCACAGCATTGAGTGCACCGGCCACAAACGCGGCAGCCAGCAACAGGGCGCTATCGAACATGTCTTCTCCAGGGGCAGATGGGCGGTGGCGCTGCGGTGGCGCCAGGTGGCTGGATCTTAGGAGAGTTGCCACCCGCCCCGAGCCTTGAGGCGGCTCAACGGGCGTAAAGGTGTTTTGCTCAAAAGGTGGGGATGCCCGCCTGGTGATCGGGGCTGCACCCGTTTGAGCAGCTTCTTACACCCGCTGTTTGCCCAGCTTGCGGCTGAGGGTGCGGCGGTGCATGCCCAGGCGGCGCGCGGCTTCAGAGATGTTGAAGTCGCTTTCGGCCAGCACTTCGTGGATGCGCTCCCACTCCAGCGTCTTGATGGAGCTGGAGCGGTTGGTCAGTTCCACCTCGGTATTGCCTTCCTGCAGGGCAAAGGCGGCTTCGATGTCGTCGGTGTTGGAAGGCTTGGCCAGGTAATGCCCGGCGCCCAGCTTGACGGCTTCCACCGCCGTGGCAATGCTGGCAAAGCCGGTCAGCACCACGATGCGCATTTGCGGGCTGTGCGTGTGCAAGGCGCGCACGCAAGCCAGTCCCGTGGCTTCGCCCTTGAGCTTGAGGTCTACCACCGCGTACTGCGGCGTGTGCACGGCCAGCAGTTCTTCCATGCGGGCGATGCCCTCGGCGTGCAGCACCTGGTACCCGCGCCGCTCGAACGAGCGCGCCAGCGTGCGGGCAAACGCTTCGTCGTCTTCCACGATCAGCAGCAGGCGGTCAGTGTCCATGGTCTTGCGAGTCGGTGTCTTGCAGGGTGATGGCAGCCAGCGAAAGCGTGATGGTGACCTCGGCGCCGCCTTCGGGGCGGTTGCGCGCCACCACGCTGCCGCCCAGGGTCCGCGCCACGTTCATCGACAGGAACAGCCCCAGGCCGCCCCCCGGCCGCCCCTTGGTGGACTGGTAGGGCGTGCCGATCTGGCTCAGCACGGCGGCGGAAAAGCCGCTCCCCCGGTCGGTGACCACGATTCGCAACGCATCGGCATCGCACTGCGCCTGCAAGCGCACCCAGTGCGGCGATGCGTCCCGGGCATTGTCCAGCACATTGAAAACCATTTGTTCCAGGGTGGCATCGGCCACCATAGGGCTGTCGCCCTCCAGCAGGTTGTCGTAGACGAAGGTGTCTACCGAACGCGTGGCGCGCCAGTCTTGCACCAGGGTGTCCAGAAACTGGCGCACGGTGGTCTGGCTCGACGATTCGCCGCGCGCCTCTCCCGCTGACATCAGGATGCCGCTGACGATGGTCTTGCAGCGCTTGACCTGGGCCTCCATCTCGGCAATTTCTTCCTGCAGTACCGGGTCCTGCGTCAGCGCGGGGATGCGCTTCCAGTCGCCCAGGATCACGGCCATAGTGGCCAGGGGCGTGCCCAGTTCATGCGCGGCACCCGATGCCAGCAGCCCCATGCGCACGATGTGTTCTTCTTCTGCCGCGCGCTGGCGCACGGCGGCCAGGCGCGCATCGCGCCGGCGCAGGTTGTGGCTGATGCGGGTGATGAACACCACCACCAAAATGGCGTTGAGCATGAAGCACACCAGCAGGCCGAGCACATAGGGGCTGGCCCATCCGTCGCGCACATTGGTGGCCAGGGGCAGGGGCTGGCTGTGTTGCGCCAGCAGCACCACGCAGGAAGATGCCACCACCACGATGGACCAGATGTAGCCGCCGCGCAGCAGCATGGCCCCCACGGCAATCTGCAGCAGGTACAGGAACACGAAGGGGTTGCCAATGCCGCCGCTGAGGTACAGCTGGGCGGTGAGGGCGGCCACGTCGATCAGCAGGCCGATGAACAGCTCCACATCGTGCACGCCCCGGCGCGTGCGCCAGCGCAGCAAGCTGGCAATGTTGAACACCACCATGCCGGCCACGATGGACAGCATGGCCTGCAGCGGCAGTGGCAGACCCAGGCTGTAGTGGGTGGCCTGAATGGTGAGCAGCTGCCCCACCACGGCAATCCAGCGCAGCTGGATGAGCTGGTGCAGGTTGCGCAGCCCGGCCGAGGTGTTGGCCGAGCTGGCTTTGCTCACGGGCTGCTGGAGCGCTTTAGAGAATGTGCTGCGGTTCATGGGCTGGGTGGGAGCGGTAGGCCGCACGCAGCCTGGATTCGTAGCGTGCCACAACCACCGCTGCCCCCACCACCATCAGTGCCAATCCAAACCAGGTCAGCGCGTAGACCAAGTGGCTGTTGGAAAAGCGCACCACCGTCAGCCCTTCGCGCGGCCAAGCGCCACTGCGCGCCGGGGGCAGGTCGGCCGACGCGGGGCCCTTGAGCGAAGGCAGTCCCGCATCCACAAAAAACGGCGCCGGGCGGGCCAGCTGCAGCGCCCGCGCAATGGCCGCCACATCGCGCGAATGCCAGCGCTGCTGGGCGGGGTCGTTACGACGCAGAAAGCCGCCGCCGGGCTCACTCATGCGCAGCAGGCCCACCACGGTGGCAGATTCGCCTGCACCTGCCCCGCTTTGCCAGCGCGCGCGTTGGTCCTGGGGCACAAACCCGCGGTTGACCAGCACCTGGGTGCCCTCGCTGGTTTGCAGCGGGGTCACCACCCAGTAGCCTGCGCCCAAGGCCGTGGTGGCCTGGGTGAGCACGGTTTTGTTGGCCAGCCACTGGCCCTGCAGGCGCACGGGTTGGTACTCGTACGCCGCAGCAGTGATTTCAGGCCACTGCACGGGTGGCGGCAAGGGCTGGGGGGCCTCCGTGAGGCGCTGCTGCACGCGCTCGATCAGGTCTAGCTTCCAGGACAGGCGTTGCACCTGCCACACACCCAGCGCGAGAAACCCGAAAAAAAGGGCGATACCCACCGCAGTGAGCACCGCCAGGATCATTGTGGAGTGCGGCCGCCGGGGCAGCGCTGCAGCGGTGGTCACGGCTCGCCCCGATCAGGGCGCGGCGCGGTGTGCGCCGCCCGAGGCTGGCGAGTGCTGCTCGGCGGGCGCGCCCTGCGGATGGTCGGGCATCATGTTCGCGTTCATGTGGAACATGACCCACAGCGTGCCCGCAATCGCGATGGCCACGAACACCACGGTGAAGATGGTGGACAGCATGGTCCAGCCGCCTTCGATCTTGCCGTTCATGTGCAAGAAGTACACCATGTGCACCACGATCTGCACCACGGCAAAGGCGCCCAGCACCAGCACGGCGGTGTTGCGGTCGGCGATCACCTTGGCCATGACCAGCCAGAATGGAATGGCCGTGAGGATGACGGACAGGATGAAGCCCGTCATGTACCCCGACAGCGTGCTGTGCGGGCCGTCGTCGTGGTGGTCGTCATGCCCGCCGTGGCCGTGGGCTGCGTGGGTTGTGTGTTGTGCGCTCATTTACAGCACCCCCATCAGGTACACAAAAGTGAAAACGCCGATCCAGACCACGTCCAGAAAGTGCCAGAACATCGACAGGCACATGAGGCGACGGTTGTTCTCGGGGATCAGGCCGTGCTGCTTGATTTGAATCATCAGCACCACCAGCCAGATCAGACCGAAGGTGACGTGCAGCCCGTGCGTTCCCACGAGCGTGAAGAAGGCCGACAGGAAGGCACTGCGCTGGGGCGTGGCACCCTGGTGGATCAGGTGGTAGAACTCGTACAGCTCCAGACCCAGGAAGCACAGGCCGAACAGGCCGGTAATGGCCAGCCACAGCAGGGTGCCGTTCACATCCTTTTGCTGCTTGCGCAGCATGGCAAAGCCGAAGGTGATGGACGACAGCAGCAGGAAGGCCGTGTTGATGGCCACCAGCGTCAGGTCAAACAGCTGCGCGCCGGTGGGGCCTGCCGCATAGCTGCGGCCCAGTACGCCATAGGTGGCAAACAGGGCGGCAAAGATGAGGCAGTCGCTCATCAGGTACAGCCAGAAGCCCAGGGCTGTACCGTTTTCGGGATGGGGTTCGTGCGCGAGGTGGTACTCGCGCGGGGCCAGGGCGCCTGCGGCGGCGCCAGCGTTAAGGCGAAGTTCAGACATGGCGGGCCAGTTGGAGTGTGCGGGCTTCTTCGGTGGCCTTCACTTCGGAGGCCGGGATGTAGAAGTCACGCTTGTAGTTGAACGTGTGGATGATGGAAGCCAGCAACAGCGCCGCGAACGACGCGCCCGCCAGCAGCCACATGTGCCAGATCAGTGCAAAGCCGAACACCAGCGAAAGGCCCGAGATCACGACACCCGCGCCGGTGTTGGCAGGCATGTGTATGGGCTGGAAGCCGGTGAGCGGACGCTGGTAGCCGTGCTTCTTCATGTCCCACCAGGCGTCAATTTCGTGCACCACGGGGGTGAAGGCGAAGTTGTAGGCAGGTGGGGGCGACGAAGTGGCCCATTCCAGCGTGCGGCCGTCCCAGGGGTCGCCGGTCTCGTCACGCAACTGGTCGCGCTTGAGGTAGCTGACCAGTAGCTGCATCAGGAAGCAGCCAATGCCGGCCGCGATCAGGCCTGCGCCGATGGCGGCGATCACGAACCAGATCTGCAGGGATTGGTCTTCAAAGTGGCTGACGCGGCGGGTAACGCCCATCAGGCCCAGCACATACAGCGGCGTGAACGCAACCCAGAAGCCCACGACCCACAGCCAGAAGGAGCGCACGCCCCAGGTGCGGTCGAGCTTGTAGCCGAAGGCCTTGGGGAACCAGTAGCTGATGCCGGCAAACATGGCGAACACCACGCCGCCAATGATCACGTTGTGGAAGTGGGCGATCAGGAACAGGCTGTTGTGCAGCACGAAGTCGGCTGGGGGCACGGCCAGCAGCACGCCGGTCATGCCGCCGATGGCGAACGTCACCATAAAGGCCACCGTCCACATCATGGGCAGCTCAAAGCGGATGCGGCCCTTGTACATGGTGAACAGCCAGTTGAAGATCTTCGCCCCCGTGGGGATGGAGATGATCATGGTGGTGATGCCGAAGAAGGTGTTCACGCTCGCGCCCGAACCCATCGTGAAGAAGTGGTGCAGCCACACCAGGTACGACAGGATGGTGATACACACCGTGGCGTACACCATGGACGTGTAGCCGAACAGGCGTTTGCGGCAGAAGGTGGCCACCACTTCGGAGAACACGCCGAACGCGGGCAGCACCAGGATATAGACCTCAGGGTGGCCCCAGATCCAGATCAGGTTCACGTACAGCATGGGGTTGCCGCCCAGCTCGTTGGTGAAGAAGTTCGTGCCCACGTAGCGGTCCAGCGACATCAACACCAACGCAGCCGTCAGCACAGGGAAGGACGCCACGATCAGCGCGTTGGTGCACAGGGCGGTCCAGGTGAAGACGGGCATCTTCATCAGGTTCATGCCGGGCGCCCGCATCTTGATGATGGTGACGATCAGGTTGATGCCCGAGAGCGTGGTGCCCACCCCTGCGATCTGCAGCGCCCAGATGTAGTAGTCCAGCCCCGTGCTGGCGCTTTGCGCGCCCAGGTTGGACAGCGCCAGCCAGCCGGAGGTGGAGAACTCGCCCAGGAACAGCGACACCATCACCAGCACGGCGCCAGCGGTGGTCATCCAGAAGCTGAAGTTGTTCAGGAACGGGAACGACACGTCGCGCGCGCCAATCTGCAGCGGCACCAGGTAGTTCATCAGCCCGGTGACCAGCGGCATCGCCACGAAGAAGATCATGATCACGCCGTGGGCGGTGAAGATCTGGTCGTAATGGTGCGGGGGCAGGTAGCCCATGTTGTCGCCAAAGGCCATGGCCTGCTGCAGGCGCATCATCACGGCGTCGGCAAAGCCGCGCAGCAGCATCACCAGGCCCAGGATCATGTACATGATCCCGATCTTCTTGTGGTCAATGCTGCAGATCCAGTCGCGCCACAGGGTGCCCCACAGGCGGAACTTGGTGATCATTGCCATGACGGCCAGGCCGCCCAGCACAACGGCGATGAAGGTCCAGAGCACGATGGGCTCGTGGGCCATCGGGACGGCGTCCCAGTTGAGCCGGCCTAGGGCCCAGTGGGGAGTAGATACGGTTTCGGAGGACATAGAAAGTCTCTTTTGCAATACGCAACCCCCGGTGCGGGAGCCGCGTGTTACGGATCATTGGCGGATGCTGGAGCGTTGGGCGTTGCGGGTTTCCAGCGCTGCCACCACCTCGGCTGCGTTCTGCGCGGTGCATACGTCTTGCGGCAGGTTCAGGCCGGCTGCGCGCACGTAGGCGTCGCCCCCCAGGGAGTCGATGGCCATCATGTGGTGCATGCACATCTTTCCGTCTTCGACGCAGCGGTTGAGCACCTTGTCGTACAGGCCGCCTTCCACCGAGGCAAAGCGCTGCACGGGGTCACGCTCGCTGGGCTTGGCCAGATTCAGGTAAGTGGCTTTGTCCAGCGGCTTGCCGTCGGTCTTGGCTTTTTGCACCCACTGGGCGAAGTCCCCATCGCTCAGGCCATGGAACTTGAAGGTCATGCCCGAAAAGCCTGCGCCGCTGTAGTGGGACGACATGCCGTTGAACACGCCGGGCTTGTTGATCACCGCATTCAGCTCGGTCTGCATGCCGGGCATGGCGTAGATCATGCCGGCCAGATCGGGCACGTAAAACGCATTCATGGTGGACGTGGCCGTCAGCTTGAAGAGGATGGGGCGGTCTACTGGGGCGGCCAGCTCGTTCACCGTGGCAATGCCTTGCTCGGGGTAGAAGAACAGCCACTTCCAGTCCATGGCCACCACCTGCACTTCCAGGGGCTTGACGTCGGCCGCAACGGGGCGCTGGGCGTCGATGCGGTCCAGGGGGCGGTAAGGGTCGAGCTTGTGGGTGCCGATCCAGGTGAGCGCGCCCAGGGCGATGATGATCATCAGCGGCACCGTCCAGATCACCAGCTCCAGCGTGGTGGAGTGGTGCCATTCGGGGTCGTACTCGGCTTCGGTGTTGCTCTGGCGGTATTTCCAGGCAAAGAAGAGTGTGAGCGCGATCACCGGCACGATGATGATGAGCATCAGCAACGTGGCGGTAATGACCATCTGGCCCTGTTGGGCAGCGACGTCACCGGCCGGGTTCAGAACGACGGCCTTGCTGCAGCCGGCCAGGCCAGCTGTCAGTGCGATCGCTGCCAGCCCGGCGGGCCTGCGGAGTTGGTAGATGTTGGGCATGCTAGGGGCGCGACAAACGCGCGCTTAGGTGTAAACGCGAATGACTGAGGGTTGTCAATGTAGTACGGCTAGCCAATTTGTCGATTGGACATTTTGTCCAACGTCAAAGACACGCAACCGTTTTTCGTCCGTTTGCGGGTGTATTGATCTTTCGCAGAGCCAAAACAGCTTCCGCAATCAGGGTTTTCCTACGCGCGGGCTAGCGAAAGCTCACTTGTGGGACGGGACAACGGGGTGTAGAACGGACCCGTATCACTTGAGGAGCGTCAATATGTACAGCCCAGGTTCTGCGGCACTGCCTGTTCCAGGTTTCGAAAGTTCGGTCTCCCTGGCACGTGCCCACACGGACGAAGACGTCACCCCGGGTGAGATCGCGGTAGGGGTCATCATTGGCCGCTCGTCTGAATACTTCGACTTTTTCGTCTTCGGCATCGCCAGCGTGCTGGTGTTTCCGTCCCTGCTGTTCCCGTTCCTGTCGCGGCTTGATGGCACGTTGATGGCGTTTGCCATCTTTGCACTGGCCTTCATCGCGCGCCCCGTGGGCACCGCTCTTTCCATGGCGGTGCAGCGGCGCTGGGGCCGTGGCACCAAACTGACCCTGGCGCTGTTCCTGCTGGGTGCCTGCACGGCGGGCATGGCGTTTTTGCCCAGCTACGCCTCGGTGGGCAGCACGGCCATCGTGGCACTGGTCATCTTGCGCATTGGCCAGGGGCTGGCGCTGGGCGGCACCTGGGACGGCCTTCCCTCGTTGCTGGCCATGAGCGCGCCGCAGGAGCGGCGCGGCTGGTTTGCCATGATTGGGCAGTTGGGCGCGCCGGTCGGGTTTGTGCTGGCTGCCAGTCTGTTTGCTTATCTGTACGGGAGCTTGAGCACGGCGGAGTTCTTGGATTGGGGCTGGCGCTATCCCTTCTTTGTGGCCTTTGCGATCAACGTGGTGGCCCTGTTTGCCCGCCTGCGTCTGGTGGTGGGACAGTCCTATGCCGAGCTGTTGCAGCAGCTCGAATTGAAACCCGTGAGCGTGAGCCAGGTGGTTCGAAATGAGGGCGGCAATGTGCTGATTGGCGCGTTTGCTGCGCTGGCCAGCTTTGCGCTGTTCCACCTCGCCACCGTCTTTCCGCTGTCGTGGATTGCCATGTATTCCGAACAGTCCATCACCGAAGTGCTGGGGGTGCAGATCGTCGGCGCCTTCCTGGCGGCGGGGGCGATCATGCTGTCGGGCTGGCTGGCTGACCGCATCGGCCGGCGCAACCTGCTGGGTGCGATGGCCGTGCTGATTGGCTTGTTCAGCTTTGCCGCACCGTGGTTGCTGGGCAGTGGCTCGGCAGGCAACAACGTGTTTTTGCTGGTGGGGTTTGTGCTGCTGGGTTTGTCGTACGGACAGGCTTCCGGCACCGTCACGGCCAACTTCTCTGCGCAATACCGCTACACCGGCGCAGCTCTTTCGGCCGACCTGGCCTGGCTGCTGGGCGCGGGGTTTGCACCGCTGGTGGCCCTGGGTTTGTCGGCCAAGTTTGGCCTGGGGGCCGTGTCGCTGTACCTGCTGTCGGGCGCCGTGTGCACCTTGGCAGCGTTGCGCATCAACCGCCTGATCGAGCGCAAGGAAGGGTGACGGCGGGGGCGAGGAAAAAATGCTCGTGTGTCGATGCTCAGCTCACTCGCGGACTTTCATGGAACCGGGGGGCTGAACGGGCTCTGGTCAGCCACCGGGAAGCCGTACCGGGGAAGTGACCGATCGCGTCCACGAAGCTGCTGCAGACCAGGTCGTCCCTCGGCCCCAGCGGCTCATCCTTATTTGGCGTACGGATCGGCGAACCCCAGCTCTTGCATGATGGCCGTTTCGTAGGACTCCATCTCATCTGCATCCTCGGCGCTGGTCTCGTGGTCCCACCCCTGGGCATGCAATGCGCCATGCACCAGCAGGTGGGCATAGTGCTCTTCCAGCGTCTTGTTCTGCTCCGCCGCCTCGCGGGCCACCACGGGGGCGCACAGCACCAGATCGGCCGTCACCAGCGGTTCCTGGGTGTAGTCGAACGTGAGGACGTTGGTGGCGTAGTCTTTCTTGCGGTATTCGCGGTTGAGCTGCTGTCCTTCCTCGCTGCCCACAATGCGCACGGTCATTTCAGCGTCGCTCGACAAGGCGTGGCGAATCCAGCGCGTCACCTTGTGGCGAGAGAGCACGGCGCGGTGTTCCGCCACGCCATCAAACTTGCCAAACTGCAGGGACAGCGAAAGTTGGTTCAGAGTCATATGGGCACCTGGCGCTTATCTATAAAGCGCAAGCAGCTATCAATTTAATAGTAAGTGCGTTCAGCTGCGCGCTGCCGGGGCGCGGCGGGGCGCATCGTAGGCATCCACAATGCGGGCGACGAGCGGATGGCGCACCACGTCGGCACTGGTGAAGCGGGTGATGGCAATGCCCTTGACGCGCTTGAGCACCCGCTCCGCATCAATGAGGCCACTCATGGACCCCTTGGGCAGGTCGATCTGGCTCACATCGCCTGTGACCACCGCGCGGGACCCAAAGCCAATACGGGTCAGAAACATCTTCATTTGCTCTGGCGTGGTGTTCTGCGCCTCGTCCAGAATGACAAATGCGTTGTTCAACGTGCGCCCGCGCATGAAGGCCAGCGGCGCGATTTCGATGGCATTGCGCTCAAACGCCTTTTGCACCTTGTCATGGCCCATCAGTTCGTACAACGCGTCATACAGCGGGCGCAGGTAAGGGTCCACCTTCTGTGCCAGGTCGCCCGGCAGAAAGCCCAGGCGCTCCCCGGCTTCCACGGCAGGGCGGGTCAGCACGATGCGCTGCACGGCGCTGCGCTCGAGGGCGTCCACCGCGCTGGCCACTGCCAAGTAGGTCTTGCCCGTGCCGGCGGGGCCAATGCCGAACGTGATGTCGTGCGTGGCTATGTTCTGCAGGTACAGGCTTTGCGTGGGGGTGCGACCACGCAGGTCGGCCCGGCGGGTATTGAGCACGATGGCGTCTTCGGGCGCGTCGAGCAATTCGCTGTCTCCCGCCAGCATGAGCTGCAAATGGTCTTCCGGGATGGGCCGCTCGGCGATCTCGTACAACGCCTGCAAGAGTTCCATCGCCTGCGTGGCCTTGGCTTTGGGGCCGTCCACCTTGAACTGCTCGTGGCGATGGGCAATGCTCACCGAGAGAGCCACCTCAATGGTGCGCAGGTGCGCGTCCGCCGGACCACACAGGTGGGTGAGTCGGGTGTTGTTGTGCGGGGTGAAGGTGTGGCGCAGGATCACGCTGATAATTCCAGTCGGCAAAAGCCAATGACGGCAAAAATGAGTGCGCCGCCTGCCCATCAATGCAGCGGCCCAAAGGACACCAATGATAGGCAAATTGACCGGCACCCTGCTGGAGAAGAACCCCCCCGAGGTACTGCTGGACTGCCACGGCGTGGGCTACGAGGTGAGCGTGCCCATGAGCACGTTCTACAACCTGCCGGCGCTGGGCGAGCGGGTGAGCCTGCTCACCCACTTCATTGTGCGTGAAGATGCGCAATTGCTCTACGGCTTTGCCACCGCGCAAGAGCGGCAGGCTTTTCGTGAACTGATCAAGATATCAGGCGTGGGCCCGCGCACGGCGTTATCGGTCCTCTCCGGCATGGGCGTGGCCGACTTGGCCCAGGCCATCACGCTGCAGGAGGCAGGCCGTCTGGTCAAAGTGCCGGGCATTGGCAAGAAGACAGCCGAACGCCTGCTGCTGGAACTCAAAGGCAAGCTGGGCGCGGACATCGGTGTTCCTGCCCACGCTGCCAATGACGCCCAGGCCGACATTCTCCAGGCCCTGTTGGCTCTGGGCTACAACGACAAGGAAGCCGCCGCGGCCCTGAAGGCGCTGCCCGCCGAAGTGGGGGTGAGCGAGGGCATCAAGCTGGCGCTCAGGCAACTTGGGAAATAAGATGGCCATAGGATGACTATTCAAACCGACGACTTTGCCCCGCCTCCGGCCAAACGGGTGGTTTCCGCCGCCCCAGCGTCTCCCCACGAAGAGGCGCTGGAGCGGGCGCTTCGCCCCAAGTTGTTGCAGGAGTACGTGGGCCAAGCCAAGGCGCGCGAGCAGCTGGAGATCTTCATCGGTGCTGCCCGCAAACGAGAAGAGGCGCTGGACCACGTGCTCTTGTTCGGCCCGCCCGGGCTGGGCAAGACGACGCTCAGCCACATCATCGCGGCCGAGCTGGGCGTGAACCTGCGCCAGACCAGCGGACCCGTGTTGGAAAAGCCTAAGGACCTGGCGGCGTTGCTCACCAACCTGGAGAAGAACGACGTTCTCTTCATTGACGAGATCCACCGCCTGTCGCCCGTGGTCGAGGAAATCCTCTACCCCGCGCTGGAGGACTACCAGATCGACATCATGATCGGCGAAGGGCCGGCGGCGCGCAGCATCAAGCTCGACCTGCAGCCCTTCACGTTGGTGGGCGCCACCACCCGGGCCGGAATGCTCACCAACCCGTTGCGCGACCGCTTTGGCATCGTGGCGCGGCTGGAGTTCTACACCGCCGAAGAACTGGCGCGCATCGTCAAGCGCAGCGCCGGGCTGCTCAATGCGCCCATGGATGACGAAGGCGGCTTTGAGATCGCCCGCCGCTCGCGCGGCACGCCGCGCATTGCCAACCGCCTGCTGCGCCGGGTGCGCGATTACGCCGAGGTCAAGGGCGACGGGCGCATCACCAAATCCATCGCCGACAAGGCCCTGGCCATGCTCGACGTGGATCCGCAGGGCTTTGACGTCATGGACCGCAAGCTGCTCGAAGCTGTCATCCACCGCTTTGATGGGGGCCCGGTCGGGCTGGACAACATTGCCGCCAGCATTGGCGAGGAGGCTGGCACCATCGAAGACGTGATCGAGCCCTACCTGATCCAGCAGGGCTTTTTGCAGCGCACACCGCGCGGGCGCATTGCCACGCTGGCGGCCTATCGGCACCTGGGGGTGGCGCCTCCGCAGGCGGCCGGTGGGCTCTTTTCTGAATAGCTCCCTTCGCTGCTGATGGCTCCCCTGACATTCATCGCATTCGCTAATTTCGAGACGGTGCGATGAATACGCTCCGGATGGCCCTTGCACTGAGCGCTGCCTTGCTGGCCGGCGCTGCTGCCATCGGGGCGATGGCGCTGCGCGGGCCGCAGGTGGATGCGCTCGTGGTGCAGTCCGCGCCGCTGGTGCGCACCCTGCAGTTTTCCGCGCGCGTGGCCACGCTGTCGCGCGTGGACGTGGGCAGCACCATCACTGGGCGGGTGGCGCAAGTGCTTGTGGCTGAAGGCGCGCAGGTACGCCAAGGCGATGTGCTGATCGAGTTGGAAGCCGATGAGCTGCGCGCCGCCCTGGCGCAGGCAGTGGCTTCGGAGCAGCAGGCGCAGGCGCGTCTGGCGGGCCTGCGCAGCAGTGGCCGCAGCGCTGCGCAGGCGGCTCGCGCGCAGGCCGACGCTACGCTGGTGGCGGCCAATGCCAGCCTGGCGCGGGCGCAGAAACTCGTTGCAGAAGGCTTCTACAGCCCGGCGCAGCTCGACGATGCCCGGCGCTTGGTAGACGTGGCGCGGGCCCAGCAGCAAAGTGCGCAGGCGCAGATCGAGGCCAATGCCGACGCTGGCACCGATGTGGCGCAGGCGCGGGCGCAGCTCGCACTGGCCCAGGCTGCCACGCGGGTCGCGCGCGAGCGGCTGGCGCAGGCCGATGTGCGGGCACCGGCCGATGCCCGCGTGCTGGTGCGCCAGGTCGAGCCCGGCCAGATCGTGCAGCCTGGCAAGTCCCTGCTCAGCGTGGCGTTGGCCGGGCCGACCCAACTGGTGGCGCCGGTGGACGAGCGCTTCCTGGACCAGTTGCAGCCGGGCCAGCAGGCAACGGTGGTGGCCGATGCGTTTGCGGGCCAGCGCTTTGCGGCGCGCGTGCTGTCCATCGCACCGGCGGTAGATGCCCAGCGCGGCGCCATCGAAGTGAAATTTGCGCTCGGGCAGCAGGCGCCTGCCTTCCTGCGCGAGGACATGACCTTGTCGGTAGAGGTGGAAACTGCCCGGCGCGAGAAGGCGCTCGTCCTCCCCCAGGCGGCTTTGCGCGGTAGCTTGGTGGATGACGCTTCCAGCGTGCTGCTGCTGCAGGACGGCCGTGCCCTGGCGCGCGCCGTGCGGCTGGGCCTGCGCACGCTCGATGCGGTCGAGGTACTCGATGGCCTCAAAGAAGGCGACACGGTGCTGCGCGGCGGTGCTGACCTGCAGGCGGGAGACCGCGTGCGGGCACGCACTCTGGAATGGACGACCGGCCCGGCCGCGCAGGGCGCTTCGGGCAAGGCGCAGGGTGCTGACATCGGCTCTGCGATGAGCAACGGAATGGGCCGCTGAGCGCGCTGCCATGTTGATCTGGCCCGGCTTTGAGTTCCGCGTGGCGCTGCGGTTTCTGCGCGAGGGGCGCATGCAGACCGTGCTCATCATCGTGGGCGTGGCGGCGGGCGTGGCCGTCATTGCCTACATTTCGGCGCTCATCAGCGGCCTGCAGGCCAACACCCTGAACAAAACCTTGGGCGCGCAGGCGCACATCACCCTGCGGGCGCCCGACGACCTCGTCACGCCAGCGGCATTGCCGGTGCCGGGCGTCGCCGTGCTCAGCGAAACCCAGCCGCGCGCGCAACGTTTGCGCTCCGTCGCCAACTGGCAGGCACTGGTGCCGCTACTGGAGGGCCTGCCCGCGGTAGCGGGTGTCTCGCCCATGGTGTCTGGCGCGGGCCTGGCGCTGCGCGGCGAAGCCTCGCAAGCCATTGCGCTGATGGGCGTGGAGCTGGACCGCTACGACCGTGTGGTCGGGTTGCGCGCCAAGGTGGTTAGCGGCAGCGCCCGTCTGGCGCCGGGCGAGGCCATCGTAGGGCGGGAGCTGGCGGCAGATCTCGGCGTGCGCGTGGGCGACCTCCTCACGGTGCAGACGGGCAGCGCCAGCGGTACCGTGAGCGATTCGGTGCGCGTCACGGCGCTGGTGGACCTGGGCGTGAAGGACCTGAACCGGCGCACCGTGATCGTGCCGCTGCGTGCTGCGCAAAGCCTGCTGGCACTGCCCGGCGGCGCCAGCCAGCTGGACCTGACCTTGAACGACGTGTGGGTGGCGCAGGGTCTGGCGCGCGAGCTGCAGACACGCTTCCCCTACAGAATCGAAAGCTGGCAAGAGAGCAATGCCCAGCTGGTGTCGGCGCTCAACGCGCAGTCCATCAGCACGGCCATCATCCGCGGCGTGGTGCTGGCGGTGGTGGTGCTGGGCATGGCCAGTGTGCTGGTGGTGTCGGTGGTGCAAAAGGGCCGCGAGATCGGCATCCTGCGGGCGATGGGTGCCACCCGCGGGCAGGTGCTGCGGGTGTTCCTGGTGCAGGGTGCGGTGGTAGGGGCACTGGGTTCGGTGCTGGGGCTCTTGCTGGCGGTGGCGCTGATCTGGGTGTTCACCCACTTCGTGCGCGGCTCGGACGGCCTGCCGCTGTTTTCGATATCGCTGCCGCCCGCCATGGCGCTGCAGGTGGCGCTCATCGCGTCCGCCTGCGGCGTGCTGGCTGCGGTGGCGCCGGCGCGACGCGCGGCCGCACTGGATCCCGCGCAAGCCATCCGCATGTGACTGATGAGATACCCCGCTGAACGGCTGCGCCGCTTCTCCCCGCTTTCGCAGCGCTGCGCGTTGCGGGCACGAGGGCGCCACCGGTGCGGCAGGGCACCCCTTGCGCGGGCGGCGCTTGCCTTGGCTGCGCCGGTTTCTTGCGCCACGACTGTTACGCAGCGCAATGAAGGGGAAAAATGCTGATCGAGCTGCGCGACGTGCGCAAGAGCTACAACCTCGGCCGCCCGAGCGAGGCGGAGGTGCTGCACGGCATCGACCTGCGCGTGGGCCGCGGCGAGTTCATTGCCTTGATGGGCCCGTCGGGATCGGGCAAGAGCACGCTGCTCAACATCCTTGGCCTGCTCGAACGCATGACGTCGGGGAGCTACCGGCTGGGCGACGAAGAAGTGCAGGGCCTCGATGATGCGGCCCTGACCTTGCGCCGGCGCCGGACGCTGGGGTTCGTCTTCCAGTTCCACCACCTGCTGCCTGCGTTTTCGGCGCTGGAGAACGTCACGCTGCCAGCCCTCATGGCCGAAGGCCGCGTGAGCCCCGCCTACCTGGGGCATGCATGCAGCCTGCTGGACGCCGTGGGCCTGGCCCAGGCCATGCACAAGCGCCCGGCAGAGCTGTCAGGGGGCATGCAGCAGCGCGTCGCCATTGCGCGCGCGCTGGTGATGAACCCCCCGCTGGTGCTGGCCGATGAGCCCACGGGCAACCTCGACACCGCTTCGTCCGCTGAAGTGTTTGCCCTGCTGCGCCGCATCCATGCCGAGCGGGGCACGAGCTTTGTGGTGGTTACGCACGACCCCCGTCTGGCCGCGCGCTGCGACCGGCTGGTGGAGCTGGTCGATGGCCGCATTGCCCGCGACGAGACCATGGCCGTGCGTGATAAGCCCGCGGCCACAGGATAAAAGACAGGTAACTTTTGCTATTAATTTGATAGCTATTAACGCTTGAATAGAGAGCGCTTGAGCCGGTTTTGTTTCAAGAAACTGCTGGGTGCGCCGAAGGACCGATCACGAAGGCACCACGGCGCTGGCAGCGCCTCCAGCCGTGCGCGCGTGCTGCGCTGCGGGGGCAGGTGCCGAGTTCCGGCTGCAGACCCATCCGCCAACGATCAGTGCCTGCGCCGCGTAATAGGTGGCGAGCACCCACACCTGTGAGCAGGGCAAGGGTGTGACGAAGCGGTGGGTGGCGAGCAGCGAGTCGCTGAGCATGAAAAACCCCGCTCCCATGGCCACCAAAATTGAGGATGCGTCACGCAGCACTGTCGCGCGGCCGGTGGCTTGGGCCGCCATGAGCGCAATCACCAGCACATAGGCTGCGACGGGCGCCCGCAGCGCAGGCGGCAAGCCGCCTGCCCACAGGAAGGCGTACATGGCCACGCCAACGCCCAGGGTCGCAGCCAGCGCGCGCCGGGACGGAAACCACCGTTGGCCCCTTTTGAACAGCACCAGGTAGCAAAGATGTGCCGCCAGAAAACTCACCAAGCCCTCAATGAAAAAATCCTGGAGCATGAGGAACACGTCGCCCGCGAGCGACCCCGCCAGCGCTGCCCCCAGGAGGAGTTGGTTTTTTGAGTGAAAAACACCGATAGCGCCCGCAGAATAAGCGCCTGAAGCTACCAAACCAATAGCAATTACCATGGTCAGCGGCTTGAACAGCCAATGCCATTCCGTGAGCCCCAGTGCGCTGGTGGCGGTGGCCAGTGCAGCGCTTTGCAGCATCAACGCCATCAGCATGCCGATGCGCCCCTGCATCACCGCGCCCAGAGCCCACTGGCTCACCAGCAGCACCCCGAACCACACTGCGTTGTGCGCCAATGGCGCTGCATCGGCCTGCCACAAGAAGGCCGCCACCCCTGCCAGAAGCACCGCAAACTGCGCCAGCGCAAACGACTGCAGGGCGCGCGACATGCTCGGGTGGTATTGCTGCATCTGCGCCATGCTGAAGGAGGGTTTGGGAAACCGCTGGGCTACATCGGACGGCCGCCATCCCGGCGGTTTGAGCCATACCTTGATCTTGTCGGCCCAGCTGCGTGTGTGCCAGCTGTCGCGCGCGAGCCCCGCGTACACCTGGGCGTTGGCCCACAACGGGTCCCAGCTGTTGAGCAGCCCGCGCGTGCCGTACACGCACCGGTCATTTGCGTACTCGTCCTTGAACGTGCCGAACAGCCGGTCCCACACGATCAGGATGCCGCCGTAGTTTTTGTCTAAGTAGGCGTCGTTCACCGCGTGGTGCACTCGGTGGTTGCTGGGGCTGCAGAACCAGCGGTCGAACCAGCCGAGCTTGCCCACCTGTTCGGTGTGCACCCAGAACTGGTAGAGCAGGTCGATGAGCGCCACCACCGCAAAAACCAGCGGCGGCACACCCGCCAGCGCCATCGGTACATAGAAGACCCACCCCAACAGCGCGCCAGAGCTGGTCTGGCGCAGGGCTGTACTCAGGTTGTAGTCCTGGCTTTGGTGGTGCACCGCATGGGCCGCCCACAGCACAGCACATTCATGCCCCATGCGGTGCAGCCAGTAATAGCAAAAGTCGTAGAACAGCAATGCCAGAAGCCACCCCGGCACGGTCGTCCAGAACGCATCGTTGCGCCAAAGGGCCACGTGCGCATACAGCGCGGTATAGATACCGATGCGCAGCAGCTGCGTGAATGCGGCGCTGGTCTGGCTGAGAGCCCCCAGGCTGATGCTGGTGATGGCATCGGCCAGCCGGTAGGTGTTGCGCTGGCGCCTGTAGCCGACCGCCAGTTCAATGGCGATGAGCAGGAGAAAGATGGGTGTGGCAAGGACGATGATCTGGCTGGGGCTCATGGTGGACACCAAAATGTCCGCCGATTGTTTCCCTGATCAGGTCAGCGCGCCTCTGGCATCAACCCTGATGATGCGCTCCACCGTTCCCAGCCCCAAACCACCACGCACCCCGATCATGAAGTCGTACAAATTCACCGTGGGATCGCAGTGCCCGGGGATCAGCCACAGCATGCGGCCCAGGGCGGGCAGGCGGGCCTTGTCGCCCTCGGCGTACAGCAGGCCGTGCTCATCGCCCCCGTTGGCGTAGCGCAATGCCCGGCCGGCGGACAGCTGGCCCACCGTGGGCAGGCCCGAATCAATCGCATGGCTCTTGTGGCCTGCGTCACAGACCGCATGGGTGTCGCGCACCGAAACCACCTGCGTCTTGACGAACAAGGCGTGCTCGAACGCGGGCTGGGCGGGGTCGCGCTCGTTGCGGGCGTAGTGGGCATCCATGAAGAGGAACGAGCCGGCCTGCAGTTCTCCGTACACGCCGCTGGCGGCTTCATTCACCAGCGTGCCGGTGCCTGAACCGGTAACCAGAGGAACAGGCAGCCCTGCGGCAAGGATGAGGTCGCGCGTATGGGCTGCGTGTTGCACCACCTGCGCGATGGCTTCGCGCCGCTCGGCAGCGGTGGCAAGGTGCTGGGCGCGGCCATGGTAGGCCTGCAGGCCGGCAAAACGCAGCCGCGGGTGGCGCGCCACGGCCAACGCCAGCGCCACGGCGGCCTCGCCAGGGGGTACGCCGCAGCGGCCCTGGCCCACATCGATTTCCACCAGCACATCCATGCCCGCGTCACTGCCCGAAAGGGCCATCGCTTCGGCCAGGCGCTCAATGCCCTCGGGGTTGTCCACCGCCACGCCCAGGCGCCCACCGCGGCTGGCAAGGGCTGCCGCCAGACGCGCCGCGCGGTGCAGCTTGGGCATGGCAATCACCTGATTGGTGATGGTGATGTCCAGCACGCCGCCCGCAGCCATGGCTTCGGCCTCCGACACCTTTTGCACACACACGCCCTGCGCACCGGCCTGTTGCATCAACAAGGCCAGCTCGGCACTTTTGTGCAGTTTGGCGTGGGGCCGCCAGCGCACCTGGTGCTTGCGCGCAAAGTCGGCCATGCGCTGGATGTTGCGGTCCATCGCGTCCAGGTCGATGACCAGCGCGGGCGTGTCGATCTGGTCGACCCGCTGCCCGATGAGAGCGGAGAGGGCGTCAGGCGTGGTTTTCATCGCGTACGGCGTTGTCCAGGTGCTGTGTGTCGGCCCAGCCCACCAGGCTGAGACCGTCGGGCGTCCACAGCAGGCGGTTGATGGCGGCGTTGCCCAGCAGCCAGGTGCGTGGGGCTTGGATGTCTTGGCGGGTGGCCGCGCGGTACAGCACGTCGAGCACGCCGCCGTGGGCCACCAGCACGATCTGGCCGCCCATGTGTCGGGCGGCGATTTCATGGGTGGTGGCGGTGATGCGTTCGCGCAGGGCGATCAGCGATTCGCCGCCCTGTGGGGCAAAGTCCGGGTCGCGCTTGCGCCAGCGGCGGGCCTGCTCCGGGTCTTTGGCCTCAAGTTCTGCAAAGGTATGGCCTTGCAGCACGCCAAAACTGCGCTCGCGAAGCCCCTGGTGGGGCGTGAGGGGCGCGCGGGTGGCTTCGGCAATGGCGCTGGCGGTGACCCAGGCCCGCTGCAGGTCGCTGCTGTAGATGGCGTCGATCGGCTCATCGGCCAGCGCCGCGGCAGCCTGGCGCGCCTGCCACAGGCCGGTGGCGTTCAGCGGAATGTCCAGGTGCCCTTGCAGGCGGGTGTCCACGTTCCAGGCGGTTTCTCCGTGGCGTATGGCGATGATGCGGGTGGCGTCCATGCAAAAAGGATCAGGGCTGGGGCGGGAGGGGAATGCGCACTTGGCGCGGGCCTTGGGGTGGCTGGGGAAAGCCGTTGAGCGCGGCCTCGAACAGCACGCCGTACACCGCGGGATCAGACACCCACACATCTTCGTGCATGGCCGATGTTTCGTAGACCACTTCCTGCGTGCGCGCATCGCGTATCACGATGCTCACCACACGGCGGTGCAGCGGGGCGGGCTCGCCCAATTGCCACAGGCCGCCCATGCCCCAGCCGCCGCGCCCGCCATACCAGCCCCAGCCGCCAAAAGCCCAGGGCGGGTGGTCATAAAACGGATCACGACGCGGGGTGAACCCCGCCTGCGCGCCCAGCTGCACCACCCATTGCCCGCTTGCATCGTCGCGCTGCAGCCCTGCACGCGCCAGGGCCTGCTCGGCCAGCGCCAGGATGGGGTCAAACGAGGGCATCTGCTGCGAGGGCAGGCGCTCCAGACGATAGGTCATCGGTTGCTGCGCGCTGGCAGCTGCGGGCAGCCTGGAGAAGCTGCGCACATCGCCTTCCACCACGCGGTGGGTGGCGCACCCGGCCAGCACGGCGGCCATGCCCAGCAGCACGGCACATTTCTTCCATTGCAAAGTCATCATGGCAAGTCTCCTGAAGCGGTTGCGGTGGGTGGCTGCAGTGGTGCAGCGCACTGGCTGGGGTGGCCTTCAGGTTGGAGCGGCCGCCTGGCTGGGGGTTCAAACAGTCAGAACGTGAAGAGAAGTAAAAAAACCAATCAACCGATGTGCACCACCTGCACGCCGGGCAAGGCCGGCGCGGGCGCAAACTCTTCCTTGTCAAATGCCTTGTCGCCGTTGTCATCGGCCACACCCGTGGCCTTGGCGTTCTTGAAGTCGTACAGGCTGCCGTCCAGCAGGTGCGAAGGCACCACGTTCTGCAGGGCGTTGAACATGTTCTCGATGCGGCCGGGAAAGCGCTTTTCCCACTCGCGCAGCATCTCGCCCACCTGCTTGCGCTGCAGGTTTTCCTGGCTGCCGCACAGATTGCACGGGATGATGGGGAAGTTGCGGTGCGCGGCCCAGCGGGCCGTGTCTTTCTCGGCCACGTAGGCCAGCGGGCGGATCACCACATGTTTGCCGTCGTCGCTCACCAGCTTGGGCGGCATGCTCTTCATCTTGCCGCCAAAGAACATGTTCAGCAGCAGCGTCTGCAGGATGTCGTCGCGGTGGTGGCCCAGGGCGATCTTGGTGCAGCCCAGCTCATCGGCCACGCGGTACAGAATGCCCCGGCGCAGGCGGCTGCACAGGCTGCAGGTGGTCTTGCCCTCGGGGATCAGCTTTTTGACGATGCTGTAGGTGTCTTCGTTCTCGATGTGGAACGGCACACCGGTGCTGGCCAGGTATTCGGGCAGGATGTGCTCAGGAAAGCCCGGCTGCTTCTGGTCCAGGTTCACGGCCACCAGATCAAAGTGGATGGGCGCGCGGGCCTTGAGCTTGAGCAGGATGTCGAGCAGCGCATAGCTGTCCTTGCCGCCGGACATGCACACCATCACCTTGTCGCCTTCTTCAATCATGTTGAAGTCCACGATGGCCTTTCCGACTTCGCGGCACAGGCGCTTTTCCAGCTTGTGGGTTTCGCGTTCGATTTTCAGGCGGGCTGCGTTGGCCGTGGGCTCTTGCGATGCTTCGGCCTCGTCGGTCCAGCCGCTGTGGGCAGAGGAGAGGGTGGGGTTGTTGATCACTGCGTTCATAGGTTTACCACTGCCCCGTTTCCATGCGAATCGCCACTTCGCAGTCGTCAAAAATTTCCAGCTTGGCAATCTTCACGCGCACGCCCAGCACGCCGGGCAGCTGCATCAGGCGGTTGGCCAGCTTGCCAATCAGGCTCTCGAGCAGGTTCACATGCTCGGCGGTGCATTCGTCGATGATGATCTGGCGCACGCGGCGGTAGTCCAGCACGTGGCTGATGTCGTCGTCGCGCGGTGCCAGGGGCTGCACGCCCAGGCTCAGTTCGGCATCGACCTGGATGGGCTGCGGATCGACTTTTTCGTGCTCAAGGATGCCCAGGTTGGCATCAAAGCGCAAACCGGTCAGCGTCAGGATCTGCGTGCCAGTCATCTGGGAAGGGGTTTGTGTCATGGTGGGGGGCTCGTTCTGTGCGCAAGCGCCGGGCTCACATCAGGGAGAAGTCGCGTTCAAATTTCATCAGGTGCTGGCCCCCGTCCACCAGCAGCGTGGTGCCGGTGATGGACTGGTTCTCCAGCGCAAACTTCACGGTGGCGGCTACGTCTTCGGGCGTGGACGAGCGGCCCAGGGGGCTCAGGGCGTGCAGCTGGGCAAACTTCTCGTCGCTCAGCATGTGGCTGGTCAGCGTCAGGCCCGGGGCCACGCCCACTACACGCACGCGCGGGGCCAGCGCCAGGGACAGCATGGTGCCTGCGGCTTCCAGCGCCGCTTTCGAGAGCGTGTAGCTCATGAAGTCGGGGTTCTGGTTCCAGAGCTTCTGGTCCAGCAGGTTGACCACCGCGCCGCGCGCATCGGCTTCGCCCGCCGCCGCGCGGTCGGCCACATGCCGGTGTAGTGCCTGGGCCAGCAGTAAGGGCGTGGCGGTGTTGCTGCGCAGGTGCTTTTCCAGCGCGGCAAAGCCGAAGGTCTGCACGTCATCGTGCTCGAACAGCGATGCGCTGTTGACCACCGCGTCCAGGTGGCCAAAGTGCGCGATCACCCGTGGCACCAGGTTGCGCACGGCAGCTTCGTCTTCAAAATCGGCATCAAAATGGGCGCTGGCGCCCGTCAGATAAGCGCAGGCAGCTACGGTATCCATAGCATCGTGCGCTGAGGCCCGGTAATGCACGGCCACCTGCCAGCCCCCGGCGGCCAATGCCAGGGCAATGCTGCGGCCCAGACGCTTGGCTGCGCCGGTGACCAGAACGGTGCGTGGACGGGAAGTGGAGGGCATGTGGTGGACAATGCGGGCCGTGACCCAAAGACCCGACAGTTTAACGACCGCCCTGCACCAGCACATTGCCCAGGCCATTGCCGCCGAGGGTGGATGGCTGGGTTTTGACCGCTTCATGGCCCTGGCCCTGTACACGCCCGGCCTGGGCTACTACGCCAACGACTCCACCAAATTCGGCGCTATGCCCGAATCGGGCAGCGACTTTGTGACTGCCCCTGAACTCACGCCCCTGTTCGGCCAGACGCTGGCTGTGCAGGTGGGCGAGGCCCTGGAACGCACCGGTACCGATGAGGTGTGGGAGTTTGGCGCAGGCTCTGGTGCGCTGGCGCTGCAGTTGCTGGATGCGCTGGGCGACCGGGTGCAGCGCTACACCATCGTCGATCTGTCCGGCAGCCTGCGCGCGCGCCAGCAGGCCAAGCTGATCGCCCACGCGCACAAGCTGCGCTGGGTGGATGCCCTGCCCGAGAAGTTCAGCGGCGTGGTGGTGGGCAATGAAGTGCTGGACGCCATGCCCGTGCAACTGCTGGCGCGTCATGGCGGCCAGCAGGGCGGTAAAGAGGGTGATGGTTGGCACGAGCGGGGCGTGGTGGTGGCCGAAGATGGCCGCTTTGCCTGGGCCGACCGCCCCACCGGCCTGCGCCCGCCCATCGATATCGAAGGCCCACAGGACTACCTGACCGAAATCCACGCCCAGGGCGAGGGCTTCATCCGCACCCTGGCCGACCGGTTGGAGCAGGGCGCGGCCTTCTTGCTGGACTATGGTTTTGGCGAAGACGAGTACTACCACCCCCAGCGCCACATGGGCACGGTGATGTGCCACCAGGGCCACCTCGCCGATGGCGACCCGCTGGTGGAGGTGGGGCGCAAGGACATCACCGCCCACGTCAACTTCACTGCCATGGCCCTGGCCGCGCAAGAGGCAGGCATGCAGGTGCTGGGCTACACCACCCAGGCGCACTTTCTCATCAATTGCGGTTTGCTATCAAAAATGGAGCTGCTTGCGCAAGCAGAGCGTGCGACAGCGGCCAAATTGATCATGGAGCATGAAATGGGCGAGCTGTTCAAGGTGCTGGCCCTGGGCGCGGGCGATGCGTGGGAGCCCGTGGGGTTTGCGCGCGGAGACCGGTCGCACCGGCTTTGATCGCACACGCCCATGCTCCGCTGGCTCATCGTCGTCTTTCTCGCGCTGGTGCTCATCAATGGCCTGTCGCCGCTGCTGCAGCGCCTAGGGCTGGGGCGCCTGCCGGGCGATTTCAAGTTTCGCGTCTTCGGGCGCGATTGGTTTATTCCGCTGGCCAGTACAGTGCTGCTGAGTTTTGTGCTCAGCCTCATCGTCAAATGGATCTGATCGAGGGGCGAGCAGCGCTACGGCTCCTCGAGTGGTGCTGCCGATTGCTATTGAATAAATAGCTACCTGCGCTTGATTATCGGGCGCTGGAGCCGATTTTTGTGCATGACCAGTGGCCATGCGAAGAAGTCGATTTATTCCCCCGCAGCTTCCAGCGCATCCAAAAAGGCCTTTCGCCACCAGTGAACGTCATATTGGCGGATGCGTGCCATCAGTTTCTGGTGCCGCGCCTGGCGCTCGGCCAGCGGCATCTGCAGCGCTTGCTGAATGCAGTTGGCCATGCCTGCCGTGTCGTATGGGTTCACTAGCAGAGCTTCTTTCAGTTGCTCGGCCGCGCCGGCAAAGCGCGAGAGCACCAGCACGCCCGGATCTTCCGGGTCTTGCGCCACCACATACTCCTTGGCCACCAGGTTCATGCCATCACGCAGTGGCGTGACCAGCCCCACCGCTGCCGCGCGGCACAGGCCCGGCACACGCTTGCGGGCCACCATGCGGTGGATGTAGCGCACGGGCATCCAGTCCAGCTCACCGTAGTCGCCGTTGACCGATCCGCAAAGCCCTTCCAGCTCCTGGCGCAGGTCGGCGTAAGCATTGACGTTGTCGCGCGTGGGCGAAGCAATCATGATGAGCGTAGCGCTGTCGCGGTTCTCGGGATAGCGGTCCAGCAGTTCGCGAAAGGCCCGCACCCGGTGGGGTATCCCCTTTGAATAGTCCAGCCGGTCAATGCCGAGCAAAAGCCGCCGCCGCGAATACTCCTCGCGCATGTTGTTGCAGGTCTCTTGCGCTTCGGGGGCGTGCGTGAGGCGCGTGAACTCATCGACGTCGATGCCGATGGGAAACGCCTGCACGATGACCGTGGCGCCAAAGGCCCGCACCCGGCGCTCGTCCACTTCTTCGGCGCTGCCCTCGTTGCGCACGTAGTTCTTGAAGTGCGAGACATCGGCCTCGCTCTGCAATCCCACCAGGTCATAGGCAAACAGCGATCGCATCAGCCATTCGTGCTGCGGGATGGCCGCCATGATGAGAGGGGGCGGCACGGGGATGTGCAGAAAAAAACCGATGCGTTGCTTGCAGCCCATGGCGCGCAGCTCTGCGGCGAGCGGGATCAGGTGATAGTCGTGCACCCAGATGATGTCGTCGTCGCGCAGCAGCGGCAGCAGCTTGCGCGCAAACATCTGGTTAACGCGCCGGTAGCCGGCGATATAACCGGCGTCAAAGTCAGCCAGATCCAGCCGGTAGTGACACACCGGCCACAGCACGCTGTTGCTATAGCCATGGTAGTAGGTGTCGTGGTCTTCCCGCGAGAGATCGACCGTGGCCAGGGTCACCGACCCGGCTTGGCGCACGTGCAGGTCGGTCTCGCCCGGCGTGCCGTCTTCCACAATGGTGCCACTCCACCCAAACCACAGTCCGCCGGTCTTGTTCAACGCCTCACCAAGGGCGACGGCCAACCCCCCGGCGGTAGGTTTGCGGGGGTCTGCAAGGCGATTGGAAATAACGACAAGACGGCTCATGGACCGATCTTCGCTGTTGAGCACCATTTTTCGCTGTCGGACGGCACCTCAAAATCAAGAGCGCGCCAAGCGCTTCATGGCTGCCCTGTGGCCGCGTTTACGCGTCTTCCGGGCCGCGCCCGCTCCACTGCGTACGGGCCGCAGACAGCCAGCCACGCAGGGCAGCAGGACTCATGCAGCGGTGCCGGGCGGTGGTTTGCCCCTCGCCCACCTTGATGCCCCAGCCGCCAGCCGCCTGCACGGCGGCGAATCCGGCTTCGTCGGTCACGTCATCCCCTACAAAAACAGGAGTGCGACCTGCAAAGGGTGCCACCGACATGAAGTCCACAATCGCCTGACCCTTGTGTGCACCTCGGGGCTTGACCTCGAACACGCACTTGCCGTGCAGCAGTTCCACGCCCTCCACGTAATGGATGGCCCGCGCCAACGTGGCATAGCACAGGGCCTCCAGTTGGGGGGCCTGCCGATAGTGCAGGGCCACGCTCGCCTGCTTGCGCTCCACCAGCAGCATGGGATACAGGGCCGTGAGGCTTTGAACCGCTTGCAGCACGGGGGCCAGATCGGGGGGCTCGATGGAGGGGCGTGACACGTCGGTCAGCCGGTACTGGGCACCATGCTCGCTGGCCAGCGGCAGGCGCAGCGGTGCCAGAAAGTGGTCAATGTCTGACTCGGGTCGCCCGGTCACGATGGCCAACGCGCCGCCCAGGTGGTCATGCAGGGATGCCAGTGTGGGAATCAGGCCCGAGGCCACCCGCACGGCATCGGGGCGCGGGGCCAGCTCGGTGAGCGTGCCGTCGAAGTCCAGAAAAAGCGCATGGGCAGTTGTCAGTAAGGGGAGCAGCTGCATGGTCTGGACCTTAGCAGACACGTTCTGCCCGGTGGGGCGTAAACCCCTTTACGGGTGTCGTAAACAGGCGCAAGGACTGCAACCAATTGCCACCACGGCGTCGTGCCCGCGCCTGCGCTTGAACCGCTGCGCTGTTGCCCCATCTGTATCTGCATCCCCGTTCCGCGCATTGGACCCCCATGACCGACGCCCTGCACATCGTATGCCCCCACTGCCACACCACCAACCGTGTGCAGACTGCCCAGCTGGGCAGCGCGCCCGACTGCGGAAGCTGCCACCGGCCCTTGTTTGCTGCCATGCCGCCGGAGCTGGATGGCACCAGTTTCGACAAGCATGTCTCGCGCAGCCACCTTCCTGTGGTGGTCGATTTCTGGGCCCCCTGGTGCGGCCCTTGTCGCCAAATGGCGCCCGCGTTTGCACAGGCTGCCCGTGAACTGGAGCCACACGTGCGGCTGGCCAAGCTCAATACCGAAGACCACCCGGCCTTGGCCGCGCGCTACGCCATCCGCAGCATTCCTACCATGGTGATTTTCAAGGGCGGTGCCGAGGTGGCACGCGTGTCCGGCGCTCTCGGCGCTGCCGACATTGCGCGTTGGGTGCGCACGGCGGTGTGACATAAGTCGCGTTGGTCCACGATTTGATGGCCACCTGTGGTGCGGGCGGGGCGCCACCGCCCCCTTTGCGCCAGTGCGGCCCGTAAGATGGCGCGCCCCGAGCGGCTCCGGCAATCGCGGACCGCTCTGTACCACCCTAGAACCTGTTCAAAGTCTTTTTTGCAGATTGCATTGGGGTGCAATTGGGATGAGTGGATGCTCCGGGTGCGCCGCATGGGCTCATGCCCATGCAAGCAGCCGGGGCGTCCATTCGCCCGATTTCACTCCAACCCTTCGGGCAAGTGGCTTGCCGGGGGCCCGGCCAGACACTTGTGCAACTCCAAAAAGGCATTGAACAGGTTCTTACACGACCTCTTTTGACCATGACCCTCATCCGCACCTTGTTCACCTGGCTGGCCGCAGCAGCCCTGGCCGTCATTTCGGCCATGGCGCCGGCCTACGCGCAGACGGAAAAGCCCATCGTCAACCCTTACGGACAGTATTTGGCGGGTGACGGCCTGAAGATCGAGATCGCCACGTATCTGGAGAAAAACCAACAGGGCATGAACGACATGCTGGTCAAGATCACCGGCGCTGCGGCATACGAGGCGGGCATTGACGGCAAGACGCTGCGCTACTCCGCCGAACCTGCGGGCACTGGCTACCACCTCAAGCGCGAAGGGCGCAACCTGATGAGCGTGCGCTCGCCTTACGGGCGCTGGCAACAGATTGAGGTCTATCTGGCCGGCCGCACCTACCAGGTCACCCCCCGCGAAGAAATGGCCGAGCGCGTGATGCCATTGCACCTGCTGACGGACTACCGGCAAGGCGGCGGCAAGTGATTGCAAGGCAGTGAGCAGGCAGTGAGCAGGACAGGGGGCCTTGAAGCTCGCTGGCCTTCGTCAGCGGCCGTGCGCCGTCGTTCGTCGGTGCGGCTCTGGGGCCAGCGCATGGTCCAGTGCCAGCAGCCCACCCCCGCGGCCCGCCAAATACAGCATCAGCCCTGCCCATGACAGGTGCGTGGCCCAGGCATCGGGGTACACAAAGACCTGTATCACCAGTGTCATGCCCAGCAATGCCAGCGCCGACAGGCGAGTGAACAGCCCCAGCACGAGCAGCACGGCAAACACGTGTTCTGCCGCCGTGGCCAGCAGGGTGGCCAGTTCGGGTGGCAGGATGGGCAGGCGGTACTCATCGCGGAACAAGGCATAGGCCCCGTCCGTGATGGTGAACCAGCCCTCTACCTTGGTGCGGGCCGATGCCCAGAAAATGCCCGCAAGTGCCAGCCTCGCCACCAGCGCCAGCAGGCTGTCGGGCGTGAGTTGACCAAGCCGCGCCGCCATGCCAGCGGACCACCTGCGGAAGTGACGGGACCGCGCAGTGTCCATGGATGGTGGGTTCACGAGGGTTCTCCGTTCAAGCAAGTCATGCGCTCAGGGCGCCTGTGCGCAGCAGCAGGGCCATGAGGGAGCGCAGGTCCACCGCTGGCTCTTGGGCCAGTGCGGCCAAGGCGGCGCCTTGCAGTGGCACGCCTTGCGCGCAGGCGTCCAGGAACGCGGCGCCGGCGGCGGGCAGGGCGGTCCATTGCACAGCGCCCTGTGGCCGGGTGAGCAGGCCGCAGTCGCCCTGCCAGGGCCCCTTGCGGGGCAGGGGTTGGGCTTCGCGGTGCGCCCGCCACAGTGCAAAGGCCGGATGGGCGCGGCTGTAGTGCCAGCGGGCGGCAGGGTGGGGCGCCAACATGTGTTCCGCCAATTGCTGCGGGTCCTGCACTGCGAGCCACGCAGGCTCCAGCGTTGGCGCATCCGCTGCCAAGTGGCTTTCTGCCCAGCATCGGTCCAGTCGCGCTACATCGCCGAGGTAAGGCAGCGCCGCTGCCGGTCCAAACGCCTCCAAAAACGCAGGGAAATCCGACCCGTACAGGGGCAGCCGTGCGTCGCGCGGGGGCCGGTCTTGGGCATACAGGCGGGCCGCCGCACGAAACCAGTCGACTCCCACCAACGCAATTACCGTGGGGTAGTTGGCCTGCAGTGCGTCAATGCAGCCTTTGGTGACCGTGTTGCAGTACACGGAAAAGCCGGGGTGGCGCACGGCGCTTGCAATATCGCTGTCGGGCAAGGCAGTGCGCGGGTCGTCGGCCCAGAGCGCAGCCACCCACGCATCTTGAAAAGCGCTCAGGCGCATGGCATAGCCTCCGTCGCCGTGCCCATGCGCACCAATGCCACGTGAGCGCGTTCACGTTCGGCCAGCAGTTCTGCAAAGGCGGGCAGATGTTCGTCCCGCTCAATGAGCGTGGGGCGGGGGCCGCAGCGGGCCAGCACTTCCTGGTACAGGGCCCACACGGGCTCGTCCACGGGCGCGTCGTGGGCGTCAATCCACAGGGCACCGCCCAGGATGGGGTCGGCGTGGTGGCCGGCGAGGTGGATCTCGGCCACGGCGTGCAGCGGGTAAGCGTCCAGAGAGTCCAGAGCGCGCGTGCCCAGGTTGTGCGCGCTCAGCCACAGATTGGTCACATCCAGCAGCAAGCGGCAGCCGGTGCGGCGCACCAGTTCGGCCAGAAAGTCGGGTTCGCTCCAGTCGTGGCCGGGCAGCGGCAGATAGTGGGTGGGATTTTCGATGGCGATGCTGCGCTGCAGTGCGTCTTGCGTGCGTGCAATGTTGTCCGCCACGCGGGCCAGGGCTTCGTGCGTGCGTGGAAACGGCAGCAGGTCGGGGTGGTAAGCGCCTCTCCAAGTGGACCAGGCCAGGTGTTCGGACACCAGCAGGGGCTCGATGTGGCGCACCAGTGCTGCCAGCCGCTGCAGATGTTTTGCATCTGGCGGCGCGTCAGCCGCCAGGGACAGCGCCACCCCGTGCAGCGCTATCGGATGGCGGGCGCGTATGGCCTGCAGCCACGCCAGCCGGGGTCCGCCGTCGGCCATGTAGTTCTCCGGGTGCACCTCCCACCAAAGTCCGGGGGCAGTGCATTGCAGGGCATCGTCAAAGTGCTGGGGCTTCAACGACAAGCCCGCTGTGAGCATGTGTGCCATGGCTTTAGCGTTGGAGGTAAGGGCGGCCGGGGTTGTGCGTTTCAGGACTTCAGAGGGCTCAGCGACCCCATGCCCTTGGGCGTCTGGATGCTGGTGCAGGTGCCGGCGGGCACAAACTTCCAGGCGTTGCCCTGGTAGTCGACCTTGGAAGAGCCTGCGCAGGTGGTGCCGGGCCCGGCTGCGCAATCGTTCTTCCCGGCCATCGATACCCCATAGCACTTCTCCATGGCGGGCTTGGCGCCGTCCGCTGATGCGGTCTGGGCCAGTGCTGCGCCCGAAACCAGGGCGGTGAGGGCGAGTGCGCCCAGTGTGAGGTTGCGAGATGTCATGCGGATGCTCCTGGGTTTGAAAGAAGGGACCAGATCGCGCGATGCGTGCCATGACACGCGGCCTCGATCTGCGTTGTAATTCGCGTCACAGTGCCAAGCGGTTACAGGCAAGAGGCAGATAAACACATAAATAAATTCACGCTGCTGTAACCGGCGGGCGGTGGCCTCCGAATACAACGGGAGGGGGAAAGCAATGGAGATTGAAGAGCGGCTGCGGGCGCTGCTGCTGCAAGGGCTGGCTACCGATGCAGCCGCTTATCAGCAGTTTCTGAAGCAGCTGAGCGCGCACCTGCGTGCCTTCTTGCGTCGTCGCCTGGTCCAGCGCCCTGACGAGGTGGAGGATCTGGTGCAGGAGACCTTGCTGGCCATCCACAACCAGCGCCACACCTACCGCCCTGACATGCCCGTGACGGCCTGGGCACATGCGATTGCGCGCTACAAGCTCATCGATTGGCTGCGCTCGCACCGCGTGAAGGAGGCCCTGAACGACCCGCTGGACGATGTCAGCGAGTTGTTTGCCAGCAGCGACAGCGAGGCGGCACTGGCCAAGCGCGACCTTGCTCAGCTGCTGCAGACGCTACCTGAGCGCCAGCGCCTGCCCATCGTGCATGTGAAGCTGGAGGGGTTGTCTGTGGTGGAGACCGCGCAGCTCACCGGAATGTCGGAATCGGCAGTGAAAGTCGGCGTGCACCGGGGGCTCAAGGCCCTGGCCGCCAAGATCAGGGGAATGGCATGAAAACCGATGAATGGATCAAGGTGCTGGCCGCAGGGGCCCAGCCTGAGCCTGCAGGGGTGCTGGAGCGCCGCTTTGGCATGGCTCTGGCGGCCGGCTTGGGTGGGGGCGCGGCGCTGATGCTGGTGGTGTTTGGACTGCGGCCGGGTCTGGCGCAGACGGTTGCGCTGCCCATGTTCTGGGGCAAGCTGGGGTTTGCAGCGTCGGTGGCGTTGCCAGCGCTGTGGGCGCTGCAGCGACTGGCGCGCCCGGGCGCGCAGTGGATGGTGGCGCTTCGGTGGGTGGCTTTGCCCGTAGCCCTGCTGTGGGCCATGGCTTGGTGGATCCTGTACCTGCAGCCTCCGCCAGCCCGTTGGCCCATGGTGCTGGGCACCACCTGGCAGAGTTGCCCGTTCAATATCGCGCTGTTGTCATTGCCTGCCTTTGCGGCCGGCCTGTGGGCTCTGCGGGGTGCGGCGCCCACCCGCCTTGCGTGGGCTGGGGCGGGCGCTGGGCTAGGGGCCGGCGCCCTGGGCGCGCTGGTATACGCGCTGCATTGTCCTGAAATGGCCGTGCCGTTTGTCGCCGTCTGGTACGTGGTGGGAATGGCCATCCCGACCGTGCTGGGTGCCTTGCTGGGCCCGCGCTGCCTGCGCTGGTAGCGCTGGTAGCGCGCGGCGGGCGCACGGCCCTCGCCAGCAGTCAGCCGACGCGCCGGGTGTAGGCGCGAAACACGGTGTCCAGCTCCCAACCCATCGACTCGTAAAGCGACTGGGCCAGATGGTTGGTGTGCGCCGTGGTCAGGTCCATGCGCACGCGCCCTTGCCGGCGGGCATGGTCTTCTGCGGCCAGCAGCAGATAGCGGCCCGCGCCCTGGCCGCGCGCTGACGGGGATACATACAGGTCGTACAGCACGTAGATGGGCGCTGCCTCTACCGAGCAGAAGCTAGGGTACAGCTGGCAAAAACCCACGGCCACGTCGCATTCGTCCAGCGCCAGCAGGATGACGGATTCGCTGCGTTCGAGCCGCTGTGCAACAAAGTGCTGGGCCATCGGCAAATCGGCTGGTTGTTCGTAAAACTGGCGGTAGGCGTCAAACAGTGGCGCAATGGCTGCGGCATCGGCCAGCGCAGCGGGGCGAATGTGCAGGCTCATGCAGCGGTGCCCTTCGCATCGTGCGGCAGGGCCGCGTGCAGCCATTGCGCCACCGCCTCGACACGCGCCTGGTGGATGAGCTTGCCCACCTGGGGGCCTGCCATGCCGTGGGCGGCTGCATGGGCCGCGATGTCGCGTGTGACCACGCTTTGCACGGCGGCCAGCACGCCCAGCAGGTGTGGGCGCTGCGGGTAGGCCGCTTCCTCAAAACCCAGGCGGCCCCGCGCATCGCATTCGCAGGCCAGCAGCACATCGGCAAAGCGTTCGGGCTTGCGGATGGCGTCGCAGCGCTCCAGCAGGCGCACCAGTGGCGCTGCGCCCAGGTCACCGCTGCGGTGGATGTTGCCGTGCTCGCGCGCCACCACGTCGGCGGTTTCGCGGCAGTCCACGGGCACGCGCAGGCGCTCGGCCACGCCGCGCAGCAGTTTGGCGCTGCGCTCCTCATGGCCGATGTGCCGTGGCAGCACATGCTGTGGCGTGGTGCCCTTGCCAAAGTCGTGCGCCAGGCAGGCAAAGCGCACCACCAGCGGTGCCTGTAGCCGGGCAGCCATGTCCAGCACCATCATCAGGTGCACGCCGGTGTCCACCTCGGGGTGGTGCTGGGGCGTCTGGGGCACCCCCCACAGGCGAGCCACTTCGGGCAGCAGCACCTGCAGCGCCCCGCACTCGCGCAGCACCTCGAACATGCGCGAGGGTTTTGCTTCCATCAGGCCACGTGCCAGCTCCTGCCACACGCGCTCGGGCACCAGGTGGTCCACCTCGCCGTGCTCCACCATCTCGCGCATCAACTGCATGGTTTCGGGGGCCACGGTGAAGTCGGTGAAGCGCGCAGCAAAGCGGGCCACGCGCAGGATGCGCACCGGGTCTTCGCGGAACGAGTCGGTCACGTGCCGCAGCAGCCGGGCCTGCAGGTCTTGCACGCCGTGATATGGGTCAAATAGCACGATGGCGCCCGTTGAATCTGCGCTGCTAGCTATGGAATTGATAGTAAGGTCGCGCCGGGAGAGGTCTTCTTCCAGCGTCACGTCGGGCGAGCTTTCCACCACAAAGCCCCGGTAGCCACGACCGCTCTTGCGCTCGGTGCGGGCCAAGGCGTATTCCTCGCGCGTTTCGGGGTGCAGAAACACCGGAAAATCGCGGCCCACAGGCAAATAGCCCTGCTCCAGCATCTGCTCGGGCGTGGCGCCCACCACCACCCAGTCGTGGTCATTGACGGGGCGGCCCAAAAGGCGGTCACGCACCGCGCCGCCAACCATGTAAATTTGCATGGCCCGAGTTTATAGAGCCAGACCCACCCTGCTGCCGTTGTGTGTAGCGCCCTTTCCTTCCCCCCAAGTCTGCCCATGTCCATCGCTTCTTCCCTCACCATCGCACAGCCCAACCCGGATGGCAGCCTGCCCGTGCCCCCGGCGCCTGATGAAGCTGCCAATGCCGCCGCACAGGCGCTGCAGCGCGAAGCGCAATTCGAAGCGCTGCAGGCCCAGGTGGCGCAGTTGCAAGAAATCCTGGCCAAGCCACTGACGGAGATCCTGGCCGAGCACGACAAGGCCAAGGAGGCAGCCGCCGCGTGGGATTCGTTCGGTGCGATGTGGATGCTGTCGCAGCGCGCCATGCGCCGGGTGGCGATGGACTTGGCAGCCCAGCAGGGCGTGAGCGAGCAAGAAGTGGTGGCCCGCGCCTTGGCCTACGCCAACCAGGTGCTCAATGTGGAAGACGAAGACTTGGGCGGCACCGTGGCCCCGGCGCAGCTGGCGCACATTGCGCGGCACAAGGCGTTTTTGCGCAAGCAGTTTCGCTAAGCAGCCTGTGCATTGCCGGGCAGGAGGGCGATCACGGCACCGAGCGCCCCGGGGATCAGTCGAACACCGGTCTGAAGAAGCTGCGCTCGTAGCTCACGATGCAGCCTGTTTCTTCGGCGTACCGAAACGCCGCCTGGCAGTCTGCATCCTGCATTGACCGTTCGCGGTAGACCTCGTAGGCCGCGAGGCTGTCAAAGGTGAACAGCGCCAGCGCAATATTGTTCGCGCCCTCGCTGGGCATGAAATAGCCGTGGTGCTGGCCGCCGAATTTCTCGACCAGCGGGATCCACAATTTTCCGTAGTGCTCAAACTCTTTCAGCTTGCTGGTGTTGAGCACGTAGCGCAGATAGATGGTGACAGCCATGGTGCGGTTGTGCCTCAGTTGGGGTGCAGGCGGTAGGGTTCTTCAAAGTCCAGAAAGTCCTTCTCGGCCAGGGCTGCGTCGATCCAGGCCTTCACGCCGGGCAGTTCGCGCACGCGCTGCACATAGGCGGCAATGTGGGGTGGCACAGGCAGCGCGTAGGTGTGCAGGCGCATGCACACGGGGGCAAAGTAGGCGTCGGCCACTGTGAATTGGCCAAACAGCATGGGCCCGCCGTGCTCCTCCAGCAGGGCACTCCACATCTCCACCAGGCGCTGCACGTCGGCGCGCACGCCGGGCTGGTCGCGCCAGATGAGCGCACCCGTGTCCGCCAAGTTCGCTTCGATGTTCATGGGGCAATTGCTGCGCAGCGCGGTGAAGCCGCTGTGCATTTCGGCGCACACACTGCGGGCCCGGGCACGGGCCTTCGGGTCGGCAGGCCAAAGCTGCTTGTCGGGCCAGGTTTCGGCCACGTATTCGGCAATGGCCAGCGTGTCCCACACCACCAGGTCTCCATCCACCAGCGCGGGCACCTTGCCGGTGGGGGTGACGCTGCCCATGGCGCGTTTGAATTCGGAGCCCGCGTCAAAGCTGTCAAAGCGCACGAGTACTTCATCAAACGCAATGCCCGCCTGCTTGAGCAGCACCCAGGGGCGCATGGACCAGGACGAGTAGTTCTTGTTGCCAATGTAGAGCTGGGGCATGGAAGTACCTGTAGGTGGGAGTCCGGAAAATTGAAACCCGATGCTATCGCCTGGAACCTGGCGCAGCGATGCAAAAACGCTGCTCCACTGATGCGCTGGCTGCATCAGTGAATGCGGGCCCCGCGTTACACAGGCCAGACCACGCCGTTGTCGTTCAGGATGGCGTCCAGCGGCAGGTCGAACTCTTGCGGCTCGAAATCGTCCAGGTAGCCGTTGGTAAATCCCAGGCCCACGGTGAAGGGTTTGGGTTGCAGCGTGGCCAGTGTGCGGTCATAAAAGCCGCCGCCGTAGCCCAGCCGGTAGCCCCCCGCTGCGTAGCCCACGCAGGGCACGAACAGCAGCGTGGGCACGATCATTTCGGTGTCTTTGGGCTTGGGGATGCCGTACGCGTCGGCCTCCATGGGGCAGCCGGGGTACCAGGCGTGGAAGGTGAGGGTCTTGTGCTCTTTGTTCACCACCGGCAGGCCGATGCGGCGGCGCAGGGGTTCGTCCAGCAGTTCTCCGTCTTCCTTCCAGCGGTGCAGGGCGGGCAGGGGGTCGAATTCGCCCTTGATGGGCCAGTAGGCGCCTATCACGGTGTCGGGCCGGTTGACCAGCCAGATGCGCATGACCTGTTGTAACAGGTCGGCCCGTTGTAGGCGATCGGGCAGGTTGAGGCGTTCTTCAATCAATGCGCGCCGAAGGGCTGCTTTGTCCATCAGATAATTCCCCCATGCAATTGCTCAGAGCGATTTTGACACCCCTTGTGGCCGCCGCCGTGCTGGCCACCGCAGTGCCCCTTGTCCAGGCACAAAACCGTGGCGACGACGCTGTGCTGGAGATGCACCAGGCCTTCCGCAAGGGCGACCGCAAGAAGCTGGAACAGCTGCTGCCCGTCGTGCGCGGCCATGCCCTGGAGCCCTGGGCCGCCTACTGGGAGCTGAAACTGCGCCTGGGCGAGGCCAGCTCGGCAGAAATCCAGGCTTTTCTGCAGCGCTACGCCGGCACCTACCAGGAAGACCGCCTGCGCAACGACTGGCTGCTGCTGCTGGGCCAACGCCGCGACTGGGCGCAGTTTGCCGAGCAGCACCCCAGGTACCGCATGTCCGACGACAAGGAGGTGCGCTGCTACGCCTTGCTGATCGACACCTTGAAGGGCACTGCCGCCCCCACGGCAGCTGATGAAGTGCGCCGCAACTGGTATGCGCAGCGCGACGGCGACGACGGCTGCACCCACGCGGCAGGCGAGCTGTACACCTATAAGAAACTCACGGCCCCGGACATCTGGCGCAAGGCGCGCCTGGCGGTGGAAGCCAACCGCGTGCGCTCAGCGCGCAGCGCGGTCGAGATCGTGTCGCCCGAGTCTTCCGCCCAAGTCAAGGAATTGATGGACTCTGCCACGAAATACCTGACCGGTCGCGCCACGGCGCGTGGCAAGGCCCGGCAGGAACTGGTGACGCTGGCCCTCATCAAGCTGGCCCAGGGTGACGTGGACAGCGCCGCTGCCCAGCTGGACAGCAAGTGGAGCGTGCACCTGTCGCCGGAAGAGCGCAACTGGGTGTGGGCGGTGATCGGCAAGCAGGCCGCCCAGCGCCTGTCGCCCGAGGCCATGACCTACTTTGGCAACGTGACCAAGGACGCCGATCTCAACGACGACCTGCTGGGCTGGAAGGTGCGCGCTGCCTTGCGCGCAGGCCAATGGAAGGTGGTGCGCAAGGCCGTGGAAGCCATGAGCGACGACGCCCGCCGGGACAGCACCTGGGTGTACTGGCACGCCAAGGCGGTGTTGGCCAGCAAGCCCAGCGATGCCGAGCGAGCAGAGGCTCGCCAAGCGCTGGAGGGCATTGCCAGCGCCCGAGGCTTTTATGAGCAGCTGGCGCTGGAAGAACTCGGTCAGCGCGTGGTGGTGCCGCCTGCGCCCGCGCCACTCACGGCCGAGGAAAAGGCTGCGGCCCGCGCCAACCCCGCGCTCAACCGCGCGCTGTATGCCATTTTGCTGGGCATCCGCGGCGAAGGCGTGCGCGAGTGGAACTACGCCACCAACCTGCACACCCCCGGCGGCATGGGCGAGCGTGAACTGCTGGCCGCGGCCGACTTCGCGTGCCAGCGCGAGGTGTGGGACCGCTGCATCAACACCAGTGAGCGCACCAAGAGCGTGATCGATGTGAACCAGCGCTTTCCCATGCCGTTTCGCAATGCCGTGGTCGAGCGCGCCCAGGGCATTGGCCTCGACCCAGCCTACGTGTATGGCCTGATTCGGCAAGAGAGCCGCTTCATCATGGATGCACGCTCACACGTCGGAGCGTCGGGCCTGATGCAGGTGATGCCCGCCACCGCGCGCTGGACGGCCAAGAAGATCGGCCTGACCGGCTTCACCCCCGACCAGATCTCGGATCGAGATACCAACATTACCATCGGCACCGCCTACCTCAAGCTGGCGCTGGACGACTTTGCGGGCTCCATGCCCCTGGCCGCCGCTGCCTACAACGCCGGCCCCGGCCGTCCACGCAACTGGCGAAACGGCCCCGTGCTGGACGCCGCCATCTGGGCTGAGAACGTGCCTTTTGCGGAAACCCGCGATTACGTGAAAAAGGTGCTGGCCAACACCACCAACTACGCCGCCTTGCTGACAGGTCAGCCCCAGTCGCTGCGCAGCCGCCTGGGCACGGTGGGGCCGCGCGACGCTGCCGCCCCTTCGGTAAACGCCGATTTGCCTTGAGAATGGATGAACGCACCCGCTGCATTGGCGGGTGCCAAGGCGCTCAACCGAAGTGTCGCAAGCAGGGCGCCAGGGGGTGCGGTATCGTGATTTGCTATAAAAAAAGAAGCTGATTGCGCTTTATTGACGAGCGCTAGTGGCAGATTTCATTCAAAAAAAGAGGGAACTATGGCGCAATGGAGGGTGGCGGTTTTGGCCGCAGTGGCGGTGTGGGCGGTGGGCGCGCAGGCGCAGCCGGTGTACAAGTGGGTGGATGCCAACGGCAAGACGCACTACAGCTCGCAGCCTCCGGCGAACAAGGACGACGCCGAGCCCATGAAGCTGCAGGGCACCAACGGGACCACGACTGGAAGCGGTTCGGGATCGGGCGCTTCGGGGGCCAGCAGGAGCGCTTCGACCAAAGGGGCGGGCGCCAACGAATACAACGCCGACGGCACCAAGAAGATCCCCGAGGGCGTCAAGGAGATGGCCGAGGGCTTGCGCAAGTCGCTGGGCACCGTCGACAGCAAGCAGGTGCCCATGAACTGCGCGGTGGCGGTGAGCAACATCCACTACCAAGCTGACCTGATGCTGGAAGTGGGCCAGAAAAATGTGCGCGATGGCTACATGGCCCAGGCCGCTTTTGACACCACCGCCCCGAAGATCCGCGAAGCCAAGGGCAAGTACAGCGTGGGCGACTGCCAGTCTGCCAGCGGCAACAAAAAGTCGTTTTACCAGTGCATGTCCAGCAACTACAACCACGTGACGGGCTGCGACAGCCAGTTCAAGCACTGAACTGTTCATGGGGCGGCACAGCTGCGCCGGTGCCTCGCAAGCACAGAAGCCCGCACCTGCGGGTTTTTTTACGGGCGCTGGGCTGAACGTTGCAGAGGAGCCGGCTCAGGCGTTGTGCAGTGCCTCGCCTTGGCGCACCGCAGCACCCGACCGCTCCAGATCCGCGACCAGGCTGTGCAGCCAGGCGCCTTGCGGTTGGTCGGCAAAGTGCGCGCGGTGCAGCATGCCGAAGTAGGGCGTGGCTTCAGCCCACTGCTGCAGGGCAGGCACGGTGGTGTGCTGCAGTTCCAGCAATTTGTATTTGAGCAACACCTTGGCAGCGTAGAGCGCGTGCTTGCGCGGGGCGTTCACAAAGCCCTCCAGCCGCTGGCGCGCAACACCGAGGGCGCGCGGTGCGTCGGCAAACACGGGGCCGTGGCCTGGAATCACGGTGCGCGGCGCCAGCCGCTCGATCACATCGAGCGTTGCGGCCACTTCTTCGAAAGCGGCCGTGCCTTCCAGCTCGGGAAAGACGACGCCAAAGCCGTTTTCCCACAGCGCGTCTGCCGAAATGAGCGTCGCGCTCTCAGGCTCGAACAGCACCACCGAATGCGGGTCGTGTCCCGCAGCGGCGTGCACCTGCCAATCCCGCCCGGCCAGGCGCACAGCGGTGCCGGGCTGCAGCGGCGCATCGACGCGAAAGCGGGGGCAATCCTGCCCGGTGGGGATGTAGCTCAGGGCGTAGGCATCCCACTGCGTCACCAAGCCCATCTGGCCGGGGGGGATGAGTGTGCGGGCTTGGGGCCACCGGGCCTGCAGCGCGGCATTGCCGCCGCAGTGGTCGCTGTGCAGATGGGTATTGAGGATGCGCTGTAGTGGTTGGGCGCCCAGCACGCCCTCTACCAGGGCCACGGTCTGCTCGCTGTGGGTGCAGTAGCCCGTGTCCACCACGGCCACACCCTCGGGCCCGATGCACACGACGTTGTTGGCCGAAAGCCAGCCGCGCTCCAGTACGGTGATGCCGGGGGGGAGAGACGCGGTCAACGGCGTGGTCGAGGAAGCGGGCATGGTGTACACGGCGGGGCTATTGCAGAGCCTGCAGCGTAGCGCACTGCACCGGCGCGTGGTCCCTCCAAAACCCCGAAAGGGCCGTCAACAGGCGCTTAGAAGGTGACGCCGGCCACCAGGATCACGTTGGCATAAGGCGTGCACTCGCCGGTGCGCACTACCACCCGGGCGCGCTCGGTCAAGTGCTTGAACTCTTCGTGGCTGACGGTTTGTGGTGTGACGGGCAGCTGGCACCAGCTGGGCAGCAGGCCCTGGGCGCGCTCGATGGCTTCTGTGGCGATCACGGCCTTTTCCACCTGCAGCTCGGTCAGCACCACACGCAGCACATCGGCCACGGCGGGGATGCCAGGGGTCAGGGCCAGGTCGATACGGCGCGGCCCGGGGGGAATGGGCAGGCCGACATCGCCAATCACCAGCATGTCGCCATGCCCCATGGTGGCAATGGCATGGGAGAGTTCGGCGTTCAACAGCGCAGTGCGTTTCACAGGGGGCTCCAGTCGGGGGGCAGGGGGCTTTGCGCCACGGCGGCGCGGGTAGGGATGGAGGGCTGGGCACCGGCCTGCGTCACGCACAGGGCCGAGGCACGAATACCTTCGCGCACCGCGATGTCCAGGGACTGGCCTTCGGCCAGCGCCACCGTGAGGGCCCCCAGAAAAGTGTCGCCGGCAGCCGTGGTGTCGACCGCCTGCACCTTGCGGCCTGGATGGTAGCGGCTGCCCGCGCCATCGGCGGCCACGGCCCCGGCCGCACCCAGCGTGACCACCACCTGCGCCGGGCCCTGGGCGCGGAGAGCCTGGGCCGCTTGCGCTGCCTGCTCGGGGGTCTGCACCGCAGTGCCCGCCAGTGCCCCCGCTTCCACTTCATTGACCACCAGCACATCGACCAGGGGCAGCAGTGCACCGGGCAGGGGCTGGATGGGGGAGGGGTTGAACACCACGCGCCGCCCGGCGCTGCGCGCGCATTGCGCTGCAACCAGTACCTGGGGCATGGGTGTTTCCAACTGCATGACCAGGGTGCTAGCACGGGTCAGCAGGGAATGCAGGGTTGCTGCGTCCAGCGTGAAGCGTGCGTTGGCGCCAGCAACGACCACGATGCGGTTCTGGCCAGACGCTTCCACGGTGATGGCGGCCAGGCCGGTAGGGGCTTCGGGGTCGGTGAGCACCGCGGTGTGGTCGATGCCATCGCGCTCCAGTTCCGCGCGCAGCGTGGCGCCGTTGGCGTCGTTGCCCAGGCGGCCTAGCAGGTGCACTTCGGCACCCTGGCGGGCGCAGGCCACGGCCTGGTTGCCGCCCTTGCCGCCGGGTATGTAGTGCAGGCCCTGGGCCAGTACCGTTTCGCCCGCCCCTGGGGCGTGCTGCACCTGCAGCACCAGGTCCATGTTCAGGCTGCCCACCACGGCAATGCAGGGGCGTGTGGGTTGTGAATGCGTCGTCATGCGGGGGCTGGATCGGGTTACAGGTTGATCTTGCAGGGGTTACCGGGGCGCAGAAGCCGTGGATGCGCGCACGCGCAACTCCGGCTGCAGCATGACCTTTCGGGCGTCTTGCCGCCGCCCGTCGATGCGTTCGAGCAGCATGTCCACGGCCAGCGCGCCAATGCGTTGCTTGGGCTGGGCCACGGTGGTCAGCGGGGGGCTGGTGAAGGCGGTGAGTTCAATGTCGTCAAACCCCACCACCGACAGCGCCTCGGGAAGGCGCAGCCCGCATTCGTGCGCTGCGCACAGGGCCCCCATGGCCATGAGGTCGTTGCACACAAACACGGCGGTGGGCGGTTGCTGCGCGCGCAGCAGCGCGTGCATGGCCTCGTACCCGCCCTGGCTGGTGAAGTTGCCATGCCACAGCAGGCCTTCGCCTTCGATCAAGCCTGCTGCGGCCAGGGCGCTGCGCCAGCCGGCTATGCGCTGTTCACTGGGGGCGAGGCCGGCCGGGCCGCCAATGCACGCAATGCGCCGGTGGCCCAGCTGCAGCAAGTGCTGCGTGGCCAGCAGACCGCCTTGCATGTGCGCGGTTTCCACCAAGTCGCAAGGCTGCTCAGCGATCTCGATTTCGCGGTCCACCAGCACGGTGGGCACGCTCAGCCCGGCCAGCTGGGTGGGAAGGGTGGCGTCGTGCCCGGTAGAGACGACGATCAGCCCGTCAATGCGCCGCTCGGCCAGCACCTGCAGATACGTGCCCTGGCGATGGGCTTCGTCGTTGGTGTTGCACAGGATGAGGTTGTAGCCCGCACCAAAGCAGCGGTCTTCCACCGCGTGCACGATTTCAGCGAAGTAGGGGTTGGAGCTGTTGGGGATCAGCATGCCCAGCGTGCGCGTGTTGTTGCTCTTGAGGCTGCGCGCAATGGCGCTGGGCACATAGCCCAGCGCGCGAATGGCGGCTTCTACCCGCTCACGGCTTTCGGGGCTGACGTGGCGTGTGCCATTGACCACGTGGGAGACCGTGGTGACCGATACGTCGGCGTGGCGTGCAACATCCTTGATGGTGGCCATGTGGGGGCTTGTGCTGAATGGGGCTTAAAAACGGGCCGGCTCAGGCCTTGGCCGCGCGCCGCTGGCGCAGCGTGTCCACGACCACCGCTGCCACGATCACGAAGCCGGTGATGATGCGCTTGCTCGGCTCGCTGGCCCCCACTTGGGCCAGGCCGGCTTCCAGCACGGCGATGATGAGCACGCCAAACGCGGTGTTCACCACCGAGCCACGCCCGCCCATCAGGCTGGTGCCGCCAATTACCACGGCAGCAATCACCTGCAGCTCCATGCCGGTGCCGGCATTGGGGTCGGCTGCTTCCAGCCGTGCGGACTGCATCAGCCCCGCCAGGCCCGCCAACAGGCCGGTGACCGCGAACACGATGACGCGGATGGGGCGGGGGTCCACGCCCGCCAGGCGCATGGCTTCTTCGTTGGTACCAATGCCCACCACGCAACGGCCAAACACGGTGCGTGACAGCACCAGCTGCGCCAGCACCACCAGCAGCAGCGCCAGCAGGAAGGCGAACGAAATGCCACCAAAGAAGGGCGCTGACAACCACGAGATCGCGTCGCCCACATACTGCGTGCGCGAATCGGTCACCACATACGCGCTGCCGCGCACGGCTTCGAGCATGCCCAGCGAGACGATGAACGAAGGCAGCCGCCACGCCACCGAGATGGCACCTGTGATGGTGCCGCACACCAGGCCGGTGGCCAGGGCCAGCGCAGCGGCGGCAGGCACCGTCCAGCCCCACTGGAGGATGGCCGCGGCCGAGGTGGCGGCGGCCAGCGCCATCACCGAGCCCACCGACAAATCGATGCCCGCGATGATGAGCACAAAGGTCATGCCCACCGCCATCACGGCCAGTGCCGGTATCTCGTTGGCAATGGTGATGAAGGTTTCCTTGCTCCAGAAGTAGTCGGACAGCGAGGAAAACAGCGCCACCATGCCCACCAGCACGCCAATGAGGCCCAGGTAGGTGCCGAGCTGGCCGCGCCAGTGGAACGAAGAGCCAGCCACAGGGGCGGCAGAGGATGTTTGCTGTGCAGGAGCGTTCATGGGAGGCTCTTGGTTTCGATGTCTGATTTTTAAAAAAGATGAGCGTCGTAGCAGGAGGTCAGGCCCCGGCCTGAGCTGTGGACGCGGGCATGTTCGGCGTGGCGGATGCGTGGCTGGCCGCGCCGCTGGCTTCGGAGAAGGCCGCTGCCAGCAGTGACTGCTCGGTCCACTCGCCGCGTTCAAACACCGCCACCATGCGCCCGCCGCTCATCACGCCAATGCGGTCGGCCATGGCCATCAGCTCGCGCAGATCGGACGACACCATCAGCAGCGCGCGGCCCTGCTCGGCCATGCGGTCCAGTTCGCCATAGATTTCGGCGCGTGCGCCCACGTCCACGCCGCGCGTGGGTTCGTCCAGCAGCAGCACCTTGCAGGGGCGGTGCAGCCAGCGGGCAAACACCACTTTTTGCTGGTTGCCGCCCGAGAGCTGGCCCACGGGCTGTTCGCCGCCACGGCAGCGGATGCGCAGGGTCTGGATAAAGCCCTGCACCTTTTCGCTTTCCAGCCTGCGCTGCAGCCAACCCCCGCGCGAGATGGCGCCCAGGTCCGATAGTGTGGCGTTGATGCGGATGGGCTGGGCCAGCAGCAGGCCTTGCGATTTGCGGTCTTCCGTCACCAGGCCGATGCCTGCGGCTATGGCCTGCAGAGGATTCGCAAAGCCACGCGCCAGCGTGCGCACCAGGGTGTTGGCGCGGGGCGGAGTTGTTGAAGTGTTTGCTATTGAATTGGTAGCTGCTTGCGCTTGTTCTGCGGGCGCTGCAGGCATATTTTGCTCAGAATCTGTATGCAGCGTGATGCTGCCCCGGTCTGCCCGGTCGGCGCCAAACAGCAGGCGCAGCAGCTCGGTGCGGCCTGAGCCCACCAGCCCGGCAATGCCGAACACTTCGCCCGCACGCAGTTCCAGGCTCACGTCCTGCACCACGGTGCTGCGGCCGATGCCTTGCACGCTCATCACCACCGGTCCGGCAGTGCGGCGGGGGCGGTGCTCCAGGTCGTTGACCGAGCGGCCCACCATGCGCTGCACCAGCGCGTCTTCACTCAGGCCCGCCATGGGCAATACGTCCACCAGGCGGCCATCGCGCAGCACGGCAGCGCGGTCGGCAATGCGGCGCAGCTCTTCCAATCGGTGCGACACATAAATGATGGCCACGCCGCGTGCGGTGAGGTGAGCGATCTGGTCGAACAGGTAGTTGGTTTCGCGCGGGGTGAGCATGGCGGTGGGCTCGTCCAGCACCAGGACGCGCGTGTCGTCGTGCAGGTTGCGGGCAATCTCCACCATCTGCTGCTGGCCAATGCCCAGGGCCGAAACCGGTGTGGCCGGGTCGATGTGGGTGAGCCCGATCTTGGCCAGTTGGGCGCTGGCCGCCGCGTGCAGTGCGTCGCGGCGCAGCCAGCCCGCGCGGTGGGGCAGGCGGCCCATCAGCAGGTTCTCGGCCACGGTCAGGGTGGGGATCAACCCCAGCTCCTGCATCACCATGCGCACGCCGTGCTGCTCGGCATCGCGGCGCGAGTTGGGCGCGTAAGTCTGTCCGCCCAGGCGCATGCCGCCACGGGTGGCCGATTCCAGTCCGCAGATGATCTTGGACAGCGTGCTCTTGCCTGCGCCGTTTTCACCGGTCAAGGCCAGCACCTCGCCTGCGTTCAAGGCCAACGTGATGTTGTCGAGCACCGTGGCGGTGTAGTCCTTGCCCACCGCATCGATGGACAGCAGTGGCGACGGAGGTGTGGCAAAGGGTTGGGGCTTCATGGGAGATGCAGTGCCTTCAAATAACAAAAGGCGCGCAGCCAGCAAGCCACGCGCCTGGGACCCTGTCGAGCCTGGAAATCGTCGGCTGCACAACGGCCCCAGCGGTCCTTTTTTTACCGCTGTTTTGCCCCATGGCCCGGCCATGGTGCTACAAGCCCGGCAAAACGTCCTCGCTGGGGCCGGTCTTCGCTTTCGACGCCCCCAGGCCGGCAGGCTCCCGGTGCTGCGCGGCTTACTTGCTGTCTTTGGTCACCAGCACCACGTCGGTCTTCACAGCAGCCGGCAGCTGGGCCTGAGGTGTCTTGGCGGCCAAGGCCTTCTGGGCCAGCTCAATGCCGAACACGGCCTGCTTGGCGGCGAACTGGTCGGCAGTGGCCAACACGCGGCCGTCGGCCAGCATGGGCTTGATGGCGGCGATGTTGTCGTAGCCCACGACCTGCACCTTGCCGGTCTTGCCAGCAGCCTTCACGGCGGCCACAGCGCCCAGCGCCATGCTGTCGTTGCCTGCCAGCAAGGCCACCAGGTCGGGGTGCTCACGCATCATGCCGGCGGCCACGGTGTTGCCTTTTTCAATCTCCCAGTTGCCCGACTGCACGCCCACCACGGTGATGTTGGCGGCCTTCATGGCGTCCTGGTAGCCCAGGGTGCGCTGCTGCGCATTGAAGGTGGTGGACACGCCTTCGATGATGCCGACCTTGTCACCCGCCTTCAGCGTCTTGGCCAGGTGGTCGCCCACCAGCTTGGCACCCAGGCGGTTGTCAGGGCCCACAAACGGCACGGTGATGTTCTTTTCCTTCAGCGCGTCGGCATCCAGCTGGTTGTCGATGTTCACCACAAGGATGCCCTTGTCGATGGCGTTCTTCACCACGGGCACCAGGGCCTTGGAGTCAGCCGGGGCCAACACGATGGCGCTGACCTTCTGGGCCACGGCCTGCTCGATCATCTTGATCTGGGCGGCGGTGTCGGTTTCGTTTTTGATGCCGTTGGCGATCAGCGTGTATTCGCTGGCGTGGGCCTTTTGGTGGGCCTTGGCGCCGTCTTCCATGGTGCGAAAGAATTCATTGGCCAGTGACTTCATCACCAGCGCGATCTTGGGCTTGTCTTGCGCCAGCGCGGGGCTGGCCAGGAAGCCGCCCAGCACGGCAATGGCGGCGGCGGTCTGGAGGGAGCGGCGAGTGAACTGCATGGTGTCTCCTGAGGTCCTGGATAGAAAGGGGGCTTCAGGCGCGCAAAGGCGCCCACAAAAACGCTTCGGGCGACCCGCCAAAGCGATGCCGCGGGCGAGATCATAACGAAAGCAAACGTTTGCGCAAACGTTTGCGCTTGCGGAATTTCCCTACGCCATCTGCATTTGGCACCGGGCCGGGTGGCTCCACTCCCCCGCGGAAGGTGACCTGCGGTGCGCGGTGGATGGGTTGGAAAACAAAGCAAAGCGGCAGCGGGCCTTCACAGGCCGGCTTCCGTCCGTGCTGGGCGACGGCCCGGTGCCTTGAGGGCATCGGGCGCCAGTGAGATCAGTGCATCACGCAGTAGGGCTGCGCAACTCGCGCCGCAGAATCTTGCCCACATTGCTCTTGGGCAGCTCGTCGCGGAATTCGATGTACTTGGGGCGCTTGTAGCCCGTGAGGTTTTCGTGGCAGTAGGCAGCCACGTCGTCCTCGGTCAGGGCCGGGTCGTTCTTGATGATGAACACCTTGATGGCCTCGCCCTGCTTTTCGTCGGGCACGCCAATGGCCGCGCACTCGACCACGCCGGGGCACAGGCTGATGACCTGCTCGAGTTCGTTGGGGAAGACGTTGAAGCCGCTCACCAGGATCATGTCCTTCTTGCGGTCAATGATGCGCGTGTAGCCCTGTGCATCCATCACCCCGATGTCGCCCGTGCGCATGAAACCGTCGGCGGTGAAGGCCTTGGCGTTTTCTTCGGGCTGGTTGTAGTAGCCGGTCATCACGTTGGGGCCGCGAATGCAGATTTCGCCCGAAGCGCCTTGGGGCAGGCTGTTGCCGGCGTCGTCCTTGATCGCGATATCGATACCGGGCAGCGGCAGCCCGATCGAGCCGGAGAACTCGCTGTTGGTCACCGGGTTGTTGGTCCCAATGGCGCAGGTCTCGCTCATGCCCCAGCCTTCGATCATGGTGCTGCCCGTCACCTTCTGCCACTGCTTGGCCGTGCCTTCGCTCGCGGCCATGCCCCCGGCTTGCGAGACGCACAGGTGCGAGAAGTCCAGCGCGCGGAACTGGGCGTTTTGCAGCAGCGCGTTGAACAAGGTGTTGACGGCGGGCAGCATGTGGAAAGGGCGCTTTTTCAGCTCGGCCACAAACTTGGGGATGTCACGCGGGTTGGGGATGAGCGTGAGGCTGGAGCCCTGGCGGATGGCCAGCAGGCACAGCGTGAGCGCAAAGATGTGGTACAGCGGCAGCGCGGCAATGCTGTTGGCCTTGGTCACGTCGCCAATCTTGGCCAGGGCGGGGGTGAACCACGCCTCGGCCTGCAAGGTGGCGGCCACGATGTTGCGGTGGGTGAGCACGGCCCCCTTGGACAGGCCCGTGGTGCCCCCCGTGTATTGCAAAAATGCAATCGAGTCGAGCGTGGCGGGGCTGGGGCTCAGTGTGCGGTGTTCGCCCAGCGCCAGCGCTTTCTTGAAGGTGACCACCTTGCGCCCGTTGGTCAATGGCAGGTCATAGGCGGGCACCATCTTGGCCAGGTGGCGCACGGCAAAGGTAATCCACTTGCCAAACCAGAAGCCCAACAGGTCGCCCATGGATGCCATCACCACGTGTTGGATGCCTGTGCGATCCACTACCTCGGTCAGGGTATGGGCGAAGTTTTCAAGAATGACAATGGTGGTGGCCCCGGAGTCCTTGAGCTGGTGCTCCAGCTCGCGGGCGGTGTACAGCGGGTTGACGTTCACGCAGGTGTAGCCCGCGCGCAGTACAGCCGCCATCGTCACGCCAAACTGCGGAATGTTGGGCAGCATGATGGCCACGCGCGAGCCGGGTTCCAGGCCCAGGCCCTGCAGATAGGCACCCAGCGCGCCCGAGAGCCGCTCCAGATCGCGGTAGCTCATCCAGCGGTCCATGCAAACCGAGAAGGGACTGCTTGCGTGTTTGCGGAACGACTCTTCCAGCAGGTGGGCCACAGAGCGGTATTGCTCGGGTTGTACATCGTGCGGTACGCCCGGGGGGTAGCTCTTGAGCCAGATCTTTTCCATGCGCTTTCCTTGTGCTCGCCAGGGGTGGATAGACAAATAAACAGCTTTCATTCCCATTCTGGAAGGTGGCAGGCGCGGTGGGTTACCGGGCTTGTCCTAGGGTGCGGCCTTTCTCCGTCTCAAAGGCGACAGAAAAGATCTGAAAAGACCGGGAATCACGATGCGTCACCCGATCGGTGTTGGGCCCCGCGTGCGCGCCCCTCGCCAGCGAGGCGCAGGCATTGGTGCAAACTCCGGCGGTGTTGGCGCAACGTACAGCGCCTGTCTGCCGGCTGTCTTTGATTCCCCTTCCATGATTGCGCGCTACCAAAAAATTGTCTTGCTCTCTGTGCTGATTTACGCCGCCGCGTGCATGGCGTGGTGGGGCCCTCAGCGGCCGTGGCTGGCACTGTGGTGGGCGCTGCTGCCGCTGTGGATGCTCTGTGCTGTGCTGGCGGTCGAATTTGCCGCCATGCAGCGCCTCAATCGCAGCGACAGGGTGTCCTTGGCCACGGCGCGCCAGTTGCTGCGGGCTTGGTTGCATGAGGTGGGCGCGGCGCTGCGGGTGTTTTGCTGGCGTCAGCCGTTGTGGTCCAGCAGCCGGCCCGACTGGCTGCCCGAGCAGCCAAACGGACGAAGGGGCGTGGTGCTGGTGCACGGCCTCATGTGCAACCGCGGTCTGTGGCTGCCCTGGCTTGTGCGTCTGCGTGCGGCTGGCCACGCGCATGTCGCGGTCAACCTGGAGCCCGTCGCCGCCTCCATCGATACCTATGTGGATGCCATCGAAGACGCCGTCCAGCGCGTGACTTCCGCCACCGGGCTGCCGCCGGTTCTGATCTGCCACAGCATGGGCGGGCTGGCGGCCCGCGCATGGCTGCGCGCGCGCAGCGCAGACGAGCGGGTGCACCGGGTGTTCACGCTGGGAACGCCCCATTCGGGGACTTGGCTGGCCCGTTTCAGCCAGCTGGAGAACGGCCGGCAGATGCGCATGCACAGCCCGTGGCTGCAATCGCTGCAGGCCCAGGAGCCGTTGGCGAGGGCGCGAATGTTTGTCTGCTGGTACTCCAACTGCGACAACATCGTGTTTCCTGCCTCGGTGGCCGCCTTGCCTGGGGCGCAGCACCGCTTCGTGAGCGGTGTGGCCCATCTGCACATGGCGTTGAGCGAGCAGGTAATGCAGTCGTGCCTGGATGAGCTGGCTGGCCCTGCTGCGGTGCAGGCCCAGCCAGCCCTCACGCGGTAAGCGGTACTTCGCGCTCGTTCGCTGCGAATTCCGGCATGCCCTGGAGCTTTTCGTAGAGAGGCGTGAAGTCAGCAGCCGTCATGTCGAACAGTTGCTCGAAACTGTCGATCACAAAATACGTCTGCTGGTAGGTGTCGATCTTGTAGCGGGTGCGCATGGTGCGCTCCAGCTGCAGAGGCAAGCGCTGCGGCTCGGGGCTTTGCACGGAATACGGCAGTTCGCCCGACGAGCTCAGAATGCCCGCCCCATAGGCGCGCAAACCGTTGGATTGCCGTATCAGTCCGAACTCGATCGTGTACCAATACAGGCGGCTGAGCATTTCGCAGGCCCCCAGCCCATCGGCTTTGAGCCCGCCCTGGCCGTAGCGTTGTACGTAATCTGCAAACACCGGGTTGAAGAGCAGCGGAACGTGGCCAAAGAGATCGTGAAAAATGTCGGGTTCCACGATGTAGTCGAATTCTTCGGGTTTCCGGATCCAGTCCGTGACCGGAAACTTGCGATTGGCCAGCAAGGTGAAAAACGGAACTTCAGGGATCAGCCCGGGTACCGCAACGATCTCCCACCGCGTGGCTTTGTACAGGCGTTCGTTGATCTCTTCGAACCGCGGGATGCGGTCTTTTACCCCCAAAGAGGGAAGCGCCTCAATGAACGCGTCGCTGGCCAGCCCGGGCAGCAGCGCGCACTGCCGCTCGTACAGCCGGCGGTAGGTGTCGTGGTCTGCATCGGTGTAGGCCTCGAAATTCTGAGAGCAGGTATAGCCCTCATCAGCGCGTGAATAGTCGCCGCGGGGCGGGCGAGTGGATTGACCATAAACGACAGGGGGTTGTCCCATTTTTTGCTCCTGTGCCGCCAGGCCTCTCGGCACGCGGGCACCCTGTGCCCGTTGGCTGGCGGCTAGTTGATTTTGATTTTTGCGGCCTTGATCAAGAACTCGTACTTGTTGTACTCAGAGCGCACAAACTGGGCAAACCCATCCAGGTTCAGCTCCTCGGGTGCAATGCCCATCTTCTGCAGACCCGCCTTGCCAGCGGGCGACTGCATCACCGTGGCGAATGCATTGGCATAGCGGCGGGCGTCAGCGTCAGGCAGGCTGGCGGGTGCGAACAGCCCAAACCACGTGGATACGTTGAACCCCTGCACCGAGTCGTTGATGCTGGGAACCTGGGGCAGGGCATCGTTGCGGCTCAAGGTGGTCACCCCGAGGGCCTTGAACTTTCCAGACTTGATGTGCGGAAGTGCCGAGGCCAGGTTGTCGAACACCAGGCCCACCTCTCCCGAGGTCAACGCCGCCAGGGCAGGCGCAGACCCTTGGAAAGGGGCGTGGGCCATCTTGGTATTGGTCAGCGACTTGAACATCTCGGCCGAGATGTGACCAATGCTGCCGTTACCTCCAGACCCATACTTGAGCTGGTCCGGGTTTTTCTTGAGGTGCTGGACCAGGTCTGCCGTTGTGTCGATGTTGAGTTTTTTGGCTTGCTCTGCGTTCATGACCAGCACGTTCGGCGTGCGGGCCACGAGCACCAGCGGCTTGAAGTCCTTGATGGGGTTGTACGGAAAGTTCTTGTAGAGCCAAGGGTTGACGGCATGCGTGGCCACAGCTCCCATCAGCAGCTGGTTGCTGGTCTTGGGGGATTTGGCGACCAGTTCGGCCCCCGTGTTCCCGCCTGCGCCAGGCTTGTTTTCCACCGCAATGGGGCCGAGCTGGGCTTTGGCCCCATCGGCCAGCAAGCGGGCCGATGTGTCCAGCGGCCCGCCAGCAGGGTAGGGCACCACAATGGTCAGCGGGGCGCTTGGGTTTTGCGCCATGGCCAGCGTGGCAATGCCATACAGCAAAGCGCCGATGGTGGATTTACGAAGCAGCATCAGTTTTCCTCCGAATTTTGATGCCGCTCAGTATAGGTAACAGTCTGTTGACAGTTTTTTGCCGCCAACCGGACTTACTTGGTCAACACGCCGCGTGCGATCTGGTCGCGTTCCAGCGACTCGAAAAGCGCTTTGAAGTTGCCTTCGCCAAAGCCCTCGCGGTAGTCGCCACGGCGCTCGATGAACTCAAAGAACACCGGCCCCAGCATGGGGGTGGAGAAGATCTGCAGCAGCAGGCGGGGGGTGCCATCGGCGGTGGTGCCATCGAGCAGGATGCCGCGCGACTGCAGTGCAGCCACATTGGTACCGTGGCCGGGCAGGCGGGTCTCTAGCATTTCGTAGTACACGTCGTTGGGCGCGGTAGCCAGGGGCACACCCGCCAGGCCCAGTTTGTCCACGACTTCCGTGAGGTTGTCGCAGATCAGCGCAATGTGCTGGATGCCTTCGCCGTTGAACTGCATCAGGAATTCCTCGATCTGACCGCCGCCTTGCTTCGACTCCTCGTTCAGCGGGATGCGGATCTTGCCGTCTGGAGCCGTCATGGCCTTGGATGTGAGTCCTGTGTATTCGCCCTTGATGTCGAAGTAGCGCAATTCACGGAAGTTGAACAGTTTCTCGTAGAAATTCGCCCAAAAGCCCATGCGGCCCCGGTACACGTTGTGCGTGAGGTGATCGATCTCATTGAGCCCATGGCCCACGGGGCGGCGATCCACGCCTTCGATGAATTCAAAGTCGATGTCGTAGATGGACTTGCCATCTTCAAAGCGGTCAATCAGGTACAGCGGTGCGCCGCCGATGCCCTTGATGGCGGGCAGGCGCAGCTCCATCGGGCCGGTGCGGATGTCAATCGGCTGCGCGCCCAGCTCCAGAGCCCGTTTGTACGCAACGTGCGAATCCTTGACACGGAATGCCAAGCCGCAGGCAGAAGGGCCATGCTCAGCACCAAAGTAGGCCGCTTCGCTGTGAGGCTCGCGGTTCAAGATGAAGTTGATGCCGTTCTGGCGGTACAGCACCACGTCCTTGGAGCGATGGCGAGCCACGAGCGTGAAGCCCAGTTTTTCGAATACATCCTCCAGCAGGCCGGGCGTGGGCGAGGTGAATTCGACGAATTCAAATCCCATCAGCCCCATGGGGTTGTCCCAGGCGGTGGTTTCTTTCAACGCCTCGTCGGGCAGGGCAGCGTTCATGTCGTCTCCGAAAAAATGGATATATGAGACGCACTGTAGGCGTGCTAACGATCATGATTTCGGCGTTATGAGCGATGAATGGCTGCGTGAATGCATGAATATTGCGATTCGTCAAAGCGAGGCGCAGTATTTTGCTGTTGCGTTCGTTTGGAGGGGGTGCCGCGGTTGCGCCTTGCCGCTTACGGTAAAGCGTGCCTGCGGAGGTTGGCGCAGGCCAGATCCGCCTTGTGCGCCTTGCCTTCCAGTACGCTCGCCGTGGTGAACGCGGTCATGCGCGCGTGCGCGCGTGCGCGGGTGCTTCGTAAAATCTTGCGCTATGACGAATCAAGACGCATTGGACAAGCTCGACAAGGCCATACTGCGACGCTTGCAAGCGAACGGCCGTGAAACCTACGACGTGATCGGGGCGGAGATCGGACTGTCGCCCAGTGCGGTATTGCGCCGCGTGAAACGACTGGAGGAAGCGGGGGTGATTGACCGGTATGTGGCACTCGTCAAGCCCCAGGCCGTGGGGTTGGGGCTCACTGCTTACCTCAACGTGCGCCTGGAAAAGCACACCGAAAGTCACAAACGCAACCCCATGGATGTCTTTCGCGCCAGTGTGCAGACTTGGCCTGAGGTGGTTGAATGCTCATCGCTGACGGGCGAGATGGATTACCTGTTGCGCGTGGTGGTTGCCGACATGGCCCACTACAGCCGCTTCATCATGGAAACGTTGCTCAAGCACCCCAGCGTGCAAGACTGCAAAACCAGCTTTGTGCTGGACAGTGTGAAGGCGACCACGGCATTGCCCGTGTAAGAGCGCCCGAAGAGGCTACCCCAGCGGTTCAGCGATTCAGCGATTCAGCGGTTCAGCGATTCAGCGATTCAGCGGTTCAGCCGCGCTGTCGCAGGCTGTGCTGTCCGTGCCTACAGGAAACCCCTGTCTTGAAAGCACCTGGCTCTGCAGGTAACGTGGGCCGGCTGCTCTAGCAGCATTCGTACAGGGGTCCAAGCCGTTGGCGGCCTCGTTACTAGAGCGGCGTTTCTAATTTTGGTGCATTGCAACAAAGTGCTGGAAATAATCAGGGAAAACCCTTAAAGTTCAGCCCATGATCGCTACCAAAGCCCTGCTCAAGGCATCTTGGCACGCCAGCACCGGCATGCTGCGCACCCGCAACAGTCATTCTTCGAAGGAGGCAGGTATGCCTTCCACACCCCTGATGGTTCCCATCCGCTCACTGGGCCCGTCCTACCGCGAGCGCATCACTGCCCATTTGTTGAAGCTGGAGCCCGCCGACCGCTATCTGCGCTTTGGTTATGCCGCCAACGATGAGCAGATTCGCCGCTACGCCGAGCAGCTCGACTTCAGCCGCGACGAAATTTTTGGTATCTACAACCGCCGCCTGGAACTGATCGCCATGGCGCATCTGGCCTTTTCAGAGCACCCTCAGCACAAACACTGCGCCGAGTTTGGTGTCTCGGTGCTCAAGCAGGCCCGCGGCCGTGGTTTTGGCGCTCGCCTGTTTGAGCGTGCAGTGATGCACGCACGCAACGCAGGGGTGAACATGGTGTTCATCCACGCGCTGTCTGAAAACACGGCCATGCTCAAGATCGCTCGCAACGCGGGCGCCACCGTGCAGCGCGACGGGTCGGAGTCAGAAGCCTATTTGCAAATTCCGCCCGCCAGCTTTGACACCCGGATGACGGAGATGGTGGAGCAGCAGTTTGCAGAGGTGGACTATCAGGTCAAGAAGCAAGCCAAGCAGTTCTGGGATTTCCTGGCGGGCGTACAAGAAGTACGCCGTGGCGTACAGCACGCGCGCCACCAGTCGGCAGAGTAAATCTGCACCCCGACGCCCGGCTCTGCAGTGGTGCAGTGCCGGGCGTTGTCTTGTCAACGCAATCCGCTATCCTTGGGCCCTGTTCACCACAACTGCAAGTCCTGCAACCCAAGACAGTGTCCGATCCGCATCCTGGGCGCTTGCCTGAAAAGGAAGACAAGCGCACCTTTCTGCAAAAAGTGGCCGAGTTCATTCACCCGGGCCCCGATTCTGCGGAAGAACTCATTGAAACCCTGGCGGAAGCCGAAGACAACCAGGTCATTGGCGCTGATTCGCGCGTGATGATCGAGCGAGTGATCCGCATGGCGGACATGACGGCCGGCGACGTCATGGTGGCCTCCCCCCGCATGGACATGGTGGATATCGACGAGCCGCCCGATGTGCTGCTGCGCTCGGTGATCGACACCGGCCACTCGCGCTTTCCGGTGTTTCAAGGACGGCGCGAGAACATCATTGGCATTCTCATGGCCAAAGACCTGCTCAAGCTGCAGCGGGCTCCTGAACTCAACATCCGCGCGTTGCTGCGGCCCGCCGTGTTCGTGCCCGAGAGCAAGGGGCTCAATGACCTGCTGCGCGAATTCCGCGGCAACCGCAACCACCTGGCCATCGTGATTGACGAGTTTGGCCGCGTGGCCGGGCTGGTCACCATCGAGGACGTGCTCGAGCAGATCGTGGGCGAGATTGAAGACGAATTCGATATCGCTGAAGACTCCGGCGACATCTTTGGCCTGGCCGACAAAACGTACCGCGTCAGCGGCGATACGCCCATTGAGCGAGTGTCCGAAGCGTTCAGTGTCCACATTCAGGGCAGCGAGCCCGACGACGAATTCGACACCATTGGCGGACTCATTGCCCACGAGATGGGGCGGGTGCCCAAGCGCGGTGAGCACCTGCAGTTGTGCGGCTTGCACTTCGTTGTGCTCCACACCAAGGGCGGGGCGGTGCGCTGGTTCAAGGTGTCGCGGGTGGAGGACAGCCTCCCTGCCGATCGTTGATGGGACGGCCTCTGTCTCCGCGCTCTCGTTCTGGCGCCCTGGCTGCATTGGTCGTGGCCGCATTGGCAGGCCTGGCGCAGGCTTTTTCGTTGGCACTTCCGGGCACGGGTGAGCCCGTCTGGTGGCTGCAATGGCTGTCGATGGCCGCTCTGGCTGGCTTGCTGCACCGCCAGCGGCCCACTTGGCGACAGGGTGCCTTGCTGGGGTTTGCCTTTGCCTTTGCCTGGCTGTGCGGCACGTTCTGGTGGCTGTTCATATCGCTGCACACCTACGGCGGTCTGGCCGCGCCCTTGGCTGTGGCGGCGGTGGCCGCGCTGGCCGCATTCTTGGCCCTCTATTACGCGGCAGCGGTGGGGGGTTTTTGCCTGCTGGCGCCCGTCAATAAAGCGCTGGCAGCTATTCTTTTTGCGGCGGTGTGGTTGCTTGCAGAGTTGCTGCGAGGCACGTGGTTCACCGGGTTTCCGTGGGGCGCGGGCGGATATGCCCATGTGCAAGGGCCTTTGTCGTCCCTGCCACGGGTGGTAGGCGTGTACGGCGTGGGCGCCATCTCGGCTGGCTTAGCCATGGCATTGGTGCAGTTGCGCTGGCAGCATCTGCGCCGCTGGCGTGCCTGGGCGGTGGTGTTGGTGCTGGTGGCGGCAGGAGGATTTGCTTTCGTTCAACGGCATTGCGCTGTGGAACTCTGCTACACCCCATCGCAGGCAGCCAAGGCGCCCCTGCAGCTGGCCTTGCTGCAAGGCAACATTCCCCAGGACGAGAAATTTGAGCAGGGCAGCGGCGTGCCGTTGGCCCTGCGCTGGTATGCAGAGCAGTTGCGCGCAGAGACAGCGTCACTGGTGGTCGCTCCCGAAACCGCCATACCGCTGCTGCCTCAACAGTTGATTCCGGGCTACCTGGAAGGCTTGGAGGCGCTTTATACCCAAGGCCAGCAGGCGGCGCTTCTGGGCATCCCGCTGGGCAATGCGCGCGAGGGCTACACCAATTCTGTGCTGGGATGGCGTCCGGCGGGCGGCGCCGCGCCCGAGCCGGCCTACGTCTACAGCAAGCACCACCTGGTGCCCTTCGGGGAGTTCATTCCGCCACTGTTCAAGTGGTTCACGGAAATGCTGAACATTCCTTTGGGTGATTTCAACCGGGGAACGGTGGGGCAGGCGTCATTTCACTGGGCCGGGCAGCGCATCGCGCCCAACATCTGCTACGAGGATCTGTTTGGCGAAGAGCTGGCCGCACGTTTTGCCGATCCCGCCCAAGCGCCCACTGTGCTGGTGAACTTCAGCAACATCGGCTGGTTTGGCAACACGCTGGCGGTGGACCAGCACTTGCAGATCAGCCGCATGCGCTCTCTGGAGCTTGAGCGGCCCATGGTCCGCGCCACCAACACGGGGGCCACCGTCATCATTGACCACCGGGGGGTGGTCACGCACCAGCTCGAACGTTACACCCGGGGAGTGCTGCACGGTGAAGTGCGCGGGCGAGGCCTGGGGGTATCGGAAGATGCAGCCATCACGCCCTTCGCTTGGTGGGCCTCGCGGTGGGGACTGCTGCCCTTGTGGCTGGCCGGGCTGCTGGGGGTGGCCGCGGCCTGGCTGGCAAGGCGTAGCAATAGCCGCTAGGTGCACAGGATGAACTCGGGCGGCATATCGCCCTGTAGCCGGCTCTGGAGTTATTGATTTCAATGTAGGACGGGGCGCCGTGACATGGTTCCATTCTTTGAGACCCTGCCCAGTGGCTTGATCCAAGTCACTCTGCAAAGCGGTGCCTTGCAGGCGATCAGGGCGGATATACACCAGCAGCCATGCCAAGCCTTGATAATAGAGGCCCGCAACCAGGGCTTATGGTTGCACGAACGATGATTTGAGGCGGCGCGGCCGCCGTTCTGGAGCACGACTGAAAATGGCAGATTCCTTTTCCTATGAACAACTGATCGCCTCGGGCGAGGGACGGCTGTTCAACGCCGACAGCGGGCGCCTGCCGCTGCCACCCATGTTGATGTTCGATCGCATCACGCACATCGACAGCGATGGGGGCGCGCACGGTTTGGGAAAGATCCGCGCCGAACTGGACGTCAAGCCCGACCTGTGGTTTTTTGCCTGCCATTTCCAGGGCGATCCCGTCATGCCCGGTTGCCTGGGCCTGGATGCCATGTGGCAGCTCATCGGCTTTTACCTGACCTGGCTGCAACTGCCGGGCCGCGGTCGCGCGCTGGGCGCGGGCGAGGTCAAGTTCACCGGCGAGGTGGGCCCTGATGTGAAGCTGGTGACGTACGAAATCGACATCAAGCGCGTGATCAAGCGCAAGCTGGTCATGGCCATTGGCGATGCCCGCCTGCTGGCCGACGGCAAGGAAATCTATGTAGCCAACGACCTGCGTGTGGGCCTGTTCAAACGCGAGGAAGAAGGTAAGGACGCAGCATGAACAAAAAGCGCGTAGTCATCACCGGTGCGGGCATTGTCTCGTGCATTGGCAACGATCTGGACACCGTCGAGGCTTCGCTGCGCGCGGGCAAGAGCGGTATCAAGGCGGTGGAGAAGTTCAAGGAACTGGGCTTGCGCAGCCAGGTGGGCGGCGCGCCTGAGATCGACATTGAAGCGCGCATTGACCGCAAGCAGTTGCGCTTCATGGGCGATGCCGCCGCGTATGCGCAGATTGCACTGGAAGACGCGATTCGGCAAGCCGGCCTGACACCCGAGCAGGTAAGTCACCCGCGCACTGGCCTCATCATGGGTTCGGGCGGCGGCTCGCCCGCCAACCAGATCGAGGCGGCCGACACCCTGCGCGAAAAGGGCATCCGCCGCGTGGGCCCCTACCAGGTCACGCGCTGCATGAGCAGCACGGTGTCTGCCTGCCTGGCCACCAACTTCAAGGTCAAGGGCATCAATTACTCCATCACCTCGGCCTGCTCCACCTCGGCCCACTGCATTGGCGCGGCCGCGCAGCAGATCGCCTGGGGCATGCAGGATGTGATGTTTGCCGGTGGCGGCGAAGAGCTGAGCTGGGGCATGTCGCTGCTGTTTGACGGCATGGGCGCCATGTCCAGCAAGTACAACGACACGCCCGAGAAAGCCTCGCGCGCTTACGATGCGAACCGCGACGGCTTTGTGATTGCCGGGGGCGGCGGAGCGGTGGTAATGGAAAGCCTGGAGCACGCCCAGGCGCGCGGTGCGACCATTCTGGCCGAAGTGGTGGGCTTTGGCGCCACCAGCGACGGTGAGGACATGGTGGCCCCGTCCGGCGACGGCGCCATTGCCTGCATGCAACAGGCGATGGAGGGGCTCGATGCCCCCATCGACTACATCAATACCCACGGCACCTCCACACCCGTGGGCGACATGCAGGAAGTGCGCGCCATGAAGGCGTTGTTTGGCGACAAGGTTCCGCCGTTCTCGTCCACCAAGTCGCTCACCGGCCACTCGCTGGGCGCCACGGGCGTTCAAGAAGCGATCTACTGCATGATCATGCTGAACAAGGGCTTCATTGCTGGCTCCGCCAATGTGGAAACCCCCGACCCCGCACTGGGCGCCATGCCCCTGGTCACCACGAGCCGTGATGCGCAGTTGACCACGGTGCTCTCCAACAGCTTTGGCTTTGGCGGCACCAATGCCAGCTTGGTGCTGCGCCGCTGGAACGACTGACGGCTCTGCTGCGTTCCTGCTGTCTCGGCCTGCCTGCTCACACCAGGCAGGCCGTTTTTATTGGCTGCTGCGGCGCTTAACGTTTGACCGGCCTGGTGTGGGGCTGCAGGGCGTGGTGCAGCAGCGCGGGCAGCATGGCCAGCATGCGCGTGGCCTGCAGGCCCGGCGGAAAAGCCCGTGCGCGGTAGCTGTACAGCGACATGGGGGCCAGTTCGTGCAGCTCCAGCGTCATCATCTGGGCGGGGTCCAGCCCCTTCGCTGTCAAAAAGTCCACCACCGTCCAGCCCATGCCGCGGCGCACCAGTTCCAATGCCAGCCGGGTGGTCTGCACCTGGATGCCCGGCCCAGCGGGTGAGCCCAGGCGCTGGGCGATTTCATCAATGGACTGTCGCATGGGATCGTCGCCCACCAAGCGAATCACTGGCACCTGTGCCAGGCGGGCGGCTGGCTGGACCGCGCGCGGCGCTCGGGCCCACACGGCGCTTGCCACGGCCAAGTACAGCTTGCCGCTGACCAGCAGGTCACTGGCCACCTGCGGGTGAGGGTGTTTGTAAAACCCCAGCCCAAAGTCCACGCTGCGCGTGAGCAGGGCCTGGGTCATCTGGTCCTGGTGCAACGTGCGCACTTCCACGCCCACATGCGGGTGTTGCCCGGCATGGTGCAACAGCAGGCTGGGCAGAAATTCGTGCGTGATGGACGGGATGGCTGCCAGCCGCACATCGCCCGAATCGCTGGTCGCGAGATTACGCGCAGTGCGTTTGAGTGCATCGAGTTGGCGGTAAATGCCGGTGGACTCCGTGGCCAGCACTTGCGCTTCTGGTGTGGGCGTCAGCCCTGAGGGTGTGCGTAAAAAAAGCCGGTAACCCAGTTGCAGCTCGGTGTGCGCCACGGCCTTGCTCACTGCTGAAGGGGTAATGCACAGCAGGCGTGCAGCGGCGCTCATGTTGCCTGTTTGCAGGACCGCTTGAAATACCTCGAGCTGTCGCAGATTCATGGGTGGATTGGTGTCGCGGGCCATCGGGCCTTGGTCAGAGGGGGCTATGAGTTTGATTCACAGGCCATGGGCAATTATTCCATCTCGCTGTGCGCCTGCACCCCATAGCATGCGGCACCGCTCAGAAGGCGGTGGGTGATGCTGCAAACAGCGCACCCTGCCATTCATCCGGAGACTCTTTCATGCAAATTTCTTCTTCTTATTCCATCACCCGGCGCTGGTTTGCGGCCGTGGCCCTGTCGGCCTTGTCGGCGGCGGCCATGGCGCAAGCGCCCAAGCCCCACGTCGTGGTGCTGGCCACTGGCGGCACCATTGCGGGTGCGGGTGCATCGGCGGCCAACAGCGCCACCTATGCTGCCGCCAAGGTGCCTGTGGACAAACTGCTGGCAGGTTTGCCAGAGCTGGCCAGCGTGGCCAAGGTCTCGGGCGAACAGGTCTTCCAGATCGCATCGGAAAGCTTCACCAACGACCACCTGCTCAAGCTCGGCCAGCGCGTCTCGGCCCTGGCCAAGCAGGCCGATGTGGACGGCATCGTCATCACCCACGGTACCGATACCCTTGAAGAAACCGCCTATTTTCTGAACTTGGTGGTGCGCACCAGCAAGCCTATCGTTGTGGTGGGGTCCATGCGCCCTGGCACGGCACTGTCGGCCGACGGCGCACTGAACCTGTACGACGCCGTGACCGTGGCCGCCAGCAAGGACGCCGCAGGCAAGGGCGTGCTCGTCACCATGAACGACGAAATCCAGAGTGGCCGCGATGTGAGCAAGACCATCAACATCAAGACCGAGGCCTTCAAGAGCCAGTGGGGCCCGCTGGGCATGGTGGTGGAAGGCAAGAACTACTGGTTCCGCGCCCCCGTCAAGCGCCACACCACGCAGTCCGAGTTCAACATCGACGACATCCAGGCCCTGCCGGCCGTGGACATCGTCTATGGCTACAGCAACATGAACACCACGGGCATTGAAGCCTACGGCAAGGCTGGCGTGAAGGCGCTGATCCACGCCGGTACGGGCAACGGCTCGGTGGCCGCACAGGCGGTGGATTCGCTCAAGGCCCTGCGTGCTGCGGGCGTGCAGATCGTTCGATCGGCCCGCGTGCCCGACGGTTTTGTGCTGCGCAATGCCGAGCAGCCTGACGACAAGTACGACTGGGTGGTGGCCCACGACCTGCGCCCGCAAAAAGCCCGCATCCTGGCCATGGTGGCGCTGACCAAGACCAGTGACAGCAAAGAACTGCAGCGGATTTTCTGGGAGTATTGAGCTCCCCCTGAGTCGCTTCGCGCCTTCCCCCTGAGGGGGACGCACCCGGTGGACTGGCAAAGCCAGATCCACGGGTGCGCTGGCTTGAAGGCATGCCCTCTGGAAGCGCCACAGGTGGTGCACCGGGCAGCGAATACTGGAACGAGACTTGGCGCACAACAGGTGCGCCGACGGGCTGCCCGCAAAGGTGGTCATCGGTACGCACCGGCATATAGCTGGTGTGACTGGTTGGGAAGGCTGGGGCTCCAAAAGGGCTCCGGCCTTTTTTCATGGGGCGGTTGGATGGCACTGATTTGAAAGGAGCCAGCGGCAGCGCCGTAAAATCACCGGTTTGCGCGCGCAGTGCCAGTCCTTGCAGGGCTTGTGTTTGCAGGCACCGGTCCTGGTTCACGCACTGCCTTTTTCTGTTTGTTCCCCCTAATTGCCCGGCCCTGGGTTGCCAGTGCCGCAGACGCCATGTTGACATTCCAGCAAATCATTTTGAAGCTGCAGTCCTATTGGGACGCGCAGGGTTGCGCTCTTTTGCAACCCTATGACATGGAAGTGGGCGCAGGCACCTCGCACACCGCCACCTTCCTGCGCGCCATTGGCCCCGAGCCGTGGAAGGCCGCCTACGTGCAGCCCAGCCGCCGCCCTAAGGACGGCCGCTATGGCGAGAACCCCAACCGCCTCCAGCATTACTACCAGTTCCAGGTGGTGCTCAAGCCAGCGCCGGCCAACATTCTGGAGCTGTACCTGGGCAGCCTCGAAGCGCTGGGGTTCGATCTGAAAAAGAACGACATCCGCTTTGTCGAAGACGACTGGGAGAACCCCACGCTCGGCGCCTGGGGCCTGGGCTGGGAGGTGTGGCTCAACGGCATGGAAGTCACGCAATTCACCTATTTCCAGCAAGTGGGCGGCATTGACTGCAAGCCCGCCACGGGCGAGATCACCTACGGCCTGGAGCGCCTGGCCATGTACCTGCAGGGCGTGGACAACGTCTACAACCTGACCTGGACGGAAGGCGCCGACGGGTCCAAGCTGACGTATGGCGACGTGTACAAGCAAAACGAGGTGGAGCAGTCCACCTACAACTTTGAGCACAGCGACGCCGACTTTTTGTTCACGGCCTTCAACGCCCACGAAAAGCAGGCCAAGCACCTCATGGAGCAGCAACTGGCCCTGCCCGCGTACGAGCAGGTGCTCAAGGCCGCGCACAGCTTCAACTTGCTGGATGCGCGCGGCGCGATCAGCGTGACCGAACGCGCCGCCTACATCGGTCGCATCCGCAACCTGGCCCGCGCCGTGGCGCAAAGCTACTACGAGAGCCGTGAACGCCTGGGCTTCCCCATGGCTCCGCGCGAGTGGGTGGAACAGATGGCTAAGAAGGCAGCCTGAGCGGACGAAAGAGAACAAGAACATGACGACGACCCAAAACCTTCTCGTAGAACTGTTTGTCGAAGAGCTGCCCCCTAAGGCCCTCCAGAAGCTCGGCGATGCCTTCGCCACCGTGCTGGCAGACCAGCTCAAGGCCCAAGGCCTCGCGTCTGCCGCTTCGGTGGTCACGCCCTTTGCCTCGCCCCGCCGTCTGGCCGCGCATGTGACCGCCGTGGCCGACAGGGCTGCCGACAAGGCCGTGCAGCAAAAGCTGATGCCCGTGACCGTGGGGCTTGACGCTAGTGGTAATGCCACGCCCGCGCTGCTGAAAAAGCTGCAGGCGCTGGGCGCCGATGTGTCCAATCCCGCAGCCGCCGTGGCCGCCTTGAAGCGTGCTCAAGACGGCAAGGCCGAAGCCCTGTTCTACGACAGTGTGGTGCCCGGCGCGACCCTGCAGGCAGGCCTGCAAAAGGCCCTGGACGAAGCCATCGCCAAGCTGCCCATTCCCAAGGTGATGAGCTACCAGCTCGAAACCGACTGCGAGCTGCCCGGCTGGAGCAGTGTGAACTTCGTGCGCCCCGCGCACGGCCTAGTGGCGCTGCATGGCGCCGCCGTGGTGCCCGTCAAGGCGCTGGGCCTCACGGCTGGCAACAGCACCCAAGGCCACCGCTTTGAAGCGGCCGTGTCACCCGTGGTGCTGCCCGACGCAGACAGCTACGCCGCCACGCTGCAAAAAGACGGCGCCGTGATCGCATCGTTTGCCGAGCGCAAGGCCGAGATCGCCCGCCAGCTCGCCGCTGCTGCCGCCAAGGTGGGCAACGGCGCTCGCCCCATCGAAGACGAAGCCCTGCTCGACGAAGTGACCGCGCTGGTAGAGCGCCCCAACGTCGTCATCTGCCAGTTTGAAGAGCAATTCCTGGGCGTGCCGCAGGAGTGTCTGATCCTCACGATGAAGGCCAACCAGAAGTACTTCCCGCTGCTGGACGCCGCAGGCAAGCTGACCAACAAGTTTTTGGTGGTGAGCAACATCAGCCCCGAAGACACCAGCTTTGTGACCGGCGGCAACGAGCGCGTGGTGCGCCCCCGTTTGGCTGATGCGAAATTCTTTTATGACCAGGACCGCAAGAAGACCCTGGCCTCGCGCGTTGAAGGCCTCTCCAAGGTCGTGTATCACAACAAGCTGGGCACGCAGGGCGAGCGCGTGGAGCGCGTGCGCGCCATTGCGAAGGCCATTGCAACGCAGTTGGGCGATGCGCAACTGGTGGCAGACGCGGATAAGGCCGCGCAGCTGGCCAAGACCGACCTCGTGACCGACATGGTGGGCGAGTTCCCCGAGCTGCAGGGCATCATGGGCGGCTACTACGCCCTGAACGACGGCCTGGGCGAGACCGTGGCCCACGCCATTGAAGACCACTACAAGCCCCGCTTTGCGGGCGACGCGCTGCCGCGCAACACGGCGGGTGTGGTGGTCGCGCTGGCCGACAAGCTCGAAACGCTGGTGGGCATGTTCGGCATCGGCAACCTGCCCACCGGCGACCGCGACCCGTTTGCGCTGCGTCGCCATGCGCTGGGCGTGATCCGCATGCTGGTTGAAAAAGACCTGCCCCTGGACTTGAGCGCGCTGCTGGCCGGTGCCGTGCCTGCCTTTGGCGACAAGATCACCGACGCATCGGCCGCGCTGGCCGATTTCATCTACGACCGCCTGGCCGGCAGCCTGCGCGAGCAAGGCTACAGCGCCCAGGAAGTCGACGCCGTGCTGGCCCTGCGCCCGCAGCGCCTGGCGCTGATCGAGAAGCAGCTCGCCGCCGTACGCGCCTTCGCATCGCTGCCCGAAGCTCCGGCCCTGGCCGCCGCCAACAAGCGCGTGGGCAACATCCTGAAAAAGGCCGAGGTCGAAGGCCCCGTGGATGCGCACGTCAACCCTGCGCTGCTGCAAGAGCAGGCCGAGCAGGATTTGTTCGCGGCCCTGCAGCGCTTTGTGCCCGAGGCCAATGCGCAGTTTGACGCGGGCGACTACACCGCCAGCCTGCAGACCCTGGCTGTGCTGCGCGCGCCGGTGGATGCGTTCTTTGACGATGTGATGGTGAACGCCGAACAACTGGACCTGCGCCTGAACCGCCAGGGCCTGCTCAAGACGCTGCACGAGGCCATGAACCGCGTGGCCGATCTCTCGCGTCTGGCGGTGTAAGGCTGGGGGCGAATGTGCGCTTGTCTGCTCTGGTAGGCTGGTGCCGGTGACCTCTCAACGCAAGCAACCCATGAAAATCGCCATCCTCGACCGTGACGGCCTGCTCAATATGCCGGGTGATGACTACATCACTTCGGCAGATGACTGGGTGGCAGTGCCTGGGGCACTGGAGGCCATCGCCCGCCTCAACCACGCCGGCTGGCACGTGGTGGTGGCCACCAACCAGCCGGGGCTGGGCCGGGGGCTGTTCGATGTGGTGGCCCTCAATGCCATCCACGCCAAGATGCATCGGCAAATGGCGGCCGTAGGTGGACGCATTGACGCAGTCTTCTATTGCCCCCACACGGCCGAAGAAGAATGCGGCTGCCGCAAGCCGGCACCAGGGCTGCTGGAGCAGATTTGCGAGCGCTACGGAGTGGAACCGCACGATGTGCTGGTGGTAGGCAACTGCCAGGCCCATCTGCAGGCGGGCGCTGCCGTGGGGGCCAAACTGCATGTGGTGTGCACGGGCCAAGCCGCCGAGTTGGTACCGGGGCAGCCCTTGCCCGGAGGTTGGCCTGCAGGTGCCCAGGTGCACGCCAGCCTGGCGCAATGGGCAGAGCAATTGCTGCCCGCATCGTTGCAGTCGTCGCCCTTGCCGGCGCCGTCCGCGGTGGCTTGATACTATAAAAATAATAGCTGGCGGTGCTTGTATGGCGGGCGCCAGAGGCATGAAAGACTGAAAACTATGGCGTTGATCCGATCCATCATCCACATGCTGTGGATGGCCATCACGGTGGTGCCCTACACGCTGGCCATTGTGCTGGGCTCGTTGTTTGGTGCGCGCGGCGCGCCGCTGTACCGCATCGCGCGTGCCTGGCTGGCACTGTGTGTCCACAGCGCCCGTCCGCTGTTGGGCATCCACTACCGTGTCACGGGCATGGAGCACCTGCCCCAGGGCGAGAAAAGCGGCGCGGTGTTGCTGTGCAAGCACCAGTCCACGTACGAGACCTTTCTGATGCCCGCGATCATGCCGCACCCGCTGGCCTACGTCTTCAAGAAAGAGCTGCTGTACGTGCCGTTCTTTGGCTGGTCGATTGGCCGGCTGGACATGATCCACATCGACCGGAGCCTGCGCGCCCAGTCGTTCAACAAGGTGGTTCAACAGGGCAAAACGCTGCTGGCCAAGGGCATCTGGATCATCATGTTTCCCGAAGGGACGCGGGTGGAGCGGGGGCACAAGGGCCAGTACAAAAACGGCGGCACACGGCTGGCAATCGACACCGGCGCGCCGGTCATCCCGATTGCGGTCACCTCGGCCAAGGTGTGGCCGCGCAAGGCTTTCATCAAACGCCCCGGCGTGGTGGATGTGTCCATCGGCCCCGCCATCCCCTCCGCAGGGCGCCAGCCCGATGAGTTGATGCGCGAGGTGGAGGCCTGGATCGAAGCCGAAATGCGCCGGCTGGACCCCGATGCCTACCCCGCCAACGCCAACGCCAACGCCAACGCACTGTCCGCGCCAGCGCGGGGCGACAGCGCTGACTGAGCTGGTATGCATCAGAGCCGCCCGCACGCCATGCCCGCCTCAGCTGCCCATCCGCCCCGCACAGCGAACCATGGCGCGTGCCGTGGCGCATCGGAAGCTGGCACCGCGCGCACGGCAACGGCCGGGCCGCTGGGGCGCGCGGGGCCGTGTGTTCTTTCGGGTTGCTGGCCATGAACCGCTTCGTGCAACTGGCCCTGGATCTGTTCGACCCGCAGGGCGTGCAGCGTGGCGCGGCGCCCGCGCCCACCCCCGGGGGCGCAGCGGGCAGTGGCAAGCCAGGTGCGCCGATACCTCCAAAATCCAGGTCCAAATTGCCGAAAGGGCACACGGATAAAGCGCCTGCAGCTCCTAAAAAAGTAGCGATTCAGCCGCTGCTGGCGGCTCCGCTTGCGCCATTGCTGGCGCCGGCAGAGTTTCGTCACCCCCAGGCCAACCGCGAAGTGCTGTTGGGCGACGCGCTGGTGGCTTACTCGCTGCACCGCTCGCGCAGGCGCACCATTGGTTTCACCGTGGGCGCCGACGGGCTGGCTGTGCGTGCGCCCAGTTGGGTGGCGCTGTCGGCGGTGGACACCGTGCTGCGTGAACGCAGTGCCTGGGTGATGACGAAGCTGGTGCAGGCGCGCGAGCGCCAGCAGCGGCTGGAGGGTGGGCGCATTGTCTGGGCGGATGGGGTGCGTGTGCCCTACCTGGGCCAGCCTTTGCAGGTGGTGCTGGATTCCACGCAAACCCTCAGTGGCAAGGGTGGGGCACTGCACATGGCCGCGGCGCACACCAGCGCATCGCCCCAAGAAAGCGCCCCAGGCCTCGCCTCGCGGCTGTACATCGGCCTGCCGGCCGACGCCGGCGCGGCGCAGATCCGCGACGCCGTGCTGGCCTGGCTCATGCGTGACGCCCGCCGCCATTTCATCGAGCGGCTGGACCATTTTGCGCCCCTGCTGGGCGTGCAGTGGACGAGCTTGCGCCTGTCCAGCGCCGAAACCCGTTGGGGCAGCGCGAAGGCTGACGGTTCCATCCGCCTGAACTGGCGCCTGCTGCATTACCCTCCTGCCGTCATCGACTATGTGGTGGCGCATGAATTGGCCCACCTGCGCGTGATGGACCACAGCCCGCGCTTCTGGAGCACGGTGGCCACCGTGGTGCCCGACTATGCCGCGCTGCGCAACCACCTTCGCGAAGAACCCGCGCCGCTGTGGTGATGGGCTCTCGCTCGGCTCGCCGGGAAATGCGAACCAGCAGTGCGTCGTCAGCCCAAGAAGTGCAAAGACAGGGCAGGTGCAGGTACAAGCGCCACAATCGCGATGTGTGACCAGTGATTTGAAAGGACCGAACGATGAGCACGCAGCCCCCCATCTCCCCCGCCGAAGGCTATGCCGGCGACGTGACCCCGCAGCAGGCCTGGCAATGGGTTCAACAGGGCGAGGCCGTGCTGGTCGACGTGCGCACCAGTGCTGAGCTGGAGTGGGTGGGGCGCGTGCCTGCGGGGGTTTCCGTGCCCTGGAAGCAGTGGCCCGGCATGGCGATGAACCCCGATTTTGATGCGCAACTGCAAGCTGCCGTGCCCGCGGGGCAGCGCGTGGTGTTGCTGTGCCGCAGTGGTGTGCGCTCCATCGCCGCAGCCAGACGCGCCACCGAGCTGGGCCTTGCGGCCTACAACATCCTGGAAGGCTTTGAGGGCGACGCGGACGAGAGCGGCCAGCGGGGCCGAAAGGGCGGCTGGCGCTTTCATGGGTTGCCCTGGCGGCAGGGGTGACAGGGGCCGGAGTCATCGCCCCGGCGGTTTCAAAAACCGCCCTGCGGCTACCGTAGACCGCGTGGTTGCTACATAAAAAAGAGCACTTCGCGCTTGTTCAGTAAGCGCCAAGTGCCTCTTTTATCAATGACAGTGCGTTACTGGGCCAATGGCGGAATGCGCAGCTTCTGGCCAGGGTAGATCTTGTCGGGGTGGCTCAGCATGGGCTTGTTGGCCTCGAAGATCGCGGGGTACTTGTTGGCGTCGCCGTAGAACTTCTTGGCGATGGCTGACAGGGTGTCGCCCCGCACCACGTCGTGGTACTGCGCTTCAGCGGCAGGAGTGGCCACGGTCATCTGGTTGTCCACTTCTTTCACGCTGGCAACGTTGCCGCAGCACAGCGTCACCTTCTCTTTGGCCTCCTGGGTTGGGGCCTGGCCGCCGACCTGCACTTTGCCGCTGGCACCGTCAAAAGTCACCTGCACTGCCTGGACCCCCAGGTTTTGCGAGGCAATGTAGGCTTCAATGGCCCGGGCGGCCTTGCTGTTCAAGTCTTGCAGCGCAGCGGGCTGGGTGTCGGCCTGGGTGACTGCGGCCTCCACCTCCTTGCCGCCGAACAATTTTTCGCCTGCTTCCTTGATGAAACTGAATAGACCCATGAGAGACCTCCTTGTGGTGCAAATGCCGGGACAGCCAATGTAGAGCGGATGCGTTGCGCCGGCTGTAGGGCGATGGCGCAAGTCGACATTAGCCGAAATGCGAGGCTGCGTTGCGTCAACCCTGCGCCAGGGCTCGCAACTTTGTGTATCGCGGCCCGCCGGGCGATTTCCAAAACTCGGGATAATCCGCGCCATGACATTCTTGGCCATCGACGTCGGCAATACCCGTCTCAAATGGGCGTTGTACGACGCTCACCGCCCCGGCGCAGCGCTGATTGCGCATGGAGCCGAGTTTCTGGACCATATCGACCGCCTGGCCGAGGGCAGCTGGGCACAACTGCCTGCGCCCGATCGCATGCTGGGCTGCGTGGTGGCTGGTGACGCGGCCAAGCGCCGTGTGCAGGAGCAAATGGAATTGTGGGACGTGAACCCACAGTGGGTGGTCTCGTCTGCCCAGGAGGCAGGGCTGGTCAACGGCTACGACCATCCTTCGCGGCTCGGCTCGGACCGTTGGGTCGCCATGGTGGGGGCGCGCCACCATGTACTGGCACGAGGGCCTGCGCGGCCCCTGGTGGTGGTCATGGTTGGCACCGCCGTCACGGTGGAGTGCATCGACACCGAGGGCAAGTTTCTGGGCGGGCTGATCTTGCCGGGCCACGGCATCATGCTGCGTGCTCTGGAAACCGGCACAGCCGGGCTGCATGTGCCCACCGGGGACGTTCGGGTGTTTCCCACCAACACCAGTGATGCGCTCACCAGCGGGGGCACCTACGCCATCGCGGGGGCGGTGGAGCGCATGTATCAGCACCTGCTGCAGCACTGCGGCCAGGAGCCTGCGTGCATCATGACCGGCGGCGCGGGCTGGAAGATGGCGCCCAGCATGACCCGGCCTTTCGAGCTGGTGGACAACCTCCTGTTCGACGGCCTGCTCGAAATCGCCTCACGCCGCTTCAGCGATTAGCGGTGGCCCTCGGCGGCCTGCCGGCCTCCAGCCAGGCGCAGCCTTCAGTGGTGCCTGCGCTCAGCCTTCCTCGTGCAGCTCTGCCCGCGCCATGGCCACGTGCAGTTCTTCCATGGCGTCCAGTGGCTGGCAAGCGGCAGCGCGTTCATACAGCGCGGTGGCTTCTTCCATGCGGTGCTCGCCTTCCAGCATGACCAGGGCGTTGGCGTAGTCCACCATGCCGATGGCGGAGCCGGGGTGCAGAGCCAGCGCTTCTTCAAACAATTGCAGGCCCACCTCCTTCTTGGCGCCGTAAGTCATGCTGCCAATGAGGGCGCCCACTTTGTCGATAACTTCGGCGTGGAACGTGCCCAAGGCGATGCGCGCCTCCACATGCTGTGGCGACAGGGCAATGGCTTTCTCCAGCGATTCCTTGATCTGCTGCCCTAGTCCTTGCGCCAGCGCCTTGGCCACGCTGATGCCCTGGCAATACCTGCCCAGGGCATAGGCGTTCCAGTACCAGGCATTGGCGTGCTGCGGGTCGGCAGCGGCCTGTGCCCGGGCGCGTTCGGCAATCTGCAAGAACAACTCCAGCCGCGCTTGCTCACCTGGCTCCAGGTACGTGGCATACACCGCCGTGGCCTTGTTGGCGACCGTGACGCCAGCGCCTCCCGCAGCCAGCCCTGCGGCCACCGCCTGCTCGAACTCGCCGTTGTGAAACAGCACCCATGCGTTGAGCACCGATGGGTCCTCGGGCAGGGGCTCGGCGTCGCCCAGGTGCAGCTGGCTCCACTGCTGCTGCACACGGCTGGCGTCCCAGGCGTAATCGCCGGCGTGGGGGAAGGGGGTCCAGAGGGCCATGTGTGTCTCCGTCGTTGTGTTGTGTTGGGTGATGTGGTGATGGGGCTCGGCAGTCAAGGGCGCGCTTCAGACGGGGGGCGGCGCATAGGCCCCTGACAGCAACCTCAGGTGGGCACGCTGGCGGACTTCCAGGTACGGCTCCAGCAGATTCAGCACATGTTGCGCGCCTCGCAGCAGCGCGCGGTGGGCGTTGCCCGGCTCCAGCGCGTGGCGTGGGTCGCGCACGTATTCGTAACTGAGCCAGTAGGTCAGCACCACCACCATGCTGGTGGAGGTGACCGGCAGTGCCTCGGGCGGCGCGCTCAGCGCCTGGGCTTGCTGCATGCCTTCCAGCATCGCTTGCACGGCCTTTTCCTTGCGGTGCAGCACGGCTTGGAAATGGGTTTCGAGGCGGCGGTTCTTGGACAACAGGTCGTTGAGGTCGCGGTACAAAAACCGGTATTGCCAGATCAATTCAAACAGCGTGTGCAGAAAGAACCACGCGTCCTCCACGTTGTGCACGCTGTCGCCGGCTTGCAGCAGCTCGTTCAGCGCGGCCTCATAGCGGTCAAACAAGGTGTTGATCAGCGCGTCTTTGGCAGGGTAGTGGTAGTACAGGTTGCCAGGGCTGATGCGCAGCTCGGCAGAGATGACGGTGGTGGAGACATTGGGCTCGCCGAACCGGTTGAACAGGTCCAGCGTCACTTCCAGAATGCGTTCCGCCGTGCGGCGCGGCGCTTTCTTTGCCATGGGAGTTGCCCTTTTTGCGCTGAGTTGGATGCGTCTGCGCTGACAACTCTAACCCAGCCCGGGTTGCTGCAATGCAGCATTTGAAGGGCGTTCCCGGGGGGACGCCGGCTCGGGGAGACCGGTACCGCCCCGCATTGCTCACCTGCATGCGCAAGGGCCCTGCGGCGGGCGCGCAAGCACGGCCTTGCGCTACTTACTTGGCGGCAGGTTTGCGTGCACGCGGCGTGGCCTTTTTGGCAGGCGTAGGGTGCGCCGGTTTGCCAGCGGTCTTGCCCGCCGCCTTGGCGGGGCGCGCTGCGGGCGCCTTGCGGGCTTTGGCCAGCTCCTGCGTCAGTGCGTCTATGCGATCGTGCAGCGCCTGCAGGTCGCGTGCCGTTGGAATGCCAAGGCGGCCCAGGGCCTTGGCCACACGGTCTTCAAAAATGGTTTCCAGCTTGTCCCACTGTCCGGCGGCGCGGGAGCCCATCTCGCTGGCGGCGCTGGTCATGCGCTGGGTGGCCTCGGTGATTTTTTCTTCGGCCACGGTCTGGGTCTTGCGCTGCATGGTCACGCCTTCCTTGACCAGCGCCTCAAACACCTTGCCGCCTTCGGCCTGCGCTTTGGAGAAAGCCCCCAGCCCCGCCAGCCAGATCTGCTGGGCAGATTCCTTGACGGCATCACTGAGCGGAACATCGCCGGGTGACATGCCATGCGTACCGAAGGGGAAAGACTTTCTGGTTGCCATGTAGAGCCTCCTGTGGGGGTTAGTGAACGTAGGCACTCCACTTTACGGCTGGCGGCTGGGCTTGGGTTAGTGAGACGTGCCTAGAGCGGCCCCTTTTCGCGCTGTTCGCCTTGCGGGCGCCCATTCGCCTCGCGCAAATCCTGTTACAGGCCGGGGGCGGTGAATGGGATAATGCCCAGCTTCGCCTGCAGGCGTATCAACACTGCCCACCCTATGATCTTGGTAACTGGCGGCGCCGGCTTCATTGGCGCCAACTTCGTGCTCGACTGGATAGCCAACGGCGACGAGCCCGTGGTCAACCTCGACAAACTCACCTACGCAGGCAATCTGCACAACCTGGACAGCGTGCAGGGCAACCCCCGCCACATCTTCGTGCAGGGCGACATTGGCGACACCGCCTTGCTCGCGCGCCTGCTGGCCGAGCACCAGCCCCGCGCCATCGTCAACTTCGCCGCCGAATCACATGTGGACCGCTCCATCCACGGCCCAGAAGATTTCATCCAGACCAACGTGGTCGGCACCTTCAGGCTTTTAGAGGCTGCAAGGCAATACTGGCAAGCGCTGCCAGCTATCAAAAAAGAAGCGTTCCGCTTTTTGCACGTCTCCACCGACGAGGTCTACGGCAGCTTGTCTGCCACCGACCCGGCCTTCACTGAAGACAATACCTACGAGCCCAACAGCCCGTACTCGGCCAGCAAGGCTGCCAGCGACCACTTAGTGCGCGCCTGGCACCACACCTACGGCCTGCCGGTGCTCACCACCAACTGCAGCAACAACTACGGCCCGCTGCACTTTCCGGAGAAGCTCATCCCCCTCATGATCGTCAACGCCCTGGCAGGCAAAAACCTGCCCGTGTACGGTGACGGCATGCAGGTGCGCGACTGGCTGTACGTGCGCGACCACTGCAGCGCCATCCGCCGCGTGCTCGAAGCCGGCCGCCTGGGCGAGACCTACAACGTGGGCGGCTGGAACGAAAAGCCCAACATCGACATCGTGAACACCGTGTGCGCCCTGCTCGACGAGCTGCGCCCCCGCGCTGATGGCCAGAGCTACAAGACGCAGATCACCTACGTCACCGACCGCCCCGGCCATGACCGCCGCTACGCTATCGATGCCCGCAAGATCGAGCGCGAACTGGGCTGGAAGCCTGCCGAGACCTTTGACACCGGCATCCGCAAGACCGTGCAGTGGTATCTGGATAACCCCGAGTGGGTGGCCCAGGTGCAATCGGGTGCCTACCGCGAATGGGTGCAGAAGCAATACCAGGCCAACACCATGGCAGGGGTAGCCGCATGAACATCCTGCTCTTCGGCAAAGGCGGACAGGTGGGCTGGGAGTTGCAACGCAGCCTGGCCGTGCTGGGCAACGTCACCGCGCTGGACCATGACAGCACCGACCACTGCGGCGACTTCGCCAACCCCGAAGGTATCGCCGCCACCGTGCGCGCCCTCAAGCCCGACTTCATCGTCAACGCCGCCGCGCACACTGCGGTAGACAAGGCCGAGAGCGAGCCCGAACTGGCCCGCCTGCTCAACGCCACCACTCCCGGCGTGCTGGCCCGCGAGGCCGTTGCCCTGGGCGCCTGGCTGGTGCACTACAGCACCGACTACGTGTTCGACGGCAGTGGCACGCGCCCCTGGGTTGAGAGCGACACCCCCGCACCCCTGAGCGTGTACGGCCGCACCAAGCTCGAAGGCGAGCAACTCATCCAGCAGTCCGGCGTCAAGCACCTCATCCTGCGCACCAGCTGGGTGTATGCCGCGCGTGGCGGTAACTTTGCCAAGACCATGCTGCGCCTGGCGCAAGAGCGTGAGCGCCTCACCGTCATTGACGACCAATGGGGCGCGCCCACCGGTGCCGAGCTGCTGGCCGACGTGACCGCCCATGCCATTCGCCACCTGCAGCAACGTCCGCAAGACGCGGGCCTGTACCACCTGGTAGCAGGCGGCGAAGTCACCTGGAATGGCTATGCAAAATACGTCATAGGGCACGCAGAGAAAGCGCAGAGTACTATGAAAATAGTAGCGAAAGAAATCGCGCCTGTGCCCACCAGCGCCTTTCCCACGCCGGCCACACGCCCGCACAACTCGCGCCTGAACACGTCCAAACTGCAAGCCACCTTCGGCCTGACCTTGCCGCACTGGCAAGTCGGCGTCGAGCGCATGCTGACCGAAATCCTGTAAGCCACACCGGGCTGTCGCTATCGAGCACAGCCCGTTTTGACGTGCCTCCTGAGGACCTGCCCCTATGACCCCATCCACTTCCCAGCGCAAAGGCATCATCCTGGCCGGCGGCTCTGGTACGCGTCTGCACCCGGCCACCCTGGCCATCAGCAAGCAACTGCTGCCGGTGTATGACAAGCCCATGATCTACTACCCGCTCAGCACCCTCATGCTGGCGGGCATTCGCGACATCCTGATCATCAGCACCCCGCAAGACACCCCCCGCTTTGAGCAACTGCTGGGCGACGGCAGCCAATGGGGCCTGAACCTGCAATACGCCGTGCAACCCAGCCCCGACGGCCTGGCCCAGGCCTTTGTCATCGGCGAGCAATTCGTCGGCAATGCCCCGTCTGCCTTGGTGCTGGGCGACAACATCTTCCACGGCCACGACTTCCACGAACTGCTGGGCAACGCCAGCACCCGCACCGAAGGCGCCAGCGTCTTCGCCTACCACGTGCATGACCCCGAACGCTACGGTGTGGCCGAATTCGACGCCCAGGGCAAAGTGCTGAGCCTCGAAGAAAAACCCCAGGCCCCCAAATCCAGCTACGCCGTGACCGGCCTTTATTTCTACGACAACCAGGTGGTGGACTTGGCCAAGAGCCTCAAACCCTCCGCCCGCGGCGAATACGAAATCACCGACCTGAACCGCCTGTACCTGCAGCAAGGCCAGCTCAACGTCGAAATCATGGGCCGTGGGTACGCCTGGCTAGACACCGGCACCCACGAAAGCCTGCTCGAAGCCGGCCAGTTCATCGCTACCCTGGAGCACCGCCAGGGGCTGAAAATTGCCTGCCCGGAAGAGATTGCGTGGCGCCATGGGTGGATTGATGCAGCGCAACTGGAGAATTTGGCCAAGCCGCTGAGCAAGAATGGGTATGGGCAGTACCTGCAACGAATACTGAAAGAAACGGTGTACTAATGAAAGCAACGCGACTGGCCATTCCTGAAGTGGTACTGATCGAGCCCAAGGTGTTTGGTGACGCCCGAGGCTTCTTCTTTGAAAGCTTCAACCAGAAGGCCTTTAACGAAGCAACGGGCACCAACCACCAGTTTGTGCAGGACAACCACAGCCGCAGTGCCAAGGGTGTGCTGCGTGGCTTGCATTACCAGATCCCGCAGCCGCAGGGCAAGCTCGTTCGGGTGGTGCAGGGGGCGGTGTTCGATGTAGCGGTGGACATACGCCGTAGCTCTCCCACCTTTGGTCAATGGGTAGGTGAGGAGTTGAGCGAGCACAACCATCGCCAGCTATGGGTTCCACCGGGGTTCGCACATGGTTTTCTCGTGTTGAGCGACAGTGCTGAGTTTCTTTACAAGACGACCGACTACTACGCGCCGCAGTTTGAGCGCTGCATCGCATGGAATGATCCAGACATCGCCGTTGTGTGGCCCCAATTGAAATATGCCCCGATTCTATCTGCTAAGGATCAGCAGGGCTTACAACTGTGCCACGCTGAGGTTTTTGCTTGATTGAGCGGCCGGTCACTGTCTCGGTGGTGAGTCACGGTCACGGCGGTGTCGTGCTCCAGTTACTTCGCGATCTGGCTGTGTATGCCGCACAAGAAGTGGGTCGGCTCATCGTGACGCTTAATTTGCCAGAGCCACACTTGATCGATGTTGTGAGTGCTGAATCATGGCCCTTTGAGATCGAATGGCTTCGCAATTCAGCGCCTCTGGGATACGGAGCAAATCACAACCAAGCTTTTGCGTTATGCCGCTCCTCTTGCTTTTGCGTACTCAATCCAGATGTTCGTTTGAGTAGCAATCCTTATCCGGCTATGTTGGCCGTACTGGCAATGCCCAATGCAGGTTGTGCCTACCCGTTACAGCATGGTAATAATGGCAAGTCGTTCGATCCCGCTAGAGCGGTGCCTACTCCGATGTCGCTTTTCTTTCGCTACGTGCTTCCTGCAAGTCAGCGGTATGCGCGCTCTCATGATTGGGTCAACGGGGCGTTTATGCTCTTTCGCTCCGAAGTTTTTGAATCAATCAAAGGTTTTGATCAGCAATTTTTTATGTACTGCGAAGATGTGGACATATGTTTACGCATGCAGTTGCAGGGCTACCGGTTGGTATCGGTGCCTCAGGTCGTAGTTGAGCATGAGGGACAACGGGCCAGTCGACGGAATTTTCGATATTTTATTTGGCATATTCGTAGCCTCTTTCGACTTTGGTTAAAGCCCAGCTATCGGTCATACAAAATTAACCAGAGTCAAGTTGGCAGGACGAAATGAAATTATTTGCGGTTTCATTCCGATATTGTCCGGTGACTGGTTGGAACACAGGAAGGTAGGCGTTTTGTGGTAAGAAACGACAGGAAAATCAGCGATCAAATCGCTTTGATTTACCAATTTGTAAAGCGCGACGTGTCAGCCCGCTATCGGGGGTCACTGCTCGGTATGGGGTGGATACTGTTGAATCCCCTCTTGATGCTCGCTCTCTATACTTTTGCATTTGCAGGCATTCTGCAAACTCGTTGGCCCGGCTCAGAAGCACGGGGGGGTGTTGGATATGCGATGAATTTATTTGCAGGCTTGATTGTTTTTAACCTGTTTTCCGAGATTGCTGGCAGGGCACCTAGTCTAATTGTGCAGCATGCGAATCTGGTGAAAAAAGTGGTTTTCCCAATTTCGATTTTTGCATGGGTTGGCGTTTTTTCGTCTATGACGCAGTTGGGTTTCAGTTTTCTTGTGATTACTGTTGTAGTATCTTTACATTCCGAAACTTTTTATCTATCCACTTTCGCATTTCCCTTTGTGATTTTGGCATTTTTGCCCTTTTTGCTTGGAGTGTGCTGGTTTTTTTCAGCGATCGGTGTTTACTTTCGCGATCTATCGCAAATAATAAATTTGGTTATTAATTTGTGCTTGTTTTTGTCACCGATTTTTTATCCTGCTTCTGCTCTTCCCGATTATTTGGTTGGATATATGTGGTTAAATCCTTTGACTTTTATTATTGAGCAGTCGCGCTTGGTATTGGTCGATGGTCTATGGCCTGATTGGATAGGTTTGTTGCTTTATATGACTGCGTCAGGGATTTTTGCCGCTTTTGGGTATTGGTGGTTTCAACGCGTTCGCCGGGGGTTTGCTGATGTTCTCTGATATCGCGCTGCGTGCTGTTGCGCTCAGTAAAACTTATTATACCTACGAGAAACCGGCTGATAGACTGAAGCAACTTTTTGCTCATAAGGAGAGAAAATACTACAAAGAATATCCGGCTGTAGGGCCGATAAATTTTGAATTATTTAAGGGGGAAGTGCTGGGGGTTGTCGGTACCAACGGTTCTGGAAAATCTACGCTGCTGCAGCTAATTTGTGGGGTTTTGGAACCTACCACTGGAGTTGTGGAGGTCAAGGGGCGAATTGCTGCTTTGCTTGAGTTGGGGGCTGGATTTAACCCGGAATTTACCGGTCGAGAGAATATATATTTAAATGCCAGTATTTTGGGGCTGACGGCTGAGGAGATTTCTCAGAAAATTGAGTCGATTATTGATTTTTCGGGGGTTCAAGATTTTATCGATCAGCCGGTTAAAACGTATTCAAGTGGAATGTATGTACGCCTTGCATTTTCGATAGCTACATCTGTAGAGCCAGACATATTAATCATCGATGAGGCTCTGTCGGTTGGGGATGGCGCTTTTGCCAGAAAATCCTTTGATCGCATCATGCAGCTCAAAGCGCGTGGCGCCACAATATTATTTTGCTCTCACAATATTTACCAAGTCGAGGCACTTTGTCAGCGCGCTCTCTGGCTGGACAAAGGGAAAATGCGGGCCTTTGGAGAGGCTGCTCTTGTTTGCCAGCAATACACTCAATATCTTGAGCAGTTGTCTTCGTCTGTTCAGCCATTATCGGAAAACCCTACTGGCCAGCCCTCTGTGGGCGCCTCATCGGAGCATCGACCGGAGGGCACTGCGAGGCTTTGTCAGGTGGATGTGCTGGCAGATGGCAATTCACAGCAGCCTCTTGAGATCCGAAGTATGGATTCGACCTTAGAGGTGAGGGTAACTTTTGCCAGCAGCCCCGAGCTACCTGCTCCAACGGTGGCTGTGATCATTACGGATGCCACGGGGCGCAACATTACGAGTTGCTCCAGCTATTACGACTACTCTGCATTGAAGCGCGACACCCAAGGCAACGGTAAAGTGAGTGTGCGCTTTCCTCAGGTGCCTTTGTTGCGTGGACAGTATGCAGCTCACGTTTTTTTAATGTGTGAACAGGCCTTGCACATATACGACTATGCCCGCTGTGCCGAATTTAGCGTCGTGCAGCCTGGCTTGGAGTTGGGCATCGTCGCCTTGCGCAGGGAGTGGAGTGGGGCGTGATGCGGAAGATCGACGTTCATCACCTATGGACTGCCTTTGATTACGACCATTTGCTTCCCCTCATGGCACGGCTGCCGCGCTGGCTGGGCCGCAAGCTGGCCGCTTGGCGTGGCTTGATTTATGCTCGGCTCGGCCGTGATTGGCGACAGTTCTGCCTTGGTGACCAGGAGTTGGAACAGCGTACACATGACGCGCTGAAAGAGTTATTGCCGTCGGCGGACCCCTCTCAGTTACGTCGTGCGGTGTGTCAGCGCTATGTGGCGCAGAGTCTCGAAGAGCTGGAGGCTTGCCAGCTTGCGCGTTCTGATCTGCGGCAGTGGCCAGTGGAATGGGTAGGCCTTGAAGCCGTCATGAACGCTATCGAGCAGCACGGCCGCGTGGTTTTTGTCACTGCTCATTACTCAAGTTGTGTACTGGGTGTGGTTCTGCTTGAGCGACTTGGGATTCCTGTGCTCGCCATGACGTCCAACATCACCGAGGATCCGCGCGTGCATCCCAGTATCCAGCGTTTTTATCGCCGGAGAAAGCAAAATGGAGACCGCTACCTCAATGGGGGTGAGGTTCTTGACCGCCAAGGAAATACCCGGCGGTTCGTGCAGTGCCTCAGGCAGGGGGGCGCCGTGGTTATTTTTGGTGAATTGCCTCCGGATCCACACGAAGAGCCGCTCATTCTTTCTTTCCTAGGAGCCCATCGAAAGCTGGCGTCCGGACCAAGGCGTCTTGCCGATCTGGCCCAAGCGCCTTTTTTTTCGTTTATTTGTGAATACATCTCCACGGGTTATCGGGTGAGTTTTTCTGCTCCCGACAGCAGTCCTTACGACCATATCGAAGAGGCCATTCAGCGAAACCCAACTGCTTGGTGGGCTGCCGATCTGTTGCCCTTGCTGCCTCGTGTTTCCGAAACTGCTGACGAATAAATGAACATGACCGTTCTTCCTACTGCCCTTGAGCCCTTTCTTCCCGCGCTGCATGAGCCCCGGCACATGAGTTCGCCAGCACCTTGGTCAGGGCATACGCCGTTTGCCATGTGGTTGATTGCTGTAGCCAAGCCTGACTTGTTCGTTGAGTTGGGTGCTTATTCCGGAATTTCGTACTTGGCTTTCTGTCAGGCCGTCGATATGGTAGGTCTTGATACCCGCTGTTACGCGGTTGATACTTGGGTCGGCGATGAACATGCCGGCCTGTATGGCGAGCACATATACCAGACACTGCGCCAAAACCACGATCCTTGTTACGCGGCATTCTCGACATTAATGCGAATGACATTTGACGAGGCTGTGCAACACTTTGCAGATGCCAGCGTGGACCTTTTGCATATAGACGGACTTCACACGTACGATGCGGTGCGCCATGACTTTGAAACTTGGCTGCCCAAAATCTCCGATCGTGGCATCGTGCTGTTTCATGACATCGAAGTTCGTCGAGAGGACTTTGGGGTGTGGCGGTTTTGGTCTGAGATAAGCCAGAAATACCCATCTCTGTCCTTCGCTCACAGCCATGGCCTCGGCGTACTGTTCGTCGGCGACAGAAGCCTGGAAGCGCTGTTGGCTCAAGGGGTGGACCCTCGCAATGCTCAGGCTTGCCAACTGCTCAACCGGTTTTTCAGAGGGCTGGGTGCAGCACAAGAGCGCCGGGCTGAGCTCCACTCTGTGCAATACCAATGGGGGAACACCATCAAATCTCTGGATGAGATGCGCACCGCACTCGATGCTGAACGGCGCAACGCTTCAACCATTCAAGAAGAGTTGCACAAGGAAAAAGATGCTGCTGTGGTGCTCTTGCGTGACCTGGACGTTTCAAAGCAAGAGAGTGCTTCGATGGCCGAACAGTTGGCGCAATTTGAAAAAGCGGCTTCAGATCTCGAAAAAGCCAAAGTGATTGCAGAGCAAGAAATGTCTAATGCCCGCAAGGAACTCCTGCAGATCAAGGGGCACTTGGAGCGGGTCATCAATCAGCGAAATCAGGCGATCACGGAGCGAGATAGCAAAATAGCTATGCTTAGCGCACAGTTCGCAAGCACTTTGGATCAGCGCATTCGGCGCACTGCCAGAGCGGGCGTCGCACAGTTTCGGCCATCGACGATCTCCCGTCGCTTGGTTAAATTAGCGCACCGCAGTCGCAATGCCCTCCGGTATGCGCTGCGCGGAGATTTTGCCGCACTTCGCGAGCGCGCCCTTGGCTTATGGCGTGAGCGTCAGTTTGCACAGATGGCTGCCGCAGTGGGTGCTGCCGGCGGCGTATCCAACGTGGGGATATTGACCACCCCTCATACGTTGTATGTTGCCCATTCCATCCAAGCTGCGCTTGCTCGGTTGGGCATGCAGTGCCAGATTCAGTTGCAAGATGAGCCAAGCGTGTTCCCGCTTGACTTTTATATTGTTCTTTGTGCTCAGATGTTTCAAAACCTTCCTGCGGGAGAAAAGCGCATTGTTTTCCAAATGGAGCAAACGGTTAGTGATCGTTGGTTTGATGAAAAATACCTGCGAATACTAGAAAACTCCAGGGCCGTAATGGATTATTCCCAAGCTAATCTGGCGTACTTGGCCGATCGAAAAATTGCCTACCCCCACGTGTTTTATGTGCCTCTGGGAGGTGTTCAAGATTATCTTGAGGTGCAAGGTAAAAAAGACACACAGCAAGCGATCGAAAAGAATATCGATGTGCTGTTTTACGGAGATCCCCACAGTGATCGCCGTAGAAAATATTTGGCAGCCCTTCAAGAAAAATTCAACGTTACCATTCTTAGCAATTCTTTTGGTGCCGACTTGCAGGCTGCCATATCAAAAGCCAAGGTTGTGGTAAACATTCATTACTATGAAGGCGCCTTGCTAGAGAGTACTCGTGTTTTTGAATGCCTTTCGTTAGGCGCGGATGTAGTTTCGGAGACCGCCACCGATGTGCAAGATTACCCTGGCATGAACGACGTGGTAGCGTTCGTGCCTGTGGGGGATATTAATGGCATGGTAGAAGCTGTTTCTCAGAGGTTGAAGTCGTCTGAATCCACTGCGGAGGCAGGTCGCAGTTATCTGAAAGCGAGCCAAGATCGTTTTCAATTCATGCTTTACCGGGTGCTCTTGGCTCAGCGGCTGATTAGTTATTCCCAATTTGAAGAGTGCACGATTCCGCCTACAGGAACTGCTTTTGCTTTGAGCCTGCCTGAAACGATAGCGCGCAGAGCTGCCTACTTGGCTACACCTGCGCCGGGTGCACAGGTGTTCGACGGAATTCGTGCCCGGCCAGGGTGGATTGGCTGCGCGAGCAGTTACAAGTACCTTTGCCGCAATGCTTGGGCGCAAGGGCTGGAGCAGATCATGATCTGCGAGGATGATGTGGAACTCCCGGCCAACTACGACAGTGTGATGGCCACCATAAATACCCATTTGCAAGCCACTCAAGGGCAATGGGATATTTTTGTAGGAATCATTGCCCATCTGCATGCTGATGCCGCAGTGTTGGACGTGCAGGAGCGTGACGGCTTAACCTTTGTCACCTTAGACAAGATGACCTCCATGGTCTTTAATATATACAGCCGTACTGCCATGGAGTTGATCTCAGCCTGGGATGAAACCCTCGAAGATGACCAAACCAACACCATAGACCGCTATCTTGAGCAAACCAGCAACCTGCGCACCGTCACATTGCTTGAGCCTGTTTTTGGGCACCGTGAAGACCTCACGTCGTCATTGTGGGGTTTTGGCAATGCCCAATACACGTCTTACATAGACCAAAGCAGAGAGCAGCTTCGCCAAAAGGTGGTTGCTTTCAAACAGGGGCGCTGCGAACTTGATGTAGCCCCACTCAGAGTGGCTAACTGAACTCTGCGAAGCGGCTTGCCACGCGTTGCGCCGAGGGCGATACAGTAACGACAAAGTGGGCTGATAACGCCAGGGGGGATGTTTTGTTGGCCGCTCTTATTCTCCAGAGGATTTACTCACATCGAGGAGCCCGGCGGCAACTTGGCGAATGAAGTCGGGTTGCAGTACCTGCAGTGAGTTTCCATCGCGCTCCACTACCCCTCTGCCTTGAAGTAGCTGGAAAACACGCGTAACAGTCTCGCGGCTTGAGTTGACCATGATGGCCAATTCTTGGTGGGTGGGAGCGTGGGCTACCACGGTTTGGGAGTTTTGGGTGACCCACATCACCTCCAGTTGCGCACACACGCGCTGCAGTGGATTGGGCAATCCCAAAATGCGCCTATGGGCGGTGTCTTGCCGCAGCCTAATGGCCATGCGGCGACAAAGCGCCTCTGCGATTTTGGGAACGCCGAAAAGGACGGGCCGAATAATGTCCTTGGGCAGCGTGATCACCCTTGAGCGTGCCAACGCAGTTACAAATTCTGGCTGTCTGTCGTTGTCTATGAGCGGAACTTCCCCAAAGTAGTCACCCGGGTTGATGAAGTAGAGGCCGACTTCTCTGCCGTCGTTGGTAAAGTCAAGACCCTGCAAGCGCCCTTCAAGTAGAAACAGCAAACCGGGGGATGCGCCATCTTTCTGCAGCACGACTTCACGTTTGCCATACCATTCTTCCAGCGCGTTGGCGGCCAAATGCGCCAGGGTCACCTGGGGCAAGGGTGCCAAGATAGGCAGAGACTCCAAGATGTGGGGGGCAAGCGCCATGAATACGGATGGTTGAGGGCGCAGAGGCTTGATGAAGCGCGATGCAGATGGCGTGATTGTGCCCAGTTAAAAGTGAGCATGGTCACAGACAGCCCACTTGAGACTTGTTAGAGTTGTACCAAACAGCTTGGGTTATGGTAATTCTTATGTTGCGTCGCCTTTTTGTATTATCTGCAACGTCCTCATTGCTGCTGCTGTCAATGGGCGCCGTCGACAGAGTAAGCGCGTTTGCAGCAACAAACAAAGTTCCTGCTCCGGTGGGCAAGGTCACCCTAGTGGTGGGTCAAGCCACGATTGTGTCCAGTGACGGGGCCAGCAGCGCGGTGCAAAAGGGTTCTTCGGTCAAACCTGGCGATCGTATTGAAACGGCGGGCGGTGGGCATGTCCATATTCGTTTTGTAGACGAGGCCCTGGTCAGCGTTCGTCCTTCCAGTCGGCTCATCATTGAAGAATACGAGTACAGCCCGGCCAACGTCCTTGAGTCTCAGGTGCGCTTCAAGCTGCAGACAGGAGTCGCCCGTGCCATTTCTGGGGCGGCGGCCGAGTCTGCCAAAGAGCGTTTTAGACTCAATACCCCGCTGGTGGCTATTGGCGTGCGCGGAACAGATTTCGTTGTCAACAGCCAGCTTGAGCAGACAACGGCTCATGTCAATCAAGGCGCCATCGTGATGACCCCTTTGGGGGCTGGCTGCCAAGCAAGCGCACTGGGCCCGTGCAATACCAGTGCAGCGACATTGGTATCTGCGCAAATGGGCAATGTGTTAGCCGAATACAAAGACGGCTTGGGTCAACCTGAACTCAAGCCCTATTTTGTGCGCACTACCTATTTCGCGGCTGCGCCGGACCCAGAAGTGCGCTCTCCCAAATCGCTCGCTAGCCCTGCAAAGGTAGACGGTGGTGCAAAACCCGACAACTCGGTCATTCAGGTGACCAGTGTTGTCAGTGGCGGCGTGCTTACGACGGCGGTTGAGGATTTGCCCCACGTTCCGGCGCCTGTCGAACCTCCGTCTCCCGTCATTCCCCCAGCCCCGCCAGCCCCGCCAGCCCCTCCCGCCTTGGTGTGGGGTCATTGGGTCAAGCCAACCGGTTCAGCTGATTTTTCCGCGCCGTTCCGCGTAGCGGCATTGGGGCGGGATGTCACGGTAGGCGGTAGCGATTACGTTCTGTACCGCTCACCCTCTGACGGCGGTTTGACCAGCATTCAACCCTCTTTGGGCACGGTTGGGTTCCAGCTGCAGCAGGCTCACGCCTTGTTCCGCCCGTGGGGGGGGCTCAATCAAGAAGCGAGTGCGGGTACTGGCTCCCTCAGCATCAATTTTGCAACGCGGCAGTTCCAGACACAGTTGGAACTCAGCCATGCTGGTGCGGGTGCGCATACCCTCACGTCGCAGGGCGTAATTCTTTCCGATGGCATGTTTGGGGGGGCTACCGCCACCCAAAAAGTGATTGGCGCTGCCACGCTTGATGGAAAAAATGCAGGTTACATGTTTGAGAAGAATGTGGACACGGGAGTCTTCAACGGAATCACGCTGTGGGCCCGCTGAAGAGGAAGCTGATAGCCATCCTTGCGGGCGTTGCGGCATGGGGCTTGCTGATGCTGGCGGTGCCTCAAGCGCTGCATCTGGCCAGCGAGCGGGGCACCGATCTGGTTTGGCGGTTGCTGCAAGATTCAAAGCCAGAACGCCGCGTAGTCATCATCGACGTAGATGACGACAGCTTGGCGCAGGTGGGCCCCTGGCCCTGGCCTCGCGCCACGCTAGCTCAACTCATTCGCCGATTGGATGATGCGGGCGTTGCTCTCAAGCTTTTGGATATCACTTTCCCCGACCAGCGGGAAGGCTCCGACGAGTTCAGTCGCGCCCTGAAAGGCACTGATCACGGAAATGCATCGCCTAGCGTGCTCGGGCAAGTCTTTGCCCTGCGACATGAATCCACATTGCACGTAGGCAACCCTGCTGGCGCGTTGCCCGGTGAAGGGTGCTTAGTTTCGGCGTTTCCGGGCCAAGGCGTTATTGCCAACGCAGCCGGCCTCCACCCGGTGGCAGGGCACATCTCTCCGGTCATTGATGCAGACGGTGTGGTTCGCAAAGTACCTGCCGTGGTTTGCTATGCGGGGCGCAACTACCCGGCACTCACGGTGGCGGGGCTTGCTGCGTTGGGAGGCGAGCCTCCTCACGTCGAGCCGGGCCTTGGTCTTCGTGGCCCAGTATGGCAACTGCGGCTGGACGCTGCGCTGCCGGGGTTGCCGGTGGGGCTTGACGAGCAAGGGCTCTTGCGCGTTCCGTTCCGAGTTTCGCGCTCTGCTTTTGCCTCTGTGTCGGCTGGCGATGTGCTCCAGGGAAAAGCGCCAGCCAGTCTCCTCAAAGGATCGGTTGTCCTGATCGGTGCTTCAGCTTTTGGTTTGTCAGACGTCGTTCCCACCGCGCTGGGTGCAGCGGTGAGCGGAATTGAAGTCCATGCCCAGCTGCTGGTAGGCATGCTTGAAGGGCGAATTCCGCACACACCGCAAGCTGCGTGGTTTGTGCAAGCGGGTGCTGCTGGTGTCTTGGGGCTGGTGTTGTTCGCCCTGAGCAGCGGGCAGCCGCTGCACCAGCGCCGCAGAGTTGTGCTCCTGCCATTGATGGGCTTGGCCGGGGCGCTGGCGATCTTTGCCTGCCACGCTGCAGCATTGGCTTGGCTTGATATCTATATTTCCTGGGCGCAGCCCGCCTTGAGCGTGTTGTTGGTGGGAACGGCCTTGGGCATCAGCGAACATGCGCGCAGCCTTCACGTGAAGGATCGCATCTACGAGAACCTTTCTAGTTACATACCCAGCCAAGTGGCTGAAAAAATTGCATTGCACGCCCCCACGGGAGAAATTGAGGCCCAGCGCAGCCAAGTCACCATTCTCGCGGCCGACATTCGTAATTTTTCAGCGTATTGCGAGGCCCGGGCACCCGAAGATGCTGCTCGGGTGCTTCATCGGTTTTATAAGACCGCAAGCGAAATCGTCAATGGTCAGGGTGGTGTGGTCGTCGAAATGGTGGGCGACAGCCTGCTTGCCGTATTTGGTGGCCCTCGCCCATGCCTGGATTCGTCTCGCCACGCCCTGCAGGCTGCCCGGCAAATCTGGTTGCGCTGCGGCGAAGAGCTTCCCAACACCACAGGGCAAGGATTGGAGCCTATGGCGATTGGCGTTGGCGTTGAAACAGGGACGGCGCTGCTGGGCAGCTTTGGTGCAGCCAACCGCAGGGTGCACACCGTGCTAGGCCAAACCGTCACCATGGCCTTGCGGTTGCGCGACCTCACTGGCGACTTGGCCTATCCCATCCTAGCCGGGCCAGGTGTTGCAGCGTTGGTTGAACCCCGGCTGGACGAGCCCGACTTGGTTTTAAAGCCCCTGGGTACGTTCTTGCTGCCGGGGCTGCTGCACAGTGGCAAAATATTCACTCTGACTACCTTGCTCAAGCCTAGCGCGGAGCAGGAGCAGCAAACCCTCGACATTATTCGACTCCACAGTATTTCAGCGTGACCACACCATCAGAAAAATCTCCGGCCCGCATCGGGGGCGGAGAGCAGGTGGGTGTCATCACCAATACGGCATCCACCCATTCTGGCCAAACATTCGCCCTCCGGTCGTTGCAGTGCCTGATGGCTATCGGACTTGGGTGGGGCTCAGCGGCAGCCCAAACGTCTGCCATCCATGCTCCGGTGCCACCACAGTGCGAGCAACCCCTGCCCGTTGAGACCCTTTCCGCCCAGGAGCACTTCACCAATTTGGAGCCTCTTTGCCTGCGCAGCGCGGGTTACTACCGGCATTACGGTCAGTGGCTGCTGCAGCAGCACAACCCGGTCGCGGCCACCGAGGCACTTGAACGCTCCCTGCTGCTTGATCCAGACCACCTGGGTACTCAACTGGATTACGCCCAAGCCTTGCTGGCCGCTGGCGATACGGACTCCGCCTTCAACATCCTCGGCACTCTGCGTGCTATGCCGGACTTGCCTGCGCATCTGGCCGCATTGATGGACTTCCAGCTGTTGCTGGTTCAGCGGCACACTGCTTCAGGCGCGCCAACCCCGGCTAACGGTTTTTATTCCAAAGTCATGCTGAGCCAAGCCTTGGGAGGGGACAGCAACCTCAACAACGCCACAACCACCACCAACGTCACTCTCACCTACCCTGATCTGGATGTGAGCCTTCCCCTCGCACCCGCATTCTTGCCTCAGTCAGGCGGCACCGCCACCACTGCGCTCCAGTGGACCGGATTTTTGCCCCACGAGCGCCACGCTTGGCTGTTCCAGGTGGAGGGGCGCACCCGTCACACTGCAAGCCATGCCACGCGATACCAGCAACTAGAAGCACACGCCACTTGGCTGCAAGACCCTGTTGCGCCCTCGCAATGGATAGCCCGCGCAGCACATACCCAGCTGCACTGGGGGGGGCGCAAGCTCTACAGCAGCCAGCGCATGGGCGCGCAGCACCAATGGTTGCACACCAGGGCAGATACCAGTTGCCGCACCGCCGCAGGCATTGAGGTAGAAGGGCGTGCCTTTCCAGGCAACCGCACCCTCAACGGGTATTACCAAGGTGGCTTGCTCACCCTGGTCTGCCAAAGGCAAGACAGCATCAACGTCCAACTGAGGGTGGGAGCAGACAGAGCCCGTGACCCCAACCGCGCTGGCGGCACCCAGCAACAAAGCGAGCTGCGCGTGCAATGGCACACCCGCCAAGGAGCTTACGACGTGCAAACCGAATACGGCGTGCAGCACCAGCAAGACGCGGAAGGCTACAGTCCGTTGCTTTTGCGCAACGCTCAGCGGCGTATATTGCGGCACTCTTGGCGGCTCGAAGCAAGTCGCCAGCTCGACTGGCCCGCTTTCGGCAGCCCCCATTGGTTTGGTAGTGTGGAATACACCCAACAACGCAGCAACCTGCAGGCTTTCGTCTCCAGTCGCAGCGCTACACAAACTGGGCTCCGTTGGACTTGGCCCTGAGTAGTCGCGAAGCGGGCGTGTGTTTGCCGAGTCCACTCAATTGATGCTCGGGTATCACTTGCAGTTTTTTTCTCTCAGAGTCCCCCGCAGTACTCATTGGATAAGCGCAAGCTGCTATTAAATTTGCAGCTAGCTCCCTGGTTTTCGAGGGGGCGAGCAGAGTTGCCTCAACTATGCGTCGTTGTAGGGGCCTGTGTCGCATATTTGCAACGCCTTGCGCGGGTTTTATCCAGCCTCGGGTCAAACTGCGGGAGCAGCGCTCACGTTGGTGCTTCCCAAACCGCAGTGCCTCAGTGCAGCCAAGGCAGTGCTACGCCTGCACAACACCCCCTACTCACGGTAAAGCACCTGCCACCAGCAAGCCTCCCCGCAAACGACGGCCTTTGGATACACTCATGCGCGTGGAAGACAGACCCAAAAAAACTGTCAAAAAGCGACGTTTCACAAATTGATGCGTTGCGTGTGATGACAATCACATCCCCAGGTTGGCCCCTTTCCTTATACTGCCAACCGAATCAGGCGCATTGGGCGTTTGGTTAATTTCAATTCCATGTGGAGAAAATCTAATGGCGATCATCCCGACCACCCAAATCACGGTAGCTCGTTACGCTGCTGGCCTGTACGGCGTGAAGCTGGGTTCAGCAACAAACAGCGCCGTCTTGGCAGACGTGCAAACGAACAGCGCTAACGGCGTAAGCGGTCTCAACACTGTTCTGAACGGTTACTACGCTCCTTTCGCCTCCATGACCTCCGCACAAGTGGCCGCCATCGTGGTTGCCAATGCAGGTATCGTGGCTGGTCGTTATGGTCTGAGTGCTACCAACGTGTCTGATGCCGTGGCCAGCGTGACAGCGGCCCTGAACGCTGCGGCCCCCCTGGGCCAGCAAGGCAAAGCCATTGCTGATGTGCTGGCCGTCTGGTCTAACAACTTCACCAACGACGTGGTGTTCGGCGCAGCCGCCAAGGCGTGGAACGTCAAGATCGCCCAAGCAACTGGCTACTCCGCCAGCGCTGGCACTTCTGACGTGGCCTTCGGCGAAGTCAACACCGAATTCCGTCTGGACGCTTCCAGCAACAACCGCGCTGGCACCGAAGGCGACGACACCTTCATCGCCGTGCAAGGCACCTTTGACAACGCTGACCGCGTGAACGGCGGCGCTGGCTTCGACACCCTGAAGGCCCAAGTGTCTGGCGTGGTGGCTCCCACCATCTCTGACGTTGAGCATCTGCAGTTCCAAGCCCAACACCGCACGACTGACTCTGGCGACAACAACGTTGCTGACGAACAAATCGTCAAGGTGGACTTCAACACCAACGTGACCAACATCACTGGTTTCACCACCATCGAAAACAGCAACAGCCGTGCTGACCTGATCGTTGAAGATGTGCGCATCGCCAACAACCAGATCACCAAGGACATCACCATCGTCATGCGCGAAACCGACCCCGGTAACGTGGACTACGGTGTGTACTTCGACCAAAACAGCCTGCGCAACGTGAGCAGCTCCTCCTCGCAAATCAACCTGCGCGTGCTGGACACTTACAACACATCGCTGGGCAACGCTCCCCTGAAGGACAGCCCATACGGTGCTTTCACCTTCTCGTACTCGCTCAATGGCGCAGCCCCTGTGTCGGTCAAGCTGGAATCGGCTGCCATCCAGAATGCACAAACGTTCCCCGAAATGGTTGCTGCGTTGCAAGCTGCTGCAGACGCCGTGTTCGGTGCCGGTGGCGTGACTGTGTCCACAGGCGCAACCTATACCGTGCCAGACTCGGTGACGGGCGCACAAGTGCAAGGCACTGAAATCGTGTTGGCTGCCAAGGGCAACATCACATTCAGCACACCTGCTGGCTCCGGCTGGACTGCTACCGAAACCGTGCCTGCCATCTCTGGCCTGCACACTGCATACACCGTGGGCGGCGCTACTGCCACCGAACTGGTGACTTCCAACATCATCCTCGACGACGTGGGCCGTGGCTCCACTGGCGGCGACTTGGTGGTGGGCGGCCTGTCTGTTGGCGAAACATCCACATCCAAGGGCGTGCAAAAGTTCCTGATCGAAGTGCAGGACAACAGCAAGCTGCAAACCATTAACTCCACCAACAACACGTTGCGTGAAGTGGTGCTGACCAGCGGCGTGACCACACGCGTTGACAACGCTTACAACGAAAACGCCAAGGACGCTGGCAACCTGACCGTGCGTGGCTTCGAGCAGCCTAACGACGGCGTGGGCAACAACGCACTGCCAGGCATCGATACGCTGGCTGCCCCTGGCGTGAACCATGGTGCTTACGGTTTTACCGACGTGCGCGTGATCGACGGCTCCGCTTTCCGTGGCAAGCTGGACTTCGATGCTCACATCAGCGAGCGTTCGATCGAGAAGTACCTGAACCTGAAGGACGGCGCGGCTGCCCAACCAGGTACAGACAACGCCAACTTCGTGTACACCGGCGGTCTGAACAACGACACCATCGCTGTTCGTCTGGACGCTGGCACCACTGTGGCCCGCAACCTGCAAACTGGCCGTGAAGACTTCACGTTCAGCCTGAACGGTGGCGCCGGCAACGACGCCCTGACTCTGGAAGTGAACACTTCTGGCCAAACAGCCAACTGGTACGCCAACCAGAAGACCCTGAAGAACCTGTCCATCGACGGTGGTGCTGGCAACGACACCATCAAGACTCCAGGCTGGGGCGATGTCAAGATCACTGCTGGCACAGGCGACGACACTGTGTACGCTGACAACTCTGGCAATATCGGCGCCAAGTGGGTGGTGAACCAGTCTGGCTTCAATGCTGATCCTCTGGCTGGCACAGTGCCCACCGCCTTCCTGGTGGGTGGCAAGGTGACTGTTTCGTTTGCTCCTGGCACCTTGGCTGGTGGCGGTGTGACAGGTATCCCTGGCGCTCCTGCTGCTGACGCTGTGGCAACTGCCTATCAAAACGGCTTTGAGGTAGTTGTGGATGTCCCCACAGGCGCTAACTACGCTGTGACCCAGTACCACATCAACCAAGCCATCAAGGCGGCTATCAACAACGACGCAGTGCTGAGCAAGCTGCTGGTGGCTGAAGACGGCCCGGCCAGCACGCTGAACATCACTTCCAAAATCGACGGCACATTCGCTGCTAACGATCTGGAAATCGTGGTGTCCTCCAGCCAAGGCGCTACCGTGGCTGCCGACGTTCTGGCCGCTTACAAGGCATTCGCCAAGAACTCCGCAGCTACCGCTGCTGACGTGCTGGCTGCCAACACAGCCACTGTGAACTTTGCTAACTCCGTCACCGGTGTGGGCGTTGACCACGGTGCTCTGGCTCAAACCAGCGGCAGCACATTGACAGCCACGGTCAATGTTGTGACCAACGGCTCGGCTGGTATCGGTGCTACGCCTCCTGTGTTTGAAGTGGCTACGTTCACCCCCGCAGCTCTGCTGGCTGGCGAAACCATCATCATCGATGGCGTGACCCTGACGGCTGGCGGTGCTGGTGCAACTGCTGCAGAAGTGCAAACTGCCTTGACAGGCGCAGCTCCTGTCTCGATCACGAAGACCGGTGTGTTGGCCAACTACGCAGCTGCAGTCAATGGCGCTGATGTAGTGTTCACCTCTACGCTGACTGGCAATGTGGCCGACTTGGTAGAAACCGGCACTGGCGGCGGCGCAATGACTGTCACGACGCAAGGCGTGGCTGCTATTCCTGGCACGCCTGCTGCAACGGAAGTTGTGACAGTGGCGTTCACAGGCACGGCCCAAGCTGGTGAAGTCTATACATGGACAGCGCCTAACGCTGCAGTTATCGCTCTGCCAGCTTTCGTTGGTGGCGAAACTTCCGCTCAGATCGCTGCTGCGTTCCAAGCCCAAGCCGTGGCTGCTGGTTACGACAGCGCAACGGTGTCCGGTTCTACTGTGACCTTCACTGGCGCAGCTAACACCGACGTCACCAACACGACCAACGCCTCGTTTGCCTCCAGCCTGCTTTCGGGCTTTGGCAACGGTACCATCAGCGCTGCTGAAAGCGACAACACCATTGACCTGGGTGCAGGCAATGATGTGGCCGTTCTGGGCACTGGCGCCAACAGCAACGACACCGTGGTGTTCACAGGCTACAACCTTGGCAAGAACACCATCGTGAACTTTGAAGACACAGTGGTTGCTTCTCGCGATCTGCTGGACTTCAATGCGTACCTGAATGGCAAGGAAAGCGCCAGCGGCTCGGTGGAATCGCAACGTGAAATCAACATCACTCTGAACACTGACGCAGCTGCTGATGCCAACTCGGTGTCCGTGCTGAACGGCGTGTTCACAACGACAGACACTTTCGCAGGTCTGACGGCTGAGAAGCTGCTGGCTGCAGTGAACAGCGCCAACACTGGCGCTGCCAACTATGCTGGTATCACTTCCGCTACGCTGGACGCAGTGAACACCTACACCGCCAACACTCTGGTGGGTGGTGTTGGCAAGGCTGTGGTGCTGGTACAAAACAACGCCAACGAAGGTGAATACCTGGCCTTCGAACTGTCGTTCGCTGCTACAGCTACCAACACCAACAAGGACTTCACTGCCGCTCAACTGATCGGCACTGTGGACTTTGGCCACTCGGTGAACTTCACCGACGTGTTGGTTGCCTAATTGCCAATACCCTCCTCACTTCGGTGAGGGGGTGTTTGCAACCGCAAAACCCCGCCCTTGCAAAAGGGTGGGGTTTTTTTATGGGCGAAGCCTGTTGAACAAAAGGAGAAAGCAACACCATGGGCAAGACCATCACCATTTCTGGCAAAGACTACGACTTTGATGCGCTGAACGATACCGCGCAAAAGATGGCCACCAACGTCATGGCCGCTGATACGCGCCTGGAGCAACTGCGTGCAGAGCAAGCCATGATTCAGCTGGCCCGCGATGTGTATGCCAAAACTTTGGTAGAAAACTTACCGCGCGGCGAGGGTGCTGCCGGCAACCCGCCTGGGGCCAACGTGGTTCACTGATTGGTTGGCGGGGTGTGGCGTATCGGAATGTCCGCAGCCAACGATGAGGTTGCGATGCTGCCAGCGGTAGCGCAGCGATACCGGGGCAAATACCGCTGGCTGTAAATGAATTTAAACAAAATTGCTACTAAGCGCTCATGTGGTAAGCGGTGGTAGCTATGAAAATAGTAGCGATGTAGGTGCTATACGTGCTCGGTGGTTGTAGCTCTGTAGTGCGTTCATCGCCGCGTTGCTTCGGTGTAATGGCTTTGCATGCATGCAGGCGGGCGGTGATTGCGGGCTTAACCGCTGGTTTGTGCAGCCATCGGCGCGGAGGTGTCGCCGCAAGCGATATTTTTAGGTGAAATTGGCCGCTAGAGCTTATTTGATAGGCGGTAGCAGCTATCGAAATAGTAGCGATGCGGCAGTTTTCGCCAGTACCAATGTGTGCGGCTTTGCCGCTCTGTGGTGTATGCAGCGCCGTGTTGTCTGGGCTCCATGGAGCGGTGAGTGCAAGAACTCGTCTGCGGGCTTTTGGTGGGGTGCAGGGCGGTGCCTTGATGCTCTGGCTTTGCGGCATCGTGGGCCAGTGCGTCCAAGGCAGTTCCCTTGGCGCCGTTGTTGTTTCTTGCCGCGCCCGATATGTACCGCACGCGAATCAAAGCCTAGGCAGGGGCGCTTCGTTTGGTTGTGTGGGCCGCTCAAATGCTCAGGCCTGCCGCACACGCGTGCCAAATCACCCAGTTCAGCTTCAACGGGGCAGGGTTGTTCTTCTGGAGGCGTTTTTCTGGCCGTCCTGGCGCGTGCAGTCCGCATTTGCCAGTGCGGAGACAGATTTTTCGGAGCGTGCTGTGGCCGCAAAACAGCGTTTCGAAAAAAGCCGCTGCGTGCTTGTTAAAAAATTCATATAGGAAGCTAAAATCACGCACCTACCATGAGCAAGCTGCTGCGCATTACTCTGACCCACACGCCTGAGCAGTTTGAGCGGCTGTGCGTTTTGCAGGCGGAATTCGCCCGGGTGTGCAACGCGCTGGCGCCCATGGTGCGGGACACGCGTTGCTGGAACCGGGTGGCGCTGCATCACATGGCTTACAAGGGGCTGCGCGAGCAGTTTCCGGCCATGGGGTCGCAAATGGTGTGCAACGCGATTTACTCGGTTTCGCGCTCTAGTCGCTTGGTATATCAGCACCCCACCAGCCCCTTCAATCTGGCCCGCTGGGGTGACAAGCCCCTGCCGCTGCTGCGATTTCTGGATGTGAGCCCGGTGTACTTTGATCGGCACACACTCAGTGTGAAGGACGGGCGTTTGTCAATGTACACGCTGGATGGCCGAATGAGGTTTCACCTCGCTCTGGGGCCAGAGGACGAGGCTGCCTTTCATGGCTCCAAGCTGCGTGAGATTGTGTTGAACCGAGAGGGGGGCAACACGTTTGTACTGAGTTTTTGGCTGGGTGATGCAGAAGCATTGTCTGGCGGTGGGGTGCAGGAAGATGCTGTGCCCGGTGAGATTCCTGAATATTTGATGGTGGAAGAAGTCGCATGAGTCAAAAGAAACCCCCTACCGAGCTGAAGATGGTCGTGCTGTCGCTCTCGCCGTTTTATTGGAGAGCGTTTGGCTTTGCGTTGCTGGGCGGTTTGCTGATGCTGGTGCCCACGGTGTACATGCTGGAGGTGTACGACCGCGTAGTGAACAGCCGCAGCCACATGACGTTATGGATGCTGACGTTGATGGTGGTGCCAGCCTACGTGGTGATGGAGACGTTGGACTGGGCGCGCTCGGAAACGATGCACGAGGCGGGCGAGTTGCTGGACAAGATATTGGCCCATCGGGTGTTTGACAGCATTTACGCGGGCAATCTTCGTCGCCTGGGTGGCGGAACCATCCAGCCCATGCACGATTTGCGCACCATTCGGGAATTTTTGGCGAGCCCGGCCGTCGGGGCGGTGATGGAGTCGCCCATTTCGCTGGTTTTCATGGCGCTGTTGTTTTTGATGAGCCCGTGGCTGGGTTGGTCTGCCGTACTGGGCGCCATCTTGCAAGTGACGGTAGGGATTTTGAATGAGCGCAGCACTACACCCCACATGATGGAGGCTAACCGCAGTGCGATTGGAGCCCAAACTTATGCAGACAACACGTTGCGCAATGCGCAGGTGATTGAGTCGATGGGAATGCTGCGCCACATTCACGGCCGCTGGCAGGAAAAGCAGCGTGAGTTTCTGGGTCTGCAGGCGCGCGCTTCCGACCATGCGGGCACGTTTCAGGCGATCAGCAAGTTTTTGCAAACCACCATGGGTTCTTTGTTGCTGGGGCTGGCGGCCTGGTTGCTGCTGGATAACAAGTTGGCTGGTGGTTCGGGCATGTTGATCATGGGCTCGGTGTTGGGTGGGCGCATGTTGGCGCCACTGGTGATGGTGGTGACGCAGTGGCGCACGGTGGTGAATGTGCGTGATGCATGGACTCGCCTTGATGTTCTTATGCAGCAGGTGCCCCCGCGCCAGCCTGCCATGCCGCTGCCTGCACCCAAGGGACGTTTGTCTGTGGAGCAGGTGTTGGCCGGCGCGCCGGGCCGCTCGCCGTCAGATCAGGTCGCCATCTTGAAGGGCGTGAGTTTTGTGCTGGAGCCAGGCGAAGTGCTCGCTGTGGTTGGTCCGTCCGCATCTGGCAAAAGCACCCTGGCACGTTTGCTGGTGGGCTTGTGGCCCGCAAGCAGTGGCAAGGTGCGTTTGGATGGCGCCGATGTGTACACCTGGGATAAGCAGGAGTTGGGGCCGCACATGGGCTATCTGCCGCAAGGGGTGGAGCTCCTGGATGGAACGATTGCCGAAAACATCGCCCGCTTTGGTGATGTGGACATGAAGAAGGTGGAGGCTGCGGCGCGTTTGGTGGGCTTGCACGACTATATTTCTGCGCTGCCTTTGGCTTACGACAGCCCAGTGGGGCGTGAGGGCGCCATGCTTTCAGGAGGTCAGCGTCAGCGCGTGGCTTTGGCGCGTGCGTTGTATGGCGATCCGGTTTTTGTGGTGCTGGATGAGCCCAATTCCAGCCTGGACGAGGCGGGTGACGCGGCGCTGGCGAGTGCCATCACCGAGATGAAGAGCCGCGGAACCACTTTTGTGCTGATGACGCATCGCACCAGTGTGTTGGCAGTTTCCGACAAGTTGCTGATTTTGAGCGAAGGCACTCAGCAGGCATTTGGCCCACGCGATGACGTATTGGCTGCTTTGAACAAGGCGCAGCAACAAGCGCAGGCAAAGACGCAGCAGCAGGCACCGTCTCAACCAGCGCGCCCTGGCCCTGCGTTGCCAGTGGCTGCCCAGCCGTCACCCGCACTGCCGCAGTCCACTGGTTCTGCCTGAGCCTCACAGGATTTTTATGACGATCAAAAGCTTTTTTGCACGCAGCGAGTTGGCTGCCACGCTGTGGGCGTTCAGGCGCGAGTTTCTGGTGGTGGGTATTTTCAGCATGGTGGCCAACGTGCTCATGCTCATGCCCACGATTTACATGTTGCAAGTGTTTGACCGTGTGCTGGTCAGCCGCAGCGAGTTGACGCTGTTGTTTGTGTCTCTCATCACGCTCTTTCTCTTTGTGGTGATGTCCTTTGCCGAGTGGGCTCGGTCGCGGTTGCTGGTGCGTGCCGGTGTGCGGCTGGACGAGGTGCTCAATGCGCGTGTATTCAATGCCGCTTTTGAAGCAAGCCTAAGCCAATCGGGGGCCGCGCCTCAGCGGGCGTTTTCAGATTTGACGCAGATACGCCAGTTCATGACAGGCAACGGCATTTTTGCCCTGTTTGATGTGCCGTGGGCGCCGGTGTACGTCTTGGTGCTCTTCTTCTTGCACCCATTCTTGGGGTGGGTAGCGATTGTGTTTGCGATTTTGCAGGCGCTTTTGGCTTGGTTTGGTCATCGCCGTACCGTGGCGCCGTCGGAAGAAGCTTCTAAAGCGCAGAGCGATTTGAACGTTTACGTGCAAAGCAAGCTGCGCAATGCCGAGGTGATTGAGTCAATGGGCATGCTCGGGGGGCTTCGCGCACGTTGGGCAGAGCGCCACAAGGTGTACATGCACAAACAGGGCAGTGCTCAGGGGTTGACGCACCGTATTCAGGTTTACAGCAAGTTCCTTCGCTACTGCCAACAGTCTTTTGCCTTGGCTGCTGGTGCCTTGCTGGTCATTGATGGGCAGCTTTCGCCCGGTGCCATGATTGCCGCGAACGTGTTGACCACCAGAGCGCTGGCACCTATCGATGCGCTGGTGGGTATTTGGCGTTCATTCATTGGCGCACGATCAGCGTTTGGCCGACTGGAAGAGCTGCTGGAGAACCACCCTGAGCGCGACCCAGCCTTGACCCGCGTTGCGCCCACAGGAGCCTTGGCCTTGCGTGACGTGACGGCAACCGCAGAGGGCCGCGAGGCTCCCATTTTGCAAGGCGTGAGTCTGGAGGCGAATCCAGCCAGCGTGACGGTGATTGTCGGCCCATCGGGTTCGGGTAAGTCCACGCTGGCGCGGGTCATGATTGGGATCTGGCCAGATTCCATGGGTGAGGTGTTGTTGGATGGGCGCCCCCTTGCCAATTGGGATCGCACCGAACTGGGGCCGCACTTGGGCTACCTGCCGCAAGACATTGAGCTTTTTGAAGGCTCGATTGCCGAGAACATTGCACGCTTTGCAGAGGTCAATTCTGAGTTGGTCATTGCTGCGGCGCGGTGTGCTGGGTTGCACGACATGATTTTGCGCATGCCCAAGGGCTATGACACGCAAATTGGCGAGGCGGGGTCTACCCTGTCGGGTGGGCAGAGGCAGCGTTTGGGCCTAGCCCGCGCCGTGTATGGCGATCCTGCCCTCATTGTTTTGGATGAGCCGAATGCGAACTTGGATGACGTGGGAGAGCAAGCGCTCGGCCGCGCAATCCTGGAACTGAAAAACAAAGGCAAAACGGTGGTTTTGATAACGCACCGGCCCAGCGCCATCGCTCTGGCCGACCGGTTGGTGGTGATGCAAGAGGGGCGTGTGCAAATGCAGGGGCCGCGAGACGCGGTGCTGACTGAGCTTCGCAATCGTGCTGCAGCGCCTCAGGCTTCTACAACTGCTTTGCGTCCCGCAACTGCTTGATCTCAGTTGCCTCCGCTTTTTACAACGTACTAAATTTGATCATGGCAACCAATGAAAAATCGATGATGCCCGTCCCGGGTATCGGCGGGCAACCACCATCCAACACCGGCAGGGCCGCGCGAATTGGGCTGTGGACTCTGGGGCTGGGTTTTGGAGGTTTTCTACTGTGGGCGGGACTGGCTCCTTTGGACGAAGGCGTTCCCAGCCACGGCATGGTCACTATTGACACCAAAAGCAAACCCGTCCAGCACTTGACTGGCGGGATAGTGAAGCAAGTGATGGTGCGCGAAGGAGATGTCGTCAAAGAAGGCCAAACCCTGCTGGAGCTGGATGAAGCCGTGGCCCGTTCAAACTACGAGGCTGTTCGGCAGCGCTATCTTGGACTGCGGGCCATGCAAGGACGTCTGGTAGCTGAGCAGACTGGGGCTGCAAGGGTGGAGTTCCATCCCGACTTGAAGGAGGCTGCCAGCGACCCGCTGATTCGCACACAAATGCAAACACAGGAGCAATTATTTCAGTCACGCCGTGCGGCTTTGAGAGCCGATCTGCAAGGAATCGAAGAAGGGATTCAGGGGCAGCAGGCGTTGTTGCAGGCATACGAAGGGATGTCTGCGAATCGCCGCAGCCAGTTGGCCCTAGTGCAGGATGAATTGAAAAACACCCGGGAGCTGGTGAAAGAGGGCTATGCGCCGCGCAACCGCCAATTGGAGTTGGAGCGCGCCCAGGCCGAGAGCCAGACTTCTATTGCGGAGACGCAGGGCAACATCATGCGTGCGCGGCATTCCATTTCTGAGTTCCGTCAGCGTGCCATCGCTCGCCAGCAGGAATACCGTAAAGAGGTGGAGACCCAGCTGGCTGACATCGCAAGGGAAGTGCAGTCGGATGTGGAAAAGCTGGTGGCAGTCAAGGCCGACCTTGAACGCATGGAGATCAAATCCCCCGCATCAGGTCAGGTGGTGGCTTTAGCGGTGCAAACGTCAGGGGCCGTAGTACAGCCTGGCCAGAAGCTGATGGAAGTGGTGCCCGAGGGGGAGGCGCTGGTGCTTGAAATTCGCATTGAGCCTCACCTGATTGACAAGGTGCACGCAGGGCTGCTGACGGATGTGCGTTTCACGGCCTTTTCCCATTCGCCTCAGTTGGTGGTGGAGGGGAAACTGGCGTCCGTTTCGCGTGATTTGTTGCGCGACCCACAAACCGGCGTTTCTTACTATCTGGGCCGCGTGGTTGTGACAGCAGAGGGAATGAAGGTTTTAGGCAGCCGCCGTATGCAACCGGGTATGCCCGCAGAGGTGATTGTGAAAACAGGCGAGCGCTCGTTGCTGACCTATCTGTTGAATCCGTTGACGAAGCGTTTGGCTGCTTCTTTGAAAGAGGAGTGAAACGATGAAACGTAGCTTTCACTTGGCACAGAGAAGCAAGACCTCGGCTTCCTCACGATTGGGAAGGGGTCGAGCCATTGCATTGGTCTTGACGACTTTGGTGTCGTCGGCTTACGCGCAGGACCTGCGTCAAATTTATGAGGCAGCCAAGGCAAACGATGCGACCATTCGGGCCTCTCGCGCCTCTGTGCAGGGGGAGCGGGAACGCATCAGCCAAGCGCAGGCGCAGAGGCTGCCCAATATCTCTCTCAGTGTAGGGCGCAATTACAACGACCTGACCAGCCACACACGCGATGTACTGGGGCGACCTTCGACAGCCCAAAACACTTATTACAGTAGCAACCAGTCATTGACTGTGCGTCAGCCGATTTATCGTCCTTTCTTGACCGCAACGTTGCGACAAGCCCAAGCACAAGTCGCTGACGCAGAGGCAACCCTTGAGAAAGATGAGCAATCTCTGGCCATGAAGGTCGGAGAGGCTTATTTTGATGCTTTGCTGGCGGAAGACCAACTGGATCTTATTCGCGCGCAGAAGGCAACCTATAACGCCCAACTGGATGCTTCACGCAAGCGGCTTGCTGCCGGATATGGTGTGCGCACAGATATCGATGAGGCCCAGGCTCAACTCGACATGACATTGGCGCGTGAGTTAGAGGCGCGTCAGAATGTCGATTACACGCGTCGTCGTCTGGAGGTTATGACCGGCGGTGCCATAAGCGTGCTTGCTAAGTTGGATATATTGAAATTTTCGCCACTTCCACCTACACCTGATAGCGTGGACGCGTGGACGCAGCGAGCCGAGGAGTCCAGCCCTGAACTGCAATCCCTGCGTGCTCAATTTGATGCAGCTGGTGCTGAAATTGAAAGAGCCAAATCGGGACACAAGCCTACGCTGGATGCCGTTGCGCAATGGTCGCGTAGCAACAGTGACAGTGTAACGAGCGTCAACTCTCGTTATGACAACAAAATTGTGGGTTTACAACTGACGGTGCCGCTGTATGGAGGGGGGTATGTCAGCTCCACGGTACGACAGGCTGTGGCGATTCAAGAGCGCGCGCGCGAAATGCTAGAGGCTGTCCGGCGCGATCTCGGGGTGCGTATTCATCGTGAGTTTCGCGCTGTGACGGAGGGCGTTTTGAAAATACGCGCCTTGGAGCAGGCGGTGGTATCTGCAGAACAGGCCGTGTTATCCAACCGAAAATCATTGGCCGCGGGCAGTCGTACTATGCTGGACGTCTTGAATGCAGAGCAGCAAAAAACACTTTCACAAAGAGACTTAGCACAAGCGAGATACCTTTATTTGGTTGCAAGGATGCGCCTGCAAGCACTGGCTGGTGAAGACCGCGAAGCGACTGTGAATGAGGCGAGCTCCTGGCTCGCACAACAAACAGCAGACAAGCCCGAATAAAACTGGTAGACCAACGTTATTGAACGCGATGTAGAGAAACATCCTGTAGAGAAATCGCGAGCAGATGCATCGTTGTCAGTACTCCGATGACTCGTGAGCAACAATTGCTAACGCCACAGGTGTTCAAGACCGATAGGATTGTCCGCTCATGATTTGGTTGTCTCTCGTCGGATTTTTGATCTCGGTCGTTACGGCGGCGGGAGTTGTGCGCTGGGCGCGTGAACATGCTCAGCACTACGGCGAGGGTATGCCACAGCGTTTTCACTTGGGGCATGTCCCTCGGCTGGGTGGCTTGGCTGTTTTGCTCGGTGTGAACTTCGGTTGGCTATTGGGCGCCGTGCAGTCGATGTGGGGCGATCCAGGTTCTTTGCGACTTGACGGCAGCTTGGTACTTTGGTGGCTGGCCGTAGTGTTGCCCTCAGCGTTGGGTGGCATCGCCGAGGACATGACGCAGCGCTTAAGGGTGAGCTACCGGCTTTTTTTGACGGGTCTATCTGGCTCGGTTGCCGTGTGGGGCCTGAACCTCAATTTGCCTCGATTGGGGTTGCCATGGTTGGACTCATTATTGGCTGTCGCCCCATGGCTGGGTGTAGCTATCGTGCTGCTGGCGGTGACTGGCTTGCCCCACGCCTTCAACATCATCGACGGCTATAACGGCTTGGCAGGCATGGTGGCGCTCATCGTATGCTTGGCATTGGCCCATGTGGCGTTGCAGGTGGGGGACCGCGCACTGGCCGCTTTGCTGGTTTCGACCGCAGCTGCAACGGCTGGTTTTTTGGTCTGGAACTACCCGCGTGGCATGCTGTTTGCCGGTGACGGGGGAGCGTACATCTGGGGGGTGGTGATTGCACTGGCCAGTATCTCTCTGGTTCAGCGAAATGCAGATGTCTCTCCTTGGTTTCCCATGCTGCTGCTGATTTATCCGGTATGGGAAACTATTTTTTCCATTTACCGCAAGGCAGTGCGCGGCATATCGCCGGGGGTGGCGGATGCGCTCCACTTCCATCAGCTGATCTATCGCCGCATCGTTCGGGGTGTCTTTCACGATGATGAGTCTCGCCGGGTGCTGATGCGCAACAACCGAACGTCCCCCTATCTGTGGGGATTTACTTTGCTGACTGTCGTGCCGGCGGTGCTTTTCTGGAACAACACTTGGCTGCTGATGGGGTTTTGCTGCCTGTTCGTGATCAGCTACGTGTCTGCCTACTTGGCTATCGTCCGCTTCAAAGTGCCTTCCTGGCTTCGTCACTGAGAGCGTCTTCGCCGGGATTTCTCTCGTTATCGCGTCAGCGTAGTCCAGGCTTGCGTGAGGTGCTTGACCAAGTCTTGCGGGCGGTGCACGAGCGCATAGCCTTGTGCTCCGAAGAGCAGGGGCAAATATTGGTGGGCCTCATGGTCGATGGTCACGCAGAACGGAATCAATCCGGCAGCCCGTGCCTCATGAATGGCGTGGCGGGTGTCCTCCAAGCCATAGCGTCCTTCATAAACGTCGATATCGTTGGGCTTGCCATCGGTCAGTACCAGCAGCAGGCGTTGGCGCTCGGGGCGTGCCGATAGCCGCTGGGTGGCGTCACGTATGGCTGCGCCCATCCTGGTGTAGAACCCTGGCTTCAAAGCACCGATGCGGGTGTGTACTGCATCGCCCCAAGGTTCACTGAAGCCCTTGATGTGCTGGATGCGCACATGCTGCCTGCGTACGGAACTGAAACCCAGAATCTCAAAAGCGTCACCCGTGCCTGACAAAGCAGACCCAAACACGTACAAGGCTTCGCGGATCACGTCGATCACGCGGGCATTCGAAGTGGCGTATGCGTCCGTAGACAAAGAAAGGTCTGCCAGCAGCAAGGTTGCCAAGCTGCGTTCGGTGCGTTGCCGATGGGCATACACCGGGGGCGTTTCACTGTGGTGGGTTCCACCGCAAGCTTCACTTTGGAAACGCACCCACGCGTCGATGTCGATTTCATCCCCTGAAACCTGTGCCTTGTGCCAGCGTGGAGCGGACTGCAGTATTTCCAGACGACGGCGTACGCGGCGGGCCGTGGCTTGCAGGTGGGCCGGCGGGCGATACGGCTCCCCAGTGCGCGCCACCACGCATTGCAAAGCGCAGTGGTCGGGCCGCAGCTCATTGCGCCGCCAGTCCCATTCGGGCGTTTTGGTGCCTGGCCCCAGTGGCAGGTCGTCGGCGCTCGCGCTCGGTAAATCAAGGTCGAACCGTACCCTGGATGCCGTGGTTTGCTCAGACCGGGCCAGCGACAGCGTGTCCATGTCGTTGGCAGCCGCAGAGGCGTTGTCGTCGGGCGCGTCGTCTGAGCCGCGGTCCAAACGGACCAGCTCGCTCCAACTGGTCAGCGAGTCGGTTTTGGCCGCCAGCAGCATGGAATTGCGCGAGGGCTGATGCTTGACGTTGCGTGTACGGCGACGGTGGTCATCAAGTGGAGACGGTGGGGCCTCTGGGTTTGCGGAACCGTTTGAGGGCGTATGAGGTGTCGCTGCCTCAGTGTTGCCAGAGTCGCACGCGTTCAGCCAGAGCCACACAGGCGCCACTTCACGAGGTGTGACGAACAATGCAGTGTGCTCTTCCCCGCGCAGTGCTGCTTGCACGGCGGCTTCCCATGGCACGTCCTTGGCGCGCAGGCTACTGAGGGAGGGGCGCTGCGCTAGATGTGCGGCAGTCAAGCGGTGGTGACGTTCGCGCAGCCCGGCAAAGCGCTGCAGCGCCCGCGCTGTGGCTGCCCGATTGTCTGCAATCCAGTCGCCTGTGGGTTCAAACACGGCGGCCAAAGCCGCGAGCCAGAGGTACAGGTCGCGGTTCAGTTCGACAAAATCAAACACGCTGATAGCGGGCGGGAGCGCCAGTGTTTGCGCATCCAGTTCAGGCATCGCACTGCGCAGGCCGGAGCCAGCGACCTTTTGCAGCCAGTGTCGGGGGCCTCCGTGGCGGCTTGCGGCCACGGGAGTGACCCGCACAGCTGCGTCTCCGCCGCCTGCGCGGTACAGCAGCGAGATGCTGCGTTGCATGTCCTTCAGCGTCACTTGCAAGTGCTTGCGCTGCGGCTCTGCCAAGTGGGTGATGGCGCGGTGCCACCACTGGCCGATCCACTCTTCCATCACGTGTCTCCATCGCGCCGTTGGCGCAGGGTTTCTTTCACGGCATCAAGGCCAATCTTCCATTCCAGGGTCGGCGTTCGCCCTTGCTGGCTTTGGGTGGTGTCGCAGGCAGTCAGGCATTGGCCGCACTGCACGCATGAAAACATCATGCGCTTGATGTTGCGCGGATGCAGCCGCATAGGGCAGCCGTGGTCGCACGCACTTCCGCGCGGGCTGTCGCAGGTGCGGCATTCTCGGGCGCGGTCTCGCGCAAAAGAGACGACCATGCCCTTGGGGTTGGCCATCCACGCGAGGCTTTGAAAAAGACCCACGGCGCAGCCAAACCGGCAAAAAAGGTGCCGGGCCAGAGTGAACTCCAGTGTGAAGATCAACGTGCCAACGGCCAGAAAGCGGGTCTGGTTGGCCGTCAGCGTGCCGTGGTACAGGTTGCCCCAGATTTCCGCGGGGGGCAGCAGGTAGGTCAACAGAGTGATCGCCCATGCAAAGCCGCAGATCACGCAGGCGGTCAGGAACAGAGGCCACCAGCGCGCATCTGGCTGGCGTGTGGCGTGCGGCGTGGGGGAGGAGTCCCAGATGCTGAACTTACCGGTGGCGCGGTGCAGCAAGTCGTTCAGCGTTTCCACCAGCGAGAAGTGAGGGCACAGCCAGCCGCAATACAAGCGGCCATAACGGTAGGCAATGCCCAGGAATACGGCAATCAAGCCCAAGGCGGGCAAAAAGCCGCGCCAGAGGATGGCCCAGCCTGTCTGCACCGCCGTGGCCTCTCCGCGCAGGAAGGCATCAATGCCCAAGGACCAGCGCATACCAAGGACCCACAACTGTGTCTCGTTGAGGTCAAAGCGAAAAAGGTTCAAAGCCGGGGCCAGCAGGAAGAGCGCCATGAAGGCCCCTTGCAGCCATCTTCTGCGACGCTGCAGCGGAATGTGTGCCCACAGCGCACGCAGTCCCGCGGGCGCCGTGTCTTGCGCCAAACCGGTGGCGCCGGGGGGCTCCGTTTCAGTCCTCATCGCCCACCACCGCGCGCACCACCTCATCGAGGGCGAGGACTGTGTCCAAGTCGTCGCTCAGCGCATCGACCACTGCAGCGCGACAGGCCTGTCGCAAGCCCATCCCGGCAGAGGCCAGCCGAGCGGCCATGACCAGCAGGCGGGTGCTGGCGGTTTCTTCCAGATCGTGGTCGGTCAGCCGGCGCAGCGCCTGTGCCAGCTGCACCAGCCGTGCCGCCATGGCGGGCGAGGCATGCCCTTCTTTTTCAAGAATGCTGCGCTCTACCGATGGCACGGGGTAGTTCAGCGTCAGCGCCGTGAAGCGCTGCCGCGTACTGGGCTTCAGTCCCTTGAGCAGGTTCTGGTAGCCGGGGTTGTACGAAATAACCAACATGAACTCGGGCGGTGCCTTCAGGGACTCGCCGGTGCGTTCGATGGGCAGAATGCGCCGGTCATCGGCCAGCGGATGCAGCACCACGGTCGTGTCCTTGCGGGCTTCTACCACTTCGTCCAGGTAGACGATGGCGCCTTCGCGCACAGCGCGTGTGAGCGGGCCATCCGCCCACACGGTGCTGCCGTTACCAATGAGGTGACGCCCCACCAGGTCGGCGGCGCTCAGATCGTCGTGGCATGACACGGTGATCAAAGGCCGCCCCAGGCGCGCTGCCATGTGCTCTACGAACCGCGTTTTACCGCAGCCCGTAGGGCCCTTGATGAGCAAGGGCAGTTGCTGCGCGTGGCACTGTGCAAACAGCGCGCACTCGTCGCCTTGCTCGGCATAAAACGGCAGGTCACGGGCTGCCGCCCCTGCTGTCGTTGCAACTGCGCGCTGGATGGTAGAGGTCGTCGTCATGGTCAAGCCCGTTGCAAGCGTGTGCTCACGCCAAGGGTCAGGCCTTCTTCATCTGCTGCGGGGCCGACAAAGAAGCTGGTCAGGTAGGCCAGCAAGCCCGCCAAGAACATCACGCCGCCCGCCACACGCACCCAATAGAAGAACACGAGTTGGTCTTGCGTCGCCATGAAGGGCATCGCGCCTGTGGTGGGCATGCGTTGCAGCCACACTTGCAAGATGCCTGCGCCGCTCAGGGCCAGCACCATGACGGCCATGCCGATGCTCATGATCCAGAAGCTCCACATTTCCAGCCGCTGTGCGCGCAGCGGGTTGGCCTCACGGCCACGCAGGATGGGCATGGAGTAACTGATGATGGCCAGCACCACCAGCACGTAGGCCCCGTAGAAGGCCAGGTGCCCGTGCGCTGCCGTGACTTGCGAGCCGTGGGTGTAGTAGTTGACGGTGCTCAGGGTGTGGATGAAGCCCCACACGCCAGCGCCCAGGAACCCGATGACGGCGGTGCCCACGGCCCAGAGCACGGCGGCCTGGTTGGGGTGTTCGCGGCGGCGGCGTTGCACCATGTTGAAGGCAAACAGCGTCATCATGAAGAAGGGAATCGGTTCCATGGCAGAGAACACGCTACCAACCCAGTGCCAGTACCCTGGCAGGCCGATGAAGTAGAAGTGGTGGCCCGTACCCAGAATGCCGGTGATCAGCGCGAACGCCACGATCATGTACATCCACTTGTCGATCACTTCGCGGTCTACACCAGTCGTCTTGATCAGCACGAAAGCCAGCAGCGATGCCATGATCAGCTCCCATGTGCCTTCCACCCACAGGTGGACCACAAACCACCAGTACATCTTGTCGCGCACCAGGTTGCTGGGGTTCACGAAGCTGAACAGGAACATCAGCGCCAAGCCCCACAGGCCGATCAGCAACACCATAGAAATGGCGGTCTTGCGGCCCTTGAGCACGGTCATGGTGATGTTGAAGAGGAAGCCCAGTGCCACCACCACGATGCCGACCTTGGTGGGCAGTGGTTGCTCCAGAAATTCCCGCCCCATGGTGGCCAGGAAATCATTGCCGGTCATTTCTGCCAGCTTGGCATACGGTACCAGCAAGTAGCCCAGGATGGTCGCGGCACCAGCGGCGAGAAAGATCCAGAACAGCACCTTGGCAAACAAGGGGCTGTACAGCTCGGTCTCGCTCTCTTCAGGCACCATGTAGTAGGCAGCGCCCATGAAACCGAAGAGCAGCCACACAATCAAGAGATTGGTGTGGACCATGCGGGCGATGTTGAAGGGAATCGCCGGGAAAAGGAAGTCGCCGATGACGTATTGCAGGCCTAGCGAAAGGCCGAAGACGATCTGGCCTGTGAACAGGCCCAGCGCAGCAATGAAGTAGAGCTTGGCTACCGCCTGCGACTGGTATTTGAGTGTTGCGGGTTGCATAGGATGATCCTGAAGGGGTGGATATGACATCGCGTGAGGCGCAGGCGCTCACCCTTCGATGTTGGGAGGCCACTTCTCGGTGTTGATGCCGTTTGACCAGCGCAGGAACTCCACGAGATCGTTGAGTTGCTCGTCGGTGAAGTTGAATTGCGGCATCTGGCGGCGCCCCGGGGTGTTCGTGGGCATGGCTTTGATCCAACCCTTGATGAAGTCGGGACCGCGGCGCTCGTACACATTGCCCAGTTCGGGGGCGAAATAAGCGCCTTCACCCAGCAGCGTGTGGCAGCCGATGCAGTTGCGCGTTTCCCACAGGTGCTTGCCGCGCACGACGGCAGGGGTCAGCTCTGCTGATTTGGATCGCTCGGGGATCTTGGTTTCAGTGTGAAAGATCAGCGCCGCAAAAAGCAATACGAAGAACGTGGTGCCTCCGTAAAAGATGTTGCGCGCCATCTGGCTGGTAAAGCCTTGGCTCATGGTGGGATACCTCTCTGTAGTGGGATGAGGGATACGGTACTGGTCTCTCACAGGTCCGTTGTTGATTTCTCTCAATAAGATTCATTTTGCGTGAATCTTTGTTTATCATACCCATACTTGGTTGCCGAATCCAGCCTCTGTTACTTATTCAACGCACTTGCGCGGCGCGGCGGCCGTGCTGCCGGGCGCTCTGTTTGCGCCAGCGCGTGACCCAACCATGGGAGCTTTCAGTGCCATCCATACCATTCCCTCACCCACCTCAATCCGCTGCGCGCCTGCGGGGGGATCTGGGTGTGTGGCTGATCATCCTGGCCGAGCTTTTGACCTTCGGCATTTTCTTTGTGTCCTATGCCTTCGCGCGCAGCCGTGATGTGGCGGGCTTCAATGCTTCGCAGGCCACGCTGGATTTGCATTCAGGGGCGATCAACACGGTGTTGCTGATCACAGGCAGCTGGTGCGTGGCGCGTGCGGTGCACGCCGTGCGCAGCGATGCGCGCGATGCTGGCTTGCGGTGGCTGCTTGCGGCCATGGGTTGTGGCGCCGGCTTTGGGGCGGTGAAGCTGGCCGAATATGCAGCCAAGCTGAACGAGGGCATCGACCTCACCTCCAACACGTTCTACACCCTGTACCTGATGCTCACCGCATTCCACTTTCTCCATGTGGTGGTGGCGATGATGGCGCTGGGCTACCTGGCGCTGCGGTTGCACCGCGGTGCGTACGGAAGCCACGACACCCACGCGATGGAGACGGGGGCTGCCTTCTGGCACATGGTCGACCTGTTGTGGATCGTGTTGTTTCCGCTGGTTTATGTTTTGCGTTGAAATTGCCCGGAAGGAGGCCCCCCATGCATGAAGCCCGTTGGTTGAACCTTGCCTGGGGGCTGCTGTTGTGCGCCACCGCCGTCACGTATTTGCTGGGCGAGGCGGGGCTGGTGGTGGGCAGCGGCGCCTGGGCCTTGGCAGGGCTGGGTGCCTTGACCCTGCTCAAGGGGGTGGTGGTGGTCCAGGTGTTCCTGGAAATGCGCCACGCCCCTGCGCTATGGCGATGGTTGCTGCTGGGTTGGCTGGGGCTGGTTCTGGCGCTGATTGCGCTGGCTTATGTCATAGGCCGAGGCTGAGCGATGTGCTGAGCGCCCGGCGGTACGCTGGAAACGCACAGGTGGGCTCTGCTGCGTGAAAACAGGAATCTGGCGGTAAAACCGGCGCCGTGGGGCAACTGCTGCGGCCACGCGCGAATGCGGCACAATTTGCGCCTCATTGTTTTCACCGGTGGCACGCCTCCATGACCGACCTTCTTTCGATTGCACCCCGCGACAAGGCAGAAATTCTGGCCCAGGCGCTGCCCTACATCCGCAAGTTCCATGGCAAGACCATGGTGATCAAATACGGCGGCAACGCCATGACCGACCCGGCCTTGCAGGCCGACTTTGCCGAAGACGTGGTGCTGCTCAAGCTGGTGGGCATGAACCCTGTGGTGGTTCATGGCGGGGGGCCGCAGATTGAGACGGCTCTGAACCGCCTGGGCAAGAAGGGCCAATTCATCCAGGGCATGCGCGTGACCGACGCCGAAACCATGGAAGTCGTGGAATGGGTGCTGGCCGGTGAAGTGCAGCAAGACATCGTGGGCCTGATCAACCAGGCGGGTGGCAAGGCCGTGGGCCTGACGGGGCGCGACGGCGGCATGATCCGCGCGCAAAAGCTCAAGATGGTCGATAGCAAAGACCCCAGCATTGAGCACGATGTGGGCCAGGTGGGCGATATCGTCTCCATCGATCCCAGCGTGGTGAAGGCGCTGCAGGACGACGCCTTCATCCCCGTGATCAGCCCCATTGGCTTTGGCGAAAACAACGAAAGCTACAACATCAATGCCGATGTCGTGGCGAGCAAGCTGGCTGAAGTGCTCAAGGCCGAGAAGCTGATGCTGCTGACCAACACCCCTGGCGTTCTGGACAAGGCCGGCAACTTGCTGACCGACCTGACAGCCCGCCGCATTGACGAGCTTTTTGCCGACGGAACGATTTCGGGCGGCATGCTGCCCAAGATTGCCGGCGCGCTGGACGCCGCCAAAGCCGGCGTCAATGCCGTGCACATCATCGACGGCCGCGTGCCGCACGCCATGCTGCTTGAAATTCTGACCGAGCAGGCCTACGGCACGATGATTCGCAGCCATTGAGATGCGCCCCCTGAGCCGCCTGGCTCCAGTCGCCTTGGGGTGCAAGCTGCCAACGCCGAGCGAGCAGCCATGCGCAGCCCTGAGGGGCGGCCGCTTCAGGGGAGCCCTCTTCCATCAACCATTGCGAGGCGCCTGGCGCGCCAGGAAGCACTGACATGCGCTTGCTCTTGGTCGAAGATGACGTCATGGTGGCCAGCGGCATCAAGCTGGGGCTGACCGATGCGGGCTATGCCGTGGACTGGGTGGGCAGCGGAGAGCGTGCCGAGGACGTTTTGCGGACGGAGTCCTTTGATGCCGCCATCATCGACATTGGCTTGCCGGGGGTGGACGGGCTGGAGCTGACCCGCCGCTTGCGGCGCCCCGATATGCCCAGCCGGAGCATGCCGGTGCTCATTCTGACCGCCCGCGACGCGCTGCACGACCGTGTGCAGGGCTTGGACCTGGGCGCTGATGATTACATGGTCAAGCCCTTTGAGCTGCCCGAGTTGCTCGCGCGCCTGCGGGCGCTGTTGCGGCGCTCGCAGGCGGCCACCACGGCCGTGCTCAGCTTCGGCCCGCTGGAGCTCGACACGGCGGGACGGCGTGCCTGTGCCCGCATGGGTGACGTGGAGCATGCCATTGAGCTCGGGCCGCGGGAATGGACGGTGCTGGAGTACCTGCTCATCAACGCCCCCAAGCCCGCAAGCAAAGACAAGCTCTTGCAGGCGTTGACGGGGTGGGACAAGGAGATCACCCCCAACGCGGTCGAGGTGTACGTGTCGCGCTTGCGCGGCAAGCTGGAGCCCCACGGCGTAGCGTTGCGCTCCATCCGCGGGTTTGGCTACCGGCTTGAGCTGGCGCAGACCTGAAGGCGCAGGAGAGGCCGTCGTGACCGCCAGCAGCGTCGCCCATCCACCAAGGCGAGTGTGCGTGGGCTGTGCCCGCAGCCATCCCAGGGCAAGCAGAGCCCCTTGGTGGACCAAGGACTGCCGCGTCGCCCTGTGGTCGTCGACCACGGCGCCAGCCGGCATGTGCCGTTGAGCAGGCAGCCATGCAAGAACAACCCCCACCGGCCCCTGTGCAGCGCCTTGGCATGCGCGGCATGACTTCGGATTTGCGCAACCGCCTGCTGCTGCTATTGGTGCTGCCGCTGTGCGTGCTGGCTTTGCTGGGCGTGTGGATGGATTACCGCTCGGCAGACGATGCCGCCAGCAGGCACGACCAGCGCTTGCTCCGCCTGCTTCCGGCGCTGGCCGACTCGGTCGTCGCCCCTTCCATCCACGAACACGCCCCCCCCTTACTACTGCTGGCACCGCCTGTGGAGGACTTTCTGCGCCAGAACGCCGGTTTCTCCGGCTACAGCGTGCGTGACGGCGAAGGCAGGTTGCTGCTGGGAGACGACTGGGTCGACGGTGTGGTGCCCAGCACAGCCCAGCCCGAGTTTCACAGCCTGGAATATGGCGGCGTGACCTATCGCGTGGCGGTGCAGCGGGGGCGCACGGGGGCGGGCGAGCTGGTGGTGGCGATTGCCGATGGGTCAGACCCTCGCCAGCAGTGGGCCCAGCAGTTGCTGCTGCGGGTGCTGTTGCCCAACCTGGTGCTGGTGGCGGCGGCTGCACTGGCCATTCATTGGGCGGTGGGCCGCGCCTTCAAGCCCTTGGTGGACCTGGCCGAAGCGGTCGAGCACCGCTCCCCCCGCGACCTCAGCCCCATTGATGAGAGCGCCTCGCCCACTGAGGTGCGTCCGCTGGTCCACTCGCTCAATCGCCTGTTTGCACTGGTCAATGCGCAGGCCGAAGGGCAGCGCCGGTTTGTGGCAGACGCCGCTCACCAGCTGCGGACGCCCTTGGCTGGGCTGCAGGCGCAGGTGGAGGCCTGGGCGATGATGGCCAAGGCCGCCAGCACAGAGCAGGGCATTTCTCAGGCGTTGGGGTCAAATCGGGCTCTGGCGCCCGTCACCAAAGCGCAAGGCGCTATTGTTTTAGGAGTGGAGCAGATTGAAAAGCTGCGCAACGCCACGCGGCGCACCTCCCAATTGGCGCACCAGTTGCTGGCCTTGTCGCGGGCCGATGAGCGTAGCATGGACGCACAGCCACCGCAGCGGGTGGATCTGAAGGATTTGTGCGAGGCATTGCTGGAGAATTTTCTGGATGCCGCCACCGGCAAAGGGTTGGACCTGGGGCTCGAAGTGCAACCCGTGCACGTGACCGGGCACGGCTGGTTGCTGCGAGAGCTGATGTCCAACCTGGTGGACAACGCCATCAAGTACACGCCGGCAGGCGGCGTGATCACCATGCGCTGCGGACAGAGGCTGGCAGCTTCCGGTCAGTCCAGGGTGTACCTGGAAGTGGAAGACGACGGGCCGGGGGTTCCCGAGGGCGAACGCGTTCGCGTCATGCAGCGGTTTTATCGGGTGCCTGGAGCGGTGGGCGAGGGCACCGGCCTCGGCTTGGCCATCGCCGACGAAATCAGCCGCGTGCACCGCGCGACGCTCACGCTGGACAGCGGGGCCCAAGGCAAAGGCTTGCGGGTGACTGTGGTTTTTCCGCAATAGCAGGGCCTGTCTGCTGCGTCGGCCGCCCATCCCGGCGTGTTCCGGGCGGGAAGACCTGGCTCGGCGACTGGGCCACTGGCTGTCGCGCAACCTTCGCAAGACCTGCTGTACGCAACGCACCAGCCCGATGGGCTTGCTTTGCAAACCATTTGCAAACCAGCGATGAATGGGTGTGCGAGAATCATTTGCACACAGGACTTACGCCCTGCCGCACGCCTTGGATGGCGCGCCACACACCCGCGGCTGCATCCCGTGCGACCAGCGGAATCACTCCGCCCGGTGCGTCAGCACTCTTTCCCCGTTGCCCTTTCTCTTTGTTGTTTGCGCATGTCTGATACCTCGTCTTTGATTGATTCTGCCGATACCGTTGACGCCGAAGAAGCGCCTGCGGCCCGCAAGCGACCCAAGCCAGGCGAGCGGCGCGTGCAGATCCTGCAGGCCTTGGCCGCCATGCTGGAGCAGCCAGGGGCAGAGCGCATCACCACCGCTGCACTGGCGGCACGCCTGTCGGTGAGCGAGGCCGCGCTGTACCGCCACTTCGCCAGCAAGGCGCAGATGTTCGAGGGACTCATCGATTTCATCGAGCAGTCCATCTTCACGCTGGTGCAGCAAATTACCGGGCGTGACGTGCCCGCGCCCGACCAGCCGACCGAAGTGGGCCTGCGCCAGGCCAGCCGCATCGTCGCGCTGCTGCTGCAGTTTGGCGAGCGCAACCCGGGCATGGTGCGAGTGATGGTGGGCGACGCTCTGGTGTTTGAGCACGAGCGTCTGCAGCAACGCATGAACCAGTTTTTTGACCGCATTGAGTCCACCCTGCGCCAATGCTTGCGCACCAACGCTGGTGGCTCGGACACCCCCACCGTGCAGGCCCAGGTGCAGGCCAGCGTGCTGACCGCCTTCGCGCTGGGGCGCCTGCAGCGGTTTGCCCGATCAGACTTTCGTCGCAACCCCACCGAACATCTGGACGCCAGCTTGGCGCTGATGCTGCACTGAGCGGTGGCGGGCGCTGCTGCCTGCCACCGGCCGCCGGCGCCGGCATGTGGCTCCGGCGCGGCGCATCAGACGCCTTCACCTGCCCACCGGGCCCCGCACCCCACGGTGCAGGGCCTTTTTTTTGAGGCCGCGTTTACCCTGCTGCACGGCCCACGGCGCCTCAGTACACTGGGTCCGCAGCAATCCTATTCGCCCTGAACGATTCGCTCTGAAGCGGGCGCGGGGCCAGCGGTGTCCCGCAGGTGGCAGCGGAACAACAGGCTTTGGGTGTTATCTCTTTTTTTCGATGGGGCTTTCGCTGCAGATCAAAAATGCTGCAAAATAGAACGAACGTTCGTTTTTATTTGCACGCATGCCCGCCACCCCCGAGTCCCCCCTTCCGCGCGCGCCCCGTACCCGCGCTTCGTCTGGCCGAACCACGACAGGCGGCGCCCCCAACGGCCGGGCCATGCAAAAAGGCCAGCAGACCAAAGCTGCCATCGTCGAGGCCGCGCTGGGCCTGGCCACCCATATCGGGCTCGAAGGGTTGTCGATTGGCGCGCTGGCCGACATCACCGGCATGAGCAAGTCGGGCGTGTTTGCCCATTTCGGCTCGCGTGAAGAACTGCAGATCTCCGTCATCCGCGAATACCACGCGCGGTTTGAGCAAGAAGTTTTCTACCCGGCCATGTCTTCGCCGCGCGGCATTGCGCGCCTGCGCGCCATGTTTGACAACTGGATGAAGCGCACCTCCATCGAAATTGACTCTGGCTGCATCTACATCAGTGGTGCGGTGGAGTTTGACGACCGTACCGGCCCCGTGCGCGATGCGCTGGCCAGCTCCGTCATGACGTGGCACGCCGCCATGCGCCGCGCGATCGAGCAGTGCAAGGAATGCGGTGAATTGCAAGGCGACACCGATGAAGAGCAGATGTTGTTCGAGATCCACGGCCTCATCCTGGCGCTGCACTACGAAGCACGGTTCCTGCAAAACCTCGGGTCCATCGACCGCGCGGTGAGGGGATTCCAGAACATCCTCGCACGCTACAGCGCGGCAGGCGCTCGGGCCCAGACCGCATCGCTTGCGCCGGCCGCACCGGCTGCGGTGCACCGCCCGGCCGCCGCGCGCCGCAAAGTTTCCAACCAAACCACCACATCCAAGGAGTAAACCCATGCCTACCTACACGCCGCCCCTGCGCGACATGCAATTCGTCATGCACGAAGTCTTCAAGGTCACCGACGAGTTCAAGGCCATGCCCCAGCATGCCGAGGTGGATGTGGACACCATCAACGCCGTGATCGAAGAAGCCGGCAAGTTCGCCTCTGAAGTGATCTTCCCGCTGAACATCAGTGGCGACACCGAAGGCTGTGTGCTCGACAAGGCCACTCACGAGGTCAAGACCCCCACCGGCTTCAAGGACGCTTACGACAAGTACGTCGAAGGCGGCTGGGCGGCACTGAGCTGTGACACCGCCTACGGCGGCCAGGGCCTGCCCTTCGTGCTGAACCAGTGCCTGTACGAGATGATGAACTCGGCCAACCAGGCCTGGACCATGTACCCCGGCCTGAGCCACGGCGCCTATGAAGCCCTGCACGCGCATGGCACCGATGATCAAAAGAAGCTGTACCTGCCCAAGCTGACCAGCGGTGAGTGGACCGGCACCATGTGCCTGACCGAACCCCACTGCGGTACCGACCTGGGCCTGCTGCGCACCAAGGCCGAACCCCAGGCCGACGGCACCTACAAGATCACCGGCAACAAGATCTTCATCAGCGCGGGTGAGCACGGCATGGCCACCAACATCGTCCATCTGGTGCTGGCCCGTCTGCCCGATGCACCCAAGGGCAGCAAGGGCATCAGCCTGTTCGTGGTGCCCAAGTTCAACGTCAACGCCGACGGCAGCCTGGGCGAGCGCAACCCGATCTACTGCACGGGCCTGGAGCACAAGATGGGCATCCACGGCAACGCGACGGCGCAGATCGCCATCGACGGCGCCATCGGCACCCTGGTGGGCCAGCCGCACAAGGGTCTGGCTGCCATGTTCGTGATGATGAACGCCGCCCGCCTGGGCGTGGGCAACCAGTCGCTGGGGCTGACCGAAGTGGCTTACCAAAATGCCCTGGCCTACGCCAAGGACCGCATCCAGATGCGTTCTTTGAGCGGCACCAAGGCCAAGGACAAGGACGCTGACCCCATCATCGTGCACCCCGATGTGCGCAAGATGCTGCTCACCGCCAAGGCTTATGCCGAAGGCGCCCGCGCTCTGCAGATCTACTGCACGCTGCTGCTGGACAAGGTGCACAGCCACCCCGACGAAAAGGTGCGTGCCGAGTCGGAAGAGCTCGTGGCGCTGCTCACGCCCATCGTCAAGGCCTTCATCACCGACAACGGCCACATTGCCACCAACCATTGCATGCAGGTCTTCGGTGGCCATGGCTTCATCAAGGAATGGGGCATGGAGCAGTACGTGCGCGACAACCGCATCAACATGATCTACGAAGGCACGAACACCGTGCAGTCGCTGGACCTGCTGGGCCGCAAGATCCTGGGCAACAACGGCGCCACACTCAAAAAGCTGGGCAAGCTGATTGGCCGTCTGGTGGAAGAAGAAGGCGTGAACGAGAAGATGGCCGAGTTCATCAACCCCATCGCCTACCTGGGCGACCAGATGACCAAGTTCACCACCGAAATCGGCTTCAAGGGCCTGCAAAACCCCGACGAAGTGGGCGCCGCTGCGGTCGACTACCTGCGCGTGGCGGGCCACCTGGTGTTCGGCTACCTGTTTGCCCGCATGGCCCAGGTGGCGCTGCGTGAAATCGCCGCCGGCAACACCGACCCCTTCTATGGTGCCAAGCTGCAAACCGCGCGCTTTTACTTCGCCAAGCTGTTCCCTGAAACCGCCACGCTGATGCGCACGGCCCGTGCTGGCAGCAAGGTGCTGATGGACACCGATCTGGCCCTGGCCTGATCCGCAACTCGCCATGCACGGTGCATTTCAAGCTTTTTTGCCCTGGAGCGCTTATGTATAAAGCGGTAGCAGCTATTGTTTTGGTAGCAATCGGGGCCCCGGCCTGGGCGCAGATGACGCCCGAAGGGCTGTGGCGCAACGTGGACGACAAGACCGGCGAGGCCAAGGCCGAAATCCGCATCCGCGATACGGGCGACGGCGTGCTGCTGGGCGTGCTGGAAAAGCGTTTGTCCAAGGACGCCAAGCCCGACGACGTGTGCAAGGAATGCTCTGACGACCGCAAGGACAAGCCCGTGCTGGGGTTGGAGATCATCCGCGGCGCCAAGAAGGCCGAGGGCAAGGACGTGTGGGAAGGCGGCAAGATTCTCGACCCCGAGAACGGCCGCAACTACACGCTGCGCCTGACGCCCATCGACGGGGGCAAGAAGCTGGAAGTGCGCGGCTCCATCGGCCCCTTTGGCCGCACGCAAACGTGGATTCGCCTGCAGTAGGCGCCGCACCCATTCACAACACCCGTTCGCCCTGAGCTTGTTCAAGGGCGTGGATGCAACCCCTCGCCACGGCTTCGACAAGCTCAGCCCGAACGGATTGAACCTCATCAAAACCATGTCCAGATTCCAAGTGAAAAAAGTCGCCGTGCTCGGCGCAGGCGTGATGGGCGCGCAGATTGCCGCCCACCTCGTCAATGTGAAAGTGCCGGTGGTGCTGTTTGACCTGCCTGCCAAGGAAGGCCCCAAGAACGGCATCGTCACCAAGGCCGTCGAAGGCCTCAAGAAGCTCAAGCCCGCCCCGCTGGGCGTCGCCGACGACGCCGCGCTGATCCAGCAGGCCAACTACGAAGAGCACATGCACCTGCTCAAGGAGTGCGACCTCATCATCGAGGCCATTGCCGAGCGCATGGACTGGAAGCTGGACCTGTACACCAAAATCGCCCCCCACGTGGCCAAGCACGCCATCGTGGCGTCCAACACCTCGGGCCTGTCCATCACCAAGCTCAGCGAGGCGCTGCCCGAAAGCATCAAGCCGCGCTTTTGCGGCATCCACTTCTTCAACCCACCGCGCTACATGACGCTGGTGGAATTGATCAACACCCCCACCACCGCCCCTGAAGTGCTCGACCAGCTCGAGGCCTTTGTCACCAGCGGCCTGGGCAAGGGCGTGGTGCGTGCGCACGACACGCCCAACTTCGTGGCCAACCGCGTGGGCATCGCAGGCATGCTGTCCACGATGAAGGAGGTTGAGAACTTTGGCCTGACCTTTGATGTGGTGGACGACCTCACGGGCAAGAAGCTGGGCCGTGCATCGAGCGGCACCTTCCGCACCGCCGACGTGGTGGGCCTGGACACCATGGCCCACGTGATCAAGACGCTGCAGGACAACCTCGACGAAAAGAGCGACCCGTTCTACGGCAGCTTTGAAACACCCGCCGTGCTGAAGAAGCTGCTGGAGCTGGGCCACCTGGGCCAGAAGACCAAGGCAGGCTTCTACAAGAAGGTGGGCCGCGATGTGCTGCGCTTTGACCTTGAAGCCGAAGAGTACGTGCCCGGTGGCCAGAAGGCCGACGAGGTGTATGGCCGCATGCTCAAGAAGCCTGCTGCACAGCGCCTGAAATTGCTGCGCAATGCCGAAGGCGCGCAGGGCCAGTTCCTGTGGGCCATTTTGCGCAACAGCTTCCACTACGCCGCGGTGCACCTGGGCACGATCGCCGACAACGCCCGCGACGTGGACCAGGCCATGCGCTGGGGCTTTGGCATGAAGCAAGGCCCCTTCGAGCTGTGGCAAGAAGCGGGCTGGCTGGAAGTGGCGAAGATGATCCAGGAAGACATCGACGCTGGCAAGGCATTGAGCCGCGCGCCACTGCCCGAGTGGGTCTTCAAGGGCCCCGTGGCCGAAGCCGGTGGCGTGCACACCGCGCAGGGCTCGTGGAGTGCATCTGCTCACAAATTTGTAGCGCGCCGCGCTTTGCCCGTCTACGCAAAGCAGCATTTCCCTGAAAAGCTGCTGGGCGAATCGCTGCCCGACTACAAGACGGCTGGCAAGACGCTGCACGAGGACGACAGCATTCGCCTGTGGACGCTCGATGACGAGATTGTGATTGCCAGCATCAAGACCAAGATGCACGCCATCAGCCCCGATGTGGCCGAAGGCCTGGCCATGGCGGTGGACCTTGCCGAGAAGGACTATGCCGGCGTCGTGATCTGGTCGGGCGACGAGCCGTTCAGCGCTGGTGCCGACCTGCAGGCCATGCTGCCCGCGTTCATGGTGGCCGGTGTGAGCGCCATTGAAGGGGCTGAGCAAGAGCTGCAAAACACCATGCTGCGCATCCGCTACGCCAACGTGCCCGTGGTCTCGGCCGTGCGCGGCCTGGCGCTGGGCGGTGGGTGTGAGCTGGCCGTGCACTCGGCCCGCCGCGTGGTGCACATGGAAAGCTACATTGGCCTTGTCGAGGTGGGCGTGGGCCTGGTGCCTGGCGCCGGTGGCCTGACCTACATCGCCCGCCGTGCGGCCGAGAACGCCGCCACCTCCACAGGCAAGGACATCCTGCCCTTCCTGACCGAAGGCTTCACCGCCGCCGCCATGGCCAAGGTGGGCACCAGCGCGCTGGAGTCGCGCAAGCTGGGCTATCTGCTGGAGTCCGACGTCATCGTGCCCCACAAGGACGAGCTGCTATACGTGGCCATCAACGAAGCCAAGGCCATGGCCAACGGCGGCTGGCGTGCCCCGCACAAGCGCCTGTTCCCCGTGGCGGGCCGCAGCGGTATCGCCACCATCAAGGGTTCGCTGGTCAACATGAAAGACGGCGGCTTCATCAGCCAGCACGACTTCCACATCGCCAGCCTGATCGCTGAAGTGGTGTGCGGCGGCGACGTGGATGCAGGCACGCTGGTGAGCGAGGAATACCTGATGACGCTGGAGCGCAAGGCGTTCTGCGCCCTCATTGAGCACCCCAAAACGCAAGAGCGCATCCTGGGCATGCTCTCTACGGGCAAGCCCGTCCGCAACTGATGGCCTCTGTCATGACGGACCGCGCCCCCAACAAGCTGCAGCGCTCGCTGATGCGCCTGGACGAGGCCCCCGCCTTCATGCGCGGCTTCGTGCAGAACATCATCTTGCGCCGCGCGGTGCCTTTCACCGGCACGGCAGGGGTGCAGTTTGTGTCGCTCACACCCGAGCGGGTTGAAGTGCGGCTGGCCAATGAGCACCGCGTGCAGAACCACATTGGCGGCGTGCATGCCTCGGCCATGAACTTGTTGGCCGAAACGGCCACCGGCATGGTCGTGGGGATGAACGTGCGCGACGACTGCACGCCGCTGGCCAAGGAGCTCTCCATGGCGTTCAAGAGGCGCGCCACGGGTGGCCTCAAGGCCGTCGCCACGCTCACGCCAGCGCAGTGCGCGGCCATGCAGGCCAGCGACAAGGGCGAGGTTCAGGTCACCGTCACCGTGACCGACGAAGCCGGCGTGGAGCCGGTCGAATGTGTATTTACGTGGGCCTGGGTTCCAGCCAGCCGCCCCGCCAAGAATTGAAGGAGTTACCCCATGGCCAAACAAGTCCAGGAAGCCTACATCGTTGCCGCCACGCGCACGCCCATCGGGCGCTCGCACCGCGGGTTCTTCCGCAACATGCGCCCTGACGACCTGCTGGCGACCACGCTCAAGGCCGCGCTGGCCGCAGCGCCCGGGCTCGACCCCGCCGCCATCGAAGACATCATCTGCGGCTGCGCCATCCCCGAAGCGCAGCAGGGCCTGAACGTGGCGCGCATTGGCGCCGTGCTGGCGGGCCTGCCCACCAGCGTGGGTGGCATCACCGTCAACCGCTTTTGCGCATCGGGCCTGTCGGCCGTGCAGATGGCGGCCGACCGCATCCGCGTGGGCGAGGCCGAAGTGATGATCGCTGCCGGTGTGGAAAGCATGAGCATGGTGCCCATGATGGGCAACAGCCCCAGCCTGTCGCCCAGCATTTTCGAGCGCGACGGCGACGTGGGCATTGCCTACGGTATGGGCCTCACGGCCGAGAAGGTGGCCCAGCAGTGGAAGGTGAGCCGCGAAGCGCAGGACCAGTTTGCATTGCAGTCGCACCAAAAAGCCCTGGCCGCGCAGCAAGCGGGCTACTTTGCCGACGAGATCACGCCGATCGAGGTCACCGACCGCACGGCCAACCTGGAAACGGGCGAGACGACTGCCAAGACCCGCACCGTGGGCATGGACGAGGGCGCACGCCCCGACACCAGCCTGGAAGGCCTGGCCAAGCTCAAGACGGTGTTCGCGGCGCGCGGCAGCGTCACTGCTGGCAACAGCTCGCAAACCAGCGACGGCGCAGGCGCGCTGATCCTGGCCAGCGAGTCGGCTGTGAAGCGCTTTGGCCTGACGCCGCTGGCGCGTTTTGTGAGCTACGCCGCCAAGGGCGTGCCGCCGCACATCATGGGCATTGGGCCGATCGAGGCCATCCCGGCAGCGCTGCGCTACGCGGGCCTGAACCAGCAGGACATCGACTGGTTTGAGCTGAACGAAGCTTTTGCGGCGCAGTCGCTGGCGGTGATGAACACGCTGGGCATGGACCCGAGCAAGGTCAACCCGATGGGTGGGGCGATTGCGCTGGGGCACCCGCTGGGGGCCACGGGAGCGATCCGCTCGGCCACGGTGGTGCATGCGCTCAAGCGCAACAAGCTCAAGTACGGGATGGTGACCATGTGTGTAGGCATGGGACAAGGCGCCGCCGGCATCTTCGAGTCAGTGTGAGGCTACTGCGCGGCCTTCATGCGTCGTTGGGCGGTGCTCGCAATCCTCACGTACTAGGCAAGTACGTTCCGGTTGCTGTGCTCCGTCCGCCTAGCCTGAAAGCCGCTCGCTACGCCCTGGAGGGCGGGGTGTGAAGGCCCGGGAACCGGGGCAGGGGATCTGGACGTTGTCTCTCCCCACCCGTTCGGGCTGAGCTTGTCGAAGCCAGGGCACTGGCCTTCAGCGATAGTTTCTTTTCTTCAAGCCGGCGCAGATCGGTTTCGAACAAGGAGACAGACATGGACAAGCAAACCTTGCAGGTCCACGGCGGCGATGGCGCGGTAGCGCTGGCGTTGCGCGTTTACGAGCCCGAGGGCGATGCGCGCGCCAGCGTGGTGATTGGCGGGGCCATGGGGGTGCGGCAGTCGTTTTATGAGGCCTTTGCGCTGTGGTTGGCGCAGCAGGGGTTTCGGGTCACCACGTTTGACTACCGGGGGCATGGTGATTCGCTGCAGGGTGCGATGCGCGATGTGAAGGCCGATTTGTTTGACTGGGCGCAGGACTACGAGGCGGTGATCACGGCGGCCAAGGCGGCGTTGCCGGCGCAGCCGCTGTACCTGCTGGGGCACAGCCTGGGCGCGCAGTTGCCCGGCCTGCTCACGCGGCCTGAGCAGGTCGATGGTCTGCTCAGCGTGGCGGCGGGCAGTGGGTATTGGCGCGACAACGCTCCCAAGCTCAAACGCATCGTTCCCTACTTCTGGTGGGTGCTGGTGCCGCTGGCCACGCGGCTGTGCGGGTACTTTCCGGGGCGTGCGCTCAAGAAGGTGGGCGACCTGCCTGCCGGCGTGATCTTGCAGTGGCGCCGCTGGTGCCTGCACCCGGCCTACAGCGTGGGCGCTGGAGGGCCTGCGGTGGCGCAAAGCTATGGCGCGGTGCGCTTTCCGGTGCTGGCGCTGTCCATGGCCGACGATGAGCTGATGACGCTGCGCGGCACGCACAACCTGGTCAACCTGTACGCCAATGCCGCACGCCGTGTGGAGAGCATCACGCCGGCCGAGGTGAAAGCGCTGCGCATCGGGCATTTCGGCTTTTTCCGCGACCAGTTTCGTGACACCCTGTGGCCGCGGGCTGCTGCGGCTCTGGCTGGCCTGGCCGCACCACCGCGTGCTGGGGCGGCGCGCGCCGCAGTCACGGGCACGACCCTTTGACGCTCCATTTCGCGGCACACTTGCGGCATGACTTCAACCATCCATCCTCTGGACGAGGCGCTCGCGCTGACATCCTCCGCGCCCGGGCAGTACACGGGCCAGACCCATCCAGGCTACTGGAACATGGTGGGGCCGTTTGGGGGCGTGACTGCGGCCACGCTGCTGCAGGCGGTCATGCAACATCCCGACCGGCTGGGCGATCCGTTGTCGCTCACCGTCAACTACGCCGGCGCACTGATGGCCGGCTCCTTCACGGTGCAGGCAACGCCTGTGCGCACCAACCGCTCCACCCAGCATTGGACGCTGTCCATCCTGCAAGCCGATGCCGAAGGTGCGCCGGTGGTCACCACCACGGCCACTGCGGTGACCGCCGTGCGGCGCGACACCTGGAGCGCAGGCGACGTGCCCATGCCCTCGGTGCCCGGGCCCACCGTCCAGCCGCCCATCGTGCATGGCCCCGACGCCATGGAATGGCTGCGCCGTTATGAAATGCGCCCCATCACCGGCGCGTTGCCGCGTGCGTGGGACGGCAGCGGCGATCACAGCCTGACGCAGCTGTGGATGCGCGACGCGCCCGCCCGGCCTCTCGACTTCTGCGCTTTGGCCGCTCTGGCCGACCTGTTCTTCCCACGCGTGTGGTTGCGCCGTGCCCACCGGGTGCCCGCAGGCACGGTGTCCATCACCGTGTACTTCCATGCCAGTGGCGAACAGCTGGCGCAGACAGGAACGGGCTACCTGCTGGGCCAGGCGCGCGGGCAGGAGTTCCGCAACGGGTTTTTTGACCAGACCGTGCAGCTGTGGAACGAAGCCGGCACCATGCTGGCTACGAGCCATCAGATCGTCTATTACAAGGAATAGAAGCCATACGCTTCGATTCCTCCGCCCTCAACCTCTTTTCACCATGACCGACACCACCACAGACATCCTCGTTCACTCCGAAGCGGGCGTGACCACCATCACCTTCAATCGGGTGGACAAGAAAAACTCCATCACCACCACCATGTATGCCGCCATGGCCGACGCCCTGGCCGCCGCCGAGCAGGACGCCACGGTGCGCGTGGTCGTGTTCCAGGGCGACGTGGCCATCTTCAGTGCCGGCAACGACATTGGCGACTTTCTGCAGCAGCCGCCTGCCACGCAGGATTCGCCGGTGTTCCGTTTCCTGCACCGTCTGGCAGCCTTCCCCAAGCCCGTGGTTGCTTCGGTATGCGGCCCGGCCGTGGGCATTGGCACCACCATGCTGTTCCATTGCGACTTGGTCTATGCAGGCGACAACGCCGCGTTCTCCATGCCCTTCGTCAACCTGGGCCTGTGCCCTGAAGCCGCATCGAGCTTGCTGGTGCCCCAAATGCTCGGCTACCACCGCGCGGCCGAAGCGTTGTTGCTGGGCGAACCCTTCTTGGCCGAAGCGGCCCTTGAGGTGGGTCTGGTCAACCGCGTGGTGCCCCCCACCGAATGCAATGGCGTGGCGCAGGCCCAGGCCCGCAAGCTTGCGGCCAAGCCCTTGTCCTCGCTGATCGAAACCAAGCGCTTGATGAAGAAGCACCAACTGCCCCAGATCGCCGCCGTGATGGCCGAAGAAGGCGCCAGCTTTGGCCGCATGCTGCGCGAGCCCGCCGCCCGCGAAGCGTTTGGAGCGTTTATGGAGAAAAGACATCCAGACTTCAGCAAGGTCTGAAGTCAGGTGCCGCAGGCACCAGCGACGCAGTCGCAGGATGTGTTTCGATTAAAAGACATCCAGACTTCAGCAAGGTCTGAAGTGTGGAGCTGGCGCAGCCAGCGCGCACAGCGAAGCGGTGCGCCAGTGTTTCGCCAAAAGACATCCTGATTTCAGCAAAGTCTGAAATCAGGTGCCGCAGGCACCGGCGACGCAGTCGCAGGATGTGTTTCGATTAAAAGACATCCAGACTTCAGCAAGATCTGAAGTCTGGTGCCGGGGCCGCGGGCACGCTCAGCACCACAGGGCAGTGCATCTTTCGATAAAAAAAGACCTGCTGGCCTCAGCAAGGGTGAGTCTGCTGCGGCGCTGCCCTCCACGCGGGCGTGGTTTGGAAGAAATCGATGCCTGGCGCCCATGTGGTAAGCGCCAGCAGCTATCAAAACAATAGTATTTGCGGTAGCCCTGCGTTGCCGCACCAAGGAAGTCTATGACGTCTGCCTCCGCCGCTACAGCCCCAGCCGTGTTCGAACCCGAGTTCATCGCAGGGCTGACCTCCATCTTTGAAGAAAAGATCGTCTTCAACCAGCTGCTCGGGCTCAAGGTGGTCAGCATCACTGCGCAGCAGGCGGTGGCGCGCATCGACATGCGGCCTGAGCTGGTGGGCCACTATGCGTACAACCGCATCCACGGCGGCGTGATCAGTGCGGGGCTGGACGCCATGGGCGGCCTGGCCGTGATGGCCGCCATTGGCGCCAAGCACATGGACGAATTGCCCGAGCAGCGTCTGCATCGCTTCGCCAAGCTGGGCACCATCGACTTGCGCATTGATTACCTGCGCCCCGGCATTGGCTCGCACTTTGAACTCCGCGCCGAGGTGCTGCGCCTGGGCTCCCGCGTGGCCACCACACGCATGGAGTTTTTCGGGCCCGATGGCCAACTCATGTCTGCCGGAGCAGCGGCCTACATCGTTTCGTAAGTTCTGCTGCGCGGCTGAGGCGCCGCGTGTGGGCCTGCAAGGCTTGCAAGCGCATGCTACGGACGAACCGTTTGGTTACCGTTCTTGCGCAAGATGGCATCTTTTGGCGGCATGAAAACCTAGGATGCATCCTTTTCAAGGAGATCTGATGGCCGTGCAAAACCCTTTCTTTGGCAAGCGTGAACCCGAACCCTTCCAACGCCACACCGCCACCTCCACCCCCGCCAATGGTCTGAACAATCTTGTCTCTGGCGCGGCCCCTGTGGTGGGTGCACCAGGTGGGTTGACGGGACAAAAGCCAGTGGCATCCGCCAGTGACAGCACGGGAAGCAAGCTCACCGTAGGCCCCAACATCAAGCTCAAGGGCGTGGAGATCACCGATTGCGATACGCTCGTGGTCGAAGGCACGGTCGAAGCCACCATGGATTCGCGCGTGATCCATATTTCGGAAAACGGTGCGTTCAAGGGATCTGCTGAAATCGACATTGCAGAGATCCACGGCGAGTTCAACGGTACCCTCACCGTACGCCAGAAGCTGGTCATCTACAGCACCGGCAAGGTCAACGGCAAGATTCGCTACGGCAAGCTGGTGGTGGAAGAGGGCGGGCAACTCGCTGGTGAGATCGAGGCCGGCATCAACGCAGGCACATCCATGCGCTCAGCCCCTGCCCAGCCAGTGCGTGCCGAACCCACGGCCATGGCGGCCTGAGGCGGGCAGCCGGCCTTTGTTCGTTCCTGCGCACGCGTCCTGAACAGGCAGTGCACAAGGCCAGTGGCGCGAGCCCTGGCCTTTTTCGTTGCTGGGCTGCCGAGCGATGAGCCTATCTGGGAGGCTGTGCACGGCGGCGCCTGCAAGCGCAGCTCAGGCCTGCGCCGGCGTGTCGGGCTTGGGCAGAGGGCGCGGGCGCCCCTGGGCGTCAATGGCCACGTAGGTCAGCGTTGCCTGGGTCACTTTGACATACCTGCCCTGGTCTGAAAAACGCTCGGCGAACACTTCCACCTGCACCGTCACCGAGGTGTTGCCCACCCGGGTGATGTGCGAGAAAAACGAAAGGATGTCGCCTACGCGCACGGGTTGCTTGAAGATGAATTCATTGACGGCCACGGTCGCCATGCGCCCTTGCACGTAGCGCGCGGGCAGCACCGAGCCGGCGAGGTCCACCTGCGCCATCACCCAGCCGCCAAAGATGTCGCCATTGGCATTGCAGTCGCCCGGCATGGGGATGACCTTGAGCACCAGTTCGTGGTCGGTGGGCAATGGAGCAGGTGGCGGGCTGAAAGAAGCAGACATGGGCACAATCACGATAGAACAACAATCAGGATTGTCCCCCATGCGCCAACGCGGCGAATCCGCCTCACCACATTCCCCCTCGTCCGCCGCTCCTGCCCAGCGTTCCCAGTCCGATTGGCTCACCCTTCAGCGCCTGTTGCCCTACCTGTGGCAATACAAGTGGCGCGTGGTGGGGGCCATTGTCTTCATGGTGGGCGCCAAACTGGCCAATGTGGGCGTGCCCCTGCTGCTCAAGACGCTGGTGGACGCCATGAGCTTCAAACCCAGCGACCCGGCCGCCATCCTGGTGGTGCCCGTGGGTTTGCTGGTGGCCTATGGCGCGCTGCGCTTGTCCACATCGGTGTTCACCGAGTTGCGCGAACTGATCTTTGCCAAGGCCACGCAGGGGGCGGCGCGCTCGATTGCGCTGCAGACGTTTGAGCACCTGCACGCGCTGAGCCTGCGCTTTCACCTGGAGCGGCAGACCGGCGGCATGACCCGCGACATCGAGCGCGGTGTGCGCGGCATCGAGTCGCTGATCTCGTTTTCGCTGTTCAACGTGTTTGCCACGCTGATCGAAGTGGTGCTGGTGCTCAGTGTGCTGGCCGTGAAGTTCGACGCCTGGTTTGCCTGGATCACGCTCACGGCGCTGGTGCTGTACATCGCCTACACCGTGCTGGTGACGGAGTGGCGCACCAAGTTCCGCCGCGAAGCCAACGAGTTCGATTCGGCCGCGCACACCAAAGCCGTGGATTCGCTGCTGAACTACGAGACGGTGAAGTACTTCAACAACGAAGGCTTCGAGGCGCGCCGCTACGACGAAAGCCTGGAGCGCCTGCGCCGCGCGCGGCTCAAGAGCCAGACGACGCTGTCCATGCTCAACGCGGGCCAGCAGCTCATCATTGCCACGGGCCTGGTGGCCATGCTGTGGCGTGCCACACAGGGCGTAGTCGATGGCCGCATGACGCTGGGCGATCTCGTCATGGTCAACGCCTTCATGATCCAGCTGTACATCCCGCTCAACTTTTTGGGCGTGATCTACCGCGAGATCAAGCAGAGCCTCACGGACCTGGACAAGATGTTCACGCTGATGGACAGGGAGCGCGAAGTGGCTGACGCGCCCGGCGCGCAGCAGCTGTCGGGGCTGGACCAGCCCACCGTGCGGTTTGAAGATGTGCACTTTGCCTACGATCCCGGCGCTGCCAGTTCCGGCGGGCGCCCCATTCTGCAAGGCGTGAGCTTTGAGATTCCGGCCGGCAAGACGGTGGCGGTGGTGGGGCCGTCGGGCTCGGGCAAATCCACGCTGGCGCGGCTGCTGTTCCGCTTCTACGACATCCAGCAGGGCCGTATCACCATCGCAGGGCAAGAGATTCGCAGCGTCACGCAATCCAGCGTGCGCCAGGCCATTGGCATCGTGCCGCAAGACACGGTGCTCTTCAACGACACCGTGGCCTACAACATTGCTTACGGCCGCACGGGCGCCACGCAGCAAGAGGTAGAGGCTGCCGCCCGCGCCGCGCGCATCCACGATTTCATCGCCAGCACACCCAAGGGCTACGCCACGATGGTGGGCGAGCGGGGGCTCAAGCTCTCGGGCGGCGAAAAGCAGCGGGTGGCCATTGCCCGCACGCTGCTCAAGAACCCGCCCATCCTCATCTTCGACGAAGCCACCAGCGCGCTGGATTCGGCCAACGAACGCGCCATCCAGGCCGAGCTGCAAACCGCCGCGCAGAACAAGACCACGCTGCTGATTGCGCACCGCCTGTCCACCGTGGTGGACGCGCACGAGATTCTGGTCATGGATGCGGGGCGCATCATCGAGCGCGGCACCCATGCACAACTACTGGCCCTCAATGGCCGCTACGCCAGCATGTGGGCCTTGCAGCAAAGCGATGGCGCGGCCTGATTGCCTGAATCCTTTTTTGTAGAACCTTGAACCCATGAAGCCTGTCCTGCTTGCTCTCACCTTTCTGTCTGAAGAACACCGTGCCCAGATGGCGGAGGTATTTGAAGTCGTCTATGCCCCCGATGTGGCGCAGGCTGCGGCCGCCATCGCCGCGCACGGGCCCCGTGTTCGCGTCGCACTCACCATCGGTGCCATAGGCCTGTCGCCCGCGCAGATCGACGCGCTGCCCGCCCTCACGCTGGTCTGCGTGCTCGGCGCGGGGTATGAGAACGTGGCGGTGGACCATGCCAAGGCCCGCGGCGTCGTGGTCGCCACCGGCGCGGGCACCAACGACGACTGCGTGGCCGACCACACCTGGGGCCTGCTGATTGCCGCGCAGCGCCGCATCCTGCCGCTGGACAAGGCCACGCGCGCGGGCATCTGGCGCACGGCGTTGCCGCTGCCGCCCAACGTGTCGCACAAGCGCTTGGGGCTAGTCGGCCTGGGCACCATCGGCAAGAAGATTGCGCAGCGCGCGCTGGGCTTTGAGATTGAGGTGGGTTACCACAACCGCAGCGCCCGCACCGATGTGCCTTACCGCTACTTTGCCGATGTGACGGCGCTGGCCGAGTGGGCGGACTTTCTCGTCATCGCTACGCCCGGCGGCGCGGGCACCAAGCATTTGGTCAACGCAGCCGTGCTGAACGCGCTGGGCCCGCGCGGCGTGGTGGTCAACATTGCACGCGGTAGCGTGATCGACACCGCAGCCCTGGCCGCTGCGCTGCGCGAGGGCCGCATTGCTGCGGCGGGCCTGGATGTGTACGAGAGCGAGCCCGCGCCCCCGGCCGAGCTGCTGGACCTGGACAACGTCGTGCTCACGCCCCACGTCGCTGGGTGGTCGCCCGAGGCGGTGCAGAACTCTGTGGACCGCTTCATGGAAAACGCCCGCCGCCACCTGGCAGGCGAGGCGCCGGTGACGCCGCTATGAGCATCAAATTGGCCTCTGGCGCTTATGTATCAAGCGCAATTAGCTATCAAATGCATAGCGTTTGCGTTTTGCAATGCGCGGGCCGTGCAGGGGGCGCGGCGTGACGCTGGACCTGGCCGACCTGCAGCAACGCCTGCGCGCCTTCGCCGCTGCCCGCCAATGGCAGCCCTACCACACGCCCAAGAACCTGGCCATGGCGCTGATGGTGGAGGCGGCCGAGCTGCAGGAGCTGTTCCAGTGGCTCACGCCCGAGGAGTCGCAACAGCTCACCGCCGACCCCGCTCATAAAGAGCGCGTGGGCGAGGAAATGGCCGATGTGCTGCTCTACCTGCTGCAGCTGGCCGACCACACCGGCGTGGACCTGCGCGATGCGGTGGAGCGCAAGCTGGTGAAAAACGCCCTCAAGCACCCGGCACCGCCCGCTGGTGCCGCTTCGGTGGATTGACCCGGGAGGTCGCTCCCCCCATCCGTTCACGCTGAGTTCGTCGAAGCGCTGCACGCAGTGATGAATCTGGCGGGAATTCACTGATTCCACTGGAACTTCTCTCACCGTTCACGCTGAGCCTGTCGAAGCGCTGCGCAAGGCTTCGACAAGCTCAGCCCGAACGGTTTGGGGTGTTGCCCCGGCTTCGACAGGCTCAGCCCGAACGGTTTGGGGTGTTGCCCCGGCTTCGACAGGCTCAGCCCGAACGGTTTGGGGTGGGGCGAGACGGGGTATGGCGGGACAATGCGGCGCAACGCGATGCCGACCCGCGTCACGCGTTCTCTGAATACCCCTTGGGCCAGCCGCCGCTGGCGTGGTTGCACTCCTGCCAGTTGCGCCCGCGCGGGGTGTGGCCGATGCCGGGGTTGAAGGTGTTGGTCGGGTCTAGGGACTGGTAGAAGCCCGCCAGCGCAGGTTTTGCCACGTAGAGGTGGCCCACGTTGTGCTCGGCGGGGTATTCGGCGCGGCGCTCGTCCAGCAGCTCCCACATGCGGTGCTCCATGGCCAGCGGGTCCACGCCCTTCTTCACGATGTAGTCCTGGTGGAACACATGGCAGAAGAAGTGGCCGTAGTACAGCTTGTGCACCACATCGCGCTCTACGTCCTGCGGCAGTTGCTCCACCCATTCGCGGTCGTTGCGGCGCAGGGCAATATCGAGCGCCACGATGTCTTCGACCTCGCGGCGGTGCACCTCACGGTAGCGGATGGCGGCGCCGGCGATGGCAAAACGGTGCAGGAAGGCCTTGCGCCCTTCGTCGGCATCGCACTCAAACCAGCCGCCCTGGGCGCTGTTCGCAAAGTGCTCGGTCAGGAAGGCGCGGGTGGCCTCTACTTGGTCGTTCGATACGCGTACCAGCAGGTGGTGTTCGTACAAGTCGCGCCACTGGCGTGCACGCGGGGGCAGGTGGCTGGGCAGCAGGCGGGTCACGGCCTGGATGGCGTGGTCCACAAAGCCGCGCAGGCCAAGGCGCTCGAAGTAGCCATCCAACCGGCTCTTGAGCGCAAAGGCCGCAGGCACGCGGGCCGTGCCAAAGCGGTCGATGAGCAAGAAGGTGTCCTTGCCGTATTTCTCGCCGATGTCGAACGCGGTGCGGTGGATGTATTCACCGGCAATGGGCGGGCGGGGCAGCGCGGTGAGCAGGTGGCGGCGCACGGCGGTGAGGTCTTCGGGCGCGTTGCTGCCGATGTAGAACACCGTGCTGGGTTCTTTGGGAAAGGTGTCGAGCCGCACGGCAAACAGGCACACCTTGCCGGCGGAGCCCGAGGCCTCGAACAGGCGCGACGGGTCGGCATTGAAGCGGGCGGGGCTGTCGGCGTCCACGGCGCGCACGTCCTGCGCATAGCGGGCGTCCGATGCGGCGCGCTCAGGCTCATGGCGCACGTCGGCTTCGGTGTAGCTGCCGCTTTGCAGGCGGGTCAGGATGTCCTCGGGCGTCTGGCCCAGCTCGATGCCCAGGTGGTTCACCAGCTCCAGCGTGCCGTCACCCTTCACGCGGGCGTACAGCGCTAGCTCGGTGTAGGCGGGGCCCCGGCGCACCAGCGCGCCGCCCGAGTTGTTGCAGATGCCGCCCAGCACCGAGGCGCCGATGCACGACGAGCCAATGACCGAGTGCGGTTCGCGGTTGAAGGGGATCAGCGTCTGCTCCAGCCGGTCGAGTGTGGCGCCGGGCAGGCACACCACCTGTTCACCACCGCGCACCACCTGCACACCGGTGATGCGCAGCGTGTTCATGAGGATGATCTCGCGGTCGTACTGGTTGCCGTCGGGGGTGGAGCCCCCGGTGAGCCCGGTGTTGGCCGCCTGCATGATGACGATGCGGTCCGCCGCCACGGCGGCCTGCAGCACTTTCCACTGCTCCAGCAAGGTGGCGGGCCGCACCACGGCCAGCACCGGGCCTTCGCCGGTGCGGTGGCCTTTGCGAAAGCGCCGGGTAGCCTGGTCGTCGGTGAGCACATGGGCGGCACCGACGACGTCGCGCATCTGCGCCAGCAGGGCTTCGCGGGAGATGGGCGCGGCGGAGCTCATGCTTCGCGCACCAGCAAGTCAGCGGAGATGTCGGCCACCTTGGCCACGCTGGTCAGCGTCATGGCCACGCGCATTTCTTTCTCCAGCAGCTCCAGCAGGTGCTTCACACCGGCCTCGCCGCCTGCTGCCAGCGCGTAGATGTAGGCGCGGCCAATCATGGCGCAGTCGGCGCCCAAGGCCAGGGCGCGCACCACGTCCAGCCCGTTGCGGATGCCCGAGTCGGCCAGGATTTTGATCTGGCCCTTCACTGCATCCGCAATGGCGGGCAGCGCACGCGCGGACGACAGCACGCCGTCGAGCTGGCGGCCGCCGTGGTTGGAGACGATGATGCCGTCCGCGCCAAAGCGCACAGCGTCCTTGGCGTCTTCGGGGTCGAGGATGCCCTTGATGACCATCGGGCCCTTCCAGAAGGCGCGGATCCACTCCAGGTCTTTCCACGAGATGGACGGGTCGAAGTTGGCGCTGAGGTAGCCCATGTAGTCCTGCAGGCCCGTGGGGCTGCCTCGGTAAGCCGAGATGTTGCCCAGGTCATGCGGGCGGCCCAGCAGACCTACGTCCACGGCCCAGTGCGGGTGTGTCATGGCCTGCCAGTAGCGGCGCAGCGCTGCGTTGGGGCCGCTCATGCCCGAATGCGCGTCGCGATAGCGTGCGCCCGGTACGGGCATGTCTACCGTAAACACCAGGGTGGTGCAGCCTGCGGCCTGCGCACGCTCCAGCGCGTTTTGCATGAAGCCACGGTCTTTGAGTACGTAGAGCTGGAACCACATGGGGCGTTTGATCATGGGCGCCACCTCTTCGATGGGGCAGACCGATACGCTGGACATGGTGAACGGAATGCCGTGTCTGCTGGCCGCGCGGGCGGCCTGCACTTCGCCGCGTCGGCGGTACATGCCGGTCAGGCCCACGGGCGAGAGGGCGACAGGGATGCTGAGCTTTTCGCCAAACAGCTCGATGCTGGTGTCGAGCTGGCTCATGTCCTTGAGCACGCGCTGGCGCAATGCCACGGCGGCAAAGTCGTCCACATTGCGGCGCAGTGTCTGCTCGGCATACGAGCCACCGTCGATGTAGTGGAACAGGAAGGGCGGGAGAAACTTTTGCGCCACCGTGCGGTAGTCGGCGCTGGAGGAGATGATCATGGTGGTGGCTGTCTCAGGTCTTGGGGGGCTAGATCCAGGGGCAGGCGCATGGAGCGTTCGCGCCGTGCGCGGTCTTCGTCCATGCGCTGGATGGTGGTGCGCACATGCTCCAGGTGCTCGCCGATGCAGGCACGCGCGCGCTGCGGGTCGCCGTCCAGAATGGCCTGCATCAGCGCCTGGTGCTGTGCCGTGAGTGCTTGCAGCGTGACGGGGGCACTCAGGCGGAACATGTCGTGGCGGTTGCGCTCCACGGTGGAGAGCACCACGGTGAACAGGCTGTGCATCACCTGCACCAGCACCAGGTTGTGCGAGGCCTCGGCAATGGCCAGGTGGAACTGCGCGTCGGCGCGGGCGGCCAGTTCGGCATGGCCGCTTTGCTGGTGCTGCAGCATCACTTCAAAGCAGCGCTGGATGTGGGCTTTGTCTTGCGCCGTGGCGCGCTGTGCGGCCAGCCAGGCGGTGCTGGTTTCGAGCGCGTGGCGCGTCTCCAGCACGTCGTAGCGGTAGTGGGGGTCGGATTCGATCAGTCCCGCCAGCGGCACCATGGCTTCTTGCAGCCACTCGGCCGGTTTGCTCGACTGCTTCACATAGGTGCCATCGCCGCGCCGGGCCGAAAGCACACCCTGGCTGGTGAGCTTCTGGATGGCCTCGCGCACCGAGGTGCGCGATACCCCCAGTTCCTCGGCCAGTTGCCGTTCGGCGGGCAGCTTGTGTCCGGGCTGCAGTCCGCGTTCTTGCACGAGGGCAAGCAGTTTTTCGACAACGTGATCGGCCAGGCGCATGGGGGGCTCTCGGATTCAGGGTTTCAATGACCCGGAATCATCCATGGAAACACATAGGCCTGCAGCGTGCAGATGATGCCGATGATGGCGGCGAACACCAGGCTGTGCTTGACGGTGAAGCGGAACAGGTCCGACTCCTTGCCCGACAGCCCCACGGCCGCGCAGGCGATGGCGATGGACTGGGGCGAAATCATCTTGCCGGTGACGCCACCGGTGGTGTTGGCCGCCACGGTGAGCACGGGCGACAGGCCCAACTGGTTGGCCGTGGTGGCCTGCAGCGCGCCAAACAAGGCGTTGGCGGAGGTGTCCGATCCCGTGAGGAACACACCAATCCAGCCCAGGAAGGGCGAGAAGAACACAAACGCCTGGCCCGTGTGGGCCAGCGCCAGTGCCAGCGTGGCCGACAGGCCCGAGTAGTTGGCCACGAAGGCAAACGCCAGCACCATGCCGATGGAGTAGATGGGGATGACCAGCTCGCGCACCGTCTCGCCCAGCGTGGCCACGGCTTTGGCGGGGGAGAAGCGGGCAAAGGCGATGGTGAGGATGGCCGCGATCAGGATGGCTGTGCCAGTGGCGGCCAGCCAGTTGAAGGTGTACACCGCGCCGTAAGGCGTGGCCTGCGCGACCACCGGCGGCATCTTGGCGACCAGCTTGTCGAGCATGGGCACGGGGATGTTGATGATGGTCGACGCCAGGGGGCCGCCTGCGGCGAACAGCGCCTTGAAGGGCTTGAGGCTCCACAGCGTGACCATGGCGGTGAGGATGATGAAGGGCGACCAGGCCTTGAGGATGGCGCCTGCGGTGAGGGTTGCTGCGGCTTGGGGTTTGGCTGCGCCGGCTGCTTTCGCGCCAGTGGCCTTGCCGGGAGCGCTCTGTTCCGTATCAAAACGGAAGATGCGCTTGGGCTGCCACACCTTGAGGAAGGCTGTGAGGGCAATCAGCGAGACGATGGCGGAGGTGATGTCGGGCAGCTCGGGGCCGATGTAGTTGGCGGTGAGGAACTGCACCACGGCGAACGAGCCGCCGCCCACCAGCACGGCAGGCCAGGTCTCCTTCACGCCGCGCCAGCCGTCCATGATCGCCATGATCCAGAACAGCACCAGGATGGTCATGAAGGGCAACTGGCGCCCCGCCATCTGGCCAATCAAGAAGGGGTCGATGCCCGACACCTGCCCAGCCACAATGACCGGAATGCCCATGGCACCGAAAGCCACGGGGGCGGTGTTGGCGATCAGGCACAAACCGGCGGCATACAGCGGCTTGAAGCCCAGGCCCACCAGCAGCGCAGCGGTGATGGCCACGGGGGCGCCAAAGCCGGCAGCGCCTTCCAAAAACGCGCCAAAGCAAAAGCCCACCAGGATGAGCTGCAGCCGCTGGTCGTGCGTGACCGACAGGATGGAGCTGCGGATCACGTCGAACTGCCCGGTCTTGACCGAGAGCTTGTACAGAAACACGGCGGCCACAATGATCCAGGCGATGGGCCACAGGCCGTAGAAGAAGCCATACACGGCCGAGGCCAGCGCGGCGCTGACGGGCATCTTGTAGAACAGCAGCGCCACGCCCAAGGCCAGCAGCACCGTCACGGTGCCTGCCTGGTAGCCCTTGAGCCGCAGCTTGGTCAGGGCCAGAAAGAAGAAGACGATGGGGATGAGGGCTACCAGCGCGGACAGCCAGATGTTCCCGGCCGGGTCGTAGTTTTGTTGCCAGAGGGTTTGCATAACGAAGACAAAGACATTGAAACGCAGACAGGGGCCCAGGGGCCCATGGCTTTCTTCACCGCAGTGGACGCCGACGAGGCGGCGGGGTCTCCGGGTAGCTCGCATTGCGGGTCGGCGGGCGACCTGTGCTGCGGGCTTGCGTGAAAGGGGCTGCGCCTGGCTTTCACCAGGAGACGCCTAAATTGGTATGACCAAAAAATGCTTGTCCGTGCGAATTGGCGAGATTTTGGGTCTTTGTGCTGGATATGCCTGATAGGGTTAATACTGATTTATGGTCTTTGTGGCTTTATCTTCGGAATTGGTCGTACCAATTTGCCATGGATAGCCTGCGTTTCGACAATTGAGCGTTTGCCGGGCTTGGGTCAAGGTTTTTGGCATAAAAAAAGCTTCCAGTGCTTGCTGTGCAAGCGCTGGAAGCTATGGTTTTAGGAGCGTGGCGCTTACTTGCGTGCAGCAATCGCCTTTTCAGCGGCGTTCACCAGATCGGCGCCGATCTGGTTCTTCCACTTGTCGTGCACGGGGCGGGTGGCCTTGACGAAGGCTTCGCGCTCGGCGGCCGACAGCTGGGTCACCGTTACGCCGTTGGCGGCAATTTCCTTGAGCAGGGGCTTGTCGGCCTCCACCATGCCTTTGCGGGCGATGGCGATTTCTTCCTTGCCTGCGTCAATCGCGGCCTGCTTCACGATCTCGCGGTCGGCGGGTGTCCAGCTGTTCCAGATGTCCTTGTTCACCACGAACACCAGCGGGTCGTTCACGTAGCCCCACATCGTGATGTGCTTTTGGGCCACGGTGTGCAGCTTGGCGGCCTGGTACACGGCGATGGGGTTCTCCTGGCCGTCCACCGCGCCGCTGGCGAACGCGGGCTGGGCATCGGCCCAGCTCATCTGCGTGGGGTTGGCGCCCAGCGCGGTGAAGGTGTCGAGGAACAAAGGCGAGCCCACCACGCGGATCTTCAGGCCCTTGAGGTCGGCGGGGCTCTTGAGGGCGAGCTTGGAGTTGGAGATTTCGCGGTAGCCGTTTTCACCCCAGGCCAGCGGTACCACGCCCGCCTTGTCCAGCGTGGCGAAGATCTGCTTGCCCACGTCGCCCTGCGTCACCGCGTCCACGGCGGCGTAGTCGGGGAACAGGAAGGGCAGCGAGAACAGGTTGAGCTGCTTGACCTGCGGCGACCAGTTGATGGTGGAGCCCACGGCCATGTCGATCACGCCCTGGCGCAGCGCGCTGAATTCGCGCGTCTGGTCGCCCTGGATCAGCGAGACGCCGGGGTACAGCTTGATGTTGATGCGGCCATTGGTCTTTTCGCGGACCTTGTTGGCCCACAGCTCGCCGCCCTTGCCCCAGGGGAAGGCGGTGCCCAGCACCAGGGACATGCGGTATTCGCTCTTGTACGCGGTCTGCGCCATGGCAGCCGGCGCGGTGAAGGCCAGGACGGCTGCAGCGGCCACGGCAGAAGTCAGGAAGGTACGCAGTTTCATCTTTTCAGTCTCCTTGCTATAAAAAATCTAGCTGCCAGCGCTTGTCAGTAGAGCGCTAGCGGGCATTTTGACCATTGGTTCAATAACCCAGCCGGGCCGGCAGCCACAGTGCCAGCTGCGGGAAGGCGATCACCAGCACCATCACGAGGAACATGGCCAGCAGCATCCAGCCCACCCAGCGCACGGTCGATTCCATGCGCACGCCCGCGATGCGGCACGACACCATCAGGTTCACGGCCAGCGGCGGGGTGAATTGGCCCAGGGCCACCTTCAGGGTCAGGATCACGCCGAACCACACCGGGTCCCACTTGTAGAACTGCATGATGGGCAGCAAGAGCGGCACGAAGATCAGGAAGATGGAAATCCCGTCGAGGAACATGCCCACGGTGATCAGCAGCACGATGAGCAGTGCCAGCACGCCGTATTCGCCCAGGCCCGAGTTCACGATGGCGTTGGCCACGGGGTCGATCACGCCCAGCGTGGACAGTGAATACGCAAAGATGCCCGCGAGCGACACCACGATGAGGATCACGGCCGACAGTTCGCCCGATTCGCGCAGGATGGGGAACAGGTCGCGCACCTTGATCGTGCGGTGGATCACCATGCCCACGAAGAGGCCATAGAACACCGCGACCACGGCGGCTTCCGTCGGCGTGAACCAGCCGGCGCGCATGCCGCCCAGAATCAGCACCGGTGCGGCCAGGCCCCAGGTGGCCTCGCGCAGACTCTTCCAGAACGGGGGGCGGGGCATGGTGGCTTCCAGTGCGCCCATCTTGTGCTTGCGGGCCATCCACACGGCAGGCACGATCAGCGCAATGCCGGCCAAGACGCCAGGCACCATGCCCGCCGCAAACAGCGCGGGCACCGAGGCACCGGGCACCAGCACCGAGTAGATGATGAAGGCGACCGACGGCGGGATCAGGATGTCGGTGGCCGCCGCTGCCCCCACCACGCTGGCCGAAAACGAAGGCGGGTAGCCCGCGCGCGACATGGCGGCGATCATCACGCCCCCCACGGCGGCGGCGTTGGCCGGGCCCGAGCCCGAGATGCCGCCAAGGAACATGGCCACGGCAATAGCCACCAGCGGCAGCATTCCCGGGCCACGCCCCACGATGGCGACAGCAAAGTTGACGAGGCGCAGCGCCACGCCCGAGCGGTCGAAGATCGAGCCCACCAGCACGAACATCGGAATGGCCAGCAGCGGGTATTTGCCCAGGCCGGCGTAGAAGTTCTGTGGCACGGCCAAGAGGCCAAACCATTGGCTGTCGGCATTGGCCAGGGCGATGGCGGCGGCGCCAGCCAGGCCCAGCGCGGCGCCAATCGGCACGCCCACAAACATCAGGCCCAGGAAGGCCACAAACAGCAGGGTGGCGATCATGGCTGCGGGTCTTTCGCGGATGCAGCGCTGCTATCGGCCGTGCCGCGGCTGCGCCGGATGAACAGGCCGACGGCGCGGGCGGTGATGAGCGCCGAGAAAATGGGCAACCAGATCGAATACCACCACTGCGGCACGCCAATGCCGGGGGACGTCTCGCCAAAGCGGTAGTCATCCCACACCACGCGCACGCTCAGCACCGCAATCACGCCAAACAGCAGGGCCACGGTGGCGGCGCCCAGCATGGACAACCGCTTGCTGCGCAGGGCTGAGCCGCCTTCGGCGAAATATTCGATGCGGATGTGCTGATCGCGCGCCACGGCGGCAGAGCCCGCGATGAGCGCCAGCGCGATCATCAGGAAGACCGAGATCTCTTCCGTCCAGGCGAAGGAGGAGTTGGTGAAGTAGCGCACCAGCACGTTGGCAAAGGTGATGAGCGCGAGCGCCGCCATGACGATGACGGTGAGCCAGTCTTCAAGGCGCAAAGAGCGGGGCTCCTGCTCGGACGGGCTGGGTGTAGGGGAGGATGACATGGAGAGCGAATGCGGAAAAACGGAACGGGTTCTCGAATGTCGTGGCCCCGAGGATGTTGTGCAACCTGGAACAAGACGCGGGCGCGTGGTTGAAGCCCCCGTTACATTATGCGACGCATCGTCGGCCTTCCTGCTCGCGCCCGGGCCGTGCAGCCGCAGTGCAGAGCCCACGTGGCCTGCCTGGGCCATGCAGCGCACGGTTGCGGGGCCGCGGAGATAATGCGCCCGATGGAAACCAAGTGGTTAGAAGATTTCGTCAGCCTCGCGGAAACGCGCAGCTTCAGCCGGTCAGCCCAGTTGCGGCACGTCACCCAGCCCGCGTTCTCGCGGCGCATCCAGGCGCTGGAGGCCTGGGCGGGCACTGATCTGGTGGACCGCAGTTCGTACCCCACCCGCCTGACCCCGGCCGGCAAGACCCTGTACGACCAGGCCCTGGAGATGCTGCAGGCCTTGCAGAATACGCGCGCCATGCTGCGCGCCCACACCAGCGCGGGCAAGGACATGATCGAGTTCGCCGTGCCTCACACGCTCGCGTTCACGTTCTTTCCTGCGTGGGTGTCGAGCCTGCATGACAAATTCGGGCCGTTCAAGAGCCGCCTGATTGCCCTGAATGTGCACGACGCCGTCATGCGGCTGGTCGAAGGGGGGTGTGACCTGCTCATCGCCTACCACCATTCATCCCAGCCTTTTCAGCTGGACGCGGACCGCTATGAAATGGTGAGCCTGGGGCAAGAGGTGCTCTCGCCTTACAGCAAGCCCGACGCGAACGGTGAGCCCCTGTTTCGCCTTCCGGGCCGTGCAGGGCAACCGCTGCCTTACCTGGGCTACGCTCCGGGCGCTTATCTGGGGCGAGTGACGGAACTCATTCTGAAGGAGTCGCACACGCCCATTCACCTTGAGCGGGTGTACGAAACCGACATGGCCGAAGGCCTCAAAGCCATGGCGCTGGAAGGGCACGGGGTGGCGTTCCTTCCGCACAGCGCTGTAAAAAAGGAGCTGCGATCCAAGCGCCTTGTGAGTGCTGCACCGTCCGATTCTGAAGGCCTGCAGATGCTGATGGACGTGCGCGCCTACCGTGAAAAGCCAGCAGGCAAGGAGTCCCCCAAGGGAACGGCGCAGGCGCTGTGGGCCTACCTGCAGACACAGGCAACGTCATGCCTAGGGTAAATACGGACATAAATTATTTGCATAGTTGGGCGCGCAAACGGCATTGGAATTTCATCGGGGTGACACGTACAGTTCGCGCCTTGCTGCACCTGCCTGTCATGGTCCGCGCCATGGCTGGTACCGCTGGCACGAAGTTTGCAAAAGTCGTTTTCAGTTCACTCACCGAGACACCGCATGAAATATCAGCATTGGGGATGGGCATGGTGCCTGGCGGCCTTGTGCGGCGCGCCTGCGGCCACGGCAACCCCTGTGCTGGAGCGCGTCAGCGCAGGCGGCAAGCTGGTCATTGCCCACCGAGAATCCGCAGTGCCGTTTTCCTATGTGCAGTCAGGCAAGCCCATGGGCTATGCCGTGGATTTGTGCCTTCGCATTGCCGAGGTGGTGCGCAAGAAGACGGGCGCCAAGGACATGGGAGTGGAGTTTGTTCTGGTCTCACCCTCCAATCGCATCGAGATGATCGAGCAGGGCAAGGCAGACCTGGAATGCGGCTCTACCACCAACAATGCAGAGCGGCGCCAGAGGGTGGCCTTCACGGTGCCTCACTTCATCACCGGCGCACGGTTGCTTGCCAAGTCGGCCAGCCCGATAGACCGCCTGGAGGACTTGCAGGGCAAGACGCTGGCTTCCACCAAAGGAACGACACCGCTCAAGGCGGTGGTGCAAGCCAACCGTGAGCGCCTGATGGGCATCCAGATCGTGGAAGCCCCCGACCATGCGCGCGGTGTGGAAATGGTGGAGAAGGGCGAAGCCGATGCGTTTCTGATGGACGATGTGCTTTTGTATGGTTTGGCAGCGTCACGCCCCGACCCCAAGGCGTTGAAGGTGGTAGGCCGTTTCGTCACCACCGAGCCGCTGGCGATCATGCTGTCCAAGAACGATCCGGACTTCAAGAAGCTGGTGGACGATGAGATGCGGCGTCTCGTTACCAGCCGCGAGATCTACCCCATCTACGACAAGTGGTTTGCCCAGCCCATTGCGCCCCACAACAAGCCGCTGAACATTCCTGTCAGCTATTTGTTGAGGGACTTCTGGAAATACCCTACCGACCAGGTTCCGTTCTGAATAAGATCGCTGGTCGCGGGTCCTGATTGGAAGCGTTGCCTTGCCGGCAAGATTGGCAAGGAAGGTCTTCTGGTTTTTCCCCTTTCAATACACCCCTAAGGAGATACTCATGAAAAAGCACTTGCTGGCAATTGCCGTGACCGCACTGGCGGCGGGCAGCGCGTTCGCTCAAGCCCACGACACCCTGGCCAAGATCAAATCTTCCGGTAGCGTAACCTTGGGGGTGCGTGAATCCTCGGGCCTGTCCTACACCCTGGGCAACGGCAAGTACGTGGGCTTCCACACCGAAATGGGCGAGATCATCCTGGCTGACATCCAAAAGCAACTGGGATTGCCCAAGCTCGACATCAAGTACCAGCCCGTCACTTCGCAAAACCGCGTGCCCCTCGTGACCAACGGCACGGTGGATCTGGAGTGCGGCTCTACCACCAACAATGCCACCCGCCAGAAGGACGTGGCGTTCGCTGTGACGACCTACGTGGAAGAGGTGCGCATGGTGGTGAAGGCCAATTCTGGAATCACATCCATTAAGGACCTCAACGGCAAGAGCGTGGCCACAACCACGGGCACCACTTCGGTGCAGACCCTGCGCAAGAATGAGCGCGCAGGCGGTATCGACTTCAAGGAAGTGTTCGGCAAAGACCACGCAGACAGCTTCCTGATGCTGGAGACCGGTCGTGCAGACGCATTTGTCATGGATGGCTCCATTCTGGCCGCCAACATTTCCAAGTCCAAGAACCCTGCCGACTACAAGATCGTGGGCGAAGTGCTGTCGGTCGAGCCCATCGCCTGCATGCTGCCCAAGGATGACCCCGCCTTCAAGAAAGCGGTGGATGACAGCATCAAGCGCCAGATCAAGGACGGATCGCTGGCCAAGCTGTACGACAAGTGGTTCATGCAGCCCGTGCCCCCAGCGAATTTGAAGATCGGTCTGCCCCTGTCTGAAGCTACCAAGGCAGCGTGGGCCAACCCCAACGACAAGCCTGCGGAAGACTACGCCAAGAAGTAATTCCTGAACGAACAGCTGCCCCTTCGAACAGCGGGTTTGAAGGGGCTTTTTTGTTGGGCTTCCGATCGGCGGTACCAATGCAATATCAAATAACTAAGGGGTGATCCTATGAGTTGGGATTGGCAGGTGTTCTGCCAGGACACCATCGAGCGGGAAATGGTGCAGGGCTGCTTTGGAAAAGGCGGTGACATCACCTACCTGGACTGGATGCTGTCGGCCTGGGGTTGGACTGTTTCTGTTTCGTTGCTGGCGCTGTTGCTGGCATTGGTCATTGGCTCGTTGATCGGCACGCTGCGCACGTTGCCCAACAGTCCCATCGTGACCCGGCTGGGCAACGCCTGGGTGGAACTGTTCCGCAACATTCCGCTGCTGGTGCAGATTTTCTTGTGGTACCACGTGGTGCCCACGCTGATTCCGGCCATGAAGAGCGTGCCGGGGTTTGTGCTGGTGGTGTTTGCACTGGGGTTCTTTACCTCGGCGCGTATTGCCGAGCAGGTGCGCTCGGGTATCCAAGCGCTGCCGCGGGGCCAGCGTTACGCAGGGCTGGCCATGGGCTTCACCACGTTCCAGACCTACCGCTATGTGCTGCTGCCCATGGCGTTTCGCATCATCATCCCGCCGCTGACCAGCGAGACGATGAACATCTTCAAGAACTCGTCGGTGGCGTTTGCTGTGTCGGTGGCAGAGCTCACGATGTTTGCAATGCAGGCCCAGGAAGAGACTTCCCGTGGCATCGAGGTCTACCTGGCCGTGACGGGGCTGTACATCGTCTCGGCTTTCGCCATCAACCGCATCATGGCCTTCATCGAAAAGCGCGTGCGCATACCGGGCGTTGTAGTGGCTGGCAGTGCTGGCGGGGGGCACTGACATGAATCTCGATTTTTCGTTCTACAACTGGGACCTGGTCTCCAACTTTGTCCTCAAGGGCCTGTACTTCAGCCTTATGCTCACCGTGGTCGCCACGATTGGCGGTGTGCTGTTCGGCACCTTGCTGGCGCTGATGCGTCTGTCGGGCCGCAAGTGGCTGGATGTGCCGGCCACCATCTACGTCAACGGCATGCGCAGCATTCCGCTGGTGATGGTGATCCTGTGGTTCTTCCTGCTGATGCCCACCATCATTGGCCGCCCCATCGGTGCCGAGGTGTCGGCTGTGGTGACGTTCATCGCGTTTGAAGCCGCCTATTTCAGCGAAATCATGCGTGCGGGTATCCAGTCCATCCCGCGTGGGCAGGTGCATGCGGGGCAGGCACTGGGCATGACATACGGCCAGAACATGAAGCTGGTGGTGCTGCCCCAGGCCTTTCGCAACATGCTGCCTGTGCTGCTTACCCAGACCATCATCCTGTTCCAAGACACGTCCCTGGTGTATGCCATTGGCGCCTACGACATGCTCAAGGGCTTTGAGGTGGCGGGCAAGAACTTCGGTCGCCCGATCGAGGCCTACCTGGCTGCGGCCGCCGTGTACTTTGTGATGTGCTATGCGCTGTCCTGGATGGTCAAGCGCCTGCACCAGAAGATTGCCATCATTCGGTGATCCGAGAGATTGAGGAATAAAAAATGATCGAACTCAAAAACGTATCGAAGTGGTATGGCCCGGTGCAGGTGCTCAACGAGTGCTCGGCCACCATCAGCAAGGGCGAAGTGGTGGTGGTCTGCGGGCCCTCGGGCTCGGGCAAGTCCACGCTGATCAAGACCATCAATGCGCTGGAGCCCTTCCAGAAGGGCGAAATATCGGTGGACGGCATCAAGCTGCACGACCCCAAGACCGACCTGCCCAAGCTGCGCAGCCGCGTGGGCATGGTGTTTCAGCACTTCGAGCTGTTCCCGCACCTGTCGGTGACGGACAACCTGACGATCGCGCAGATCAAGGTGCTGGGCCGCAGCGCGGACGATGCCAAGAAGCGCGGACTGAAGATGCTCGAGCGCGTGGGTCTGATCGCCCACAAGGACAAGTTCCCCGGTCAGCTCTCGGGCGGCCAGCAGCAGCGCGTGGCCATCGCGCGTGCGCTGTCCATGGACCCCATCGTGATGCTGTTCGACGAGCCCACCTCGGCCCTGGACCCCGAAATGGTGGGTGAAGTGCTGGACGTGATGGTGGGCCTGGCCAACGAAGGCATGACCATGATGTGCGTGACCCACGAAATGGGCTTTGCCCGCAAGGTGAGCAACCGCGTGATCTTCATGGACGTGGGGGGCAAGATCCTGGAGGACTGCTCGAAAGAGGAGTTCTTCAACAACCCCGATGCGCGCCAGCCGCGCACCAAGGACTTCCTCAACAAGATCCTTCAGCACTGATCTGTGTTGAACGCAAAAAATGGCACCTTCGGGTGCCTTTTTTATGAGCGCGTTGCCTGTGCTCGCGCTTGCACGTGGCATTCCGTTCTTTAATCGGCCTTTCGCCCACCTGCAACTATCCATCCGCAAGAGATCCATCCATGACTGAGCCAGCTTCGTGTGCGCGCGTCCAACGTCTGGTGGGCAATGCACGGCCGTGGGCCTTGCTTCTGCTGGGTGTTGCTGCCGTGCAGGGCGGGCATGCCGCAGCCGCAGCGCCCGAGCCGCACGAGAAAGCCTGCTTGATGCTGACCGACACGGCCCAGTCCGCGCAACTCGCTGGCGAAGCGGCAGCCCCGGGGCGCTACGGCTGCAAGTTGCTGCAAGAACATGACGATGGTTGGGTGTTGGCCCTTCAGTATGTGGAGGCGGCGCGGCCCCCTGGCCAGGGCCGGGCGTTGGGGCGGTACCTGGTGGACGTGGATGCCGGTACCGTCACCCCGTGGATGGGAGCGTCCCAAGCCAGCAGACCCCTGGCTTTGGCGAGCGCAGTGGCCTCTGTGCGTGCCTGCGGTGTGGCCTTTGATCTGCCTGCCGCGTACCGCATCACCCGCCCGCAGCGCTCGGTCACGCACCAGGGCGTCCGCGTGTGCGCTTTCGATGTGGTCCCGGCAAGCGCCACGACCGAGCGTCTCGAATGCAAGGACGAGGCCGAAGGCGGCAGTCCGCCGTATGGCCTGTGCGACTGGGAAATCCGCTCGGGGCGGGAATGGCCCACGGTCCAGGTGGCGCGCATGCGGGTGGATGTGGACCGTTTGCCCTTGCCGCCTTTTGAGTTCGAGCGCGGAGCCTGGCGCTTGCCCAATGCACACGCACCTGCCGCACCGGCGCAGAAGGTGGCGTTTTTTGGCCGGCAGGCCCGGCACGGCGAAGCCGTATCGCGCGCATCGTGGTACCGCACCAAGGCACGGCCTTCGGTGGAGATCTATGCCGGCGCCAGCAGCACGGGTGCCTACCTGCTGCAGCTCACGCCAGAGTTGGCTGTGGTGCTGGTGTCTCCGCCTGTGGATCCCGGCGCTACCGATGCAGGGGGCACAGGGCAGTGCAAGGTGTTTTGCCGCAGTTTGCGCGCAGCCGCCCGCCCCAGCGAAGAGCCTTGAAGCCCGACACCGGCAGTGAGCTGCCGTCCAGGCCAAGGGACGCTCTGCACGAATCACCGCGCCATGTGCATCTGCGCAATCGGGTGGTCTGCCACGTTGCAAACACTCGCAATCGCCACGGCTATTGCTGCGTTTTGTGCCTTGCAGCCCATCCCGATCCGCAGTGCACACTTGCCGCTCGAGGCGTGCAGAGGATCCCTAGGGATCAGCGGTGGCGTTTGGGCTTCACGGCGGGAGCAGGGCGGCCACGCCCAGCAGGCATGTCCACGATGAGCTGGGTTTCAAACCCGGCCCAAAGTGCGTCGCGCCGTGCGAGCGCTTCCGACACCGCGGCGCGACGCAGTTGTGCCACTGCGGACACCAGCGCGTTGCACGCAAAAAATGCAGCGCTGTACGAATCAAACGGCGATGCGTTGGAAGTGCGCACCTGGATGTGGCGATGCGCATGCCGCGCCAGCGGGGCGGCCGGCGTGTCGGTGATGGCAAAGACCTGTGCGCCGGCCTCGCGAAAGCGCTGCGCCACCTTCACAGGGCCACTGGCGTAGCGCCGGATGGTGAACGCCAGCAACACATCGTCTGGCTGTATCCACAGAAGCTGGTCCGTGGTGTCCACTGCGCCGGCGCCCAACTCCTGCACGCCGGGGCGGCACATGTTCAGGTGCAAAGCCAGCCAGGCACCTACCGGTGCGCTGTTGATTTGCGCCAGCACATATACGCGGCCGGTGCCCTGCGCCAGCCGATGGGCCATGGCCTCAAAGGCTGCCATGTCCAGTCCGTCCCGCGTGGCGCTGATGTTGTTCTGGTCGTGCACCAGTGCGTCGTCCACGCATTGCTGCAGGCTGCGTTGCGTGCCAATCGTGGCGGGGGCGCGCTGCCCCGCTGTCTGCAGCATGGCAGTCACCTCGGTTCGCGCTTCGCGCTGTGCCTCGGCATAACTGGCATAGCCCAGCTTGGAAAACAGCCGCACCACCGTGGACGCGCTGGTGCCATTGCGCGCCGCGAGGGCCGTGGCCGACTCCAGGAGTGCGTGGGGGTAGTCGCGCTCCAGTGCCTCTGCCAGCGCGCGCTCGCTGCCAGTCAGCTCGGCATTCTGGCGGGCAAGGCGCGCGGTCAAAAGGCCAGCGGGTGCTTGCAATGATGATTTCATAACGCTAATTTTCTGCAAAATGTATTGCAAAGACGGAGGACGCGTGCAACACTGGCCACTGATTTCTACCCACGCCGAGGGGCGCAACACCCGTCGGCACCCGATCCGCTGGCCGATGGGTGCAAGCCCCTGGCGCGGTGCGCTGGGTGCCGCCGCGACAGCACACAAGGCTTGGGGGGCCGCCCCATTGGAAGGACATGCATGCAGGATACCCTTGAAGCCCGTGCCCCGCAGGTGCACGCGCAAGCGCTCGATTGGCTTGCTGGCCAGCAGCAGGCGATGCAAGATTTATTGCAAAAAATCGTGAACATCGACAGCGGCAGCCGCGACGAGGCCGGCGTTACCGCTGTGGCCTGCGCCCTGGCCGAGCGTCTGCAGGCCGCGGGCGTGCCAGTGCAGTTCGAGCCCGTGCCGGGCTACGGGGTGCTGCTGCACGCGCAGGTCAACGCAGGCGGCGAAGGCGCGCCCGTCATCCTGATGGGGCACATGGACACCGTCTATCCCGCAGGCACGGTGGCCAAAAGGCCTTACCGCGAAGAGGCGGGCCGTGCCTACGGCCCGGGTGTGGCCGACATGAAGTCGGGCCTGGTGCTCAACGTGTTTGTGGCCGAGGCTTTTGCGCGCTGCGGTGGGCTGCGCGCGCCTTTGCATCTGTTCTTTTCGTGCGATGAGGAGATCGGCTCGCCCGCCACGCGTGACCTGATCATGGCCCGCGTGCGCGGCGCTCGCGCCGTGTTCAACGCCGAGCCTGGCCGCGTCAGTGGCAACGTGGTCACCAGCCGCAAGGGCTCGATGGTGGTGGAGTTTGAGGTGGAAGGTGTGCCCGCCCACGCGGGCATCAACCATGCCGCCGGCGCGAGCGCCATTGAGGCCCTGGCGCGCAAGACGCTGGCCCTGCACGCTCTGACTGACCCCGCCACAGGCATCACCGCCAATGTGGGCGTGGTGCATGGCGGCATCGTGCCCAACATGGTCGCCCCGCATGCCAAGGCAGAGGTGGACCTGCGATTTACCGCCGACACGAACCCCGACGACTTGCTGGCGCGCGTGCTTGCCATCGTCGAGGAGGAATCCGTGCCGCGCACCAAAGGCCGCATTACCGTGGCCCGCAGCACCTTTCCCATGAAACCCACACCCGACTACCTGCTGGCGCTGTACCAGCAAGGCGCGCGTGCGCTGGGTTTTGAAGTGCAAGGCGAGTTCACCGGCGGGGCCGCCGACAGCGGCCTGACCGCATCGGTGGGTGTGCCCACCTTGTGCGCCACTGGCCCGGTGGGCGGCCACCCGCACACCGAACGCGAATATTGCGAGCTGAGCACCTTCGTGCCGCGCGCGCAGGCCGTGGCACTGGCCGTGCTGGGCCACCCTTGAAGCCAGCGCCTTGCCGGTGCCGGCCCATTGCAGCCCCCTTGATTGATCCCGTTAGAACCTCGACTCCCATGAAAATTTCTTCCCGCCGACTTCTCCTTTCCATCGGCCTGGGCCTGGCTGGCCTGGCCTCGTTGCCCGCCATCGCGCAAGACAAATACCCTTCGCGCCCCATCACCATGGTGGTGCCCTTCCCACCCGGCGGTTCGGTGGACATCATGGCGCGCCAGTATTCGGAGCCGCTGTCGCGCGTGCTGGGCGTGCCCATCGTGGTCGAGAATCGCCCCGGTGCCGGCGGCTCGGTGGGCGCGCAGTATGTGGCGCGCGCCAAGGCCGACGGCTACACGCTCGTCGTCTCCTCGCAAAGCAGTCACCTGGCCAACCCCCTGACCCAGCCCCAGGTGGGCTACGACCCGGTCAAGGATTTTGAAAACATCGCCATCCTGGGGCGCCTGCCCAATGCGCTGGTGGTGCACAGCAGCCTGCCGTTCAAGACCTTCAAGGAGTTTGTGGACTACGCCAAGAAGAACCCCGGCAAGCTCAACTACGGCAGCGGTGGCGTGGGCAGCATGGGGCAGTTGAACGTGGAAATGCTCAAGGCCTCCACCGGCGCCTTCACCACCCACATCCCCTACCGGGGCGGCACACCACTGATTACCGCTGTGCTGGGCAACGAGGTGCAGTTCATCCTCGACAACCTGGTCATCATGCTGCCGCACATCCAGGCGGGCAAGGTGCGTGCATTGGCCGTGGCCAACGACCAGCGCCTGCCCCAGCTGCCCGATGTGCCGACCCTGGCCGAAGTGGGCTACCCCCAGCTCAACCTGACGTCTTGGATTGGCATCGCCGCGCCTGCCGGCACGCCCGACGCTGCGGTGCAGACCCTGCACAAGGCCGTGCGCCAGGTGGCGACGTCGCCCGCGATGATCACCAACCTCAAGGACCGCGGCGTGATTCCGCCCGAAGAGATGACGCCAGTGGCGTTTGAAAAGATGATGTCGGAACGCTTGGTGAAATTTGGCGAAGTGGTCAAGCGCGCAGGCATCACTGCTGAATGACGTTTTGATAATTTTGCCGTCCAGCGCTTGTTGGATAAGCGCGGATAGCTATCAAAAATATAGCTATTGGCGGATGATGGCAAGCCACGCTTGAAGCAGTGCCAGGCGCTGCTTGCCCCGCGTGGGCAAGGGGGGCTCTGGCGCGAGATCTGGGGCATGGTGGGACAATATGTCTCCATGACCGCCGCACTCCACACCCCCATCGACACCCTCACCATCACCCGCCCCGACGACTGGCATCTGCATGTGCGCGACGGCGAGCCGCTGCAGACCGTGGTGCCCCACACGGCCGCGCAGTTTGGCCGCGCGATCATCATGCCCAACCTGCGCCCGCCCGTGACCACGGCGCAGCAGGCGCTCGACTACAAGCAGCGCATCCTTGCCGCTGTGCCCGCAGGCATCAGCTTTGAGCCGCTGATGACGCTCTACCTCACCGACAATCTGCCGCCCGATGAAATCGCGCGCGCCAAAGCTGCGGGCGTGGTGGCCTGCAAGCTCTACCCCGCGGGCGCCACCACCAACAGCGATGCCGGCGTGACCGACCTGCGCAAGATCTACAAGACACTGGAAGCCATGCAGAAAGCCGGCATGCCGCTGCTGGTGCATGGCGAAGTGACCAGCAGCGACATCGACCTGTTCGACCGCGAAGCCGTGTTCATTGAGCAGCAACTCATTCCGCTGCGCCGTGATTTTCCTGAACTGAAGATCGTCTTCGAGCACATCACCACCAAGGACGCGGCGGACTATGTGGCCAACGCCGACCGCTTCACGGCCGCCACCATCACCGCGCACCACCTGCTGTACAACCGCAACGCCATCTTTGTGGGCGGCATGCGCCCCCACTACTACTGCCTGCCCGTGCTCAAGCGCGAAACGCATCGCGTGGCGCTGGTGCAGGCCGCCACCAGCGGCAGCAACAAGTTCTTCCTGGGCACCGACAGCGCCCCGCACCCTGCGCACCTCAAGGAGCACGCCAGCGGCTGCGCCGGCTGCTATACCGCGCACGCCGCCATGGAGATGTATGCCGAGGCCTTCGACAACGCCGGCGCGCTCGACAAGCTCGAAGGTTTCGCCAGCTTCCACGGCCCCGACTTTTACCAGCTGCCGCGCAACACCGGCACCATCACCCTGCGCCGCGAGTCGTGGACACCCCCCGACAGCTTCGTCTTTGGCGAAGCCAACCTCAAACCCCTGCGCGCCGGCGAAGCGCTGCCGTGGCGGCTGGTGTAGAGCGCATCGACTGGGCGGCGCCCTGGCTGCAGCCCTGGCAGGCGATAGGGGAGCCCCTGGCGGGCCGGCTGCTGGGGGCCGGCGCGCCGGTGCACGCCGTGCTGTCGGCCGCATGCGCAACGCCCGTGCAGTTTGCGCCCCAGGGCGAATTGCCCGGCGGCATGGCCTACGAGCAATACATATGGGACACGCGCCGGGTGCCCACGCGCGACAACCTGCACGACTTTTTCAACGGGCTGGTGTGGCTGCAGTTTCCGCTGGCCAAGCGCCGCATCAACGAACTGCAGGCCCGCGCCATTGCGCAAGATGGCGTGGGTGCGGAGCGCGGGCCGCTGCGAGATGCGCTCACGGTGTTTGACGAAAACGGCGCCTTGCTCAGCGCCCCGCCGGCGCTTTGGCAGGCGCTTCAGGCGCGCGACTGGGGTAGGCTGTTTGGCGAACTGCGCCCCCAATGGCAGCACGCCCGCCTCGTGCTGTTTGGCCACGCGCTGATGGAAAAACTGGTTTCACCCAGAAAACCCATCGTAGCGCACGTCTATCAAGCGCCGGCAGCTATTAAATCAATAGCGGATCTGGATGCCTGGCTGGCGCGGAACATGCAACCCGAGCCATGGGCCACCAAGCCGTTCAGCCCCTTGCCCGTGCTGGGTGTGCCCGGCTGGTGGCCCGACAACGAAGCGCCAGGGTTCTATGCCGATGCCCAGGTGTTTCGCCCACCGCGGTGAGTGCGCCAGGGCGCATGAGCACGGATTACCCCAGGGCCGCTGCAGCGCGCGGGGGCGGCGCCCGGTACGGTACCGGCGCCCACAATTCCCGCCATGGCCTGGGTGATAAGCCCTGCAGAGAAATTGGACCTACCATAGCGCGATGAAATCGCGGCCATGGAAGCGTTGCCAGTGCAGACGGGCTGCCCGGCAGGTGCTTGAACTGCAGGGCTCCCGGCCCCACATGGAGCAGCGAACACTTGTTGTTGACCCCACGGAGAGAACATGAAACGCATCTTGTTATTTGTACTGACCAACCTGGCCGTCGTGCTGGTGCTGGGGGTGGTGGCCAGCCTGCTGGGGGTGAACCGCTATCTCACCGACAACGGCCTGAACCTCGGCGCCCTGCTCGGGTTCGCGCTCATCATGGGCTTTGGCGGCGCCATCATCTCGTTGCTGATCAGCAAGCCCGTGGCCAAGTGGTCGTCTGGCGTGCGCGTCATTGACGGCAGCGGCTCGCCAGACGAGCGCTGGATCGTCGAGACCGTCCGCAAGTTTGCCAATGAAGCCAAGATTGGCATGCCCGAAGTCGGCATTTTTGAAGGCGATCCCAACGCGTTTGCCACGGGTGCCTTCAAGAACAGTGCGCTGGTGGCGGTGTCGACCGGGCTGCTGCAGGGCATGACGCGTGAAGAGGTCGAGGCCGTCATTGGGCACGAAGTGGCTCACATCGCCAACGGCGACATGGTGACCATGACGCTGATCCAGGGCGTGATGAACACCTTTGTGGTGTTCCTGTCCCGCGTCATCGGCTATGCGGTCGACAGCTTCCTGCGCAAGAACGACGAGGAAAGCTCAGGCCCCGGCATTGGCTACTACGTCACCACCATCGTGCTCGACATCGTGTTGGGCTTCCTGGCTGCCATGATCGTGGCCTGGTTCAGCCGCCAGCGCGAATTCCGCGCAGACGCTGGCGCCGCTCAGCTGATGGGCCGCCGCCAGCCCATGATCAACGCCCTGGCACGCCTGGGCGGCATGCATCCCGCAGAGTTGCCTAAGAGCGTGGCGGCTATGGGGATCGCCGGCGGTATCGGCAAGCTGTTCAGCACCCACCCGCCCATTGAAGAGCGCATTGCCGCGCTGCAAAACGCCAAGGCTTGATCTGCAGCCGGCGCCGCGCAGGCGCCCCTGCCAAAAACCGCAGTGCCCAGGCACTGCGGTTTTTTTTTGTCGCTGTTTTCCCACTGTTGCTGAAATCGCGAATGCGGTAAGTCTGCGGTGGTGGCGCGTGTAACTTTGTGTAGATACACTGAATGCCGCCCTGGGCTGCCCGGCAGCAAGCGCCAGCGTTTGCCCGAGCCATTTCTGTTATCCACTGCGAGGTTTTCATGTCCATCTCCAACCTGCGCGTTGCGTTCCGCCTGGCCCTGGCTTTTGGTGTCGTGTGTCTGGTTATGTCGCTGTCGGCTGCCGTGGGCATTTGGCGGCTTTCGGGGCTGCAACACATAGCCGACGAGTTGGGTGGTCCCGCGTCCGAGCGCGCGGTTTTGGCGCGCGAACTGCATGCCATCGTGGTGCTCAGTTCCGCGCGGGCAGAAACCCTGCTGGAGATTGACAACCCTGCCTATGCCGCCCGCATTGATGCCGACCGCAAGTTGACGTCGGCCCGTTCTGCAGAGGTGCGCAAGCGACTGGATGTGCTGGCCGACGACGCTGCATCGCAGGCGCTGTTCGATGCTATTGACAAGGCCGGCAACGGCTTTCGCACGGTGCGCGATGACCTCGTCAAACGCCGTAAGGCGGGCGAAGTTCTCCCGGCCGATGCCATTGCTTCGCAGTTGCGCCCAGCGGCTGATGCGTACGCGGCGGCGGTCGACAAATTTGCCGCGTTTCAGCAGCAACGCGTGGCGGATGACCGCGAGGCGGCCGCCCGCAGTGCCAGCCAGGGGATCTATCTGCTCGCGGCTGGGTCGGTGGTGGGGCTTGCGCTCAGCCTGCTGTGCGCCTGGGTTCTCTCGCGCTCGATCCTGCACCCGTTGGCGCGTGCCGCCGAGGTGACCGACCGCATCGCCGTGGGCGACCTGACGTCTGCCGTGCCCACTGCGGCCGCGGGCAGCCGTGACGAATTGCAGGCCCTTTTGGCGCGCCTGGGGGGCATGCAGGCCCGGTTGGGCGCGCTGGTGGTGGGCATGCGCCAGGCCAGTACGTCCGTGGCGGGTGCCAGCAGTGAAATTGCGGCGGGCAACAGCGATTTGTCTGCACGCACTGAGCAGACGGCGTCCAACCTCGAAGAAATCGCGGCCAGCATGGAAGAGCTGCTGGCCACCGTGCGCCACAGCGCCGATGCGGCCGCGCAGGCCAGCCAACTGGCCAGTGGCGCCAGTGACGTGGCGCGGCGGGGGCGTGACGCGGTGGACCGCGTGGTAGGCACCATGGACGGCATTTCGCAATCGTCGCGCCGCATCGCAGACATTACCAGCGTGATTGACGGCATCGCTTTCCAGACGAACATCCTGGCGCTCAACGCCGCGGTGGAAGCGGCCCGCGCCGGTGAGCAGGGCCGGGGATTTGCCGTGGTGGCCAGCGAGGTGCGCAGCCTGGCCCAGCGCTCTGCCACCGCAGCCAAGGAGATCGGCGGCCTGATCAGCGAGAGCGTGCGGCAAGTGGACGAGGGCACCCAGCTGGTGCATGCCGCAGGCGGCACCATGGGCGAGATCGTGAACTCGGTGCAGCAGGTGGCCACCATCATTGGCGAGATCAGCACCGCCACCCGCGAACAGACCACCGGCCTGAGCCAGGTGGGTGAAGCGGTGTCGCAACTGGACCAGATGACGCAGCAGAATGCGGCGCTGGTGGAAGAGTCTTCTGCCGCCGCCCACGGACTGCGCGTGCAGGCGCAGCAACTGGCCGAGCTGGTGGAAGCGTTCCGGCTGCCCGCCAGCAACGCGCTGCTGCGGTAAACCAGTCGCGCGCGGCAGCGGCGGCTTTTCGCCTCTGGGACTGGTGTGGGAGCGCCACGCCAAGGCAGCCGACCTTGGTCCCCACCTCATCAGCGCAATTACCCCGCCGCCGCGCCCCGCCCGGGCCTGCCGCCCCGGTGTATGCGCCGTCACGGTCGGTTGGCGACAGTCTGCTAAAGCACCGCGCTGCGCTGCGCCAGGCTTAGCGTGACCGGCTGATGTATTGCATCCGGGGCCGTATCAGGCCACGCGATACGCTGCTTTGCGGCCCAGCATCAGGCGAAACGGCAGCAGCAGCGCCACCCCGAGCAGCAGCTTCACGCCCAGGTCGCCCAGCGCCCATGTGATCCAGGGGTCATGGCTGCCTGCAAAGGCGATGCTCCAGAACACGGCCGTGTCCAGCAGTGCGGCCAAAACCGTCGCCACCAGCGGCGCACGCCACCATGCGCCCTGGCGCAGCCGGTCGAACACGGCAATGTCCAGCCATTGCGACAGTAAAAACGCCGTGCCGGACGCCATCGCTATGCGCGCCGGGGCGAGCACCAGCGATGCGGCCACAGCCACAGCAAACCCCACCCACGCCACACGGCGCGCCTGATGCGGGCCGTGGGCGCGGTTGACCAGCTCGCTCACGAGGAACGCGACCGGGTACGTGATCGCGCCCCAGGTCAGCCAGTCGTTGAGCGGGAACTGCACCAGGATGTTGGAGACCAGCACCACGGCAGCCATGGCCAGCGCGGCGGTGGCGAACTGCACGCGGGAGGCTCGGGAAGAGCGGGAGGAGGGCGTCAACGCTTCAGCCATGAATTCACCTGTCAGGCCGCCGCAGCCAGCAGCGCACGTGCCACCGCCTCGCCCACCTTGATGCCGTCCACCCCGGCCGACAGGATGCCGCCCGCGTAGCTGGCGCCTTCGCCTGCCGGGTACAGGCCGGGGGTGTTCAGGCTTTGCAAGTCATCCCCCCGGGGGATCTTGAGCGGGGACGAAGTGCGTGTCTCCACGCCTGTCAGCACCGCGTCGTGCATGTCAAAGCCCTTGATCTTGCGGCCAAACGCGGGCAGCGCCTCGCGCAGCGCCTCGATGGCGTAGCCGGGCAGGGCGGCGTGCAGATCGCCCAAGGCCACGCCGGGCTTGTACGAAGGCTCGACGCTGCCCAGTTGCGTGGATGGCTTGCCCGCAATGAACTCGCCCACCAGCTGGCCCGGCGCGCTGTAGTCGCGTCCGCCCAGCACAAAGGCGTTGGATTCGAGCTGGCGCTGCAGCACGCTGCCCGCCAGCGGGTGGAACTGCCCGGCAGCCAGGGTTTCTGCGCCATAGGTCTGGCCCAGGTGTTCCTCGAATGCAGCGGGGTCGGTGGGGTAGTCGCGCGGATCGATCCCCACCACCATGCCCGCATTGGCGTTGCGCTCGTTGCGCGAATACTGGCTCATTCCATTCGTCACCACACGGTTGGGTTCGCTGGTGGCGGCCACCACCGTGCCGCCGGGGCACATGCAAAAGCTGTACACCGCGCGACCATTGGCAGCGTGGTGCACCAGCTTGTAGTCGGCCGCGCCCAGCAGCGGGTGGCCGGCGTGGCGGCCCCAGCGGGCGCGGTCGATGACGCTTTGCGGGTGCTCGATGCGAAAGCCGATGGAAAACGGTTTGGCCTCCATCGCCACGCCGCGCTGGTACAGCATGGCAAAGGTGTCGCGCGAGCTGTGGCCCAGCGCCATCACGACATGGTTTGCGCGCAGCTCGGTGGTTTCGCCCGTGGCCTGGTTCAGCACCTTCAGGCCGCGCAGATGGCGCTGGCCTTGGGCGTCGTTCTCCACGACCACGTCCGTCACGCGCTGCTCAAAGCGGATCTCGCCGCCCAGCGCGATGATCTGCTCGCGCAGGTGCTCCACCACCTTCACCAGCTTGAAGGTGCCGATGTGCGGGTGCGCGACGTACAAAATTTCTTCAGGCGCACCCGCTTTGACGAACTCGTTCATCACCTTGCGGCCCAGGTGGCGCGGGTCCTTGATCTGGCTGTACAGCTTGCCGTCGCTGAAGGTGCCGGCACCGCCCTCGCCAAACTGCACGTTGCTTTCGGCATGCAACTCGCGCTTGCGCCAAAGCCCCCAGGTGTCTTTGGTGCGCTCGCGTACCGTCTTGCCGCGCTCCAGCACGATGGGCTTGAAGCCCATCTGCGCCAGCACCAGCGCGGCAAAGATGCCGCAGGGGCCGAAGCCCACCACCACCGGGCGCAGGGGCAGGTCGGCCGGCGCCTGGCCCACCGGGTGCCAGGCCATGTCGGGCGTGGGCTGGATGTGCGGGTTGCCCGCAAACTTTGCCAGCAGCGCGGCTTCGCGCCCGGGCTGCGCCAGCGTCACATCGACGATATACACGGCCAGCAGGTCAGCCTTGCGGGCGTCAAAGCTGCGCTTGAAGACGTGGAGGTGGGCGATGTCTGCGGGCGCGATGCCCAGCAGTTGCGTGACGGCGGCGCGCAGGGGCGCGTCTGGGGCTTCGGCCACCGTGAAGGGCAGCCGGATTTCGGAGATTCGGATCATGGTTTGCGGGCCCGTGTCGATCGGGCGGGAGGCAAAGTCGTGGGGCCGCGATTTTACCGGCGCGGTTCACGCAGCGCTTTTTGGACTGCGATGGGGTCCCTGGGGATCAGGATATGTAGAGAATTGATAGCGCTCAGCGCTTGCTGCGTAAGCGCCACGGCACGATTTCGCTCAATTTTCTGCGTCTGCCGCTTCGCTTCTGCGCCAGCGCAACTCCGCCACGCCAAACGCAAGTGAAGCCAGAACCAGCGGGACGAAGTAGTACAGGGCGCGGTAGGCCAGCAGCGCGGCCAGCACCTTGTCCTGCCCCAGCGCATGGCTGGTCAGCAGGGCCACGCCCACGGCTTCGAGCACCCCCAGCCCAGCCGGCACCCTCAGCACCAGGCCAGCCACCGCCCCCACGAGCACCGTTGCCAGTGCCGCGGGGTAGCTCACCTGTGCCTGCAGTGTGGTCCACAGCGCAGCCCCCATGAGCATCCAGTTGCCCGCCGAAGCAGCGATTTGCCACAACGCAACCCGCCAGCTCGGCAGCGGAAAGGCATGGCCGCGCAGGGTGAGGGCTCGCCCCGCGCGCAATGTGCATAGCACGGCGTACGCCACTGGCAGGCAGCCCAGTACCGCCCCGCCCAGGCGCCATTGCCACGGCGGGGCACTCCAGCCGGCCAAGGCTGGCGGGGTCCAGAGCCAGGGCAGCACCGCAGCCAGCAGCAGGTAGCCCACCCAGTTGGTCAGCACGCTCATGCCGACCACCTGGCCGATGGTGCCCACCTCCACGCCCTTGCGTGCATACAGCCGGTAGCGCACGCCCACGCCCCCGATGAGCGAACCCAGGTTGAGCGTGAACGCATAGCTGGTCATGGCGATGCCCAGCGTGGTTCCTCGTTTGAGGCGGTGTCCGCAGCAGTGGCGAGCCACCAGGTCAAACGTGCCATAGACGCAGTGGCTTGCGAGGGCAAGCACACCTGCCACGGCCAGGGCGCTGGCGGGCAAGTCCCGCAGTGCCTGCAGCACGGCGGGCCAGTCGACCGTGCGGGCCTGGCGGAAGATGAGCCAGGCCACCCCCAGGAAGAAAGTAATGGCCACCCCCCGGGTCAGCCAGGGCCACCACGGCCGCTGCGGCAGGCTGCGCCAGCCCCCACTGTGCGCCGCGCGGGCTGGGGGGGCATGCGCTGGCGCAGCGTGAGAAGGGCTCGATGAAGCTGCCATGGGCGGTGTGACGTACGGGGCTCTTCGCCTTGCTCAGGCGGCGCTGCCAGCCGGGTCCTGCGCGGGAGGATCGCCCGGGCCCGCTTGCGCCTGGGTGATGACGGGCTTGTGCTGCGGCAACCACCCGGCCCAGGTGGGGAACCAGCGCATGAGGTGGAACACGGCATAGCTGCGCGCCAGCCGCAGGCCTTCCCAAGGCCCTGAAGGCGACGCTTCCACCTGCCTGCAGCTGTGGGTCATCAGGTGCGACAGGCGGCGGTGCAGGTGCGTATTGAAGGCCGTGTCCTGGATGATCACATTCGCCTCCAGGTTCAGCGACAGGCTCAACGGGTCAAGGTTGCTGGAGCCCACGGTGGCCCAGGCGTCGTCCACCAAGGCCACCTTGCCGTGCAGGGGGCGGTCGCAGTACTCATAAATGCGCACCCCCGCACGCAGCAGGTGGTCGTAGAGCAGTGTCGCTGCCGTGCGCACGATGGGCATGTCAGGCTGGCCCTGCAGAATCAGTCGCACGTCCACACCGCGCTTGGCGGCGCGGCGCATTTCGCGGATGAAGCGGTAGCCGGGAAAGAAATACGCGTTGGCGATGACCACGCGGCTGCGGGCCGCCCGCAGGGCCACGCGGTAGTGGCGTTCGATGTCGTTGGTGTGCTGGTGGTTGTCACGCGTCACAAACATGGCGTGCGCCGTGCCCGCATGGGGCCGCCCCAGAATGCTTGTCTGCCGAGTACGTTTGCGGTCATTGCGCCCCAGCACGGCTTCGCGTGTGAAGTGGTGCATCTGGGCCACCACGGGGCCGCGCACCTGCACGGCGTAGTCCTGCTTGGCCTCAGGGCCGAAATCGGCCACATGGTCGGCCGAGTAGTTGATGCCGCCGATGAAACCGATCTGCCCGTCTACCACCACGATCTTGCGGTGCATGCGGCGCAGCAGGTTCAGCCGCTGGCCGAGAAAACGGCGGCCGGGGTCAAAGACGCGAAAGCGCACGCCCGCGGTGACGAGGCTGCCCACAAATTCCTCGGACAAGTCGGGCGAGCCAAAGCCGTCCACCAGCACGTGCACTTCCACCCCGCGTTGCGCGGCAGCCAGCAGCGCCGCGTGCAACTGCTTGCCGATCTTGTCCTCCCACAGGATGAAGGTCTCCAGCATCACCTCGTGCCGGGCCTGCGATATCGCGTCGAACACGCGAGGGAAGAACTCCTCGCCGTTTTCAAGCAGCTCGAAGTGGTTGCCCGGCAGCCAGCGGGACGAGCGTGGCGGCGTGAAAGCGCGGGTCACAGCAAAATCTCCGCCGCCAGGGGGGCGTGGTCTGAGAGCTTGTCCCAGGGTTTTTTGGGCAGCGTCAGCGGGGCATGCACCGCCGCATTGCGCACGTAGATGCGGTCCAGTGCCAGCATGGGCATCGAAGCGGGGAACGTGCGCACGGCGCGGCCAAAGGCTTGTACAAACACTTCCTGCAGCCCGGCCTCGCGGTGCAGGATGGCATGTGCACGGTGGCGCCAGTCGTTGAAGTCGCCCGCCAGCACCACGGGCTCTTCGGGGGGGAAAGTGCGGATCAGCTCGCAAACGCGCAGCAGTTGCCGCTGGCGATGCGACTCCTGCAGCCCCAGGTGCACGCAGATCGCATGCACCGGCAGGTGGTGACCGGGGGGCTGCAGGATGCAATGCAGCATGCCGCGCCGCTCCGGGCCGCTGATGGAAATGTCGTGGTTCTCGTAGTGAGTGATCGGGAACTTGGACAGCAGGGCGTTGCCATGGTCGCCGTTGTCATACACCGCGTTGCGCCCATAGGCGTACTGCGACCAGATCGTGTCCGCCAGAAATTCGTAGTGCGGAACCTGCGGAAAGTTGACCACGCGCGTAGCGTGGCGCTGGTGGCTGCCCTGTACTTCCTGAAGGAACACGAGGTCAGCAGCGACTTCGCGCACGGCCTCGCGCAGCTCATGCAGCATGAAGCGCCGGTTGAACGTAGTAAAGCCCTTGTGTACGTTCACGGTGAGTACCTTGAACGCGATGGGCTGGGAGTGTGTGGTGGCCATGGGCAAGCAATCGTTGTAGAGACCCTTCGGGGGCGCGCCGCCACGGACGGGCCGAAAGGTACAAACGATTGTTGAGGCCACCGCTGGCCGGCCATGTAGGACGGCTGGCCGTCGCCCTGTGCTGTGGCGGCCAAAAAAAAGGGCCGCACGGGCCCTTTCTTCTCGGGTGGGGGCAGCAGCCCCGCAGGCCGTCAGCCCGGCAAGAAGCCCTCGACCGACAGGTAGCGCTCACCCGTGTCGTAGTTGAAGCCCAGCACCTTGGCGCCCGCAGGCAGCTCGGGCAGCTTCTGCGCGATGGCCGCCAGCGTGGCACCGGAGGAAATACCCACCAGCATGCCTTCTTCACGCGCGCAGCGCCGGGCGTATTCACGGGCAGGTTCGGCATCGACCTGGATCACGCCGTCCAGCAAGCTGGTGTCCAGGTTCTTGGGGATGAAGCCTGCGCCAATGCCCTGGATGGGATGGGGCGCGGGCGCGCCACCCGAGATCACGGGTGATGCCGTGGGCTCGACCGCAAACACCTTGAGTTGCGGGAACCGGGCCTTGAGCACACGGGCCGCGCCGGTGATATGCCCACCCGTGCCCACGCCGGTGATGAGCGCGTCCAGCCCTTCGGGAAAGTCGGCCAGGATTTCCTGGGCGGTGGTGCGCACATGGATGTCGATGTTGGCGGGGTTCTCGAACTGCTGCGGAATCCACGCGCCAGGGGTTTGCGCCTGCAGTTCCTGGGCGCGCGCGATGGCGCCCTTCATGCCTTTTTCGCGGGGCGTCAGGTCAAACTGCGCGCCATAGGCCAGCATCAGGCGGCGGCGCTCAATGCTCATGCTGTCGGGCATCACCAGAATCAGGCGATAGCCCTTGACGGCGGCCACCAGGGCCAAGCCAATGCCAGTATTGCCCGAGGTCGGCTCGATGATGGTGCCGCCGGGCTGCAGTGCGCCCGATTTTTCCGCGTCCTCCACCATGGCCAGCGCAATGCGATCCTTGACCGAGCCGCCGGGGTTGCTGCGCTCGGACTTCACCCACACGTTGGCCGATGGGCCAAACAGGCGGTTGATGCGCACGTGGGGCGTGTTGCCGATGGTTTGCAGAATGTTCTCGACTCTCATGGCGTCTCCTGGGGAAGGGGAAGAAAAGTGTGCCGCACATTCTGAACCACTTGTTCTGCCCCCTTGGGCATATGGATATGCCTGAAGACACTTCTGGGCAGGCCGTGCAATCTCTGCGCGCTGCGGCACAGCCCGGGGAGGCTGCAGGCATTGCCCGGTGCGCCAAAAACAGGATGAATCGGGGCTCAATGGCGCTGCGGCGCTTTTCCATCAAGCGCGGGCAGCTATCATTTTTGATTTACGGTTTGCGCCCGGTCATCAAAAACAGGGGGTAAGCCCGACCATTGGGGTGCTGGATCTGCAGGATCTCAGTGAACGCAACATTGTGCAGGCCCGCCTGCTCGGCGTGTTGCTGCAGTGCTGCGGGTGCAAAGCCCAGGTGCTGCACCCCTTTGGCTGCGTTGTCGCCATGGAAACTGCCGTCTTCGGCATACAGGTCTACCAGTGCGATGCGCCCGCCCGGGTGCAGCGCCGCGGCAAACGCGCGCATGAGCGCTGCGATGTCGGCCACATGGTGCATCGCCATGCAGCTCACGATGGCGCGGTACTGCGCGGGCAGGCCGGCAAAGATGTCTTGCTGCAGCGGGGTGATGTTGGCGAAGCCTTTTTCCTGGAGTACCTGCAGCATGCCCGCGGAACTGTCCAGCGCAGTGACGCGCGCGACCTGCGGGGCAATGGCCGTGGCAAGCAGCCCCGTGCCCGCGCCAAAGTCGAGCACGTGGTCCGTTGCCGCGAAGGGCGCCAGCGCAAGCATGCGCGGGGGCACGGCTGCAAGTTGTTGAGACATGGGACGCTGGTCCCAGTCGCGCGCGGCGGCGTCGAAGTGTGTTGGAGTGGTCATGGTCGGGTATGCGCGGTAGGGGAGGCCAGGGCAGGTGCGGTGGAGAACATATTTTGGGTGCAGCGCGCGGCTTGCGCCACGCTCTGGGATAATCACCGCCGTGAAGCGCGCCAGACCGCCGCTGGTGCAATCTGGGAAACCAGGCACTGGAGGAACGTCCGGACTGCACAGGACAGCGTAGCAGCTAACGGCTGCCCACCGTGAGGTGAGGATCAGAGCAACAGAGACGAGTCCCAGGGGAGTGCCGCAAGGTAGACCACTGGGGGTGAAACGGGCAATCTCTACGCGCAGCAATACCAAGTAGGCCAGCGTTGATGTGGTTCCGCAGAGCTGGCGGGTAGGTAGCACCGAGCCGTGGTGGCGACACCCGGCCCAGATTAATGGCGGTCACGCTGCGGGCAACCGCAGTGCACAGAATCCGGCTTATCGGCGCACTTCACACTTTATTCAAAGGGCTGGTCCGCAAAAGCAGACCAGCCTTTTTGCTTTTTGCTTTTTGCTTTTTGCTGTGCGCAGACGCTGCGGTTTCGGATGAGCCGCGGGAGAGTCGCTGCAACGAAAGGGCCTTTGCGCTGACCTGCGCATGCCCTCGCGACCCCGCGCGGGCGCCCTCAGCCCGGGCTGCTCTGCCTGTGGGCAGCGTTGTGCGTGCCGCTCGGTGGCGTGCCGGCGTTGGCGGTCTCCGCACGGGCTCAGCGCGCGCAGTGCGGTGCCTGGCCGCGCTCGAGTTCAGTGGCTCGCTGTACGGTATCGGGGTGGCTGCTCAACAAGGACCACACGGGGTGGGCCTCGGCTTTTGCGCGAGAGGAGCCTTTGGCGCCGGGCGACGAAGCACTGGTGGAGGCGCTGCCCGCAGCAGCAGGCGCAGACGCCGCAGCCGTGCTGGCGCCCGGGGCGGCGGGGAGTTCGCCTTTCTCGGGCGCGGGTTCGTCGTCTTCCTCGTCATGCGCAATCGCCAGCAGCAGTTTGCCCATGGGAGCCGTGGGCAAGGCGGCATGTCCCATGAGCGCGATGGCATAGCAGTCTGCTTCGCGTTCGTGGCTGCGGCTGTAGGCGCGGCCTGTCAAGACGGTGGCACCCGTGGAAACGATCGACGAGACATCGCCCAGCGCCAGGCCCAGCCCGATGTTGAGCACGCCTTGCTCCACCACCATGCGCATGGAATGGCGGTGCACCACATGGCCGATCTCGTGCGCCAGCACGCCCACCAGGGCATCGTCGCTCAGGCCTTTGTCGGCCGCAGCCTTGACGATGTCGTCTGTTATGACCACCTTGCCGCCCGGCAGCGCAAACGCATTGGGGCCCATGCCCGAACGGAACTCCAGCCCCAGCGCGGGCCGGTAGCCGGCGTAGCGACCCAGACCCGGGGGCGCCTGCTGCACCAACGCGTCAAACCGGGCCTTGAGCTGCGCCTGCCGTGATGCGGGCAGTTTGCTGGGCTTGAGGAACCCCTCGTCCATGCGCTGCAGCACATTGTTCGCCAGGCTCGTCTCCCAACTGAGCGGCACGAAGCGCGTCAACTGCCCTGCTGCCCACGGGGTGCCGTAGCGATAAAACAGCGCCAGCCCCAGGGCCGACACCGCCATCGCACCCAGCAGCAAAGGCCAGCGCGTTTGCATGCGCTGCGCCACGCCAGGGCGCGCGCCTGCAGCGGCCAGCGCGCTGTGCCACTGGGCCACGGCGTCCACCTCCAGGCTGCCGTGTTCGCGCAAGTCCACCACCACACGCGGGGGCGGGCGGCGCTCGTTCCATGCCTCTGGCCATTCGATCTGGTCGTGGGTGAACACGGCAGGGGGTGCCCCTGGCGCGGACAGCGGGTGCAGCGCCAGCGACGGGCCTTTGCCGCCCGGGTGCACCACCACCATCACCGGCTGGGCCTTGCTGGAGAGGCCGTTAAACCAGCGGCCCGGCAGCATGGCGCTGCCCGGTGGGTGGGCGCGGGGTTCAGTCATGGCCTAGCCGATCAGGTCGAGCCCGGCCGCATCGGCCAGCGCATCGCCCAGCCCGCCTTCTTGCTGGCGTGTCAAAACGCCTGCCACCTGGTCGGCGCCGCCCTTGATGTGCAGGGTGACCGACTCGAGCTTCATGCGGTATTCGCTCACCCGTGCGAAGGGGCGGTAAAAACCCAGCGTCAGCAGCGTAAGGACCATGTTCTTGAGGCGCAGCCTGACGTAGCGGCCCGCACGCAGATTGCATTTGAAGCGGGCGATCTGGCTCACGCCGATGTTGTTCCACAGCAGCTGGAACATGCGCGCTTCGCGGTACGCGCGCGCCGGAGCAGACGCGAGGAACAGCAAAAAGATGAACCCGAGAACGCCCGCGATGGCAATCACGATGATCCACAAGAGGTTGCCCTTGCTCGCGCCCTTGCCCAGCAGCAGCATGGCGATGGAGCCGCCCATCAGCGCCGTCACGATCAGCCACAGCACCAGCGCGCAGGCAATGAACACCGCCACCGTGGCCAGCCAGACCTTCACAAAATCCGCATAGACGGGCTTCCAGCGTCCGTGCTCGGCGCCCAGCCGGGCGCGCAGCACCAGCAGGCTTTTGTAGTTGTATTCCAGCCGGATGAAGCACAGGATGGACAGCAGCAGGCCCAGGCCCAGCAAGGCGCCCATGGACGATGTGAACTGGGGCCGCGCCTTGGCACCTGCGCCACGGGCGGGGCCCTCCAGCATTGCGGCCAGCTCGGGCGACAGCATCTGCATGCCGAAGAAGACCGCAAGCCACACCAGCGCCAGGGCGAACACGGGCCAGCTGGCCAGGTACACCTCTTTCCAGCTGGCGGAAAACTGCAGCCGCAGCCCTTTCCAGCGCGTGGCGCCCAGCCGAAAACGCATCGCGCTGGCCCACAGGTACGGCGCCAGCGCGGCACCGGCCAGCAACATCAGCCCGACGGCCAGGTCCTGCCCGGTCTTGGCGGCAATTTGGTAGGCGACGGAGATGAGCGCCAGCAGCACGAAGCCCAGCACCATCTTGCGCTGCTGCGCCGTGAATTCGAGCGGGCTGTGGGCCACCATGCTGTGCCCGTAGAAGTACATGGCGGTGCGACGGCGCGCCCAGGGGGTGTAGAAGCCCAGCGTGACGATGCCGAGCAGCACGTTCACGATCCAGACGCGAAAGTACTCTGCGCCGCTGCCCGTGAATTCCATGGGATATGCCTCAATGTTCTGAGACATGAAGACAGACGGCTGCTCTGAGGCGCCGCCCTGGGTGTTGTTGTGCATTCGCTCCCTCCTGTAATCGGCGCAGTTTAGCAGCCGATCGGAGGGGTCAATTCAAACGGAAAAAGCCTCTGGCGCAATAACGGCAAGCGCTGGCAGCTATGGTTTTGGTAGCTTGCTGGGCGGCGTCAGAATTTTTCCCATGGCTGCAGGTAGCGCCATTGCCCTTCAGGCACCTTGGCCAGGGGCACACGGCCAATGCGGATGCGCTTGATGGCCAGCACGCGCAGGCCCACGGCTTCGCACATGGCCGGGATTTGCCCTGGGCGGATGCCCTTCAAGGCAAAGCGCAGTTTGGTCTCGTTTTGCCAGCTCACCTTGATGGGGGGGAGCGGGCGGCCATTGAACGACAGGCCGTGGCACAGGCGCTGCAGCCCGTTAGGGGCGATGTCGCCGGCCACCTCGACGATGCACTCCTGCTCCAGCGATTCGATGTCTTCCGCCAGCTTGCGCGCAATGCGCTTGTCTTGCGTGTACACGACCAGGCCGCTGGCCTCGGTGGGCAGTGGCGTAAAGCACTCCAGCTGCTTGAAGTGGCGCTGCAGCACACGGATGCCGCTGGCGTCTTCCGCCAGGTGCGAGGCAGAGCTCAGCAGCGTGATGGCCTGTGCCGCGCCCTGGCTGCGGCTGCCGTGCGCATTGCCGCCCTGCGGCAGCCCCAGGCCCGCTTCAAAACCGGCGGGCTTGTGCAGCAGCAGCGTGACGGGCGTGAGCTCCAGCAGGCTGGCATCGGACGCCACCGTGACGGCCTGGTCTGGGCGCACCCGTGCGCCGGGGGCTTCTTCCACCCTGCCGTCCACACTCACAAAGCCGCCTTCGATGAACTGCTCTGCCGTGCTGCGCGAGCAGCTCAGCTGCTCGGCCACGCGCTTGGCCAGGCGGATGTGGCTGGGGTCGGGTTTCTGTAGGGTCATGAAGGCAAGGCTCGTTGTTCTTGTGGTTCGGATGGCGGTCAATTGTTGCCCGGGGGCAGCGTGCGGATGCGTTCTATGTGCGCCAGCAGCGAGCGCTGGGCCACGGGCCACATGCGCGGGGGGACATCGGCATAGGCATGGCGCACCCAGTCCTCGGGCGTGCCATCGGGCAACGCCTGCATGGCGGCCAGCACCTTGGCCTCGCGGGCTAGGCGGTGGGCCTTCAGGTGCGCAATCGCGCCCCGCGCATTGTCCAGCACATAGCCGTGTGCGGGCAGTATGAATTGCACGCCATGTTCCGCGCACAGGGCGTCGAGCCGCTCAAGCGAGTCGAGGTAGTCGGCCATGTTGCCGTCGGGCGGGTCGATCACGGTGGTGCTGCCGTTGAGGATGTGGTCGCCGCTGAACAGCAGGCCATCTTCGCGCAGGATCAGGCACACATGGTTGGCCGCATGCCCAGGGGTGCGCACCACCTCCAGGGTGTGGGTGATTTCACCGTCCAACGCTTGTCCAGAAAGCGCCAGCAGCTCATTATTTTGTAGCGCCCTGTCGGGGGTGAACTGGCTGGCAACGCGTGCCGTGGGGGCCGACGGCAGGCCCAGGATGGGGGGCTTGGCCCGGCCCGCGCGCTCGCACATGGCTTGCAGCGGGGCTGCGCCGGGGGAGTGGTCGGGGTGCGAGTGCGTGCACACGATCATGCGGATGTCGCCACCCGCAGCGCGCCACAGCTTTTCCAGGTGATCGGGGTCGGCCGGCCCGGGGTCGATGGCGATGAAGCCGGTGCCGGGCTCGCCCACCAGGTAGCTGTTGGTGCCGGGGCCGGTCATCACGCCCGAGTTGGGGGCGGTGAGGCGCTGCACGTTCTTGAGCAGCGGCACTGCCCGCTCGCTTTGCCAGTCCAGCGGGTGGGCGATCTGCCCATCGGGGCAGACCAGGGCCAGCTCGCCGAAGGGGGCGTCGCCTTCCATGTAGCGCGCTTCCTTGCCGCCCAGCAGGCCAGCGCGGGGGCAACTCGTCCACAGCGGCTGCTCTTGCGCCAGGGCGGCCAGTACGGCGTCGGTGTTGGCAAAGCGGGCCAGCCGCTGCAGCGTGCGGATGGTCGGGAAGATCATGAAGAACTGCCCCGCCTCGTGCCGCGCCAGCGCGTCGGCCGGGCGCACCCACACGGGCTCGAACTGCTCGGCCTCGTCGGCCACGGGTTCCTGGCCCTCGGGCATGCGCGCCACCAGGAAGGGCACGGCAAAGCGTCGGGGCAGGTCGCGGTCGGCTGTCCAGTGGGCCAGCAGGTACACGCTGTCGGCGGCCAGGCGCAGGCCGCGGGCGCTGCATTGCTCGGCAAAGGGCTGGTGGCGGTCCAGCGCGGCAATGTCCTGCGCGTCGGCCATCTGGCCTTTGCGGGGGCCGTCTGCATGGCGCGCCAGCAAGATGCCCAGTTCTTCAAAGCTCTCGCGGATGGCCGCAATGGCTTGTGTGAGGTGCTCGTCGCTTTGCGTGGGGCGCCGGTCGGCCACGGGGTGGGCCAGGCGGTCGGCCTCGTCGATGCCGCCGCCCGGGAATACGTACGCTCCCGGCGCAAAGCTGGCTTTGCCGGAGCGGCGGGTCATCAGAACTTCGAGATCGCCGCCCGGTGAGGCATCGCGCAACAGCAGCACAGTGGCTGCATGCAGGGGGCGTACGGGCTCGCGTGAAGGGTGCAGGTGCTGGCTGGTACGGGGCATGGGGCCATTATCGGCAGTCTGGCCCGATGTCTTGGCCTGCTTTCCCTGATGGACGTGGCGCGCCGCACGCCGCACGCCGCACCCAGTGCCCAGTGCCCAGTGCCCAGTGCCCAGTGCCCAGCGCAGGCTGTGCGAATCGTCTGCGCGAATCGAGCGTCAGTGGGCGCTGCGCATCGGGCGGGGCTGCCAGGCACACAGCGCAGCAATAGCCCTGCCCATCGCGCGTATTTGCTGCGAGGCAGACCGCCCTGGCCGCAGATGTGCGCCGCCCGTTGATGCACGGCCCAGGGCTTGGCGCAGAGGGCCCTACCGCTGGGCGCGCAGTTGCTGTAACCGCTGCAGCACGGCGTCGATCACCGTATTGGCGCCCTCCAGATCGCAACTCCACAGCATTTCAAGCAGCTCGATGAGTGCAATCGCATTGTTTTCATTCAAGGCTGCCTGCGATGCAGCCGGGAGGTTGCAGGCCTCCAGATCGTTCAGAACTTCCACCGTCAAACCCATGGGGCACTCCCTGTATTTTTTAGGTTTTGATCGTAGGCCCTGGGGTTGACTGCGGTCATGTCGCCCGCATGATCGAGATCAAATGCCCGTGAGAAACCGCCCCCAGCTCAGCCCCGGGGCGGAACGTTCAGGCCTTTCTCGACGGCGGGCCGGGCCACAAACGCGGCGAGCACGCGCTGCACTTCAGGAAAGGTGTCAAACCCCACCAGTTCACCGGCCTCGTAAAAGCCCACCAGGTTGCGCACCCACGGCCAGATGGCGATATCGGCAATGGTGTAGGTGTCGCCCATGATCCACTGGCGGCCCACCATGCGCTGGTTGAGCACACCCAGCAGGCGCTTGGATTCGTTCACGTAGCGCTCGCGCGGGCGTTTGTCTTCATAGTCCTTGCCCGCAAACTTGTGGAAGAACCCGAGTTGCCCAAACATGGGCCCCACCCCACCCATCTGGAACATGAGCCATTGCAGGGTTTCGTAGCGCCCGGCAGCGTCGGCGGGCAGCAACTGGCCGGTTTTTTCGGCCAGATAAAGGAGGATGGCACCCGACTCGAACAGCGCCAGGGGCTGGCCGTCTGGACCGCTCGGGTCCAGGATGGCGGGGATCTTGTTGTTGGGGTTGAGCGAGAGGAACTCGGGCGACATCTGGTCGTTGGTTTCAAAGCTCACCAGATGCGCTTCGTAGGGCAGGCCCAGCTCTTCCAGGGCGATGGAGGCCTTCACGCCGTTGGGCGTGGGCAGCGAATACAGCTGAATGCGGTCGGGATGCTGGGCGGGCCACTTGCGGGTGACGGGGAACGAGGACAGATCGGGCGTGGCAGGCATGGGGCTCCTCAGGGGTGGACTGGCGAAAGGACTGCAAGCCTAAACCCGCCCGCAAGCCGTTGTGGCATCAGGGCTTTGCGGCCAGAGGCAGTACGTGGGGGCAGCCGGGCAGCGACGATAATCCGCGCATGCAGATTCGCTTCACCAAAATGCAGGGCGCTGGCAACGACTTTGTCGTGCTGGACGAAACCCAGGGCCGCCTGGGCCTGACGCCTGCGCACTACCGCTACCTGGCCGACCGCCACTTCGGCGTGGGTGCAGACCAGATCCTCACGGTGCGCCCCTCGCCCGCAGAAGGCATCGATTTCGAATACGTGATCCACAACGCCGATGGCGGCGAGGTGGAGCAGTGCGGCAACGGCTCGCGCTGCTTTGCCCGCTATGTGCGCGACAAGGGCCTGACGGACAAGGACACCATCCGCGTGCAGACGCTCAGCGGCGTCATCGCCCCGCGCCTCACACCCGATGGCCGCGTGACCGTGGACATGGGCCGCCCTGTGCTGGAGCCTGCCCGCGTGCCGTTTGACACCACCGGCCTGCAGCCCGTGGCGCAAGGTTCAGGGCAAAAATGGCCGCTGACGCTGGATTTACCTGCGCAGCCTGCTACTGTTTTGGTAGCAGTGGTGTCCATGGGTAACCCGCACGCCGTGCAACTGGTAGACGATGTGGACACCGCCCCCGTGGCCGTTTGGGGCCCGCTGGTGGAGCGTCATGCGCGCTTTCCGCAGCGCGTGAACGCGGGCTTCATGCAGGTGGTCAGCCGCAGCCATGTGCGCCTGCGCGTGTTTGAACGCGGCACGGGCGAAACGCTGGCCTGCGGCACGGGCGCCTGCGCGGCCGTGGCGGCAGGCATTCGCCTGGGGCTGCTCGACCACGAAGTGCATGTGGACATGCGCGGCGGGCGCCTGACCATCGCCTGGGCCGGCCAGGACACCGACACCCTTTACATGACCGGCCCGGCCACCACCGTGTTCGAAGGCCAGATCGACATCCCAGACCACCTATGAACAGCACCCACGTTCCCCCGATCACCGAAGAAGACATCGCCAACTTCCTGACCAACACCCCCGGCTTCTTCGAACGCCATGCCGAGGTGCTGGCCAGCGTGCAGATCACCAGCCCCCACGGCCAGCGCGCCGTGAGCCTGCAAGAGCGCCAGGCCGAGATGCTGCGCGAGAAGATCAAGGCTCTGGAGCACCGCATCATGGACATGGTGCGCAACAGCAACGACAACACCGCCATTGCCACCAAGGTGCACCAGTGGACCAGCGCCTTGCTGCGCGTGAAGGACCCCTTCGACCTGCCCGAGGCGGTGGTCAGCGGCATCCGCACCCTGTTCGACGTACCGCAAGCGGCCGTGCGCGTGTGGACGGTGGCCGGCCCCTACATCGACGCTGACTTTACGCAAGGCGCCAGCGAAGACGCGCGGGCGTTTGCCTCGTCGCTGACCATGCCGTTTTGCGGCCCCAACCTGGGCTTTGAGCCCGCGGGCTGGCTTGCACAGGAGGCGGGCGAGCCCGCCCAGTCGCTGGCACTGCTGCCCCTGCGCGAAGGCGCCATCGACAGCGCCACGCCAGCGTTCGGCCTGCTGGTGCTCGGCTCCCCCGACCCACAGCGCTTTGACGCCACCATGGGCACGGAATTCCTCTCGCGCATTGCGGAGCTGGCCAGCGCAGCGCTGGTGCGGTTGAAGTGAAGCCCCCCCTGAGCCGCTTCGCGTCTTCCCCCCCCGAGGGGGGGGCGCCACCCCTGGACCGGCAAAGCCGGCTCCACGGTGGCGCTGGCCTGGGGCCGCCCCGGTTGCGCACGCTGCGCCACAGCAGGGGCACGGACATCTCAGGACCTGCGCTCAGGGCCTTCTAGACCCCATGCCCGACGCCCTGGTCGCTTCGCTGCCCACCGATCCGCACGTTCTGCGCTACCTGGAGCATGTGCGGGTAGAGAAGCGCCTGGCCGTGCGCACGCTCACGCTGTACACGCTGGATCTGGAAAAGCTCGCGCAGTTTGCGGCGGGGGTCAATCTGCCATTGCTGCAGCTCACCAGTGCCCACATCCGCCGCTTTGTGGCGCAGATGCACAGCAGCGGGCGCAGTGGGCGGGGCATTGCGCTGATTCTGTCGGGCTGGCGTGGGTTTTACACCTGGGCCGGGCGCCAGGGGCTGGTGGCGCACAACCCCGTGCAGGATGTGCGTGCGCCCAAGGCCCCCAAGCCGCTTCCCAAGGCCCTGGGGGTGGACGATGCGGTGCGCCTGGCCGATTACGAAAACACCGGGGCCGACCCGTGGCTGGAGGCGCGCGATGCCGCCATCGTCGAGCTGCTGTACGGCTGTGGCCTGCGGGTGGGTGAACTGGTGGGGCTGGACGCTGTGGCCAGCGCCGAAGCCCAGCGCGAAGGCCGCGGCTGGGTGGATTTGCAGGCCGGCGAAGCCCATGTGTTTGGCAAGGGCAGCAAACGCCGCAGCGTACCTGTGGGCCGTGCGGCCGTACAGGCCCTGCAAGGGTGGCTGGCGCTGCGCGCGCAGCCGTTTGGCGGCGCTGCGGCCCGGCTGGATGGGGCTTTGTTCATAGGCCAGCGCGGCAAGCGGCTCACGGCGCAGTCGGTGTGGCTGCGGCTGCGCCAGCGCAGCCAGCTGGCGGGGCTCACCACCCCCGTGCACCCCCACATGCTGCGCCATTCGTTTGCCAGCCATGTGCTGCAATCCAGCAGCGATTTGCGGGCCGTGCAGGAGCTGCTGGGCCACGCCAACATCACCACCACGCAGGTCTATACGCGGCTCGATTTTCAGCACCTGGCCAAGGTGTATGACGCGGCCCACCCGCGGGCGCGCAAAAAGTCCTGAAGCTTGCCGACGCGTGGAAGGCGAGCCGGCGTGCGGCCTTCAGTGGGCAGTGACGCCTGCCTCGCCCAGCACGGTGTCTGCCAGAAACTTTTCGATGTCCAGCAGGATGAGCATGCGCTCATCCACCGATCCAATGGCGAGGATGTGCTCGGGGTCAAAGTTCGAGTCCAGAGCAGGCACGGGGCGCAGCTGCGAAGGCTCCAGTGTCAGCACGTCCGATACGCCGTCCACCACCACGCCGATCACCCGCTTGCCGATGTTCAGCACGATCACCACCGTCAGGTGGTTGTATTCCACGGTGCCCACGCCCAGCTTGATACGCAAGTCGATGATGGGAACGATGACTCCCCGCAGATTCACCACGCCCTTGAGGTGCTCAGGTGCATTGGCGATGGTGGTGGGCTTTTCGTACGAGCGGATTTCCTGCACCCGCAGGATGTCTACGCCGTATTCCTCATTGGCGATCTTGAAGGCGAGAAATTCGCTGATCTGGGTCAGCGCCCCGGCGCCACCGGCGACGGGCAGGGAGGTGGCAGAAGCGGTGGGGGCTGCGTTGGTCATGGTGTAAGTGATAAAAATACGTTTGCAATTTTATCAATCAGAGTAAATGTGTGTCAATTGTGACAAATTGACCTGCGCTGAAGGGGTGGTTCGCTACCACGCGGAGCACCCCGCTATTGATTGCAAGCCCGTAAGGGCGAGTGCAGGGGCTGCACCGCGATCCGCCCCACGGGTTGCCGGCACAATCCAGGGATGAAAACGATCCGACTCAAGCAAGGCAAGGAGCGCTCGCTGCAGCGCCGACATCCGTGGATTTTTGAATCAGCCATTGCCAAAGGGGGCGGTGACAGCGGCGAGACCGTCCGGGTGGAGTCGCACGATGGCCAGTTTTTGGCCTGGGCTGCATTCAGCCCCATGTCGCGCATCCGCGCGCGGGTGTGGAGTTTTGACGAGAAGCAGCGCATTGACGCTTCTTTTTTCATAGCTGCTTGCGCCCGTTCCATAAGCGCCAGAGCCCGATTTGACGTAAAAAGCGATGGTGTGCGGCTGGTGCATGGCGAGTCGGATGGGCTGCCGGGGCTGATCGTTGACCGCTACGGCGACACGCTGGTGGCCCAGTTCACCAGTGCAGGCACTGAGCGGTGGAAGGCGGTGCTGGCCGATGCGCTGCTCCAGGAAACCGGGCTGAGCAAGCTCTACGAACGCTCTGACGCCAACGTGCGCCAGCTCGAAGGCCTGGAGCCCGCCACTGGCTGGCTGCGGGGCGGCCCAGCGCCGGGGCAGCCCGAGCCGCCGCTGGAGTTGACCATTCACGAACACGACTGGCGCCTGACGCTGAACATTGCCGAAGGCCACAAAACCGGCTTTTACCTCGACCAGCGCGACAGCCGCAAGCGCTTTGCCGACTGTGTGCAGCGGCTGAACCTGCGCAAGGTGCTCAACTGCTTTTGCTACACCGGGGGGTTCAGCGTAGCGGCGCTGGCAGGCATGCGGGCCGCCGAGCAGGCGGGCGGGCAGGGTGGTGGGGTGGTGACTTCCATCGATTCGTCCGGCCCCGCGCTGGAGCGGGCCCGCACCCATGTGCTGCTCAACGGCTTTGATGTGGCACAGGCCCGGTTCATGGATGCCGATGTGAACGCATCGCTGCGCCAGTTCTTGAAGGACGGCGTGCGCTTTGACGCCATCGTGCTCGACCCGCCCAAGTTTGCGCCCACTGCGGCGCATGCCGAGCGCGCCGCGCGGGCCTACAAAGACATCAACCGCCTGGCGCTGCAACTGCTGGAGCCGGGCGGCGTGCTGTTCACCTTTTCGTGCTCGGGCGGCATCAGCGCCGACCTGTTCCACAAAATTGTGGCATCGGCCGGGGCGGATGCGGGGGTGGACGGCTACATCACAGAGCGCCTGGGCGGCGCCCCTGACCACCCGATGACGCTGGAGTTTCCTGAAGGGGAATACCTCAAGGGATTGGTGGTGATGCGCAAGGCCTGAGCGGGCACGCCTTTTTCGCCGGCAGGGGCTTGACACGATCGCTACACTGGAAAAAACCGGTTCTGCCCCGATCTGCGGGCTCGGTTGGCCAACGGGGCGGGGGGCTTTCACCCCCGCCCCATTTCATTTGAAAGAGATTCCCATGGCACTCATTCCTGTCACCATCCTCACGGGCTTTTTGGGCTCGGGCAAAACCACCTTGCTCAAACGGGTCTTGAGCGAAGCCCACGGCCAGAAGATTGCCGTGATCGAGAACGAGTTTGGTGAAGAGAACATCGACAACGACATTCTGGTGACGGACTCGAAAGAGCAGATCGTTCAGATGAGCAATGGCTGCATCTGCTGCACCATCCGCGAAGACCTGCGCGAAACCCTGCAGCTGCTGGCCGCCAAAAAGCGCAAGGGTATGCTGGACTTCGAGCGCATCGTCATCGAAACGACGGGCCTGGCCGACCCTGGCCCTGTGGCGCAGACCTTCTTCATGGACGAGGAAATCGCCGAAACGTACCTGATCGATTCGATCATCACCCTGGTGGACGCCAAGCACGCGGCGCAGCAGCTCAACGACCGCCAGGAGGCACGCCGCCAGGTGGGCTTTGCCGATCAGATCTTCCTGTCCAAGACCGATCTGGTGAGCGCCGAAGAGGTGGATGCACTGACCCACCGCCTCAAGCACATGAACCCGCGCGCGCCCATCAAGGCGGTGCATTTCGGTGAGGTGCCGCTCAAGGAGGTGCTGGACCTGCGGGGCTTCAACCTCAATGCCAAGCTGGACATCGACCCCGACTTCTTGAAAGAGGAGGGCGAACACGGTGGCCACGACCACGATCATGGACACGACCACGACCACCATGACCACGCCCCGGGGGAGGCATGCAACCATCCTTCGCACCAGCACGGCCATGGTCACCATCATCACCATGACGACGACGTCAAGAGCTTTGTCTACCGCTCCGATCGCCCGTTTGACCCTGCCAAGCTGGAGGATTTTCTGGGCGCGATCGTCAACATTTATGGCCCGCGCATGCTGCGCTACAAAGGGGTCTTGAATATGAAGGGCACTGAGCGTAAGGTGATCTTCCAGGGTGTGCACCAGCTCATGGGCAGCGACCTGGGTCCCCAGTGGGCCGAGGGCGAGGCCCGGGTGAGCAAGATGGTGTTCATCGGCATTGATCTGCCGCAGGACATCTTCCGACAGGGGCTGGACCAGAGCCTGGTGTGAACCCAGGCACTGGCCAGGCCCTTCGGGAATACCGGGGTGTGTTGTATCTGCAACGTTTTCGTTTGCGGCGGCGCAGGTCGATACAATCGCGCCCCGGTAAAACCCCGGAAGGCTTGCCATCCGTCCCTGTCTGCACATGCAGCCGGGGCCTGCCCGTATAGCGAGGAGACCAGGAAGTGAAAGCCGAAACCAGCAAACCCAAAGCGGTAACCAAAGCGCCCGCCATCGCGGCCAAGGCCGCTGCTGCCCCGGCATCCGCCAAGGCGACCAAGCCCGCCGCTCCCGCCAAGGCTGCTGCGGCCCCCGTGGCGCCTGCTCCGGCCCCCTCCAGCGTGAGCTCCCATGTTCCGCTGCGCGCCACCCGGCCTTCTTCGCGTTTGGCCCAATTGACCGTACCATCCATGGCGCAGTCGGTGGCTTCCACCGCCGCCAAAGCCAGTTACCAACAAACCATGCCCACGACCGCGCAAGTGCATCCCACCTACACCGCTGCCAAAAAAGACCCCAAGCTCGCCAACAACTGGAAGACCAAGACGGCCCAGGAGCTCACAGACGCTGAAGTGATGGCGATGCCGGACAGCGAGTACATGAACGAAAAGCAGATGGCGTTTTTTCGCCTGAAGCTGGTGCAGCTCAAGCAGGACATCCACAACAGTGCCGGTGAAACCACCGAACACCTGCGTGAAGATACCGTGGTGGTTCCAGATCCTGCCGACCGCGCCACCATTGAGGAAGAACATGCGCTGGAGTTGCGCACCCGCGACCGTGAACGCAAGCTGCTCAAGAAGATCGAGCAGTCCATCGCACGCATTGATGCGGGCGACTACGGCTATTGCGACGAGACGGGTGAACCCATTGGAGTGGGCCGCCTGATCGCTCGCCCCACCGCAACCCTGTCGCTGGAAGCGCAACAGCGCCGTGAACTCAAGCAGAAGATGTTTGGGGATTGAGGCGGGCCTTATCCTGAACGTTCTCGCTACAACTGCCCCGCTATCCCCATGAGCAAGGAAGAAACCCCACCAACTGGCGGCCTGCTGTCCAAGATGGTGAGGTTTGTGCGCAACCCCACTGTGCAGTGGACTGAACTGGACTCTTTGCAAGACGACAAGGAGAGCCAGTACAGCAAGCAAATGCTCAAGGAAATGATCGAGCGCAAGCGCCGCAATGACTTTGTGCGCCGCCGCGAGTTCGATCAACTGCGCAAGCTTCGCCAGCGCGAGGTGCTGCAAGGCCAGCGCACGGAAGATCCCACCAACCGCCCTTCGTTCTTTCAGAGCAGCATGGCCTCGCCCGACGAGCGGGCCGTCACACTCAAGAAAATCGACGAGATCGAGGCGCAAATGTCTCAGCAATGGTGGAAGAGCAAGCAGTCCTCTACCGACAGCGGCGAGACAGTTCCTGGCAACCTGCCGACGGGCGACACGCAGCCCGCGCTGGGCGCCGATACGCACGGTGCAGACGCCAGGGCTTTTGCTCCCACCGCTCCCGTGACGCTGAATGTACCGTTGGCGGCCGCCCATCCTGCCACCGTGCCCAGCCCCGTAGCGCCGTTGTTTGCCAACGACAGCATGGCGATGGGACGGTTCGGTGGCGCTGACGCCACCATGCATGGCGCCGCCGGCGCGCCGGCAGAAACCTCGTTCAGCCCCACCGTACCCGGTGTGGCGCCCCAGGCCGTTGCCGAACTGGAGAAATTCGTGCACGAACCCGACCTTGAAGAAGCGGCCATCCGCTACGCGAACGCAGACAATGAAGGGGCCGAGTCTGGATTGCTGGAGGTGCTGGAGCGGCACCGCCAGGACGATCCCCAGCAGCAGCTGGAACTGTGGATGACGCTGTTCGATCTGTACCGGGCTACCGGACAGCAAGACCGTTTTGAAAGTCTGGCCATCGACTTTGCGGCCCAGTACAGCCGCTCTGCACCGCTGTGGTTTTCACTGCCTGAACAGCTTGGTATGAAAGCAGCGGCACCCGCGCCAGCCGATGCGCCCGTGCGCCGCGATTTCAGTTGGAATGCGCCCCAGCGATTGGCCGTGTCGTCGGTGGCCGCGTTGCAGGCATCTGTCGAGCGGTCGGTCTCGCCCTGGACCCTTTCCTGGTCTCGCATTGCAGGCATTGACGATGGGGCGGTTCCCCTTCTGGCAGATCTGTTCACCCGTTGGGCAGACAAGCAGGGCCAGTTTGTTTTTTCTGGCGTGGACAGGCTTCATACGCTGCTGGAAATCATGACCCAGTCGGGTGATCGTGCGTCGGGCCCCGAATGGTGGCGCCTTCGCATGTCCGCCTTGCGTCTGATGGGGCGCCCCGACGAATTTGAACTCGTCGCGCTCGACTATTGCGTGACGTTTGAGGTGTCGCCGCCTTCATGGATCGCCCCGCAATGTGGCTATTCGGACGACGACGCCTCAGCGGCAGCGCAGTCCACAGTTCACGAAAGAGACATGCTGGCGTCCGACTTCGGCGAGCTCACGCTGCCGCCGTCCATCGATACCGGGCCCACTGCCGTGCTCAGCGGTGTCATCGAAGGCGACGCTGCACCCTTGCTGGAGCCCCTGCAGGCCCAGCTCAAGCCGGGCGTGCCCCTGGCCATTGCATGCGACAAGCTCATGCGCATTGATTTTGCCGCTGCGGGTTCGGTGCTCAATTGGGCGGCAGACCAGCAGGCCCAGGGGTACGTCGTGCATTTCTACAATCTGCACCGATTGATCGCGGTTTTCTTCAACGTGATCGGCATCAACGAGCACGCCTGGGTCATCCCCCGCAAGAACTGAATCCCTGCGCCTGCGGCGGGGCTTTCTTCGCAAGGGAAATGCATGGGGTGCATGGGTGGCGGCAGGCTGCCAGCGGGGCATTTATGCCCCCTTGCCTGGCAGCTTGCAAATACCGGCACCGCCCCCATCTGCCGCAGCTATGGACTCAACACACAACACACCGGTGTTTCACGGCACCACGATCTTGAGCGTGCGCCGCCAGACGCCGCAGGGTATGCAGGTTGCGATAGGTGGCGACGGCCAGGTCACACTGGGCAACATCGTTGTCAAGGGAACGGCACGCAAGGTGCGCAAGCTGTACCACGGCAAGGTACTGGCAGGGTTTGCCGGAGCCACCGCCGATGCCTTCACGTTGTTCGAGCGGTTCGAGGCCAAGCTGGAAAAGCACCAGGGCCATTTGGTGCGCGCTGCCATTGAACTGACCAAAGATTGGCGCACCGACCGTGTGTTGCGGCGGCTTGAAGCTATGCTGGCCGTTGCCGACCTGGAAGCCTCACTCATCATCACCGGCAACGGCGACGTGCTCGAGCCTGAGCAGGGCATTGTGGCGATCGGCTCGGGTGGGGCGTACGCGCATTCGGCCGCCAAGGCGCTCATTGCCCACACCGAGCTCCCTGCCCATGAGGTGGTCCGTAAGTCGCTGGAGATTGCCGGCGAACTGTGTATCTACACCAACATGAACCACACGATTGAAACCTTGTACTGAGGGGCGGCCGGGCTCTGCGTCAGAGCTCGGGTGCTATCGTATTAATAGCTGCTGGCGCTTGGTTCAAGGGCGCTGGGGCCATATTTGAAGAGATTATCTATGTCGTCCATGACCCCTCAGGAAATCGTCTCTGAGCTCGACAACCACATCGTGGGGCAAGCCAGCGCCAAACGCGCCGTGGCCATTGCGCTGCGCAACCGTTGGCGCCGCCAGCAGGTGGAAGGCAGCCTGCGCCACGAAATCACGCCCAAGAATATTCTCATGATCGGGCCCACCGGCGTGGGCAAGACGGAAATCGCCCGGCGCCTGGCCAAGCTGGCCGATGCGCCTTTCATCAAGGTCGAAGCCACCAAGTTCACGGAAGTGGGCTACGTTGGCAAGGATGTGGATGCCATCATCCGCGACCTGGCCGAAATGGCCGTGAAGCAGACGCGGGAGGCCGAGACGAAAAAGGTGCGAGCGCGTGCTGAAGACGCTGCCGAAGAGCGGATCTTGGATGTGCTGATCCCGCCCGCCCGGGCGGCGACGCCTGCCGAACCAGCGGGAGACAGCACGGCCCGCCAGGTGTTTCGTAAGAAACTGCGCGAAGGCGCGCTGAACGACAAGGAAATCGAGATCGAGGTGGCCGAAGCCCGGCCTCAACTGGAGATCATGGGCCCGCAGGGCATGGAAGAGATGACCGACCAACTGCGTGGCATGTTCAGCCAACTGGGCCAGGACCGGCGTCGCACCCGCAAGCTCAAGATTGCCGAAGCCCTCAAGCTGATCACCGATGAGGAGGCAGGCAAGCTGGTCAACGAGGAAGAAATCAAGATCCGCGCCATTGCCAACGCCGAGCAGAACGGCATTGTCTTCATTGATGAAATCGACAAAGTGGCATCGCGCCAAGAAACCAGTGGCTCGGATGTGTCGCGCCAGGGTGTGCAGCGCGACTTGCTGCCGCTGGTGGAGGGCACCACGGTTTCGACCAAGTACGGCATGGTCAAGACGGACCACATCCTGTTCATTGCATCGGGCGCCTTTCACCTCTCCAAACCCAGCGATCTGATTCCTGAGTTGCAGGGGCGTTTTCCCATCCGTGTCGAACTGGAGTCCCTGTCGGTTCAGGACTTCGAGGCCATCCTCACGCAGACGCATGCATCCTTGGTCAAGCAGTACCAGGCGTTGCTGGCGACGGAAGGGGTGACGCTGGAGTTCCCGCCAGAGGGCATCACACGCCTTGCGCACATCGCCTTCGACGTGAACGAGCGCACGGAAAACATCGGCGCGCGTCGCTTGTCCACGGTGATGGAGCGCCTGCTCGACGAGGTGAGCTTTGACGCTGCCCGCCTGGGCGGGCAAACGGTGCGCATCGATGCTGCGTATGTCGACGCCCGGTTGCAGTCGTTGAGCCAGGACGAAGACCTGTCGCGCTACATCCTTTGAACGGCCCGCGGCCGCTGGGGCCGTGCAGGTTTTTCTTCTCGCCCCGCTTGGCAATCAAGCGGGGCTTTTTCATGCCTGCCGCAACCGGGCCTGGGCGCGCACTGCCGCCCGCTGCGTCCTCATGCATTCGTCCTATTTCGCTGCTCACCATAGTTGACAAGTCTTATCGGCTTGTTTGCGCTTCAGGTATCACTTGCATAGCCCGTCCTAAGTGCTTATTTCTTAACATATTTTGTCGCTCTGAAACCTTTGAATTCGGCGCTAAGTTGTTGATTTCATTGAAAAACTTTGTAGCGCCCCTATTGATCAGTCAGCTTTTCCTGCTACAGTGGAAAAAAGTGCAAATAAGTGGGGAAAAGTGCCATTTGCTCCGACTCCCGGAGCCTCTGGTGGTCCCCCAATCTGGGAAATCCATCCGTGTTCCAAGGTGCCTCATCGCTCAGTCTCGATGCGAAGGGTCGGCTTTCCGTGCCGACCCGGCACCGTGACGTCTTGGCGGCGACGGCATCGGGGCAGCTCACCATCACCAAGCACCCCCATGGGTGCCTGATGGTGTTTCCCCGCCCCGAGTGGGAGAAGTTTCGCGAGCGCATTGCCCAGTTGCCCATGTCTGCCCAGTGGTGGAAGCGCATCTTTCTGGGCAACGCCATGGACGTGGACATGGACGGTACCGGGCGCGTGCTGATCTCTCCGGAACTGCGCGCGGCGGCGGGCCTGTCCAAAGAGGCTGTGCTGCTGGGCATGGGGCACCACTTTGAGCTGTGGGACAAGGCAACTTACGACGAGCAGGAGGCGCAAGCCATGCAAGGCGAGATGCCCGATGCCTTCAAGGATTTTTCTTTCTGAGGCCGCGGTGACGACAACTTCTCTTCAACACACCACGGTTTTGCTGGACGAGGCGGTGGACGCCTTGCTCGGCAATGCAGGCCCAGAGCCTGCGGGTACCTGGGTGGATGCCACCTTCGGACGAGGGGGGCATTCACGGCAGATCCTGCAGAGGCTGGGGCCGCAGGGGCAGCTTGTCGCCTTCGACAAGGACCCCGAAGCCATCCAAGAGGCAGCGCGCATCACCGATGCGCGTTTTTCCATTCGGCACGAAGGTTTTCGCCATCTGGGCGAATTGCCCTGCGGCAGCGCGTCTGGGGTACTCATGGACATCGGGGTGAGCTCGCCCCAGATCGACAGCCCCGAGCGGGGTTTTAGTTTCCGTTTCGATGGCCCGCTGGATATGCGCATGGATACCACGCGCGGCGAAAGCGTGGCTGAGTGGCTGGCCACGGCCGAAGTCGGGCAGATTGCGGAGGTGATACGTGAATACGGTGAAGAACGGTTTGCTGGCCCCATTGCAAAGGCGATTGTTGCTCGGCGCGAGGAACGGGGCCCCCTTGCCACCACCTCCGAGCTTGCCGATCTCGTGGCTGGCGCGGTCAAGACCCGCGAGGCGGGCCAGAACCCTGCAACGCGCACATTTCAGGCTCTACGGATTTTCATCAACGCTGAGCTTGAAGAGCTGCAACAGGCCCTAGAAGCCAGCCTGACGGTGCTGCGTCCGGGCGGCCGGCTGGTGGTGATCAGCTTCCATTCTCTGGAAGATCGCATCGTCAAGCAGTTCATTGCCAAGCATTCGAAAGAAGTGTTTGACCGCCGCGCGCCGTTTGCGGTGCCGCAGGCCATGAAGTTGCAGGCGTTGGATCGCGTCAAACCCAGCGAGCAAGAAGTTGCGGCCAACCCCCGCTCCCGCAGCGCCATCATGCGCGTTGCGCAAAGGACGGCTGCATGACAGCGATGCGCGCGTCCACGGTCCACGCTGCGGATTCACGCTGCACGCCAGTGGGCGTCTGTGCCTGTGGGGGCGTTGTTGCGGTTCATCCAGGCGGAGGCATATGGCACGTCTGAACCTCATGCTGCTGCTGGCGGTGCTGGTGAGCGCCCTGTACCTGGTACACACGCAGTACCAGTCGCGGCGCCTGTTCACTGAGCTGGACCGCGCAGTGGCCGAGGCGCGCCGCCTGGACACCGAGCACCAGCGGCTGCAGGTGGAGAAGCGCGCCCAGGCCACGCCCTTGCGCGTTGAAAAGCTCGCTCGCGCCCAGTTGCAGATGCGCACTGCCACTCCCGCCATCACGCAGTATGTGAGTGACCCGGCCGGGGCGAGCGGGGCCATCCGTCAGGGTGATTCCTCGGCTTCCGCGGAGGCAGCGCGATGAGCCGCAGCGTTCTGTACACCTCCAGCCCGCTGCTGGCCAGCAAGACGCCTGTGTGGCGCAGCAAATTCATCGTGGCCATGATTGGCCTCGGCTTTGTCGGGTTGGGCGCACGCGCGGCTTACGTCCAGGTGTTCGGTAATGATTTCTTTCAGCGCCAGGGCGAAGTGCGTTTTGCCCGCACGCTGGAGCTGCCCGCCAACCGCGGCAAGATTCTGGACCGCAATGGGCTGATCCTGGCTTCCAGCGTGCCAGCGGCCAGCATCTGGGCCATTCCCGAAGACGTGGAGCATGACAAGCCCGAGGTGAAAGCCAAGCTCAAGCAACTGGCCAAGCTGATGGACATGCCGTTGGCAGACCTGCAGGCCAAGCTGGCGGACGAGGACAAGACCTTCGTCTGGATCAAGCGCCAGCTCGATTGGGATGTGGGGCAGCAGATTGCGGCGCTGGACATCAAGGGCATCTACCAGCGCAAGGAATACAAACGCCAATACCCCGAGGGTGAAGCGGCGGCCCACATCGTGGGCTTTACCAACGTGGAAGACCGCGGACAGGAAGGGATGGAGCTGGCCTTCAACAGCCAGCTGGCTGGCAAGCCCGGCTCACGCCGCGTGATCAAGGACCGCCTGGGCCGCGTGGTGGAAGGCGTGGGCGAGACCATTCCGCCGGTCGACGGCAAGGACATGCAGTTGTCGATTGACAGCAAGGTGCAATTCTTTGCCTACCAAAAGCTGCGCGACCAGGTCGCCCTTCACAAGGCCAAGGCCGGCAGTGTGGTGGTGATGGATGCCCACACCGGCGAACTGCTGGCCCTGGCCAACTACCCCAGCTACGTTCCCGACAAGCGCCAGAACCTGACCGGAGAGCAGTTGCGCAACCGTGCGCTCACCGATGTGTTCGAGCCCGGCTCGACCATGAAGCCCTTCACCATTGGGTTGGCCTTGGAATCGGGTCGCGTCAAGCCGGAAACCCCGGTGGATACGACGCCTGGCCGTATCAACATCACGGGCTCCACCATTTCCGATACGCACAACTACGGCTTGCTCACCGTGGAGGGCGTGATCCAGAAGTCCAGCAATGTGGGCACCACCAAGCTCGCCATGCAGATGCCGGCCAAGGAGATGTGGGAAACCTTCTCTGCCGCAGGCTTTGGGCAAAAGCCGCAAATCGGTTTCCCTGGCGCGATCAGCGGGCGCCTGCGCCCCTACAAAACCTGGCGCCCCGTGGAGCAGGCCACCATGTCCTACGGCTACGGCCTGTCGGCCAGCTTGTTCCAGATGGCACGCTCATACACCGTGTTTGCCAACGGCGGCCGCGTGATCCCCGCCACGTTGCTCAAAACCGACGAGCCCGCCGTGGGGGTACCGGTGTTTTCCGAGCGCACGGCCGACCAGGTGCGCAAGATGCTGCAGATGGCCGCCGGCCCTGGTGGTACGGGCCAGAAGGCGCAGACCGTGGGTTACTCCGTTGGAGGCAAGTCGGGCACGGCCCGCAAGCAGGTGGGCAAAAGCTATGCGGCGGGCAAATACCGCGCCTGGTTCACCGGCATGGCACCCATCGACAAGCCCCGCATCATCGTGGCCGTGATGGTGGACGAGCCTAGCGCCGGGCAGGTGTACGGGGGCTTGGTGGCTGCCCCTGTGTTCAGCGAAGTGGTGCAGCAGACGCTGCGCATGATGGGCGTGCAGCCCGACATGGCCGTCAAACCCCAGATCGTTGCCAACCCGGTGGAGGAATCGTTGTGATGGCCGCGCCGCATTTGTTGCACGGTACGGCCGACGCCGTGGAGTGGTTGCGTGCACGCGTCACGGGCACTTTACAGACGGACAGCCGGTACGTGCAGCCGGGCGATGGCTTCATTGCCTGGCCCGGTGCTGCCACCGATGGTCGCGCCCACGTGGCCGATGCCCTTCAGCGCGGTGCGGTGGCCTGCTTGGTCGAAGCCCAGGGCGTGGAAGAGTTTGTCTTTCCCATGGCCGCGCCTATTGCCAGGTTTGGCGGGCTCAAGGCCGCCACGGGCGAGATCGCATCCCACTGGTTTGCCTTCCCCTCCCAGGCCTTGCAGGTGCTGGCCGTGACGGGCACCAATGGCAAGACCAGCAGCACTTGGTGGCTGGCTGAAGCCCTGAATTTGCTATCAAAAAATGAGCTACATGCGCTTTCTGGGTGCGCGGTAGTGGGTACTTTGGGGGTTGGGGTTCCTCCGTCGCTGCTCACCACCGGCATGACCACGCCCGACCCCGTGCGCCTGCACCGCGCGTTTCGCCAGTTTGCCGACCAAGGCTTGGCGGCTTGCGCGATCGAGGCGTCATCGATTGGCTTGGCCGAGCACCGCCTCGCCGGCACCCAGATTCGCGTGGGTATGTTCACCAACTTCACGCAGGACCACCTGGACTACCACGGCTCCATGGCCGACTACTGGCTGGCCAAGCGGGCGTTGTTCGAATGGCCCGGCTTGCGCACTGCAGTGGTGAACATCGACGACCCTCACGGTGCGCAGTTGCACACCGAACTGCTGCAGCGCAGCGGTGCCGAGGCGCTGGATGTGTGGAGCGTGTCAGCCACAGGCGCCGCCCGCATTACCGCACGCGACATTGCTGCGGGTGCACAAGGGCTGCAGTGGCTGGTGGCGGAAGGTGCGGAGCAGCACCTGCTGCAATCCCGCGTGGTGGGGCATTACAACGTGCTCAACCTGCTGGGCGTGGTGGCCACGCTGCGCAGCCTGGGGGTGTCGTTGGCGGCTGCCGTGCATGCATGCGCCCAGCTCAGCCCCGTGCCTGGCCGCATGGAGCAACTGGCACTGCCGGGCCAACCCCTGGTGGCCGTGGATTACGCCCACACGCCCGATGCCCTCGAAAAAGCCTTGCAGGCTTTGCGCCCCTTGGCGCAACAGCGCGGCGGGCAGCTGTGGTGCGTGTTCGGCTGTGGTGGTGACCGTGATGCCACCAAGCGCCCGCTGATGGGCGCCGCAGCCCAGCACCATGCCGACTGGGTGGTGGCCACCAGCGACAACCCCCGCAGCGAAGACCCCGCCCACATCCTGCACCAGATTTTGCAGGGCACCATTGCTGGCGAGACCGTGCGGGTGGAGCCTGACCGCGCGGCGGCGATTGCCCTGGCTCTGGCGGAAGCCGATCCGGCCGACGTGGTGTTGATTGCAGGCAAGGGGCACGAGGATTACCAAGAGGTGGCGGGTGTGCGCCGTCCGTTTTCAGACATGGCCCAGGCGCGTGCAGCGCTGCAGGCCCGTGGAGGCAGCACATGGGCATGATGACCCTTCAACAGGCCCTGGGCTTCGTCCGCCAGCGCATCCCCAGCGCCCAACTGGTGGGCGACGGTGCCACGCCCTTGGCCCGCGTGCACACCGACACCCGCACCTTGCAAGCCGGCGACCTGTTTGTCGCGCTCAAGGGCGAGCGTTTCGATGCCAACTCCTTCCTGCCCCAAGCCCAGGCCTGCGGCGCTGCTGCGGCCCTGGCGCACGGCGGCGTGGCGGCGGGGGGGCTGCCTGGGATAGAAGTACCTGACAGCCTGGCTGCGTTGGGCGCCTTGGCTGCAGGCTGGCGCGCCCAGTTTGCTTTGCCGCTGATCGGCGTGACCGGCAGCAACGGCAAGACCACTGTGACGCAGATGATCGCGTCCATCCTGCGCGCCTGGAAGGGCGAGGCCGCCTTTGCCACGCAGGGTAACTTCAACAACGACATCGGCGTGCCGTTGATGCTGTTGCGCCTCACGGCCGCACATGAGGCTGCCGTGATCGAGCTGGGCATGAACCACCCCGGCGAAATTGCCACGCTGGCCGCCATGGCCCGCCCCACGGTGGCTTTGGTCAACAACGCCCAGCGCGAGCACCTGGAGTTCATGCACACCGTGCAGGCGGTGGCGGAAGAAAACGGCTCCGTGCTGGCCGCCCTGCCTGCCGACGGGGTGGCCGTGTTCCCTGCGCAAGACACTTACACACCGCTGTGGCGCCAATTGGCGGGCGGGCGCCGCTGCATCACCTTTGGTGAAGGTGGTGATGTGCAGTGCACGCAGGCCCGCTGGGAGCAAGGTGCCTGGAGTGTGGTCATGGCCACCCCGTCAGGGCCAGCGCACTGCCGGGTGCACATTGCAGGCCGCCACAACGTGGTCAACGCTTTGGCAGCCGCAGCATGCGCGTTGGCGGCAGGCGCACCGCTGCATGCGGTGGCGCAGGGGCTGGAAGCATTTGTTCCCGTCAAGGGACGCTCGCGCGCCATGCAGATCACCCATGGTGGGCGCAGCATCACCGTGGTGGATGACAGCTACAACGCCAACCCCGATTCGATGCGCGCCGCGATCGACGTGCTGGCTGACTTGCCCGCGCCCCAGTTGCTGGTGATAGGTGACATGGGCGAAGTGGGCAACGAAGGGCCCGCATTCCATACCGAGGCCGGCGAGCATGCCCGCAGTGCAGGCATTTCGCATGTCTACACGCTGGGTGCCCTGTCGGCCCACGCTGCGGCGGCCTGTGGCCCTGCGGCGCAACATTTTGAAGACATGGCATCGCTGCTGGCAGCGGTGGACAAGGTGCTGCCCCGGGTGGGCAGCGTGCTGGTGAAGGGATCGCGGTTCATGAAGATGGAGCAGGTGGTGGAGGCGATGGCAGCCACCACACAAGAACAACAAGAGCCGGCTGCAGCTGGCATGGCGGGAGCGCAGTGATGACACAGGCAATGGACCGGGTCACGGTGCAGGGAGGTTTCACATGCTGCTGATGCTGTCGCAATGGCTGCAAGGGCTGTCGCCCGAGTTCGGCTTTTTCCGCGTTTTTCAGTACCTCACCTTTCGCGCGGTGATGGCGGCGATGACGGCGCTGCTGATTGGCCTCGTGGCGGGCCCGAAGGTGATCCGGGTGCTCACGGCGCTCAAGATCGGCCAGCCCATTCGCGGTTACGGTATGCAGTCGCACTTGTCCAAGAGCGGCACGCCCACCATGGGCGGGGTGTTGATCCTGCTGTCGATCGCGATCTCGACTTTGCTGTGGTTTGATCTGTCCAACCGTTTCGTCTGGATCGTGCTCATCGTCACCATGGGCTTTGGCGGGATTGGTTGGGTGGACGACTGGCGCAAGGTCGTCAACAAAGACCCTGAAGGCATGCGCTCGCGCGAGAAGTACTTCTGGCAGTCGGTCATTGGCCTGGTGGCGGCGCTGTACCTGGCGTTCAGCATTTCAGAAAGCTCCAACGCCAAGGTGCTGGAGCTGTTTGTAAGCTGGGTGCAGTCGGGCTTTTCGCTTGACCTGCCGCCCAAGGCCGGGTTGCAACTGCCGTTCTTCAAGGAAATCAGCTACCCGCTGGGCGTGCTGGGTTTCGTGATCCTGACCTACCTCGTCATCGTGGGTTCGAGCAACGCGGTCAACCTGACCGACGGGCTCGATGGCCTGGCCATCATGCCGGTGGTGATGGTGGGCTCGGCACTGGGCGTGTTTGCCTACGTGACCGGCAGCTCGGTGTATTCCAAATACCTGTTCTTTCCGCACATTCCGGGCTCGGGCGAGTTGATGATTTTCTGCGCGGCCATGGCAGGCGCAGGGTTGGCCTTCCTGTGGTTCAACGCCCACCCGGCCCAGGTGTTCATGGGTGATGTGGGTGCGCTGGCCCTGGGCGGGGCGCTGGGCACCATCGCCGTCATCGTGCGCCAGGAAATCGTGCTGGCCATCATGGGCGGCATCTTCGTGGTCGAGGCCCTGTCGGTGATGCTGCAGGTGACTTGGTTCAAGTACACGAAGAAGCGCTACGGCGAAGGCCGTCGCCTGCTCAAGATGGCTCCGCTGCACCACCACTTTGAAAAGAGCGGCTGGAAGGAAACGCAGGTGGTCATCCGCTTCTGGATCATCACCATGCTGCTGTGCCTCATCGGCCTGTCTACGCTGAAGTTGCGATGAACACGCTGGACCCCTCCCGCCTGCCTCCCGGTGCCCAAGCGCCGGAACCTGCTGCGCCAGCCGCGCCGCAGATGGATGCCCCTGCCGTGCACACCGTGGACGAAAACGACCGCTGCGCAGCCGCGACGCCCGAGCACGCGGGGGAGGGTTCCGTACAGGGGATCCCCTCTCTGGTGGCTGACATGGCGCATGCGGGCGGGCACGAGAGTCTCGCCATCGGTGCCGCACCGGCAACTACCCTTGCTGCCGAGAATGCCCCGGTGGATGCGGCTGCGGCGGTCTTGCAAGCCCCTGCACACGAGCCGGGCGAAGACGCGCTCGCCCTGGATGGGATAGCAGCGGCACACGGCCAGATGACTGAAGGCTTGGCGCCGGATAGCGCCGGCCCTGCACGGCAGCCGGGCGGGCCCGATGCGGCGCCAGTGCCCGCTCCGACCGTTCTGGACAACTATGTCGCGCCGACCATTTCGGCTGCAAAGGCCGCAGCAGATTTTGTGGCGCAGATTTTTGCCGAAGTGCGCGCAGCGGAAGAGCCCGAAACCCTCGCAACCCCCGCCGAGGACACCTCTGACAGGCCGCTGGAACCCCCTTGCGAGGTGGAGCCCCAGGGGCGCCCCGGCGAAGGCATGGCGCCGATGGTGGGGCAAAACGTGCTGGTGCTGGGCTTGGGCGCATCGGGCTTGGCCATGGCGCGCTGGTGTGTGCGCTGCGGTGCCCAGGTCACGGTGGCCGACACGCGCGAGGCGCCGCCGCAACTGGCGCTTTTGCAGCAAGAGTTGCCTCAGGTGCGATTTGTTGGCGGGCCGTTCGATGCATCGCTGGTGGATGGCAAGGGGCTGCATGCCGTGTACCGCTCGCCAGGGTTGAGCCCCGCCACGTTTGCACCCGTGTTCCAGGCCGCTCAGGCCATTGGCCTGGCGACGGGCAGCGAGTTGACGCTGTACGCCGCTGCGCTGGCCTACCTGCGCAGCCAGCACGGTTATGCGCCTTGCGTGCTGGCCATCACCGGCACCAACGGTAAAACCACGGTGACATCACTCACCGGGCAACTGGTGGGGCGCGGGGGAAAAACCGTCGCGGTGGCGGGCAACATTGGGCCCACGCTGCTGGACACCCTGGCAGGCCACATCGACGCTAGCACCCTGCCCGAGGCCTGGGTGCTGGAGCTGTCCAGCTTTCAGCTCGATGGCGTGAACGGCTTTGAACCCACGGCCGCCACGGTGCTGAACATCACGCAGGACCACCTGGATTGGCACGGCGACATCAACGCCTACGCGGCGGCCAAGGCCCGCATCTTCGGCCAGACGGGCTTGATGGTGCTCAACCGTGAAGACCCCGAGGTGATGCAGATGCTGCCCCCGCCCGTGCGGGTGAAGCTCCAAAAGCCGCAGCAGCGTGAGCACATCACGTTCGGTGCCGACATGCCGCGCCGGCCGGGCGACTTCGGAATTGAAATCGTCAGCGGCATGCCCTGGCTGGTGCGCGCGCTGGAAGCCGACGAAACCCGCAAGCGCAGCCGCAGCGAGGCCGAGGAAGAACTGCACATCCAGCGCCTCATGCCTGCCGATGCCCTGCGCATACGCGGTCGGCACAACGCGACCAACGCACTGGCCGCCCTCGCGCTGGCGTCTGCCGCCGGGTGCCCGCTGGCACCCATGCTGTACGGCCTGCGTGAATACCGCGGGGAGCCGCACCGGGTGGAGCCCGTGGCCCTGGTCAATGGCGTGGAATATTTTGACGACAGCAAGGGCACCAACGTGGGCGCCACGGTGGCCGCGTTGACAGGCCTGGGTGCGGACCGCCGCATCGTCCTGATCCTGGGCGGCGAAGGCAAGGGGCAGGATTTTTCGCCCCTGGCAACGCCCGTGGCACGGTATGCCCGCGCCGTGGTGCTGATCGGCCGCGACGCCCTGTTGATACGCAGCGCCCTGTCCGACACGGGCGTTGCATTGATCGACGCGCCTGATTTGCCCGAGGCCGTGGCGCTGGCCACGCGGCGGGCCCATTCGGGCGACGCCGTGCTCATGTCTCCCGCCTGCGCCAGCTTTGACATGTTCAAAGATTACGAGCACCGCGCGCACGTCTTCTGCGACGCCGTGCGTACGCTGGCGCAAGACGCTGGTCAGTCTGTGGAGGGCGCTTGATGTCCACATCGGCCCACACCCCTGGCAACTCCGGTGCAGGCTGGATGTCTCGCATCGCAGGCTGGTTTGGCAGCCTGTCGGGCAAGGCCGGCGACGTGCTTCCCGTGCGCGTGGGTGGCACGGAATACCGCCAGTCCACCACCACGCCTGCGAGCGTGCTGGGGTTTGACCAGGCATTGCTGTGGGTGGTTGTGGCCTTGTTGGCCTGGGGCTTGGTGATGGTCTATTCGGCCTCGATCGCGCTGCCCGACAACCCGCGCTTTGCCAACTACGCGCCCACGCATTTCCTCACGCGGCACATGATGTACCTGGTGTTTGGATTCGTGGCCGCTCTGCTTGCGTTCCAGGTACCCATGAAGCTGTGGGAACGCATCGCTCCCTGGCTCTTCGTGGGCTCGCTGCTGCTGCTCATTGCCGTGTTGATCCCTGGCGTGGGCAAGGTGGTCAACGGTGCCCGCCGGTGGCTGTCCTTCGGCCCCATCGGCTTTCAGCCGTCCGAGGTGGCCAAGCTGGCCGTGCTGATCTATGCAGCCGACTACATGGTGCGCAAGATGGAGGTGAAGGAGCGATTCTTCCGTGCCGTTTTGCCCATGGGCGCCGCAGTGGGGGTGGTGGGGGTTTTGTTGCTGGCTGAGCCCGACATGGGCGCCTTCATGGTGGTGGCCGTGATTGCCATGGGCATTTTGTTTCTGGGCGGCGTCAATGCGCGCATGTTCTTCCTGATTGCGGGCGTTCTGGTGGGCGCCTTCGCCTTGATGATCGCCAGCTCACCCTGGCGCCGCGAGCGCGTGTTTGCCTACCTCGACCCGTTCAGCGAGCAGCACGCACTGGGCAAGGGCTACCAGCTCTCGCACTCGCTCATTGCCATCGGGCGCGGAGAGATTTTCGGCGTGGGCTTGGGAGGCAGTGTAGAGAAGCTGCACTGGCTGCCCGAAGCCCACACCGACTTCCTGCTGGCAGTGATCGGCGAGGAGTTCGGCCTGGTGGGCGTGGTGGTGCTCATCATCCTGTTCCTGTGGATGACGCGCCGCATCATGCACATCGGCCGCCAGGCCATCGCCCTCGACCGTGTATTTGCGGGCTTGGTCGCGCAGGGCGTGGCGATCTGGATCGGTTTTCAGGCCTTCATCAACATGGGGGTGAACCTGGGCGCATTGCCTACCAAAGGGCTGACATTGCCGCTGATGAGCTTTGGCGGTTCAGCCATCCTCATGAACCTGGTAGCCCTGGCCATCGTGCTGCGCGTGGATTACGAAAACAAGCACCTCATGCGCGGAGGCCGCGTATGAGGTGCTTGTTTCGCCAAAACGAGCAACTGCAGCGCGCCAGCGCTGCCGAATGCGCAGCATTCGATGCGCGGAGGCCGCGTATGAGGTGCTTGTTTCGCCAAAACGAGCAACTGCAGCGCGCCGGTGCTGCCGAATGCGCAGCATTCGATGCGCGCAGGCCGCGTATGAAGCGCTTGTTCCATCAAGAAACACACCGCATTGCCCCGGCAATGCAAGCTGCACAGCAGCCCATGCGGGAGGAGCGCACATGAGCCAGAAGACCGCACTCATCATGGCGGGCGGCACAGGCGGCCACATCTTCCCTGGTTTGGCCGTGGCTGACGAGCTGCGTGCACGGGGCTGGCGTGTGCACTGGCTGGGCGCGCCCGGCAGTATGGAGTCGCGCATCGTGCCGCAGCACGGTTTTGCCTTGGAGTTGATCGACTTCTCGGGCGTGCGCGGCAAGGGGCTTGTCACGCTGGCCCTGCTGCCGCTGCGCCTGTTGCGCGCCTTTTGGCAAGCGTTGGCCGTGGTGCGCCGCGTGAAGCCCGACGTGGTGGTGGGCCTGGGCGGCTACATCACCTTCCCCGGCGGCATGATGGGTGTGCTGTGCGGCAAACCGCTGGTGCTGCACGAGCAGAACTCGGTGGCAGGCATGGCCAACAAGGTGCTGGCGGGCGTGGCCGACCGGGTGTTCACCGCCTTCCCGAACGTGCTGCACAAAGCGCAGTGGGTGGGCAATCCCTTGCGTGCCGCGTTCACGTGCCAGCCATCGCCGGCCGAGCGTTTTGCCGGCCGCACCGGCCCGCTGAGATTGCTGGTGGTGGGCGGCAGCCTGGGCGCCCGTGCGCTCAATGAGATCGTTCCCCAGGCCCTGGCGTTGATACCGCCAGGGCAGCGCCCGGTGGTCACCCACCAAAGCGGTGCGACCCAGATCGATGCCTTGCGCGCCAACTACGACGCGGCGGGCGTACAGGCCGATCTGACGCCTTTCATCGAAGACACGGCCAGTGCGTTTGCCGCTGCCGACATCATCGTGTGCCGCGCCGGTGCCAGCACCGTGACCGAAATCGCAGCCGTCGGCGCGGCGGCCATTTTTGTACCGTTTCCTTCCGCGGTAGATGACCACCAGACCACCAACGCCCAGTTCCTGGTCAACGCGGGCGGCGGCTGGCTGGTGCAGCAAAGCGACCTGACGCCACAGGGGCTGGCAAAGATGCTATTGAATTCAGAGCGCACAGCGCTTGTAGATATTGCCGTGAAGGCCAAAAACATGCAAAAAATCAACGCCACCCGCGAAGTGGTGGCTGCGTGCGAGGAGTTGACATGAGCCTGTCCAAAGTCTTTTCGTGGTGTCCGTTGCCCCGCAAAGGGGGCAGGTGCAAGGAGCACACCGCAAGCCGCACTGGCGTGCGGCGAGGATGGGCAACGCCGCAGATGCCCCCTTTGCGGGGCAACCCTTCGGGCAAGGCAGCAAAAGGCCGCACTCGTCGTTGCGCGCCTTGTCCAGGCCACCAGCATGGCCTGCGGCGCGCGCCTCGATTGCAGCCTTTTGATGCCTTGCGGGCACCACGAAAAGACTTTGGACAGGCTCTATGAAGCACGCTATCCGCCATATCCACTTTGTCGGCCTGGGCGGCGCTGGCATGAGCGGCATTGCCGAGGTGCTGTTCAACCTGGGTTACCGCATTTCGGGCTCCGACCTGGCCGACAGCGCCACGCTGCGGCGCCTGCAAAGCCTGGGCATCAAGACCTGCCTGGGGCACGCCGCGGCGCACATCGACGGAGCCGATGCGGTGGTGACTTCCACCGCCGTGACGGCCGACAACCCCGAAGTGCTGGCCGCCCGCCAGAAGAAGATTCCTGTCGTGCCCCGTGCCCTGATGCTGGCCGAGCTGATGCGCCTGAAGCAGGGCATCGCCATTGCCGGCACCCATGGCAAGACCACCACCACCAGCCTGGTGACCAGCGTGCTGGCGGAAGGGGGGCTGGACCCCACCTTCGTCATTGGCGGCAAACTCAACAGCGCGGGCGCCAACGCCAAGCTCGGCAGTGGCGACTACATCGTGGTCGAGGCCGATGAGTCGGATGCATCGTTTTTGAACCTGTTGCCCGTGATGGCCGTGGTGACCAACATCGACGCCGACCACATGGAAACCTATGGGCACGACTTTGGCCGGCTCAAGGGCGCGTTTGTCGACTTTCTGCACCGCATGCCGTTCTATGGCACGGCGGTGCTGTGCGTCGACAGCCCGGCCGTGCGCGACATTTTGCAAAGCGTGACCTGCCCGATCACCAGCTACGGTTTCTCGGAAGACGCCCAGGTGCGTGCCGTCAACGTGCGGGCCGTGGCGGGGCAGATGCACTTCACGGTGCAGCGCCGCAACGGCGTCACACTGCCTGACCTGGACATCGTGCTCAACCTGGCGGGCGAACACAACGTGCTCAACGCGCTGTCGGCCATCGCGATCGCGGTGGAACTCAACATCCCGGACGAAGCCGTGCAGCGTGCGCTGGCAGGCTTCAAGGGCGTGGGCCGGCGCTTTCAAAGCTACGGCAACCTGCCCGCCAAAGATGGCGGCCAGTTCACCGTGATTGACGACTACGGCCACCACCCTGTGGAAATGGCAGCCACCTTGGCGGCCGCGCGCGGGGCCTTTCCGGGGCGCCGGCTGGTGCTGGCCTTCCAGCCCCACCGCTACAGCCGCACACGCGATTGTTTTGAGGATTTCGTGAAAGTGATCGGCAGTGCCGACGCCGTACTGCTGACCGAGGTGTACGCAGCAGGCGAGGCGCCCGTGGTCGCTGCCGATGGCCGCTCGCTCACCCGCGCCCTGCGCGTGGCGGGCCGCGTTGAACCGGTTTTCGTCGACAACGTGGCAGATCTGCCACAGGCCATTGCCGATAACTCACGCGGTGGCGACGTTGTCATGTGCATGGGCGCTGGTTCCATAGGGTTGGTGCCCGGAAAGGTGGTCGATTTGCTACAAAATAGTGAGCTAGCACCGCTTGCAGGGAAAGCGCAATGACGCAATTGAATACCAATGTTGATGTGAAGGCCCTGGGCAAGGTGGCCGTGTTGATGGGCGGCTCCTCGGCAGAGCGCGAGGTGTCGCTCATGTCCGGCTCCGGCGTGCTGCAGGCCCTGCGCTCGCGCGGGGTCGATGCCCATGCGTTCGACCCTTCGGAAACTGACCTGATCGAGCTCAAGCGCGGTGGCTATGCCCGCTGTTTCATCGCCCTGCATGGCCGCCATGGCGAAGACGGCACGGTGCAAGGCGCGCTGGAGCTGCTGGGCATTCCGTACACAGGCCCTGGCGTGATGGCGTCGAGCATCGCCATCGACAAGATCATGACCAAGCGCATCTGGCGCTTTGAAGGCCTGTCCACCCCCGACTGGCGTCTCGTGTCCAGCGCGGCCGAGACCGAACAGGCCCTGCAGGCCCTGGGCGCACCGATGATCGTCAAGCCTTCGCGCGAGGGCTCGACCATTGGCCTGACCAAGGTCACCTCGGCCGAGCAGTGCGCCCAGGCGTATGCGCTGGCGTCTCAGTACGACCCCGAAGTGCTGTGCGAACAGTTCATCGAAGGCGACGAAACCACTTGCCCCGTGCTGGGCGAGGGGGCTGCCGCCCACGCGCTGCCGGTGATTCGCATCGTGGCGCCCGAAGGCAACTACGACTACCAGAACAAGTACTTCACGGACACCACCCAGTACCACTGCCCGAGTGGCCTGCCCGCGCACGAGGAAGCTGCCATCCAGCGCCTGGTGGAGAAGGCCTTCCGCGCCCTGGGGTGCCGGGGCTGGGCGCGTGCCGACATCATGATTCGCGCCAGCGACCGCCAGCCCTTCCTGCTCGAAATCAACACCTCGCCGGGCATGACCGGCCATTCGCTGGTGCCCATGTCGGCCCGCGCTGCCGGGCTGAGCTACGAAGACCTGTGCGTGGGCATTTTGGCTACGGCGTCGCTGGACTCCGCTGCCGGACATGAAGGAGCGATCCAGCCATGAACCCCACCATGCCAGCACCGCTGGACGTCAAGCTGATGAACATGACCGCCTCGGTCCTGTTCGTTGGCTGCGTCTTGCTCGTGCTGGCAGCGGGGGCCTGGTGGGTGATGCGCTACCCCGGCTTTGCCATTGCACGCATCGTGGTGCACGGGGATCTGACGCACAACAACGCCGTCACCCTGCGGGCCAATGTTGGCCCGCGGCTGGTGGGCAACTTTTTCACCGTGGATTTGCGCGCCGCCCGCGAGGCTTTTGAACAAGTGCCATGGGTGCGCAAGGCGGCCGTGCGCCGCGAATACCCGGGCATGTTGCATGTGGAATTGGAAGAGCACGACGCCGTGGCGTACTGGGGCCCGGAAACGGGCTCCGCGCTCGTCAACAGCCAGGGCGAAGTGTTTGAGGCGAACGTGGGCGACGTGGAACAGGAAGACCTGCCCCGCCTGCAAGGGCCCGAAGGCAGTTCGCAAGAGGTGCTGGCCATGTATGGCGTGGTGGCCCCCGTATTCAAGACCCTGGGACTGGGGCTGGAAGAGCTGGAGTTGAACGGGCGCGGCGGCTGGCGCGCCAAGCTGGCGAACAACGCCGTGGTGCAGCTGGGCGGTGGCAGCGAGCAAGAACTGCTGCAGCGCACGCGCCGCTTTGCACGCACGCTGGCGCAGGTGGCTGCGCAGTACCAGCGGCGGGTGGATGCACTGGAGTCAGCGGACTTGAGACATGTTGGGGGCTACGCACTGAAATTGAAGGGGGTTACCACCACGGTAGGGGCCGAGGGCGCTCCCTCTGTGCGCAGGTGACCCCACGGACAAGGTGCTCAGCAAAAAAGAACCATGAAGGGCAGAAACTGATATGGCAAGAGAATACAAAGACGTGGTGGTAGGTCTGGACATTGGCACCGCCAAGGTCATGGCCGTGGTCGCCGAAGTCCTGCCCAGTGGCGAGCTCAAGCTGGCTGGGTTGGGTGTGGCACCCAGCAATGGCCTCAAACGCGGTGTGGTGGTCAACATCGACGCCACGGTGCAGAGCATTCAGCAGGCCTTGAAAGAAGCCGAGCTGATGGCGGACTGCAAGATCCAGCGCGTCTATACCGGGATCACCGGCAGCCACATCCGCGGCCTCAACTCCAGCGGCATGGTGGCCGTGAAGGACAAGGAGGTCACCTCGGCCGACGTGGCGCGCGTGGTCGAGACGGCCAAGGCCATCAACATCAGCAGCGACCAGCGCCTCTTGCTGGTGGAGCCGCAAGAATTCGTGATCGACGGGCAGGATGTGAAGGAGCCCATCGGCATGAGCGGTATCCGCCTGGAAGCCAAGATCCACATCGTGACCGGCGCGCAGAGCGCGGCCGAGAACATCATCAAATGCGTGCGCCGCTGCGGCCTGGAGGTCGAGCAGCTCATGCTGAACCCACTGGCCAGCAGCCAGGCCGTGCTGACCGACGACGAGCGCGAGCTGGGCGTGGTGGTGGTCGATATCGGCGCGGGTACGACCGATGTGGCCATCTTCACCGGTGGCGCGATCCGCCACACGGCGGTGATCCCTATTGCGGGTGACCTCATCACCAGCGATATCGCCATGGCGCTGCGCACACCCACCAAAGACGCCGAGGACATCAAGGTCGAGAGCGGCTACGCCAAGCAACTGCTGGCCGACCCCGAGGCGCAGGTCGAAGTGCCTGGCCTGGGTGACCGGAGTCCCCGCATGCTGAGCAAGCAGGCGCTGGCGGGAGTGATCGAGCCGCGGGTGGAAGAGATTTTTTCGCTGGTTCAGCAGGTGGTGCGGGAGTCGGGCTACGAAGAAGTGCTGTCTTCGGGCATTGTTCTCACCGGCGGCAGTTCCGTGATGCCCGGGATGATCGAACTGGGCGAAGATATCTTCCTGAAGCCGGTGCGCCGGGGCATTCCGAAGTATTCCAGCGCGTTGTCTGACATGGTGGCCCAGCCTCGGGCTGCTACTGTCATGGGTTTGCTTGAAGAAGCTCGGCTGGCTCGCATGCGCGGATTCAAAGTGGCGCAAAAAAGCGGCTCTGTGAAGACTGCATTTGGCCGCTTCAAGGACTTCATCGTGGGGAATTTCTGATGCAGCACTTCCCCATCACCCTTGCCCGGGAAAGTCCCCATCTGCGCCACCGTGAGCGATGGCGATGTACCGGACCCCCAGGCTCACCGCAAGCAACCTTGACCCCATTCATTCATTGGCAAATCCATACCCGTAAAGAAACAGGAGCTCCCAGATGTCCATCGAAATGATCGAAGCCGAAGAATTCAACCAGGGCACCCAGATCAAGGTGATCGGCGTGGGCGGTGGCGGCAGCAATGCCGTTGAGCACATGATTGCCCGCAGCGTGCAGGGCGTGGAATTCGTTTGCGCCAACACCGACGCGCAGGCGCTCACGCGCAGCTCCGCGCACCGCGTCATCCAGCTGGGCGGCAGCGGCCTGGGCGCCGGCAGCAAGCCCGACAAGGGCCGCGACGCCGCAGAAGCCGCCGTCGAAGACATCCGCTCTGCCATCGACGGCGCGCACATGCTCTTCATCACTGCCGGCATGGGCGGCGGCACAGGCACGGGCGCTGCGCCCGTGATTGCCCGCGTGGCCAAGGAAATGGGCATTTTGACGGTGGGTGTAGTGACCAAGCCTTTCGACTGGGAAGGCGGCCGCCGCATGCAAAACGCCGACAACGGCCTGGCCGAGCTGGAAGCCAATGTCGATTCGCTGATCGTGGTGCTCAACGAGAAGCTGCTGGAAGTGCTGGGTGACGACATCACCCAGGACGAAGCCTTCGCACACGCCAACGATGTGCTCAAGAACGCCGTGGGCGGCATTGCCGAGATCATCAACGAGTACGGCCATGTGAACGTCGACTTTGAAGACGTGCGCACCGTGATGGGCGAGCCCGGCAAAGCCATGATGGGCACGGCCACGGCCAGCGGCCCAGACCGCGCCCGCATCGCTGCCGAACAAGCCGTGGCCTGCCCACTGCTCGAAGGCATCGACCTCTCGGGCGCCAAGGGCGTGCTGGTGCTGGTCACAGCCGCCAAGGGCAGCCTGAAGCTGTCCGAATCGCGCCTGGCCATGAGCACCATCAACGCCTACGCTTCGCCCGATGCGCATGTCATCTACGGCGCCGCCTACGACGACAGCCTGGGCGACGAGATCCGCGTCACGGTGGTGGCCACCGGTCTGTCGCGCCCCAACGCTCGCCGCCAGCCTATCTCGGTGGTGCAAGGTGGCTTGCGCACCGGCACGGACAACATCGCCTACCAGATGCCGGTGGCTGGCGTGGCCGGTGCCATGGGCAGCGCAGTGGGCCTGGCAGGCGGCCATGCCGGCGGCTCGCAAGCGGACTACGGCAGCATGTCGGTGCCCAGCGTGTGGCGCACCAACCGTACGCAAGCAGCGGCCCGCGTGGATGCGCTGTCCTCCGGTGGCATGGACGACCTGGAAATCCCCGCCTTCCTGCGCAAGCAGGCCGACTGAAGGCGCCCGCAACCAAGGCGCACACGTTGCGCCTTGGCCGCGCTACGAAATCAGGAGCGGCTCGCGCTTTCTTCTAAAGCGATTGAGCCTTCCAGGAGCTTCAGATCAAGCCAAACCAGGCGCGAGGTGCTACTTAATTCATAGCGCAAAGCGCGTGTCGCTTTCCCCCCAAAAAAAGCCCCGGTGACGGGGCTTTGCTATTTGCGGAGCAGGAGCGCTGTGATCAGAAGCTTTCCCAGTCGCCCGAGTCGTCTGCGGCTGCTTTCGGGCTGGCCTTGGGCGGCAGCGCTGCTGCGGGCTTGGGGGCGGGAGCCCGGGCCGCCGCCACTGCAGGCGCCTTGGTTTTGGGCAGCGCGGTGGTAGATGCGCGGGGTGCGGGCGCCCTGGCTGGGGCAGGGGCTGCGGGTGCGCGGGGTGCGCTCGCCGTACTGGCCGTGCTGCCGTTCACGCGGAACAGTGCCACCACTTCGGTCAGCTTCAGTGCCTGTTCACGCAGGCTGTCTGCTGCGGCGGACGACTCTTCCACCAGGGCCGAGTTCTGCTGCGTCATCTGGTCGAGCTGGTTCACCGCGGTGTTGACCTGCTCGATGCCCTGGCTCTGCTCAGATGTTGCCGCACGGATTTCGCCAATGATGTCCGTCACGCGCTGCACGCTGGCCACAATTTCGTTCATCGTGGCACCGGCATTGCCCACCAGCGTGGTGCCCGATTCGACCTTCTCCACCGAGGCGTTGATCAGCGACTTGATCTCCTTGGCTGCGTCGGCACTGCGCTGCGCCAGGCTGCGCACTTCGCCTGCCACCACTGCGAAGCCACGGCCCTGTTCGCCAGCACGGGCGGCTTCCACAGCGGCGTTCAGCGCCAGGATGTTGGTCTGGAAGGCGATGCCATCGATCACGCCAATGATGTCGGAGATCTTGTTGCTGCTGGCGTTGATGTCCTGCATGGTCGCCACCACCTGCGCCACCACTTGGCCACCGCGCTCGGCCACCTCGGCGGCCGAGGTGGCCATCTGGTTGGCGGTCTGGGCCGAATCCGACGTCTGTTTGACGGTGCTCGTCAGCTCTTCCATGCTGCTGGCCGTGGTCTGGAGGTTGCTGGCCGTGTCTTCCGTGCGCCGCGCCAGGTCGTTGTTGCCCTGGGCAATTTCGGTCGATGCCGTGGCAATGCTGTCGGTGGCCGAGCGCACTTCCGTCACCAAACGGCGCAGCGACGTCACCATGTGCGCCAGCCCATCGAGCATGGAGCCGGGGTAGGCGTTGGGAATCTGCGTGTCAAGATTGCCCTGCGCCACTTGCGACATGATGCCAATCGCCTCGCTGGGCTCACCACCGATCTGCCGCAATACCGAGCGCGCCACGGTGAAGCCCACACCGCCCACCACAGCCATCACGGCCAGTACGAGGACGAGTTGTGACAGCAGTGTCTTGCGCACCTGCGCGTCGATGTCGTCGGTGTAAAGGCCCGATCCCACCATCCAGTTCCAGCCGTCCACACGGATCACGTATTGCAGCTTGGGCACCAAGACCTGCTGACCAGGGCGCGCAAACATGGTGGGCACGAAGACCCGGCCGTCCTTGCTGGCCTTGAGTGCATCGGAGATGGTCTTGAGGATGTCGGTACCCGCGCCATCCTTGACCTTGCCGGCCATGTCCTGGCCTTCCCACTCGGGCTTGATGGGGTGCATCACGCCTTTGGATTCGAGGGTCCAGATGTAGAAATATTCGGTTTTACCGTCTGGCCCGCCGTAGCGGGACACCCGCAAGGCGTCCTTGGCGGCTTTCTGCGCATCTTCCTGGCTCATCGCCCCGCTGGCGGCTTTGGCCTGGAAGGAGGCCACGATGCTGTGTGCAGACTGCACGGCGGTGGCCAATTGTTCACGTCGCGATTCGATGATCAGCGAACGCTCCTGCAGCAGCGAGGTGATGGCCATGAACAGCAGCGCTGCCAACGCGGTGCCGAGCATGAGCAGCACCTTCATTTTGAAACCGAGCTTATTCATCGTGAGTCTCCAGTAAGTCTTCTAAAACTTTAGCAATGCCAAGCCGTTTCAGGGGCAAGCCAACGCGTGTAACTGCGCCAGTCTTGACGTGCAACAATAAGTAACCTTATGAATTGTGGGGCCGCGCGAGGTGCCTTCCTGTCAGGGAAAACGCGCCTGTAAATCGCCCCAAAAGTGCCGATACAGCGCGCTGGAGCCAAGGAAACTAAAATACCGGGATGCTCCAGCAACGCACCCTTAAAACCTTGACCCGCGCCGTGGGCGTTGGTTTGCACAGCGGACAGCGTGTGGAGCTGACCCTGCGCCCAGCCCAGCCGGACACGGGCATTGTGTTTCGGCGGGTGGACCTGCCGCAGCCTGTCGACATACCCATCCATGCAGAGTCCGTCACGGACACGCGCCTGGCGTCCACCATCTCTGTGGGGGGGGCGAAGGTGCATACCGTGGAGCACCTGATGTCGGCCTGCGCAGGCCTGGGCATTGACAATCTGTATGTGGACATCACTGCCGAGGAAGTGCCGATTCTGGATGGCTCATCGGCGTCGTTCGTCTTTCTGCTGCAAAGCGCCGGCATTGAATTGCAGCGTGCGCCCAAGCGCTTTATACGCGTCAACCGCCCGGTAGAAGTGCGCGAGGGCTCGGGGCCGAACGCGAAGTGGGCGCGCCTGACGCCTTACCACGGCTACAAACTGAGTTTCGAGATCGATTTTGACCACCCAGCGGTGGACTCCACTGGTCAACGCGTGGAGTTTGACCTGGGCGCTGGCAATTACAGCCGCGACATCGCGCGGGCGCGCACCTTCGGCTTTACCCGCGATGTGGAAATGATGCGCTCCAACGGCCTTGCATTGGGCGGCGGGCTGGACAACGCCATCGTGATGGATGACTACAAAGTCCTCAACAGCGACGGGTTGCGCTACGACGACGAGTTCGTCAAACACAAGATCCTGGACGCGATGGGCGATCTGTACCTCATCGGCAAGCCGCTGCTGGCGGCCTACAGCGCCTTCCGCTCGGGCCATGCCATGAACAACCTGCTCCTGCGCGAACTGCTGGCCCAGCGTGATGCGTGGGATGTCGTCACCTTCGAAGACGATCGTGCGGCCCCTGCGGGCTTTGCCCAGCCAGCGCGTGCCTGGTAAGGCATCTGCGGGCTCGCGGCCTGCGAGTCTGTGACGCACCCCTTGCGCCAGAGGGCGTTTTCCATCAGCTGACCTATACTGGCGCCTGCTCCGGGGTGTGCTGATGCGCTGAGATGCGAGAAGCCTGAAGAAATTCAGGCGAGCTTGCGAACCCGACGAACTTGATCCGGTTCATACCGGCGGAAGAAGAGCCGACCTCCTTGTCCCCGTGCCGCAGTCCCTGCGGGCACGCCTTGCCTCAGGTGTTGCTGCACCTGAGGGGTGCACAGGTCCATTCCGGAGCAGACCCACCGCCACCGGAAACAGGAGACCTGCCCATGAACGCCCCCGACCCCCACGCCCAACTCGCCACGCCCGAGAAGTTTGCCGAGCTGCTCGCTCGCACGCGCGAGCCCTTCCCCGCGTCGCGCAAAGCTTACATCCCCGGCCAACGTCATGCCAACCTGCGCGTGCCCGTACGCGATATTGCTTTGACGAATGGCGAAGTGGTCAGCGTGTACGACACCTCGGGTCCCTACACCGACCCCGATGCGGTGATCGACGTGCGCAAGGGCTTGGCCAGCGTACGCGGCGGCTGGATCAGCAGCCGTGGCGATGTAGAACACTACGAAGGCCGCGCGCCTGTGGCACTGGATGATGGGCAAAAGAGCGAAGACGCCGCCCGCCTGGCCCAACTGCGTGCCGAGGCCGCCGCCCTGCAGCGCAAACCCCTGCGTGCCAAGAGCGGCGCCAACGTCACGCAGATGCACTACGCCAAGAAAGGCGTCATCACGCCCGAGATGGAATACGTGGCCATCCGCGAAAACGGCAAGCGCGAATGGATGGAGCAGTACATGGCCGACGCAGGCCGTGAAAAGCGCCTGATGGGCAACCCCATGGGCGCGAGCATCCCGCGCATCATCACCCCTGAGTTTGTGCGCGACGAAGTGGCCCGGGGCCGCGCCATCATTCCCGCCAACATCAACCACCCCGAGGTCGAGCCGATGGCGATTGGCCGCAACTTCCTGGTCAAGATCAACGCCAACATCGGCAACTCGGCCGTCACGTCGAGCATCGAGGAAGAAGTGGAAAAGCTGGTGTGGGCGATCCGGTGGGGCGCCGACAACGTGATGGACCTGTCCACGGGCAAGAACATCCACACCACGCGCGACTGGATCGTGCGCAACTCGCCCGTGCCGATTGGCACGGTGCCCATCTACCAGGCACTTGAAAAGGTGGGCGGAATTGCCGAAGACCTGACCTGGGAAATCTTCCGTGACACGCTCATCGAGCAGGCCGAGCAGGGCGTGGACTACTTCACCATCCACGCCGGGGTGCGCCTGGCCTACATCCACCTCACGGCGCAGCGGCGCACGGGCATCGTCTCGCGCGGGGGCTCCATCATGGCCAAGTGGTGCATGGCGCACCACCGCGAGAGCTTTTTGTACGAGCATTTCGAGGACATCTGCGACATCATGAAGGCGTACGACGTGTCGTTCAGCCTGGGCGACGGACTGCGCCCCGGCTGCGCATCGGACGCCAACGATGAGGCCCAGTTTGCCGAGTTGCACACGCTGGGCGAGCTGACCCAGGTGGCCTGGAAGCACGATGTGCAGACCATGATCGAAGGCCCCGGCCATGTGCCCATGCACATGATCCAGGCCAACATGACCGAGCAGCTCAAGACCTGCCACGAGGCGCCGTTCTACACCCTGGGCCCGCTGACCATCGACATCGCGCCCGGCTACGACCACATTGCGTCCGCCATCGGCGCGGCCATGATCGGCTGGATGGGGACCGCCATGCTGTGCTATGTGACGCCCAAGGAACACCTGGGCTTGCCCGACCGTGATGATGTGAAGCAGGGCATCATTGCCTACAAGATTGCCGCGCACGCCGCCGACGTGGCCAAAGGCCATCCGGGCGCCCGCGCGCGCGACGATGCGCTCAGCCAGGCGCGCTTCGACTTCCGCTGGCAGGACCAGTTCAACCTGGGCCTGGACCCCGACACGGCCAAGGAATACCACGACGAAACCTTGCCCAAGGACTCGGCCAAGGTGGCGCATTTCTGCTCGATGTGCGGGCCCAAGTTCTGCTCGATGAAGATCACGCAAGAGGTGCGTGACTTTGCAGCGCAGAAAGGTCTGGACGAGCAAAACGCACTCGCCCAGGGGATGCAGGTAAAGGCGGTGGAATTCCAGCGCAATGGTGGGCAGTTGTACGTGCCGCTGAAGGCCGCCGAATAAGCAGTCCTACTGGGCCTTGCGTTTCCCTGTTCATGGCAGGGAAACGGGTGAATACCCTGTGGAGCGGGGCGGCGCTCGAACATACAGTCGCGCCCACGTATCACCCGCCCAGGGCCAAGCGCCTTGGGGCAAACGCTGCAGCGCGATGGCACCAAAGTTGCTATTCTGCAAGCAGCTTGTTAAAAAATGTAAGGAAGCGCCATGAACGCTCTGAATCGACTCTCCATTCGTACCCGGCTCTACTTCGGCACAGTCTTTTCACTCGTCTTGCTGGTCGTGATTGGTGCAATGGGCTACTTGGCGTTGGAGCGAACCCGCAACACCCTGGAGGTGCTGTTCACGCAGCGTGTACAGACGCTCACCGACATGGGCGAGTTGCGGACCACCCTGGGGGACCTGCGTCGGGCTGAGAAGGACATCATCATCAACTTCAACAACACGATTGAAGTGTCGAGCGGTCGCGACTTGTGGAAGAAGTCGCTGCAAAACCTGAACAAGGGCATGGCGGAAGTGCGCAAGGTGCAGGCATCTGACGCGAGCTTTGTCGAAGCCATCGACAAGGCACTGGCCGAAGTGAAGGAGTACGAGTCTGGCATCTCGCCAGTGTTCGAGCAGATCGAGCGGGCCCAGATCGACGGCGCGGTGGGCGGCGCCTATGCCGAAAAGTACAAGAAGCACATGGAAGCCAGCGACAAGCTGCTGTTCGACCTTGCCATGGAAGCGCGCACCAAGATGGACGAGGCCCGCCAGGGGGTGGACTCGTTGGCCTCCACAATGTCAGGGCTGATCGGGGCAGCCCTTCTGCTCGCCTTGGCCGTACTCATTCCACTCACCTTCTTCAGCGTGCGCTCCATCACACAGTCCATCTCACAGGCGAGCGAGCTGGCCGAGCGCATTGCGGGGGGGGATCTGTCGCGCGATGTGCATGTCACTTCTCGAGATGAGGTGGGGCAGCTCGTAGGCGCCATGGCCCGCATGCAGGATGCGCTGCGGGGCTTGGTACACCAGGTGCAGGAGGCTGCCAGCAACATTTCCACCGCCAGCTCGGAAATCGCCACCGGCAACCACGACCTGAGCCACCGCACCGAGCAAACGGCTGCCAATCTGGAGGAAGCAGCCTCTTCCATGGAAGTGCTCACGGGCACCATCCAGCAAAGCGCCCAGTCGTCTCGGCAGGCCAGCGACTTCGCTTCGTCTGCCGCGCAAGTCGCCGCACGGGGTGGCGCGGTGGTGTCGCAGGTGGTCACCACCATGGACCAGATCACTGCCAGCTCACGCAAGATTGCTGACATCACCGGCGTGATCGACTCCATCGCTTTCCAGACCAATATCTTGGCGCTCAATGCCGCTGTGGAAGCCGCCCGTGCGGGCGAGCAGGGCCGGGGCTTTGCCGTGGTGGCCAGCGAGGTGCGCAGCCTCGCCCAGCGCAGCGCCGAGGCGGCCAAGGAGATCAAGGGCCTGATCGGATCTTCGGTAGAGCGCGTCGAAGACGGCTCGCGCCTGGTGAGCCACGCAGGTGAAACGATGACGGAGATTGTGACCAGCGTGCGGCGGGTGTCCGGGATCATCGAGGAGATCACGGCGTCTTCTTCCGAGCAAAGCGACAACGTCGCCCAGATCAGTCAGTCGGTGAGCCAACTGGACAACATGACCCAACAAAATGCTGCGCTGGTCGAGGAGTCCACGGCGGCGTCTGAATCCCTGCGCGAGCAGGCCGTGCAGCTCACCCGCGCCGTGGCGCAGTTCAAACTGCCGGCTGCGGGCGTGCGCTCAGAGCAATTGGCCTTCGGTGCGACACACCACGAGGCGCCTGCACTACGAGGCCAGGTGGCGCTCCCCCAGCCGGCCTGACGGCACGAACCGCCCACCGGTTCAGTCTCCGGCCGGGGCGGCGGTTGAGTCTGCGCTTGGGCATGCCGCTTTCCCGGCGAACCCGCCGGTCGCATGGACGGAAGTGGGCCGCTGGAGTCAAAATGGTGCATCTCCTGCCACGCTGCCCCATGATGACCACTGTGCCTCCCCGAACCCGCGATGCCCGGTATGCCCGGTGCATTCGATGGGCCTTGTGGATCAGTCTAGCTGCTGGCTTGCCATGGGCTGCCCGGGCTGAATCGTTGCAGTGCCAGGCGGGCGGCGTGGGCGTGGGTGACACCATGGCCACCGTGACGCTGCGTTGCGGCCAGCCCACCGCCACGGGCACCTACTGCGCACCGGTAGAGATCCAGTGGCTGGGCCCCCGGCCCCACCTGCCGTACAGCCGCTGGCTTGCCCCTTGCCAACCCGTGGACGAATGGATCTATGACCGGGGCGTGGGCTACCTGCCCGCCAAGCTGCAGTTCCGTGGCGGCAGGCTGTGGTGGCTGGGCTACGGGCAGTCAATGCCATAGGGGGCTGCGCTGTACACCTCGCCGTGTGCATCTGCGGCATCGGGCGGTGGTCTGTGTCGTTGCCACACCCGCCATAGCCACGTCTATTGCGGCGCTATGCGCCTGGGAACCCCTTCTGAACCGAAGCGTTCACTGACGGCTCGATTCGTGCAGCGGACCTCTGGCGTAGATTCCTTGAGGGTGAATTCAAAAATGCCGCAAGAGGCTAGTACTCCCATCCCACGGACTAGCGGTCGATCCACCGCACCAGCACCGCTCGGGCGGTAGCTGCCCGCACCCAGCGCGAATCTTGCCCGCGGCAACGGTGCAACGTTGGATAAAAGGTGACCGGTATCAGTCGCGCGTCACGCGCAATACTTCTTCGCGGCTGGTGATGCCTGCGGCGATCAGCCGCTCGCCGTCTTCCCGCATCAGGGTCATGCCTGCTGCCAGCGCGGCAGTGCGGATCTCGGCTTCCGACGCCTGCGCATGGATCTGTGCACGAATGGCGTCGTCCGTCACCAGCAGTTCAAACACGCCGGTACGCCCGGCATAGCCCGTGTGGCCACACGCATCGCAGCCCTTGCCTTGGCAGGTGACGCAGTACTTGCGTACCAGCCGCTGCGCCAGCACGCCCAGCAGCGACGAAGAAAGCAGAAACGGCTCCACCCCCATGTCGATCAACCGCGTCACGGCACTGGCGGCGTCGTTGGTGTGCAGCGTCGCCAGCACCAAGTGGCCAGTCAGTGATGCCTGGATGGCGATCTGAGCGGTTTCGAAGTCGCGGATTTCGCCGATCATGATGATGTCCGGGTCCTGGCGCAGGATGGCGCGCAGGGCCTTGGCAAACGTCAGGTCGATCTTGCTGTTCACCTGCGTCTGGCCCACGCCCGGCAGCTCGTATTCGATGGGGTCTTCCACCGTCATGATGTTGTTGCGCGTGGCGTCCAGGCGGCCCAGGCCGGCGTACAGCGTGGTGGTCTTTCCCGAGCCCGTGGGGCCGGTCACCAGGATGATGCCGTGGGGCTGGCTGATCAGGCTTTCAAACCGGCGCAAGGTTTCTCCCTGCATGCCCACGGCTTCCAGGCTGATCTTGTTCTCGCTTTTGTCCAGCAGGCGCAGTACCGCGCGCTCGCCATGGGCGCTGGGCAGGGTGGACACGCGCACGTCGATGGCGCGGGTGCCCAGGCGCAGGCTGATGCGGCCGTCTTGCGGCAGGCGCTTTTCACTGATGTCGAGGTCGGCCATGATCTTCAGACGCGAGATCAGGGCCGCATGCAGCGCGCGGTTGGGCTGCACCACTTCTCGCAGCGTGCCGTCCACGCGAAAGCGCACGCTGCTGTGGCGCTCGTAGGGCTCGATGTGGATGTCGCTCGCGCCGTCACGTGCGGCCTGCGTGAGCAGTGCGTTGAGCATGCGGATGATGGGCGCGTCATCCGCAGTCTCCAGCAGATCTTCCACCGCAGGCAGGTCCTGCATCATGCGCGAAAGGTCTGCATCGGACTCGACTTCGCTCACCACGGTTGCGGCGCTTGATTCGCCTTGCGCATAGGCAGCGCTGATGCGCTGGGCCAGGCTCGGGGCGTCCAGCGACAGCAGGTGCCGCACCTTGTGTTTGCGCAGCACTTCGGAGAGCGCCGTGACATCTGGCGAGGGGCCGTGCCAGAGGACGAGCTGCTGTCCATCATCCTCCAGCAGCAGCTGGGATGACCGGGCAAAGGCATAAGGCAGGGGATGGCGCATGGCGGTTCGATTAGCGGTTCAGTCGGCGGGTATGGCGTTGCTCGGGGCGCAACGTGGCGGCAGCCATAAGGGGCTCAGGGCACCAGGCCCGCGCCCGTGTGTTGGTGGTTGCGTCAGCGTCGGAACGTCTGGAACAGAAACCGGGGGCACGGGCCACAGGCCGTTGCGAGCCTATTGGCGGGTGACGTCGGCCTCCAGTGCCAGGGCGCGGACCGATGCTGCCGCCTTGTCGGCTGCCCTGAGTGTGCTGAACGGCCCCACCCGCACGCGCGTGCGGGTGCCCCGGTTGGTGTTGATGGCCTGCACGTTCACGGGCAAGGCCGTTTTGCGCAGCTTGGACAGGGCGTCGCGCGCTGTCTTGTCGTTGGCGAAGATGCCCACGTTCACAAAGTAAGCCGGCGGCAGCGTTTTTTCCGAAGCAGCCTGGGGCGGCGATTCCGCCGAGTCCCCATCTGCCGCTGGGGGCAAGGGGGCTGCCGTTGGGGTCGGGGCAGGGACGGGGGCCGCAACGGCCACCTGAGGGGGCATGGGGGCCGGTGCCTCTGTCGGCGCACCTGTGGGCATTGTGGGCTCTGGCATGGCCGGCTTGGCGCGCGGCTCCAGCGGAGGCAATATGGGCGCGCCCGACACCGAGCGCATCACGGGGCTCGGGTCTGGTTGCACAACCTGCTGCAGGGCGCGGATGGCTTCGTAGCGGTCGGTCATCAGGGCGTCGCTGGTCATGGTGTCGCGCACCACCACGGGGCGCAGGAACACCATCAGGTTCGTCTTCTTGCGCGAGCGGTTTTCGCTGCGGAAGAGGGCGCCCACCACGGGAATGTCCCCCATCAACGGCACCTTGTCTTCGGCCTGCGAGTAGCTGTCTTCCAGCAGACCGCCAATCACGATGATGTTGCCATCGTCCACCACCACGTTCGACTCGATGGAACGTTTGCTGGTCGTGGGGCCGTTGGTGTCCTTCAGGGTAGACGCGTCGATCTTCGATACCTCCTGGTAAATCGACATCTTCACCGTGCCGTTTTCGCTGATCTGCGGGCGCACCCGCAGCATCAGGCCCACGTCCTTGCGTTCCACCGTGTTGAAAGGGTTCACTGCACCGGAGTTGCCGCCCGTGTTGGCATACGAGCCCGTGACGAACGGCACGTTGTTGCCGATCACGATCTTGGCTTCCTCGTTGTCCAGCGTCATCAGGTTGGGGGTGGACAGCACATTGGCGTCGCCGCTGTTTTGCAGAAAGTTGGCCAGCGCACCCAGGTAATACTGGCCGTTGATGCGTGGCGCCAGGGCCATGTTCAGCCCACCGCCCAGCGAACCCACTGCGGTGGCAATGGTCGTGGCGTTGCCAGAAGCCAGCGCTGCCGTGGCGCCCAGGATGTTGGCGCCAGCGGTGCCCGAGTTGGTGCCGATCACGCCCACCGTGCCGTTGTTGCCCGCACCAATGGTGCCTTGCCACTGGATGCCAAACTGCGCGAGCTTGCTGGCCGATACCTCCACGATCAGGCTCTCCACCAACACCTGCGCGCGGCGGCCATCGAGCTTGTCGATCACGGCGCGCAGTTGCCGGTACTGGGGCTCGGGGGCGCTGATGATGAGCGAGTTGGTGGTCGGGTCGGCCTGGATCTGCCCACCGGTGGAGGGCTGGTTGGTGCTGGCGCTGCTACTGCCCGCACTCGAGCCCAGGCCATTGCTGGCCCCAAGGCCTGCCGAGTTGCTGCTGGCACTGCTGCCCAGCGTGGACGTGTTGGTGATGCCGGTGCTGATGCTGAGCGTGGACGTGCCACTGCCACCGCTGCCCGTGCTGGCACTGCCGCTTGCGCTGGACATGGCCGCGCGCAGGGTGGTGGCCAGTTTGGTGGCGTCAGCATTCTTCAGGTACACCACGTGGATGTTGCCGGTAGATGCGCTGCTGCCGGGCGCGGGTGGTTGGTCCAGCTTCTCGACGAGAGAGCGCACCAGTGCCACGCGGGCCGGGTTGGCCGCCCGCAAGATCAGTGAATTGCTGCGTGGTTCGGCCAGCAGTGTGGTCTTGAACGCGTTATCCGTCTGCCCCTGCGCCGCGCCGGGCGCGGCACCGTTGCTGGTGCCGTCTATCAGCCGGGATACCAGGGGCACCAGGTCGGCTGCGATGGCGTTGCGCAGCGGAATAACCTCCACGTCGGTGGCGTTGGACACATCCATTGCGGCAATGATGCGCGCCAGGCGCTGCAGGTTGTCGGCATAGTCCGTGATCACCAGCGAGTTGTTGCCGGGATTCACGTTGATGGTGTTGTTGGGGCTGATGAGCGGGCGCAGCACAGGTACCAGATTGGCCGCATTCTCAAAGTTGAGCTTGAAAATCTGCGTGACGATCTGGCCGCCGCTGGGGCCGCCCGAGCCGCCGCCCTGCGACACGCTCACGCTGCCGCTTTGCAGCTTGGCGTCGGCTTCAGGCACCACTTTGTACAAGCCTGCAGACTCGACCACCGTGAAGCCCTGAAGGCGCAGAGCGGCCAAGAATTGCTGGAACGCTGCCGCCGGTGGAACGGCGCGCTCAGTGATCAAAGTGAGCTGCCCTTTCACGCGGGGGTCCACCACCACGTTGCGGCCGGTGATGGTGGCCATGGTACGGGCCACGGCTTCGATCTCGGCGTTGGCAAAGTTGAGCGTTACGGGTTCCCCCGCGCGCACGCTGCTGGTGCCCGTGCCCACCGCCGTTTGTGCATGAATTTGGCCGCTAAGGCATGCCAGGAAAGCGCTAAAGGCTATGCTATTCATAGCAAAACGCAGGCGTGGCAAAAGAATGGAAGTCGTCATAGGGTCAACCCACGGTGATGAGGGAGCGTGCGCCGCTGCGCCGCCCGATGATATTCAGGAGATTGGCCAGTGCCGCTTCGCGGTCAGGGGCGGCGCTGGCCTCGCCTGCGAAACGCAGACGCTGCCCCACCCATTGGCCATTGCCCGTCAGCTGCAGATGCCCTTGCAGCGTGCTGAGGGCAATGGTCGGCACCTCGCCGCCCGTCAGCTCCAGCCGGTAGCTACCCATGGGGCGCAAGGTGGACAGGCGTGATGACATGGACATGGCGTCGAGCTGGGCGCGCCCGGCCAGGGCCATGCGGCCCGCAGACCAGACCGCCTCCAGCCCCTGGGTCTGCAGCATCAGTTGCCCTTGAGGTTGCAGTGTGTTCCATGGCGTGCCCAGGCCGGCCAGCACCGCAGCAGGCCATTGGCTGCTGCTGTCTTGCAGTGCAATGCGCACGCGCCCGAGCTGCACCTCGACCCGCGCCTGCAAAGGCTGCTGGGTGCAACAGCTGGCGTTGACTTGCAGGCGCAGACCGCTCCATGAGGGGCGCAGTTGCCACTCCAGCCGGCCGGGCAGGGCGGCGCTGTCCTGGCTGGCGCCACCTCCGGTCAGCACCAGTTGGGCAGAGCCCGTCCAGATGGTGCCGCGGGCTTGGGTCAGCTGCACCTGGCCACCGGTGGCCGTGCTCAGGCGCTGCGTGAGCCACTGCGCGGGAGCAAAGGCCACCACCGCTGGCAGCAGCCCCGTCAGCGCACCGGCAATGGCCCAGCCCCACGGCGAGCGCGGGGGCGCCGCTGGCGCCATGCGGGAGCGCGAGCGGCTCTTGCCGCGCGAATTGCCGCTGGCAGAACTGGCACTGGATCGGGTGAGGGTAGGCACGGTATGGAGTACTTGCAGGAACGCGGCGAGCGTCAACGGGCGGGCAGGGCAAGCACCACCGTGCCGTCCCAGCGCGGGGTAGCGGGAGCTGCTGCATTGCCCAGGGTGGCGGGCCCTGCATTCACAGGCGCTGCGGCGTTGCTGCGCGTCAGCCGTGCTTCCACGGTCACCGCCCGCGCATTGGTGCGCGCCAGCGCCAGCCACTCTGCCGTCGCATCAGCAGGCGCTGCCTTGAGTGTGACGGTCACGCGATCGCCCAGCACGTTCATTTGGGCGGCGGTGCCCAGGCGTTGGGTCAGCGCGGCACGTAGTGCGCCCACGGCATCGCTGGGCGACGTTTGCGGCTGTGCTTGCAGTTGTTGCGCTTCCGCCTGCAAACGCTGCATTTGCTGCAGCTGCAGATCGAGCTTGCTGTGCAGTTCGGGGGCGTGGCGCAACGTGGCCAGGGCCGGCGCCAGGGCTACCCACCACAGCAAGGCCACGGCCACCACGCCCACGGCGGCAAGCACCAGGTTTTGTTCGCGGGGCGCCAGGGCCTTCCAACGCGTTTGCAGTGCGGCGGCGCGGCTCATGGCGTGCCCTCGCTGCGCACCAGCAGGGTGCCGTCTTCAGTGCGTGCGCGGTAGCCGGCGGCTTGCAGTCGGGTGTTGAACACAGATTCCTCGTCAGGGGCCAGGGCCACGCCGCGCAGGCGCAGTTCCCCCGGCGCAAATTCAATCGTGCTCGGCACGCGGTCATCAGGCAGCGCACTGCCCGCAGCAGCCATCAGGGGCTCGAGGTCGCGGGGCGATACGCTGCCAGCCTTCTGGCGCAGCAGGGTCAGCTCGCGCTCCATCTGCACGGGCGCGTCCACCACCACCTTGACTTGGGGGAACGTGGTGGTCAACGCCGCGCGCACGGCCACCTGCTTGGCCGCAAGGGCCTGTTTTTCCTGCCAGGCCCAGACATTCAGGCCCAGCACATGCGCAGCGACCAACAGCCCTGTCGCCCACCGCGCCGCGCGCCATTGCGGCGCATACAGCAGCGCGCTGGCGGCCGTGCCCGCCTTGCGCATGGCACGGATGCGGCTGGTGCTGGCCAACTCGAACTGTGCCAGGTCCCAGTCGCCGCGCGCGGCGTCCAGAGCGCGCTGAGTGGAGGTGTGCAGCGTGACCTGGCGGCCCAAGGTGCGTTCCGCCACCTCGGCCACGGCCGGGTCGGCACGCACCACCGGGGCAGCAGTTTCGTCGTCCGACGGCGGGGCAAGCCCCGCCAGTGCCAGCACGGCGGCCGACAGGGGCAGCATGGTGACGCTGTGGTCGGGCCCTTGGCCGCACAGGATCATTTGCGGATCGCTGGGGGTGCCCAGGGCGCAGATTTCGGTGCCGCCACTGGCTGTCGGGCCGGGCGCAAACTCAGGCACCACGCGCGACACGGTGCGGCCAGCGGCCTCCAGCGCCTGCAGGTTGTCACGCAGCCAGCTGCGGTCGCACACCGCCACCCAAACGGGACTGCCTGCCTGGGCGCCGGGCTGCAGCGCAAAGTGCAGCTGTGCGGGGTCGTCCAGGAGCCGGTCTTCCAGCAAACCTTCCAGGATGGAGCGCAGACGCGGCGTCTGGTGACCAGGGCCCAAGGGGATACCGGGCGGCAACTGGACCCGTTGCCACGACAGCGCCGAGACCGGCACCATGGCCACGACTTCCCCGCCCGGGCGAGATGGCTCGGGCAGCAACGACGCGGCCGCACGCGCGTGGTCGGTGGCCGTGTGGCCGTCCGACGTCAGCGTGTAGCTGTACTTGGTGGAAATGCCCGGTGGCGTCAGGGGCAGGGTAAGGATCAGGGAACTCATGGGCAGGTTTTGCGGGCCATTTTAGGGGGCTGACATGTCGGAAGGGTGCCGGATGCACCCGTCAGCGCTGGGCCTGTGCAGGGGCGAGAGCGGGGTCGCGATCAAAAACGCCCCTTTCGCGCCACAGGGTGATGGCGACAGAGCCATCCTTCCTCACCAGCGAGCGCTCTTCCACCGTGGACTGGCCTAGACGCAAGCGCCCACGCACTTCGAAATACCGCGAGGCGATGGCGTGCAGTTGGTCGTCCCATGCAGTGTTTGATCCAAGCAACGCTTTCACGTCGTCCGCTCCACGGAAGTGGCGCGATTCGCGGGCGGCGATCAGCTTCTGGGCGCCGGCAAGGTCAATGCCATCCATGGCAGCCCACAGCACGTCCAACTGGGCGGTGTTGATGTTCACGGGTGTCTGCACCGGCAAGATGGTGACGTGCGGTGCCAGGGCGGTCACCGTGCTGGCAGGCAGGCCCAGCCAGCCCAGTTGCGACACCGTCTGCGGCATCAAAGGGGCATTGGCGTCGTCGGTGCCGACCGCAGACTGCGCCTTGCGCAATGCCTCGACGAGGGCGGTAAGTTGCTGCGAAGGCAGGCCCAGGCGCTCGAAAAGGCGTGTGAATTGTTTGAGCGCCCCCGCCTGAACCTGCCCGCCGCTGACCAGGCTGGTGAGGTTCAGGCGACTTTGCATGTCTGTGATCTGACCAGAAAGAAATGCTTCGGTGGTGTCGGTGCTGGCGTCGTCCACCTGTGCCACATTGTTCTCTGCCGCCAAAAACGTCGACAGGCGCGCTTCCTGCAGAGGGATGGCCCAGGGTTCGGCCAGATGGTCGGGCCCGCCGGCGCGGCCGTCGGCACCGAGAATCACGCGCGACCAGTCGAGAGCGCCCACCAGAATCCACGCAGCCTGCACGCGGCCCCGCTCGGCGGTCTCCACCTCCACTGCGCGCCATTGCTGCCACATCGCTGCGGCGGCCAGCGTGGCGACCAGCGTCACGGTCAGCATGGCCGCCAGCAAGGCTGCTCCGCGGTGCTGCCCGGCAGCTACCGACATGCGTGCTGGGGGCCAAGTCGGGTGGCACGTCATGTGCGGCGGCCCCCCAGCAAGGGGTTGACCCAGTCACGCACCAACAGGCCGCTGAGCGGCCCGCCAGGCGAGAGCGTGAGTTGAAGCCGGATGCCTTCCGGGATCGTGCTGCTGGGGTCTGACACCGGTGCGGTTCCTGCGCTGGAAAGCGCGTTGGACCAAGCTCCGCCCCGGTAATAGAAAATCTGCCAGGCATCGATCGGAACGAGCGCGACCTCGTAGCGCCGCTCGGCATCTGCGGGGGTGCGTGCCCATTGGGCGGCCTGCGCCCAGGCTGCTTGCCACTGGGCACGGGTGCGCAGCGCTGGGGACTGCCAGCGCAACCATTGGGTACCTGTGTTGGTGGCGCGACGGGTCCAGGCCACCACCACGGGCCCTTCGTCAGGAATGGCGGAGCTGCGCCGCGTGAGGCGCAGCACCTGGCCGTCCCAGTCCAGCGGTGTCGTCTGCGCCAGCGGAGCGATGGCATCCAGATCGGCGCCCCATTGGGCCAGCGCCGCCTGCAGTACCAGCATGTCGTCGGCGCGCTGCCGGGTCGCCTCTTGGGTGCGCACCATGCCGTCGATGCCGCGCCAGCTCAGGATGGCTATGAGGGCCATGACGCTGATGGCCACTAGCAACTCAATCAGCGTAAAGCCGCGCGTCGCGTGCGTTGCGTTGGTGTGTGCGGCGCCCTGGCGCGACAAGCTGCCCCCGGCTGCGAGCCGTGGCGCGCGTGGTAGCCATGGCGGCTGCGGGGCAAAGCCCGAGCCGCCTTGAGCGGCGCGCCCGCCCGGGGTGGACGTGACCAATCGGCAAGGGACAACCATCTAGTTCCTTCCGATGATGGTGGAAATGCGCAGGATGGGCAGGTCTGCGTCAAACACCTGCGCATCTATGCGCCGGAACTGCGGGTTGGGGGTGGGGCGCACGATCACGTTCACGGAGAACTGCCGGCCGGCTTGCTCGCAGGGCTCGGTGCTGTCCCCCACGCTGGGCATCTGCCTGGAAAGGCGGGCCTTCACCAATTCGTTCTCGGCGCACAGGTGGGCCAGCACGATGTCTGATTGCCGCTGGGCATTGCGCGTCAAAGTGCTGGCGGCCTGGGTGCCCGCCAGCAAGGCAATGGCCACAATGGCCAGGGCCACCAGAACCTCCACCAGCGTGAAGCCGCCCGCCATGCGCCGCGCAGTCATGGCAAAGACTCCACCGTGAAGGGACGAAGCCCGTCAGTGACCACGCGCAGTGCTCGGTCAGGCCTTTCTTGGTGCGACAGGACCACCTGCTGCGGCCCGATGAGGGGCTCGGGTCCCAGCAGCAACGTGGCGGGGCCACGCACGGTGATGCCTGGGTCCAGCCACTGGCTGGGCAGGGCCGAAGGCGGCAGGCCTTCAAACTGGAAGCCCTGCTCGGTGGCACGCCAGCGCACCGGGGCCCCCGTGGCGCGCGACTGGGCGCGGCCCGACTCCAGCAGCGCGGCGAGCCGGGCGGCTTCGCGCTCCAGCACGGTCTGGCTGTTGTCACGCATGGCGATGGACACACCTGCGGTGGCCAGCGCCATGATGCTGATGACCACCAGCAGCTCCAGCAGCGTAAAGCCGCGCTCCCGATGGCGCATGCGTGGGCGGTTCAAAAAATGCGGCAGCTTTGGCACGGCTGGCTCAGAGGATAGACGCCGTGCGTTGCGGGCGCGCTACCGCTGAGGCCAAGACTGTCTGCTTCACTGCCAGCTGCCAATGTCGGCGTCCTTGCCTTCCCCACCCGACTGCCCATCCGCGCCGAACGACATCACGTCAATCTCGCCTTTGATGCCGGGGCTCAGATACTGGTAGGGGCGGCCCCATGGGTCGTTGGGCAGCTTGTCCAGGTAGGGCTTCCAGTTGTTGGGTATGGGGCCCGAGGTGGGCTTGGCTATCAATGACTGCAAGCCCTGTTCTGCGGTGGGGTAGCGCTGGTTGTCCAGGCGGTACATCTTGAGCTGCTGGACGATGTTGGCAATGTCGGTCTTGGCGGCAGTCACGCGTGCGTCATCGGCGCGGTCCAGCACGTTGGGCACAATCAGCGCGGCCAGCACGCCGATGATGACCATCACCACCATCAGCTCGATGAGTGTGAAGCCACGGGCCAGGCGGAGGCGGGCACGGCGCAGAGAGAAAGAAGAGGGTGTATTCACTGCAAGCGTTCTCGGGTGGTCTCGAATCGGCTGAATCATAATCGCCACATGGTGACAAACACACACTCTCAATGGGGCATGCGGCTGGGGACATTGGTCCTGTGGGCCGCAGCGGGTGCCAGCGTCGTTTACTGGGGCCTGCGTTTGTCTTCCCGGCCCTCGGGTATGGCCGCGCCGGTGGCAGCGGCTGCTGCAGCCGCACCCGACACCGCAGCGCTGGCGCGCCTATTGGGCGCCTCGCCTGCCACGGCGGTGGCCAAGGCTCCGGTGGCCGCGCCTTCGAGCAGGTTTGCGCTGCTGGGGGTGCTGTCGGGGCGCAGCAGCGGTGGCGGCGCGGCATTGATTGCCATGGACGGCAAGCCCGCGCGTCCGTTTCGCGTCGGTGCCCAGGTCGATGCCGGGTTGGTCGTGCAGTCGCTGGGGCCGCGCCAAGCGTCATTGGGCGCGTCGGTCGACGGGCCCACCACCGTGCGGCTGGAGATGCCGCCCAAGGGTTGACGGGCGCTTGCGCCGCTACCCCGTTATCGCCCCACCACCGCCGTTTTTACTGCCCTGCAGACTCGGGGTCTGGTGCCTGGTCAGGCGCTTTCGCACTGCCAACTTTCACACTCAGTTACTTCTGGTGCCTCAAAGCTTCGGGCGCAAAGCCGGGCTGGCACACCACCCAGTCCCCCCAGCCTGGTGCTTCCACGGGCCATTGGTGCGACAGCGGCGCTGTATTGCCGTGGCTGCAGAGCCACGCCACGCAGCGGGTAACCCCGGCGTGGGTGATCCAAACAACCGCGCTGCCTTGAGCAATGGCGCCCCAGGCCTCGCGCCGTGCGGCTTCCACCCGGGTCAGCATCGCATGCAGACTCTCGCCCTCCCCAGGGCGGTAGTGCGCAAAGTTCTGCGTCCACGCGTCAATGTCGATGCGGGCGATGTCTGCCCACAAACGGCCTTCCCACTGACCGAAGTCCATCTCGCCAAGCCGTGCGTCTGGCTGGCTGGTCAAATCAGCACGCAACGCTTGCAGCGCTTGCGCAAGCTGCTCGCATCTTTGTAGCGGAGAGTGGCGCACAGTGGCTCTGGCCGGCAGTGCCTGTGCCAGCCGCTGCGCTGCCAGCAATGTGGCTTGTGGGTCTGCCGCCACATCGAGCGCGCCGTAGCAGGTGCCGGGTGCTATCAGGGGCGCTGCGTGCCGCACCAGCCACAGCCCAGACGACGTCACCTTGCAACCCCAAGTGCCAATGCGGCGCCCAGGTAAAAACCGATTTCGCTCACTTGCTGGGTGGCGCCCAGGCAGTCACCCGTGAAGCCCTGCAGGCGGCGCGCAAACCAGCGCCCCATCCAGGCTGCAGCCGCCATGCTGACGGCAATGGATGCTATTAAAAAAGTAGCTGCTTGCGCTTGCTGGATAAGCGCCAGCGGCACAAAACACCAAAAAACTGCCGTCACCAGCGCGCCGCGCGAGATCTGGTCAGCCAGCGGCTTGCTCTTGGAGCGGGCCGTGTCACCCACATGCGGCAGCCACCGCACGATGAACAGCGGCCACAGCCGCGAGAGCACATGCCCCCCCAACAATGCCGTCAGCGCGGCGCCCAGGCTGTGCGCGCCCAGCAGCGCCAACAGGCTGACTTTGGAGAGCAGTGCCAGCACCAGCGCCATGGCCCCAAAGGCACCCACGCGCGAATCCTTCATGATGTCCAGCGCCCGCTCCCGGTCGTAGCTGCCGCCCAGGCCGTCGGCCACATCGGCCAGCCCATCCTCGTGGAAGCCCCCGGTCATCAGCACCGTGGCCACCGTACACAGCACCGCTGCCACGAGCGACGTCAGCGGCTGCTGCGCCCCCAGCCCCTGGTGCAGCAATGCAAACACGGCACACGACAAGGCGGCGGCCAGCCAGCCGATGCCCGGAAAATGCGCCGCGCTCGCGCGCAGCATGGCCGGGCTGTAACCCACCCATGTGGCCAGCCGCCCGGTGACCGGGATGCGGGTGAAGAACTGCACGGCCAGCAGGTAGTGGCGCAGGGCTTGCATGGGCGTGTTGGATTGCTATGAATTAAATAGCTGGTAGCGCTTTATGGGCGGGCGCTAGGGACCCTCTGTACGAATCGAGCGGTAAGTGTGCACTGCGGATCGGGATGGGCTGCAAGGCGCACAACGCAGCAATAGCNNTAGCCGTAGCTATTGCGAGTATTTGCAACGCGGCAGACCGCCCGATTGCGCAGATGCACACGGCGCGGTGATTCGTGCAGAGGGTCCCTAGAGGTCATTTCTATCAAGAGCCTGCGCGCAGGAACAAGCGGTAGGCCGGGTTGCTTGTTTCCTCCACGTAAGGGTAGCCCAGCGTGGCCAGGAAGGCATCGAACGTGGCGGCGTCTTCTGCGGGTACCTGCATGCCGACCAGAATGCGCCCATAGTCCGCCCCTTGGTTGCGGTAGTGGAAGAGGCTGATGTTCCAGGTGGGCTGCATGAGGCTCAGGAACTTGAGCAGCGCACCGGGCCGCTCGGGGAAGACAAAGCGCAGCAGCCGCTCGTCTCGTGCCAGGGCCGAGTGGCCGCCCACCAGGTGGCGCAAATGCTCCTTGGCGAGTTCGTCGTGCGTCAGGTCCAGCGTTTCAAACCCTTGCTGGTTGAAATGCTGCGCGATCGTGGTGGATTCGCCCTTGCCGCGCGTGGTCAGGCCCACGAACACATGGGCACGGGTAGCGTCGCTGATGCGGTAGTTGAACTCTGTCACGTTGCGCGGGCCGCCCGGCAGGCCGCCCACGGCTTCGCAGAAGCGGCGGAAGCTGCCCCGTTCTTCGGGGATGGTGATGGCGAACAGGGCTTCGCGCTCTTCGCCCACCTCGGCACGCTCGGCCACAAAGCGCAGGCGGTCGAAGTTCATGTTGGCGCCGCACAAAATGGCGGCGTAGGTCTCGCCTTCGGTGTGGTGCGTGTCCACATACTGCTTGATGGCGGCCACAGCCAGGGCCCCGGCGGGCTCCACGATGCTGCGCGTGTCGACAAACACGTCCTTGATGGCGGCGCACACGGCGTCGGTGTCCACGGTGATGAATTCGTCCACCAGCCCCGCCGCGATGCGGAAGGTTTCTTCGCCTACCAGCTTGACGGCGGTGCCGTCAGAGAACAGCCCCACGTCGGCCAGCGTGACGCGCTCGTGCGCCTTGACGGACTGGATCATCGCGTCCGAGTCATTCATCTGCACGCCAATGATCTTGACCTCGGGCCGCACGGCCTTGATGTAGTTGGCCACGCCGCTGACCAGCCCGCCGCCGCCAATCGCCACGAATACCGCGTTGAGCTGGTTGCTGCCCAGGCTTTGCAGCTGGCGCAGGATTTCCATCGCAATGGTGCCCTGCCCGGCGATCACGTCCGGGTCGTCGAACGGGTGCACGAACGTCAGGCCCTGTTCCTTCTCCAGCTTGAGGGAGTGTCCATAGGCGTCTGAATAGCTGTCGCCGTGCAGCACCACCTCACCCCCCAGCGCCTTCACCGCATCCACCTTGAGTTGCGGGGTTGTGGTGGGCATCACGATGACGGCCCGCACGCCCAGGCGCTTGGCACTCATGGCCACGCCTTGCGCGTGGTTGCCGGCCGACGCGCAGATCACGCCGCGCTCCAGTTGCGCAGGAGTCAGGTGCGCCATCTTGTTGTAGGCCCCCCGCAGCTTGAAGCTGAACACGGGTTGCTGGTCTTCCCGCTTGAGGAGCACCCGGTTCTTCAGGCGCTGGCTCAGGTTTTTGGCGGGCTCCAAGGGAGATTCCACGGCCACGTCATAGACGCGGGCGGTCAGGATCTTTTTCAGGTAATCGGCGGGGGTGAGTGGCTGTGTCATGGGGCGATAGGGTCACCCGCCCTGCAGAGCAGGCGGGGCACACATCATAGTGGGGGGCACGAAATGCCTGCTTTTTAGGCAGCGCAGCGCAAGCGATGCCCGGTGTGGGGTGCATGGCAGTAAACGCTGAAGCAAAAAAAAGCCCCAGGCCGTGAGGCTTGGGGCTGAATCCATCCTTTGAGGAGATGGAGGAGACAATCGGAGCGGGCAAGTCAGCGTTTTCACTGGTTGCCATCGGTCATTTTTGTTTCAAAACAACCGCGCATGGATGAATTCTAGCCTGATGCTTGTTGCGACGCAGCAAAATCCTGTGCGTGCCGCCGATGGTCGGGCAAAACCGTGAGAAAAAAACCACGCGTTGGAGCGGTTCTAATGCGCCCAAAGGAGAAAACACAAAATGGAATGCACAGTCAGTTGGACCGGAGCCTCCGGCACACGGTCCGGAATGGGTTTTGTCGCAGAGACGGGAAGCGGTCATGTTTTGACGATGGACGGCGCGCCAGACGCAGCCAACTCGGCCAACGGTGGGCAGAACCTGGCTCCTCGCCCCATGGAAACCGTGCTGGCAGGGACCGGTGGGTGCACGGCGTACGACGTGGTGTTGATCCTCAAGCGGGGTCGCCACGATGTGCGGGGCTGCAGCGTCAAGTTGACTTCAGAGCGCGCGGATGTGGATCCCAAAGTCTTCACCAAGATCCACATGCACTTCACGGTGACCGGGCGCGGTATTCCTGTAGCCGCTGTAGAGCGCGCTATCGCCATGAGCCACGAAAAGTACTGCTCGGCCAGCATCATGCTGGGCAAAACGGCTGAGATCACCACCGGGTTTGAGTTGGTGGAAGCCTGAGCAACTAGGAGGCCCTGCGCGGAGTGGGACGGAACCCACTAAACGCTTTGCAAGAGCGGCGCGGCAAGCGTGTGCCGAGGATTGGGGGAGTAGCCGAGCGCAATACGCAGCAATAGCTGTGTATCTATGAGGAGCACGTGCAACCATCCCGAGCCTGAGGCCCTAGATGCGCACGGTGCGGTGGTTCGTGCAGAGGGCTCTTAGGTTTGCCGTTGATCTAAATACGGTGCGCAGTGGTGGTCATCACTTTGGCAGCCATTCGCATCAACCCTTTGGCAACGCCCGGCAGCGGCAATGCCCCACGCTGCAGCGCCTGCTCGGCATGTCTTTCTTCGTCACCCTTCATGCGCTCGACCACTGCGCGGGAGGCCAAGTCGGCGTCCGGCAGCCGGAGTAGGTGACTTTGCAGATGGGTGGCTACTTGGTGTTCAGTCTCGGCCACAAAACCCAGACTGACGCGGTCGCTCACCTTGGCCGCAACAAACCCCAAGGCAAACGCACCTGAGAACCACAGGGGGTTGAGCAAGCTGGGGCGACTCCCCAAAGCCTGCAATCGATCACGAGTCCAGGCCAGATGATCGGTTTCCTCTCGTGCTGCTTCCAATAGGTGTTGGCGCAGAGCGTGGTCATGGGTGGCCAAGGCCTGGGCGCTGTACAGCGCCTGGGCGCACACTTCTCCCACATGATTTACCCGCATGAGAGCGCCTGCGAGCTTCTTCTGCTCCGCATCAAGCGGCCCTTCTTCAATATTCGCAGCAGGCGAAGCTTCACTCGCATGCGGTTTTGAAAAAAGAGTGCGCAGTGCGTTGTCTAGGCTGGAAAGTAAGCGGTCCATACTTCAAGTGAAATTGACGTATTAATTGCAAAAAGATACAAAAACGCGGCTAAAAACCTTCGCCCTCCAGAGGAAAAATGGCGAAGTGATGACTATGGTGGATGTTGCACCACTGCAACGATTTTCCCTGTTCCGGACAATTGTGGGTGAATTCCTTTGCGAAACCAGTCGGGCTCTGGTGCAATAGACGCAACTTCCCCACCAGGAGGTTGGCCCGGGGAACCGGCGGGACTGTGCAGGTGCTTTCACCATAGACCCCCCGTACCGGCGCCCTATGTTTAACCTTGGAGTAACTCGCAATGAAAAAATCCCTGATTGCCCTGGCTGTGCTGGCTGCTTCCGGCGCTGCAATGGCTCAGTCTTCCGTGACGCTGTTCGGTATCGTTGACGCTGGCGTCGGCCGTGTTTCTTCCGGTGGCACTTCCGTGACCGGCGTGACCAACAGCGGTCTGGCTTCCAGCCGTCTGGGCTTCCGCGGTGAAGAAGACCTGGGTGGCGGTCTGAAGGCCGGCTTCTGGCTCGAAGGCGCTGTTGCTAACGATACTGGCGCTGGCAACGGCGGCGGCGCAACAGGCCCTGGCTTTGAATTCAAGCGTCGTTCCACTCTCAGCCTGGCTGGTGGCTTCGGTGAAGTGCGCCTGGGTCGCGAACTGACCGTTGGCTATGTCAACTCCACAGCAGCTGACGTGTTCGGCGATAACGGCGTTGGCGCTTCTATCGGCAAGAACCACTTTGCTGGCGTGATCGAAACCCGTAAGGGCAACGGCATCAGCTACATCCTGCCTTCGAACCTGGGCGGCTTCTACGGTCAAGTGCAATACGTGTTCGGCGAGTCCCTGTCGAACGCTGCTTATGACAAGGCTGGCGACTACCTGGGCGCACGTCTGGGCTACCGCAACGGTCCTCTGGACACAGCAGTTGCTTTCGCTAAGGGCCGTGGCGCTTCCGCTGCTCAAGACGCTGACCAGTTCAACATTTTCGCCAGCTACGACCTGGGCGTGGTGAAGCCATTCATCGGCTTCAACCAAGAAAAGAACAAGGCCGCTGTTGAAGTCAAATACCAAAGCTACCTGCTGGGTCTGACTGCTCCCGTGGGCCCAGGCACCGTGCGCGTTTCCTACAACGACGTGGACCTGAAGAACAGCGGCAACGACGCTCAGAAGTTCGCTATCGGCTACGTGTACGACCTGTCCAAGCGCACTGCTCTGTACGGTACTGTTGCTCACGTGAAGAACAAGGGCGCAGCTACTTTCGGCGCTACTCCTGGCGGCCTGTCCTTCACTCAAGTCGCTGGCAAGAACGCCAACGGTTACGAGTTCGGCATTCGTCACTCCTTCTAATGTGATGCGAGCCTTGCGCTCGCTTGCTTAGACTGGAAAAAAGCCACCCAACGAAAGTTGGGTGGCTTTTTGTTTTTTGGCCCATTTCGAGCGTTCCGCTGGTGCTGGTCCTCACGCACTTGAGGCGAGTGGAACTGATCCTGCGTGCGCATACCCCTGCCTTCAGGGCTTCAAAGTGCGCTGAGGCTGGGCGGCGGAAGTCGAAAAACTTACTAGCGACCGCTACTGGTTTCATTCACTCAAGGTGAATTGATTTAAAAATCGAACGGTCGTTCTATTAGGGAAACCCTGTGTAGGGATTGAGCAACAAAGGAGTCCCGTAGAAGAGGGTGCTTACTAAACTGCCTAGGTACCACATCAACCTCAGAAAGAGATGGGATCCATGAAAAAAGTTGACGCCAAGAGACTGTTCGCCCTGGGAGCTGTTGCTCTCGTATCCGGTTCTGCATTTGCACAAGCCAGCGCCAGTTCGGTGCAGCTTTACGGTATCGTGGACGTGGCTTATCGCCACACCAACAATGAGGGCCCGGCCGCCAATAACGCGCAGTCGTTGAACCAACTCGTTGGCGGTGGCATGTCGCAAAGCCGTTGGGGTATCAACGTTTCTGAGGACCTGGGCGGCGGCACCAAGGCGCTCGTCAACATGGAAAACCGTTTTGGCGCCGACACTGGATCGCCAAACTCCGGTGCCACCGGCCCTTATTTCCAGCAGTCTTGGGTGGGCTTGCAAGGCGGCTATGGCCGCGTAACGCTCGGCCGTCAGTACAACGTGCTGTTCGATCTGGTCACCAGCACCTACGCTTCGTACCCCTACTCGCCGTACATGGATGTGTACAAGCCTGAAATCGGTTTCGCGTTGGGTGCGCGCGCTGACAACATGATCAAGTACATGGCCGAAGTGGGTCCTGTGCGTGGCGCTTTGCAATACTCTTTTGATGAAAAGAGCCCTACCGGCGGAAAAACGGTGGGCGGCTACCTGCGCTATGCGTCGGGTGGTTTGGCAGCGGGCGTGGGTTATGAAGGCTACAAATTTGCTTCCGGCAAAGAAGTGGAAGCCTGGACCCTGGGCGGCTCTTATCGCATGGGTCAGTGGTACTTCAACGCTGGCTACGGTGAGAACAAGGTGGATCCGCTGACCAGCCCTGTCGATCTGGCTGTGCTGGGCGCCATGTGGCAAGGCACGATCAATGGCGGGTTTGGCGGCCCTGCTTTCCTGACCGCTAACAAGCGCACTATTTACAAGCTGGGCGTGGGTTATCAACTGACTCCCCAAATCAACCTGGGTGCTCACTACTTCCATGCAAAGCAATCGGGCGCCACTGCCACTGCTGACGCCACCGCCAACTTCTTCACCATGGCTTTGGACTATGCCTTCTCTAAGCGCACCGATGCCTACATTGAGGTTGACAACACACGCCTGAAGGGCAATGTGAGCCTCACCAGCAGTGCCGCAGGTGTGGGCGTCAACGGCGCGAAAAGCCGCACAGGCTTTACCGTTGGCCTGCGTCACCGTTTCTGATGTGGATGCGCCCTTTCCCCTCCGAGACAACGGAGACAGGGTGGGGCGATCAATCAATCCGGCTTGAATGGTGGGGTTTTGCAGGCCGCATTGAGTGCAACACTGGATGTTTTGCTGCTACTTCCAAAGTAGTTGCAGGCACCCAGTGTTTTTTTTAGCGCCTTGTGAATTGCGCTGAGGAGTGAGAAGCGCAGCTTGCTCAAATGGATGAATGCACTTTGGTGCATGGGCCGCAGCACCACCTGGCACCAAATTTGCGAAGGTAGTGCTGCAAGTTGGCGACGTCCGATGGGGTCAACAAACGGCCCCGCGGCATGCGGGAATTCAAGGATACCCCCTTGGATTTACCGTATCTTTACTGCATAGTAAAAATTTTTAAAAGAGATTGCTCCATGAAAACCAAACAGGTTCTGTTGGCTGCCGCCGTTGCGCTATGTTTCACCCCTATCTTGCATGCCAAGCCCTTCAAATGGACCAGCCAGGGGGAAATTTCCACGTGGGACATCCACTCGCAAAACAATGCCCTGCAGAGCGGTTTGCATGCGAACGTGTACGAGAGCTTGGTTTACTACAACAGCCGTACCTTTCAAGTAGAGCCTGTGCTTGCCACGGCATGGCGTGAAATCAGCCCCACGCAGATGCGCTTCACTGTGCGCGAAGGGGTGAAATTCCATGACGGGTCAGTGATGACAGCGGACGACGTGGTGTATTCGCTCAACCGTGCGATGGCCAAGACGTCCAATTTCACACCGTTCACGCAAGGCATTTCCAAAGTAGTGAAGGTGGATGCCAAGAATATCGACATCATTTTGATGTCACCCAATCCTGTGCTGTTGCGCCAGCTGACAGAGCTGCGCATCATGAGCAAAGCCTGGGCTGAAAAGAACAAATCCGTTGAGCCCAAGGACATGAAGGGCACCGACGAAACGTATGCCCACCGCAATGCGATGGGTACAGGTCCTTACACCCTCGAGTCGTGGCAGCCGGATGTGCGCATGGTTTTCAAGCGCAACCCCAACTGGTGGGGAAAGATGGACGGCAACGTGACAGAGATCGTCTACACCCCCATCAAGTCGGCAGCCACCCGCATCGCAGCGCTGCTGTCGGGTGAGGTGGACTTCGTGATTGATCCCACTCCCCAGGACTTGGCTCGCCTGCGCGCGAACCCGGATCTGAAGGTGGTGGACGGTCTGGAAAACCGCACGATTTTCTTAGGCATGGACCAGTTCCGTGATGAGCTGCCAGGCTCCAACATCAAGGGCAAAAATCCTTTGAAGGACTTGCGTGTGCGCAAAGCCCTGTACCAGGCGATCGATGCGGACACCATCTCGCGCAACATCATGCGTGGCCTTGGCAAGCCTACCGGCACGCTTGTCGCTCCACAAGTGGCCGGCTGGACTGAAGCGGTGGGCAAGCGCATGCCCTACAGTGTGGATACTGCCAAGAAGTTGCTGGCCGAAGCGGGCTACCCCGACGGCTTTGAAGTCGACTTCGCGTGCCCCAACAACCGCTACATCAATGACGAAGCCATTTGCCAAGCCGTGACCGCCATGTGGTCGCGCATTGGTGTGAAGGCCAAGCTGCGTACGCTTCCCTTGGTGAACTATTTCCCCATGATTCAGCGCAACGAAGCCAGCATCTACATGCTGGGCTGGGGTGTTCCTACCTTCGACGCGCTGTACAGCCTGCAGTCCTTGGTGCGCACCGTCGGTACGGGCGGCGACGGCAACTACAACGTGGGCCGCTACAGCAACCAGCGCATGGATTATTTGGTGGACCGCATCAAGGTCGAAACCGACGCGCCCGTACGCTCGCGCATGCTGACCGAGGCGCTGCAGCTCTCCAACGACACGGTGTCGCACATTCCTTTGCACGATCAGGTCATCCCCTGGGCCATGAAGAAGAATGTGGAAATGATCCACCGCGCGGACAACCGCGTGGACATGCGAGCCGTGAAAGTGAACTGAGGTATTGCTGCGAAACCCTGCACTTGAAAGGCCGGGCGCGATAGCCCGGCTTTCCATTGCCGACCATCCGGAAGTCGCAAAATGCAGCCCTGTCGTTGCAGGCACAGGCTGCCATGTTGCCCAACAGGCTTGTTGGGTATGACACAGGCGCGACAATAGCTGCTTTTACTACCCAGGGCTGCAAGTCTGCACTGAACTGGGTGGACTCAAACGGTGTCACCGCTGCCAAAAGCGGCGATGACACGCTTTCGAAAACAAACTCGACCCTCCGATGCTTGCTTTTATTCTGCGCCGCCTCATCCAGGCCGTGATTGTCATGGTCACGGTGGCTTTCATCGCATTCATGCTGTTCCAGTATGTGGGCGACCCCGTGGTGTTCTTGCTGGGGCAGGATGCCACCCCCGAGCAAATTCGTGAACTGCGCGCACAACTGGGGCTGGACCAGCCCTTTATCGTGCAGTTCTGGCATTTCCTGGTAAACGCATCCCAGGGCGAGTTTGGCCTGAGTCTGCGCCAAGGGGCAAAAGTGTCACGCCTCATAGCCGAGCGATTCCCGGCCACCCTGGAGTTGGCATTGGTGGCAGCCTTGCTGGCGCTGCTGGTGGGCGTTCCGATGGGGGTATATGCAGCGCTGAAGCGCGGCACTTTCACCAGCCAGCTGTTCATGACGATCTCGCTGTTGGGTGTTTCCCTGCCGACCTTCCTGATTGGCATCTTGCTGATCCTGGTGTTCTCCGTGACCTTGGGCTGGTTCCCCAGCTTTGGGCGGGGTCAGGTCGTGCAGATGGGCTGGTGGAGTTCGGGGTTGATGACAGCCAAGGGCTGGCACCACATCACCTTGCCGGCCATTACCCTGGCGATCTTCCAGCTCACATTGATCATGCGGCTGGTGCGCGCTGAAATGCTGGAGGTGCTGCGCACCGACTACATCAAGTTTGCCCGCGCGCGTGGCTTGTCCAACCGGGCCATCCACTTCGGCCATGCCCTCAAGAACACGCTGGTGCCGGTGCTCACCATTACGGGCTTGCAGTTGGGTGGCCTGATCGCGTTTGCCATCATCACCGAGACCGTGTTCCAGTGGCCTGGAATGGGCTTGCTGTTCATTCAGGCCGTGACCTTCGCAGACATCCCCGTGATGGCAGCCTACCTGTGCCTGATCGCCCTGATTTTCGTGGTGATCAATTTGGTGGTGGACCTGCTGTACTTCGTGGTCGACCCGCGCCTTCGGGTGGGCAAGGCCGGGGGGCACTGATGCAGGGCCCTCGCCTGAAAGCGGGTGGACGGGCATTTGCCCACATCGCCCAGTTTCATCCCGAGCTCACTGCGTTGCGTCGCGATTTGCACGCGCACCCGGAACTGGGCTTTGAAGAGGTGTACACCGGGAAACGGGTGGTCGAGGCGCTCAAGGTCTGTGGTGTGGACGAGATCCACGAGGGCATCGGTCGCACCGGAATCGTGGCGGTGATCCGCGGGCGCAGCGTGGCCAGCGGTGCCATGGTGGGCCTGCGCGCCGACATGGATGCGCTGCCGCTGGCAGAGCACAACGATTTTTCCTGGAAATCCTGCAAGCCCGGGCTCATGCATGGCTGTGGACATGATGGCCACACCGCCATGCTGGTGGGTGCCGCACGCTACCTGGCGCAAACGCGCGAGTTCGACGGCACGGCCGTGCTCGTATTCCAGCCGGGCGAAGAAGGCTATGCGGGTGCGCGCGTGATGATGGAAGACGGGCTGTTTGACCGCTTTCCAGTCCAGTCCATCTACGCCATGCACAACTGGCCCGCCATGAAGCCCGGCACGATTGGCATCAATCCTGGCCCGATGATGGCTGCTGCAGACCGCATCACCATCGAGATCACAGGCCGTGGTGGCCATGGCGCACATGCCTACCAGACGGTGGATGTGGTGCTGGTGGCTGCCCACATCATCACGGCGGCGCAGAGCATTGTTTCGCGCAACGTGCGTCCGATTGAAAGCGCGGTGATCAGCCTGTGTGCCGTGAAGGCCGGCGAGTTGGGCGCATTCAGTGTGTTGCCCGGCTCGGCCACGCTGGTGGGCACCGTGCGCACCTTCGACCCGTTGGTGCAGGAGATGGTGGAAAACCGCCTCAAGGACCTGTGCAATGCCATCGCACTGGGTTTTGGCGCCACCGCCACAGTGCACTACGAGCGCATTTACCCCGCCACGATCAACACCGAGAGCGAAGCCCTGTTTGCCGGTGATGTGGCCGAGTCGCTGGTGGGGGCAGACCATGTGGTGCGCGACCTGGAGCCCAGCATGGGTGCTGAAGATTTTTCTTTCATGCTGCAGACCAAACCCGGTGCTTATCTGCGCATCGGGCAAGGTACTGGCGCGAGCGGCAGTGCGTTGCACAACAGCCGTTACGACTTCAATGACGACATACTGCCCCTGGGCTCGGCCCTGCATGCAAGCCTGATCGAACAGGCCATGCCGCTGCCTGCGCCTTGAGGCATTCCGTTTGACGATGATGGGCACCCCCGCAATTCCCTACCCCTCCCAGGAGAACCGCATGAAGATCCCACGGAAAATGGCCGCGACCGCACTGTTTGTCGCCTTGTCCGCAGCTGGCGTCATCGCCAGTGCACAGACCGTGCGCATTGCCAATCAGGGCGACGCCTTGTCCATGGACCCGCACTCCCTCAACGAGACACTGCAGTTGAGTGTGACGGGCAACGTATACGAGCCCCTGGTGGGCCGCAACAAGGACCTGAGCCTGGCTCCCATGCTGGCTACCAGCTGGAAGCAGACTTCTCCCACGGTGTGGCGTTTTGAATTGCGCAAGGGCGTGCAGTTCCACGATGGCACGCCGTTCACTGCCGACGACGTGGTGTTCAGTCTGGCCCGCACCCAGGTGGAAGGCTCAGACATGAAGAGCTACACCAACGACTTCAAGGAAGTGCGCAAGATCGACAGCCACACCGTCGAGATTGAAACCAAGACGCCTTTCCCGATCCTGCCGGATGTGCTCTCACTGGTGTACATCATGAGCAAGAAATGGTGCGAGACCAACCAGGCCACCGTGCCCGTGGACCGCCGCAAGGGCGTTGAAAACACCGCATCGTTCAAGGCCAACGGCACAGGCCCCTTTCGCGTGCGCGAGCGCCAGCCCAACGTGCGCACCGTGTTCACGCGCAACGGCTCCTATTGGGGCAAGATCGAGGGCAACGTGACCGAGGTGGTGTTCACCCCCATCGGCAACGACGCCACCCGCGTAGCGGCCTTGCTGTCGGGGGAGGTGGACGTGATGGAGCCTGTGCCTGTACAGGACATCGACCGCGTCAATACCGGCGCCAACACCCGTGCCATCACCGGGCCCGAGCTGCGCACCATCTTCCTGGGCATGGACCAAAAGCGCGACGAGCTGCTGTACTCCAACGTCAAGGGCAAGAACCCCTTCAAGGACAAGCGCGTACGCCAGGCTTTCTACCAGGCCATCGATATCGAGGGCATCAAGAAGACCGTGATGCGCGGGGCTTCCAACCCTTCCGCCCAACTGGTGGGCCCCGGCATCAATGGCTTTCAGCCTGAGATGAAGCGCCTGCCCTACGACGTGGACGCCGCCAAGAAGCTGATGGCCGAGGCGGGCTACCCCAACGGCTTTGAAGTGTCGATGAACTGCCCCAACGACCGCTACGTGAACGACAGCCGTATTTGCCAGACGGTGGCTGCCAACCTCTCGCGCATCAACGTCAAGATCAACCTGCAGGCCGAAACCAAGGGCACTTATTTCCCCAAGGTGCTGCGCCGCGACACCAGCTTCTACATGCTGGGCTGGACCCCCGCCACCTACGACGCCCACAACGCTCTCAACGCCATCGTGGCATGTGTGGACGACAAGGGTGCAGGCCAGTTCAACCTGGGTGCCTACTGCAACCCCACAGTGGACGAGCTGACCAAGAAGGTCCAGGCCGAGACCGACAAGGCCAAGCGCAACGCCTACATCAAGGAAGCGTTTGACTTGCATGCCGCCGATGTCGGGCACATCCCGTTGCACCAGCAGGCGCTGGCCTGGGGCGTGAGCAAGAAGGTCAAGGTCGTGCAGCTGGCCGACAACTTCATGTACTTCAAGTGGATCAGCCTGCCCTGATTCCGCGCTGTTTCCTGTTTCGCTTTTTCTGTTGACCGCAGCGCACGAAGGCCACAAGCCTGGTGCGTTGGCGGCTGTATCTGGTTCTTACGATGAAAAAAACACTTGCCCGCTGGCTCGACAGCGACGTCGGCCACAGCTTTCGCACCTCTCCCATGGCCATGGTCGCGGCAGCCATCGCCCTGGTGTGCGTGTTCTGCTCAGTCTTTGCCGGCTGGGTGGCACCGCACAACCCTTTTGATCTGGCCACTCTGGAGCTGGGTGATGCCCGCTTGCCGCCCGCCTGGAGTGCCGAAGGCAGTAGCAAATACCTGCTGGGCACGGATGACCAAGGCCGCGACATCCTTTCTGCTTTGATCTATGGCGCGCGCATCTCCTTGGTGGTCGGCTTGGCGTCGGTGCTGTTGTCCGTGGTGGTGGGCGTAGGCTTGGGCCTGCTGGCGGGCTTTCGGGGGGGGTGGATCGACGCGGTGCTCATGCGCCTGTGCGACGTGATGCTGTCCTTTCCCGCCATTCTGGTTGCACTTTTGATTGCGGGCGTGGGCCGGGCCCTGTTCCCTAATGCGCACGAATCCCTGGCGTTTGGCGTGCTCATCATCTCCATCTCGCTGACCGGCTGGGTGCAGTACGCGCGCACCGTGCGGGGCTCCACCCTGGTCGAGCGCAACAAGGAATACGTGCAGGCTGCACGCGTCACCGGTGTGTCTTCGCTGCGCATCATGCGCAAGCACGTGCTGCCGAACGTGCTGGGCCCGGTGATGGTGCTGGCCACCATCCAGGTGGCCACGGCCATCATTACCGAAGCCACGCTGTCCTTCCTGGGCGTGGGCGCGCCGCCCACCTCGCCATCGCTTGGCACGCTGATCCGCATTGGCAACGATTACCTGTTCTCGGGCGAATGGTGGATCACCGTGTTCCCTGGTGTCATGCTGGTCCTGATTGCTCTTTCTGTGAACCTGCTGGGCGACTGGCTGCGTGATGCACTGAACCCTCGTCTGCGTTGAAAAAATGGAGAACAACCGCCTGAGCCGCCGCAGCGCTTTCCCCTTCGATCGCATCGCTTTGCAATGCGCAAAGGGAGCGCTGGCCGTGCTGCGGGGCGGTGCGGCCGGCGCAGGCCCTGGCACGGTGGCCGCTGGCCTGGGCCGTGCTCCTTCTGTTTACTGCGTGCAGCGCACAGCACTGTGAATCACTGATATGTCCCTCTTAGAAGTCAAAAACCTCGTAGTCGAATTTCCAGGCCGCCGCGGCACCCTGCGCGCCCTGGACGACATTTCCTTTTCCATCGCGCCCGGCGAGATCCTGGGCGTGGTGGGGGAGTCCGGCGCTGGCAAGTCGCTCACGGGCGCGGCCATCATTGGTCTGCTGGAGCCTCCAGGCCGGGTGGCCTCGGGCCAGATCCTGCTTGAAGGCCAGCGCATCGACAACCTCAGCAACGATGAGATGCGCCACATCCGTGGCCGCCGCATCGGCGCGATTTTTCAAGATCCGCTCACCTCGCTCAATCCGCTCTACACCGTGGGCCGGCAGCTCACGGAGACCATCCTGGCGCACTTGCCTGTGAATGCAGCAGAAGCCCGGCAGCGCGCCATCCAGCTGCTCAAGGACACCGGCATTCCCGCTGCCGAAGAGCGCATTGACCACTACCCGCACCAGTTCTCGGGCGGCATGCGCCAGCGCGTGGTGATTGCCCTGGCCCTGGCGGCCGAGCCCAAGCTCATCGTGGCCGACGAACCCACCACGGCGCTGGATGTATCGATCCAGGCGCAGATCATCACGCTGCTGAAAAACATCTGCAAATCGCGCGGTGCGGCCGTCATGCTCATTACCCACGATATGGGCGTGATTGCGGAAACCTGCGATCGCGTGGCTGTGCTCTATGCCGGGCGCGTGGCTGAAATCGGCCCGGTGCACGACGTGATCAACAAACCATCACACCCCTACACCGCAGGCCTCATGGCCTCCATCCCCGACATGACGATGGACCGAGAGCGGCTCAACCAGATTGATGGCGCCATGCCGCGCCTGAACGCCATTCCCACGGGCTGCGCCTACAACCCGCGTTGCCCCCGAACCTTTGACCGCTGCATGATCGAACGCCCCGACCTGATGGACGCAGGAAACACCCGTGCCGCCTGCTGGTTGCACGCCAACGACAAAGCGCAGGTGGCCGCATGAGCAGCGCAATGAACAACGCCCACAAGCCGCTGGTGCAGGCGCACGACCTGGCCAAGACCTTCGACGTCTCTGCCCCTTGGCTCAACCGAGTCATCGAGCGCAAGCCCCGCACACTGCTGCATGCCGTCGACGGTGTGAGCTTCGAAATCGAGAAGGGCAAGACCCTGGCCCTGGTGGGCGAGTCTGGTTGCGGCAAGAGCACGGTAGCGCGCCTGCTGGTGGGCCTGTACGAGCCCACGCGCGGCGGCCTGACCTTTGATGGGCAGGATGCGCACGCGGCCTTCAAGGGCAGCGACGCCAAGGACATGCGCCGACGCATCCAGATGATCTTCCAGGACCCCTATGCCAGCCTGAACCCGCGCTGGCTGGTGGAAGACATCATTGGCGAGCCGCTCAAGGAGCATGGCCTGATCACCGACAAGGCCCAGCTCAAGCAACGCGTGGGTGAGTTGCTGCAGTCGGTGGGCCTGTCGCCGCTGGACATGGTGAAGTACCCCCACCAGTTCTCGGGCGGCCAGCGCCAGCGCATTTCGATTGCCCGCGCCCTGGCCACCGAGCCTGAGTTCCTGGTGTGTGACGAGCCCACCAGCGCGCTCGACGTGTCGGTGCAGGCCCAGGTGCTCAACATCATGAAGGACCTGCAGCGCGAGCGGCACCTGACGTACCTTTTTATCAGCCACAACCTGGCCGTGGTGCGCCACGTGAGCGACCAGGTGGGCGTGATGTACCTGGGCCGCCTGGTGGAGCTGGCCGACAAGCACACGCTGTTCGATACTCCGCGCCACCCCTACACGCGCATGCTGCTCGATGCCATCCCGAAGATGCACGACACCGGCAAGGCCCGCACGCCCGTGCAGGGCGAGGTGCCCAACCCGCTGAATCCACCGTCGGGTTGCGCGTTCAATCCTCGCTGCCCGCACGTCAACGATCGCTGCCGCGCCGAGCGCCCTCAGCTGCTGAGCATTGGCGGCATTCGAATTGCGTGCCACGCCGTGGAAGAGGGGCGCATCTGATACGGTTGCTATAAAAAATGTAGCTGCTGGCGCTTTGTGTCCGGGCGCCAGAGTGCTTTTTGATATGAACAGGCTCCCTCGGGAGCCTGTTTTTCGTTGGGCTTCGGCGATGCCGGTTTCATCGCCCTGTCACGCACGCATCCCACCATCGCGGTTTTATTGAACTGACACAGAGGGAGATGAGATGACAACGATGTGGTCAAAGCACGCACGCGGCGTGCGCATGGGCGTGCTGGCATTGGCTGTGGCCGGAGCATTGGCCGCGTGCGGGGGTTCGGACAGCGACGACGCGGGCCAGCCGCTGGACCTGACCATCCTGCACATCAACGACCACCATTCCACGTTGGAGAGCAAGTCCAAAACCCTCAAGCTCTCTGCCGGTGGCGCTACCGCGGTGGATGTGGCGGTGGACGCTGCGGGCTTCCCCCGCGTCACGGCCGCCATCAGCGAGCTGGCGGCGCAGAGCACCAACGTGCTCAAGCTGCACGCGGGCGATGCGCTGACGGGCACGCTGTATTTCAACCGCGCTGGAGCCAATGGCGAGGCCGATGCCGCGCTGATGAACACCGTGTGCTTTGACGTCTTCACGCTGGGCAACCACGAGTTTGACAAGGGCGACAGCGGCCTCAAGGGCTTCATCGACCTGTTGCGCAAGGGCACCTGCAAGACGCCTGCACTCAGTGCCAATGTGCAGTTCGGTGCCAACTCGGCCCTCCATCCCAGCCGCGCGCCGGGCTACGTCAGCCCCTCCACCGTGGTGGAGCGCGGAGGTCAAAAGATCGGCATTGTGGGCCTGACGATTGCGCAGAAGACCCAGGCATCTTCCAGCCCCGACGCAGGCACCACGTTTGAAGACGAGGCCACCGCCGCGCAGCGCGAGATTGACCGCCTGCGCAACCAGGGCGTCAACAAGATCATCGTCATGAGCCACGTGGGCTACCAGTACGACCTGCAGATCGCTCCCAAGCTCAGCGGGGTGGATGTGGTGGTGGGGGGCGACTCTCACACCCTGTTGGGCCCTGCGGCCATGACCACCACGGGCGTGGGCACGCCCGGTGGGGCCTACCCCACCCAGCTGACGGACAAGGACGGCAAGCCCGTGTGCGTGGTGCAAGCTTGGGAATACGCCCAGGTGGTGGGCGAACTGAAGGTGAGCTTTGACGCGCAAGGCAACGTGACCCAATGCAAGGGCACGCCACATGTGCTGATTGGCGACAATTTCACCCTGGGTGGCAAGGCCGCGACGGATGCGGAGAAAGCCGCCCTCAAGGCCAGCGCCGCAGCCACAGGCTTCCTGCGCATTACACAGCCGGCGGCCAGCGCCACGGCGGTGCTGCAACCGTTCAAGGACAAGGTGGCCGTATTCAACAAGACCCAGGTGGCCGTGGTGCCACAAGAGCTGTGCTCGCGCCGCGTTCCGGGCGGCGTGGGGTCGGCCGACTACAGCCGCTCGAGCAGCGCCTGCAATGCCGAGGGCAGCGTGAGTCTGCGCGGTGGTGACATCCAGCAACTGGTGGCACAGGCTTATCTGGACGTGGCCAACGCCAAGTACGGTGGTGCTGACATCAGCCTGCAAAGCGGCGGCGGTGTGCGCATCCCGCTGCAAGGCACCGTGACGGCAGCGCAGGTCATCCAGGTGCTGCCGTTTGGCAACATGCTGTTCCGCCTGGATGTGACAGGGCAGGAAGTGAAGGGCATGCTCGAAGATGGCTTGGAAGCGACCTTTGGCGCTGGCGGCTCCACGGGCCCTTACCCCTACACCGGGGGGCTGCGCTTTGACGTGAACGCCAAGGCCGCCAAAGGTGCGCGCACCAGCAACATTGAAGTGCGCAACCCTGCTACGGGAACATGGGGCGCGTTGGACCTCACCAAGACCTACAAGCTGTTCGTGCTGAGCTTCAACGCCACCGGTGGCGATGGCTACAAGACCCTGGCCGCCGTGCCAGCAGCGCGCCGGCTGGACATTGGCGTGCTGGACGCCGATGTGTTCTTCAGCTACATCGAAAACCTGCCCAAGGACGCCGCCAGCGGCTTGCCGGTGGTGGGGCGCCTGCCGCTGGACCTGTACAGCACGCGCAGCTTCACTGGGCCGAACTGAAGGCATGGCGGGCGGCCACGGGGCTGCCCGCGTTTTGATGGGTAGAGGTTTGCTGTCAAAAACGTAGCTTCTGGCGCTTATCCATTAAGCGCTAGAGGCTATTTTTTGTATGTGGCGGTGAAATCACCCCTGCGCTGGCAGCGCGCGCCCCAGCAGGTAGTCGATGCAAGTGCGCACTGCGCGTGTCTGGTGCCGGTCAGGCATGTAGAGCATGAACATCTGCGTGCCGAAAATGCTCAGGCGCCAGTCGTTCAGCGTGGTCAGCACTTCGCCGCTGGTCACGGCGTCTTGCACCACGTAGTCGGGCACCAGGCCCACCCCCAGCCCGGCCAGGATGCCCTGGCGCAGAAACGGGAAGTGCTCCGAGATGATGGTGGGCTCCAGCAGCACCTCCTCACGCTCACCGCCGCGGTAGCCGCGCAGGCGCAATTGCTTGCCCACCACGCCGGATGTGATCACCGGCGCGGCCCGCAGCGCCTCGAAGCTCTGCGGCAGGCCCTGCGCCTCGGCATAGGCGCGCGATGCGCAGGCGATGTAGCGCACGCTGCCCAGGTCGCGCGCCACCAGCGTGGGCGGGGGCTCCGGCATCACGCGGATGGCGATGTCCACCTCGTCGCGGATCAGGTCGTCCACGCGGTTTTCAAAGCGCACATCCAGAACGATGCCTGGGTACAGCCGCTTGAAGTCGATCAGCCAGTCCGACATCACCATCTGCCCGTAGCCGCTGGGCACGCTCAGGCCCACGCGGCCCTGCAGGCCCTGGCCCAGTGTGGCAATGGTTTCGCGCGCGGCCAGCATCTCGTTCTGGATGGCGCGGCCATGGGCATACAGGCGCAGGCCCACCTCGGTGGGCTCCACCCGGCGCGTGGTGCGGCGCACCAGTTGCACGCCTACTGACTTTTCCAGTTGGTGCAGGTGGTAGCTCACGTTGGCCCGCGTCATCTTCAGGTTGCGGGCGGCCTGGCTGAGGTTGCCGGCATCCAGGATGTCGACCAGCACGGTGAGGGAGGTGAGTTCCATAGGTCAAAAGGCGTGGGAATAGGGGTGTACGACGCCGTTTGTCAAAAGGTTTTTGACAGTCTGTCAATGGGCTATGTAATTGTCAAGATAACTTCACGCATCAACAATCACACGGTCATCAACAGGCTCTAGCCAAGATCAGGAGACTCCCCGCATGGGCGCTGCCGCTTCCGCCTCTTCCGTTGTTACCACCGCGCTTCACGGTGACGTGTTGGTGGTCACCATCGACAACCCGCCCGTCAACGCCCTGGGCGCCGCCGTGCGCCAGGGTTTGCTGGCCGCCATGCAGCAGGCGCAGGCCGACGCGGCCGTGGCCGCCGTGCTGCTGGTGGGTGCTGGCAAGGCCTTCATTGCCGGGGCCGACATTCGCGAATTTGGCAAGCCACCCGTGCCCCCGGCACTGCCTGAGGTCTGCCGCGCCATCGAAGGCTCGGACAAGCCCGTGGTGGCCGTGTTGCACGGCGCAGCCTTGGGCGGCGGGCTGGAAGTGGCCATGTCGGCCCACTACCGCCTTGCGCTGCCTGCCGCCACCCTGGGCCTGCCTGAAGTGAACCTGGGCCTGCTGCCCGGCTCGGGCGGCACGCAGCGCGCACCGCGCCTGATGGGCGTGCAGGCGGCCACGGCCATGATGCTCAGCGGCCAGCACCTCAAGGCGCAGGCTGCATTGCAGGCCGGGCTGGTAGACAAGTTGGTTGAAGGCGCCGACGCCCAAGCCGCAGGCCTGGCCTACGTGCGCGAACTGCTCGCCGCCAACTCCCCCGTGCGCCGCACCCGGGACCTGGCCATTGCCGAACCTCAGGCCGCGCTGGCCTGGCTGGAAGAGCAAAAGGCCGAGACCGCGAAAAAGGCGCGCGGCCTGTTCTCGCCGCTCAAGATCATTGAATGCGTGCAAGCCGCCGTGCAACTGCCGTTTGACGAGGGCCTGGCCCGCGAGCGTGCGCTGTTCGTCGAATGCCTGGACAGCCCCCAGCGCGCTGGCCTCATCCACGCCTTCTTTGCTGAGCGTGAAGTGGCCAAGGTGCCTGAAGCCCAGGCCGCGCAGCCGCGCCCCGTGGCCAGTGTTGCCGTGATCGGTGGCGGCACCATGGGTGCGGGCATTGCCGTGGCTGCGCTGGATGCCGGCCTGCCGGTGACCATGATCGAGCGCGATGCCGAGTCCATCGCCCGTGGCCGTGCCAATGTCGAGAAGGTTTACAACGGCCTGGTGGCCAAGGGCCGCATGACCGAGGCCGCCAAAGCCGCCGTGATGGCGCGCTACACCGGCAGCACCAACTACGCCGACATCGCCCAGGTGGACCTGGTGATTGAAGCCGTGTTTGAAGACATTGAAGTGAAGAAGGCCGTGTTCCGCGAGCTGGACCGCGTGTGCAAGCCCGGTGCCGTGCTGGCCACCAATACCTCGTACCTCGACATTGACGCCATCGCTGCATCCACCAGCCGCCCGCAGGACGTGATTGGCCTGCACTTCTTCAGTCCCGCCAACATCATGAAGCTGCTGGAGATCGTGGTGCCCGCCAAGGTGGCTGCCGACGTGGTGGCTACGGCGTTCGAGCTGGCCAAGAAGCTCAAGAAGGTGCCCGTGCGCGCCGGTGTGTGCGACGGTTTCATCGGCAACCGCATCCTGGCCGTGTACAAGCAGGCGGCCGACTACCTGATGGAAGACGGCGCCAGCCCCTATGAGATCGACGCGGCCGTGCGCGGCTTTGGCTTTGCCATGGGCCCGTGCCAAGTGACGGACCTGGCCGGCGGCGACATTGGCTGGGCCACGCGCAAACGCCGGGCCGCCACGCGCGACCCCAAGGCCCGGTACGTGGAGATTGCCGACCGCATCTGCGAACGCGGCTGGTTCGGCCAGAAGACCGGGCGCGGTTTTTACCTCTACCCCGAAGGCGCCCGCGTGGGCCAGCCCGACCCGGAAGTGCTGGCCATTGTGGATGCCGAGCGTGCGAAGAAAGGCATCACGCCGCGCAGCTTCAGCGCCGACGAGATCATGCGCCGCTACATGGCCGCCATGGTCAACGAAGGCGCCAAGGTGGTGGCCGAAGGCATTGCCCTGCGCCCCCTGGATGTGGACGTGACCTTTGTGGCGGGCTATGGCTTCCCGCGCCACCGTGGCGGCCCCATGAAGTGGGCCGACATGACGGGGCTCCCCAAGGTGCTGGCCGACATCCAGGCCTTTGCCAAGGAAGACCCGCTGTTCTGGAAGCCCGCGCCGCTGCTGGAACAACTGGTGGCCGAAGGCCGTAATTTCGACAGCCTGAACAAGGCGGCTTGATCGCCCCAGCGGTCATCAAAAACAGGAGCTGCCAGCGCTTGTCTTTCAAGGGTTTTAAAGGGTTTTTATGCTGAAACCCTTGCGAATAAAGCGCCAGCAGCTATCAAAAACAAAGCACTCTCACACACCCAGGAGCCCGCCATGCGTGAAGCCGTCATCGTTTCCACCGCCCGTACCCCGCTGGCCAAGTCGCACCGCGGCGAATTCAACCAAACCCCTGGCGCCCAGCTGGGTGCCTTCTCGGTGCAGGCTGCCGTGCAGCGCGCCGGCATTGACCCCGGCCTGATCGAAGACTTGATCTGGGGCTGCGGCTACCCCGAGGGCACCACCGGCCGCAACATTGGCCGCCAGACGGCGCTGCGCGCAGGCCTGCCCGTCACCGTGGGCGGCACGGTCATCAATCGCTTCTGCTCCTCGGGCCTGCAGGCCATTGCCGTGGCCGCCGGGCGCATCGTGCTCGAAGGCGTGCCGGCCATGGTGGCGGGTGGCGTGGAAAGCATTTCGCTGATGAACCCCGCAGGCCGCAGCGGCGCATCGCACCTCGACCCCTGGCTGGTAGAGCACAAGCCTGCGCTGTTCATGGAAATGATCGACACCGCCGATGTGGTGGCCCAGCGCTACGGCATCACGCGGGAAGACCAGGACGCGTTCTCGCTGCAAAGCCAGCAGCGCACCGCAGCCGCGCAGGCCAGCGGCGTGTTCGACAACGAAATCGTGCCCTGCAAAACCACCATGGCCGAGAAGAACAAGGAAACGGGCGAGGTGACTTACCGCGAGGTGGTCGCCACCATGGACAACTGCAACCGCCCCAGCACCACGCTGGAAGGCCTGGCCAAGCTGGAGCCCGTGAAGGGCGTGGGCAAGTTCGTCACGGCGGGCAATGCCTCGCAGTTGTCGGACGGCTCGGCCGCCTGCGTGATGATGGAAGCGAAAGAGGCCGAGCGCCGTGGCCTGCAGGCCCTGGGCGCGTTCCGCGGCTTTGCCGTGGCGGGCTGCGAGCCCGACGAGATGGGCATTGGCCCCGTGTTCGCCGTGCCCCGCCTGCTCGAGCGCGCGGGCCTCAAGGTCGAAGACATCGCCCTGTGGGAACTGAACGAGGCCTTTGCCTCGCAGGCCTTGTATTGCCAGCGGCAGCTCGGCATTCCGATGGAGCGGCTCAACGTCAACGGCGGCGCCATCTCCATCGGCCACCCCTTTGGCATGACGGGCACGCGCCTGGCCGGTCACATCCTGCTCGAAGGCCAGCGCCGCAAGGCCAAGGACCCATCCGTGAAGTGGGCCGTGGTGACCATGTGCATCGGCGGCGGCCAAGGCGCTGCCGGCCTGTTCGAGATTTTCTGATCCATACAACGCAATCCATTCCTGAAACCGACGACCGACATGGACCTGAATTTCACCCCCCAAGAAGAAGCCTTCCGCGCCGAGGTGCAGGCTTTCTTGAAAGACAAGCTGCCCGCGCGCATCGCCAACAAGGTCAAGGCCGGGCAGCGCTTGACCAAGGCCGACCAAGAAGAATGGCACGCCATCCTGAACGAGCGCGGCTGGTTGGCCAACCACTGGCCCGAGGAATATGGTGGCCCCGGCTGGGGCGCGGTCGAGAAGTTCATTTTCGACACCGAATGCGCCCTGGCCGGTGGCCCGCGCATCGTGCCTTTTGGCGTGAACATGCTGGGCCCGGTGCTCATCAAGTTTGGCAACGAAGCGCAGAAAAAATACTGGCTGCCGCGCATCCTGAGCGGTGAGGACTGGTGGTGCCAGGGCTACTCTGAACCGGGCGCGGGCTCGGACCTGGCTTCCGTGAAGACCACGGCCGTACGCCAGGGCGACCACTACATCGTCAACGGCCAGAAGACCTGGACCACCCAGGGCCAGCACGCCAACATGATCTTCTGCCTGGTGCGCACCGACCGCGAAGCCAAGGCCCAGTCGGGCATCAGCTTCTTGCTGGTGGACATGAATTCGCCCGGCGTGGAGCTGCGCCCCATCCGCACGCTGGATGGTGACAAGGAAGTCAACGAAGTGTTCTTCACCGACGTGAAGGTACCGGTAGAAAACCTGGTGGGCGAGGAAAACAAGGGCTGGACGTACGCCAAGTACCTGCTCACCTACGAGCGCACCGGCATCGCGGGCGTGGGCTTTTGCATCTCGGCCCTGGCCAAGCTCAAGGTGATTGCGGCCAAGGTCATGAAAAACGGCAAGCCGCTGGACCAGGACCCGCTGTTCGCCGCCCGCATGGCCCAGGTCGAGATCGATCTGGAGAACATGAAGACCACCAACCTGCGCGTGATCGCCGCCGTGGCCGGTGGCGGCGTGCCGGGGGCCGAGAGCTCCATGCTGAAGATCCGTGGCACCGAGATCCGCCAAGAAATCCTCTCGCTGATCCGCCGCGCCATGGGGCCGTACGCACTGCCGTTCATTGAAGAGGCGCAGTACGAAGGCTATGCCGACGAACCCGTGGGCCCCAAGGAGGCGGCCACGGCGGCAGCCAACTACTTCAATTACCGCAAGCTGTCGATTTTCGGCGGCTCCAATGAAATCCAGAAGAACATCATCTCCAAGATGATCCTCGGCCTGTGAGGTTGCAGCGATGAACTTTGAACACACCGAAGACCGCCGCATGCTGGCGGACACCCTGAACCGTTTCGTGTCCGAGCAGGTCGGCATCGAGGCGCGCAACCACATTGCCTACGGCGACACCGGCATGGACACCGCGCTGTGGGCGCAGTTTGCCGAGCTCGGCGCCATCGGCGCGCTGTTCCCTGAACAGGATGGCGGCTTTGGCGGCGCGGGCTTCGACATCGCGGTTGTTTTCGAGGCCCTGGGCCGCGGCCTGGTGGTCGAGCCCTTCCTGGGCGCGCTGGTGGTGGGCCGGGCGCTGGGACTGGCGGGCAGCGCTGCGCAAAAGGAACACATCGCCAGCATCATCGACGGCAGCACCGTGGTGACACTGGCGCACGAGGAACCCGGCGCGCACTATGCCCTCAGCCGCGTGACGACCCGCGCCGTGCGCAATGGCGACGGCTGGCTGCTCACCGGCCACAAGGCGGTGGTGGTGCATGGTGACCAGGCGCAGATGCTGCTGGTGAGCGCCCGCAGCTCGGGCGCGGTGGACGATGAAGACGGCATCTCGTTGTTCCTGGTGCCGGCCGATGCCGCGCGCCTCACGCGCCGTGGCATGGGCCGCATCGACGGTGGCCGCGTGGCCGAAGTTACGTTGCAGAACGTGCAAGTGGGTGCGGGCGCGCTGCTGGGCGCGGAAGGGCAGGGCTTTGCCACGCTGGAGCACGCCGTAGGCTGGGGCATTCTGGCCGTGTGTGCCGAGGCGCTGGGCGCGATGGATGTGGCCAAGAAGCACACGCTGGAATACCTGCAAACGCGCAAGCAGTTCGGCGTGCCGATTGGCAGCTTCCAGGCCCTGCAGCACCGCATGGCCGACTTGCTGCTGGAAGTGGAGCAGGCCCGCTCAGCCGTGATCAACGCAGCGGCAGCCATGGACAGCACCGACCGCGCCGAGCGCGAGCGCGCGCTGTCGGCCGCCAAGGTCACCATGGGCCGCATCGGCGCTCTGGTGGCCGAAGAAAGCATCCAGCTGCACGGCGGCATCGGCATGACGTGGGAGCTGCCCCTGTCGCACTACGCCAAGCGCCTGGTCATGGTGGACCACCAGTTGGGCGACGAAGACCACCATCTCACGCGCTTCATTGCGCTGGGCAGGGGCTGAGGCCATGACGCAGCAACCGCCTCTGCTGCAACGCCGCGAGGGCGCGGTGCTCGTGCTCTCCAACAACAACCCGGCCGCGCGCAATGCACTGTCGCCCGCGTTCTACGCGGCGCTGACCGAGGCACTGGCGCAGGCCGAAGCCGACGCTACGGTGGGCGTCATCGTGCTCACGGGCGAGGGCGGGCACTTCTGCGCAGGCGGTGACCTGCGCCAGCTGGCCAAGCGCCGTGAGCTGCCCATCGAAGAGCGCCGCGCCAAGCTTGAAGGCCTGCACGACCTGATCCTCGCCGTGCGCGATTGCCGCAAGCCGGTGATTGCGGCGGTGGAGGGCGCTGCTGCCGGTGCCGGCCTGTCGCTGGCGTTGGCTTGCGACATACTGGTCGCCGCGCGCAACGCCGTGTTCTCTGTTGCGTATGTGAAGGTGGGGCTTACGCCCGACGGCGGCGCCACGGCCTTCCTGGCCGAGTTCGTGTCGCGCCAGGTGCTGACCGAGCTGTGCCTGACGGGCGAACGCATTTCGGGCGAGCGGTTGCACGCCCTGGGCCCGGTCAACCGCCTGGCTGAACCCGGCGAGGCCCTCACCCAGGCGCTGGCCCTGGCGGCGCAGGTGGCCACCGGACCCGATGAGGCCATGGGCCGCATCAAGGCGCTGTGCCGCAGTGCCTACGCCCAGCCGCTGGCTGACCAGCTGGAGCTGGAAGCGCAGCTCATGGTGCAGTCGCAAGACACCGAAGAATCCCTCGAAGGCATTGGCGCATTTCTGGAAAAGCGCCCGGCCGATTTTGTACGCCTGCGCCAGGTCAATGCACCGCGCACCCGCAATGAAGAGACTCAGCCATGACCCAGCAAACCTCTCCCACCCCATCGCTGCCCGAGGGCATGGACTTCCCGCTCGAAGGCGTGCGCGTGCTCGACCTCTCGCGCGTGTTCGCCGGCCCGCTGTGCGGCCAGGTACTAGCCGACTTTGGTGCCGATGTCATCAAGGTGGAGCACCCCGGCCGGGGCGACGACACCCGCGACTGGGGCATGCGCATCGGCAAGACCGAGACCACCTACTACAACAGCATGAACCGCAACAAGCGGTCCATCACGGTGGATTTGCAAACGCCCGAAGGCGTGAAGATCATCCACAGCCTGCTGCCGCAGTGCGACGTGGTGATCCAGAACTTCAAGACGGGCGGCGCCGAGAAGCTGGGCCTGGGCTACGAGCAGCTCAAGGCCATCAAGCCTGATCTGATCTATTGCTCGGTGTCGGGCTACGACAGCTCGGGCCCCGAAGCCAAGCGGCCGGGCTACGACCTGGTGATCCAGGCCGAGGCGGGGCTCATGGCCATCAACGGTGAAGCCAGCCAGCCGCCGCTGAAGTTTGGCGTGGCCGCCGTGGACATGATGACCGGCATGTACGCCGCGCAGGCCGTGCTGGCCGCGCTGTTCCGCCGCGAACGCACGGGCAAGGGCCGCCACATTGAAATGGCGCTGTACGACTGCGGCCTGATGATCACCGGCTACTATGGGCTCGATGCCCTGCTGCTCGGCCACGACCCGCAGCGCTATGGCAACGCGCACCCGTCCATCGTGCCCTACGGCATGTACGACGCGGCCGATGGCCCGCTCATCATCGGTGTGGGCAACAACGCGCAGTTCGACAAGTTCTGCCGCCAGGTGGTGCAGCGCCCCGACATCGTCGAAGACCCCCGCTTTGCCACCAATGTGGAACGCGCCAAGAACCGCCTGGTGCTGGGCCCCATGCTCAAGGAATTGATTGCCGGCTTCCCGCGCGATGTGCTGCTGGAGCGCCTGTCGGCAGCCGGCATTCCCTGCGGCAAGGTGGCTGGTTTGCATGAGGCGCTGACCAGCGAACGCACGCGCCGTGGCGGCCTGCTCCAAGAGATGCCGCACCCCGTGGCCGGCACCACGCATGTATTTGCTCCGCCGTACCGGCTCGATGGCCAGCGCCTGCCCATTCGCAACGCGCCGCCCACGCTGGGCGCGGCCACGCGCGATGTGTTGCAACAGCTGCTGCAACTGCCCGAGGCAGAGCTGCAGGCCCTACGCGACAAGGGTGTACTGACCCTGCCGCCGCTTTGATTGCTATATAAGTAATAGCTGTTAGCGCTTTTAAATAGGGCGCTGCAGCCGGTTTCACTACAACTCAAGGAGACAAAACATGCGTACATCGAACATCCACCGCCGCAGCGTATTGCAAGGCCTGGCCGCTTTGGGCAGCACGGGCCTGCTGGGCTCGGCCCTGGCCCAGGCGGGCAAAGACGCCTGGCCCAGCAAACCCATCCGGCTGGTGGTGCCCTACCAGGCAGGCGGCGCGACCGACATCACGGCCCGCACCCTGGGCGAAAAGCTTTCGGCCCGCCTGGGCCAGCCCGTGTTGGTGGACAACCGGGGTGGCGCTGGCGGCGTGAGCGGCACCGACCACGCCCTCAAGTCGCCGGCCGATGGCTACACGCTGCTGGTGTCTTTGGGCACCACCATGCTCATCAACCAGTTCCTGTACGAGCGCCTTCCCTACCAGCCGCAAAAAGACCAGGCCCTCATCACGCAGATTGCCCTGGCGCCGGTGGTGCTGCTGGTGCCCCCGCAACTGCCGGTGTCCAACGCGCAGGAGCTGATGGCGTACATCGACCGCAACAAAGGCAAGGTCGCTTACGGCTCGTGGGGCGCGGGCTCGTATGCCCATCTCGCGGGCGCGTGGCTGTCGGACAAGCTCAAGGCCGACATGAACCATGTGCCCTACAAGGGCGAGGCGCCCATGCTGCAAGACCTGGTGGGCGGTCAGCTCCAGATGGCGTTTGCCAGCCTGCAGTCGGCTCGGCCCTACATCGAGTCAGGTCGCCTCAAGACGTTGGCCGTGACCGGCACGCAGCGCATGGACGCGCTGCCCAAGATTGCCACCATGTCCGAGCAGGGCATCAAGGACGAGGTGTTCCAAGTGACCGGCTGGCTTGGCATGAGCGCACCTGCCAAGACGCCACCTGAAGTGGTGGCCCGCCTGGGCACTGAGCTGCAGGCCGTGATCGCCATGCCCGAAGTGCGCGAGCGCATTCAGCAGATGGGCTTCATCCCTGTGGGCAGCAGCCCCGAGCAGTTCAACGCCCAGTTCAAGAAAGATGCGCCCGTGTGGGAGCGGGTGGTGAAGGTCTCTGGCGCAAAGCTCGACTGACGCCCCCCTGAGCCGCTGCGCGGCTTCCCCCCTCTCGCATGGCTGTGCTATGCGGGCAGGGGACGCAGTCGGCGCGGCGGGAAAGCCCTTGCGCGGCTGCTCGCGCCTGGGCAGCGTCGTTTGTACAGGGCGCGCCCAGCGCAAAAACTGAAAGTAGAAACGGATTCCTGATGAAAAAACAATCACTTTTCCCCACCGCCTTTTCACGCCGCACGGTGCTTGCCGCAACTGCAGCGGTCTCTGCCATCGGCCTGATGGGCACGGCCCCGGCGCATGCCCAGGCCTGGCCCAACAAGATGATCAAGCTGGTGGTGCCATTCCCGGCGGGCGGCCCCACTGACACGGCTTCGCGCATCGTCGGTCAGCGCCTGTCTGAGCGGCTGGGCCAGCCGGTGGTGGTGGAAAACCGCGCTGGGGCTTCCGGCTCGATCGCCGCAGCCCAGGTCGCCAAGAGCCCGGCCGATGGCTACACGCTGATGATGCTGGCCACGCCCACGCTGCTGGCACCGCACCTCTACAAGAAGGCAGGCTACGACACGACGAAAGACTTCACGCCCGTGGCCACGGTGTACGACTTGCCCATCGTGGTGGTGGTCAACCCCGCGCAGATGCCATCGGTAACCGACCTGCAAAAGCTCATCACCCATGCCAAGGCGCGGCCTGGCCAGCTCAACTACACCAGCTCGGGCGCGGGCAGCTTTGGCCACCTGAGCATGGAGCTGCTCAAGCAGATGGGCGGCTTTGAAATGCAGCATGTGCCCTACAAGGGCGGCGTGCCCGCTATCACCGACACCATCGGCGGCCAGGTGCCGTTGATGTATGCCGACCTGGTGGCTGCGCTGCCCCACATCCAGGCCGGCAAGCTGCGCGCCATTGCTGTGGGTTCGCCCCAGCGCGTGGCCATGCTGCCCGACGTGAAGACCATTGCCGAGCAGGGCTTCAAGGGCTATGACGCCGTGTCGTGGGGCGGGCTGTTGGCGCCACCCGGCACCCCCAAGGCCGTGGTGGATCGCATCGCCAGCGAGGTCAAGCAGATCCTGGCCGACAAGGAAATCCAGGACAAGCTGCTCACCGCCGGTGCCATCGCCGCCTTCCAGTCGCCCGATCAGATGGCCCAGCGCATCAAGAGCGACTATGCCAAGTGGGGCGCTGTCATCCGCGACAAGGGCATCTCGAACGAGTAAGAGCCGCTCCCAAAACTCCCCTGGCGTCGTTGTTCCGCCTTGTCGTACTGTTTGTACTGTCTGCGGCGGAACGCCTAGCCAGGGCCGCTTCGCTGAGTTTTGTCAGCCGCTCTCAATATGCCACCCGCACACCAGCAACAAAAACCAAGGAAAGACGTTCCCATGAAAGTTCTCGTACCCGTCAAGCGCGTGGTGGACTACAA
>DFQQ01000020.1 GCA_002377855.1 Acidovorax delafieldii | reverse complement strand
GTTGCCAAGATCATTGCTTAATTAGTGTGTTTTTAGGGGTATAGCTCAATTGGCAGAGCGTCGGTCTCCAAAACCGAAGGTTGTAGGTTCGATTCCTACTGCCCCTGCCACTTGAAAGTGGCTCAAACAAAGCCCGCCAGGATCTGGCGGGCTTCGGTGTCTTGTGTGATGCCGTGATATGAAGTGGAAATACTAAACATGGCTGCCTCACAGGTTGAAACCGTCAGTTCAGGCGCAGACAAGGCAAAGTTAGCTGCCGTCGCTGTCTTGGTAGTTGCTGCTATTGCCGGGTTCTATTTCTTGGCGAAGCAAGGCGTTTACGCACAGTGGGGTGCGTTGTTGGTTGGGTTGATTGCCGCCGCAAGCGTCTTCTTGATTTCTGAACCCGGCCGCCAATTCGTCGCATTTGCCCGCGATGCATGGCGCGAGGTCAAAAAAGTCGTATGGCCTACCCGCAAGGAAACATTGCAGATGACTGCCTACGTGTTTGCCTTCGTTGTCATCATGGCGCTTTTTCTGTGGTTTACGGATAAAACTCTGGAATGGGTTTTTTACGACCTCATTTTGGGATGGAGAAAGTCATGACAGCCGATGCTATGGTGGTGGATGGTGGTGCTTCGGCGCCTTCTTCGCCTTCCAATCCCGATTTGCGCTGGTATATCGTGCATGCCTATTCAGGTATGGAGAAAGCGGTAGAGCGCAACATTCTTGAGCGGATTGGCCGCGCAGGAATGCAAGACAAATTCGGACGGATTCTGGTGCCCACTGAAGAAGTGGTGGAGATGAAGAATGGCCAGAAGAAGACGACTGAACGTCGTCTCTTCCCAGGTTACGTTTTTGTCGAAATGGTGATGGATGACGACACTTGGCACTTGGTCAAGCACACCAACAAGGTGACAGGTTTTGTGGGTGGCGCCAAAAATCGACCTGCTCCTATCTCTGAAGAAGAGGTGCAGAAGATCGTCAGCCAGATGCAGGAAGGCACAGACAAGCCGCGTCACAAGATCGAATTCATGGTCGGTGAATTGATTCGCGTCAAAGAAGGCCCTTTCACGGATTTCAATGGTTCGGTGGAAGAAGTCAATTACGAGAAAAATCGCCTCCGCGTATCGGTGATGATTTTTGGGCGATCCACCCCCGTTGAACTGGAATTTGGTCAGGTCGAGAAAACCTGATCATTGAAATCCTCGCATTTTTCGGCTCGATGCGAGGGTGTAGTTGATGAGCCGTTAACCCCGGGGAGCCGATTTGAGTACATAACTGTGTACCTGACTAGGCGCTACAACCCGCAAGGAGCAAAACATGGCGAAAAAAATCGTCGGTTTTATCAAGCTGCAAGTTCCAGCTGGTAAGGCCAATCCATCCCCACCTATCGGTCCAGCACTGGGTCAACGTGGTTTGAACATCATGGAGTTCTGCAAGGCATTCAATGCGCAGACCCAAGGTGTTGAGCCAGGCCTGCCACTGCCCGTGGTGATCACGGCTTTTGCGGACAAGAGCTTTACCTTCATTATCAAGACGCCGCCTGCGACGACTCTGATCAAGAAGGCAATCAAGCTGGAGAAGGGTTCTTCGAACGCACTGAAGACCAAGGTCGGCAAGATCACGCGCGAGCAGCTCGAGGAAATCGCCAAGACCAAGATGAAGGACATGAATGCAGCAAACGTTGATGCTGCTGTCCGTACGCTGGCTGGTTCTGCACGCTCGATGGGCGTGACGGTGGAGGGTTTGTAAATGGCCAAGTTGACTAAAAAGCAAAAGGCCCTGCAGGGCAAGGTCGACAGCACGAAGCTGTACGCTTTTGCAGATGCAGTGGCGCTGGTGAAGGAAGCCGCAACCGCCAAGTTTGACGAGTCCATCGACGTGGCTGTGCAACTGGGCATTGATGCCAAGAAGTCGGACCAAGTCGTGCGTGGCGCCGTGGTGCTGCCTAACGGTACCGGCAAGACCACTCGCGTGGCTGTCTTCGCACAAGGTGCCAAAGCCGAAGAAGCCAAGGCTGCTGGTGCTGACATCGTTGGTATGGACGACCTGGCAGCCATGGTGAAGGCGGGTGACATGCCTTTCGACGTGGTGATCGCTGCTCCGGATGCCATGCGCGTCGTGGGTACCCTGGGTCAAATCCTCGGCCCTCGTGGCCTGATGCCCAACCCCAAGGTTGGCACTGTAACGCCTGACGTTGCTACGGCCGTGAAAAACGCCAAGGCTGGTCAAGTGCAGTTCCGCGTTGACAAGGCTGGGATCGTGCACAGCACCATCGGCCGTCGTTCATTCGACAACGAAAAGCTGCAAGGCAACTTGGCTGCACTGATCGATGCCCTGAATAAGGCAAAGCCTGCGTCGAGCAAGGGTCTGTACCTGCGCAAGGTCGCCGTGTCTTCCACGATGGGCTTGGGCGTTCGGGTAGACACGCAAACCATCGCAGCCTGATCGCGGCAAAAATCTTCGGGCTTGTCAAAGAGCCCGATGTGGTGGGCTGGATGTGCCGTCAAAAAGCGTATCCGGGCCATCCAAGACCGTTGGTGTGCATCCGCACTTAATCCGTTGAGGACCAACGCAGATGGCGATCCCGCTGCAGATGGAAGTTATTCCGAAACAGTTGGTCGCTGCAACAAGAGCGCGCACAAGGCATTCGCCAAGTGCGCATTTTAAGGAGTAGACCTTGAGTCTTAATCGCAGTGAGAAAGAAGCGGTCATCAGTGAAGTGACCAGCCTCGCCGCTAAAGCTCAAACGCTTGTGATCGCGGAATACCGTGGCATCACGGTCGCCGACATGACCAAACTGCGTGTTGATGCTCGCAGCAAGGGCGTGACCTTGAGTGTTCTGAAGAACACCTTGGCTCGCCGTGCTGTAGCAGGCAGCGCGTTTGACGTGGTGGCTGACCAGATGACTGGTCCGCTGATCTATGGCTTCTCTGAAGACGCTGTGGCTGCCGCTAAGGTGGTGGCCGATTTCGCGAAGACCAACGACAAATTGGTGATTCGTGGTGGCGCTTTCGGTGGCAAAGCCCTGGATGTCAACGGCGTTAAGCAACTGGCTAACATTCCTTCCAAGGAAGTTCTGTTGGCTCAGCTTTGTGGCTTGCTTATGTCCCCCATGTCGCGTACGGCCGTTGTGCTGGGCGCACTGGCGGCGAAAAAAGGCGAAGGCGCAGCCGAAACGGCCGCCGAACCTGTTGCGGCTTAATAGCCCGGCAGTTAACCAACAAAATTGTTAGGAAATAAAAATGGCATTCGATAAAGACGCATTTTTGACCGCTCTGGACAGCATGACGGTTCTGGAACTCAATGACCTGGTGAAGGCCATTGAAGAGAAGTTTGGCGTGAGCGCTGCCGCTATGGCTGCTCCTGCTGCCGCTGGTGGCGGTGCCGCTGCTGCTGCTGAAGAAAAGACAGAATTCAACGTGGTGCTGACTGATGCTGGCGCCAACAAGGTTTCCGTCATCAAGGCAGTGCGTGAAATCACCGGCCTGGGCCTGAAAGAAGCCAAGGATCTGGTGGATGGCGCTCCAAAGAACGTCAAGGAAGGCATTGCCAAGGCTGACGCTGAAGCTGCAGTCAAGAAGCTGGTGGAAGCCGGTGCTAAGGCTGAACTGAAGTAATTCGGTCTCTTTCAAGGGCTGGAGCGCTCCTCAAGGGCCTCCAGCCTTTGGCGCTTTCAGAGCGCACTCGAAAATCGGTTTGGTTTGCAGTTTGCTCCAAGACAGCAGCCGAATTTCGAGTGTCTTCTGACAACCCCGACAGCAGAAGATACCTTGGTTCGGGTGATGTGCAATGCATCGCCGTCCGCCATGGTTGGTAGTGGCCAACCGCCAAGCCCGCATCGTAACGCACCTTGCGGGTCAGTCGTCGAAGACCCAGGACTCATGTCTTTGCCCGGAGATCTCATGGCCTATTCCTACACCGAACGCAAGCGAATTCGCAAAAGTTTCGGCAGCCGCGATAGCGTGCTGGAAGTTCCTTACCTGCTGCAGATGCAGAAGGACGCATACACCGCTTTCCTGCAGGCAGATAAAGCACCCCAAAAGAGGACCATAGAGGGTTTGCAAGCTGCGTTTGACGCGGCTTTCCCCATCGTCTCGCACAATGGTTTTGTCGAGATGAAGTTCATCGAGTACAACCTCGCCAAGCCAGCGTTCGATGTGCGTGAGTGCCAGACCCGTGGTCTGACTTTTGCATCCGCTGTACGTGCCAAGGTGCAGCTGATCATTTACGATCGTGAATCATCGACATCGCAATCGAAGGTCGTGAAGGAGGTGAAGGAGCAAGAGGTCTATATGGGCGAAGTGCCGCTCATGACTGACAAGGGCTCGTTCATCATCAACGGCACAGAACGTGTGATCGTCTCGCAGCTGCACCGCTCTCCCGGCGTGTTTTTCGAACACGACAAGGGCAAGACCCACAGCTCTGGCAAACTGCTTTTCTCGGCTCGGATCATCCCCTACCGCGGCTCTTGGCTCGACTTCGAGTTCGACCCCAAGGACATCCTGTATTTCCGCGTGGACCGTCGTCGCAAGATGCCCGTTACCACGCTGCTCAAGGCCATTGGCCTGAATCCAGAGTCGATCCTCGCCAACTTCTTTGTCAACGACAACTTCCGCTTGATGGACAGCGGCGCACAAATGGAGTTTGTGCCCGAGCGTCTGCGCGGCGAGGTGGCGCGTTTTGACATCACCGACAAGTCCGGCAAGGTCGTTGTGGCCAAGGACAAGCGTGTCACTGCACGCCACACCCGGGAACTGGAGCAATCTGGCACCACGCATATCAGCGTTCCTGAGGACTTCCTGATTGGTCGCGTAGTGGCCCGCAACATCGTTGATGCTGACACAGGTGAGATCATTGCCAAGGCCAACGACGAGCTGACCGAAGCTTTGCTCAAAAAGCTGCGCTCTGCCGGTGTGCAAGACTTGCAGGTCATCTACACGAACGAGCTCGACCAGGGCGCCTACATCTCGCAGACGCTGCGCATCGATGAAACCGTGGATGAATTTGCTGCGCGCGTTGCCATCTACCGCATGATGCGCCCCGGCGAACCGCCAACGGAAGACGCCGTGCAGGCCCTGTTCCAGCGCTTGTTCTACAACCCCGATACGTACGATTTGTCGCGCGTGGGTCGTATGAAGTTCAACGCCAAGATCGGTCGCGACGAGTCGACCGGCCCGATGGTGTTGTCCAACGAAGACATTCTGGCCGTGGTCAAGATCCTGGTGGACCTGCGCAATGGCAATGGCGAAGTCGACGATATCGACCACTTGGGCAACCGCCGCGTGCGCTGCGTGGGCGAGCTGGCCGAGAACCAGTATCGCACGGGTCTGGCACGTATCGAGAAGGCTGTGAAGGAACGCCTGGGCCAAGCGGAGCAAGAGCCCCTGATGCCGCACGACCTGATCAACAGCAAGCCGATTTCGGCGGCTCTGAAGGAATTCTTCGGCGCATCGCAGCTGTCGCAGTTCATGGACCAGACCAACCCGCTGGCCGAAATCACGCACAAGCGCCGCGTTTCCGCTCTGGGCCCAGGTGGTCTGACGCGCGAACGTGCAGGCTTCGAAGTGCGTGACGTGCACGTGACCCACTACGGTCGTGTGTGCCCTATCGAAACGCCTGAAGGCCCGAACATTGGTCTGATCAATTCTCTGGCTCTGTACGCTCGTCTGAACGAGTACGGATTCATTGAAACCCCTTACCGCCGCGTGGTGGAAGGCAAGATCACCAACGAGATCGACTACCTCTCGGCCATCGAAGAAGGCAAATACGTCATCGCCCAGGCGAACGCGCAGCTCGACAAGGACGGACGCCTCACCGGTGATCTGGTGTCTGCCCGTGAAAAGGGTGAATCAATCCTGTGCAGCGCGGACCGCGTGCAGTACATGGACGTGTCGCCCGCACAGATCGTGTCTGTGGCTGCATCGCTGGTTCCGTTCCTGGAGCACGATGACGCGAACCGCGCGTTGATGGGCGCCAACATGTCGCGCCAGGCCGTGCCTGTGCTGCGTCCTGAGAAGCCATTGGTCGGCACGGGCATCGAGCGCGTGGCGGCTGTGGACTCCGGCACCGTGGTGACTGCCAATCGTGGTGGTGTGGTGGACTATGTGGATGCCACCCGTATCGTGGTGCGGGTGAACGACGCTGAAGCCGTTGCCGGCGAGGTGGGCGTGGACATCTACAACCTCATCAAGTACCAGCGTTCCAACCAGAACACGAACATCCACCAGCGCCCCATCGTCCAAAAGGGCGACAAGCTGGTCAAGGGAGACGTGATTGCTGACGGCGCATCGACGGACTTTGGCGAAATCGCCATCGGCCAGAACATGCTGATCGCGTTCATGCCCTGGAACGGCTACAACTTCGAAGATTCGATCTTGATCAGCGAGCGCGTGGTGGCGGAAGACCGCTACACCTCGATCCACATCGAAGAACTCGTGGTCATGGCCCGCGACACGAAGCTGGGTGCCGAAGAAATCACGCGCGACATCCCCAACCTGTCGGAACAGCAACTGAACCGCCTGGACGAGTCCGGCATCATCTACGTGGGTGCCGAAGTGCAGCCCGGCGACACGCTGGTCGGCAAGGTCACGCCCAAGGGCGAAACCACGCTCACGCCTGAAGAGAAGCTGCTGCGCGCCATCTTCGGCGAGAAGGCTTCCGACGTGAAGGACACCTCGCTGCGCGTGGACCAGGGCTCCTCGGGCACCGTGATCGACGTGCAGGTCTTCACCCGCGAAGGCATCCAGCGCGACAAGCGCGCCCAGCAGATCATCGACGATGAACTCAAGCGCTTCCGCCTGGACTTGAACGACCAGCTGCGCATCGTCGAGGCCGACGCGTTCGACCGTATTGAAAAGCTGCTGAACGGCCGCGTGGCCAATGGGGGGCCGCAGAAGCTGGCCAAGGGCACCAAGATCGACAAGGCCTATCTGTCCTCCGTCGAGAAGTTCCATTGGTTCGATATCCGTCCCGCAGAAGATGAAGTGGCGACCCAGCTCGAGTCCATCAAGAACTCCTTGGAGCAAACACGCCACAGCTTCGACCTCGCTTTTGAAGAAAAGCGCAAGAAGCTCACCCAAGGCGACGAATTGCCTGCGGGCGTGCTCAAGATGGTCAAGGTATACCTGGCCGTCAAGCGCCGTCTGCAGCCTGGCGACAAGATGGCCGGGCGCCACGGTAACAAGGGCGTGGTCTCCAAGATCGTTCCGGTCGAAGACATGCCTTACATGGCCGACGGCACACCTGCCGACATCGTGCTGAACCCGCTGGGCGTGCCTTCTCGGATGAACATCGGTCAGGTGCTGGAGGTTCACTTGGGCTGGGCGGGCAAGGGCATTGGCCAACGCCTGGGCGACATGCTGCAACAAGAAGCCAAGGCTTCGGAGCTGCGCACCTTCCTGGAAGAGGTTTACAACTCCCGTGGCCGCAAGGAAGACTTGTCGCAGCTGTCGGACGAAGAGTTGGTGTCCATGGCGCAGAACCTGACGTCCGGCGTGCCTTATGCCACGCCAGTGTTCGACGGTGCTTCGGAAGAAGAAATCAAGGACATGCTGCAGATCGCATACCCTGATGACATCGCCGCGCGTAAGGGCTTGACGCCAACACGCACACAGGCCTATCTGCACGATGGCCGCACGGGTGACCGCTTTGAGCGTCCTACCACCATTGGCTACATGCACTACCTGAAGCTCCACCATTTGGTGGACGACAAGATGCATGCCCGCTCCACTGGCCCGTACTCGCTCGTTACGCAGCAACCTCTGGGCGGTAAGGCCCAGTTCGGTGGCCAGCGTTTCGGGGAAATGGAAGTGTGGGCGCTGGAAGCGTATGGCGCCGCCTACGTGCTGCAGGAAATGCTGACGGTGAAGTCCGACGACGTGGTGGGCCGTACCAAGGTGTACGAATCCATCGTCAAGGGCGAACACGCCATCGAAGCCGGCATGCCGGAATCGTTCAATGTGCTGGTCAAGGAAATCCGTTCCCTGGGCCTGGACATCGAACTCGAACGCTCCTGAACAGGATCGGGATTATTAAAAAAGTGAGCTGCTGGCGCTGATTGGTAGAGGCTTTTCATGTGTTTTCGCATGTAAAGCCCCGTGTATCAAGCGCTAGTAGCTATGATTTTTGACGAAAAGGAAAGAGTCACATGAAATCGCTACTCGACCTGTTCAAGCAATTTACGCCGGATGAGCACTTCGATGCCATCCGCATCGGCATGGCCTCGCCCGAGAAGATCCGTTCGTGGTCTTTCGGCGAAGTGAAGAAGCCTGAAACCATCAACTACCGCACGTTCAAGCCCGAGCGCGACGGCCTGTTCTGCGCCAAGATTTTTGGTCCCATCAAGGACTACGAATGCTTGTGCGGCAAGTACAAGCGCCTCAAGCACCGCGGTGTGATCTGCGAGAAGTGCGGCGTTGAAGTCACGCAGACCAAGGTGCGTCGCGAACGCATGGGCCACATCGATTTGGCCGCGCCTTGCGCCCACATCTGGTTCCTGAAGTCGCTGCCATCGCGTCTGGGCCTGGTGCTGGACATGACGCTGCGCGACATCGAACGCGTGCTGTACTTTGAAGCCTACGTGGTGACCGACCCCGGCATGACCCCGCTGAAGAAGTTCAGCATCATGTCCGAGGACGACTATGACGCCAAGCGCAAGGAATACGGCGACGAATTCATCGCCAAGATGGGCGCCGAAGGCATTAAGGACCTGCTGGAGTCCATCGACATCGATATGTCGATCGAACGCCTGCGCGGCGACTTGACCGGCTCCGAGGTCAAGGTCAAGAAGAACGCCAAGCGCCTGAAGGTGCTGGAAGCGTTCAAGAAGTCGGGCATCAAGCCCGAGTGGATGGTGCTCGAAGTGCTGCCCGTGCTGCCCCCGGACCTGCGTCCGCTGGTGCCGCTGGACGGCGGCCGCTTCGCCACGTCTGACCTGAACGACCTGTACCGCCGCGTCATCAACCGCAACTCGCGTCTGCGCCGCCTGCTGGAATTGAAGGCCCCTGAAATCATCGCGCGCAACGAAAAGCGGATGTTGCAAGAAGCCGTGGACAGCCTGCTGGACAACGGCCGCCGTGGCAAGGCCATGACGGGCGCCAACAAGCGTGCTCTGAAGTCCCTGGCCGACATGATCAAGGGTAAGTCGGGTCGCTTCCGTCAGAACTTGCTGGGCAAGCGCGTGGACTACTCTGGTCGTTCCGTGATTACCGTGGGCCCAACGCTCAAGCTGCACCAGTGCGGTCTGCCCAAGCTGATGGCGCTGGAGCTGTTCAAGCCGTTCATCTTCTCGCGCCTCGAAGCCATGGGCATCGCGACGACGATCAAGGCCGCCAAGAAGGAAGTCGAATCCGGCACCCCCGTGGTGTGGGACATCCTGGAAGAGGTCATCAAAGAGCACCCCGTGATGCTCAACCGTGCGCCTACGCTGCACCGTCTGGGTATCCAGGCCTTTGAGCCTATCCTGATCGAAGGCAAGGCCATCCAGCTGCACCCTCTCGTCTGCGCGGCCTTCAACGCCGACTTCGACGGTGACCAGATGGCCGTTCACGTCCCGCTGTCGGTGGAAGCACAAATGGAAGCCCGCACGCTGATGCTGGCCTCCAACAACGTGCTGTTCCCTGCATCGGGCGAACCCTCCATCGTTCCTTCGCAGGACGTGGTGCTGGGTCTGTACTACGCCACCCGTGACCGTATCAACGGCAAGGGCGAAGGGCTGATCTTTGCGGACACCGGCGAAGTCCAGCGCGCTTTCGATGCGGGCGAAGTGGAACTGGCTTCGCGCATCAACGTGCGTATCACCGAGTGGAGCAAGAACAAGGAAACGGGCGAGTTCGTGCCTGAAACCAAGCTGGTAGAAACCACCACCGGCCGCGCCTTGCTGTCCGAGATCCTGCCCAAGGGCCTGCCTTTTGCCAACATCAACAAGGCGCTCAAGAAGAAGGAAATCTCCAAGCTCATCAACGTGTCCTTCCGCAAGTGCGGTCTCAAGGAGACGGTGGTTTTTGCCGACAAGCTGCTGCAAAACGGTTTCCGTCTGGCCACGCGTGCTGGTATCTCCATCTGTATCGATGACATGCTGGTGCCGCCCCAAAAGGCCGGCATCATCGAGCGTTCGGAGAAGGAAGTCAAAGAGATCGAGCAGCAGTACGTGTCCGGTCTGGTGACGTCTGGCGAGCGCTACAACAAGGTGGTGGACATTTGGGGCAAGGCCGGGGACGAAGTGTCCAAGGTGATGATGGCCCGTTTGTCCAAGGAACAGGTCATTGACCGCAACGGCAATGAAGTGGCGCAAGAGTCGTTCAACTCCATCTACATGATGGCCGACTCCGGCGCTCGCGGTTCTGCCGCCCAGATCCGTCAAGTGGCTGGTATGCGGGGCCTGATGGCCAAGCCAGACGGCTCGATCATCGAAACGCCTATCACCGCGAACTTCCGCGAAGGCCTGAACGTGTTGGAGTACTTCATCTCCACCCACGGTGCCCGTAAGGGTCTGGCCGACACGGCGCTGAAGACTGCGAACTCGGGCTACCTGACACGCCGTCTGGTGGACGTGACGCAGGACTTGGTCGTGACCGAAGAGGACTGCGGCACTTCCAATGGCTCGCTGATGCGCGCCATCGTTGAAGGCGGTGAAGTGATCGAATCGCTGCGCGACCGTATCCTGGGCCGTACGGCTGCAGAAGATGTGCTGCACCCCGAAAACCGCTCGGTGCTGGTGCCTGCCGGCACGATGCTGGAAGAAGACCTGATCGAAGAGATCGAGTCTGTGGGCGTGGACGAGGTGAAGGTGCGCACGGCGCTGACCTGCGAAACCCGCTACGGCCTGTGCGCCAAGTGCTACGGCCGCGACTTGGGCCGTGGCGGTTTGATCAACCTCGGCGAAGCCGTGGGTGTGATCGCTGCCCAGTCCATCGGTGAACCCGGCACGCAGCTGACCATGCGTACGTTCCACATCGGTGGTGCCGCTTCGCGTGCTGCCATCGCTTCGAGCGTGGAAGCCAAGTCCAACGGCGTTATCGGCTTCAACGCCACGATGCGCTACGTGAGCAACACCAAGGGCGAGCTGGTGGTGATTGCACGTTCGGGTGAAATCATCATCCAGGACGAGCATGGCCGCGAGCGTGAGCGCCACAAGGTGCCTTACGGTGCGACGCTGACCGTGAAGGCCGATCAGGCCATCAAGGCTGGCACGATTCTGGCCAACTGGGATCCGCTGACCCGACCCATCATTACCGAATTCGCCGGTCAGGTGAAGTTCGAGAACGTGGAAGAAGGCCTCACGGTGGCCAAGCAGGTCGACGAAGTGACCGGCCTGTCCACCCTGGTGGTGATCGATCCGAAGCGCCGTGGCGCTGCCAAGGTCGTTCGCCCACAGGTGAAGCTGATCGACGCACAAGGCCAGGAAGTGAAGATCCCCGGCACCGACCACTCGGTGACGATCGGCTTCCAGGTGGGCGCTCTGATCCAGGTGCGCGATGGCCAGGATGTGGGCCCCGGCGAAGTGCTGGCGCGTATCCCTGTCGAAGGTCAGAAGACCCGCGACATCACCGGCGGTCTGCCCCGTGTGGCCGAGCTGTTCGAAGCCCGCACACCGAAGGACAAGGGCACGCTGGCCGAGATGACCGGCACCATCTCCTTCGGCAAGGAAACCAAGGGCAAGGTCCGCTTGCAGATTACCGACCCCGAAGGCAAGGTGTGGGAAGAACTCGTGCCCAAGGAAAAGAACATCCTGGTGCACGAAGGCCAGGTGGTCAACAAGGGCGAATCGATTGTGGACGGCCCCGCCGACCCGCAAGACATCCTGCGCCTGTTGGGCATTGAAGAGCTGTCGCGCTACATCGTCGACGAAGTGCAGGACGTGTACCGCTTGCAAGGCGTGAAGATCAACGACAAGCACATTGAAGTGATTGTTCGCCAGATGCTGCGCCGTGTGGTGGTCGAGAACATCGGTGAGTCCAACTACATCAGCGGTGAACAGGTCGAGCGCTCCGAGATCCTCAACACCAACGAGGCACTGCAGGCCGAGGGCAAGATCCCCGCGACCTACAGCAACTTGCTGCTGGGTATCACGAAGGCTTCGCTGTCTACCGACTCGTTCATCTCTGCCGCTTCCTTCCAGGAAACGACCCGCGTGCTGACCGAAGCCGCGATCATGGGCAAGAAGGACGAGCTGCGCGGCCTGAAGGAAAACGTGATCGTGGGCCGCCTGATCCCAGCCGGTACCGGCTTGGCTTACCACCAGGCCCGCAAGGCCAAGGACGCTATGGACGACGCCGAGCGCCGCGCCATTGCCGAAGCAGAAGCGGCCGAAATGGCGGCCTCTGCGGACGAGTCCGAGGTCGAAAGCAGCGCTTCCGCTTCCGACGCGGCTGCTGACTAAGCCCTTGCGGTTGATCTAAAGCGCTCCCGTCCTACCGTTTGGTGGGCCGGGAGCGTTTTTTATTGGAACCGTTCACTCCTCTGTTTTCTTTCCTGCTTTTGCAGCATTGCGCAGCCGCCTCGGAGTGCGGGGCAGTGCTCTGTATGTGCCGTGTATGTGGTCGTCCCCCTTGTTCTGGATAGTGGTCGCGGTGATGGTGTTCTGGTCGCTGGGGGCCTACAACCGCCTTGTGCGGCTGAAGTCGGCCGTGCAGTCCGCTGATGCGCTGTGGCGGGATGTGCTGGATCGCTGGATGCGGATGTCGCACGACTGGCTCGCCCAGACGGACCCCCAGGCCGCAGCAATGGACGACGCCGATGCCGGTGGGCCTTTGGCCGCCAGGGCACGTTTGCTCAAGGCAAGCCTGGCGATGGAGGTGGCCCTCGCCGCCGCCCCCGCGGGCCCCTCTGGACACGCGTCATATGGGCCCGCAGGGGAGGCGTACTGCGCCCTGCAAGCCGCATGGGTAGATATGCTGGCCTTCGCCGACCCGGTTGCTCAACCGGAGTGCGGGCCGTGGCGTGCGCGCGCTGCCGAGCTGCAGTCGTTGACGACCACTGCCGCGCACAGTGCAGACCAAGCGATAAAAATTTACCAATCTGCCATCAGCCAATTTCCCGCCAGCGTGCTGGCACGGGTCTGCGGTTTTGGCGCTGCCTAAGGGCTGCGCGCACCATACTCGAGATGCCGTGGCCGGGGGTTTCAGGCGCCGGCAGGCCTCCTTCTGAAGCTGTTGCACACTCCTGAGTGCAGGCTTTTACTTATCACTTTCTTGATGAACCCTTCCACGCCCCGTCCAGCCCGCCCCGCTCGCCCTCCCGCCAAAGGCGCCGGGGCGCCCTCATCAGCGGCGCCCCCGGCAGCAACCCCAGTTGGAGCAAGCGTGCCTTTATGGCAGCAGCTGATGCTGGTGTCCCATGCACTGCAGGGGATTCGCGGAGGCCAATCGGGAACTGCGGTGGTTGAGGCGGTGGACGCCAAGCTGCGACCCGGGGTGCAAGCACTGCTGTTTCAAGTGCTGCGCAACCTTGGCAGGGCCGAGGCCCTGCGCGGCCAACTTGTTGCCCGCAAGCCGCCACCTGCGGCTGATGCGCTGCTGTGTACCGCGCTGGCGCTGGCATGGGATACGCAGGCAGCGCCCTATGAGCCCTTTACCCTGGTCAACCAGGCGGTGGAAGCCGCCAAGCGGGGGCAAGCGACGCGGGGGCAGGCATCTTTCATCAACGCGTGCCTGCGTCGTTTTTTGCGCGAACGCGATGCGCTCGTCACCGCGACCGATGCCGACCCTGTCGCCCGCTGGAATCACCCCGCCTGGTGGATTCGCCAGTTACGGCAAGACCACCCCGCACACTGGGAGCGCATTCTGCAGGCCAACAATGCACACGCGCCCATGGCGCTGCGCGTTAATCAGCAAAAATGCACTTTGGCGCAATACCAAAAAGCGCTTGCAGCTATCAATTTGGAAGCAAATGTGGCAGGCAGCCACGGCTTGGAACTGGCCCGCCCTGTACCGGTCCACGCCCTTCCCGGGTTCTCGGACGGCTGGGTGTCTGTGCAAGACACCGCTGCCCAGCAGGCAGCCCCCCTGCTGCTGCACGCGCTTGATTTGACGCAGCCTTTGCGCGTGCTCGACGCATGCGCAGCCCCCGGCGGGAAAACGGCGCACCTTCTGGAGCATGCGCCTGCAGGCGCGCCGCTGCATGTCACAGCGCTGGAGGTAGACGCCAGTCGCAGCGCGCGCATCCACGACACCCTTCAGCGCTTGGGGCTGTCGGCCCAAATCTTGGTCGCAGATGCATCCCGGCCGCAAGATTGGTGGCAGTCGCAGTGTGAAGGGCTTCCGTTCGATGCCATTTTGCTGGACGCGCCGTGCACTGCGTCGGGCATCGTGCGCCGACACCCGGATGTGCGCTGGTTGCGCCGCGAATCCGATGTGGCGCAGCTTGCCCAGTTGCAACGCCACATTCTGCAAGCCCTTTGGCCCCTGCTGAAACCTGGGGGACGTCTGCTGTACTGCACCTGTTCGGTCTTCAAGGCCGAGGGCGATTTGCAGATCCAAACGTTTCTTGCGCACAACACCAATGCCCGCTTGCTGCCCTCGCCGGGCCATTTAATTCCCGGCATTCGGGACAAGGCCGGGCCTGTCCCGGACAATGCAGCGGGTGATCACGACGGCTTCTTTTACGCCCTGTTGCAAAAATCCGCCCCATGAGTCCTTGGTGATTCGTTGGTTGCGCTGGTGCGTCTGGTGCTGCGTCTTGGCATGCGCCCCTGCGATGGTTTTTGCCCAACCGGACGCTCCAGAGGCGCAGGGTTTGCGCATTGAGCGTTCTGACGACGGGCTTTATCTGGGTGCATCGCTCGATTTCAGCCTGCCTGAGCTGGCTGAAGATGCCTTGCACAAAGGCATTCCGATGTTCTTTGTGATGGAGGCGCAGGTGCGCCGAGAGCGCTGGTACTGGTCAGACCGCTTGGTGGCAGAGGCGACTCGCTACATGCGTTTGAGTTACCAGCCGCTCACGCGACGCTGGAGGCTCAATACCTCCACCGTGCCCTTTGCCAACAGCGGCCTGGGCGTGGTGCTGGGGCAGAATTTTGATGAGTTGGACGAAGCGCTTTCAGCGATGCGACGGGTAGCGCGCTGGCGCATCGGCGATGCCGATGTGCTGGAGCCCGACGCCGCGCACACTGTGCAACTGCGCTTCCGGCTAGACATCTCCCAATTGCCTCGCCCTTTGCAGATCGGCGCCGTGGGGCGCTCGGACTGGAATCTGCTGGTGTTCCGCAGCCAGCGGGTAGCCCCGGGCGTGCAGCCATGACCAGCCCGCTGGCCCAGGGTGCCCACGGTGTCTGAAGTGTCTTCCACCCTCCACTCCACGTCTGAAGAAGCCGCCGGCCGGGCCTCTGCCGCCGTGCGCTGGGCGGTCGGCGTGGGTGCAGCGATCATGACGGCCATCGGTCTCGTGCTGCTGTTCCTGCTCACGCTGGCCACCAACAACAGAGCGTTGTACGAACGCAATTACGCCTGGTTGTTTGGCGTGAATGTACTGGTCGCCGTGTTGTTGTTGGCCGTGCTGGTGTGGATTGGAGCCCGCCTGTTGCTGCGGCTGCGAAGGGGGCGTTTTGGCAGCCGGCTCCTGGTCAAGCTGGCCGCCATTTTTGCCTTGGTGGGGTTGATGCCCGGCGTGCTCATCTACGTCGTCTCCTATCAGTTCGTGACGCGCTCCATCGAAAGCTGGTTTGACGTGAAAGTGGAGGGCGCGTTGATGGCCGGCGTGAACCTGGCGCGGGTGTCACTGGAGTCCCAGGCCGCTGACATGGCCTCCAAGACGCGGACGGCCAGCGCACAGGTGGCGCAGGGGTCTTCCGTCACCGTCGGCATCGCGCTGGAACGGATACGGGACCAATTGGGCGCCACCGATGTGGTGCTCTGGAACGCCAGCGGCCAGCCCATTGGCAGTGCTGGGCAATCCCGCTTCAGCCTCAATCCAGAGCGGCCCAGCACGGCCCTGTTGCGCTCTGTGCGTGAGCAGCGCGCAGTCTCCCAGATTGAGGGGCTTGACGATATCGCCGACCCTGCGGCGATGCAGATGGCCCGCGTCAAAGTCTTGGTGCTGGTGACGAGCCCGGGCCTGGGCTTGCTGAACGAACCTCGTTTTTTGCAAGCCACCTTGCCCTTGCCCCCGGCACTCGTCTCCAACGCCATCGAGGTCCAGGAAGCCAACCGCGAGTACCAAGAGCGCGCCCTGGCGCGGGGCGGCCTGCGCCGCATGTACGTCGGCACATTGACGCTCAGTCTCTTTCTGGCCGTATTTGGCGCAGTGCTGTTGGCCGTGCTGTTGGGCAACCAGTTGGCGCGCCCCCTGCTGGTGCTGGCCGAGGGCGTGCGCGAGGTAGCCGCTGGCAACCTCAGCCCCAAGGCGGCCCTGCAGGGCAAGGACGAACTCGGTGGGCTCACCCGCTCGTTTGCCTTGATGACACAGCAGTTGGCAGATGCGCGGTCAGCGGTGGAGCAAAGCATGGTCAAGGTCGACGCGGCCCGCTCGAACCTGCAAACCATTCTGGACAACCTGACGGCGGGGGTGATCGTGCTGGGGGAGGGCGGATCGATCCGATCCTCCAATCCGGGCGCCACCCGAATCCTGCGGGCGCCCATGGCCGCATACGAGGGCCGTCCCTTGTCGGAGGTGCCTGGGCTGGCCGACTTTGCCGCGGCGGTGGAGCGGCATTTTTCAGCGTTTTTTGGCGACCGAGATCACCACGGGCTGGACCATTGGCAGCACCCGTTTGAATTACATGCCTCATCCGCAGGGGCGGGACAACACGCTACCAGCCTGGTTGCGCGCGGTGCCGAACTTCCCGATGGCACCCAACTGTTGGTTTTTGACGACATTTCGGAGATTGTTTCCGCCCAACGTGCGCAGGCCTGGGGCGAGGTGGCACGCCGCCTGGCGCACGAAATCAAGAACCCTTTGACACCCATCCAGCTGTCTGCCGAGCGCCTGGAAATGAAGCTGTCCGGCAAGGTGCCACCAGCGGAGCAGGCCATCCTTACCAAGTCAGTGAAGACCATCGTCGACCAGGTCGACGCCATGAAGCGGCTGGTGAACGAATTCCGCGATTACGCCCGTCTGCCGGCTGCCGAGCTGCAGCCTCTGGACCTCAATGCACTGGTGTCCGATGTACTTCATTTGTACGGTGAAGAAAACGCGTCTGTCCCTGTGAAGGCCGAGCTGGACCCGCGCTGCCCAAGGATTGCAGGCGATGCGCAGCAGCTGCGCCAGGTGGTGCACAACCTCCTGCAGAACGCGCAGGATGCGACCGTACAGGCCAGGGCGGAGGGAAAAACAACAGATCCTTTTGTCCGCATCTCGACGCGCTTGAGTGAATCGTCTGGGCGGGCTCGCCTGACCATTTCGGACAGCGGCACGGGCTTTCCCCCCCACATCCTGCAGCGTGCATTCGAGCCCTATGTCACCACCAAAGCACGGGGTACCGGACTGGGCTTGGCAGTGGTGAAAAAGATCGCCGATGAGCACGGCGCACGCATTGATCTGTCCAATCGCACCGAAAACGGCGTGTTGCGTGGCGCGCAAGTGTCGTTATCATTCGCCCCAGAACCCGCGGTGGCGTCATAGCACCCTCCGCACAACTCCTGCGGACTGTGTTAGCGCACACCTCGGGTGGTCGGGAAGGTGCTCTCGCTCCTCGCATTTCAGCTGATGGACAGGGCCCTATCTGCAGCCCTGTGGGACTGCAACCCGGACTCCTGCCCAGAAGAAGCTGTGCTGAGGGTCGAAACGTTACCGCACGGCAGCATTCCTAGGCGCTTCAATACACATGGCAAATATTCTGGTGGTCGACGACGAACTTGGCATTCGCGACCTGTTGTCCGAAATCCTGAACGACGAAGGCCACAGTGTGGACCTGGCTGAAAACGCCACGCAGGCCCGCGCTGCCCGTCTTGCCAACCAATACGACTTGGTGCTGCTGGACATCTGGATGCCAGATACCGATGGTGTCTCGCTGCTCAAGGAATGGGCGGCTGCCAGCGTTCTGACCATGCCCGTGATCATGATGAGTGGCCACGCCACCATCGACACCGCGGTGGAGGCCACGCGCATCGGCGCTTTCTCGTTCCTGGAAAAGCCCATCACCATGCAAAAGCTGCTCAAGGCAGTGGAGCAAGGTCTGGCCCGCAACAATGCACGCCAGGCGGCTCCGGTTGCGGTGGCGGCTCCGGCAGTGCTGCAGTCGTCGATGGACGCCACTCTGCTGCCGCTGGCACCCATCACCGTGACCACCGGCTCTGACCACGGCCCGCATGCCCACCAGGGGTTTGACCTGGACCGCCCCCTGCGGGAAGCTCGTGACGGGTTCGAGAAAGCCTACTTCGAATTTCACTTGGCGCGAGAAGGTGGATCGATGACCCGCGTGGCAGAAAAGACCGGCCTGGAACGCACCCACCTGTACCGCAAGCTGCGCCAGCTTGGAGTGGACCTGGGACGCGGCAAACGCAATTAATTTTCAAAGTTGCCTTTTGCCAGAAATTCTCTGGTTATAATCTGAGGCTCAGGCCCGGTAGCTCAGTCGGTAGAGCAGAGGATTGAAAATCCTTGTGTCGGCGGTTCGATTCCGTCCCAGGCCACCAAATTAAAAAGCCCTTGATCTCAGGATCAGGGGCTTTTTACATTGCGCGCCTGGCCCGTTCGTTGCCCATGCAGGACATTGGCCGCAGCTCCCCCGAAGCGGCTGCCTGATGGCAAGCAAGCACGGCCTACGCGACGCACAGTTCCCGTTTTCAATCAGCTTGGGTCAGCGTTGTCAGCGCGCCGGCCTGCATTCCCAGCGTTTCAAGATGGCTCTCCTGCAGGATGTCACCCTCGGTATCGACTTTGGTACCTCCAATTCGGCCATGTCGGTGCGCCAGGGTGCGGGCCCCGCACGCATGATTTCGCTGGAGGGCGATGCCCGCACGTTGCCCACAGCCCTGTTTTTCAATGCGGAAGAGTCCCGTACGCACTTTGGGCGTGATGCGATTGCGCAGTACCTGGAGGGCACCGAGGGCCGCCTGATGCGCTCGCTCAAGAGCCTGCTGGGCAGCGCGTTGCTGCAGGACAAGACAGCGGTGCACAACCAGTTGATCAGCTATCAGGACGTTATCAGTCTGTTTCTGCGCATGCTGGCGCAAAAGGCACAGGCCGAGCTGGGCGGCATGCCAGGGCGCGTGGTGATGGGGCGCCCGGTGCACTTTGTGGACGATGACCCGGAGCGTGACCGGCAGGCGGAAGCGGCTTTGCGACGGGCGGCCATGGATGCGGGATTTGAGAACATCTCCTTCCAGCTCGAGCCCATTGCGGCAGCGCTGGATTACGAACAACGCATCGATCATGAAGCGGTGGTGCTGGTGGTGGACATTGGCGGAGGTACTTCCGACTTCACGGTGGTGCGCCTGGGGCCCGAACGCATGCACCGGGCCGACCGCCTGAGCGACGTGCTGGCGACCACGGGTGTGCACGTGGGAGGAACGGACTTTGACCGCCGCCTCAGCCTGGAACTGCTCATGCCCTTGCTGGGTTTCAGGCACCTGGGGCCCCGCAGGCGCGAGGTGCCCAGCCGGGTGTTTTTTGATTTGTCCACGTGGCATCTGATCCAGTGGCTGTATTCACCAAAGGCTCTGCGGGATGCCCAGGCCCTGCGCAGCGACTACGCCAATGCGCAATTGCATGCCCGCCTGATGACGGTGCTGAACGAACGGCTCGGACACAGGCTGGCCAATTCCATGGAGCAGGCCAAGATCGCGGCATCGGTGAGCGATGCGGATGCGCCCATCGCGCTGGACTGGATCGAGCGCGCGTTGGCCACGTGCGTCACGCCCGAGGGCCTCGAGCAGCACTTGGGCGGCCCGCTCACCCAGGTGGTGCAGTGCGCCCAGCAGTGCCTGCAATTGGCGGGGTTGCAGGCAACCGATCTGCAGGCGATTTACCTCACAGGGGGCTCCTCTGCCTTGCGGCCCCTGCGCCAAGCGTTGCATGGGGCGTTTCCAGATACGGCGCAGGTGGAAGGGGATTTGTTTGGAGGCGTGGCGCTGGGATTGGCCGTTGCTCCATGAGTATGCTATCAAATATGTAGCTGCTAGCGCTTGTATACAGAGCGCTACAACCCGTTTTCTCGTATTTTTTGGCAGTGATGCTCTGAGGCTCACCCTGTGGTGCGCAATGCAGCAATGGCTACCAAGTCCGGGGCCACGCCCCGGCAGGTCGGCATCTGGGCGATCGTGCGCGGCTTCAGGAGTCGTCTGAAGCGCCGCCGTCGGCTTCTCGCTTCCAGCCCAGTGCGGTGTCGTACAGCACATTGCGCGATGCGCCCGTCACCTCCGCCGCCAAGCGCACAGCGGTTTTCAGGGGCAGTTCCTTGAGCAGCAGGCGCAGCACGCGCAAGGCCTCGCCACTGTTGTCGCTGGCCACTGGCACCGGGTGCAGCAGCACCACGAACTCACCGCGCGCACGTTGCGCTCCGCCCTCCAGCCATGTGCTCAGCGCGTGGGCTGGCTGGGTGGTGATTTCTTCGAACTGCTTGGTCAGTTCGCGGGCCAGTGTCACGGCGCGCTCGCCCAGGGGCGCCAGGGCCAGAGCCAGTTCCTGGATGCGGTGGGGCGCCTCCAGCAGCACCACGCAGCGCGGTTCTGTGGACAGTACCTGCACGGCGGCAGCACGCTCGGCGTGCTTGACGGGCAGGAAGCCAGCAAATACAAAGCCGCCTTGCTCCGCACTATGGGCCACGGCCCCCGCCGCACTCAGAGCCGTGGTAATGCTGCTGGCACCGGGCAGCGGTACGCAGCGCAACCCAGCCGCGCGCACGGCCTGCACCAGCCGGGCCCCCGGATCGCTCACCCCGGGCGTGCCGGCATCGCTCACGTAAGCCACGCGCTGGCCTTGTTGAAGGCGCTCTACCACGTGCTGGGCTGCTTCTGCCTCATTGTGCTGGTGCACGGCCAGCAGCTGGTGCGCGCTTTTGTCGATGCCGTAGGCCCGCAGCAGCGCCTGCGTATGGCGTGTGTCCTCGCACGCCACGGTGTCTGCCAAATGCAATACGTGCAGCGCGCGCAGGGTGACGTCCGCCAAGTTGCCGATGGGCGTGGCGACGATGTACAGCGTGCCTTGCGGATAATGCTGCGCGGCGGCCGCATCGCGTGCCGCGGCCAGTGCTGTTGCGAAAGATGCGCTCAATGAAATTCCTTGGAAGAAAGCCCGCTGCGGCGGACGCTACAACGGCGCCGGGTGCGGCTAGAACCACCACCCGCCAGCGTGGAAATGCGGCAGAAGACCGGGCTCTGGCCTTTTTGCAGGGGCAAGGATTGCAGCTGCTCGAGCGCAATTATCGGACGCCTGGGCGTGGGGGTGGCGAGATTGACCTCATCATGCGGGAGCGCGACGGCACCGTGGTATTTGTGGAGGTGCGAAGCCGCAGCAGCGGGGCCTTTGGCGGCGCGGGCTCGAGCATCGGGGCTGCCAAGCAGCAGCGTGTGGTGTACGCGGCACGGCACTACCTGTTGCGCCATGCGTCACCCCCACCGTGCCGATTTGACGCGGTACTGCTGGAGCAATCCGTGCAGTGGCTGAAGGCCGCCTTCGACGCGCAGTGAATCAGCCGGGCGGGTGCTTGGTGGGGCGCGAGAGCCGTCCGTTGTTGGCTCGCTAAGGGCGTTGGCCCAATGGAATGCGCAACCAAGGCGGCAGAAGCCTTGCCACCCCATGCCGCCACGATGGGGTTGACGAACACGCTGCGGCGCGCCGGAAACGGGTTGCATTCGGAAGATCAACCTGCCTGCTGGCGTTGTGCGGTCCGGCGCTTGGTGTGCGTCAACCCTTTGCTACAAAAGCTATAACAAGCGGCGGGTATCATCGGGCCCTCATGCTTGAGCAACGCATCCAACAACACTTCATCGACAGCGCCGACCTGAAATACCAAGCGGCGCAGGTTTTGAGCCAACCCATTGCTGCGGCCATTCAGGCCATTCTTGCCTGCGTGACCAGCGGCGGCAAGGTGCTTGCCTGTGGCAATGGCCCCTCGGCTGCTGAAGCGCAGCAGTTTGCCGCTTTTTGTGTTGCCGGTTTTGAGCGCGACCGGCCCGAGCTGGCGGCCATGGCGCTGACGGCAGACAGCACGCTGCTCACCGCTTCGGCCAGTGGGCCTGACATGTCATCCCAACAGTTTGCGCGGCAGGTGCGCGCGTTGGGGCAAGCGGGCGATGTGCTGCTGGCCCTGTCGGTGTCGGGCAATGATGCCAATTTGCTGGCCGCCACAGAAGCAGCCCATGAGCGCGACATGACGGTGGTCGTGCTGTCGGGTCGCACCGGGGGACGCTTGGGCGCTGTGCTGCGCGAAACGGATGTGTTGATCAACGTACCCCATGACCGCGCCGCTCGGGTGCGCGAGGTGCATGCACTGGTGCTGCACTGCCTCAGCGATGGCGTGGATGCCCAATTACTTGGTGACCAGGAGATTCCGTGATGAAGCAAATCTTGAACCGAACCCTTTGTTCCTTGCTGGCCGCTACTGCGCTGGCGGCGGGCCTGTCGGCCTGCGCCCCCTTGGTGGTAGGCGGCGCCGTGGTCGGGACCATGATGGCGGTAGACCGCCGCACGACGGGCACCCAGGTGGAGGATGAAGGCATTGAACTGCGCTCGGCCAATCGCCTGAGCGAAGTGCTGGGGGACCGAGGCCACGTCAACGTGACCAGCTTCAACCGCCAGGTGCTGCTGACGGGCGAAGTGCCCAGCGCCCAGGAACGCCAACGGGTAGAGCAGATGGTGACGGGGGTGGAAAACGTCCGCTCGGTGGTCAACGACCTGGCTGTCATGCCGCCCAGCAGCCTGGGCCAGCGATCGAACGACACCTTCATCACCGGCAAGGTGCGCGCCAGCTTGGTGGATGCGAAGGACCTGTCGGCCAGCGCGTTCAAAGTGGTGACCGAGCGCAACGTCGTCTATTTGATGGGGCGCGTAACGCAGCGCGAAGCCCAGCGGGCCACGGAGATTGCGCGCGGCGTGAGCGGCGTGAGCAAGGTCGTGCGCGTGTTTGAAATGCTGTCGGAAGATGAACTGCGCAACATCGCCCCTGCCCCGGTCGTCCAGGACGCGCCAGCGACCTCATCTCCTCGCAACTGATCGGGCGGCTGGCGCGCTGGCGCCTGCACCGTGGTGGGCGAGCCTAGACTGCCCGTCACGCACCAAGCCGACTGCAAGATGATGGCGCGCACGGCTTGGCTGCTGAGGTGGATCAGCGAGAGACCGGTGACTCCTTCAGGGCTCGCGCTCCGCCCCGAAAACGCACGCCGTGGCGTACCCTTTCAGCGATCCCAAGCACGGCGGCCGCTTTCTGCCTCTTCCCTTACTTGAGCCGCTTGACCAAGCTAGAAGTGTCCCAGCGGTTGCCCCCCATTTTCTGGACATCGGCGTAAAACTGGTCCACCAAGGCCGTCACCGGCAGGCGTGAACCGTTTCGCCTGGCTTCGTCCAGCACCAAGCCCAGGTCCTTGCGCATCCAGTCCACAGCGAATCCGAAATCAAATTTATCGTCGACCATGGTTTTGCCGCGGTTGTCCAGCTGCCAGCTCTGAGCGGCGCCTTTTCCGATCACATCCAGCACCTGCTTCATGTCCAGCCCCGCGTTCTGCCCGAACGCAATGGCTTCGGAGAGGCCTTGCACCAAGCCCGCGATGCAGATCTGGTTGACCATTTTGGCCAACTGCCCCGATCCACTCGCGCCCAGCAGCGTGAACGCACGTGAGAACGCCATGGCCACCGGCTGGGCCGCCTCGAAAGCGGCTGCGTCGCCACCGCACATCACCGTGAGCTGGCCGTTTTGTGCGCCCGCCTGCCCGCCGGAAACAGGCGCATCCACGAATTGCAGGCCCATTGCCTCGGCGACGGCATACAGCTCGCGTGCTACTTCGGCCGACGCCGTGGTGTGGTCCACAAAAACGGCGCCCGGCTTCATGCCCGCAAACGCGCCGTCCGCGCCCAGCGTGACGGAGCGCAGGTCGTCGTCATTGCCCACGCAGCAAAACACAAAGTCAGCCCCGGCTACTGCTTCGCGCGGTGTTGAAGCATGTTTTTGGCCTCTGGCGCTTGCGTACTCTGCGCACCAAGCTATGGATTTGGTAGCGGTTCGGTTGTAGACCGTCACCTCGTGCCCGGCCAGTGCGAGGTGCCCGGCCATGGGGTATCCCATCACGCCCAGGCCCAGAAAGGCAACCTTGCGGGAAGGGGTGGATTCGTAGCTGCGTGGATTGGTGCTTGGCATGGGAGTGTTTCCTGCAAAGAAGGCCGCCCTAAGGCAGCGTTTGATACTGGAGAGGCCTGAGCCCCGGCGGGGTACGCCATGAACCTTGCTCTGCCACGGGCGTCGGCTTTCTTACCGCGTGCAGCGCTAGAGAAGTGGCGGGGCCGCAACTCCGAGCCTGCCTGCGCAAATGGGGGCAATGCGAAGCGGCCACTTGAGGCGGCCGGCACCGAACGGCGCATCCGCCCGAGGGCTTTCACACGATCGCGAAATGCTCCGTGCCCGAGGCCAGGTCGGGCGACTTGGCGCGCTGGCTGTTGAGCTTGATCTGCAGCCGCAGGTCATTGAGCGAGTCCGCATTGCGCAATGCGTCTTCGTAGCTGATCACATTGGCTTCATACAAATCGAAGAGCGACTGGTCAAACGTCTGCATGCCCAGGTTGCGGCTCTTCTTCATGATTTCCTTGATCTCCGAGACCTCGCCTTTGAAGATGAGGTCGGAAATCAAAGGGGTGTTGAGCATGATCTCAACCGCTGCCGCACGGCCCTTGCCGTCCTGCTTGGGAATGAGGCGCTGCGACACCATTCCGCGCAGGTTCAGCGACAAATCCATCAGCAACTGTGCGCGGCGCTCTTCAGGGAAGAAGTTGATGATGCGATCAAGTGCCTGGTTGGCGCTGTTGGCGTGCAGGGTCGCTAGGCACAGGTGCCCGGTTTCGGCAAACGCCACAGCGTGCTCCATGGTCTCGCGGTCGCGGATTTCGCCCATCAGGATCACGTCGGGCGCTTGGCGCAGTGTGTTTTTGAGTGCCGCTTCCCAGCTGTCCGTGTCCAGCCCCACTTCGCGCTGCGTGACCACGCAGTTCTTATGGGGGTGCACAAATTCCACGGGGTCTTCCACCGTGATGATGTGTCCGAAAGAGTGTTCGTTGCGCCAGTCGACCATGGCAGCCAGCGTGGTGGACTTGCCCGAGCCCGTGGCGCCCACCATGATGCACAAGCCGCGCTTGGTCATCGTGACTTCCTTGAGCACCTGCGGCACGCCCAATCCGTCGATGGTGGGCAGAGTCAATGGGATCGTTCGCAGCACCATGCCCACTTTGCCTTGCTGCACGAAGGCGTTCACCCGAAACCGGCCGATGCCGGCCGGCGAAATGGCGAAATTGCATTCCTTGGTGCGCTCGAAATCGGCCACCTGCTTGTCGCTCATGATGGCGCGGGCCAAGGTCAGCGTATGCGTGGGTGTCAATGGCTGCGGGGATACCTTGGTCACCTTGCCATCGACCTTGATGGCTGGCGGGAACTCCGCAGTGATGAACAAGTCGCTGCCGTTGCGGCTCACCATCAACTTGAGCAGGTCATTGATGAATTTACTGGCCTGATCGCGTTCCATCAGAAATCCTCTCTGGCGTCATTGTCAGCCGCTGGCTGTGATTATTTGCGCTGCTTACGTGCCGTTACTTTTGGTGGTCGCTCAGGCGCGCACTGACCACGCGCAAGCGCAGGGACAGTTTACGCGCCAACAACGCCACCAGGCTGGCGGCCAACTGGGGGTCTTTGGTCATCATGTCGTCAAGGGCTTCAGCGCTGAGTACCGCGATTTCGCAGTCTGTGAGCGTCGTGCAGGCCGAAAACCGAATCCCGCTGTCCAGCAAAGACATCTCGCCGAGGATGTCGCCGGGGCGGGTTTCCGCCAGACGGAGTTGCTCGCCCCAGGGCTGTACGCGATCTACCGCAATGGTGCCCGTGAGCAGCACGACCATGAAATTGCCGTACTCGTCTTGGCGGATCACATCGCGGTTGGAGGGAACGGCAGCAAACTCGAAGAAGCGTTCCATTCGCTCCACCGCATCCTTGTCCAGGTGGGTCATGTACCGGTCTTTGGACCACAGACCTTGCAGCAGTTTGCCGCCCCGGCTGGCGGGCAGGCGTTTTGCGCCGACTTCCACCGCACGGGCTTCCCAGGGGACAAGCATGGAATCGTCCACACCCTGTCCAGCAAATGCTGTTGAAAACAGCACGGAATCCGTGCTGTCGTCCTTGGGCTTGTCGCCTCTGGTCTTTGAACGCAGAAGGCCGAGAATGCCTTTCATAATTGCTCCGGTTGCGGCACCGTGTGCCGCCAGGTATGTTGAGTGGCGCAGGCCTGATGCCAATCAGCCGGGGAAGTTTTCAGGGATCTTGGCTTTGCTGCGCGCTTCAGCCGGGCTGATGACGTTGCGTCGCACCAGGTCCGTGAGGTTCTGGTCCAGCGTCTGCATGCCCACGCTGTTGCTGGTCTGAATGGTGGAGTACATCTGCGCCACCTTGGCCTCGCGGATCAGGTTGCGGATGGCGCTGGTGCCCAGCATGATCTCGTGCGCCGCCACGCGACCCGAGCCGTCCTTGGTCTTGCACAGCGTCTGCGAGATCACTGCCTGCAGCGATTCGGACAACATCGCGCGGACCATTTCCTTTTCTTCGGCCGGGAACACGTCGATGATCCGGTCGATGGTCTTGGCGGCGCTGGATGTGTGCAGCGTGCCAAATACCAAGTGGCCCGTTTCAGCGGCCGTCATGGCCAGGCGAATGGTTTCCAGGTCGCGCATTTCGCCCACCAGGATCGCGTCCGGGTCTTCGCGCAGCGCCGACTTCAGGGCCGCCGCGAACGACAGCGTCATGGGCCCCACTTCGCGCTGGTTGATCAGGCATTTCTTGGATTCGTGCACGAACTCGATCGGGTCTTCCACGGTGAGGATGTGGCCGTATTCGGTTTCGTTGAGGTAATTGACCATGGCCGCCAACGTGGTGGACTTGCCGGAACCGGTGGGGCCCGTCACCAGCACCAGCCCGCGGGGCTTGAGTGCGAGGTCGCCGAAGATCTTGGGGGCGTTGAGCTGCTCCAGCGTCAAAATTTTGCTGGGAATGGTCCGGAACACGGCTGCCGAGCCGCGGTTCTGATTGAAGGCGTTGACGCGAAAGCGGGCCAGGCCTTCGATTTCAAACGAGAAGTCGACCTCCAGAAACTCCTCGTACTGCTTGCGCTGCGAGTCGTTCATGATGTCGTACACCATCGCGTGCACGGTCTTGTGGTCCAGCGCCTCCACGTTGATGCGTCGCACATCGCCGTGTACCCGAATCATGGGAGGAAGCCCCGCCGACAAGTGCAAGTCGGAGGCCTTGTTCTTGACGCTGAATGCCAGCAATTGGGTAATGTCCACGGGGTTCCCTCTAATCGTTTGGTACGCTCGGCGGCCATTATGACCACGATTGCCAACAACCTCCAACAGGTGAACGACCGCATTTCCCGGGCGTGCCAGGCCGCTGGGCGGGCGCGCGAAGAGGTGTCCTTGCTGGCCGTTTCCAAGACTTTTGGCGCCGACGCGGTTGCTGAAGCTGCCGCTGCCGGGCAGCGGGCTTTTGGAGAGAACTACATCCAGGAGGGGGTGGAAAAAATCCTGGCGCTGCGCCAGATGCTGCCCTTTGCGCTGCAGTGGCACTGCATTGGCCCCATTCAGAGCAACAAGACCCGCTTGGTGGCTGAGCACTTCGACTGGGTGCACACGGTAGACCGCCTCAAGATTGCCCAGCGCTTGTCAGACCAAAGGCCTGCGCACATGCCACCGCTGAATGTCTGCATCCAGGTCAACGTGGATGGCGGAGAAACCAAGGCTGGCGCCCGGCCTGAAGAAGCGCTGGAGCTTGCTGTGGCTGTGGCGAAACTGCCACGGCTGCTGTTGCGGGGTGTGATGAGCATTCCCGAGCCGTACCCTGATTTCGAGGCCCAAAAGGCCGTGCATGCAGCCGCTCGTGCGTTGTTTGAGCAGATTCGGAATGCGGTCGGGGGGGCTGGAGGGCGTGCAGCCGATTTCGACACGCTCTCGCTGGGCATGACCGCCGACCTGGATGCAGCGGTCCAGGCGGGGAGCACCCTGGTGCGCGTGGGCACGGGAGTCTTCGGCGGGCGCGCCTACCCAGCGGCTTGAGGCCAACCCTTGGACGCAGCGCGGTGGCGTTGCCATACCGCTGGCTGCGTCCCGATGGCATCAGCCAGGCAGTGCAAAGCGTGAAACGCAGTCGAGCGCGGCCTGCACATCGGCTGCGCTCACGTCCAGGTGCGTCACCCAGCGCAGCCGCGACTGGCCGCCGTACAAGCTGCTGGTCACCCGGATCTGGTGCTGCGCAAGCCAGGCCGTGAACGCGGGCGCAACATCACCGTGCACATCGGTGAACAAGATGTTGGTTTGCCACGGGTGCACCGTGATGCGGCCCCGAAGCACAGGGTGGCTTTCGCCCATGTCGCGCAGGCCCGTTGCCAGCGCATGCAGGTTGGCGTGGTCCTCTGCCAAGCGCCTGACGTGGTGCTGCAGCGCGTAGTGCCCTGCAGCTGCCAGCACCCCGGCCTGCCGCATGCCGCCGCCCAGAATCTTGCGCGTACGGCGTGCCTGGCGAATGAAGGCCGTGCTGCCCAGCACCAGTGAGCCTACGGGGGCGCCCAGGCCCTTGCTCAGGCACACCGATACCGAATCAAAGTGACTGCACAGCTCGCGCGCTTCCTGGTACACATCCGTGCCGCGGCGCGCAGCGTTGGCCGTGGCTGCGTTGAACAGGCGCGCGCCATCCAGGTGCAGTGCCAACCCGCGCTGCCGGGCCAGTTGCGCGACTTCGGCCACGTACTCGGGCGGCAGCACCTGGCCGCCAGTGGTGTTCTCCAGCACGATGAGCCGGGTGCGCGCAAAGTGCGGGTCGTCGGGCTTGATGGCGGCGGCAATGTCGGCCAAGCGCAGGGTGCCGTCGGGCTGGGTTTCGACCGGCTGCGGCTGGATGGAGCCCAGCACGGCCATGCCGCCGGCCTCCCAGCGGTAGGTGTGCCAGCTCTGGCCCACGATGGCCTCGTCACCCCGCTGGCAGTGGCCCCACAGGGCGATCAGGTTGGTTTGCGTGCCGGAGGGGGCGAAGAGCGCTGCTTCAAAGCCCAGCAGTTCGGCCGCGTGTTCCTGCAGGGCATTCACCGAGGGGTCGTCGGCAAACACATCGTCGCCCAGCGGTGCTTTGAACATGGCTTCCCGCATGGCTGGGGTGGGCTGGGTCACGGTGTCGCTGCGAAAGTCGGGCATGGCGGTCCTGCGGATAAAAAGGGCATCGTAACGCCCTGCGTACATCAGGGCTGGCGCAGGTCTTTTGCATTGACTGCGTGCTAAGCTGATCCGTCTAGCCCGCCCCGTGCCGGGGTGGCGTTCCTGTTGATGGAGAGGTTTACATGCCCGGACTGCTGCCCGATGTCGATCCCGATGGCCTGCTTGAATTCTCGGTGGTCTACACCGACCGCGCGCTCAACCACATGTCCAAGCGCTTCACGGGCGTGATGCAGGACATTCTGGCCATGCTCAAAGAGGTCTACCACGCCCACACCGCCGTGCTGGTGCCTGGCAGCGGCACTTTTGGCATGGAGGCCGTGGCGCGCCAGTTTGCCAACAAGGAAAAGGTGCTCATCGTGCGCAATGGCTGGTTCAGCTTCCGCTGGAGCCAGATTTTTGATGCCGACACCGGCCTGGGCGGTGGCGCCGTGGTCTGCAAGGCGCGTCGCCTGGGCGAGGGCGCGCAGGCCCCCTGGGCTCCCTGCCCGGCCGAGGAGGTGGCCGCCACCATCCGCGCAGAAAAGCCCAAGGTAGTGTTCGCGCCGCATGTGGAAACCTCCAGCGGCATCATCCTGAGCGACGACTACATCCGCACCGTGAGTGCTGCCGCGCATGAAGTAGGTGCGCTGTTCGTGCTGGACTGCATTGCCTCGGGCGCGATGTGGGTGGACATGCAGGCCATGGGGGTGGACGTTTTGATCTCTGCCCCGCAAAAGGGCTGGAGCAGCAGTCCCTGCTGCGCCATGGTGATGCTGAGCGAACGCGCACGGCAAGCCATTGAAGGTACACAAAGCTCCAGCTTCGCGTGCGATCTGAAAAAGTGGATGCAGATTGCCGAGGGCTACGAGAAAGGCCAGCACGCGTACCACACCACCATGCCCACCGACGCGCTGGTTCGCCTGCGCGATGTGATGGCGGAAACGCGGGCCTACGGCTTTGAAAAAGTGCGGCAAGAGCAGATCGACCTGGGCTCCAAGGTGCGCGCCCTGCTGGAGTCGCGCGGCTTTCCCAGCGTGGCGGCAGACGGCTTCAAGGCGCCCGGCGTGGTCGTGAGCTACACCAGTGACCCCGCCATCCAGAGCGGCAAGAAGTTTCTCGAAGCGGGGCTCCAGACGGCGTCTGGCGTGCCCCTGCAGTGCGACGAGGGGCCGGATTTCAAGACCTTCCGCATCGGCTTGTTTGGCCTTGAGAAATGGCACAACGTGGACCGCACCGTGGGGCACCTGAGCGCTGCACTCGACAAGGTCGCAGCCGCTTGATGCCTGGGACGGTCTTGGCGGGATTGCAGCATCCGCATGCCAGATAGCGACGTTCAACACACTGCCGGGGCGGCACAGACGCCGGCCCATGTGGCACTGCGCCGGGCCAAACGCCAAGCGCTGGCGCTGCTGCTGGTGGTCACAGCCGTGTTTGCAGCTACCAGCCTGGTCGAACGCGGCCTGCTGCTCAACTGCATCAAGGCCATGGCTGAGGCTGCGATGGTGGGGGCGCTGGCCGATTGGTTTGCCGTGGTGGCCTTGTTTCGCCGGCCGCTGGGTCTGCCCATCCCGCACACGGCGGTGATTGCCCGCAACCAGGAGCGCATTGGGCGCAACCTGGGCACCTTTGTGCGCGACAAGTTCCTCGACGTGCCCTCGCTGGTGGCGTTGATTCGCAAGCACGACCCGGCCGAGCGCCTATCGCAGTGGTTGTTGGCCCCCGGGAACGCAACGTTGCTGGGCCAGCAGGCGGTGCGCCTGGCGTCTGCCGCGCTGGAGACGGTGCAGGACGCGCAGGTGGAGCGGTTTGTGCAAAAGGCGGTGCGCACCCTCATTGGGCAGCTTGATCTGTCGCGTGCGCTGGCGGCGGTGCTGGGCACCCTCACGCACAACGGGCGCCACCAGGCGCTGCTGGAGGAAGTGCTGCACAAGCTCGTCGAGTGGCTGCAGAACCCCCAAACGCGTGAATGGGTGGCGCAGACCATCGTGGCCTGGCTGAAAAAGGACCACCCCCGCACCGAAAAGCTGCTGCCCACCGACTGGCTGGGCGACAAAGGCTCTGCCATGCTGGCCCGGGCGCTGGAGACCCTGATGTCCGAGGTCGCCGCCAACCCCCAGCACACGCTGCGGGCCCAGTTTGACGGCGCGCTGCAGCGCTTTGTCGAACGCCTGCGCCGCGACCCCGAGTGGCTGCGCAAAGGCGAGGAAATCCGCACCTACCTGCAGACCGATCCGACCGTGGGCGAGTATGCGAAGACGCTGTGGGTGGACCTGCGCGCCGCATTGCAGCGCGATCTGGCCGACGCCGATTCCATGCTGGCGCGGCAGGTGGTCAAGCTGGGTGTGTGGCTGGGTGAATCGCTGGCGGCAGACCCGGCGCTGCGCCAATCCTTCAACACGCGGCTGGAAGGCTGGGTGGAAGGCTTGGCGCCCGATGTGTCGCAGTTCGTGGCGCAGCACATCCAGGACACGGTGCAGCGCTGGGATGCCGAGCAGATGTCTGCCCTGATCGAGCTGAACATCGGCAAGGATCTACAGTACATCCGCATCAACGGCACCGTGGTGGGGGGGCTGATTGGCTTGGTGCTGTTCGCGCTGTCTCACGCCCGCGAGATTGCGCGGGCCGTGGCCGGTGGCTGAGTGGCTGGCGCGAGGGGGTTTAATTTTGCTATTAAAAATATAGCTACTAGCGCTTGCCGGATAAGCGCTAGAGCCAAATTTTATGCATTAAAAAGCCGAAACGCCAACGGCATCAACACAGCCGCCAGCACCACCTGCAGGCCCAGCGCCAGCCCGGCATAGGCTCCGGCATCGGCATTCACTTGCATGGCGTGGGCGGCGCCAATGCCGTGGGATGCCGTGCCCAGCGCGAAGCCACGCAGGGCCATGCCCTCAGCATCGGTGGGCAGGCGCATCAGCCCAAACAGCCAGCGGGCCGACAAGGCGCCCACCATGCCGGTCAGCGCAGCGAATACCGCCGCCAGCGCGGGCACGCCGCCAATCTGCGCGGCCACACCCATCGCCACCGGGGCCGTGACGGATTTCGGGGCCAAGGACATCAGCACGTCCTCCGGCAGGCCCAGCGCCCAGCCCAGCCCCACGGCGCTGGCAGCCGCTGCGGAACCCCCTGCCAGCGAGGCCAGCAGCAGCCGCCCCCAGCGCGCGCGCAGGGCGGCCCGGCGCTGCCAAAGCGGCCAGCCCAAGGCCACGACGGCGGGGCCCAGCAAGAAGTGGATGAACTGCGCGCCCGCAAAGTAGGTGGGGTACGCCGTGCCGGTGGCCAGCAACACCCCCGCCAGCACCGCCACCGAGAGCATCACCGGGTTGGCCCATGGGGCATGCCCGGCGCGCACTGCCACCGCCTGTGCCAGCACATACACAGCCAGCGTCGCCGTCAACCCGAACAGAGGGGCTGACGACAGGTAGACCCAGAGTTCAACGAAGTTCTGCATGGTCAATCGCCTTGGGCTGCCATAGGCGCAGCACCCCTGCCGTGACGGCCATGCCCACCCAGGTGGACACCACGATCACTACCACCAGCTGCAGGCCGTACGCACTCAGCAGGGCCAGATGCGTCATCACGCCCACGCCCACGGGCACGAATAGCAGCGACAGGTGGCTCAGCAAAAAGCTGGCCGCCGGTGCAACGGCCGCCTGCACGGGAGGCCACCGCAACGCCAGCAGCAAAAGCACCATCCCCACCACCGGGCCTGGCACGGGCAATTTCAGGAAGTGAGACAAGGCCTCGCCTGCTGATTGCATGAGCAGCAAAAACGCCAGACCTTGCAGAGGTCGCATAGGGGTGAGCGTCAGAACCGGGGCAGGTCTGGGTGTTTGATCTGTCCGCCGCGCACCAGCATCTTTCCGTATTCGGCGCACCGGTTCAGGGTGGGAATCACCTTGCCGGGGTTGAGCAGGCCGGCCGGGTCAAACGCGTGCTTGAGCCCGAACATCTGCGCGTTTTCCTCGGTGGTGAACTGCACGCACATGCTGCTGAGCTTTTCCACGCCCACACCGTGCTCGCCTGTCACGGTGCCGCCCATGGCCACGCTGGTTTCCAGAATGTCGGCGCCAAACAGCTCGCAGCGGCGCAACTGGTCGGCATCGTTTGCATCGAACAGGATCAGCGGGTGCAGGTTGCCGTCGCCCGCGTGGAAAACGTTGGCGCAGCGCAGCTGGTATTTTTTTTCCATCTCGGCAATGGCCAGCAGGATGTCTGCCAGGCGCTTGCGCGGGATGGTCGAGTCCATGCACATGTAGTCGGGGCTGATGCGGCCGCTGGCGGGGAAGGCGTTCTTGCGGCCGCTCCAAAAGCGCAGGCGTTCAGCCTCGTCCTGGCTCACGCTGATGGCTGTGGCGCCAGCCGCGCGCAGCACCTCGCTCATGCGGCCAATTTCTTCTTCCACCTCTTCGGGCGTGCCGTCGCTTTCGCACAGCAGGATGGCTTCGGCACTCAGGTCGTAGCCTGCGTGCACAAAGTCTTCCACGGCGGCGGTCATGGGCTTGTCCATCATCTCGAGCCCGGCGGGGATGATGCCCGCTGCGATTACAGCGGCCACCGCGTCGCCCGCTTTGCGCACATCGTCAAAGCTGGCCATGATGCAGCGCGCCAGCTGGGGCTTGGGCACGAGCTTGACGGTGACTTCGGTGGTCACGGCCAGCATGCCCTCGCTGCCGATCACGGCGGCCAGCAGGTCGTAGCCGGGGGTGTCCAGCGCCTCGCTGCCAAATTCCACAGGCTCGCCTTCCACCGTGAAGCCCTTCACCTTGAGCACGTTGTGCACCGTCAGCCCGTACTTGAGGCAGTGCACGCCTCCGGAGTTTTCGGCCACATTGCCGCCGATGGTGCAGGCGATCTGGCTGCTGGGGTCGGGGGCGTAGTACAGGTTGTACGGCGCCGCCGCCTCGCTGATGGCGAGGTTGCGCACCCCGCACTGCACCACGGCCGTGCGGCTGTCGGGGTTCACATCCAGGATGCGGTTGAACTTGGCCAGCGACAGCGTCACGCCCATGGCGTGGGGCATGGCGCCGCCCGACAAGCCCGTGCCCGCACCGCGTGCCACCACGGGCACCTGCAGACGGTGGCACGCCTTGAGCACGGCCGCCACTTCGTCGTAGGTTTCGGGCAGGCACACCACCAGCGGGCGCTGGCGGTAGGCGGTGAGGCCGTCGCATTCGTAAGGCGTGGTGTCTTCGCTGTGCCAAAGCAGCGCGTGGGCAGGCACCAGGGCCAACAGGGCCTGAACCACGCGGTGTTGCAACGCCTGGCGTTCAGCGGGGGAGGGTGGAGGTGTTTCGGTCATCACCCGCGCACTGTAACGCTCCTCAACCTCCCCGTGGGGGTGGGGGCAGCTTGAAGTTTTGTCACGCCCAGCGTGACGAAAGCGCCAGACACAGATTGAACCAGGCGTGGGTGACGACGCAGGCAAGCAAGCTGCCGCTGCGGCGCCAGACCTCGGCAAGCGCCCACCCCGGCAATAGCCACCACACGCAACGCCAGCCATGGGCCGGTGCATGGGCCGCAGCAAAAGCCGTTGTTGCTAGTGCTGCCGCACCATACTGTGCCGCCCAGCGCTGTACAGCCGCAATATGTAGCCTGTACTTGCCGTGCAGAGCAGGCCAGTCCGCCTGCAAAGCCCCGTGCACACTGCTTTGGACCCACCGGCGGAACACCCACTCTTCCAGAAGGGGTGCGCCGAGCAGCACCCACAGCCACGTGGGGATGCCGGCCGGCTGCAGCCGAAACGCCAACCAGTGCTGCGCAGCCCAAGCTGTTGCAGCGGCAACCACCCATAACGCTGCCAGCAGGCGGGTATTGCGAGGCAGCTGCTCTGGATTTTGGGCGTACGCCTTGCGCTGCGCAGCGACACTGGAGTTCATGTGGCGTCAGATCTGCTCGGCCTTGCGCAGGCGGCGGCGCAGGGCGGCACCAGCAAGGCCCAGTGCCAGCAGCACCAGCAGCGATGCATCCCGTCCGTCGGGGTTGACGGTGCAGCCGCCGCCGCCATCACTGTCGCCATTGCCCGGGGTGGGGGCTGGCGCGGGCGGTGGGGTTGGCGTGGCATCGGCACCGAGAACGCCCGCTGCCGAGGCTTCGAGCGTGAAGCTGATCTCAGCCTCGCGCTGGAATGCTTCTACCCGAGTCTCTTCGGTGCGGGCTCCCTTTACCAAGGCACCCAAGCTGGCCACCACGGCCGATCCGTCGTTGGCCGCCTCCACAATGGCGTAGTACTCGCCGGGCTTGAGTTTGTCTTTGAGCGAAACCGCATATTCGCCGTCACCCGCGCGCAGGTCGGGAGCCACACCGTCGTCCCGCATCACCAGGTTTTCCAGCACGGCCTTGCCATCCTCGTTGTACACGGTGGCCCGCACTGACGCGCCCTTGACTCGCTTGTCCGCTGCCAATGTGGCGCGCAGTGCGGGGGGCGCACCAACCGCAGCCAGCGTTCCGCCGGTCACCTCGCCATGCAGGGCCATGCGCGACGCGCTGCTCACGTCCACGCCCAAGCCATCGACCATGGCAGCGTTGGAGGTGGCCTGCAGCGTCCATACACCGCTGCGGCCTGGCACTTCGGTACCGATGGTGATCAGGAAAACACCTTCTGCAGCATCCATTTCCATTTCGATGCCCGCAGGTGCATTGGCCGGGCTGACCACCCGTCCATCGGGGGCGGTCAGGCTGAAGGTGAGTTTTTTGGCATCGGCTGGGTCGAAGTAGCTTTCAATTTCCACAGCGCCGTCGATGGCAGCGCTGGCGATGCGGAACTTGGTGGCGAAGCTGCCATTGGCCGCAAGCGCGTCTGTGCCATCCAGCCGCACGGAGGCCACGGCATTGGCGTGCACTTCGTTCAGTGCACGGGCGACGTCCTTGGCAGCTTCCGCACCATTGCGAGCCGAGTTGTAGGTGCCACCCGTGAGTTGGGCCAACTGGGTCAGGTTCATGGCCGACCCAGCTTTGGATTGCAGCACGGCCGTCTTGGCGCGCTGGCTGCGGGCTTCGGGTGTGGCGCCGGTCAGACCCAAGGGGTTGACGGACACGCGGGCTGTCTTTGCAGTGGTCGCTGCTTCGGCGGGCACTTGGGTTTCCGAACCAGTGAGCAGGTGCAGTGTGGCAGGATCACCTGCCTGGCGGGCAGCGCCAATCAGTTCGTAGGCCTTGCTGAAGGCGGTGAGGGCGTTGAAGGTGCCGGCGGCGTCGGTCTGGATGGCGTCCAGTGCGGCGACCAGTGCCTGTTTGCCCGCGGCGTCCGCGGTCGTGAACGCGGCGAGGGGTTCGTTGCCCACGGCGGGCGATGCCACGATGGCGAACTGGGTGTCGGCTCCGGCTTGGCCGATCAAGGTCTTGGCTGCCTGAAGGAGATCTGCCAGGCGAGTGGCGGGCAGGGTGCGATCCACCACGATCACATCGCGGAACATCGGCGCAGGGGCGAAGAACAGCTTCAGATCCGCATCAAAGCCCGCGGTAGGGCGTGTGAGCGTCAGGGTTCGGGCGTCAATGCCGCGGAACGCCTCAAAGAACGTGCGGCCCTGGCCGCGCGCGATTTCGGGGTCCTGTTCGGGCGGGCGCGTCAGCATTTCCCAGGCACTTGCGCCCGTGCCATCGGCCTGGGTGGCCATCATGCGGGCGTGGGCCGTCTTGCGCTCGGCGGGGTTGGCATAGTCTGCGGGGGTGGAAAGCGAAACGAACTCCAGGTGGTTGTTCATAGCCGTGTTCTTCGGCGTATCTTCGCCCGAAGGGCTTCCGGGATCGTTGGGCTTGAGCGGGGCGCCCGCCTCGACGTACTCGTCGTACAGCCCATAGGTGTAGTGGCCCAGTTCGTGGTTGATCACCTTGCCCAGGGCGTCGATGCTTTCAAACGCGCCGCTGTACGCCAGGTAGTTGTATGAAGTCTGCCCCCGCGTTCCCCATCCAGAGATGTTTGCGGCCGAACGGTCGGACTTGTTGATCATCCGTATATCGACGTTGTTGCCGAACTGCCCATTCTTATAGATGAACACGTTGCCCAAGCGGTGGCGGCCTTCCGTGGCGGTGAATTTGCTGCGGGCCAGCGTGCGAATGACTTGGGTGATGTAGGCACGGTCCAGCACTTGAGCAGGATTGTCCTGTTGGGTGGGCGGGTTGTCGTAATCCCAGTCCACGTTCACGACGTAGTCAATGATGTTGACATCCCGCACCGCGGTGAGCGGGTGATTGGCCGCCTGGGCCGCCATATACGGCTGGATGGACAATGTCGCGGTCAGGACGGCTGCCACAACGCGCTTCAAGGCTGGGCGCTGCAGGCCCGATGTTTTGCTTTTCATGGTTCAACTCCTTACGGTCAGTACGCGGAAGGAGGGCGCTGCAGCACCGGTATGTTTGTTCATCGATCGTGTCTGCCGCTGTGCTCGAGAGCACCTTCTTCCCCTCTTCAGCGCGGGAGTATCAGCAGCAAGAAAAGAATGGCAACAAAAAAGTGCGCAAAGCGCGTGCCGATGTTGGAGGCGCAGTTTGCGGCTAAAAAAGTGGGATGCGCGCAGGGATGTGTACTTGATCGCAAGCCTTGGCAGGGCGTTGAAGCAATTCCTTAGGGACCCTCTGCACGAATCGAGCGGCAAGTGTGCACTGTGGATCGGGATGGGCTGCAAGGCGCAAAACGCAGCAATAGCCGTGGCTATTGCGAGTGTTTGCAACGCTGCAGACCGCCGAAACCGCAAGGGACACGGCGCGGTGATTCGTGCAGAGGGTTCCTAGAGGGTTGCCTTGAGCCACTGCGCAAAGGCCGTGCACTCCCAGCGTTCCATCGCGCCAGTGCGCCAGCACAGGTAATGGGCGTGGGGGCTGTGGGCTTCCAGCGGAAGCAGTCGCACCAGGGTGCCATTTTCCAGCCACGGGGCGCCCAGCTTCAGGCGTACCAGCGCCACGCCCATTCCGGCGGCGGCGGCATCGCACATCAGGCCTATGTCATTGAACTGAGAGCCTTCGCTGGGCTCTGCCCAGTCCAGCCCGGCCACGGCAAACCAGGTGCGCCAAGGCTCTAGCGGACTGCGCAGCAGGGGGAGACCTTCCAGGTCTTCCGAGCGCTCGAAAGGCCCGTGCTCACGCACGAAGGCGGGGGATGCCAGGGGCGTCACCACATCACGCGCCAGTTCAATGTGTTCCACGTCGGCATAGTGCCCAGGGCCAAAGCGCACCATCAGGTCGGCGTCTTCTGCCACCACGTCCAGCAGGGGGATGGACACCTGCAGGGCCAAGTCGATTTCTGGATAGGCTTCGGTGAACTGTCGCAGCCGTGGAATCAGGATGGTGCGCGCAAAGGTGGGCGTCACCGCCAGCTTCAGGCGCCGGCGCCCAGGGGCCGTTGCTTCGCCCGGAAAGCGCTGCAGCGCGCCCAGCCCTTCACGCACGTGGGCCAGGTAGGCGCTGCCTTCGGTGGTGAGCGAGAAGTCGGCCCGCCCGAACAGGCGCACCCCCAGCATCTGCTCGAGCTGCTTGACGCGGTGGCTCACTGCGCTGGGCGTGACGCACAGCTCGTCCGCCGTCTGCGTCACGCTGCGCAGGCGCGCCAGCGCCTCGAAGGTCAGCAGGCACTGGATGGGCGGAATGCGCCGCGCATTGCCCGTCTGAAACGACAGGGCGGCGCTGGTCACCAAAGGCTGGGCCATGTCGCAGGGAGCCAGGATAGAGACCGTGCCGCAGGCTTAGCGGAACACCACCGTTTTGTGCCCGTTCAGCAGCACGCGGTGTTCGCTGTGCCACTTCACGGCGCGGGCCAGCACCTGGCTTTCGGTGTCGCGGCCGCGGGCGGTAAGGTCTTCCACGGTGTCGGTGTGGTCGGCGCGGGCCACATCCTGCTCAATGATCGGGCCTTCGTCCAGGTCGGCCGTCACGTAGTGGGCGGTGGCGCCGATGAGCTTCACCCCCCGGTCGTGTGCCTGGTAGTAGGGCTTGGCGCCCTTGAAGCTGGGCAAAAAGCTGTGGTGGATGTTGATGGCGCGGCCTGCCAGCTTACGACACAGGTCGTCGCTGAGCACCTGCATGTAGCGCGCCAGCACCACCAGTTCGGCGCCCTCGGCTTCGATGATCTCGAACTGCTTGGCCTCGGCCTGGGCCTTGGTGGCTGCCGTCACCGGGATGTGGTGGAAGGGCACGTTGTAGCTGGCCGCCAGTTGATAGAACTCGCGGTGGTTGCTGATGATGGCGCGGATGTCCACGGGCAGCAGGCCCGACTTCCAGCGGAACAGCAGGTCGTTGAGGCAATGGCCTTCCTTGCTGACCAGCAGCACCGTCTTCATGGGCTCAGCGGTGGTGTGCAGGCTCCAGCGCATCTGGTGTGGTTCTGCAAAGGTGGCCAAGCGCGCCTTCAGCGTAGCGTGGTCGTGCTGATCGCAAGCAAACTGCACGCGCATGAAGAAAAGGCCTGTGGCGTGGTCGTTGTACTGGGCAGCTTCTTCAATATTGCCGCCGTGCTCCATCAGGAAACCGGATACGGCATGCACCAGCCCCAATCGGTCGGGGCAAGACAGGGTGAGGATATAGGCTTGGGTCATAGGCACCGGATTGTCGCAGCAGCGGCGATGAGTTGCTTTGCGGTGGGCTGCTCTGCGGGCTCACTGTGCGGCCACGCCCGTAGCTTCATTGCAGCTGTTGGCGCAGTGCCTCGCAGTGGTCTGGGCCCTCGCGCCAGGGGGATATCCACACCAGGTCCGCATCTCCCGGCACTGTGCGGGCAATCGCTTGCGCCATGGCCGCGTCGTTCTGGGGCGGTGCCGTGTCGCCGCTGGGTGGTGGCGCGTTGCGCTGCATCGCCACGACGATGCTGGCGGTAATGTCTTTGGGAAGGTGCACCGGCACACCAGCAGTGCGCAGCACATGGCCCGCACCGGCAATCAAAACCACCGTCATGCCGTGCTGGCGCTGCGCCTCCACCAACACCTGCGCCATGGTCTTGTCGCGAGCGATTTGGATGCGAGCCATGGCGGGCACCTGGGTTTCTGCCAGCAGATTGCAGTGGCCCTGGCGTATGGCCTCGCGCTGGCGCTCGAGGGCAGGGGGCAGCAAGGTCAGGTCCAGGGTGTCGTCGCGCATGGCGCTGCGGCTTTGCGTGCGAGGAAGATTGCCTCCCAGCACGGGTATACCGGCGCGCACTGCTTCCATGATGGCGGGGCTGTAGGCGGCCCAGGGCCACGCGGCCTCGTGCCAGCGCAGCGCGCTTTGCACTTGGGCAGGAGTGGCGTCCGCTGGCAGGGCTGCTGTGCTGGTGCCACGTTCGGCCATCTCCAGCACCACGGCCCCCAGCTGGTTGCGGATGGCGAGCCATTTCACCGCGTCATGCTGCATGCGCTGGTGCTCGGGGTCGTCGTGCTGCTCCCCCAGCAGCAGCACTTCGGCTGGCAGCACGGTGCGCAGGACCAGCGGCCACTGGTCTCCCTCAGCGCTGGGTGGACGGTGGACACATCCTGCCAGTGCCGCGCCCATCAGCACGGCCAGCGCAGCACGGCGCAGGGGAAGACAGTCGCAAAGCAAAAAGGAGAACAGTGTGCGCATGGGCAGATGCTAAGCGGTTGCGCGGGCTGGAGTGCAAATGTAAATTCTTGACTTGTGTCAAGGTTTTGGAGGCAATGTGTCCCTACACTGCGGCGATGCGAAATTCCCCGTCCCTCACCACCAAGCTACTGGCGCTGGGTGCAGGTTTCCTCTTGGTCGCCCTCAGTTCCATCGGATTGACCCTGTGGGTGACATGGAAGCTGGAGGGCGGCGCAGCCGCAGTTAACGAAGCCGGGCGTCTGCGCATGAACATGCTGCGCATGGTGCTGGTGCTGCAGACGGAGCCGGTGCAGGCGGTGCAGCAGCATGCCAAGGATTTTGACGCCAGTCTGGAACTGCTGCGCACCGGAGACCCCTCGCGGCCTTTGTTCGTGCCCTGGAGCGATGAGACCCGTCCCCGTTTTGATGCCATTCGCATCGACTGGGCCAACCTGCAGCGCCAGTGGACTCAGGAGCCGCGTCCTGACCGGGACAAGGCTTTGGCCCAGGCCGATCACTTTGTGCACGAGGTAGACCGGTTCGTGGAGACCATTGAGATCCAGATCGCCGGCTGGACCGCCGCGCTGCACCTGTTTCAGCTGTGCATGATGGCGCTGGCCATCGCGGCCGCCGTCACTTTCATGGCGGTGAGCTATCTGCTGGTGATCAACCCGGTGGCAAGGCTGCAAAGTGCCCAGGCGCGCTTGCGCCAAGGCGACCTTGCCACCCGGTTGCCGGTCGATACCGACGATGAATTTGGTCAGCTGTCTGCGGGCTTCAACCTGATGGCGCATGCGTTGCAGGCCTCCCACGAGGGGCTGGAGCAGAAGGTGCAGGAAAAAACCGCGAGCATTGCGGTGCAGAACCAGCGGCTCGCGGCGTTGTACGAAGTGAGTGCCATGGCGTCGGATGCTGCTGGCCTGACGGAGCTTGCCAACGCGTTTGTGCGGCAGATCCGGCGCGTGGCAGGGGCTGACGCGGTGGCGATGCGCTGGTCCGACGAGGCCAACGAACGCTACGTTCTGCTAGCCAATGATGGGCTGCCCAAGGCCATGGCGGAGCTGGAGCACTGTCTGCACACCGGCTCGTGCCACTGTGGGCAGCCGCAGGAAAAAGCCCGCACCCGTGTCATCCCCATCACCCCCGCCTCTGCGGCGGCCCTTCCCCATTGCCGCGAGGCAGGCTTTGAGACGATGGTGACCATTCCTGTGCAAATGCAGCAGCGTGTGTTGGGCGAGGTGGATCTGTTTTTCCGTTCGCCGGTGGCGCTCAATGATGAACTGCGTGAGTTGCTGGAAGCCATGACCCGCCACCTGGCGAGCGCCATGGAAGGGCTGCGCGCCAAGGCGCTTGAACGGGAAGCCGCCGTGGCGCAAGAGCGCAGCATGATTGCGCGCGAACTGCACGACTCCATTGCGCAGTCGCTGGCTTTCCTGAAAATTCAGACGCAGTTGCTGCGCGATGCCGTAGTCAAGGGCGACACCACCAAGCGGGACCGCAGCATTGACGAACTCGATGTAGGTGTGCGCGAGTGCTACAGCGACGTGCGCGAGCTGCTGGTGCACTTTCGCACACGCACGAGTGAAGAAGACATCGAGGCCGCATTGCGCGCCACCCTCTCGAAGTTTGAACACCAGACGGGCATGGCCACGTCACTGACCATGTCGGGCCATGGCGTGCCCCTGCCGCCAGACGTGCAGATCCAGGTGTTGCACATGGTGCAGGAAGCCTTGTCCAATGTGCGCAAGCATGCCAAGGCTTCTCGTGTGGAGTTGCGTGTGGAGCGCCATCCCCGCTGGCGCTTTGAAGTACAGGACGACGGCATCGGCTTCGAGGTGGCCCAAGTGCCCCCCGATTCCGTGCATGTGGGCCTTGGCATCATGCGCGAGCGGGCCCAGCGCATTGGCGCGGTGGTTCAGGTGCATTCGCATCTTGGGCAGGGCACGCGTGTGTGCGTCGAATTGCCCAGCAGCCCGCGCCCGCCAGTGCCCGCTACCCTTGCTGCGGGCGGGCCCGTGCAGGCATCGAATTCTGCGACGCCTCTGCCCGCCCCGGCCTTGCCTGCACCCCTTCAGGAGCTATTGACGTGACACCTTCCTCGGCCACCGCGCCTGTGACCCTGCTGGTGGTGGATGACCACACCCTGTTTCGTCGCGGCCTGATCGCCCTGCTGGGGCAGGACGCTGGCTTGAGCGTGGTGGGAGAAGCAGGCGACGCCGCAGAAGCCCTGCGCCTGGCGCCTGCGCTGCAACCCGACGTGATTTTGCTGGACAACCACCTGCCCGGCGTCATGGGGGTGGACGCCATTCGCGGACTGCGCGAGGTATCTCCGCGCTCGCGGGTGCTCATGCTCACCGTGAGCGAGGATTCGCAGGACTTGGCCACCGCGCTGCGCAACGGGGCCCAAGGGTACTTGCTCAAAACCATCGACGGCGATTTGCTCGCACAAGCCATACGCCGCGCCGCGCTGGGTGAACCCGTGGTCAGCCCGGAACTCATGGGCAAACTGGTGGCAGCGTTCCAATCGCAGGGCGCGCCCATCGCGGCGTCCGCACCGCCATCGGCCGACATCGCCGACGTGCCCGGTGGGCCGGCAGGCGACAGCGGCACCCCTCTGTCCCCGAGAGAGGAAGAAGTGCTGCGTGAAATTGCACGCGGCATGAGCAACAAGGAAATCGCCCGCACACTGGATATTGCCGAAACCACGGTGAAGATCCATGTCCAGCACATCCTGCGCAAGCTCGGGCTGACTTCGCGCGTACAGGCGGCCGTCTACGCATCCGACCGCCAGCGCGCGGAGTAGCGGCCCCAGGGGGCGGCAAGGCCTCCCATCCTCACGACACCTTCTAATGTCTGGTTGCTCTCAATTTGAGAGCTGCTTGCGCTTGTGGATAGGGCGCCAGAGGCACTTTTTCTTCAATGCAGGCGCCGCAAGGTGCGTGCATCGCCACGCCTCGCCCTGCCATTACCTGGTCTCGGGTGGCTCTTCTCCTTCGAGCGTGCTTTGGAAATGCACGACAGCGCGCACGGCGCAATAGTTCTTTCGGACGATGCCGCGCTGCCCGTGACTACTACCTCTGCCGTGCTGCACATGGTCTAGCGAAGGATGGGCAAGGTCCTCAATACAAGGGACCATACCTGCCATACGAAAGAGAGGAACAGCGCAATGGCTAATCAAACCTTGCCCCCGGGCGCAAGCCCCCAGCGCACGCGCCAGGCGTGGTCGGTGCTGATCGTGAGCACGTTTGCGTTCACGGTGTGCTTCATGGT
>DFQQ01000040.1 GCA_002377855.1 Acidovorax delafieldii | reverse complement strand
GATTCCAGCAGCACGTCGCATTCAACGGTGGGGTTGCCGCGGCTGTCCAGCACTTCGCGACCTACGATGTCAACAATGGCACTCATGGTTTTCCTTTTGCAGAAGTTTCAAATCAAATCGGGCTATGACGCTTTTAAATAAAGCGCTAGTAGCTATCAATTAATGAGCGAGCGGCCTGCGATGGCCGGTCGCTGGGCTGCCGTGCCCGCTCAGACGCCTTCGACGCAGACCATGCGCATGACGGCGGCGCCTTCCCGGGCTGCCTTGGCTTTCTGGTACTCGGGCGTGTCGTAGAACGCACGGGCCGCTTCAAAGCTGGGGAACTTGAGGATCACGGTGCGGCCGGGGTTCCAGTCGCCTTCCAGCACTTCGACCTTGCCGCCGCGCACGCACACTTCGGCGCCGTGGGCTTGCATGGCCAGCGTGCTCCACTTGCGGTACTCCTCGTACTGCGTGGGATTGGTGACGGTAACCGATGCGATGACGTAACCACTGCTCATGTCTCAGGCTCCAAAGTTGTTTTCGAGGAATCCGTTTTGCTTGGTGACGTTGTCCAGCGCCACCAGCGTCTCCAGCAATGCCTTCATGTGCTTGAGCGGCACGGCGTTCGGGCCGTCCGACCAGGCCTCGGCAGGCTTGGGGTGGGTTTCCATGAACAAGCCCGCCACGCCCACGGCCACACCGGCACGGGCCAGCACGGGCACCATGTCGCGCGCGCCGCCGCTCACGGCACCCAGGCCGCCGGGCTTTTGCACTGAATGGGTGACGTCAAACACCACGGGCGCGCCCGAGTTGCGCATCTCGGCCAAGCTGGTCATGTCGGCCACGAGGTTGTTGTAGCCAAAGCTCACGCCGCGCTCGCAGGCCAAAAAGCGGTCTTCCGACAGGCCGACTTCGTTCGCTGCAGCGCGGGCCTTGTCGATGACGTTTTTCATGTCCCAGGGGGCCAGGAACTGGCCCTTCTTGATGTTCACCGGCTTGCCGCTTTGCGCCACGGCGCGGATGAAATCGGTCTGGCGACACAGGAAGGCAGGCGTTTGCAGCACATCCACCACGCTGGCCACGGCGGCCACCTGGGATTCGTCATGCACATCGGTCAGGATGGGCAATTGCAGCTGGCGGCGGACTTCATCGAGAATCTTCAGGCCAGCGTCCATGCCGACGCCGCGCTGGCTGGTGCCAGACGAGCGGTTGGCCTTGTCGAACGAGCCCTTGTAGATGAGCGGAATGTCCAGCGCCGTGCAGACTTCCTTGAGCTGGCCCGCCACGTCCAGCGACATTTGCAGGCTTTCAATCGAGCAGGTGCCCGCGATCAGGAAGAACCGGTGGTTCAGGCCGACGTCGAATCCGCACAGTTGCATGGCTGCTTCCCTCAGGCTTTCGCCGCTTGATGGTGTTCCACCGCTGCCTTGATGAAGGCATTGAACAGCGGGTGGCCGTTCCAGGGCGTGGACTTGAACTCGGGGTGGAATTGCACGCCGATGTACCAGGGGTGGACATCGCTGGGCAGCTCCACGATTTCGGTGAGCTGCTCGCGCTGCGTCAGGGCCGAAATCACCAGGCCTGCCTTGCGCAGCTGGTCCAGGTAGTTCACGTTGGCTTCATAGCGGTGGCGGTGGCGCTCGGTCACCACGTCGCCGTAGATGCTGTGGGCCAGCGAGCCCTTTTGCACGTCCGAGCTTTGCGCGCCCAGGCGCATGGTGCCGCCCAGGTCGGAGTTTTCGTCGCGCTTTTTGATGGTGCCGTCCGCGTCCTTCCACTCGGTGATCAGGGCGATCACGGGGTGGGGCGTGGCGGGGTTGAACTCGGTGCTGTTGGCCTGGGCCAGGCCCGCTACGTGGCGGGCGTATTCGATGGTGGCCACCTGCATGCCCAGGCAGATGCCCAGGTAGGGCACCTTGTGTTCACGGGCAAACTGGGCGGTGCTGATCTTGCCTTCCACACCGCGGCTGCCAAAGCCTCCGGGCACCAAAATGGCGTCGTATTGGGCCAGCTTTTCGGCAGCGTTGGCGCTATCGATGGTTTCCGAGTCCAGGTGCTCGATCTTCACGCGCACGTGGTTTTTCATGCCGGCGTGGCGCAGCGCTTCGTTCACCGACTTGTAGCTGTCGGACAAATCGACGTATTTGCCCACCATGGCGATGGTGACTTCACCTTGCGGGTGCTCGGTTTCATGCACCAGCTCGTCCCAGCGCTTGAGGCTGGTGGGCGGTGTGTTAAGGCGCAGCTTGTCGCAGATCAGTCCGTCCAGGCCCTGCTCGTGCAGCATGCGGGGCACCTTGTAGATGGTGTCCACGTCCCACATGCTGATCACGCCCCACTCGGGCACGTTGGTGAACAGCGAAATCTTTTCGCGCTCTTCTTCCGGCACTGGCTTTTGCGCACGGCACAGCAGCGCGTCGGGCTGGATGCCGATCTTGCGCAGCTCTTGCACGGTGTGCTGGGTGGGCTTGGTCTTGAGTTCGCCGGCCGTGGCAATCCAGGGCAGGTAAGTCAGGTGCACGAAGGCCGAGTTGTTGGGGCCCAGCTTGAGGCTCAACTGGCGCACGGCTTCGAGGAACGGCAGCGATTCAATGTCGCCCACGGTGCCGCCCACTTCGCAGATGGCCACGTCCACCGCGTCGTCGGTGCCAATGCCCGCGCCGCGCTTGATGTATTCCTGGATTTCGTTGGTGACATGGGGAATGACCTGCACGGTCTTGCCCAGGTAGTCGCCACGGCGTTCTTTTTCGAGCACCGACTGGTAAATTTTCCCGGTGGTGAAGTTGTTGGACTTCTTCATGCGCGTTTCAATGAAACGCTCGTAATGGCCCAGGTCCAGATCGGTTTCCGCGCCGTCATCGGTCACGAATACTTCGCCGTGCTGGAAGGGCGACATCGTGCCGGGGTCTACGTTGATGTAGGGGTCAAGCTTGATGAGGGTGACTTTGAGTCCCCGCGATTCGAGGATCGCGGCAAGGGAGGCTGAGGCGATTCCCTTACCGAGGGAAGACACCACACCGCCGGTGACGAAGACAAATTTGGTCATGTCGTTTTATGGTGGTGGGAAATTGGGATTATAGATGGGGCGTTACGTCCACTCCCCAGCGGGCACGCCCAGAGTCCCCGCTGGGGTCTGCTAAATTCGCGCCCATGAATGAGCTTGCTGGCAAACACATTGTTCTGGGTCTGAGCGGAGGCGTGGCGTGCTACAAGGCGGCCGATTTTTGCCGCCAGCTCATCAAGGCGGGGGCCACCGTGCAGGCGGTGATGACCGAGGCGGCAGAGCAGTTCATCACGCCCGTCACCATGCAGGCTCTGTCGGGGCGCACGGTGTACGGGTCGCAATGGGATGCCCGCGAGCCCAACAACATGCCGCACATCAACCTCAGCCGTGAGGCCGATGCGATTGTGGTTGCGCCTTGCAGCGCCGACTTCGTCGCGCGTCTGGTGCAGGGTCGGGCGGACGAGTTGCTGAGTCTGATGTGCCTGGCGCGCCCCATCGACCGCGTGCCCCTGTTGCTCGCTCCTGCCATGAACCGCGAAATGTGGGCCCATCCCGCCACCCAGCGCAACCTGGCCCAGGTGGCCGCGGACGGCGCCATGGTGCTGGGCGTGGGCAACGGCGACCAGGCTTGCGGCGAAACCGGCGACGGGCGCATGCTGGAGCCCAGCGAGTTGCTCGAAGAACTGATCGCTTTCTTCTCCCCCAAGGTGTTGGCGGGCCAAAAGGTGCTGATCACCGCCGGGCCCACGTTCGAGGCCATTGACCCGGTGCGGGGCATTACCAACCTGTCGAGCGGCAAGATGGGCTTTGCCATTGCCCGCGCTGCGCGCGAAGCAGGCGCCGATGTGACCCTGGTAGCCGGGCCGGTGCATTTGCCCACGCCCCGGGGCGTGCGTCGCCTGGACGTGAAATCAGCACAAAATATGCTTGAAGCGGTTGAAGGGCAAGCGCCGCATGCTACTTTATTTATAGCAACTGCAGCGGTGGCTGACTGGCGGGTGGCGAGTCAGTCCTCTGAAAAAATCAAGAAGGATGGTTCGGGCCAGCCCCCAACCCTGCATTTTGTGGAGAACCCCGACATCCTGGCCCGGGTAGCCCAATCGCCCCGCGCCCAGTCTGGGGTGCTGTACTGCGTGGGCTTTGCTGCAGAAAGCCACGATCTGCTCGCCCACGCTACCGCCAAGCGCGCACGCAAGGGTGTGCCGCTGCTGGTGGGCAACATCGGCCCCGCCACTTTTGGCCAAGATGACAATGCCCTGCTGCTGGTGGACGCGCAGGGCCACCGCGAGTTGCCCCACGCATCCAAGCGGGTGCTGGCACAGCAGCTGGTGCGCGAGATTGCCCGGCGGTTGCAGAACTGAGGGCTGTCAGCCTTTGTGCTTGCTGGCCGACTCTGCAAATCACGGTGAGCGAGCCCTTCTGTGCAACGCAGCATGCATCCTTGCGATGCTCCGATTTCATAGCCACGATTTTTTTGAGAACACTTCCCCATGAAGATTGACGTGAAGATCCTTGACCCGCGTATGGTCGAGCAGTTGCCGGCGTATGCCACCCCTGGAAGCGCTGGCCTGGACCTGCGCGCGTGCCTGGACACGCCCCTGACGTTGCAGCCCAACGCGTGGCAGTTGGTACCGACGGGCATTGCGGTCTACCTCAAAGACCCTGGCTATGCAGCGCTCATCCTCCCCCGGTCCGGACTGGGGCACAAGCACGGCATCGTGCTGGGTAATTTGGTGGGATTGATAGACAGCGACTACCAAGGGCAGCTGATGGTGAGCGCTTGGAACCGCAGCGACACGGCGTTCACCATCGAGCCGATGGAGCGCCTGGCGCAAATGGTGATTGTCCCGGTGGTGCAGGCGCAGTTCAACGTGGTCACTGATTTTGTGGCAACGGAACGCGGCGCCGGGGGATATGGTTCGACAGGCAAGGCATAGGGACGCAGAGTGAGAGCCGCTCGCTTGGTGTGGGTCAGTTCTTACGTTTGGTAGAGCTTGTTACTGACGCGCCTTGGCGCCACCGTGCACGCGGTGCACTCTTGGGGCGTTGATGTAATGAGGCTGTGTTCTGTGCGCCCTTAAGGCTTGTGCAGCGCCAGATCCCGATCTAGAACCCATGAAGGAGAAGAGCTCTATGCGCAAATTCCACCGTACCGCCATTGCCGCCGTTTCTGCCGCCACCGTGCTGGCACTGACCGCTTGCGCCACCAACCACCAGGACCCCTATTACGGCGGCGGATATCAGGGTTCTGCGCCCGCGTACCCCGCTTCTTCGAACAACCAATACGCCACAGAATTCGGACGCGTGTCCAATATCGAAGTGCTTCAAGGCCAAAACCGCGGATCCGCGCGGACCTCTGGCGCTGGCGCAGTGCTGGGCGCGGTGGTGGGCGGTGTGCTGGGCAACCAGGTCGGCGGGGGCTCGGGCCGTGCAGCCGCCACTGCCGTTGGGGTGATCGGCGGTGCAGTTGCGGGCAACGCTATCGAAGGTCGTAACAATTCCGGCGACTACCCCGCAAGCTACCGAATTTCGGTTCAGCTCGACCAGGGTGGTTACCGCGTCTACGACGTAAGTTCACCTGGGGACCTGCGCATCGGCGATCGGGTGCGTTTGTACAACGGCCAGATTTCTCGCCAGTAACCATACATGGCAGCAGCCGGTGGGTGCCGGCCTGCCATGAAGTGGGGACCCTCGATCGCCGCGTTTGCGCGTTGGTCAGTGCAGCAGCTGGTTGCCGGGCGCCTGGGCTTCAATGCGGAAGAAGCCCGTGCCGGCTGTGCCGCGGCCTACTTCTTCCTCTGTAGCTTCCCGTACTGATTCCACCTTGAGCTGCAGACGCAGCGCGATGCCGGCGAGCGGGTGGTTGCCGTCCAGCACCACATGCTCGGGGTAAATCTCAGTCACCGTGTAAAGGCCGGTGCGCGGGGCGTCAGGGTTGCATTGCGCGGGCAGGGCGGAGCCTTCGAAAGTCATCCCTTCCTCGATTTCAGCGGGGAAAAGTTGACGGGGTTCCAAAAAGAGCAACTGGTCATTGAAGTCCCCAAACGCGTCTTCTGGCTCGAGGTGCAGCGAGAGCTTGGCGCCCGTGCTGTGACCTTGCAGGGCTTCTTCGATACGGGGCAGCAAGTCATTGCCGCCCAACAGGAACTCTACGGGCTCGTGCAGTACGTCGAGTTCTTCACCAAGGGTGTCTTTGAGGGTCCAGGTCAGCGCGACCACACATTGTTGGGTAATTTCCATAGGAGAATTGTCGCAGTTTGACCAACAGCCCCGCCAGGGCAGGCACCTTTTCATGGATATCCAACAACCCTTGTCCCTGCTGGGTGGGCTCACGCCAGCCCAGTTCATGCGCCGCCATTGGCACAAAAAGCCTTTGCTGGTGCGTCAGGCCATCCCCAATTTCCAGCCCCCGGTGCTGCGTGCAGAGATGTTTGCACTGGCAGCGCAAGAGTCGGTGGAGTCGCGCTTGGTACAGCAGGTCAAAGGCGGGTGGAAACTTCGCCACGGGCCCTTTGCGCGCCGTTCCTTGCCCGCTATGAGCCAACGCGAATGGACGCTGCTCGTGCAGGGGGTGGACTTGCACAACGATGCGGTGCATCGGCTCATGCAGCAGTTCCGTTTTGTGCCCGAGGCGCGGCTGGACGATCTCATGATCAGCTATGCCACCGACGGGGGTGGCGTCGGGCCACACTTTGACAGTTACGACGTCTTTTTGCTGCAGGCCCACGGGCGGCGCCGCTGGCGCATCGGCCGCCAGAAGGATCTGACCCTCAAGGAAGGCATTCCGCTCAAGGTGCTGGCAGAGTTTGAGCCGGAGGAAGAGTTTGTCTTGGAGCCCGGCGACATGCTGTACCTGCCGCCCCGCTACGCCCACGACGGGATTGCCGAAGGCGAATGCATGACGTACTCGATTGGTTTTCGGGCGCCGGCCCGCGCCGAACTGGCGCAGGAACTGCTTGTGCGTCTTTCTGAAGACGCGGCAGAGGATGAGCAGGTCCAGATGTACCGCGATGCCAAGCAGGAAGCCGTGGCCGAGCCGGGCGCGATTCCTGAGCAGCTGCAAGCGTTTGCCAAGGAGGCGCTTGAGCGTGCCTTGTCGCAGCCACTGGCTTTGGAACGTGCTCTGGGCGAATACCTGACCGACCCCAAGCCGAGCGTTTGGTTCGACGCCAGTGATGGAGGTGCCATGCTCGAAGCGGTGCGCCTTGATCGCCGCACCCGCATGATGTACGACGCCCAACACATCTTCATCAACGGCGAGAGCTACCGCGCTGCAGGCAAGGATGCCACGTTGATGCGCCGCTTGGCCAACCAGCGCTACCTGGGCTCCAAAGACATTCAGCGTGCCAGCGATGAGGCACTGGAGTTGCTGTCCGTGTGGTGCGGTGATGGCTGGGCGCATGCCTGTGCCGATGACGAAGCAACCCCATGACCGAGAGCAGCGCCGCCCCCGCAAACCCGAGTGTGGCCACGGCCTTGCCTGAAGGCCGGTTCAGTAGCCGCGTGGATTTCCAGCAGATGGTGCGCGATGCATTTGCTGCCGCTGCACGCGAGGGCTGGCCTGAGATTTTGATCAGTGACGCGAGTTTTCACGATTGGCCGCTGGGCGAACGGGCCGTGGTGGAGTCATTGAAGGCCTGGGCGAAAGGCGGGCGGCGTTTCACCATGCTGGCGTGCAACTACGACGATGTCATTCGGCGGCATGCCCGTTTTGTGGCTTGGCGTGGCACCTGGGACCACATCGTGACCTGCCGCAAGAGTCCGTCTGCCGATCCGCTGGATTTGCCCAGCGTGCTGTGGTCGCCGGGGTGGGTGATGCAGCGCCTGGACCCGGTACGGTGCGCGGGCGTGGCGGGTGGGGAAGCCGATCGCAGGGTGCTGGTGCGTGAGGTCCTGAACGAGTGGCTGCGCAGCAAGAGTTCGCCGGGTTTTCCGTCCACCACGCTGGGGCTTTGACGAACATCAAGACTGGAGTAGCCTCGCCCAGGGGCGTGGCACCAAACACGGCGTTGCGTGTGTGCCTATGTCAACTTTCCGTAAACCTTTTTTCGGTGTTAGCCACTATTGACTAAATGCCAATATAATTTATTGCTGCGCCCGTAAATGGTGCATCTCTCAAGTGCATTGCGCCAACGCGTACCAGGGCTTTAACGGGCCGGTCGCCGTGGCTTTTTCAAGATTTTTGTCTGTCCAACTAGGAAAATTGAAATGAAGAACTCCGTCGTTCTGGCCGCCCTGATCGCCGCTGCTGCTCTCGCTGCTTGTGGTAAGAAAGAAGAACCCGCTCCCGCACCAGCACCAGCTCCCGTGGCTGCTCCAGCGCCTGCTCCAGCGCCAGCCGCTTCTGAAGCTGCTCCTGCTGCCTCTGAAGCCGCTCCTGCCGCTTCCGACGCTGCTGCTCCTGCTGCTGACGCCGCCAAGGCTGCCGCCGACTCTGCTGCTGCAGCCGCCACCGGCGCTGCTTCGCAAGCCAAGTAATTTGGATCATGCTGGTCTTCCTTGGGGAAGACCGCAAATCTTCCTCAAGCCCTGCTTTTGCAAGAAAGCAGGGCTTTTGCTTTTTGGAGACGGCTTGGGCGTTTTCATGGATCGGCTGGTCGGCGCGCCGAGGGGCGCTTGCTCAGTCGCGGCGGTACCTCATCCCACTCCCACGGTAATCCACGGGGTTCCATCGTTCTGCGTTGCCACGCCGATGCGCTCAGGGGCCCAATTCAAGGCGCTGCCCAGCGCCTGCTGCGCCAAAATGGCCGTGTTGTTCTGTGCGCTCAGGTGGGCCGCAATCACACAAGCAAGGCCTGGGTGTTTCAGTTGCGACAGCAGCTCGGCTGCTGCACTGTTGGCCATGTGGCCGTAGTGGCCCGCAATGCGCCGTTTGAGGAACTGGGGGTAGCGAGATGCCTCCAGCATGGCGAGGTCGTGGTTGGCCTCCACGAACAGGGTATGACAGCCGGCGAGTTGCGTTTTGACGTGCTCACTGGCATGCCCCAGGTCGGTAAGCACCCCAAGGTGTACCGCGCCGTCCGTGCATCGCAGCTGCAGCGGCTCGCGAGCGTCGTGCGGCACGGTGAACGGAGTGGCCTGCCAGCAGCCCAGGTCGATGGGGGCCAGGTCGTGCGCCATGTGCAGCAGCCCGTCGAAATCAGGAGAGCCTGTCGCCGCATGGGTGCCGTGGCTCATCCAGATGGGTATGCGATGCCTCAACGCCACCGAGCGAGCGCATCCAATGTGGTCTGAGTGCTCGTGGGTGATGAAGATCGCCGAAATGTCGCCCAGCACAAGCCCCACTTGGCCCAGGCGGGCTTCCAGCTGCCGAACGCCCAGGCCGCAGTCCACCAGCAAACGGCGCGTGCGGATACCGTCGCTGCCTTCAATCAAGGTAGCGTTGCCAGCGCTGCCGCTGCCGAGGTTCTTCAGGCGCAGCATGTGAAGCGTTCCGTGGTGTCCATGAAAAAAGCCCCGCGGCCCTGTGCGGGGCTGCGGGGCGGCTCAGGCACAGAGCCTGAGGAAGCGAGGTTATTTCAATTCGTCGGCAATCACGCGAACGATGCGCTCTGCATTGGCCGACGATTCGGGGGCTCCCGCTTCGTTGAGAACGGAAACCGTCGAGGTGCTGCCTTCACTGCGCACAGCAATGCGGTATTTCAGCGGCGGAATCGCGGCTGACGAGCTACCAAAGAGCTTGCTGAAGAAGCCGGGCTCCTTCTTGTCGGGGTTGGGTGCTACGTAACGCACGAAATACAGTCCGTCCTTGCGATTGCGGTCTTCCACCGTGAAGCCCGTGCGGTCGAGTGCCAGGCCGACACGGCGCCAGGCGCGGTCAAAGTTCTCGTCCAGCTGTACCACTGGGGAGTTGTTCACGGTGGAGATGCGCGCGGCCGGCGTTTGCTGTGTGGGCGCGGTGGCGGCAATCGCTTTGGACTGTTCCTGGCTCACGCCCAGCTTGACCATCAGGCGGCGCAGAAATTCGGTTTCCAGTTCGGGATCGGCAGCGCGCGGTTGCCAGATGGTCTGGTCTTTTTGTGTGTTGGTATACACCTCGATCATGCCGCGGTGGCTGATGTAGATATCGGTGCCGCCATTGGCGTTGCGCTCCAGACGGGTGCGGAACTTGTCGCGTTCGCCGGTGGAGTACAGCGATTCAAACACCTTGCCCAAGGTCGAGCGGATGATGTCCTGGGGGAGCTTGGCGCGGTTTTCAGCCCAGTCGGTTTCCAGAATGCCGAGGTTGGCTTGGTCCTGCGTAAAGATGAAGCCGCTTTCCAGCCAGAACTCGCGCACGGGTTCCCACAGTTTGTCTGCAGGGCGATTGACCACCAGCCAGCGCTGGTTGCCATCGCGCTCAATGCGCACGTCGCCGATGGAGGTTGCCGCAGCCTGGCTGGCGGCTGCTGGTTGCGCTGCCTGCTGCCCTGCCTGAAGGGCGGCGGCCGACACGGTGCCGCCGGGCACGGCGTAACGCGAATCCTTGGCGAGCTGGGTCAGGTCGGGCGGCACTTCCAGGGTCGAGCCCTTGGTTGCGCTTTTGTAGTCGATCTTGTCGCCCTCAAGGGTCGAGCAGGCTGACAGGGCAGCAACAAGGGCCAGCAGGCCCAGACGGGTATTTGCGTTCACTCGGAAATCCTTGGAATGTCGGTGAGGTATCTCGGCTCAGAGCAGGCCGCTGCTGCGCAATGCGCCTTCAACCACGGCTTCATTGCCCTGGGCCAGTGGAGTCATGGGCAGACGCATGGTTCCGCCGCACAGGCCCATGCGTGCCATGGCCCACTTCACGGGGATCGGGTTGGCTTCCACGAACAGGTTCTTGTGCACGGGCATCAGCTGGAACTGGATTTCCATTGCGCGTTGCACGTTGCCGGCCAGCGCGGCCACGCACAATTCATGCATCAGCTTGGGTGCCACGTTGGCGGTGACGCTGATGTTGCCATGACCGCCGCAGAGCATCAGCGCAACGGCGGTGGGGTCGTCGCCAGAGTAGATGGCAAAGCCCTGGGGTGCTTCGCGGATGAGCCATTGCGCGCGTTCGATATTGCCGGTGGCTTCCTTGATGCCAATGATGCCGGGCACCTGCGTCAGCCGCAGTACCGTGTCGTGCTGCATATCGGCGACCGAGCGGCCGGGCACGTTGTACAGGATGGTGGGCAGGTCGCCCACAGCCTCTGCAATGGCCTTGAAATGCTGGTACTGGCCCTCTTGCGTGGGCTTGTTGTAGTAGGGCACGACCTGCAGTTGCGTGTCGGCTCCCACCTTCTTGGCGAACTTGGCCAGCTCAATCGCTTCGGCAGTGGAGTTGGCGCCGCAGCCGGCCATGATGGGCACGCGCTTGGCAGCCTGTTCCACGGCAACGCGGATGATTTCGCAGTGTTCTTCCACATTCACCGTGGGCGATTCGCCCGTGGTGCCCACCACGCCGATGCAATCGGTGCCTTCGGCAATGTGCCAATCGATCAGTTTGCGCAGGGTAGGGTAGTCCACGCTACCGTCCTCATGCATGGGTGTGACGAGGGCGACGATGCTGCCGGTGAGGGGCACGGAAGAAGAGGTCATGTCCGCAGATGGAAACGGTAAAAGGGCATTCTAACTAGACGCGGGCTGCAGCCTGTGGCGCGCAGGTCCCTCGTGGAGAGGTGTTTCCCGTACGGCGACGAGGCGCTGTACGAAGCGCGGCGGGTTTTCCAAGTATCCATCCTCATACGCCACCGTGCGCAGGGCGGAAAAAGCCTGCAGCAACTCACCGTGCCTGAGCAGGAAATCGGGCCTGCTGGGGCGGCCCACACTTTCGTTACCTTGGGCGAATGTCTCATAGATCAGTACACCGCCGGGCGCTAGGCTGCCCAGGAGTGACGGCCACAGCGGGCGCCAGAGGTAGTTGGTCACGACCACGGCCCCAAATTGCCGCCCGTCCAGCGGCCACGGTCCGTTTTCAATGTCCGCGCAAATCAGCTCGCCAAGGCCTGTACATGCTGCCAACGCGTCCGCCGAGACGTCCACCCCCGTGGGTTGGTGGCCTTGCGTTTGGAGCCAGCGCATGTGGCGGCCTGCACCGCACGCCACGTCCAGCACAGGGCTGTGGGGCGGGATGAGATGGGTCCATCGCTGGACCCAGGCGGAGGGTGCTTCCGTACCGTGCATTGCTATAAATGTAATAGCTGTTGGCGCTTTATATACAAGCGCTACAGGGCAAAATGGTTGAAATCAGAAGCACGACCAAACCTTGTCTGCCACCATCACCATGAAGTCCGGTACCGTGTACATCGCAAACACAGCCAGGCAGACAGCGATGGCGGCGAGCCAACCCAGACCGCGCAGCCATCGGCGGCGGGAGACTGCATGCGTGGGGCGTGTTTCCATGTCTGCGGTGTGTGAAGGCGGGTTCAGGCCGCTTGTGGATGGGCGCGCTGAATGGGGGCTTCCTTGATAGGCAGATTGACCAAGCCTGCCAGCACGCCCAGCGCAATGGCGATGTACCAGACGATATCGTAGCTGCCTGTGGCGTCATACAGGTAGCCGCCCAGCCACACACCCATGAAGCTGCCGATCTGGTGGCTGAAGAACACAAAGCCGCCCAGCATCGAGAGGTGCTGTACGCCAAAAATCTGCGCAATGGTGGCGTTGGTGGGCGGCACGGTGGACAGCCACAGCGCACCCATCACGGCCGAAAACACGTACACCGACAGTGGCGACAGCGGCACCAGCAAAAAGATGGTGATGACCACGGCGCGTGCCATGTAGATGAACGACAGGATGAACCGCTTGGGCATGCGTTGCCCCAGCGTGCCTGCGATGTAGGTGCCAAACACGTTGAAGAGCCCGATCAGCGCGAGCGCATAGCTGGCGACCTGGGGTGACAGGCCGTGGTCCTTGAGGTAGCTGGGCATGTGCACGCCAATGAACACCACCTGAAAGCCACACACGAAGTAGCCCGCCATCAGCAGGTTGAAACTGGGGTAACTGAAGGCTTCTTTCAGTGCATGGGCGATCGTCTGTTCGCGTTTGGGCGGCGCTGCGCCCTGAAAACCGGGCTCGCGCAAGCCGAACGCGAGCGGCACGATCATCAGCACGGCCATTGACAGCGCCACCAGGGCTTGCTGCCACCCCAGGCTGGCAATCAGCCAGCCTTCCACGGGCACCATCAGGAACTGACCGAAGGAGCCGGCGGCAGCGGCCACCCCCATGGCCCATGATCGCTTTTCTGGTGCAATCTGGCGACCCAACACCCCGTAGATCACGGCGTAGGTGGTGCCCGCTTGCGCGGCGCCGATCAACAGCCCAGTAGTAAGGGCAAACAGCAGCGGCGTGGGCGATAGCGCCATGCCCGCCAAGCCCAGGCCATACAAAACGGCGCCGCCCATCAGCACCCGGAAGGCGCCAAAACGGTCGGCCGCCATGCCGGCGAAGATGCCCATTACGCCCCAGGACAGGTTTTGCAGCGCGATCGCAAACGCAAACGATTGCCGTGTCCACCCCATCTCTTGGGTGATGGGCTGAAGCCACAGGCCAAAGCCATGGCGGATGCCCATCGACAAAGTGACGATGGCCGCTCCGCAGGCCAGCACCTGGAACATGGAGAGTTTGGGAGGATTCGTATGCATGCGCAGGAATGTAGCCACATTGAGTGAAACGTGCTGGTACATCCTTGACCAATACAGTTGACAGAAGGCGAGTGGCTGGTTTTTTATCCAGCTTTTGCTGTGGTGCCGCACTACAATCCGCGCCATGGCAGCCAAACCCTCCCCTGTGACCGCAAGCGAATATTCCGAAGGCTCGATCCGAGTGCTCAAGGGCCTGGAGCCCGTCAAGCAGCGTCCGGGCATGTACACCCGCACCGACAACCCCCTGCACATCATCCAGGAGGTGTTGGACAACGCCGCCGATGAAGCCCTGGCTGGTTACGGCAAGAAGATCAAGGTGATCTTGCATACCGACGGCTCGGTGAGCATCGAGGACGACGGCCGCGGTATTCCATTTGGCATGCACCCCGAAGAGAAGGCTCCGGTGATCGAACTGGTCTTCACCCGCCTGCACGCGGGCGGCAAGTTCGACAAGGGCAAGGGCGGCGCCTACAGTTTCTCGGGTGGGCTGCACGGCGTGGGTGTCAGCGTGACGAACGCGCTGGCCACCCGGCTGGAGGCCACGAGCTATCGCGAGGGCAAGTCCGCGCGTCTGGTGTTCTCGGGCGGTGATGTGGTCGAGCCCTTGGTGGCGCGCCCATTGGAAGCTGGCGAGCGCAAGCAGGGCACTACCGTGCGGGTGTGGCCCGACGCCAAATATTTCGAATCCAGCAGCCTGCCCATGGGGGAGCTCACTCACCTGCTGCGCAGCAAGGCGGTGCTCATGCCCGGCGTGTCCGTCTCGCTCGTCAACGAGAAGACGCGCGAAACCCAGACCTGGCAATACAAGGGCGGCTTGCGTGATTACCTCACGCAGACACTCACAGCCGACCCGGTGATCCCGCTGTTTGAAGGCGAAGGCTTTGCCGACAGCGGCAATGAGAGCTTTGCCGAGGGTGAAGGCGCAGCTTGGGCCGTAGCGTTCACTGAAGAGGGCGCCCCGGTGCGCGAGAGCTACGTCAACCTGATCCCCACCAGCGCGGGCGGCACGCACGACAGTGGTCTGCGCGATGGGCTGTTCAACGCCGTCAAGAGTTTCATCGAGCTGCACAGCCTTGCGCCCAAAGGCGTCAAGCTGCTGCCCGAGGACGTGTTTGCCCGCGCCAGCTATGTGCTGAGCGCCAAGGTGCTTGATCCCCAGTTCCAGGGCCAGATCAAGGAGCGCTTGAACTCGCGCGATGCAGTGCGTCTGGTCAGCGGCTTTGTGCGCCCGGCGCTCGAACTCTGGCTCAACCAGCATGTGGACTACGGCAAGAAGCTGGCCGAGCTGGCCATCAAGGCCGCCCAGACGCGCCAGAAGGCGGGCCAGAAGGTGGAAAAACGCAAGGGTTCCGGCGTGGCCGTGCTGCCCGGCAAGCTCACCGACTGCGAAAGCCGCGACACCCGCCACAACGAGGTGTTTCTGGTGGAGGGCGACTCGGCCGGTGGCAGCGCCAAGATGGGCCGCGACAAGGAAAGCCAGGCCATCCTGCCGCTGCGCGGCAAGGTGCTCAACACCTGGGAGGTCGAGCGCGACCGGCTGTTCGCCAACAACGAAATCCACGACATCTCGGTGGCGATCGGTGTGGACCCGCACGGCCCCAACGACACGCCCGACCTCTCGGGCCTGCGCTATGGCAAGGTCTGCATCCTTTCAGACGCCGACGTGGACGGCTCACACATCCAGGTGCTGCTGCTCACGCTGTTCTTCCGCCACTTTCCCAAGCTGATCGAGGCGGGACATATCTACGTAGCCCGCCCGCCGCTGTTCCGGGTGGACGTGCCCGCCCGTGGCAAGAAGCCTGCTGCCAAGATGTATGCGCTGGACGATGGCGAGCTCACGGCCATCCTCGACAAGTGCGCCAAGGACGGCGTGCCGAAGGAAAAGTGCCAGATCAGCCGCTTCAAGGGCCTGGGCGAGATGAACGCGGAACAATTGTGGGAAACCACGCTCAACCCGGATACCCGCCGCCTCTTGCCCGTGCAACTGGGGGGCGTGGATTTTGCTGCCACCGAAGGCCTCATCACCAAGCTCATGGGCAAGGGCGAAGCAGCCGCACGGCGCGAGCTGATGGAGTTGCACGGCGACGCGGTCGAAATCGACATCTGAGGACTGAAGCCCCTGCGCAGCACCTGTCTGTCATGAAGTTACTTTCCAAAACCAGTCTGTTGCGCTGGTCCGCATTGGGCTTGCTGCTGTGCTTATGGCAGCGGCAAGCCCATGCAGACCTGTGGGCGCACGTGGACGAGCGCGGAGTGACGCATTTTGCGGCAGAGCAACTGGATGCGCGCTACCAGCTGTTCTTTCGCGGGGCCGAGTTCGATTCAACCCGTGACGTGCCGAATGCCGCACGGTCGATGCCCCATTCCATGCCCAGTGCGGGGGCGCGCCTCCTGGCGTTTTTCGACATCGCGCCCGGTTACAAAAGCATCAAGCACCACTTGCGCGCAGCAGCAGAGCAACAGGCCGTGGAATACGAGCTGTTGCAGGCACTGATTGCCACGGAGTCGGGCTTTGATGCACAGGCCGTCTCACCCAAAGGTGCGGTGGGCCTGATGCAGCTCATGCCCGCCACGGCCAGCCGCTTTGGCGTGAAGGCGGATGCGCGGCGTACCGTGGAGCAGAAGTTGACCGACCCCGCTGTGAACGTACCCACGGGAACGCGTTACCTGCGCTACCTGCTCGATCTGTTCCCAGGCCGCATGGACCTGGCCCTTGCGGCCTACAACGCGGGCGAGGGCGCGGTACAGAAAGCCGGAAACCAGATTCCCGCGTTCAAGGAAACCCAAAACTACGTGCGCACTGTACTGGCGCTGTACACCCAGCTGAAGCCGCCCGCGCCGGTACAGGCACATCGAGCCATTCCGGGACGTGTGCGCATGCAATTGCAGGGTGGCGCCCACAACCGGGGCAACCTGCCGCCCGATGCCCAGGTGGCGCATACCCGCGCCGCCAACGAACCTCTACCGACGACTCCGAACGAATGAGCGACCAACCCACTTTAGATTTCACCACCGCTGGCGATGATGGCGGCGACTCGCTGGCCCTGGCGGGCTACGCACAGCGCGCTTACCTGGAATACGCGCTGTCGGTCGTGAAGGGCCGCGCGCTGCCCGATGTGTGCGATGGCCTCAAGCCCGTGCAGCGGCGCATTTTGTATTCGATGGACCGGATGGGTCTGGGCTACAGCGGCCCCACGCGCAGCGCGGCGGCCAAGCCAGTCAAGAGTGCCCGCGTGGTGGGCGATGTGCTGGGCCGGTTTCACCCCCACGGCGACCAGTCGGCCTATGACGCACTCGTGCGCATGGCGCAGGACTTCGCGCAGCGCTATCCGCTGATCGACGGCCAGGGCAACTTTGGCAGCCGCGACGGTGACGGCGCTGCGGCCATGCGCTATACCGAAGCCCGCCTGTCGCGCATCACCAGCCTGCTGCTCGATGAGATCGACGAAGGCACCGTGGATTTCATGCCCAACTACGATGGCAGCACGCAGGAGCCGCGGCAGTTGCCCGCCCGCCTGCCCTTTGCGCTGCTCAACGGCGCCAGCGGCATTGCCGTGGGCCTGGCCACCGAGATCCCCAGCCACAACCTGCGCGAAATTGCCGACGCCTGCATCGCGCTCATCAAGACGCCGTCGCTCAGCCCCGAAGACCTTCTGGCCATCGTGCCAGGGCCCGACTACCCCGGCGGCGGCCAGATCATCAGCAGTGCGGGCGATATTGCCGATGCGTATCGCACGGGCCGCGGAAGCCTCAAGGTGCGCGCCCGCTGGAAGATCGAAGAAATGGCGCGCGGCCAATGGCAATTGGTGGTCACCGAGCTGCCGCCCGGCGTCAGCACCCAGCGTGTGCTGGAAGAGATTGAAGAAATCACCAACCCCAAGGTCAAGGCCGGCAAGAAAGCGCTGAGCCAGGACCAGACCCTACTCAAGGCCAGCATGCTGGCCGTGCTGGACGTGGTGCGCGACGAATCGAGCAAGGACGCACCGGTGCGCCTGGTGTTCGAGCCCAAAACGGGCAAGACCCCGCAGCAGGAGTTGATCACCGCGCTGCTGGCCCACACCAGCCTGGAGACGTCTGCGCCCATCAACCTCACCATGGTGGGGCTCGACGGCAAGCCCGTGCAGAAGTCGCTGCGGCAGATGCTGGAGGAGTGGATCGCCTTCCGCCAGACTACCATCACCCGCCGCAGCCAGCATCGGCTCGACAAAGTGCTGGACCGCATCCACATCCTCGAAGGGCGGCAGACCGTGCTGCTCAACATCGACGAGGTGATTGCCATCATCCGCGCGGCCGAGGAGCCCAAGGCCGCGCTGATCGCGCGCTTCAACCTCAGCGACCGGCAGGCCGAGGACATCCTCGAAATCCGCCTGCGCCAGCTCGCTCGGCTCGAAGCCATCAAGATCGAGCAGGAGCTGAAAGAGCTGCGCGAAAGCCAGGGCAAGCTCGAAGACATCCTGAACAACCCCGGCTCGCTGCGCCGCACCATGGTCAAAGAGATCGAGGCGGACGCCAAGACCTTTGCCGACGCGCGCCGCACCCTCATCCAAGCCGAGAAAAAGGCCGTGGCCGAAGTGAAGGTGGTGGACGAGCCGGTGACGGTGATCGTCTCGCAAAAGGGCTGGGTGCGTGCCCGCACCGGCCATGGGCACGAGGCGGCCAGCTTCGCCTTCAAGGCGGGCGATGGGCTGTACGGCACGTTCGAATGCCGCACGGTCGATACCCTGCTGGCTTTTGGCAGCAATGGTCGTGTGTATTCGGTGGCCGTATCGTTGCTGCCCGGCGCGCGGGGCGACGGCCAGCCAGTGACCACGCTGATCGAACTGGAGTCGGGCACCCAGCTGCTGCACTACTTTGCGGGGCCCGCCAACGCCACGCTGCTGCTGTCCAACTCGGGCGGCTACGGCTTCCTGGCGGCGGTGGAGAACATGGTCTCGCGCCAAAAGGGCGGCAAGGCCTTCCTCACGCTGGGCGAGGGCGAAACCGTGTGCGTGCCTTCGCATGTGGCAGGCACCTCCGGCAGCAAGCCCGTGTTGCCCGCCACGCATGTGGCCTGTGCGTCCGTGGGCGGTCGCATCCTGACCTTCGAGATCACCGAACTCAAGACCATGACCAACGGTGGCCGCGGCCTGATGCTCATCGACCTGGAAGACAAGGACCAGCTGGCAGGCGCTGCGGCCTATACCCGCAGCATCCGGCTGGACGGCATTGGCCGGGGCGGCAAGGTGCGCGACGAAACGCTGGAAATCCGCAGCCTCAACAACGCCCGCGCCGCGCGCGGCCGCAAGGGGAAGGCGGCCGACCTCGGCTTCAAGCCCAACGCCGTTACCCGCGTGGAGTGATGCTGCCGCGCGCAGTCCGCCAAACAAAAAGCCAACCGTTGCCGGTTGGCTTTTTTTGTGGAGCGACCGAATCAGGCCAGCTCGGCGATCAACTCGATCTCCACGCAAGCACCCATGGGGATCTGGGCGACGCCGAAGGCGCTGCGGGCGTGCACGCCCTTGTCTCCAAACACCTGGCCCAGCAGCTCGCTGGCGCCGTTGGTGACCAAATGCTGCTCGGTGAAGTCGCCCGTGGAGTTCACGAGGCTCATTACCTTGACGATGCGCTTGACGCGGTTCAGGTCATTGCCCGTGGCCACGTGCAGTGTGCCCAGCAGGTCGACGGCCACGGCGCGGGCAGCGAGCTTGCCCTCTTCGGTGGTGATGTTCTTGCCAAACTGCGCGGCCCAGGGCTTGCCATCCTTGCGGGCGATGTGACCGCTCAAAAACACGAGGTTGCCAGTCTGCACATAAGGTACGTAGGCCGCAGCGGGCACGGATACGGGGGGCAGTGTGATGTTGAGTTCACTCAGTTTGTCGTAAACGCTCATGGTTTTCCTTGGGTTCAGGGTGGTAGAAGGGGGCGGCGCATGTATGCACCGCAGGCGCTGGCATGCTCCGCACAGTGCTGTGGCGGCAAGTGTTACACAGCCCACGCTGTGGCCGCGGCACCTCCGGCACTGCACGGGCGCATTAGCATCAGCCCATGTTTGCCATAAGCCCGCCTAATGACCGCCAGCGTTCTCCCGGCAACGCATGCGTTGACGAGGCGGCGCCACGTCCCCCATGGCGCGTTCCGGCGGTGCTGCTGGGGGTGGTGGGGGGCTCGGCACTGCAATTGTGGCAGCCGGCGTTGTGGCCCCCCGAGGCGTATGCGGTGGTTTTGGCATTTGCATTTGCACTGGCCTTGGCGCTGGGTATGGCCGCAGGGCGGCAGCGGTCGCCTAGGGAGGTTGGTGGTCCGCTGGGCAGCCGTGGTGCCGCAAGCGCGCGGCGCCGGCTGGCCTGGACGTTCGCGCTTGCAGCAGGCACCGCAGCAGCCTTTGCGCTGTGCGGTTTGCGGGCCAGCAGCTTCGCGAATCAGGGCCTGGCTGCTGAGCTGGAGGGGCGGGACATACGCATCACGGCCGTGGTAACTGCCATGCCGCAGCGCAGCGAGGCGGGGGTGCGTCTGCGCCTCGCGGTGGAGTCGGCCGAGTGGCCTCGTTTGCTGGCAGAAGCCACTTCTGCAGATGCCCAGCGGCACGGCGCGCTGCCGCAGCTGCCGCCCCTGATCGATGTGTCGTGGTACGGCGGGGCGCTGCGCGATGCGCAGGGCCTGGCCGATTTGCAGCGCCATCCACCCGATCTGCGGGCTGGCGAACGCTGGCGGATGACAGTGCGCCTGAAGGCACCCCACGGGCTGCGCAACCCGCACGGCTTTGACTATGAGCTGTGGCTGTGGGAGCAGGGCGTGCAGGCGACTGGGTATGTTCGCGCGGGCCCCAAGGATGTGCCGCCCGAACGGGTCGGCAGCACTTGGCGCTACCCCGTGGAGCAATGGCGCCAAGCGGTGCGTGATGCGATCTTGCACCGTTTGGCTGGCGCAGGTGGACCTGATGAGGAAACGCCGCGCGCCCGGGTGGCCGGCGTCGTGGCGGCACTGGTCACGGGTGACCAGCGGGCCATTGACCGTGCCGACTGGGATGTGTTCCGGGCCACCGGGGTGGCCCATCTCATGAGCATTTCCGGGTTGCACATCACCTTGTTTGCCTGGCTCGCGGCCGCCCTGGTGGGTGCTTTGTGGCGGCGCTCACGGCGTCTGTGTCTGGCCGTGCCTGCGCCCGCAGCGGCGCTGATTGCGGGCGTGGTACTGGCGGGCTGCTATGCCGTGTTCAGTGGTTGGGGTGTGCCCGCGCAGCGCACCGTGACCATGCTTGCCGTGGTGGCTGCGCTGCAGCTCAGCGGCCGCCGCTGGCCCTGGCCGCAGGTGTGGTTGCTGGCGTGTGCTGCTGTGGTACTCCTCGACCCCTGGGCTCTTTGGCAGGCAGGTTTCTGGCTGAGCTTTGTGGCCGTGGGTGTGCTGTTTGCTACTGATTTTGTAGCTGGTGGCGCTCGTGATACAAGCGCGCGAGGCCGTTTTTATGCCTTGCTGCGTGAGCAGTGGGTAGTGACCATTGCGCTGACGCCTTTGGGCCTGCTGTTGTTTGGCCAAGTGTCGTTGGTCGGGTTCATCGCCAATCTGCTGACCATTCCTTGGGTCACGTTGGTGGTCACGCCGTTGGCACTGGCGGGGGTGGTGTGGGCGCCACTGTGGTCGCTGGCGGCGGCTGCGTTGCAGCCGTTGGCTGCGGGGCTGCAGTGGCTGGCCGGCTGGCCCTGGGCCGTGGTTTTTCTGCCCGCAGCGCCACTTTGGGCGGGGGGCCTTGCACTGCTGGGGGGCGGCTTGCTGGCCATGCGGCTGCCCTGGCAGGTGCGCCTGTGGGCTGTGCCTTTGCTCATCCCTCTTTTGTGCTGGCAGGCGAGTCGCCCGGCTCCGGGCCAGTTTGAACTGCTGGCGCCAGACATCGGGCAGGGCAACGCCGTGCTGGTGCGCACGGCCCAGCATACGCTGCTGTATGACGCAGGGCCTCGCTTCAGCCGTGAAAGCGACGCTGGCCACCGCGTACTGGTGCCACTGTTGCGTGCGCTGGGCGAGCAGGTGGATGTGCTCATGCTCAGCCACCGCGATGCCGACCATACCGGGGGTGCCGCCGCTGTTCTGGCCCAGCAGCCACAGGCTGCGCTCACCGGCTCGCTGGAAGCCGAGCACGCTTTGCAGGCCCTGCGAGCATCCGCCCCCTGCGTTGCCGGCCAGCACTGGGTGTGGGACGGTGTGGCCTTCGAGGTCCTGCACCCGGCCGACGCCGCGCCGCCACCCCAGGCGCGTGCCAATACCCTCAGTTGCGTGCTGCGTGTGACGAGCGCAGCGCAGCTCCAAGCTGCCGACACGCCCCACGGCCCCGCCCGCCAGGCGGTGGCTCTGCTGGTGGGTGATATCGAAGCGCCTCAGGAACATGCTCTTGTGGCCCGCGGTGCTCCGTTGAAAGCGGATGTGCTGCTGGTGCCGCACCATGGCAGCAAGACGTCGTCCAGCGCCGTCTTTCTCGATGCCGTACAGCCACGCACTGCCTTGGTGCAGGCGGGGTACCGCAACCGGTTTGGCCATCCTGCCCCTGAGGTGCTGGAGCGCTACGCCGAGCGCGGCGTTTCGGTGGTGCAGTCACCGCGCTGCGGCGCGGCACGGTGGACTTCGCAGCAGCCCGGCCACGTGGCTTGCGAGCGGGAAACCGGGCGGCGGTACTGGCAGCATGTAGTGCCTTGAACCCGCGGCAAAGCTGAGACGCGCGGGTGCAGGGGGGACCGTCATGCTGGTCACCAGGCGGGGGGTTCTGGACCTTCGCAATCGATGCGGCTCGGTTTGGCCTCGCGCTGCGCTGTGAGGTTTCTTGCCACTGGCCCGCGCGCGGGGCCTTGAACATGCATCAGGGTTTGTGCGCGTTTTCTTGAACCGGGTCCCGAGACGGGCGCACAACTTGCTATCCTGACTGCAGGAGGCCAGTCCATGCAGAAATTTGACGAGATGTACGCCATGCTGCCCTTTGACGGAAGCGACGTGCGCGATCATTACAAGCGCTATGCGCACTGGTTGTCGCAGCAGCCCCCTGACGTGATGCAAGCCCGCCGGGCCGAAGCCGAGATGATCTTCCGGCGCGTGGGCATCACCTTTGCCGTGTACGGAGCCAAGGACGAGAGCGGAGCAGGTAACGAGCGGCTCATTCCGTTCGACCTCATCCCCCGCATCATCCCGGCGCACGAATGGAGCCGCATGCAGCAGGGGCTGGTACAGCGTGTCACAGCGCTCAACCGGTTCATCCATGACGTGTACAACGGCCAGGACATCATTCGCGCGGGCATCGTGCCTGCCGACCTGATCCTGGACAACGCCCAGTACCGGCCGCAGATGGCAGGCGTGAAAGTGCCTCGGAACATCTATGCGCACATTGCGGGTATCGACATCGTGCGGGCCCCCGACACGCAGGGCAATGGCGAGTACTACGTGCTGGAAGACAACCTGCGCGTGCCCAGCGGCGTGAGCTACATGCTCGAAAACCGCAAGATGATGATGCGGCTCTTCCCGGAACTCTTCAGCCTGCACAAGGTGGCGCCCGTGGCCCACTACCCGGACATGCTGCTGGAGACTCTGCGTGCCAGCGCCCCGGAAACCGCAGATGACCCCACGGTGGTGGTGCTCACGCCGGGCATGCACAACAGCGCCTACTTTGAACACGCCTTCCTGGCCCAGCAAATGGGTGTGGAGCTGGTGGAGGGGCAAGATTTGGTAGTGAAGGACAAGTTTGTCTACATGCGCACCACACGCGGCCTGCAGCGGGTGGATGTGATCTACCGCCGCGTGGACGACGACTTCCTGGACCCGCAGGTGTTCCGCCCAAACTCCACGCTTGGCTGCCATGGCTTGATGGAGGCGTACCGCGCTGGCCATGTCGCCATCTGCAACGCCGTGGGCACGGGCGTGGCGGATGACAAGTCCGTCTACCCCTTCGTGCCCGAGATGATCCGCTTCTATCTGGGGCAGGAACCCATTTTGAAGAACGTCCCCACCTGGATGTGCCGCAAGCATGAAGATCTGCAGTACGTGCTGGCGCATCTCAAGGATCTGGTGGTCAAGGAGGTGCACGGCGCGGGCGGCTACGGCATGCTGATCGGGCCGGCCGCCACGCAGGCAGAGATCGAGGACTTCCGCCGCGCACTGCTGGCCAACCCGGCAGGCTACATCGCCCAGCCCACGCTGAGCCTGTCGAGTTGCCCCACCTACGTGGACAGCGGCATCGCTCCCCGCCACATCGACCTGCGCCCCTTCGTGCTCAGTGGCCGCGAAGTGCAGATGGCGGCCGGCGGTCTCACGCGCGTGGCGCTGCAGGAGGGCTCGCTGGTCGTCAACTCGTCGCAAGGCGGTGGTACCAAAGACACCTGGGTTCTGGGCAATGGAGGGAATGAATGATGCTGAGCCGCACCGCCGACCATTTGTTCTGGATGTCCCGCTACACAGAACGGGCAGTACAGCGTGCCGAAGGTGCGCTTTCAACACAACACCGTGTGCGTGCGCAGCACGCGCGGGGTTCTCTGCCCTGCTTGATCAAGGAGGTCGCATGCTGAGCCGCACCGCTGACCATTTGTTCTGGATGTCTCGTTACACAGAAAGGGCAGAGAACACCGCCCGCATGTTGAGCGTGAGCTACGAGACTTCGCTGTTGCCGCAAGCCGCCGAAACCGCGCAGGAGGGGTGGGAGGGTCTGCTGTCCATCAGCGAGCTGATCCCTGCCTACACATCCAAGTATGGCGAGGTGACTCCAGTCGGTGTCCTGGACTTCATGGTGCGCGATGCGTACAACTCGTCGTCCATTGTGTCGTGCCTGCAGGCAGCGCGGGAAAATGCACGCGCCGTGCGCGGCGCCCTCACCACCGAGGTGTGGGAGACCATCAACCAGACCTGGCTGGAGTTGCATCGGCAACTGGAGGGCAACGCCTTTGAGCGTGACCCGGGCCAGTTTCTGGAATGGGTGAAGTACCGTTCTCACCTCTCACGGGGCGTGACGGCAGGCACCATGCTGCAAGACGAGGCTTTTCATTTCCTGCGCATGGGCACTTTTCTGGAGCGGGCCGACAACACGGCCCGCTTGCTGGATGTGAAATTCCATGCCGTGCAAAACGACTTCTTCGGCCGCGCCAGCGAGCGCAACCAGGAAAACGACTTCTACCACTGGAGCGCGATCCTGCGCAGCGTTTCCGCATTCGAGGTGTACCGCAAGGTGTACCGCGATGTGATCACGCCGGGGCGGGTGGCTGACTTGCTCATCCTGCGGAGGGACATGCCCCGTTCGCTGCACGCCAGCCTGCATGAAGTGGTGGAGAACCTGAACGTACTCGCCAACGACCATTCGGCCGAAACCCAGCGCCGCGCGGGCCGCCTGCTGGCTGATTTGCGGTACGGCCGGATCGACGAAATCCTGTCGCAAGGACTGCATGCGTTCCTCACCCAGTTCCTGGACAAGGTGAACGAACTGGGCGCTGGCATCAGCCGTGACTTCCTTGTGGCGGCAGGCGACTGAACTGCATTTTGGGAAGTCTTGGCCAGCCAAAGGCCTCAGTTGCGCTGGTCACGAGAGCAGGCTCTGCGATTCTTAGCTGTTGCGCTTTTGTTCCCGCAGCATGAAGAGGTAGAGGCTCTCTACCTTTTCGCGCGCCCAAGGCGTCTTGCGCAAGAACTTCAGGCTGGATTTGACGCTTGGATCGCTTTGGAAACAGCGCACAGGCACCAGGCGTCCCAGTTCGTCCCACCCAAAGTAGTCTGAAAGCCCTACCACCATGGCCTCTAGCGTGACGCCGTGAAGCGGGTTGCGCGGCTGCTTGGCGGGCATCAGGGGCGGGGCGTCAGTGGGCGGGCTCTGGTCCGGGCCCTCCGCTGGCGCGGGCTGCGGTGGCTGTGGCGTAGGGGATGCATTCATGGGTGCAAGCATAAGCGCGCCGTGCCTGCTTCAATGAATGTCCCGGTGGGGTGCCGGTATGCCCTTGGTCCCTTTCGCCGGTGTGCCCTTGCGCAGGCAACACTGCGGCACCGTTATCCCAAAGCGCTCGTCAGCCACGCTCTCACTTTGGACCGTGCGCTCCGGGCCATGCTGCGCGCGCGTTTGTTCGAACTCAAACGAGGTTGAATACAGCCCTTATGCGGCGGTGCGCTGCAGGTGGGGGTTGCGTTGAAAAAGCTCGGCGGCCCAGTCCACGAAGGCGCGCACCTTGGCGCTCAAGTGACGGTTGGGTGGGTACACCACGTATACCGGCAGCAACGGTTGAGTCCAGTCGGGCAGTAACTGCACCAACGCGCCGCTTTGCAGGTGCCGCTGCGCTTGAAAACTCGTGACCTGGGCAATGCCCAGCCCCTGCAGTGCTGCCGCTACATAAGCGTTGGCCTCATTCACGCTCACCTGGTAGGGCCCCGTGATGTCGATTGACTCCGCGCCCTGGCGAAATTCCAGCGGATAGTGGCGCCCCGACTGCGGCGAAAAGTAAATCACGCTCGAGTGTTTCTGTTCAATTTCCAGAGGGTGGTTGGGTGCGCCTTGGCGTGCCAGGTATTCAGGCGACGCCACGGTGATGAATTCCAGGTTGCCGATGCGCCGTGCCACCAGCGACTGGTCGCTCAGTTCGCCTCCGCGAATCACGCAGTCCACGTTGTCGCCGATCAGGTCCACGGTGCGATCGCTCACGCCCAGGTCCAACTGGATATCGGGATAACGGCTGTGAAAATCGGCCAGGTTAGGAATGATGAGCAGCTGGGCAACAGACGTTCCCACATCGACCCGCAAACGCCCCAGCGGATTGGCGCGGGCGTTGGTCATGCTGGCCTCGATGTCGTCCAGATCGGCCAGCAGACGCACCGTGCGCTCGTAATACGCTGCCCCGTCGGCCGTGACGGTGACGCGACGAGTGGTGCGGTTGAGCAGTTTCACGCGCAGCCTCTCCTCCAGGGCCTGCACGTGCTTGGTGACGGTGGCTTTGGGCAGCGACAGCGAGTCGGCCGCGCGCGTGAATGTTCCGGCTTCTACGACACGGGTAAATATGCGCATGGCCTGTATTTGGTCCATCGCCTCTCCTCAAGACTTGTTGATCAGCCCGCACAGAACAGGTTCTGTGCGGGCTGAAGAATTCTCACACGCAACCCTCTGTTCGATTGTTGAGCTTTTGGAAACACTGCTGTGGTGTTTGTCTGGTTTATTTCCCGCCGCCGTGCCGGTACATTCCACCCATCAAATTACCTACGGTCCCCTTCCAGGGCCTTTGCCATGCAGCCCGACGCTCCCCGTCCAGCCCACTTGCCACCACCCGCCTGCGGCGCCGCACCGCAGGTGTCGTCAGCCGCTTCGCCGTGTGTTGACAGTGCCATTGAACTGGCCGAAGGGCAAAGCGTTGCCGTGCGCATGTATGGCCGAAAGCAGCCGGCAAAAGTGTCCCCCCTCGTGGTGCACTTCCATGGCGGCGCTTTTGTGTCGGGTGATCTGGACAACGGCTGCACCGTGGGCAGCTTGCTTGAAGGGGCGGGCGCTGTGGTCGTGTCGGTGGCTTATCCCCTCACTCCGTTCCCTCAGCCCGTGGACACGGGCTATGGGGTGCTCAAGTGGGTATACCGTAACCGTGCCAAGCTGGGCGGCCAGGGAGCGCTGGTGTACTTGGCCGGCGAGGAAGCTGGTGGCAACCTCGCCGCCGCAGTGGCGCTGATGGCCCGCGATCAGTCGCACCCTCCGCTGGCCGGACAAATTCTGTTGTCACCCATGCTGGACCCCTGCGTGGGCACCGCATCGCAGCGGCAAAAGACCGGTGAGGCCGTGGACTGCAAGTGGGTGGAGGGCTGGCGCAACTTCTTGAGATGTCCGCGTGATGCTGAGCATCCTTACGCCGTACCCGCATCTGCGCACAGGCTGACCGGTTTGCCGCCGGCGCTGATTCTGGTGGGTGACACCGATCCCATGCGCGACGAGGCCATGGCCTATGCAGCAAGATTGCGTGCTGCCGGCCTGCAAGTCACTGAACATGTGTTTGCGAAAGCGGAAAAATGGCCCGAACCCTTGCTGGAGACCGGGCCGCATGAGTGTCCTTGTGCTGGGGCCGTGCAAGAAGAGTTCCGACGCTTCTTTGCGGCGACCCGGGTCCCGCCGCCGTCGTGACCCCCGATAGCTGAACTGAACCACTGAAGCACGGCGACTGCCGTGGACTGCCCTTGTCAAGGGCAGGGCGCAGCTTTGGCTGCATGTTTTCTCATCGATTTTTGAATTCCGGATTTGGCTGCCGGAGGGCATTGCTTTGCCCAATTTTTGGATAGACGGTTCGGTGCAGGGCCTACGCCGCCTCGCGCTGATCCATGTGACTCAACTGACATGTACGGACAACACGGAGGAAAACACCATGAAAAAAGCACTTCTCTCATCACCCGGCCGCCGCTGGTGGGCCACAGCAGCAGCCATTGCGGCGGCATTTGCCGTGGGTGGCACGGCCTTGGGGCTGCAGGACTCGCACGCTGAGTCGCCCAGCGCAGATGCTGCTCCGCAGGGCGTGCCCGTGTCGGTGGCCACCGTGCTGCAAAAAGACATCGCCCTGTGGGACGAGTTCTCGGGCCGCTTGGAAGCCGTGCAGCGCGTGGAGGTGCGCCCCCGTGTCGCAGGCGCATTGCAGGCTGTGCACTTCAAGGAAGGCGCACTCGTCAAGCAGGGCGACCTGCTGGTGACGGTGGACCCCGCGCCCTACGCCGCCGAGGTGGACCGGGCCGAGGCCCAGGTCGCTGCCGCGCAGGCCCGCGTGTCGTACACGCGCAGTGAGCTCGAGCGGTCCACCCGCTTGCTGCAAGACAGCGCCATCGCCCAGCGCGAACACGACGAGCGCCAGAACGCCCACCGCGAGGCCGATGCCAACCTGCGCGCTGCGCAGGCCGCATTGCAAACCGCACGCCTGAACCTGTCGTACACCCAGGTGCGTGCGCCGGTGGCGGGCCGTGTGGGCCGGATCGAAGTCACGGTGGGCAACCTGGTGTCCGCCGGTGCGGGCGCGCCAGTGTTGACGTCGCTGGTCTCTGTCAGCCCCATCTACGCGAGCTTTGACACCGACGAGCAGATCGTGGTGAAGGCCTTGCAAGACCTGGGCAGCGGCTCCAAGGGGCAAAGTGCGCGCCAGTTGCTGGAGCGCATCCCCGCGCAAATGGGCACGGGCACCAGCACCAGTGGCGGCACGCCGCACGCCGGCCACCTGCAGTTGATTGACAACCAGGTGGACGCCAAGAGCGGCACGGTGCGCGTGCGTGCCGTGTTTGACAACGCCGATGGCGCCCTCATCCCCGGGCAGTTTGCACGCATTCGCATGGGCCACGCGCGCAACACGCAGGCCGTGCTCATCAACGAGCGCGCTGTGGGCACGGACCAGAGCAAGAAGTTTGTGATGGTGGTGGCCGAAGGCAACAAGGCCGAGTACCGCGAGGTGACGCTGGGCGCACCGGTGGACGGTCTGCGCGTGGTCACCTCGGGCCTCAAGGCGGGCGAGACCATTGTGGTCAACGGCCTGCAGCGTGTGCGCCCCGGTGCGGTGCTGGCACCGCAAGCCGTGCCCATGTCGGCCAAAGCAGAGGTGCCTGGTGAGCGCAAGCAAGCCCAAGGCGCCACCAAGTCGCCCGCTGTGTAAGCGTTGTGAACACAGCGAGTGATTTGAGCCATCAGGAATATTTGTATGAACCTGTCCCGTTTTTTCATTGACCGCCCCATCTTTGCCGGGGTGCTGTCGGTGCTCATCTTCCTGGGGGGGCTCATCGCATTGCGCGGTCTGCCCATCTCTGAGTACCCCGAAGTTGCGCCGCCGTCTGTGGTGGTGCGCGCCCAGTACCCAGGTGCCAACCCCAAGGTGATTGCCGAGACCGTGGCCACGCCACTGGAGGAATCCATCAACGGTGTGGAAGGCATGCTCTACATGGGCAGCCAGGCCACGACCGATGGTGTGATGACGCTGACCGTGACCTTCAAGCTGGGCACCGACCCCGACAAGGCACAGCAGCTGGTGCAAAACCGCGTCTCGCAGGCCGAGCCGCGCTTGCCTGAAGAAGTGCGCCGCCTGGGTGTCACCACCGTCAAGAGCGCGCCGGACCTGACCATGGTGGTGCACCTGGTCTCGCCCAACAACCGCTACGACATCGACTACCTGCGCAACTACGCCGTGCTCAACGTGAAGGACCGGCTCGCCCGCATTGGCGGCGTGGGCCAGGTGCAGATCTTTGGCGGCGGCGACTATTCGATGCGCGTGTGGCTCGACCCCCAAAAGGTAGCGCAGCGCGGCCTCTCGGCCAGCGATGTGGTGTCTGCCATCCGTGGGCAGAACGTGCAAGCGGCTGCCGGTGTGGTGGGCGCATCGCCCGGCCTGCCGGGCGTGGACCTGCAGCTGTCCATCAACGCCCAGGGCCGTTTGACGACCGAGGAAGAGTTTGGCGACATCATCGTCAAGACCAGCGCCGACGGCGCGGTGACACGCCTGCGCGACATCGCCCGCCTGGAGCTGGGTGCTGCCGACTATTCGCTGCGCTCGCTGCTCAACAACGACCCTGCCGTGGGCATGGGCGTGTTCCAGGCCCCGGGCTCCAACGCGCTCGACATCTCGGCCAATGTGCGCAAGACCATGGACGAGATCCAGAAGAACATGCCCGAAGGTGTGGAGTACCGGATTGCGTACGACCCCACACAGTTCGTGCGTGCGTCCATCAAGTCCGTCATCCAGACGCTGATCGAAGCCATCGCCCTGGTGGTGATCGTGGTGATTCTGTTCCTGCAGACCTGGCGCGCCTCCATCATCCCGCTGCTGGCGGTGCCGGTGTCGGTGGTGGGCACGTTCGCGGTGCTGCACCTGCTGGGCTTCTCTATCAACGCTTTGAGCCTGTTCGGCCTCGTGCTGGCCATCGGCATCGTGGTGGATGACGCCATCGTGGTGGTGGAGAACGTCGAGCGCAACATCGAGGCGGGCCTGACCCCGCGCGAGGCCACCTACCGCGCCATGCGCGAAGTCTCCGGCCCCATCATCGCGATTGCGCTGGTGCTGGTGGCGGTGTTCGTGCCGCTGGCGTTCATCAGCGGGCTCACGGGCCAGTTCTACCGCCAGTTTGCGGTCACCATTGCCATCTCCACGGTGATCTCGGCCATCAACTCGTTGACCTTGTCACCCGCGCTGAGCGCACTGCTGCTCAAGGGCCACCACGAGCCCAAGGACGCTCTCACGCGCGGCATGGACAAAGTGCTGGGCCGCTTCTTCGCAGCGTTCAACCGCGTGTTCCAGCGCGGCTCGGACGCCTACAGCGGTGGTGTGACGCGCGTCATTGGCCGCAAGGCGCTGATGCTGGTGATCTACCTGGCCTTGGTGGGCGCTACCTGGGGCTTGTTCAAGGTGGTACCCGGCGGCTTTGTGCCTGCGCAAGACAAGCAGTACCTGGTGGGCTTTGCCCAACTGCCCGATGGCGCCACGCTGGACCGCACGGAAGACGTGATTCGCCGCATGGGTGAAATCGTCAAGACCAACCCGAACGTGGAAGACGCCATCGCCTTTCCGGGCTTGTCCATCAACGGCTTCACCAACAGCTCCAACTCGGGCATCGTGTTCGTCACGCTCAAGCCGTTTGCCGAGCGCGCGCGCGCTGACCAGAGCGGTGGTGCAGTGGCCATGCAACTGAACCAGGCGTTTGGCAGCATCCAGGAGGCGTTCATCGCCATGTTCCCACCGCCACCCGTGGCGGGCCTGGGGACCACCGGGGGTTTCAAGCTGCAAATCGAAGACCGCGCCTCGCTGGGCTACGAAGCCATGGACGCCGCCGTGAAGGCCTTCATGGGCAAGGCCTACCAGACGCCCGAACTGGCGGGCCTGTTCACCAGCTGGCAGGTGAATGTGCCGCAACTCTACGCCAACATCGACCGCACCAAGGCGCGCCAGTTGGGTGTGCCGGTGACGGACATCTTCGACACCCTGCAGATCTACCTGGGCAGCCTGTACGCCAATGACTTCAACCAGTTTGGCCGCACCTACAGCGTGCGCGTGCAGGCCGATGCGGCCTATCGTGCGCGAGCTGAGGACGTGGCTGCGCTCAAGGTGCGATCGAGCACGGGCGAGATGGTGCCGCTGTCTGCGCTGATGAAGATCGAGCCCAGCTTTGGCCCTGAACGTGCCATGCGCTACAACGGCTACCTGGCGGCTGATGTGAACGGCGGACCCGCGCCCGGCTTCTCTTCGGGCCAGGCCCAGGCGGCTATCGAGCGCATTGCGGCCGAGACGCTGCCCCAGGGCATCACGTTTGAATGGACCGAGCTGACCTACCAGGAAATCCTGGCGGGCAACTCTGCGGTGCTGGTGTTCCCGCTGGCCATCCTGCTGGTGTTCCTGGTGCTGGCCGCGCAGTACGAAAGCCTCACGCTGCCCATTGCCATCATCCTGATCGTGCCCATGGGCTTGCTGGCGGCGATGACGGGCGTGTGGCTCACCAAGGGTGACAACAACGTGTTCACGCAGATCGGGCTCATCGTGCTGGTGGGGCTGTCGGCCAAGAACGCGATCCTGATCGTAGAGTTTGCGCGCGAGCTGGAGTTTGCGGGCCGCAGCCCGGTGCAGGCCGCCATTGAGGCCAGTCGCCTGCGCCTGCGCCCCATCCTCATGACCTCGCTGGCGTTTGTGATGGGCGTGCTGCCGCTGGTGCTGTCCACCGGTGCGGGCGCAGAAATGCGCAGCGCCATGGGCGTGGCCGTGTTCGCCGGGATGATCGGGGTGACGGCCTTTGGCCTGTTCCTCACGCCCGTGTTCTACGTGCTGCTGCGCAAGCTGGCAGGCAACCGCCCGCTGGTGGAGCATGGCGCGCATGTGGCGCCCATCTCTCACACGCCGCATGCCGCCGGTAGCGCCGCGCACCCCGTGCTGGCAGCGCCACGCCATCCCCATGAAGGCGCCTGAACGCCTTTGAGCCGGAGACCACTGGGTGTTCTCCTTTGAGGAAACACCCGTTCGGGCTGAGCTTGTCGAAGCCTCGCGCAGCGCTTCAACAAGCTCAGCGTGACCGGGTGAAGTGGGTTCGTGCCAAACCAATCAACCCCAAACCGCTCGCAGTCCTGTATTGCCGGGCTGTGGGCCCGGCAGGAGATTCAACATGACAGAAAAAGCAAATCATCCCGGGGCTGTGCTGACCCCCGCCGCCCGCAGGCGCAGTCTGCTGGCCCCCTTGGCTGCAGCGCTGGTGCTGGCCGGCTGCATGACGCAGCCTGTGGTACCCGCGCCGCACGCAGGTGTGCCAGTGCCTGAAACCTTCAGCGCAGGCGGCCAACAAGCCGCCGTGCCGTCCGCCCCCTGGACAGTGGCACCGCCCGCGGAAGCCCAGCCTCGCGGCGAATGGTGGCTGGGTTTTCAAGACCCCGCGCTGGCCGACCTGATGCAGCGCGCTGGCAGTGCCAACGCCAGCATCCAGCAAGCCGCCGCACGATTGGCCGAGGCCCGCTCGCTGCTGCGCTCGGCCGACGCTGCGCGCTCGGTGCAGGTGGGCGCGTCGGCTGGGGTGACCCGCCAGGGCGGTGCCACCACCACGGGCAGTGCCACCCCCGCCACGCTGGGCACAGCGGGCCTCAATGTGTCGTATGAACTGGACCTGTTTGGCAAGCTGTCGCAAACCAGTGATGCCGCACGGCTGGACGCCGATGCCCGCGCCGCGCTGCTGCAAAGCACGCGCCTGATGGTGCAGGCTGACGTGGCGCAAACCTATCTGCAACTGCGCGCTGCGCAGACCGAGCTGCAGCTTGTCCATGAGAGCCTGGCCGCATACCAGGACACCCTGCGCCTGACGCAGCGCCGCCAGCAGGCCGGCGATGTGGCCGAGCTGGACGTGGCCCGCGTTCAGACCGAAGTGGCTGCCACCGAGTCCGAAGCCCTGGCCTTGCAGCGCCAGCAAGCGCTGCTGACGAATGCCCTGGCTGTGCTGGTGGGCGAGGTGCCTGGCAGCTTTGCCTTGCCCGCCGCTGCCAGCGATGCCGCCCTGCCGGTCATCCCGCCCGGCGTGCCCGGCACCGTGCTGGCCCGCAGGCCCGATGTGTCGGCGGCGCAGACGGCAGTGATGGCCGCGCAGGCCCGCGTGGGCGTGGCGCAAACAGCCTGGTTCCCAGCCATTGCGCTCACCGGCAATGCAGGCCACGCATCGCCTGAGCTGGGCGACCTCTTCAAGTGGTCTGCACGCGCCTGGGGCGTAAGCGCTTTGCTGTCGCTGCCCTTGTGGGATGGCGGCCAGCGCGACGCGCAAGTGCAGGGCGCCAACGCCCGGCTGGAGCAGGCCCTGGCCAGCCACCGCGAGCAGGTGCTCACCGCCTTCCGCGAAGTGGAGGACCAGTTGGCTTCGCTGCGCTGGCTGTCTGGTCAGGCTGAGGCACAAGGCCGCGCCGTGACTGCCGCTCGCCGGGCCACCCAGCTGTCTGACACCCGCTACCGCAACGGTCTGGTCAGCCAGCTTGAACTGCTCGACGCCCGCCGCAGCGAACTGCGCAACCGCCGCCAGGCGCTGCAGGTGCGCACCGCCCAGTACACGGCCACCGTGGGGCTCATCCGCGCGCTGGGCGGCGACTGGGGCGACGCGGCCCCGCGTGTGGCCGCTGTCCCCTGAGCTGCGGGGGCGGGTGAAGAAGAGGGCGCTAGTGGTTTGGGTGCTCGCAGTCCGGCCCCCAGCGCCCTCATACGCCGTCAATATCCGTTTGCTGTTGCGTCGCTGTGAATTCACCAAACCGTTCATGCTGAGCTTGTCGGAGCGCCGCACGAGGCTTCGCCAGGCTCAGCCCGAACGGCCATGCCCCCGCTGGACTGCTGCGCCTCAGTAACCCCCACCTTCGGCTCGGGTTGTCATACAACCGCTGCAACCCGCTGGCGCTGCGCCTATAGTGTGGGGCGCGCTTGGGCCCCAACGCCTTGTCTGGGTTCAAGCAGATTCACCAGGGGCCCGGCCCGGGGCTGGCCACCGTCTTTTGTTCCATCCACAGGAGTTTTTGCATGAGCTACCCCCATACCCGTCTTTTCATTGCAGGCACATGGCAGGACGCTGCGGACGGCAAGACCATCGCCGTGCACAACCCCGCCACCGGCAAGGAAATTGGCCGGGTGGCCCACGCTGGCAAGGCCGACCTGGACCGCGCCCTGGAAGCGGCCCAGAAGGGCTTTGAAGCCTGGCGCGACATCCCCGCCGTAGACCGCGCCAAGACCATGCGCCGCGCTGCTGCGTTGATCCGCGAGCGTGCCGACGCCATCGCCGCCATCATGGTGCAAGAGCAGGGCAAGCCCCTGGCCGAGGCCAAGGTCGAGACCATGTCGGCCGCCGAGATCATCGAGTGGTTTGCCGACGAATCTCAGCGCGTGTATGGCCGCATCGTGCCCTCGCGCAACCTCAAGGCCCAGCAGTTGGTGATCAAGGACCCCGTGGGCCCTGTGGCTGCCTTCACACCCTGGAACTTCCCCATCAACCAGGTGGTGCGCAAGCTCGCCGCTGCCCTGGCCGCAGGCTGCTCCATTCTGGTCAAGGCGCCTGAAGAAACCCCCGCCAGCCCGGCCGAACTGATCCGCGCGTTTGCCGATGCGGGCGTCCCCGCAGGCACCGTGGGGCTGGTGTACGGTGACCCCGCCGAAATTTCCGGCTACCTCATCCCGCACCCGGTGATTCGCAAGGTCACCTTCACCGGCTCCACCCCAGTGGGCAAGCAGCTGGCCGCACTGGCCGGCAAGCACATGAAACGCGTGACCATGGAGTTGGGTGGCCACGCCCCCGTCATCGTGGCCGAAGACGCGGACGTGGAACTGGCCATTCGCATCGCCAGCGGTGCCAAGTTTCGCAATGCTGGGCAGGTGTGCATCTCGCCTACACGCTTCCTGGTGCACGAAAGCATTCGCGGCGATTTTGTGGCCGCCTTTGCCAAGTATGCCCAGGGCCTGAAGGTAGGTGATGGCCTGGCCGAGGGCACACAGATGGGGCCGTTGGCCAACCCGCGTCGCATCACCGCCATGGCTGACCTGCTGGCCGACGCTGTGCAGCAGGGTGCCCAGGTGGCCGCAGGCGGCCAGCGCATTGGCTCCGAAGGCAACTTCTTTCAGCCCACGGTGCTCAACGACGTGCCTGTGTCGGCCCGCATTTTCAACGAAGAGCCCTTTGGCCCTGTCGCCGCAGTGCGTGGCTTCGAAAAGATCGAGGATGCCATTGCTGAAGCGAACCGCCTGCCATTTGGCCTTGCGGGCTACGCGTTCACCACGTCGCTGAAGAATGCGCACTTGCTGTCCCAGCGCCTGGAAGTCGGCATGCTCTGGATCAACCAGGCGGCCGCGCCAGCGGCTGAGTTGCCATTTGGTGGGTTGAAGGACTCGGGCTATGGCTCAGAAGGCGGCTCGGAGGCTGTGGAGGCACACCTGAACACGCGCCTGGTATCGATCATGAACGTGTGACGGGTCCCACCGTGACCGCGCGTTGTTGTTGCCGCTGCAGCGTGCCTGCGGGCGCCTGCGCATGAAGCACATCGTCCCGCTGCTTCTCGGCCCCTTGGTGGTGGCGGCGTTCGCTCTTGCCTATTGGGGGCCGGTGCGGGGCTATCGCGTGGAATGCAGCAAAGACGTGCAGATCACCTGTGCCATCGAACGCGAAACGTCTTCGGCCACCACGGCCCATCGGTTCATCCTGGGCAACGACCCGAAAGCGGTGGTGCGTGTGCAAGACGTTCGCAAGGGGCCAGACCGGGTGCTGCTGTACTTGGTTTCCTCGGTGGGTGACGTCTTTGCGGCCGAGTTTGAAGGAGGCGGCGCACTATCTGACGCAGAGGCAGCAGCTGCGCGGCTCAATGGTGTGTTTGCTGCCGCACAGCCTGCTCAGGCGCGGGTGGACGTAGCGCCCCCCGCCTATCTGCGCTGGATGCCGTGGGGCGCTGTGGCCTTTTTGGCGCTACTGGTGCTGGCGGCTCACCGCGCCATGCAAACCAAGCCTGCCGCTACGCCGCCTGGCGCCTGAATGGCGTGGCGGCGTTGCGCGTGCTCAGCCGCTTTGCGCCATGCGGCTGCGGGCCGTTTGCGCTACTTGCTCCAACGAGCGACCGTTGCGCTTGAGCAGGCTGATCAGTACGTGCACGCCCACTGCCAGGGCGAGCAGGAAGATCGCACCCAGCCCCCAGATGCCCCAGGCCAGTACGGTCACTGCGCCAGCCAGTGCGGGCACGCTTTCCAGCACGCCTTGCAGCATGGGGCCTGCGGAAGTGACCCAGCTCTCCAGCGTTTGCGACAGCTCAGGTGGTATCCAGCCTTGCAGCCACGCGGGCAGCAGCACCGCCTGCACCGATGCCGCGCCCGCCGCACCGGTTGCCAGCGCGCCCGCGCTGGACATGGCCCATACGGTGAATGCATGCACACCCCAGCAAAGCAGCGACCAGATCGCCAGCAACGACAACGATACAAACCAGCTGATGGCATAGAACATGGATCGATTCCTCGAGTAAACACAGGCGTGCAGTATGGGGATGGCGACAAGAAATAGACACCAGCCTGGCTCGAACCTAGGATTCGGTTTTTCCGAACCGGAGGGTGCATGCTCAACTACCGCCACCTGTACTACTTCTGGATGGTTGCCAAGGAAGGCGGCTTTGCCCGAGCGGCAGACCGGTTGGAGATGGCCGTGCAAACCATCAGCGCGCAGGTGCGAGAGCTGGAAAAATCCCTGGGGCACCAGCTGCTCAAGCCCTCGGGGCGCGGAGTGGCGTTGACCGAGGCGGGGCAGGCGGCTTACGCGCGGGCAGAAGCCATTTTTCAGCTGGGTGAATGCATTCCCTTGGAGGTGCGTGAAGCGGCCAGCAGCCCGGTGGCGCGGCTGTCGGTCGGGCTGTCGGATGGCATCTCCAAACTGGCGGCGCATGCGCTGCTGGAGCCCGTGCTGGCCCACCCCCAATTGCGACTGGTGTGCCACGAGGGCGAGTTTGACGAGCTGCTGTCCGAACTGGCGCTGCACCAGCTGGACGTAGTGCTGGCGGGCCAGGCCGCGCCGCGCAACCCCAACCAGCGGCTGTCCAGTGAACGCATCGCACGCACTGCGGTGCAGTGGTACGGGCCGGGCTCGTTGGTCAAAAAGTCAGCGCGCGACCGGTTTCCGCAATCGCTCCAGGAATTGCCGGTGCTACTGCCCACCGTGCATTCGCCGTTGCGCACCAACTTGGACGGGTGGTTTGACGACCTGGGCCTGCGGCCTCGGGTGGTGGGCGAGTTTGAGGATAGCGCTCTGCTGGCGGTGTTTGCGGCGCGGGGGTTGGGGGTGTTTCCCGTCAGCCAGCTGGGCGCCCAGGACGTCGGGCTGGTTCGGGGGCTGCGCCTGCTGGGGGATAGCTCCGACATTCACGAAGAAGTGCACGCCATCTGGTCGCGCCGGGGGCAGCACCATCCCCTGGTGCGCCAGATGGTGGCAGCCGCGCACGGGGGCGTAACGCCGCAGTAGGCAAGGTCCGGCTGCCTCAAGCCCGGGCTACGGCTTCTTCCGTTTGCCAACGCTTCAGCGCCGCCTCCATCACCCACGCCTCGGCCGAAGCCACATGCTGGTCTGCGGTGGCGGCTGCATCGGCAAAGTACAAAACCTTGTGGCGCAGCACGGCATCGGTCACCTCGTCCAAGAGCGCGGTCAGCGTGGCATCGTCGATGTGGCCTGTGAGCAAGCGCCGGTCGCGCATGCCCATCAGCAGGTCTTCGCACAGCGTGTGCAGCACCTTGCCGAATGCGCTGGGTGTTAGAACCTGTTCGAAGTCTTTTGGAGATTGCATTGGAGTGCAATCGGGATGAGTGGATGCTTCGGGTGCGCCGCATGGGCTCGTGCCCATGCAAGCAGCCGGGGCGTCCAATCGCCCGATTTCACTCCAACCCTTCGGGCAAGTGGCTTGCCGGGCGGTCTGCGGCGTTGCACCGCTTGCCAATAGCACGGGCTATTGGCCGCGCGCTGCGCCTAGCAGCCCATCCCGGCCAGACACTTGTGCAACTCGAAAAAGACTTTGAACAGGTTCTTGGGCCCAGCTCGCGCTCAATGTCGCGCCCGTACAGGGCATCCATCTCCGAGCGGCTGACGTGGCCGTCGGCAATCAACAGCAGCGCAACGATGCGTGCTGCGGCCTGGGGGCTGTTGCGGGGGTAGCTGCGCATGGGGTGGTTTCCTCCAAGTGTGGGTGGCTGGTTTTGATGATGGCGATCAGTCGCCATAGGGGCGGTACCGCTGCCTTTGGCGCTGCGCTGGGTGGTGCGGCAGGTGGCGCTCATCCCGAACACGCACGGGTACCAGGACGGGTGCCCGTGTGGTGGTGCTGCGTTGAGACCAATACCAAAGCCTGTGCAGGGCCTGATCCCACAAGGCCCGCAGGCGCTGCAATAGCGTGGGGCGCAAGGTGCGATGGGTTTTCATGGAGCATCTCCCGGGTGGTGAACACAGCCTTGAATGTGTGGCCTCTCACCCGTGCCACCAAGCAGGTTTTTTGTGAGAACTGCGTTGGTTTTATCGAAATGATTTGGATGTCGCTAGTGACGGCGACGCAGGTTTTTTAGAGGCCATGTTCTGAGAAAACCTGCTGTGACGGCGGCATGTGCGGCACTAAGGTGGGGGCTCCAACCAAGGAGAACGCTGATGCAGATACTTTTCAAGTCTCGCCACCCCGAAGCCGCCTTGATGCGTGACACCGTGGAGCGCCGCGTGCGGTTTGCGCTGCGGCGATTGAACGCCCTGGTGCCCAGGGCCGATGTGCAGTTGGCTGATGTGAATGGCCCCCGCGGCGGGCTGGACAAGCGCTGCCAGATTGCCTTGCGCACTGATGGCGCGGGCGAGGTGGTGGTTTCTTCGGTGGCAGGCGATTGGCGCACCGCGCTGGACGAAGCCCTGGCCCGCGCGGTGCGGCATGTGCTGAAGGTGTGGCGCCGTGCCACTGTGGCCCGCAGAGGCCGCCACCGGCCGCTGGCCCTGGAAGGGTGAGCGCCGCCGCGCTGGCTTATCGCCAGCGCCAGCGGCGCTATTCATGTTAATGCTATTGAAAATATAGCTGTTGGCGCTTGCGTATCAAGCGCTAGCGGCCATTTTTGTTCAATGTGCGTGCGCCGCAGGCAGCGCGGGCGACGCCATGCCTTCAGCCTGCACAAAGCTCAGCGTGATGAGGTGGCTGACTTCGCCGTATCTCTGGCCTTGCGCCTCGCCCGGGGTTTTGTCGCTGTGTTTCACCTCGGCCACGTACTGGCCCTTCCAGGGCAAGGTGAAGGTGACGGTGCCGTCTTCGCCGCTGGTGGCCTCACGCGACCAGCCCGAGGGCGAGACCAACTCCACCTTGGCCTTGGGCAGCGGGGCGCCGTTGAAAACCACCTTCAGCTGACCGGGCTTGCCGGTGGGCACCAGGTCGAGCGCGGCGGTGGCCGCAACGGGTTGCGCCAGACTGGCCACCCAGCGGGCGGTGGGCTTCCACAGCAGCGGGGGCAGGTTGGCCTTGGTGCGGTCGATCACGGGGTAGGCGGCGTCGGCAAACAGGGTTTCTGCATTGGCTGCGGCGGTGTAGGTAAAGGCTTCTTTGGTGAGCTGGCCTTCCACACGCTGCTTGGAACCGGCCACCGATTGCTCCAGCACCGGCACTCCCTTGAACTTGTCGAGTGCGCCGGGCGAGGTTTCGCGCACGTTGTCGTTGTATTCGCCAAAGTGCAGCTTGGCCTGGCCGCCAGTGTTCTCCAGCCACACTTGGTGGGCCTGTGCAGCCAGGCCGGTGGTGGCCAGCAGGGCGGCGGCCAGCAGGGTGCGGGTCAGGCCCGTGGGGCGGGTGTTCAAGCGGATGTTCAAGCGGGTGTTCAGGCGATGGTTCATGGCAGTCAGCTCCTTGCGGTTGGTTAAAACGGGTTTGCAGAAATCACAGGGCGAGCACATCCAGCCCCACCGAGGTGGAGGCATAGATGCTCATGTTTTGATAGCTGCCTGCGCTGGTCGATCAAGCGCGGGTGGCTGTTTTGGCTTGAATTGGCACGCGCACGCGCACGCGCACCGGGTGCCAGTACCGGTACCGATGCCGGTGTGCGCCGCTGCCGCCGGCCACGAGCGGGGTGTTCAGAAATCCACGCTGGCGCTCAGGCTCACGGTGCGCGGTGCGCTCACCGTCAGGTAGCCCGATCCGGGGTAGCCACCGACCGAGGCCCAGAAGCTCTTGTCGGCCACGTTGTCGACGCGCAGGCGCAGGGTGACGAGCTTGCCCTGCACTTCGGTGAGGTAGCGCATGCCCAGGTCCAGTCGGTTCCAGCCGCCCACTTTCAGCGTGTTGGTGGCGTTGGCGTAGCTCGATCCGGTGTGCACCAGGCGGCCGTCCACGGCCAGGCCGCGCACGCCGGGCACATCCCATTCGGCGCCAATGTTGGCCTGCACCTCAGGCACGCCAATCACGCGCTTGCCATCGGTGGTGGCCGAGCCCGTGGTCTGCTGCTTGGCGTCCAGCCAGGTCAGGCCGCCCAGCAGGCGCAGGCCCTGGATGGCCTCGCCCTGCACGGCCAGCTCCAGGCCCTGGTGGCGGTCTTTGCCGTTGGTGCCAAAGACGTTGTTCGCGTCCAAGTAGGCGCGGGGTTTGTCGGTGCTGAAGAACGCCAGGCTGCCGCCCACGCGGCCCGCGTCGTACTTCACGCCCACTTCTTTTTGCTTGGCCACATAGGGCTTGAGCATCTCGCCCCGGTTGGTGGCGGTGCTGGGCGCGGTTTGCCCCTGGCTCAGGCCTTCCACGTAGTTGGCGTACAGCGACACGCTTTTGTCCAGCTTGTACACGGCAGCCAGCAGGGGGCTGGTGCGGCTTTGCTCGTAGCGGTCGGAGAGGGCGCCGTTGGCATACAGGTAGTTGGCAATGTTGATCTTCTGGTGGCGCAGGCCAGCGGTAAGCAGCAAGCGCTTGTCCAGCAGCGACAGGGTGTCGCCCACGGCAAAGCTGGTCAGGCGCGTGGTGCCGGTGCGCAGCGGGTGGGCCACGTCGCCGCCATACAGCGTGTTGGCACTGAAGGCGGGCAGGTCGCTGGACACGGGGCCATACAGGTTGGTTGCCAGCGTGTTGCGCCTGTCCATGGCGTAAGCGTTTTTCTTTTCAAAGTCGAACAGCGATGCGGTGGCCACCCACTCGTGCCCCACGCTGCCGGTCTGCAGCTTGCCGCGCACTCCCAGCTCGCCGGTGTTCACGCTGTCTTCGCGGGTGTTGTCAAAGCGGTAGGCGGTGGCGGCACCGGTGCTGCCGTTGTTGACGGTGATGTTGGCCAGCGCGTTGGCCTCGTCGCTGCGGCGGGCGCCGGCTGCGGCCCAGGCGGTCATGTCGGGGCTGATGTCCCATTCGCCACGGAAGGTGCCGAAGGTGTCGCGCTCGTTCGAGTAGCTCCAGGGCTGGGCGTAGTTGGTGCGGTTGTCGGGCACGGCGGGCACGCTGATCACGTTGGCCCCCAGCGTGACGTTGGTGCGGGTGCGTTGCAGCTTGTGGTCTTGCCAGCCCAGGTCGCCCGACAGGCGCACATCGCGGCTGCGCCAGTCCAGCCCCACGGCCAGCAGGCCGAGTCTGGCGTCTTCATCGCGCACGGCGGTGCCGCCATTGTGGGTGGCGGCGTTCAGGCGCACGCCGGTGTTGCCGTCAGGCCCAAAGCGGCGGGCAATGTCGGCCGCCAACTGGGTGCTGCCGCCGCTACCCACGCCAAAGCTCACGCGGTTCAGGGGTTCGTTGGGCGCGCGCTTGGGCAGCAGGTTGATGCTGCCGCCAATGCCGCCGCCTGCGGGGCTAGCGCCGTTCAAAAAGGCCGATGCACCGCGCAACACCTCGACCCGCTCGAACAGCTCGGTGGCGATGTACTGGCGTGGCAGCAGGCTGTACAGGCCGTTGTAGGCGGTGTCGTCCGAATCGAGCAGGAAGCCGCGAATGAAGTACGCCTCCTGGAAGTTGCCAAACCCGCGCGCCACCCGCACGGTGGGGTCGTTTTGCAGCACATCGCCCACGCTGCGGGCGTGGCGGTCCAGGATCAATTCGTTGGTGTAGCTGATGGCGGAGAACGGCGTGTCCATCGCATCGCGCGTGCCCAAAATGCCCGCACGTGCGCCGCGCGCCACCTGGCCGCCGGGGTAGGCGGGCGAGAGGCCCTGGGCCGATGCGTCGGCACTGGCGTTGACGGTGACGGTGGACAAGGTCTGGCCGGGAGCCGCGTCTTGCGCGCGGGCTGCAGGAAGAGTCAGCACGCAGGCCAAGGCGGCTGCCAGGGCGATGGGGCCGTGGCTGGCGTTGTGAGCGGGGTGGAACGAGGCCGAGCGGTGTTGGCTTTGCATGAAGGCGGAACCCATAAGTGACGAATGCATGGCGATGCCCGCGCACGCGCCACGTTGGAGGTGTAGCGCTGTCGCAGGAGGCGGGTGCTTTGCCTCTTGCGCCCGCGCGGGATGATGAGAGGGTGCGCAGGTCGTGGAAAAGACCAGGAGAGGCATGACGAGGCGCATGACCATCCCATTCGCAGTCCCTGTTCAGCCGGCGATGGGCGAAGGGCGTGTGCTGGCTGGTGCGGGGGGCCGTGGGCCGCCAGTGCAATGGCTCGCTGTAATTGCATTCTAAATGAGAATGGTTCTTTTTATCGCTGTGTGTGCGTTTGCAACACAGCGGGTGGTTGGACCTTTGTTGTGTGCGGTGCTTCAGCTTCGAAGACAGCCCCCCTGTGCACAAATACACAAACGGTTGCTCCTTTGCAATGGTGCGACGCACGCCAGCGGCCAAGGCGACTGCAGAATCGGCCCGCTTGAAGTGGCTTGGCTTTGCACATGCTGTGCCGCTGCGAGTGCGGGGGCCTTTGCGGGCCTATGTGCAGGGGCTGACGTGGAGGCAGCCCCTGTTTGCCCGGCGGTTGCTATGGCTGCCCGGCAAGCCAGTCCATCCAAAACCAATACTCAAAACACCATGGAATCTTCATTGGGTCTCAAAATCCGCGGGGTCTGGAGCCTCTTGCCCAGCAGTGCCCGGTTGCTGCTCTGGGCGGTATGCATCCCCTTGCTGCTCTCGGGCATCGGTTTGTGGGAATACCGGCAATACGAACACCCTGCCTTGTCTGCCGAGCAGCAGGCGTTGCTGCAGGAGGTGGAGCAGGCACAGGCCGCACTGGCACAAAACCCGCGTACCACGCTCACGATGGATGGACAGAAATACAGCGGCGCAGCCGCCACGTTCAGGCTGCAGCAAATCGCCAAGTCCATTCGCGGGGACAGCGAGGCCAGAGACCAAGTCGGGCATTTGGTGCGACCGGCCAGCATTGCTGCCATGGTGGCGGGTGTGCTGGCTGCACTGGTGGCGCTGGCGGGGCTGTGGGGAGTGAGCGCAGCGGGCCGCAGCGCGCTGCGTTCGCGCGATGTCCTGATGGCCCAGTTCGCCCGCTGGCGCAACCTGCTACCCACTTACCTGACATTGCACATGGGCCTGCTGATGGGCGCTGTGGCGAGCCTGCTGGTGGTGCGCCTGGGTGTGGCCTACCAAGTGGTCGTCCTGGGCCACGCGGGCAAGGGCGAGATCAAGTTCCAGCTGCTGATCTTGATTCTGGCGGGTACCTTGTTGTGGTGCGGCGTGAGCCTGCTGCGTGCGTTGTACCGGTCCTTGCAAGAACTGCAAGACGAGCCCAGCGAAGTGATGGGCGTGAGCGTGTCGCGCCAGCAGGCCCCTGCGTTGTGGGCCTATGTGGACACCCTGGCCCAGGGCGCCGGGGCCACCACCCCCGTGCATCTTGTGGTGGGGCTGACCGATGGCTTCTACGTCACGGCGCATGCCATGCGCCTGGTGCCCAGCGGACAGCAGCTCACGGGCGAGACCATGTACCTGCCGCTGACGTATCTGTCGCTGCTGCAGCGTGACGAGATCAGCGCCATCCTGGCCCACGAGCTGGGCCACTTTGCAGGGGCCGATACGGCGTACAGCCTGCAGTTCTCACCCATCTATCAGCGGCTGGTGGCCAGCTTGCACGCCATTTATGGACGCGAGGACAGCAGCCCCTGGATGGACCTGCCCGCCACTTCGTTCATCGAATACCTGCTGGAGCGCTTTGACCTGGCCGTGAAACACTGGAGTCGCGAGCGCGAGTTCGCTGCCGATCAGGTGGCTGCGCGCCTGGTCAGCGGCGACGCTGTTGCCCGTTCGCTGGTACGCGTGACGGCCTTGCACGAGGTGGTGAGCGAGGTGCTCAGCGACATAAGCCGTCGGCCGCAAGAGGCAGGCAGCGACGTGGTGCAGATGCTGCACGATGCCGTGCAGGCCAAGGGCCTGGCAGCCCCCGACTTCGCCATCGAAGTGGCTACCGTGCACCCCACCGACACCCATCCACCGACGCTGGAGCGCGCCAAGGCCGTGAACGCCCCCGTGACCGAGGCCACCGTGCGCGCCGCGCTCGCGTTGCCCGATGCGCACGCACTGGTGTGGGTGCGGTCGCTGTTCGCTGACAGTCAAGGACTGCAGGCGCGGCTTTTGAGCGACTACAAGGGCGTTGCACACGAATACAACGAGCGCTTGCGCAAGGACCTGGCAGAAGCGGCGCAGCAAGTGCAGGGCACCGTGGAACTGTTTGAACGCAAAACCAATGTGTGGTTGTTCGGAGGGCTGGCCCTTGTGCTGCTGGCAGTGGGCGCGGGCCTGTTCCTCATGGGCGCGGCGCAGGGCAAACCCCTGAGCACATCGTGGCAGATGGTGCTGGGCACCCTGGGGTTGGGCTGTGCTTTGGCTGCGTTGGCCTGGTGGTTCTGGCGGCGCGCGTCCGTGATGGTGATGCAGCTCACGGCCGAGGGCATGGTTGTGCCGGGCTGGCCCCAGGTCGTGCCTTGGTCGTCTGTGAGCGACTATTCCTCTACCGTGGTCAACGGCTCCAACATCGTGATGACGTTCGACCTGGACCCAGCGGCTCCTCGCCTGCAGGCTCCCCACACCAACCTGCGCCGTGTGACGTACCGCCCCAAGAAGAACAAGCTGGTGGTCGGGACTTCCAAGGTCCAGGGCATGGAGATGGAGGCTCTGCATGGCGCGGTGATGCGTTATCTGTCTGGCTGGCATGCCCGTCAGCACCTGGAATCGATGTAAGTGATGCGGCGGGCGGGCTCACCCATTTGCGCAGCGCTTACAGCCATTTGCAGCTTGGGGTGACGGGTGCAAGCCCAACCGCCGCGCCACGGTGCACAGCCTTTGCAGCCGTGCTGCGGCGATCATCGAGCTGGTCGCTGATGAGGGTGCGGCGTGCTCAGTACCTGGCCTTCAGCGCCAAGGTGATGCGGCGGGGCTCCCCGTAAAAGTTCTGGCGGCCCAGGTTCCCTACTTTTTCGTAGTAGGTCTTGTCCAGCAGGTTGTCCACCGTCAGGCTCACGCCCACGTGGTCGTTGATCTGGTAGGCCACCTGGGCGTTGAGCAACGCATAGTCGCCCGACACCAGCCGCAGCGCGCCACTTTGTGCGTAGAACTCGCTGCGATACGCCACGCCACCGCCCACACTCCAGCCCTGCAGCGCGGCGCTGCGAAATGCGTAGCGGGTGGACAGGTTCACGCTGTGGCGCGGCGTGACCGGGCTGAACACCTGGCCTTGCTGCGCAGCGGGTGCCTGCAGGTACTTGGTGGCCGTGTAGGCGTAGCCTGCCAGTACATCCCAGCCGGGCGCCACTTGGCCGCTCACCTCCAGCTCCAGGCCGTGGCTGCGCACCTTGCCGCCGGGGATAGACGCTGTGGTCACCACCGGGTCTGCAATCGCTCGGTCGCTGTCGAGGATGCGAAACACCGCTGCATGCGCCTGCAGGCGCTTGTTCAAGAATTCACCCTTCACCCCCAGCTCGACCTGTGAGCCGGTGCGCGGGGGCAGCAGGCTGCCGGCAGAGGTCAGCGCCGACTGCACCACCATGGTTTCGGCATAGCTGGCGTAGGCGGTGGTCTGCGGGCTCAAGTCATACAGCGCCGCCACAGACGGGACGAACTGCCGCCCCGGGTTGGCGGTGGAGGTGATCTTGCCGTCGCTCAGGCGCTCGGTCTCTACCTTGGCCCACGACAGGCGCCCGCCCACCAGCACGCGTGCGCGGTCGGTCACGCTTAGCTGGGCCTGGCCGTACATCGCGTTCTCGGTGCGGCGGGTGTCGCTGTCGTAGCCCGGCAGCGTCAGCACGGGGTAGGGCGCCGTGTAGTTCGGTGCAAAGATGTTGGCGGTGGAGCTGGGGCCATACACATAGTTGCCGCCCAGGCTGTGGTTCTGGCCGTGGCTGGCGCCCAGCAGCACACGGTGCGTGCGGCCCAGCCACTGCACGGGCGTGGTCAGGTACAGGTCGTAGTTGCGGTCGGTGTTGTCCTGCAGGTAGTCCACCGTTTGCACCTGGTAGCTGCCATTGGCGGCCGCGGCCGAGTTGGCGCGGGCAGCGCTGTAGAACGAATCGCGCTGCACCTGGCGTGCCGCCAGCTTCACCAGTCCGCCGTTGGCCAGGCGGTGTTCCAGTTCGACAAAGGTGTCGGTGGTGTCCAGGTTTTGCAGGTTGCGCGCCAGCCCGGCAAAGGTGGAACGGGGCACGTCGAGCAGGCGGCCATCGGCATAGGCAGGCAGGCCCTGGTCGATGGTGGCGCGCACGCGTTGGCGGGTGTGGCCTACCGACAGCGTGGTGGCTGCGTTGATGTCCAGCTCCACCGTGCCGTAGCCCGCCTGCTTGTCGTTGGACAGCGTGTCCACAAAACTCTTGCGCTCATCAGAGACCACCACCAGCCGCCCGCGCAGGCTGCCCGTGGCATTGAGCGATCCGGTGATGTCCACATCGGCGCGGCGCATGTCCCACGAGCCGACGGACAGGTTGGCCGACAGGCCCAGCTGGCTGCGTGCGCGCTTGCGCACCAGGTTGATGGTGCCCCCCGGCTCACTTGCGCCCTGCAGCAGGCCCGAGGGGCCACGCAGCACCTCGATGCGGTCATAGATGGCCGTGTCCAGCGCGGTGGCAAAGTTGGGGCCTTGGGGTATGGGCAACCCGTCGAGCTGGATGGCGCCGATGTCGAACCCGCGTGCCTGAATGGTGTTGTAGTTGCCAGCGCCGTCCAGGCGCGTCACGTTCACGCCTGTGGTCTGCTTGACGGCGTCTTCCAGCTTGGTGATGTTCAGGTCATCGAGCCGCTGGCGCGTGATGACGCTGAGCGACTGCGGCGTTTCGCGGGGCGACTGCACCAACTTGCCCACGCTCACCTCGCGGGCGGTGTACTGGCCTGAGCCTTCGGTGGCCGCGCTGTCGGCGCCGTCGGTCACCTTCACCTCGGGCAGTGCGGTGGTGGTCTGTGCCTGGGTTTGCTGGGCTATCGCCATGGTGGCCAGCAGCGAGACCGCAAGGGCCAGTGGGTGCATGCGCATGGTGCTTCTCCTCCTCGGTATTTGAAATATTGCTATTGAATTGGTAGCTGCTAGCGCTTATTGAGAAAGCGCTGGAGGCCTGTTTCGTTTGAAATGGCGTGCGCGCGCGATGCGCACGCCGGTTTGCGTGCTGTGGTCAGAAGTGCGTGCGCAGCGTGACCTGCAGTGCGCGGGGCGAGCCCGGCAGGATCAGGTTGTCGTTGCTGCCGTGGGCCGACACGTAGTACTTGCGGTTGGTCACGTTCTTCACGTTCACGTCCAAGTCCCACTGGCCCAGCGTGTACTGCACGGCTGCGTCCAGCGTGGTGTAGGCGGGGAGGGTGACCAGGTTGGTGAGCGAGGTGAAGCGTTCACCCACATGGTTCACACCGCCACCCACGCGCAGGCCCTGGCCCAGGTCTTTCATCACCCACACAAAGGCGGTGTTGCGGGGTGTGAGGGCGGGCACCTTGCCCAGGGCTGATAACGCCACCACGGGCAGCTGCGACGAGGTGGTGGTGGCCAGCGACTTGGTCATGCGCCCGTCCAGGTAGGCGTAGCCCGCGCTCACATCCCAGCGGCCGGGCAAGCGGCCGTTGGCAGTCAGCTCAAAGCCATTGGTGCGCTGTGTGCCCACGTTGATCTGGCGCGATGGGTTGGCCGGATCGGTGTTCTTGATGTTGGTGCGCTCGAGGTTGAACAAGGCGCCCGTCACGTTCAGCTTGCCATCGAGCAGGTCCAGCTTCACGCCAATTTCTTTGTTCTGGGTGATTTCCGGTTCGGCTGCCGTGTTGTTGGCAGCCAGGGCAAACGCCTCGCCCGAGGGCTGGAACGACTTGCTGTACGAGACGTAGTACGAGACCGTATCGCTGGGTTGCCACACCAGCCCGGCGCGGGGGCTGAACTTCTTGTCGGTGCGCGAGAGGGTGGCGAGCTTGCGGTCGTAGCGCGTCTCCTGCCCATACACGTCATAGCGCGCACCCACCAACGCCTTCCACTGCGGCGCCAGGGTGATCTGGTCTTGCCAGTACAGCGCGGCGGTGTCCTGCGTGGTGTGGCTGGGGATAGCGTTGTCGGCGTTGTAGTTGGCCGCAGGAATCACCGGCGCAGCGCCACTGGGGTTGAGGATGGACACCCGGTCGGCCCCGCCGGAAACGGATTCCGAGCGCTTCTTTTGCTGGCCCAGTTCCATGCCCATCAGCCACTCTTGCTGGAGGCCGCCGAGTCGGTTGCGCCACGTCACGTCGGTCTGGTTGAACACGCCTTTTTCGTCGCGCAGGATGAAGGCGCGTGATCGCCCCACGGTCAGGGTGACCGGGTCCGTGGTACCGCTGGGCAGGGTGTTGTAGCGGTCGAGTGCGTAGTCGTAGATGCGGGTGACATTGCGCACCGACCAGTCGTCGTTGAAGCGGTGGTTGAGCGCGGCGGTGAACGACTGCATGGCGCTGGTGGTGGTGTCGTCCTGCGCGGCGTTGCTGGAGCCATAGTAGGTGCCAGCCGCCACGTTCACCGGGCGGCCGTTCAGGGCCGGGATGCCAAAGTCCGTCAGGCGCTTGTCGCGGGCGTGGGTGTATTGCAGCAGCAGGTCGGTTTGCGGCGCGAGCTTGAGGGCCAGCGACGGGGCGAAGTTGTGGCGCTTCACAAACTGCTGATCGCGGTAGCTGCCCGAGTCCTCCACCGCGGCATTGAGGCGAAAGGCCGCCGTGGCGCTCATGCCCACGTTCAGATCGGCCGTGGCACGGCGAAAGTCATGGCTGCCCACGCCCACGGAGGCTTCGCCAGAGGTTTCGCCAAACAGCGGCTTTTTGGTGACGCGGTTGATGAGCCCGCCCGAGGAGCCGCGCCCATAAAGCACGGCGGCCGGGCCTTTAAGTACATCCACCCGCTCGATGTCTGCCAAGTCGCGGAAGTACAGCGCGTCGTCGCGCACGCCGTCCACAAACTGGTCGGCAATCGCGGTAAAGCCGCGAATGACCACCTGGTCACGCTGGCCGTCGCCGTGGCTCATGGCCACCCCGGGCACATTGCGCAGTGCATCTTCCATCGAGCGCGCTCCCTGGTCGCGCATCAGCTGGGCGGGCACCACGTTCACGGCCTGGGGCACATCGCGCAGGGCAGCACTGCCTTTGGTCGCGGTGGAGGTGACTGCGGGCGCATAGGTATCGTCCTGCGGCGCGGCTTTGATGGTGACCTCGCCCAGCGCTTTGGGCGCAGCGCTGTCGGTAACGTTGCCCTGGGCCAGTGCCGTGCCGCAGGCGAGCAGCAGCACTGCGGCCGCCAGCGGGTTGAGCGTGTAGCCGGTGCCGCGGTCCGAAACTGCTTGCCGCAGGGGTGAATTGGAAGATGAATGCATGGTGATCCCTGAAAAGGAGAGTGAAAGAAAGGGGGAGATGCCGCATGAGCGCGCAGGCATTCGCCAGCGCTCTGGGGCGCTGCACACAAAATCGTGAAAGTGCGGCGCTGAACACCGCTTGCATGGCTACAAGCCGCTGAGGTACGCCAGCAGGCCGGCCACCAGTGCCGTAACCCCCAACGGGGGGGCGCGCTCGGGGCACCACGTGAGGGCTGCGGTGGCCGCCACGGCGGCCACCGACAACGCAGCCGCCCACGCTGTAACGCCCATAGAAGCGGGCACCCCGTGGGGCGTGCGGGTGGCCAGCCAGAGCGACGCCAGCAAGATCACCCAGCCCGCACGGCGCAACTGCCGCAGGCGTGCTGGTGCGGCCTCTAGCTCCAGGGCGTCAGCGTGGTGCTTGTCTATGCCCAGGGCAATCGCCAGCCAGGCGGCAAAGCAAAGCAAAAAGGCAGACATGGCTCAGGTTCCCGCGGAGATTTCTTGGGCTGCGGCGGCCACTGGGCGGGGCGCAGCATGATTGAATGCGGGCGAACCGGCGGGCGCGTGGAGCGGGTCCAAAGCCCGCTTTGAGCCGCGCAGGGGCGCAACGGCGGCCGGCTTGCGGCGGTGCAGGCTCCACGCCACTGCACCCAAGGCAGCGCCTGCAGCGAGGAACGCCAGGTCCATGCCCGCCCAGAGCCAGTCGCGTGCAGGTAGCGTGACGCCCAGGTGGGCGTGGGTCGTGAAGGCGTTGAGCACTGGCAGCACTGCCCATGTGCCAGAGGCGAGACCCATCACCACGGCCCAGCCCGCGCGGTGGGGCCGCCAAAGGCCCCATGCCAGTGCTGCAGCCCATGCGGCAAAAAAGCAGTTCATTTCAGCGCTGGCGCGCTCGGGTAGCGTCAGCGGCAGCAGCCGGTTGGACGCCAGAAACACCCCACAGGCCAGCGGCAGGCCCGCCAGCGTGGCAATGTTCAAGCCCACAACCAGCCGCTCTCCAAAAGGCAGGCGCACCGGGGTCCGCGCAGCCCCGCCCTTGCGCTGGGCTTGGGCGCGGCGTTTGACGGACCACAGCACCATGCCGGTGGCGATCATCAAACTGCCCAACACGCCGAAGCCAAAAAGCGTCCAGCGCAAGCCGGGGCCGGCAAAGCGGGCCATGTGCAGCCCGTACAGCACGCCGTAGGTTTTGATGGCCGCGCTGGCAGGGTCGGCTTCTGCAATCCGTTGGCCGGTCGTGCCGTCAAACAGCAGGCGGGGCGGGCGGTATTGCAGCCGGTCGCCCTCGTGGCGCATGACTTCGACAACGGGGTGGCCCTTGCCGTCGCGACGCGCCTGGATGGTGCCGATGCGCCCACCTTCCCACTGCTGTTGCGCGGCAGCCACCATGGCCGACAGCGGCATCGGGGGCAAAGGCTCGGCTTTGGCAGCGGGGTCGCGGCGCGCGCGGCGCTCGGGCTTTTCACCCTGCAGATCGGAAAAGTACGTGGCAGAGTCCACCTTGCCATCGGCGCCCGAATAGGCTGCCGCAATGCCGCTGGGCATGTACATCGAGTGAAAGATCATCAGCCCGCTGAAGGTGATCATCAGGTAAAACGGCAGCACCAGCACCCCCGAGACGTTGTGTGCGTCGAGCCAGGCCCGCTGGCCGCCCTTGGTGGGGCGAAACGTAAAAAAGTCCTTGAAGATGCGCCGGTGCGTGACCACACCGGTCAGCAAAGCAATGAACATCAGCAGGGTGGCCACCCCCACGACCCAGCGCCCTTGCAGGGTCCAGCGCCCTTGCGGCGCTGTGCGCAGTTCAAAGTGAAAACGATAGAAGAAATCACCGCCCATGGTCTGCCGGGCTGCGATTGCATCGCCCGTTTGCGGGTTCAAGCGCAGGGTCTCGAAACGGCCGTTGCTGCGGTCACGCCACAGCAGGTTCACCGCCGGGTCGCGTTCGTTGGGCAGATGCATGATCCACTGCGTGACCCCAGGCACCTGCCGGTGCAAGGCCGCCAGCGCTTTTTCGGCCGTCTGGCCGTCGGCTGCGGGCAGGCCGTGCATTTCAGGGCGCATCCACAGGTTGATTTCGGTCTTGAAGAACGACAGCGTCCCCGTGACAAAAATCGCAAACAGGAGCCAGCCCAGCACCAGCCCCGCCCAGGTGTGCAGCCACGACATGGCTTGGCGAAAACCTTCGCGATCCTTCGGCGTCCGCGTCGGGCTGGGTGTAGACGCCGGTTGTCCTTCGAGCGCCGGATCGGCGGGCCGCGCATCTGCCCCGCCCTGATGCCCGATCATGGGATGCCCCCCACCCAGCGGGGCGCTGCGGCGGCGGCGGCCAACACGGCTGCTGGCCCCAACGTACCCAGCCACGCTCCCCAACTGGTGCGTGCATAAAAAACCCAGGCGACAGCCGCAGCGTAGACCAGCCAAGCCAGCATGGTGGCGGTCAACACGGCATCGGCCCTCGGAATGGCCTGCGCCAGCGCGAGCGACAGCGCGGCGCAAAACGCTGCAGCCACAGCGTAGCCACCAGCGGTGGCGGCCAAGGCGCGCGAAGTGATGGTCAAGCGGTATCGCCAGTCCACTCGGGCGGTTTTCATGGCTGCACCCGTTTGCAAAGAAGAAGGGTGCAGGGGGCGCGGCGCGGCATGGCAGGGGCTCCAGTCTGGGTTGATCCAAAGGCTGGCTGCACCCGGTGATGTCCCGTCATGCTGGCTTGCAGGGTGGAGATTCTATAGTTATTGAGAAGTATTCGTATTTATTTTGTAAAGGAGGCGCCGCAATGGCGCGGCATTGCAACAGGTGGCGTGGCTGTGTCAGTCAGATGGGTTTGCCGCCACCGGGCTGGCACTCAAAAATCGCTGCCCAAAAAAAACGGGCCGAGGGCCCGTTTAACTGTCGTGGCAGCGCGCCAGGCGCTACCGCATCATCAGTCGGCGTCACCCATCTGGGATTGCAGATAGTTCTGCAGACCCACCTTCTCGACCAGATCGATCTGTGTCTCCAGAAAGTCGATGTGCTCCTCCGTGTCATCGAGGATCTTTTGCAGCAGGTCGCGCGAGACATAGTCGCGCACGCTTTCGCAGTGGGCAATGCCCTCCTTGATGGTGGCCTGCGCGCCTTGCTCCGAGCGCAGGTCGCATGCCAGGATCTCCGGAACGTCCTCACCCACTTGCAGCTTGGCCAGGTCCTGCAGGTTGGGCAGGCCGTCCAGCATGAAGATACGGTCCATCAGCCAGTCCGCATGCTTCATCTCGCCGATAGACTCTTCGTATTCCTTCTTGGCCAGCTTGTCGAAGCCCCAGTGCTTGAGCATGCGGTAGTGCAGGAAGTACTGGTTGATGGCCGTGAGCTCGTTTTTTAATTGCGCCTGCAGGTGCGCGATGACTTGTGCGTCGCCTTTCATGGGGGACTCCTTGTTGTGTTGATTCGGAGCCCATTGTCGTGAGCTCCGTCAACGCTTGCAAGGCAATTCCCCGCGGCCGCGCGATGGCTGCGTGTGATGTTGAGTTGCGTTTGCATCGGCAGCGCCTGCCAGGGGGGCAGGCGCTCAGCCGTTGGCGAATGGCTTACGGCAGGCGGATCGCCACTTCTTTTTCAAGCCCCGACGCCTTGGACTTGCATACCGCATAGACGGTTTGCGCGGCGGTGCTGCCGAGCGACAAGCTCTTGGAATGCGTGAGCCCGTTGCCGCTGCTCGGGATCTCGTCGTAAAGCGCCCCATAAGCGTTGCCTGAGCTCCAGGACGCGCGGCACGCCGCTGCTTCGTTGGTGGTCAGCACGTAGCTCGCGTTGTAGCCCGAGTGCGTGACGGAGCCCACCGTGATGGTCGGCGGCGTGTTGGGCGCAGGCGTTGGCGTTGGGGTCGTCGGAGTCCCGGGGTTGGTGGGCGTGGCCGCGGACGCCTTCAGTGCACCGCTCGGAATCTGCACCATGTACGCATCCACATCGGTACTGCTGCCATTGCCCCAGTTGGAGTTGAACAGCACCTTGGTGAAGTCGCGGTTGACCGATGCGACAGGCTCAGTCCAGTATCCATTTGAGGCGGTGCGTGAGAACGCAAGGTTATAGACCTGTGGATTTGGCTTGAGCTCGACAGCCATTATTTTCTTGTGGAACCACTGTGTGCTGCCGGTGCCGCCGTACGTGCTCAGTACCACCCAGCCTGGGCGGTTGAACGCTTTGCCCGAGATGTGCAGCGCGGTGGCGGAGCCATTCGCATAACTGCTCAACAACGCGGTGCGTACGCCCGTGCGCAGGTTGGTCATGAAGATGTCGCCAGCATTCGATTGGTAGTCCACAGCAACGTAGACGTCGTCGCCGTTGGCATCGATGGCCAAGTCAGAGTGCTCTGATTTGTGCAGCAGCCTTGTCTGCTGGCTGAAGTCACGCGAGTAGGCGACAGTGCCGCGTGCGCCATCGCCAGAGACCACGCAGTAGTTTCCGCTTGGGCTCATGCTGACATGGTCTGGACGCTCGCCGTTGGTGTTCATCCATCCCACCACGGTGTCACTGTCGCGATCCCAGGTGATCACGCCCAGGCTGTTCCACTTGCTGTCGTCGACCATCAAGCACCAATAGCGCCCGTCTTTGGAGGGCGAGCCTTCGGATTTGGTCCAGGCAGCGTTAGCGCCGGGCCAACGTGCTTTGAGGCGCGCACCCAGGTCGCCTATCACGCGGGTCGCGCCGGTGGCCGTGTTGAGTTCGTTGATTTGCATGCCCATGCCGTTGGTGGGCAGGTAGTACAGCAGGTCGGGCTGGGTTGCGTGCCACTGCGGCTCGGCATCGCCCGCCAAATAAGGAAGCACCTTCACGCGGGTATGCGTGAGGGCGTCGTATAGGTGCCAGTGCCCATCAATGGCGGCGACCAGATGCTTGGAACTGTCCGCGTTGAAGGCTTGGCGGCGAGAGTAGTCGTTGCGAGCAAAACCGCTGACTCCGTCTGCCTGGTGGTCTGCCGCGCGTGTCAGGCAGGTCTGGTAGTTCGGCTCGGCCAGCGCCGCGCCTTTGGCTGGCCTGCTGAGGGTAGGTGCGGTGTCCACGCTCCGTGCGGTGCTCAACGCAAAGTCTGGGCGGTTTTCATAGAACGTGGTGCAACCGGGGCTCAGGCGTGAAAGCACAGTGGCGCCGGGAGCGACGAAGCGCAATGCGCCGTTCCAAAGCACAGAACGCTGGCCGGTGAGTACGTCCATGCCGTCGAACGCCTTGTCGCCCAAGCCACGATCGAGCACCACGCCTTCGGCTGTGGCCGGGATGGTGGCGCCATCGATGGTGATGGACTCGACAAACAGGTTGCGGTCACGGTCCAGCATTGCGTCGTTGGTGAACACGACATCCACACGGGCTCCGCCAGGCACCGCGGGTACAGTGAACGAGTAGTCTTGGTAGGCGGTGGCACGCACTTCTGCGCTGGCGACCACGACACCGTTGACGCGCAGGTCGACCAGCGGCCCCGTGCCGTTTGCAAGACTGCCCCATGCGCGCACAACCACCGTGCTCGTCGCGGCTGCCGTGTTGCTGGCCTTTTCCTGCAGCGTTTCGTTGTCGCCGGCCGTGGCAGCGCGCTGCTCGGCATTGTCTGCGCCCGAGCCGCCGCATGCGGTCAACGCCGCCGCCATCAGCACGTGGGCCAAGCCCAGCGTGCCCAGTTTTGTGGGCCTCTCTTGAATCGCAGTGCAATGCTGCCTGCTGTTGAGAGCTGCCTGTCGTTACCCGCTCTGGCGGCAAAGGCCGGCCTTGGGCGCACCCGCCAGCCATTGATGCTGAAGGAGTGCGTCACGGCGTCCGTTCTGCTTTGGCCTCAGAAAACGGGAGTCATGCGGGCGGGGCAGCCCCTTTGAATGGATTTCCGCTCGCGGTCGGAGCCTAATTGGGCTCGGGCGGAGGCCGGAACAAAAATGTAAAAGTGTGTGGATGCTTGCGTGGGCCGCCGCGCTGGAGGCTGGCCGTACGGCCGGCACAGGCCGTTACAACTCGATCCGCTATGCGTTGGTGACAATGCAACGCGGCCGGCATGGTGCTCATCCAACCGCGTTGCGTTCGCTGCCTTGGGGGCAATCAGCGACTCAAATAATAGCGTCAGGCAATTGGTTCAATCAAATCAATTAATTGGATAGATGGGTGCAAAACGCCTAGACTTCAGTCTGTTCTGTCAACCAACCCTTTAAGGAAACAGCAATGTCCCTGATCAATACGCAAGTCCAGCCTTTCAAGACCGAAGCTTTTGTGAACCGCAACGGCAAGGGTGAATTCATCACCGTGACGGAAGAAAGCCTGAAGGGCAAGTGGTCCGTGCTGATCTTCATGCCAGCAGCTTTCACCTTCAACTGCCCCACAGAAATCGAAGACGCTGCGGACAACTATGCTGAGTTCCAGAAGGCCGGTGCCGAGGTCTACATCGTGACCACCGACACCCACTTCTCGCACAAGGTGTGGCACGAAACTTCCGACGCCGTGGGCAAGGCCAAGTTCCCACTGGTGGGCGATCCCACGCACACACTGACCAACGCATTCGGCGTGCACATTCCTGAAGAAGGCCTGGCCCTGCGCGGTACCTTCGTGATCAACCCTGATGGCGTGATCAAGACGATGGAAATCCACTCCAACGAAATCGCCCGCGATGTTTCGGAAACGCTGCGCAAGCTCAAGGCAGCCCAGTTCACCGCCGCCAACCCTGGCCAGGTCTGCCCCGCCAAGTGGAAGGAAGGCGCCAAGACCCTGACGCCTTCGCTGGACCTGGTCGGCAAGATCTAAGCCTTTCACTGCATCGGCTGAGCGCCAGAGTTTTCTCTGCGCGCTCCCAAAGCCGGACAGCGCCATGGTGCCCGCGCCATGCCGTCCGGCTTTTTTTCGCCCGAATTTTGACCATCGGGCTTGAATGCGGGGCTCAAAGCCCTTCCACTGACAACATCACAACTCGAATTTTAGGAAGCCACCATGCTCGACGACCAACTCAAATCGCAACTCTCTGCCTATCTGGAACGCGTGCAGCTGCCGTTTGAACTGGTGGCTTCTCTGGACGACAGCGATACCGCCCGCGAGATGCGCGAACTGCTTGAAACCATCCAGTCATTGCGCAGCGACAAGATCACCTTGCGCACGGATGGCAACGATGCCCGCAAGCCCTCTTTCAGTGTTCAGCGCGTTGGCTCCACCAACAGCCTGCGCTTTGCCGGCCTGCCCCTGGGGCACGAGTTCACCTCGCTGGTGCTGGCCCTGCTGTGGACGGGCGGCCACCCCCCCAAGGTCGAGCAAGACGTCATCGACCAGATCAAGGCACTGGACGGTGATTTCAACTTTGAGATGTACATGAGCCTGACCTGCCACAACTGCCCCGACGTGGTGCAGGCGCTGGCGCTCATGGCCATCCTCAACCCCAAGATCAAGGCCACGGTGATCGAGGGTGGCGCTTTCCAAGCCGAAGTGACCGAGCGCGAAATCATGGCGGTGCCCATGGTGTTTCTGAACGGCCAACTCTTTGGGTCGGGCCGCATGACGCTGGAAGAAATCGTCGCCAAGCTGGACACCGGCTCTGCCGCCCGTGAAGCTGCGAAGCTCAGCGCCAAAGATGCGTACGACGTGCTCATCGTCGGCGGTGGCCCTGCAGGCGCGGCTGCTGCGGTGTATGCCGCCCGCAAGGGCATTCGCACTGGCGTGGCCGCCGAGCGCTTTGGCGGCCAGGTCAACGACACGCTGGGCATTGAGAACTACATCTCGGTGCTCGAAACCGACGGTCCCAAGTTTGCCGCCGCGCTCGAAGCCCACACCCGGGCCTACGACGTGGACATCATGAACCTGCAGCGCGCGGAGAAGATCATCCCCGCCGCGCAACCTGGAGGCCTGATCGAAGTGCAACTGGCCAACGGTGGCACGCTCAAGTCCAAGACGGTGATCCTGTCCACTGGCGCGCGCTGGCGCAACGTGAACGTGCCCGGCGAAGCCGAGTACAAGAACAAGGGCGTGGCCTACTGCCCGCACTGCGACGGCCCGCTGTTCAAGGGCAAGCGCACGGCCGTGATCGGTGGTGGCAACTCGGGCGTGGAAGCAGCCATCGACTTGGCCGGCGTGGTGGCCCACGTCACGCTGATCGAGTTTGCCGACCAGCTCAAGGCCGACGCGGTGCTGGTCAACAAGCTCAAGAGCCTGCCCAACGTCACCATCCACGCCAACGCGCAAACCACTGAAATCACGGGTGCGGACGGCAAGGTCAACGGCTTGAAGTACAAGGACCGCGCAACCGGCGTGGAACACACTGTGCCGCTGGAGGGCGTTTTCGTGCAGATCGGCCTGGTGCCCAACACCGAGTGGCTCAAGGGCACGGTCGAGCTGAGCAAGTTTGGCGAGATCGTGATCGACGCCAAAGGCCACACCAATGTGCCGGGCGTGTTTGCGGCCGGTGACTGCACTACGGTGCCCTACAAGCAGATCGTGATTGCCGCTGGCGCAGGAGCTACGGCTGCATTGAGCGCGTTTGATCACCTGATCCGCACGCCGGTGGCGGCGTGATGAAAATCGGCTGTTGGCGCTTACTGGTAAAGCGCAAGCAGCTATTGAATCTGTAGCAAAAAAGGCAGATCACCTGTTTAAAAGGGCCAGGGCAACTTTCGTTGACCTGGCCCTTTTTGGTTGCAGTCGTCTGGCCCAGGCGCCTGTATTTTTAGAGAATTTGGGTCGTGGTGCAGGCGGGGTAAGCGCTGGCAGCTATTGAAAAGATAGCGAAAAATCAGTTCAGCACTGCGTCAATGCGGCACCGCGTCAGTACATCAGCCGTTCTGGCCGCACTTCCTGAAGGATGGTGGTGGCAATTTCCTCAATGGACTTGGTGGTGGTGGACAGCCACCGGATGCCGGAGCGGCGCATCATGGCCTCGGCCTCAGCCACTTCGGCTCGGCAGTTTTCAAGGCTGGCGTACTTGGAATTGGGACGCCGTTCGCTGCGGATTTCGGCCAGGCGTTCCGGGCTGATCGTCAGGCCGAATATCTTCTTCTGGAAGGGCACCAGGGCAGGAGGCAACTGGCGGCGTTCAAAGTCTTCAGGGATGAGCGGATAGTTGGCCGCCTTCATGCCGAACTGCATGGCCAGGTACAGGCTGGTGGGCGTTTTACCGCTGCGGCTCACCCCCACCAGGATCACGTCTGCACCCACCAAGTCGCGGTTGCTCTGGCCGTCGTCGTGCGCCAGGCTGAAGTTGATCGCCTCGATGCGGTCGTTGTACTCCTTGCTGCCGCTCACATCCGAGAAGCGGCCCACGCGGTGGTGCGACTTGATGCCCAGCTCCTGCTCCAGCGGATGCACGAAGGTGCCGAACATGTCCAGCAGCATGCCCTTGCAACCTTCCTGGATGACCCGCAGCACTTCCATGTTGACCAGGGTGGTAAAGACAATGGGCTTTCTGCCCTCCACCACACCGGTGTGATTGATTTGACGCACCACTTGGTGCGCCTTGTCCACCGTGTCGATGAATGGCAGGCGCACGTGGCGCGGCTTGAACTCAAACTGAGCCAGGATGGCATTGCCGAAGGTTTCGGCGGTGATGCCGGTGCCGTCTGACACGAAAAACACAGTGCGCGAGTGCATGGAGCCCCTTTTTAAAAGCGTCAGCCCACTGCCAGAAGCTGGGGCCTACAATTGCCGCAATTATCCAATTCTCACCATGCGCACCGTTGGCCGACAACCACAACGACAAAGCTTCAGCCTGCGCATGGCCGCCTGCCACGGCCCCCGACGGGCTCGGCACGCAGACCCGGTTTCAACTTCTGGAGCTTTCCCATGTCTGCACTTTTCAGCCCGACCGCCCTGGTCGTACCGTTTGAAAACCTGAGAATGACCGACGTCGAGGTCGTTGGCGGTAAAAACGCCAGCCTCGGCGAAATGATCTCCCAACTGCCGCAAGGCGTGCGCGTGCCCACGGGCTTTGCCACCACCGCCCACGCGTTCCGCGAATTCCTGGCCTACGACGGCCTGGCCGACCGCATCAGCGCCAAGCTCAAGAGCCTGGACACCGAAGACGTGCGCGCCCTGGCACAGGTGGGCGCCGAAATCCGCGCCATGGTCGAGGCCCAGCCCTTCCCGGCCGACCTGCAAAAAGCCATTGCCGACGAGTTCGCCAAGCTGAGCGCGGGCAACCCCAGCGCATCGTTTGCCGTGCGCTCGTCTGCCACGGCCGAGGATTTGCCCGACGCTTCGTTTGCCGGCCAGCAGGAGACCTTCCTGAACGTGGTGGGCATCGAGGAAGTCATGCACAAGATGAAGGAAGTGTTCGCGTCGCTGTACAACGACCGCGCCATTTCGTATCGCGTGCACAAGGGTTTCGAGCACGACGTCGTGGCCCTGTCGGCCGGCGTGCAGCGCATGGTGCGCTCCGACCTGGGCGCAGCCGGCGTGATGTTCACCATCGACACCGAAAGCGGCTTTGAAGACGTGGTGTTCATCACCAGCAGCTACGGCCTAGGCGAAACCGTGGTGCAGGGCGCCGTGAACCCCGACGAGTTCTACGTGCACAAGCCCATGCTCAAGGCGGGCAAGAAGGCCGTGATTCGCCGCAACCTGGGCTCCAAGCTGATCCAGATGGTGTTCTCCACCGCTGACGAAAAGGCTGCCAGCGGCAAGCTGGTCAAGACCATTGACGTGCCCACCGAGCAGCGCAACCGCTACTCGCTGACCGATGCCGATGTGGAGCTGCTGGCCCAGTACGCGATGGTGATCGAGCAGCATTACGGCCGCCCCATGGACATCGAGTGGGGCAAGGACGGCACCGACGGCCTGCTGTACATCCTGCAGGCCCGGCCAGAGACCGTGAAGAGCCAGGCCAAGGGCCAGGCCGAGTTGCGCTACAAGCTCAAGGGCCACGGCACCGTGCTGGCCGAAGGCCGCGCCATTGGCCAGAAGATCGGCACCGGCCCCGTGCGCCTGGTGCACAACATCTCCGAGATGGACAAGGTACAACCCGGCGATGTGCTGGTGACCGACATGACCGACCCCAACTGGGAACCCGTGATGAAACGCGCGAGCGCCATCGTCACCAACCGCGGCGGGCGCACCTGCCACGCAGCCATCATTGCGCGCGAGCTGGGCATCCCGGCTGTCGTAGGCTGCGGCGACGCAACCGAGTTGCTGAAGGACGGCACGCTCGTCACCGTGAGCTGCTCCGAGGGCGACACGGGCAAGATTTACGATGGACTGCTGGAAACCGAAGTCACTGAAGTGCAGCGCGGCTCCATGCCCCCCATCAAGACCAAGATCATGATGAACGTGGGCAACCCCCAGCTGGCATTTGACTTTGCCCAGTTGCCCAACGAAGGCGTGGGCCTGGCCCGGCTGGAGTTCATCATCAACAACAACATTGGCGTGCACCCCAAGGCCATCCTGGACTACCCCCAGATCGACGCCGACCTGAAGAAGGCCGTGGAATCGGTGGCCCGTGGCCATGCATCGCCCCGTGCGTTCTATGTGGACAAGGTTGCCGAAGGCGTGGCCACCATTGCCGCCGCCTTCTGGCCCAAGCCCGTCATCGTGCGCCTGTCGGACTTCAAGTCGAACGAGTACCGCAAGCTGATCGGCGGCAGCCGTTACGAGCCCGAGGAAGAGAACCCCATGCTGGGCTTCCGCGGCGCGGCGCGCTACATCAGTGCCGAGTTTGGCGAAGCCTTTGCCATGGAGTGCGAGGCCTTGAAGCGCGTGCGCAACGACATGGGCCTGACCAACGTGCAGGTGATGGTACCCTTTGTGCGCACGCTGGGCCAGGCCGAGCGCGTGACCAAGCTGCTGGCCAGCCACGGCCTGCAGCGCGGCAAGGATGACCTCAAGGTCATCATGATGTGCGAGGTGCCCAGCAACGCCATCCTGGCCGAGCGTTTCCTGGAGTTCTTCGACGGCTTCTCCATCGGCTCCAACGACCTGACGCAGCTCACGCTGGGCCTGGACCGCGACTCGGGCCTGGAGCTGCTGGCACAGGACTTTGATGAGCGCGACCCCGCCGTTGAGGCGCTGATCCACCAGGCCATCAAGGCGTGTCTGGCGCAGGGCAAGTACATCGGCATCTGCGGGCAGGGCCCCAGCGATCACCCCGACTTTGCGCAGTGGCTGGCCAAGGAGGGCATATCGTCCATCTCGCTGAACCCTGACAGCGTGGTGGCCACCTGGCAGCAATTGGCCAGCTAAGGCACTGCACAGGGCCGACGGCGCAGAGGATCGCCCGACTGACGGTGTTTTGACCGATGCGATCTTCCACTCCACGGCCACTGCAAGCACCCCGCGAGCCAGAACTCGCGGGGCCTTTTCCGCCAGACTTGCACGACGTTCGGCACCTGTGGCTCAAGGCGGTGCTACTCGCGGTTTGGGTGCTTGCTTCTTTTGTGGCCACCTATTTCGCACGCGATCTGCAGCGCGTCGTGGTGGGTGAGTGGCCCTTGGGCTACTGGATTGCCGCGCAGGGAGCGGTATTGGTGTTTATTGGGATCGTGGTGGTGTACGCCTGGGCCATGAGCCGTTTTGAGCGGCAGGATGCCCAAGCCGCGCACGCCGCAGCCGCGAACACTGCGCCGAGCGCCGCGCCGAGCGCCGCGCGTACTGCGGCCCAGGTCCGTCACTCGGCGGAGCGACGCGGTGGCTGAGCGGCGCCCACCAGGGCGAGGAGGGCGCGTGCCCTCCTGGCTCGGCCCGCACCGGTTCTTCATTCTGTATGTGTTGGGAGTTCTGGGTTTCCTGGCACTCATGACCTGGGCCGAAAGCCAAGGCCTGTCGCGCCATTGGATCGGTCCTATCTTCCTCTTTCTCACAGTGATGGTGTACGCCGGTATCGGCGTGTATGGCCGCACTTCCGATTCCGAGGAGTACTACGTGGCCGGGCGGCGCATACCGCCCATGTACAACGGCATGGCCGCCGCTGCGGACTGGATGAGCGCAGCCTCGTTCATCAGCCTGTCTGGGGCGCTGTACCTGCAGGGGTTCTCGGGAACCTCGGGTCAGGCGGGCGGGCTGGCCTATCTGCTGGGCTGGACCGGCGGGTTTTGCCTTGTGGCAATGTTGATTGCACCGCACCTGCGCGCCATGGGCCTGTACACCGTGCCCGACTTTTTCCATGTGCGGTTTGGTGGGCGCTGGCCGCGCATCATTGCGGCACTGGCGGCGGTGCTGTGTTCCTTCACCTACGTGGTGGCGCAGATTTACGGCGTGGGGTTGATCGCTTCGCGCCTGACCGGGGTGCAGTTCGAGATTGGCATCATGCTGGGTCTGGGCGGGGTGCTGCTGTGTTCGTTTTTGGGGGGCATGCGCGCCATCACCTGGACGCAGGTGGCGCAATATGTGGTGTTGCTGCTGGCGTTTTTGATCCCCGTGTCCTGGCTGGCCTACAAGCAGTTGGGCAACCCCATGGCCCCGGCGGTTTATGGCGAGCAGATCAGCAAGATTGCGGACCTGGAAGCACAACTGCTCGACTCGGCTGCAGAGCATCAAGTGGTGCAGGCGTACCTTCGACGCGCCAAGGAAATGCAAGCCCGCCTGCAAGACGTGGAAGGGGCACTGGAGCGCGAGCGCGAACTGGGCCGTGAGCGCATTCGCCAGTTGCGTGCGCAGAACGCCGATGTGGGGCTGATCGTTTCCGCCAGCCGTGAACTGGCCGCATTGCCGCGCGATGTGGAGTCGGCGCGCGAGCGCTGGACCCGCGAAATGCACGAGAACTACGAGCGTGCCAAGCCTTTGGGTGGGCTGCCACTGCACAGCCAGGCGTACGCGGGCGATCCCGACGGCACGCCCGAGGAGCAGCGCGAGTACGAGCTGGCCCGCCGTAACTTCCTGGCGCTGATGTTCTGCCTGATGGTGGGCACGGCAGGGCTGCCGCACCTGCTCACGCGCTACTACACTTCGCCCACCGTCGCGGGGGCGCGCGCTTCCGTGGCGTGGTCGCTGTTCTTCATTGCGCTGCTGTACCTGAGTGCGCCCGCGTTGGCGGTGCTGGTGAAGTTCGAGGTCATGCAGAACCTGGTGGGCAGCAGCTTTGAGGCATTGCCGAACTGGATGGCGCAGTGGGCCCGGGTGGACAGTTCGCTGCTGTCCATCGAGGATGTGAATGGCGACGGCATCGTGCAGTTTGGCGAAATTCGCCTTGGGGCCGATCTCATCATGCTGGCTACGCCAGAGCTGGGCGGATTGCCCTACGTGGTCTCAGGCCTGGTGGCGGCTGGCGGGTTGGCGGCAGCGCTGTCTACCGCCGACGGCTTGTTGCTCACCATCAGCAATGCCCTGGTCCGTGACCTGTACTTTCGTGGAAGCAAGCGCGACGCTTCACCCGAGCAACGGGTGATTCTGACCAAGTTCACACTGCTGACGGTGGCGTTGTCGGCCGCCTTTGTGGCAGCCCTCAAGCCCTCTGAGATCCTGACCATGGTCTCGGCCTCGTTCTCGCTGGCGGCATCGGCCTTTGTGCCGGTGATGGTGCTGGGCATCTTCTGGCGTGGCACCACCCGCAAGGGCGCAGTGGCGGGAATGCTGGCGGGGCTGGCCGTGGCGGTGTACTACATGCTTTCGCACGTGCCGGCTGTGCGGGCAGCGCTGCCCATGTGGCTGCTGGCTGACGGTCTGTGGTTTGGCATCCAGCCCATCTCTGCCGGGGTGTTCGGGGTGCCCGCCGGATTTGCCGCGGCTGCAGTCGTGAGTCGCATCACCCGCCCTGCGCCGGTGCCCTCAGGCGTTCGTCTGGAGATCTGAGCGCAGCCTGTGCAGCGTTTTGCGCAGCAGGGCAGCGGCGTTGCACGGTGGCCCAGTTCCCAAAGTTGCCCAGAGGTTTATGGATAAACCCCGATACCGGATTGTCACAAATTGTGCCAACCTGCGCACTCGGTTGCGGCATGGACGCAGCCTCATTCATTTCAGGAGGCACATGGTTCTCGTCAAAACGCAGGCAGGTCAGGATGCAATGAAAGACCGGCATGGCGGGCTGTCGTCCAGGCAGCGCTCCGCATTCATTCTGTTTGATGGCAAGCGGACCATGGGTGAGGTGCTGGCTGCCACGGCTGCCATGGGCATTACGCAAGAGGATGTGCAGACCATGATTGCACAGGGCCTGCTGGCATCCGCAGGCGGCGGCCCCCTGCCTTCTGCCCCAGAGACCCCAGCGGCGCCAGCAGCCGCAGCAGCCTCAGCAGCCGCAGCAGAGCCCGCTGCCAGCGAAACCGCTCGGCCTTCGCAGCAGCGCTACAAAGATGCCTACCCTGTGGCCACGGCCATGACGGCGGCCCTTGGGCTGCGCGGCTTTCGGCTGAACTTGGCGGTGGAGTCAGCTTCCAGTTTTGAGGATCTGGCGGCCCTGGCGCCCAAGATCAAGGAAGCCGTGGGTGAAGCCAAGTACGAGCCATTGCGCAAAGCACTGTTTGGGTGAGTGTCGCTGCCAGGGGTTCGTGCCGCGCCCTCAGCGGGTGCTTTTGCCGTGGGGCAGGGCAGCACCAGTAAAAAAGCCAACCCGTTGGGTTGGCTTTTGCTTTGCGTCGAAGCGGAGGAAGCGCGGTGAGGCGGCGGGCCCCGGGCTGGGAAGCCCAGCTTTTCAGCGTACTTTCAGCAGTTCCACATCAAACTTCAGCGTTGCATTCGGGGGAATCACGCCGCCAGCGCCGCGTGCGCCGTAGCCCAGTGCTGCAGGAATGATCAGTGTGCGCTTGCCGCCAATCTTCATGCCTTGCACGCCTTCGTCCCAGCCCTTGATGACCATGCCTGCGCCCAGAGAGAACTCGAACGGGTCATTGCGGTCACGGCTGGAGTCGAACTTGGTACCTTGCTCGCCGTTGTTGTACAGCCAGCCGGTGTAGTGCACCGAAACGCTGTTGCCCTTGGTGGCTTCGGCGCCTTCGCCCACGGTGGTGTCTTCGTATTGCAGGCCAGAGGCAGTGGTGGTGAGGGCCATGGAATGTCCTTTTGCTATAGAAAAAGTAGCTTAAAGCGCTTGTCTGTCAAGCGCGAGGAAGCGTTTTGCCTGGATTTCTGCACCGCCTGGGCGCAGAAGCCGCAGTGCGCAATCAGGCCTGCTTTTTGGCGCGTCCGGCCACCCAGCGTGTGGCAAAGGCCTGTACATCCGAAAGGCGCTTGAGCAGGTCCGCTCCTGCCGCAGTCACGGTGTAGCCGTCATTGCCATGGTCCAGCAGTCCGGCTTCGCGCAGTTCCTTGATCCGGGTGTTCAAGGTGTTGGGGGTGATGCCGCCCACGCTGTCTTGCAGCAGGCGGAAGGTCTGGGGGTGGCCATCGCGCAAGGCCCACAGCACGCGCAGCGCGTAGCGGCACTCGAGCCGCTCGAACAGCTGGTGGATGGCGGCGTTTTCTTTGGAGCTCATGGATGCTTCTCCTTGCGCGAATGTTGGATCGGTTGTTTGGGAGCAAAGTGCCTGCGCACCTGCCAATGCGCTGAGACTATAGCGCGGAACCCATTTTGCTACAAGTTTGGTAGCTCAAAAAGCAGTGTACATATGCCGTAGGCCCCTGATTTTGGGGCTCGTCTTTGCATGTCGCGCCATGGCGTCGGTGGGGCTCATTTCACCTGATCAAGCAACGAATTCAAGAGGGGTGAGGAACTTTGCGGGCAGTTGCCTGGCTCGCCTTGGCAGGCCCGAGCCTGATGCCGGCAGACCGGTGGCAGTGTGGCGGGAAGGCTACGCCAGCGCAGCCGTGCCGCCCGACGCGGTCAGCTTTGCCAGATGCTGCACCAGCAGCTGCGCGGCGGGCGATAGGGCTTGCTCGTCGCGGTAGCAAATGGCAAAACGGCGTTGCGCCCACGCATCGCTCAACGGCACGATGCGCACGGGAGCCATCTGGGCAAACGGCGCTGCCACTTCGCGCGGTACCACGCTGATGGCCAGGTTCGCTCGCACCACGCGCAGGGCTGCGTCAAAGTTGGAGACGAGCACCCGGTGGGCCAGCGTCTTGCCCTCCACCGCCGCTGCGCGGGCCAGCAGCACTTGCACCGCGCTCAGGGCGGGCATGCTTACAAATTCGTAGCCCAGCACATCGGCAAAACGCACCGCAGGCAGCTGTGCCACGGGGTGCGACTCGTGCGCCACGATGGCCAGGTGGTCGCAGCGGTAGCTGCGCGTTTGCAGGCCGCTCAGGTCGGCCGCATCCCAGCAGATACCAATGGACGCGCTGCCCTCCCGAATGCCCTGCACCACGTCCGGGCTCACCCGCTCTTGCATGCTGATCTGGATGTTGCGGTGGGCGGGCGCTTGCAAAAAGGCCGCGACGTCGTCGGCCAGCGATTCCGCCATGACCGAGGCCGTGACCAGCATGCGCACATGGCCCCGGGTGCCGGTGGCATATGCGGCCATGTCGCGCTCGATCTGCCCCACGCTGGCCAGCATGGTGCGGGCGTGCTCCAGCAGTGTTTCGCCCGCCGGGGTGGGCACCACCCCCCGGCGCTTGCGCAGCAGCAGGGGCGTGCCCACGGTGTCTTCCAGCTGGGCCAGCCGCTTGCTGATGGCCGAGCCCACGATGGACTCCTGCTCGGCCACCCGCGCAATGCTGCGCTGGTCGCACACGGCGGCAAACAGGCGCAGGGTTTGCAGATCAAGATCGCGCATGGGTTGTGATATTCCTTTCGGGAATCATAAGAGTTCCAAAATTGATTTTCTGATTCAAAACGGAATTTCTAGAATCACCTGCATGCTTCCAACGCTTTCGGAGACAGCCCTGTGAACCCACCCTTGCCCGGCGTACCCGCGTCCCCCATGACGGCCACTGGCCCCACCCACGCCGTGGTGCGTGAAGTCGGCCTGCGCGATGGCTTGCAGAGCATCGCCCGCGTGTTGCCCACCGCGCAGAAGATCGAGTGGGTGAACGCCGCCTACGCCGCCGGGCAGCGCGAGATCGAGGTGGGCTCTTTCGTCCCCGCCCGCCTGCTGCCCCAGCTGGCCGACACGGCCGAGGTGCTGGCCCATGCGCAAACGCTGCCGGGCCTGCGCGCCTCGGTGCTGGTGCCCAACCTGAAAGGGGCCGAGCGCGCGCTGGAATGTGGCGCCCACCTGATGGTCGTGCCCTTGTCGGCCAGCCACGCCCACAGCCTGGCCAACCTGCGCAAGACGCCTGACGAGGTGGTGGCCGAGGTGGCCCGCATTCGCGCTGCGCGCGATGCGGCAGGCAGTGCCACGCTGATCGAAGGCGGCGTAGGCACCGCATTTGGCTGCACCCTGCAGGGCGAGGTGGCCGAGAGCGAGGTGCTGCGCCTGGTGCAGGCCCTGCTGCATGCGGGTGCCGACCGCGTGAGCCTGGCCGACACCGTGGGCTTTGCCGACCCGGCCAGCGTGCAGCGCCTGTTTGCCAAGGCCCGCGCGCTGGTGGGCGACCGGCTGGCCTGCGCCCACTTCCACGACACGCGCGGCATGGGCCTGGCCAACGCCTATGCGGCGTGGCAAACCGGCATCACCCGCTTTGACGCCTGCCTGGCGGGTATTGGCGGCTGCCCCCACGCGCCGGGCGCCAGCGGCAACGTGGCCACTGAAGACCTTGAATACATGCTCCAGCGCATGGGGCTGGCCACTGGCGTGGATGTGCCCGTGCTGCTGGCGCTGCGCCAGCAGGTGGCGGGCTGGCTGGCGGGCGAGACCCTGCACGGCGCCCTGTGGCAGGCGGGCCTGCCTCGCCACGCACAGCCCACCCTGGCCGCTGCAGAGGTTTGATTTCTGTATTGTTCGCTTATGACAAGCACTACTTCTAACTCTTCCCCGCCCGATTCGCCCAAATCGTCCGCACGCCCCTTGCCCCTGGCCGGCCTGCGGGTCGTTGAATTCACGCACATGGTCATGGGCCCCACCTGCGGCATGGTGCTGGCCGACCTGGGGGCCGAGGTCATCAAGGTCGAGCCCGTGGAGGGCGACCGCACCCGCCACCTGTTGGGGGCCGGGGCGGGCTTCTTTCCCATGTTCAACCGCAACAAGAAAAGCATTGCGCTGGACCTGCGCAACCCCGAAGCGCTGGAGGTGGCCCGCAAACTGGCTGCATCGGCCGATGTGGTGGCGCAAAACTTCAAGCCTGGCGTGATGACCAAGTACGGACTGGATTACGCAGCGCTGTCGCAGCTCAACCCCCGGCTCATCTACGTGAACCACACCGGCTTTCTGGCCGGGCCGTACGAGCACCGCACAGCGCTGGATGAAGTGGTGCAAATGATGGGTGGCCTGGCCTACATGACCGGCCGCCCCGGCGACCCGCTGCGCGCAGGCAGCAGCGTCAACGACATCATGGGCGGCATGTTTGGCGCGATTGGCGCCATGGCGGCGCTGATGCAGCGCGGCATCACCGGGCGCGGGCAAGAGGTGGACTCGGCCCTGTTCGAGAACAACGTCTTTTTGGTGGGCCAGCACATGATGCAGTACGCCGTGACCGGCAAGCCTGCCGCCCCCATGCCCGACCGCATCTCCTCGTGGGCGCTGTACGACGTGTTCACGGTGAAAGATGGCGAGCAGATCTTCCTGGCCGCCGTGAGCGATGCACAGTGGGTCACCTTCTGCGACGCCATGGGCTATGCAGACCTGAAGGCCAACCCGCAGCTCACCACCAACAACGACCGCGTGCGCGCCCGCCCCACACTGATGCCCGACCTGCGCCAGCGTCTGGCAAACCACAGCGCGGCCGAACTGGCCGCCATTTTTGAAAAGCACGGCCTGCCGTTCGCCCCCATTTCGCGGCCCGAGCAGTTGCTGGACGACCCGCACCTCAACGCCACCGGCGGCCTGGCCGACATCACATTGCCCGACGGCGAGCGCGCCGGGCAAACGGCCCGCACCACGTTGCTGCCGCTGGCCATGGACGGCCAGCGCCTGGGCGTGCGCCTGCAGCCCCCGGTGCTGGGCCAGCACACGGCGGCCTTGATGCAAGAGCTGGGCTACACACCCGATCAGGTGCAGGCGCTGCAGCAGGCGGGTGCGGTGGCCTGATCGGCCTTGACTTAACCCCCCGCTGGGGACCAGGGCAGCCACAGACTGCGCGGCCACGGCGGAGGGACCACCACCACGGAGACAAAAACCATGACGAATCAGCCCCCGAAAGCCATGGCCCCAGGCCAGCGCGGCAGCCTTGCATCCGCCGCCGCCCCAGCATCGCCCACCCGCCGCCACGCGCTGTGGATGGGGGCCGCTGCGCTGGGCGCTGCGGCCATCACGCGGCCGGGCCTGGTGCGGGCGCAAAGCCTTGGCGACCGGCCCCTGCGCATCATCCTGCCGCTGTCTGCGGGCTCGGGGGCCGATGGTGCCATTCGAGCCATCAGCAACAGCCTGGCCAAGGCGCTGGGCCAGCCCGTGGTCATCGAGAACCTGCCCGGCGCGGGCGGCATCACCGGCACGACACAGATCGTGCGCGCCCCCAAAGACGGCTCGGTGATCGGTGTGGTGTCCAACAACCATGTGGTCAATCCCAGCGTGTACAAGAACATTCCGTTCGATTCGCTGGCCGACATCACGCCCATCACCATCCTGGGCGCCACGCCGTTTGTGCTGGTGGCCCACCCGTCGGTGCCCGCCAAAAATGTGCAGGAGCTGATTGCCTATGCCAAGTCCAAACCCGGCGTGCTCAACTACGGCTCGTCGGGCAACGGCACCATCCTGCACCTGGGCGCGGCCATGTTCGTGGACCAGGCCAAGGTCGCCATCCAGCACATTCCCTACAAAGGCATGGGTCCGCTGATGAACGATGTGCTGGGCGGGCAGGTGCAACTGGCGGTGGTGGCGGTGGCCCCCGCAGCGGCGCACATCAAATCAGGCGCTTTGCGGGCCATGGGCGTGACGACGGGCACGCGGGTGCCTTCGTTGCCGGGCGTGCCGACCCTTGCCGAGCAAGGGCTGCCCGCCTACGAGCTGGACGGCTGGATTGCCCCCGTGGCCCCTGCTGGCCTGCCCAAAGCCGAGCTGGTCCGGCTGTACAACGCCTTCAAGGCGGCGATGGAGATGCCCGAAGCGCGCGATGCGCTCATCGCCCAGGGCTACGAGATCAAGCTCACCCCGCCCGATGCCGCCGCCGCTTTCTTCCGCAGCGAAGCCGCGCGCATGGCGCAGGTAGTGAAAAACGCCAATGTGAAGCTGGATTGAGCGGCTCCAGAGGCTGCAAACGTTTTTGGCCTCCAGCGCTTATGTGGAAAGCGCCGATAGCTATTAAAAAGTGAGCAGCGGTGTGGTCACCGCAGCAGGACGGTGGCGTGGCTGCCTTGGCGGCGCAGACGGAACACGGCCACGGCCTGCACCAGTTCGCGCGCCTGGGTGTTCAGGCTGCCGGCTGCGGCCGCGCTTTCTTCCACCAGGGCGGCGTTTTGCTGCGTGGCTTCGTCCATGCGCACGATGGCCTGGGTCACGTTCAGCATGTCGTTGGTCTGGCTGCTGCTGGCGTGGCTGATTTCCTGCATCAGCTCGCTCACGCTGCGAATGGAGGAAACCACCTCGGCCATGGTGCCGCCTGCGTTGTGGGCCAGCTCGGAACCTGCCTGCACCCGCTCCACGCTGGCCTGGATCAGGGTCTTGATCTCTTGCGCGGCGCCCGCGCTGCGCGTGGCCAGGTTGCGCACCTCGCTGGCCACCACGGCGAAGCCCCGGCCTTGCTCGCCCGCACGGGCAGCTTCCACGGCCGCGTTCAGTGCCAGGATGTTGGTCTGGAAGGCAATCGAATCGATCACGCCGGTGATGTCGGCAATGCGGCGCGAGCTGTCCTGGATGCCTTGCACCACCTGCACCATCTGCTCCACCACCGCGCCGCCGCGCTCGGCCACGGCCGAACCGTTGCGGGCCAGTTCGCTGGCGCGCTGGGCGTTGGCGGCGTTTTGCTGCACGGTTTGCTGCAACTGCTGCATGGACGAAGCGGTTTCGTCCAGCGAAGAGGCCTGCTCTTCGGTGCGCATGCTCAGGTCGGCATTGCCCTGGGCGATCTCGGCGCTGGCGCTGGCCACGCTTTCGGCACTGGCGCGCACGCCCGACACCACGTTCTCCAGGTTCTCCTGCATGGCCTTGAGGGCTTGCAGCAGCCGCGCTGGCTCGTCCTGGCCTTCAAGGGCAATGGTGGACGTCAGGTCGCCGGCCGCCACCTTGTGCGCCACCGACACCGCCTCGCGCAGCGGCCGCACCACCGAGCGGGTGAGCACCAGCCCGGCCACCACGCCCAGCCCCGTCACCAGGGCCAGCGCCACCAGGCTGCTGACCAGCGCGTGGCGTGCGTCCTGGGCGGCTTCCTGGGCAATGGCGGCGCTGCTGGCGGCCACCTGTTCGCTCAACGCGGTGAGCAGCTTGGCCGGGCCCTGGTCGATATCGGCCACGTCCGCATCGCCTGCTGCCGGCACAAAGCCGAGCGACTGGAACACCTCAAACCCCTTGCGGTAACCCTGCGCCATCTGGGCATGGGCGTCGGTGAATTTTTGCAGGGCCGCTCGTTCGTTGGCGTCGCTCAGCTGGGGCTCCAGCGCACGGGCGGCTTCGGCCACGCGCTTTTCACTGGCCTGGAAGGCACCCCAGTGCAGTTCGCGCTGGCGGGCGTCTTCGCCGCGCAGCAGGGTGTTCTTCCACTCCAGCACCTGGGTCTTGAACTCGCTTTCCATGCGGCTGACGGCGCGCTCCTGCGCCACCCGCTGCAGTACGGTGCTGTCGTAGGTACCCAGGGTTTTGTACAGCGCCGCAATGCCAAACAGCGCAGCGCCGATCAATAGCGCCAGTACCAGCCCAAGTGCTCCCGCCATGCGGGCACCAATGGAGAAGTGGGACATTTTCATAAGTCAGCTCCGGGAATCAATGGGCTTTCGACAGGGGGTGCATCAGCCGTCGCCAGTGGCTTTGGCGCCGGGCTGCCCTGCCGCAGGGGCGGGCCCTGGCTGGACGTGCGGCTCTCCAGGAGGGCCGCTATCGGCGGCCGCACCTGGACGCGGTGCAGCCTTGCGGCGTCAGGCTTTCAGCTTGAGCAAGTACACCATCACGCGCGCCGTGGTCAGGTCCAGCTCCATGAACTCGGTCAGGTCCTTGCCTGAAAGCCAGGATGCTTCCCAACGGTTTTGCTTGAGGGTCTGCAGCCAGCTCTCGTGGTGGGTGGCCTGCTCCACGGCGGCCAGCAGTTCGGTGGCGCGGGCAGGGCTCACGCCCTTGCCGGTGAACACGCCGCGCCAGTTGGCCATCACGGCGTCAATGCCCTGGTCCTTGAATGCCGGAATGCCGAACGCATTGCGCCGCGCCGACACCCCCACCGCCCGCAGCTTGCCTGCAGCCAGCGCATCGCTGAACTCGCTGTAACCCGAAATGCCGACGGCAGCGTCGCCCTTGAGCAGCGAGTCGACCACTTCGGTGCCGCTGGCAAAGGGGCGGTACACCAGCGTTTCGGGCTTGGCCTTTGCGGCGCGGGCCAGCACGCCGGCATAGATGTGGTCCACGCCGCCAGCGGAGCCGCCCGCCACGGGCAGGGCGGGCAGATTGGTGCGCATGGCTTCAGCCAGATCCTTGCCCGTCTTGATGGGCGAGGCTGCTGGTACGACCGTGACCAGGTAATCGCTGGTGAGGCGGGCAACAGGCTGGATGTGGCCCATGTCCACCGTGGGCTTCTGAAGGGCCACTGCGCCGACCATCACCATGCCGCCCATCAGCAGCGTGTTGGCGTCGTTGCCGTACTTTTCAGCGTACTTGGCCAGCCCGATGGTGCCACCCTTGCCGCCAATGTTTTCATACTCCACCTGATCTGCCGCGCCCACGGCCTTGAGCGCCGCGCCCAGCGCCCGGCCCGTCTGGTCCCACCCGCCGCCGGGGTTGGCGGGAATGACGATGCGCAGCGTGCCAGCCACCTTGGCCGCTTTGGCGGCAGGGGCGGGTGCGCGGGCGGCGGTGGCTTGCGCCAGGGCCGCGGGTGCCAGCGGCGTCAGCAGGGAGGCCAAAGCGGCGCTGCGGGCGAGGATCTGTCTGCGTTGCATGGTGATGGACCTTGGGTGATGGCTGAGAGTGAAATGGCGCCCCGGCAGCGCGCGGTACAGGAGGAGCCGTGGGTGCGCGTACAAGAGCTCGAGAATGCCGCCCTTTTGTCTCCTACGAAAGTGCAGCCGAAGCCCTCCCCAGGTCATGTGGTGGTTCAACCAACCGCCCGGATGTTTTTGTAATCTTCGCAATATTGACTTGCAAAACTGTCAATTTGCTGTCCCTTGGGTAAGGGTATCCCCTTAATGTGGGGCCGCTGCATCGCTGGCCAGGCTTGGCGGCGCTGCGTCATGAGAGACGTTGGCTGACCCCTCCATCTGGGCTTGCTATAAAAAAAGTAGCTAGTTGCGCTTATATAGATTGGGCTGGAGCATGTTTTTGCAGTGATCGGTGGCAGGGTGTGCAATGCAGTCGCGCCCCCCCGTGTCAGGCGTAAAAAAGCCCACCGGCCTGTGAGGGCGGGCGGGCTGATGGCGGGCCGCAGGGCCAGCAGGGGCACAGGCCCCCAGGGGCTTTACAGCGAATCGATGAAGCTGCGCAGCTTGTCAGAGCGCGATGGGTGCTTGAGCTTGCGCAGCGCCTTGGCTTCTATTTGGCGAATGCGCTCGCGGGTCACGTCGAACTGCTTGCCCACTTCTTCCAGCGTGTGGTCGCTGGTCATCTCGATACCAAAGCGCATGCGCAGCACCTTGGCTTCGCGGGGGGTCAGGCCATCGAGGATGTCCTTGACCACATCGCGCAGGCCGGCCTGCATCGCGGCTTCGATAGGCGCGGTGTTGGCGCCGTCCTCGATGAAATCGCCCAGGTGGCTGTCGTCGTCGTCGCCGATGGGGGTTTCCATCGAGATCGGCTCCTTGGCAATCTTCATGATCTTGCGGATCTTGTCTTCCGGAATCTCCATCTTGGCCGCCAGGATGGACGCATCGGGCTCAAAGCCAAACTCTTGCAAGTGCTGGCGGCTGATGCGGTTCATCTTGTTGATCGTCTCGATCATGTGCACCGGAATACGGATAGTGCGTGCCTGGTCGGCGATCGAGCGGGTGATGGCCTGGCGAATCCACCACGTGGCGTACGTCGAGAACTTGTAGCCGCGGCGGTATTCGAACTTGTCCACCGCCTTCATCAGGCCGATGTTGCCTTCCTGGATCAAATCGAGGAACTGCAGGCCACGGTTGGTGTACTTCTTGGCGATCGAGATCACGAGGCGCAGGTTGGCCTCGATCATTTCCTTCTTGGCATCGCGCGAGGTGGCTTCACCTTCGTTCATGCGCTTGTTGATGCCCTTGAGTTCGGTCAGTGGCACCACCACGCGCGACTGCAGGTCCATCAGCTTTTGCTGCAGGTCCTGAATGGGCGGAATGTTGCGCGCCATCACGGCGGACCAGGGCTTGCCGGCGGCAGCTTGCTTTTCCACCCACTGCAGGTTCAGCAGGTTGGGTGGGAAGTCCTTGATGAACGTCTCTTGGGGCATGCCGCACTTGTCCACGATGATGCGGCGAAGCTCACGCTCCTTCTTGCGCACATCGTCCACCTGGCCGCGCACCATGTCGCACAGCTTTTCGATGGTCTTGGCGGTAAAGCGGATGGTCATCAGCTCTTCCGACAGGGCAGCCTGGGCCTTCATGTAGGCAGGGGTGCCGTAGCCTTCCTTGTCATAGATCTTGTGGATCTTCTCGAACAGCTCGCGCAGCTTGTCGAAGCGCTCCAGCGCCTGCTTCTTGAGTTCCTCGAGCTTCTTGGTCAGCGCCTTGGAGCCGCCCTTGCCGTCGTCGTCGTCGGCTTCGTCGAATTCGTCGAAGTCTTCTTCGGCCACATAGTCGTCGGCCTCATTGGGGTTGGAGAAACCGTCCACGATGGTCGAGATGACGACCTTGCCTTCGCGGATTTCCTCGCCCATGTTCAGGATCTCGGCAATGGTGGCGGGCGATGCGCTGATCGCCTCCATCATGGCCATCAGGCCGCCTTCGATGCGCTTGGCGATTTCGATTTCGCCTTCACGGGTCAGCAGTTCCACCGTGCCCATTTCGCGCATGTACATGCGAACGGGGTCGGTGGTGCGGCCGAATTCCGAGTCCACGGTGGACAGCGCGGCTTCGGCGGCTTCTTCCGCTTCTTCTTCGGTGGCACCGGCGGGGGCGTTGTCCGTAATGATCAGCGCTTCGGCGTCGGGCGTCTGCTCGTACACCGCCACGCCCAGATCGTTCAGGGTGGTGATGACGGCTTCCAGCGTTTCGGCATCGACCAGCTTGTCGGGCAAGTGGTCGTTGATTTCGACGTGCGTGAGGTAGCCGCGCGTCTTGCCCAGCTTGATCAGCGTCTTCAGGCGCGAGCGGCGCTTTTGCAGGTCTTCTTCGGACAGGACGGTTTCATCCAGGCCGAATTCCTTCATCAAGGCGCGCTCTTTGGCCTTGCTGATCTTCATGCGCAGCGGCTTGACCTTCTCGACCGTGGCGGCGGTTTCGGTCGATTCCTCGACTTCGCCTTCCAGATCGGCTTCGATGTCGGACAGGTCGGCGTCATCGCCCACGTCATCGCTGGCGGCTGCGGCCTTGGGTTTGCGGCCGCGCTTGGCGGGTGCCTTGGTCTCGCCACCAGCGGCGGCGGCTGCCTTGGCTGGGCGGCCGGGCTTTTTCTTGGGCGCTTCTTCTTCGTCAGTGGCCGCAGCGGCTGCCTTGGCGCGCGCAGGCTTTTTCTTCAGCAATTCATCAGCAGCTTTGATCAGCTCGGCAGTACTTTTCACGGGCACGGTTTTCACTTTCTTGGCGTCCGCAGCCTCGGCAGCAGCAGCGGCCTTTTGGGGCGTGGCTTTGGCCGGTGCTTTGGCAGCGGTTTTGGAGACAGCCTTGGCGGCAGTATCTGGAGCAGTCTTGGGCGGCTTCGCGGACTTTTGAGCGGGCATGGAAAACCTCAGATTCAAAAACTGACACAAAGAAAACGCTAACGCCACAGATCCCGGCGCGGGTGGCAACGCCAGAGCAGCAAGGCTCAGGCGTTTTGAGGGGAGGCCCTCAGAGGCAAGATGTCTGGGCGATCATTTGGTGTGCAGTCCTTGCGATAAGTGGGCCTATCCGCGCTGATGTGCGCGCGTGTCACGGTGGCCCGGCTCGGAGGTGTTGCTGTCGCTCTTGCCGATGAACCCTACATTATAGCCAGGCGACCAGTTTTCAAGGACTTTCGGTGTAATTCTCAGCCGTTGGGGCCTGCGGTGTGGTTTTTGTGGCTTTTTGGTTTTGGTGCGTGGATGGTGGCCTGCACGCCGCCACGCCCCTGGGCTCTGGCGCTACTTGGGGGCAGCTGGCTCCAGAGCAGCCTTGAGTGCGCGCCATTGCGTATCGAGCTCTTTGAACCGGTTCAGATCGTTTTGAGCGCTGGCGAGGTTGCGCTGCTTTTCGATCTGCTCCAGCTGAATGCGCGCCAGCAGATCGGCCAGCTCCGCGCGCAGCTCGGCCTCGTCGCCTTCGGTTTGGGCATGGGCGCCGGTCATCACCTTGATGGCCAGGGCCTCGCATTCATGGCCGCGCAGGCTCTCGCGCAGCACGGCCCAGGGCTGGGGGCCGTGCTCGTGGAACTGCGCCTCCAGCCACGCAAACAAAGTTCCGTGCGGGGCGGGCTGGGCGCACAAGGCAGTGTGGTCGTCTTGCGCCAAGTGCTCCAGAAAAGCCATGTGCGACAGCAGCAGCCGCGCGGCATGGTCCACCCGGCTGGCCATGGGCGTGCTGGGCAGGCGGGGCTGGGGCGGCCATGGGCTCTCATCGCGCTTTTTCCAGTTGCCTTTGCCCTTCCATTCGCCCTTGCTCTTCCAATCCCCGCTCTTGCGAAATGGTCGGCTGCTGCCGCCAGCGCTGTAGGCGTTGCCGTACCCTGCGTCATAACCGGGCTCTGGGGCGCCGTGCCAGGCAGGGTCTGCGCTTTCCATTCCTGCGCCCCAGGGGGGCTCGTCGGCGGCGTGGGGCTGCGTTTGGCTGGCGTGCCCCGATCCTGCACCGTGAGGGGGGCGGCGGTGCGCGTCGTGGGCCGAGGCTTGGCTCCACAGCGCGGCCAGGTCGCTGGCGGGTACTTGCGTCAACTGGGCCAGTTCGCTCAGCAACTGGCGGCGCAGTATGCCGTCGGGCAGGCTGGCCCATAGCGGACGCGCATTGCTGGCCATGTGCGCGCGGCCCTCGGCCGTGGCCAAGTCACACCCCTCGCTGGCGGCTTCGACGAGGAAGCGGCTCAGCGGCATGGCCTCGGCAATGCAGCGGGCGAAGGCGTCGGTGCCGTGCTCGCGCACATAGCTGTCGGGGTCGTGCTCGGCGGGTAGAAACAAGAACTTGATGCTGCGCGTGTCGGTGGCGTGGGGCAGGGCGCCATCGAGCGCCTTGCGCGCGGCGCGCCGGCCGGCGGCATCGCCGTCAAAGCTGAAAACCACGGCATCGGTAAAGCGCAGCAGCTTTTGCACGTGCTCGGGCGTGCACGCCGTGCCCAGCGTCGCCACGGCGTGGGGAAAGCCCAGCTGAGCCAGCGCCACCACATCCATGTAGCCCTCGGTCACCAGCGCATAGCCCGCCTCGCGGATGGGGGTGCGGGCCTCAAACAGGCCGTACAGCTCGCGGCCTTTGTGGAAGACCGGGGTTTCGGGCGAATTGAGATACTTGGGTTTTTCATCGCCCAGCACCCGCCCGCCAAAGCCAATGCATTCGCCCTTGACGTTGCGAATCGGGAACATCACCCGGTCGCGGAAGCGGTCGTAACGCTTGCCGCCGTCCTCCTCGTTGACGATGACCAGACCGCTTTCTTCCAGCAGCGGGTCGTCGTAGGCCGGGAACACGCTGGCCAGGCTGCGCCAGCCTTCGGGCGCATAGCCCAGCCCGTAGCGCTTGGCCACGTGGCCCGAAACCCCCCGCGCCTTGAAGTAGCCAATGGCGCGCTGCGATTCGCGCAGGTGGCGGCGATAGGCGTCGGCGGCTTTTTCCAGCACATCGGTGAGGGTGGCCTGCTTTTGGCGGGCGGCGGCGGCGCGTTCACGGTCCTGGGGCGAAATGTCGTCATCGGGCACCTGCAGGCCCACGCCCTGGGCCAAATCCTGCACCGCCTCGATAAAGCCCATGCCCGCATGGTCCATCAAAAAGCTGATGGCGTTGCCGTTCTTTCCGCAGCCAAAGCAGTGGTAGAACTGCTTGGAGGGGCTCACGCTGAACGAGGGCGACTTTTCCCCGTGAAAGGGGCACAGCCCCATGAAGTTTGCGCCCCCTTTTTTGAGCTGCACATAGCGGCCTACGATATCGACCACGTCGACGCGCGAGAGCAACTCCTGGATGAACGACTGGGGGATAGACACGCGCGTATTTTCCCCCATGGCCGGCCGTGGCAGAGCGGTTACAAACCAAAGACCCGGCCGCCGCTGCCCAGCGCATCGACGCGGGGCTTTTCAGCGCCCTGTCAGCCGGGGGCGCTCTAATGGCCGATTCCCTGTTTTCAGCCTGAGGATGGATGTGATGACTTCGAAGTACGACCAGCACCTGCCGCGCAACCCCGCCAACTTCGCACCGCTGTCGCCTCTGGGCTTCATCGAGCGTACTGCCGAGGTGTATCCCGAGCGCCTGGCCATCGTGCACGGCAGCCTGCGGCAGACCTGGAGCCAGACCTACGCCCGCTGCCGCCAACTGGCCAGCGCCCTGCAGCGCGCCGGCATTGGCAAGAACGACACCGTGGCCGTCATGCTGCCCAACACCCCGCCCATGGTCGAGGCCCACTTTGGCGTGCCCATGGCCGGCGCCGTGCTCAACGCCCTGAATACCCGGCTGGACCCCGAAACCATCGCCTTCATGCTCGACCACGGCGAAGCCCGGGCCGTGATCGTGGACCCTGAGTTCAACGGCACCATGGCCAAGGCGCTGGCCTTGCGCCAGGCCACCACCCCGCTGCTCATCGTGGAAGTGCAAGACGAGCTGTACGGCGCGCCCGCGCAGTCGCTCCATGGCACGGACTACGAAGCTTTTGTGGCCAGTGGCGATGCGCAATTCGCCTGGGAATTGCCCGCCGACGAATGGGATGCCATCGCCCTCAACTACACCAGCGGCACCACCGGCAACCCCAAGGGCGTGGTCTACCACCACCGGGGTGCGGCCACCAATGCCATTAGCAACGTGCTGGAGTGGGACATGCCCAAGCACGCCGTCTACCTGTGGACCTTGCCCATGTTCCACTGCAACGGCTGGTGCTTTCCGTGGACGGTGGCGGCCCGCGCGGGCGTCAACGTGTGCTTGCGCCGCGTGGAAGCCCAGGCCATCTTCGATGCGATCCGCACCCACGGCGTCACGCATTACTGCGGCGCGCCCATCGTGCACGGGCTGCTGGTCAACGCTCCGGATGCGATGAAGGTGGGCGTGCCTGCGGGCGTGAAGGCCATGGTGGCAGGCGCTGCGCCACCGGCCTCGATGATCGAAGGCATGGAAAAGATGGGGTTCGATTTGACCCATGTGTACGGCCTGACCGAGGTGTATGGCCCGGCCACGGTGTGTGCCAAGCACGAGGCGTGGAACGACCTGGATATTAGCGAGCGCGCCCGTCTCAATGCCCGCCAGGGTGTGCGCTACCACCTGCAGCGCGACGTGCGCGTGCTGGACCCCGAAACCATGCAGCCGGTGCCGCACGACGGCGAAACCATGGGCGAGATCATGTTCAAGGGCAACATCGCCATGAAGGGCTATCTGAAGAACCCCAAGGCGACCGAAGATGCCTTTCGCGGCGGCTGGTTCCACAGCGGTGACCTGGCGGTGCAGTACCCCGATGGCTACATCAAGATCAAGGACCGCAGTAAGGACATCATCATCTCGGGCGGCGAGAACATCTCATCCATCGAGGTGGAAGATGTGCTCTACCGCCACCCCGACGTGCTGGCCGCGGCCGTGGTGGCCAAGCCGGACGCCAAGTGGGGCGAAACGCCTTGCGCCTTTGTGGAGCTGAAGGCCGGCGCCACCGCCACGCCCGAAGACATCGTGGCCCACTGCAAGAAGCACCTGGCCGGCTTCAAGGTGCCCCGCGCCGTGGTGTTTGGCGAGCTGCCCAAGACCAGCACCGGCAAAATCCAGAAGTTCGAGCTGCGCAAACAGGCTGGGTCGGCGGCCGCCATTGACGTCTGACGTTCGGGATGGCACCAAGCCTCGCGCCAGCGCGTGCTGGCCCCCCTTCAGGTGCTAGTGGCACCTGTGGGATTGGGCAGTGTTCGCCGGCGGTAAATTCCATGCCATGCGCACATGGGGTAGGCCGCCCGAAGGGGGCGGTGCAGTCTCCCGAGCAGTGGCACCGCGGCGGTCAGTGCGCCAGCTTGTCGATGACGCCGCACCGCTCCGTCTCGCCTTCAACTTGCGCGCAGCGGCGCGGCCGAGCAATGGGTCGAATATTGCTATGGATTGAATAGCTGCTTGCGCAGTCATTGCAAGCGCTAGGGCCTGTTTTTATCCAAAAGTGTGGCTGTAGGCGACGGCGGCTACACCGAGTGTTCCCAGTCTTTCTGCCGTGTTCGCATCAGGACAAACGTGCCCAGCACTGTCCCGATTGGTAGGGCGAAAAGCAGCAGGATGCCCAGGGTCCGAGAGAGGTTGCGCCCCCACAACCGCCCTGTGCGCACGCCGTACAGTGCGGCGGAGTGAAGCGCCAGCGGGGTCCCGAAGATGGCTGCAAAAACCAACACGCCGGTTCCGCTGGCGTTGTCTCCCGTGAGGTGAAAAAGGCAAAACAACGCAGTGAGCAGTCCGTAAAAGACTGCCAGCCCCAGGTGAATTCGAGCGAGTGACTTGTTCATGGTTAGCTCTGTGTGTTTGCCCTGTGTGTTTGCACGCCGCATCAGGTGGCGCGCCTGCTGCCGTGCGGTGGATGTGACAGCACCCCCCGCAGCCTTCGCCCGCAGGAACTGCGCGGAGTGCGAAGGCGCAGCCCCCAGAGGGGACTCAATCCCCCATCACCACCCCTTCACGCCGCGGGTCCGCGCCGCCCATCCACACCTTCTTGCCATGCGCATTGCCCAGGGTGATGGCCTGCAAACCGCTGGTCATGTTCATCTCGCGCACCTCGGCACCGCGGGCGCGCAGGGCTTCCACCGTGGCGGGCGGAAAGCGCTTTTCTTCCAGCAGCGTGGGCCCGTTCATGGAACCGAAGTTGGGCATGTTGATGGCCTGCTGCGGCACCAAGCCCCAATTGAGCACACCGTAGAGCGTCTTCGCCGTGTAGTGAATGATGGCCGCGCCGCCGGGGCTGCCGCCACTCATCAAGAGCTCGCCAGTTGCCTTGTCGAACACCAGTGTGGGCGCCATGGAGGAGCGTGGCCGTTTGCCGGGCTGCACGCGGTTGGCAATGGGTTGGCCCTGGGCATCGGCGGGGGCAAAGCTGAAGTCGGTCAGTTCGTTGTTCAGCAAGAAGCCCTTGACCATTTGCCGTGCGCCAAATTGGTCCTCAATGGTGGTGGTCATGGCCAGTGCGTTGCCAAAAGCGTCCACGATGCTGATGTGGCTGGTGCCGTACTCTGGCTGCTCGGGCATGGGGCCGTGGCTGGTCTTCACCACGCCAGGGTTGCCCGGCTGCGCCACCTTCATGCTTTGCGCGCCGATGAGTTTGGCACGTTCAGCCAGGTAGGCGGGGGCCAGCAGGCTGCTCCAGTTGCCCGCAGGCGGCTGCACAAAATCGGGGTCGGCCACGTACAGCGCCCTGTCGGCAAAGGCCAGGCGGGAGGCTTCGGTGTACAGGTGCAGCCAGTCGGCCGACGGAATGCCGTCTTGCAGCGGTTTGGCGGCGGCGTCGGTGTTCTTCAAGATGCCCAGGATCTGGCCGATGGCGATAGCGCCTGAGCTGGGCGGTGGGAAGCCGCACACGCGGTAGTCCTTGCTGGCCACCTGGTAGTCGTGGCACAGCGCCTCGCGCTTCTTGGGCTGGTAGCTGGCCAGGTCGGCCAGGCTGAGCTTGCCGGGATTGGTGGGGTGCTTCTGGACTTTGTCCACAATGGCCTGGGCCACCTCGCCTTCATGCAATGCGCGACTGCCGTGCTCAGCGATCTTGCGCAACACAGCTGCCAATTCGGGGTTGCGCAGGTTGACTCCAACGTCGCGCGCATCCCCGTCGGCCTTGTAGAAGTAGGCGGCCGCCACGGGGTCTTTCTTGAGGTGCGGGTCGGCCTTGACCAGTGTGTTGAGCCGGGCGCTGACCTTGAAGCCGCCTTCGGCCAGCGTAATGGCGGGCTGGAACAGCGCAGCCCACGGCAGCTTGCCGTGCTGCTTGTGTGCCATCTCCAGCATGCGCACGGTGCCGGGCACGCCCACCGACCGGCCGCCTACCACGCCGTCGTAGAACGCCACCGGTTTGCCGTCGGCGCCGAGGAAGAGTTTTTCGTCGGCCGCTGCGGGGGCTGTCTCGCGGCCGTCGAAGGCCTCCACCACCTTGCCGTTGCTGTGCAGCAAGAAGGCGCCTCCGCCGATGCCGCTGGATTGCGGCTCTACCAGCGTAAGCACCATCTGCACCGCGATGGCCGCGTCGACTGCGGAGCCACCGGCCTTGAGGATCTGGTAGCCCGCGTCAGTGGCCAAGGGGTTCGCGGCGGCCACTGCAAATTTTTCGGTAGCCCAGCCGGGCTTGTCGGTGTAGCCCGACGAGCCTTCGGGCTGCACGGGGACGGTGTAGGTGAACCGGGGCTGGGACTGGGACTGGGGTGCGCTGGCGCAGCCTGCCAGCAACGCGGTGGCGGCCAGCAGGCCCAGGCAGGCTCTGCGGGCGGGCGACAACGTGAAGGGGGCAAAACGGTGCGGCATGGGCTTCTCCTGCGTGGACGAAGCGGTCATGGTAAGCGCGGCGCTGCAGCCATTGCGCCAACGTTACATCGAGCAACAGGCGAGATTTTTGAATGAAAATGGCCTTTGGCGCCCTGTTTATAAGCGCCACACGCTATCAAAATACGAGCGAACGGCGGGGCTTGTCACACGCGCCGTGCAGCGGGGCTGCAGGTGCGACAGGTGCACGGCGCCGGGGGCGCCGGCTGGCCGGGCGTCACGGCAAGGAGGCTGGGCGTGTCCTCAGGCGCGCTGGGGCCCGGGCTTGCGGTCTTCCACCACAAAACGGGCCAGGGTGCTGGCGTTGCTCTGCGGGTCCAGCGGGTCATCCACCACGCGCAGGGTGGTCACCCACTGCTGCGGAGTGATGTCTGCCAACCCGTAGCCGCGCTCATCGCAGCGGGCCAGCAGCACGTGGGGGTTGTGCCGGGCAACGGCGTCCACCTTGTCTTGCGTGGTGCCCGATCGCGAGCTGATAGACGTGCCGCAGAACTCGCTGGCCACCACGGGTGGGTCGCCGGTGCCTGCCCCGTGCACGTTGCACACATAGTTCTGGTGGATGTCTCCACCCAGCAGCACGGTGTTGCGCGGGCTGTGGCGTTGCACGGATTGCAGCAGGCGCGCTCGCGCGGCGGGGTAGCCGTCCCATCCGTCAGTGGCCACCAAACCGCTGGGATAGCGGCGGGGTGAGAACAGGGTTTGCTGGGCCAGCACGCTCCAGCGGGTGTGGTCAGCGCGCGCGTCTGCGGCCAGGCCGGCGTCCAGCCACTGTTCTTGCGCTGCGCCCAGCAGGCTGCGGGCAGGGTCGGCCAGTTCGGCGCAGTCGGCGGGGCGCACGGTCCCGGCGCTGGTGCTGCCAGGCCGGCGGCACGCCTGCAGCGCGCGGTGCTGGCGGTCGTCCAGCAGATGCAACTGGGCCAGGCGCCCCCAGGGCAGGCGGCGGTACAGCTGCAGCTTGTCAAACTGCGCGTCGGCCAGGGCGCTGGCGCGCAGGGGCATGTTTTCATAAAAAGCCTGCCATGCCGCAGTGCGCTGGGCCTGAAAGGCGGCGCCGTCGCCTTGTCCGTTGCGGTCCCCCGCGTAATCGTTTTGCACCTCGTGGTCGTCCCACGTCACGGCCCAGGGGCAGGTGGCATGGGCGGCTTGCAGGGCGGGGTCACTCTTGTGCAGGGCGTAGCGGTCGCGGTAGTCGGCCAGCGTGGTGGCGTAGCGCAGGGCGTGGGTGCGGGCCAGGCCTTCGGTGTTTTTGGGCGTGGCGTATTCGTAGATGTAGTCGCCCAGAAACAGCACCAGGTCGGGCTGGTCGTTGCACACGTGGCGCCATGCGGCATAGTGACCATGCTCCCACCGCTGGCACGATGCAAAGGCCACCCGCAGCCTGCTCGGCAGCGCCTGCAGGTGCGGCGCCGTGCACGTGCGCCCGGTGGCGCTGCTGGCCTGCCCCAGCATGAAACGGTAGTGGTACCAGCGGCCCGGCTCCAGCCCGCGCACCTCGACATGCACGCTGTGCCCCAGCTCGGGCGCAGCGGTCGCTTGGCCCTTTTGCACGATGCGCTGAAAACCCTCGTCGTGCGCCAATTCCCAATGCACCGTCTGGGCGGGCAGGGGCGTGCCCGGGGGCGCCAGCAGTCGGGTCCAGAGCACGACCCCGTCCGGCGCGGGGTCGCCGCTGGCCACGCCAAGTGCGAAAAGATTCTCTGCGGCAGGGGCTGCCTTCAGCCAGGCCCAGCGCGGAAGGGCGCTGGCCACCGCGGCAGCGGCGGTGCGCTGTATCCACTGGCGGCGCTGCAGGGTCATGCGCTGTCTCAAGCTGATGCCGGAAAGGCTGTGGTGTCTTCAGGCGGCCATCACGCGGTTCTTGCCCGAGCGTTTGGCCAGGTACATGCTCTTGTCAGCGCGCTTGAGCGCATCCAGGCTGCTTTCGCTTTCATGCAGCTGGGCCACGCCAGCGCTGAAGGTGATGAGGATCTTCTCACTGCCCTGCAAAAAGAAACGCGTGGTCAGCTCCCGCTGCAGGCGTGTCATCGCGGCCACGCCGCTTTCCACGTTGGTGTCGGGCAGCAGCAAGACGAATTCTTCGCCGCCGTAGCGCGCCAGAAGGTCCTGGGGGCGCATCACATCCCGGGTGACCTGGGCCAGGTGCACCAGTGCCGCGTCGCCCACCGTGTGGCCCAGGCGGTCGTTGATGCTCTTGAAGTTGTCGATGTCAAGCAACGCCAGGCACAGGGGGCTGCCCAGGCGGCGAGAGCGGGCAATCTCGCGCTCCATGGCTTCGTCCAGGCCCTTGCGGTTGAGAGTGCCGGTCAGCGGATCATGCCGTGCCTGGCTGCTGGCGCGATCCAGTTCCTGCTGCAGCCTGGCAACCTCGGCATGTTTGGCATCGGTGCGCTCGCGCAGATCCTGCAATTCGGTGTGGGTGAGTTTGGTGTCCAGCGCCATCGCCCGGGTGGCAGACATCACCTCTGCCAGCACGGGGGCAATCTCTTGCAGGTTGGTGGCTTTGCCGATCAGGTCGGCGCATCGCTCCATGGTGTCGTGGTAGGTGGTGCTGGATGCGGTCATCTGCGCCAGGCGTTCAATGAACGTGGCGAGCATGTCCTTCATCTGCTCTTGTGCCTCCACGGTGCGTGCCTTGGCCTCGGTCTGCTTGAAGATCACGTCCTTCAGGCGCAACTGCACATCGTCCAGGCGCCGCAGCGTCAGGGGCGGGGTGGACGCTGCCATGAGCGCTTCTGCCTGCCCGCGCAGCCAGCGGTCATCCACGCTGAGTACGGCAATGTTCTCGAACACCATGTGCAGCAGCTGCAGCAGGCTGGAGCGGATGGCGGCCTGGTCTTCGGTGGCAAACGACAGCCGGTAGGTGAAGTTGCCTAGCATGAGCTGCACGGTGGACAGCGGCGGGGCGGGCTCGCGCAGGAAGGTGATGAGCTGCGTGGCCATGTCGTGTACCCGCGCATCGTCCTCGCCCAGGGCCGGCAGGGTGTTGTCAATCAGCCGTGCGAGCATTTCGGCAAACTCGGGCGGCAGGATATGCACCGCTGTTGCCTCAGCGGCCACAGGGGTGGCCGCCACGGGGCTGAGCCCCAGGTTGGCGTAACCCACCATCACGCTTTGCAGGGCGGACCAGTCTTTGTTGGCGATGGCCTTTTCAAACTGGGTGAGCAAGCGCTTTTGGCCAGGCGTTTGCGCTGGCAGCAGGCGCTGGATGCTGCTCAGCTGCGTCTCAGGGAAAGGTTGAGAGCTGCGGCTGCCCGCGATCTCGTCGTAGATGGCAAGGTAGTTGTCCGGCGTTGGTGCCAGTCGGCGGGTGGCCAGTTGCTTGAGCGTTTCGCGCGCGATTTCGTAGGGGGGGCGGTCTGCCATGTGCGAACACCAGTATCAAGGACAGCGGGGGTGCTCGAGTGTGACACAGCGCAGCCGCCGCAGGCCCTTGCGGCGGCTGGCATTTTGCGAAGGGTCAGTTCACCATCACCAGCTTGCCCATCACGCCGCGGGAGCCCATGTGGGCGTAGGCCTGCGGCAGCTGCGCCATGGGCATCGTGCGGTCAATCACGGGCTTGATCTTGCCTTGGCCGTACCACTGCGCCAGCTCAGCCATCATGGCCGCGTTGGCCTGGGGTTCGCGTTTGGCGAAATCACCCCAGAACACGCCGACGATGGAGGCGCCCTTGAGCAAGGCGAGGTTGAAAGGCAGCGCGGGGATGGGGCCCGAGGCAAACCCGACCACCAGGTACCTTCCCCGCCACGCAATGGAGCGAAATGCGGGTTCGGCAAAGTCGCCACCCACGGGGTCATAGATCACGTCGGGGCCCTTGCCATCGGTCAGTCCCTTGATCGCCTCGCGCAGGTTTTCCCGGCTGTAGTTGATGGTCGCGTCCGCGCCGATGGATGTGCACAACGCGCATTTTTCATCGCTGGAAGCTGCGGCAATCACGCGGGCACCCATGGCCTTGGCGATCTGGATGGCGGCTGTGCCCACCCCGCCCGCCGCGCCCAGCACGAGCACCGTCTCGCCTGCCTTGAGCTGCGCGCGGTCTACCAATGCATGGTGGGACGTGGCGTAGATCATGATGAAGGCGGCCGCATCTACATGCGAAAAACCGGCCGGCAGGGGCATGCACAGCGCTGCAGGTGCAATGGTGTGCGTGCCAAAGCCGCCCGTGCCCGACAGGCAAGCCACGCTTTGCCCCACTTGCAGGAGCTTGACGCCGTCGCCCACCGCAACAACGGTGCCCGCGTACTCAGAGCCCGGAACAAAGGGCAGGGCGGGCTTCATCTGGTACTTGTTCTGCACAATCAGCAGATCCGGAAAGTTCAGGCTGGCGGCCTTGATCTCGATAAGAACCTCCCCGGCCTTGGGTGTGGGCGTAGGTAGTTCAGTCCAGGTCAGCGCTTCAACGCCAGTGGGGTTGCTGCAAAGCCAAGCGTGCATGGGTGCGTCTCCATCGATCTTGTGTGGGGCCAAATAATAGGCGGGCCTTTTACGGACCGATGTCCCACGAGCGACCTGATCCCGCCCGGCCTGGGCGTGTGTGGCGCGTACAGCGCTTTCTTCACGCGTCGATTGCACGGTGGCCTGTGTTATCGCCGCGCCGCTGTGGGCGAACGCGTGGGTGGGGCCCCACCTACAATCCGCTGCATTCAGCACCAGCAACCCATGAAAATTCTCCTCTCCAACGACGACGGCTTCCAGGCGCCCGGCATTGTGGCGTTGTACGAGGCGCTCAAGACCCTTGCAGACGTCGAGGTAGTGGCGCCCGAACACAACAACAGTGCGAAGTCGAATGCGCTCACGTTGCACTCTCCGCTGTACGTCCACCAGGCTGCCAATGGGTTCCGCTATGTGAATGGCACCCCTGCCGACTGCGTGCACATTGCCCTGACCGGTCTGCTCGGCTACCGGCCGGACTTGGTTGTGTCGGGCATCAACAATGGCGCCAACATGGGTGACGACACCATCTATTCCGGCACGGTGGGCGCGGCCATGGAAGGGTATTTGTTTGGCATCCCGGCGATTGCATTCTCGCAAGTGGACAAGGGGTGGGGAGAGATTGACGCCGCCGCCGCCAAGGCACGGGAGATCGTGCAACAGCTCCTGGGCAGCAGTCTGGTCGGCCCTGCAGAGCCCTTGGCCCAGGCGCCCTGGCTGCTGAACGTCAACATTCCCAACATGCCGCTGGAGGCTCTCAAACCTTTGAAACTATGTCGCCTGGGGCGTCGCCATGCGGCAGAGCGGGTGATCGTCCAGGAAAGCCCGCGCGGCGAGGCGATGTACTGGATTGGTGGGGCGGGTGCTGCCAAGGATGATGCAGAAGGCACGGATTTCCATGCAACGGCGCAGGGGCACGTGGCCATGACGCCGTTGAAGGTGGACCTGACCGATCACGACAACCTGGGCTACTGGGTGCAAACCGCTGCACGCATGCAAATCGCTGCACAGGCAGGAGGCGGTCACTGATGCAGCGACGCCCTGGCTTCCCGGCCAAGCTGCCCGGCTCTGCCAGCTCGGCGGGGGGGGCACCCCCAAGAGCGGCAGCGACGGGCCCGAGCGGTGGCAGGCCAGCCATGGCCGCAGCCACCGGAACGGGGCTGGATTCGGCGGCTGTGCGTGCTCGCATGGTGCAAAAACTCGCTGCAGCAGGGATTTCGTCCCCCCAAGTGCTACACGCCATGGGGCTGGTGGAACGCCATCGCTTTGTCGACAGTGCCCTGGGCAACCAAGCCTATGAAGACACCAGTCTGCCGATCGGGATGGGACAGACCATTTCCAAACCCAGCATCGTGGCCCGTATGTGCGAGCTCTTGCTGGGTGCGGAAGGCGCGCGTACCGGGGGGCTGGGGCGCGTGCTGGAAATCGGCACGGGCTGCGGTTACCAGGCGGCTGTGCTGAGTGTTCTGGCGCGTGAGGTCTACACGCTGGAGCGCCTTCGCAATCTTCATGAAAAGGCCCGCGACAATCTGCGACCTTTTCGACTGCCCAACGTGCACCTGATGTTCGGCGATGGGATGCTCGGCTACCCCAAGGGAGCTCCCTACTCCGCCATCATTGCCGCTGCGGGCGGCGACACAGTACCCCAGGCCTGGTGCGACCAGCTGGCGGTCGGCGGGCGCCTTGTGGCACCCATGGCGGTGGCCGGTAGCCAGCAAATGTTGCTTGTAATCGACAAAAGCGCGCACGGTTTGAAACAAAACGTGCTCGAACCCGTTCATTTTGTCCCCCTAAAATCGGGGATTGCCTAAAGGGAATTGCTTATGTTCGTATCGCGTGGTCTTGTGGTTGGGTTTTCCGTGGCGCTGGCGGGGGTTCTGCTGGCAGGCTGCGGTACCCGGCTGAGCAAGGCTCCTGTGGAAGATCGCGGAACATCTTCTAACAACGCGTCCAGCGCCAGCGCTCAGCCGGCCACCGTGGTCGCGACGCCCATCAAGCCGCTGCCCGGCGCCGAGAATTCTGGCAAACCCGGCTATTACACCGTCAAGCCCGGGGACACCCTGATCCGCATTGGCCTGGAAACCGGCCAAGGCTGGAAAGACATAGCCCGCTGGAACAACCTGGAGAACCCGAACCTCATCGAGGTGGGGCAGGTGCTTCGGGTAACGGCTTCGGTGCCGGCGCCTCCCAGCCCGGCAGCCGCCGCCGTGGCCTCTGACACAGGAGTGGTGACCCGACCTGTGGCGTCATCGTCGGTCGCGCCGGCTTCTGCTGCAAGTGCGTCGAGTGCGCCCAAGCCCTCTGCGTCGGCGCCGACTCCAGTGGCCTCGGCCACTTCCGCGCCGGCTGCGGCGCCTGCCTCCGCCGCCTCGCCAGCTGCAGCGCCAGCAGCTGCTGGCGACGAGGAGGTGACATTCATCTGGCCTGCTTCCGGTGCTCTGCTTGCCGGGTTTGATGAAGCGCGTAACAAGGGCTACGACATTGCTGGCAAGGCGGGTGACCCCGTCTTGGCTGCTGCTGATGGGCGGGTGGTGTACGCTGGGGCGGGACTGCGTGGTTATGGCAATCTCATCATCCTCAAGCACAACAATACGTTCTTGACAGCGTACGCACACAACCAAGCCTTGCTCGTCAAGGAGGATCAAGCCGTGCGACGTGGTCAAAAAATTGCCGAGATGGGCAACACCGATGCTGACCGCGTCAAGCTGCATTTCGAGATACGTCGTCAGGGCAAGCCGGTAGATCCGGCACGTTACCTGGCTGCGCGCTGAGCGTGGCCACGCCAAAAGTAGTCAAAGGGGCGCAAGCCCCTTTGAACGTTCTAGGGTCTGCCGCGCAGGAGTCTGCGAGCCATGTGGGCAGTTTCGAGCCCGCAACCCCATCAGTTGCAGTTGCCGTACTGGACGAAGGTCCTGAGGCCGAGTTTGCGGAGGGTGTGAGCGCAGATAGCGAGGTTCGGTCCGTGGCGATAGACACGGCTATGCACGGCGAGCGCGTGGACCGAGCACTTGCCGAGTTGGTGCCGGAGTTTTCGCGAAGCTATCTGCAGCAGTTGCTGGGGCAGGGGCTGGTCACCATCAATGGCAAGCCTGTGCCCAAACCCGCGGCGCGGGTCAAAGCTGGCGACATGGTGGCGTTGGAAATGCGCCCCACGCTGCAGAGCCAGGCCTTCCGACCCGAGCAAATTCCCATAGATGTGGTTTACGAAGATGACCATTTGCTGGTCATCAACAAGCCGGCAGGCCTGGTGGTGCATCCGGCCCCCGGCAACTGGAGTGGGACGCTGCTGAACGCGCTGCTGGGGCGTGATGCGCGTGCGGCGCTGGTCCCGCGCGCAGGCATCGTCCATCGGCTGGACAAGGACACCAGTGGCTTGATGGTGGTGGCGCGGGACCGCTCCACGATGGATGCGCTGGTGGGCATGATCGCCGCCCGGGAAGTCAGCCGCAAATACTTGGCACTGGCGCACAAGCTATGGAGTGGCCCAGATTTTCGCGCAGTCTCGGCGCCCATAGGTCGCGACCCGCGCAACCGTCTTCGCATGGCCGTGGTGGACTTGGCAGCCCATTCAGGCAAACCTGCGCGAACAGACATTCGTTTGCTGGCGTCTGCAGACCAGGGATGCTGGGTGGAGTGCACGTTGCACACTGGCCGAACCCACCAGATCCGCGTGCACATGGCGTCAATAGGCCACCCCCTGGTAGCGGACGTGCTCTACGGCGGCGTGCTCACTGGCCGCATGGCACGCCAGGCGTTGCATGCCTACCGCCTGGCGTTCGCGCACCCGGTAACGGGCGTGCCACTGGTGCTGGAGGCCCCGGTGCCTGCCGATATGGGTGCTGCACTGTCCGATTGGGGCCTGAGCTACAATCCGCAACACGGGTCGTGAGATCCGAGTAACGCCCGAAGACGGTGTCCCGCCGGGCGAAGTGTCGTTTTACCGACCATGCGCTGTGAGCGCCCCTGACCAATCCCTGCCATCGGTGAGCCCGCAGCTATGGGTGGGCCTATTTCCCGGAATCGCTGAACCATGAATACGGTGGATGCCAAGCGGGTCCTAGAGACTGCCTTGATTTGTGCACCTCAGCCAGTGCCCTTGCGTGAGTTGCGGGTACTTTTCAATGATGCGCTGGGTTCGGACACCTTGAAGATGTTGTTGCAGGATTTGCAGCGCGACTGGTCGCAACGCGGAGTGGAGTTGGTGCAGGTGGCTTCCGGCTGGCGCTTTCAGAGCCGGCCGGAAATGCGTGAGTACCTTGACCGCCTTCACCCCGAAAAGCCTCCTCGGTATTCTCGGGCCACCCTCGAGACGTTGGCCATCATTGCGTATCGGCAGCCTGTAACCCGCGGAGATATCGAAGACATTCGAGGCGTCACCGTGAACAGCCTGATCATCAAGCAGCTGGAGGATCGGGGCTGGGTGGAAGTGATTGGCCACAGGGAAACGGTAGGCCGTCCTGCTCTGTTCGCTACCACCCGGCAGTTTCTGGATGATCTTGGACTTTCGTCGCTGGACCAGCTGCCGGTGCTGGATAACCCAGCGTCAAATCCCCAGCTGCTGGAGGCTCTGGCTTCGGCCCAGGGTGCTTCGGATTCTGAGAGCGCGACGCAGACTGATGGCGCCTCTGAAGAACTGCCCGCACGGGCCGTTGCGTTAGGCGCAGATTTATTTGAAATGGCGGGGGAGCGCCCCCGCAACGATGATGTAGATGCCGGTAATGGCGTCGCAGGAAACTCTCATGAATGATTCTCCAAAGGTGACAGCGGAAGGCCAATTGCCAGACCCCGCCACGTCCATTGACGCAGCCGGTTCCCCCAAGTCTGCCGCCCGTGCGCCTCGCAAACGTGCGAGCCGCAAGACTGAGCCGCTTGTAGCGGCTGTGGGCGGGGTGCCAGCCGCAGAACCTGTCGAGGCGGAGCAAGAATTGCGGGAACAGCCCGCATCCAACGTGTCCGAGGTTCCCGCAGCGGCTTCCACCAAGCCTCGGTCGCCGCGCGCAGGGGGCAGCAAACGCACCGCCCGAGAAGCCGGGCCGCAAGGTTATCAATTCGCTGATGTGGTGTCGGGTCGTTTTGATAGCGACGATGCAGCGGCCGCAGAGGAATTACCGGTCAAGCGGGTGCTGTTGCCTCAAGTGGAAACACCCAAGCTGCACAAGGTGCTTGCACAGGCAGGCCTGGGTTCGCGCCTTGAAATGGAACAGTTGATTCTGGAAGGGCGTATTTCCGTCAACAACGAGCCGGCACACATAGGGCAACGTATCCAGTTTGGAGACCAGGTCAAAGTCAACGGCAAGCCCATCCGCTATCGCATTGATCCGCCCCCGCCACGTGTCATTGCCTACCACAAGCCCGTTGGTGAGGTCGTCACGCACGACGATCCCCAGAACCGTCCCACCGTGTTCCGCAAATTGCCCCGTTTGCAGCACGGCAAATGGCAATCCGTAGGACGGCTGGACCTGAATACGGAAGGCTTGCTTTTGTTTACCAGCTCGGGTGAGCTTGCCAACAAATTGATGCATCCACGCTTTGGCTTGGAGCGTGAATATGCAGTGCGGGTGCTGGGCGCCCTGAGCAACGAAGAGAAGCAGCGCTTGCTCGATGGCGTGCGTCTGGATGACGGCATGGCCGCGTTCGGCTCCATTGAAGACGGCGGTGGAGAAGGTTCCAACTGCTGGTATCGCGTGACCATTTCCGAAGGGCGCAACCGCGAGGTGCGACGCATGCTGGAAGCCGTGGGTCACGCGGTCAGTCGACTGATCCGTATCCGCTACGGGGCGATGATGTTGCCCCGTGGGCTCAAGCGCGGGGCGTGGCTGGAGTTGGATGACGCCGATATCCGCTCCTTGCTCAAGGCAGCAGGCGGGTCTTCATCAGGAGGTGAGCGCAGCGACGATGAGGCGACCCCCGTTCGTCGCTCGGGTCCGCCCCCCCGCAGGCGCAATGACGGCCTCGCAGGCGGCCCAGGGCGCCGAGGGAGCGGAGGCCCGTCCGCATCACAGGGAGCGCCGCGTGGGCGCCGTCGTGACGATTCCGGTGCGGGTGTTTCCGGGGACCGACCCCGTGGTTCCTCCCAGCCAGACCCCATGAAGACTTCCGTGGGGTACATCGGTTCGGACAGTCTTTCGCGGTATCGGCAGGCGCAAAAAGCCCCAGGTGGGGGCGGGCGCCGCGGACGCAGCCGGTAACCCTTTTGCTTAGCACGGTTAGAATCGAGGGTTTTGTCCGCTGGGCAAAAGAACTTCAGTAACATTCATTCAGGAAAATCAACATGGCTATCGAACGCACTCTTTCCATCATCAAGCCCGACGCAGTTGCAAAGAACGTGATCGGTCAGATCTATGCTCGTTTTGAAGCTGCCGGCCTCAAGGTGGTTGCTGCCCGCATGGCCCACCTGTCCCGCCTGGAGGCTGAGCAGTTCTACGCTGTCCACAAGGCCCGTCCTTTCTTCAAGGATCTGGTAGATTTCATGATCTCTGGCCCCGTGATGATTCAGGCTCTGGAAGGCGAAAACGCCATCCTGAAGAACCGTGAGCTGATGGGCGCTACCGACCCCAAGAAGGCTGAGCCAGGCACGATCCGTGCAGACTTTGCTGACAGCATCGACGCAAACGCTGTGCACGGCTCCGACGCCCCCGAAACAGCGCAAGCCGAAGTTGCCTTCTTCTTCCCTGGCTTGAACATTTACTCCCGCTGAGATGGCGGTCCCCATGCCTGACCCCGCGAGAGCGGGTTATCTGTGCCATGGGGACAGCTGCGAGCGGTCTCGCGCAAGGCTGCCGCAATGACCACCAATCTTCTCGACTTTGACCTTGACGCGTTGATCGCTTATTGCGAGCGGCTTGGTGAAAAGCGCTTTCGCGCAACCCAGCTCTTTCGCTGGATTCATCAGCGTGGCGCCAAGGACTTTGTAGCCATGACCGATTTGGCGAAGTCTCTGAGGGATAAGCTGCAAGCATGTGCTCGCATCGAAGGCCTGCCGGTCATCAGTGAGCATGTGTCTACGGATGGCACCATCAAGTGGCTTTTCGACGTGGGCGATGGCAATGCAGTGGAATCCGTGTTCATTCCTGAGGATGACCGGGGTACCTTGTGCATATCATCCCAGGCAGGGTGTGCTGTCGGTTGTCGGTTTTGCTCGACAGGGCACCAGGGCTTCAGCCGCAATCTCACGTCGGGCGAAATTGTCGCGCAGCTATGGTTTGCTGAACATGCCCTCCGTGCGCGCCTACAAACGTCTGAGAGGGTCATCTCTAACGTGGTGATGATGGGCATGGGTGAGCCTTTGCAGAACTATGCTGCCTTGGTGCCTGCGCTGCGAGTGATGCTTGATGACCACGGTTATGGCCTGTCCAGGCGCAGGGTCACCGTGTCAACATCAGGTGTTGTGCCCATGATGGACCGACTGGCCCAGGATTGCCCAGTAGCTCTCGCGGTATCGCTTCACGCTCCTAACGACGCACTGCGTGACAACTTGGTGCCGCTGAATAAAAAGTATCCCATTCAGGAGTTGCTGGAAGCGTGCAATCGGTATTTGGAGCACGCCCCTCGTGACTTCATTACTTTTGAATATTGCATGCTCGACGGCGTGAATGATCAGCCAGAGCATGCGCAGCAACTGATTGAGCTGGTGCAGCCAGCACGTGGTCGAGGCGTTCATTGCAAATTCAATCTGATTCCATTTAATCCATTTCCCGCGTCGGGGCTCACGCGCTCGCCTCAGAATCGGGTGATGGCATTCGCCAAGTTGCTCAGTGACGCAGGAATTGTCACGACAGTCCGCAAGACGCGCGGCGATGATATAGATGCAGCCTGCGGGCAGCTGGCTGGGGATGTGAAAGACAGAACACGTGCCGCTGAGCGAATGGCAAAGCAACGCACCATCGTTCTGAAGCCGATCACTTGACTTGCGAACACAAAAGGGGGCCCTGTATGGCGAGACGGTTGGGACAAGTAGGTATCTATTGCCGCAGGGCGCTCGTGGTTCTGGGGTTGGCGGGTTCGGGGCTTATCTTGCAAGGGTGCGCCACGGGCGCTGGTGTGCAGGCTGGTAATGCGGATTCAGGCATCGTGACGCCCTCGGACGAAACCGAGGTCCGGCGCCGCGCAAGAATCCGCCTTGAGTTGGCTGCCAAGTACTTTGAGAACGGGCAAACGACGGTTGCTTTGGATGAGGTGAAGCAATCGCTCGCAACCGATCCGACGTATGTCGACGCGTACAACATGCGCGGGCTGATCTATATGCGGCTGAATGATCTGGCCCAAGCCGAAGTTAGCTTTCGCCGCGCGGTGTCCATGCGCTCGGGTGACGCCAACCTCTTGCACAACTACGGCTGGCTCTTGTGCCAATTGAAAAAATATGCGGAAGCTGAGCAGCAATTCGACAGGGCTTTGGCGAGCCCGGCTTATTTGGCGCGCAGCAAGACGTTGATGGCGCGCGGGCTTTGTCAGTCTGCCGCCGGCAAGTACGACGAGGCGGAGCAATCTCTTCTGAAGTCGTACCAACTGGACGCAGGCAATCCAGTGGTGAGTTACCACCTGGCGTCGCTACTCTTTCGCCGCAACGAGTTGACTCGCGCACAGTTTTACATCCGTCGACTGAATAACGGCGCTTTGGCAAATTCTGAGTCTCTGTGGTTGGGTATGAAAGTCGAGAAAGCCCTGGGCGATAACGTGGCATTGCTCCAACTCGCAGATCAGTTGCGCAAGCGGTTTCCTGATTCTGCGGAAATGAGTGCCTATCAGCGTGGGGCCTTCAATGAGTGATCCAGTGGTGGCACCCGATTCGGGAATCGAAGGGGTGGGTAGTCTGCAGACTACTCCCGGAGAAATCCTGAGGAATGCCCGGCAAGCGGCTGGCATCCACATCGAGGCGCTTGCAGTCGCCTTGAAGGTGCCTGTCAGCAAGCTTGAGGCGCTGGAGTCCAATAATTTCGAGTATCTCTCCGACACCGTTTTTCTGCGGGCCTTGGCCTCCAGCATTTGCCGTACCCTGAAGTTGGATCCTGCCCCTGTTCTTGCGCTGCTGCCCCAGTCGAAAAGCCCGCGCCTGGCGCCCGAACGACTAGACATCAACACCCCAGTGAAAACCGCGACCGGGAGAACGTTCATCACTGCCAAGAGCTCGCGGCATTCCTCTTGGATGATGGTCAGTGTGCTCGTGTTGTTGGCGGGCGCTGCAGTGGTGTTTTACTGGCCGTCCGACTTTCGGCCTTGGGATGCAGTCCGGTCTAGACCGGAGGCAGACGCCATCATTGCGCCGACTGAACCCGTCACTTTCTCGCCGGCTTCTCAATCGGCGCCAGTGCCTGCATCCACTCCAGCAGTCAATCCTGAACCGTCAGTTGTGCTGCCGACCCCGCAAGCAAGTGCACAGCCAGCCCTCGGTCCCACGTCGGAGCCTGGCGCTGTCTCGCCCTCTGTGGCTGGCGCTTCAACTGCGTCTACCGGGACTGCTGATGCCCCGCTTGTGCTCCGAACTCGGGGAGAGTCCTGGGTTCAGGTCCGCGATGCTTCAGGTCGTGTAATTTTTGAAAAGAAGATGTCCATGGGTGAATCGGCGCCAGTAACTGGTGCGATGCCTCTGAGCGTAGTGGTGGGGCGCGCCGACGTCACGGACGTTTATGTTCGGGGCAAACCTTTTGAGTTGAATTCCGTGTCTCGCGAAAATGTCGCGCGGTTTGAGGTGAAGCAGTGATGAGCCTTTCCAGTACTCAGGGCCCGATTCCTCTGGCAACTCCCTCCGTGCGCAGGTCGCGTCAGGCCCGGGTCGTATGGGGTGACCGTGTTGTCACGGTGGGTGGGGGCGCAATGGTGCGTGTCCAGTCGATGACCAACACGGATACCGTGGATGCAATCGGTACCGCCATTCAGGTCAAGGAGCTTGCCCAGGCAGGCTCCGAGTTCGTGCGTATCACCGTGAACACGCCGGAAGCTGCCGCAGCCGTTCCCTACATTCGCGAACAGTTGGATCGAATGGGGGAGAGTGTCCCGCTGGTGGGCGATTTTCACTACAACGGCCACAAACTTCTCACGGATTTTCCCGCGTGTGCACAGGCGTTGTCCAAGTACCGGATCAATCCAGGAAATGTCGGCAAAGGTGAAAAGCGTGATCGTCAGTTCGGCCAGATGATTGAGGCCGCGATGCGCTGGGACAAGCCGGTTCGCATCGGGGTCAACTGGGGAAGTCTCGATCAGGAACTGTTGGCTGAATTGATGGATGTGAACAGTCGCAGAAGCCAACCCTGGGACGCTCGCCAAGTGATGTATGAAGCCCTGATATCTTCAGCCATCGACTCTGCTCACCGTGCAGAAGAGATGGGGATGGATGGCAATCAGATCATCCTGTCGTGCAAGGTCAGTGGAGTCCAAGATCTCATCGGTGTGTACCGCGAGTTGGCGCACCGATGTGACTATGCGCTGCACCTGGGGTTGACCGAAGCCGGCATGGGTACCAAGGGAACGGTGGCGTCTGCCGCTGCGCTTTCGGTTCTGCTGCAGGAAGGCATTGGGGATACGGTTCGTGTTTCGCTCACGCCCCAACCAGGAGAGTCTCGCAACCAAGAGGTGGTCGTTGCGTCGGAAATTCTGCAGGCGCTTGGACTGCGTGTTTTCGTTCCCAGCGTGACTGCCTGCCCAGGATGCGGCCGCACCACCAGCACCACATTTCAGGAATTGGCCAAGCAGATTGATGACTTTTTGCGCGCCCAAATGCCCGTGTGGCGGCTGAAATATCCGGGTGTTGAAGGTCTGCGTGTTGCCGTGATGGGATGCATAGTGAACGGGCCGGGCGAAAGCAAGCATGCCGACATTGGCATCAGTTTGCCCGGCACTGGTGAGGCACCCGCAGCACCGGTTTTCATTGATGGGGAAAAAGCGTTGACCTTGCGCGGCGAAAATATCGCTGCGGAGTTCCGTGCCGTCGTAGAGCAGTACATCGAACGCCGATTTGGAACTGCTTCTGCCATTGGTGCCTCTTCGTGTTGATTTCTCCCGGCCCTCTCATTCAATAAATTTAGAAGAAGCATCGACGTGAGTACAGAAAAGGCTGCCACAGCACCCAAGAGTGAAAAAGTGACCTCCGTGAAGGGGATGAACGATATCCTGCCTCCAGATTCTGCGCGTTGGGAATGGATTGAGGGGATTGTGCGTTCGTTGATGGAGCGTTACGCGTATCGCAATATCCGAACGCCCATCGTGGAACCTACGGCCCTATTCGTGCGCGGGTTGGGGGAGGTCACCGATATTGTTGAGAAGGAGATGTACTCGTTTGAGGACCGTCTCAACGGCGAACACTTGAGTTTGCGCCCCGAGGCAACGGCCGGGGTCGTCCGAGCTGTTTCGGAAAACTCCTTGTTGTATGACGGCGGCAAACGCCTGTATTACATGGGCCCCATGTTTCGCCACGAAAGGCCGCAGCGCGGCCGCTATCGGCAGTTTCACCAGATCGGGGCGGAAGCCTTGGGCTTTCCGGGAGCAGAGATCGACGCTGAATTGATCTTGCTTGCCAACGCACTGTGGCGCGAACTCGGGCTACAAGGGGTGCGCCTGGAGCTGAACAGCCTAGGCCAACCGCCAGAGCGCTTGGCGCACCGGGCGGCGTTGATTGAATATCTGGAGAAGCACAGTGCTCTGCTGGATGAGGAAGCGCGCCGCCGGCTTCACAGCAACCCTCTGCGCATTCTCGATACCAAAAACCCCGCCATGCAGGATGTTGTGAATGGCGCACCGCGGCTGATGGATTTTTTAGGTGCTGAGTCGCTAGCTCATTTCGACGCGGTGACGGCCATACTGGACGCAAACGATATCGCTTGGACGTTGAACCCCCGGTTGGTGCGAGGTATGGATTACTACAACCTCACCGTTTTTGAGTTCGTCACGGACCAACTGGGATCGCAGGGCACGATATGCGGTGGGGGGCGCTACGACTATCTGATGGAGCAAGTCGGCTCCAAGGCAGCACCCGCAGTCGGTTGGGCACTGGGGGTAGAGCGAGTGCTTGAACTTCTCAAGGAGCAAGGCAAAGCCTTAGCAGCGCCAACCCCTGATGTTTATGCCGTGATTCCTAACGCTGCATCTCTGCCTTTGGCGCTCAAAGCAATCGAAGGCATACGTGCGCTGGGCACGAGGGTGCAAATGCACGCGGCTGCGGCACCTGGTGCTGGGATGGGCAGCATGAAGTCTCAGTTCAAGCGGGCTGATGGCAGTGGTGCGGCCTATGCTGTGGTTTTTGGCGAAGATGAGGTTGCCCGTGGTGTTGTGTCCGTCAAATCTCTTCGCGATGGTTCGGGGGCTCAGGTTGAGCAGCCTTTGAATGATGTGTCTTCTTGGGCTGCACACCTACAATCGCGCCCAATCAACTGAATCGATGTAAAGCTTCATGGCAAATCACTTAGATCTAGAAGAACAAGAACAGCTTGACCAGCTCAAGCATTTTTGGAACACATGGGGCACCCCCATCACTGCAGTTTTAGTTTTGGTAATGGGGGGCTTGGCGGCATGGAACGGTTACCAGTATTGGCAGAATCGGCAGGCGTCCCAGGCTGCAGCCCTGCTTGATGCCGTGGAGGTCGCCGTTCAGACCAAAGACCAAGCACGTGTTGAGCTAGCGTTTGCTGACCTCAAGAGTAAGTACGCCGGCACTCCCCAGGCCGACATGGGCGGGTTTGCGTTGGCCAAGGCAATGCAAGAATCAGGGAACCTGGACGCAGCAAAGTCCGCACTTGGGTGGGTGGCTGAGCGTTCGTCAGATGCCGGTTACCGAGCAATTGCCAAGCTTCGTTTAGCCACGATACTGCTTGAGCAGAAGGACTATGCGGCAGCCCTCCAGCAGTTGCAAGGAAGTGTGCCCCCAGAGTTTGAGGGCGTTACGGCAGATCGCAAAGGGGATCTATTGGTGCTGTTAGATCGCCGCGCTGATGCCATCAATGAATACAAAATGGGCTACAAAGCACTCGACGAGACCATTGAGTACCGGCGTGTGGTTGAGATCAAGCTGAATGCTTTGGGTGTAGATCCTCAAAGTGGTGCCTCATCTGCGTCTGCTTCATCGGATATCAAGAAATGAAAATCGCAGCTTCCGTAACCTCATTTCGCCCTTTCTCGCTGCGCGCGTGCATGCTGCCTGCGCTGCTCACGGCTGTGCTGAGCGGCTGTTCTTTGTGGGGCGGAAGCAAAGTAAAGCCACCCGAGCTGGGTGAAAACGTTCCCGTTCTGGGTGTTCGGCAAGCATGGAGCGCCAAAACGGGCTCCAGCACTGGCAAGCCGCTGGACGTGCGGGTGCAGGACTATCGGGTCACCATCGCCTCTGCAGACGGTACTTTGGTAACGCTGGACGCTCGCACCGGCGGCGATCTCTGGCGGGCGAGCGTTGGTGAGCCTCTTTCTGCAGGTGTGGGCGGCGACGGCCGCTACACCGCCGTGGTATCACATGCCAATGCGCTTGTTCTCTTGGACCAGGGCAAGGAGACTTGGCGGCAATCTCTGTCTTCACAAGTGTTCACGGCGCCGCTGGTCGCGGGCGGGCGCGTTTTCGTTTTGGCGGCAGATCGCTCAGTTTCGGCTTTCGATCTTTCGACAGGTAAGAAGCTTTGGTCGCAGGCACGGTCCGGAGGGGACGCGCTGGTTCTCAAGCAGAGCGGCGTCATCCTTGCAGTGGGAGACACCTTGGTGGTGGGGGCTGCTGGGCGCATGGTGGGTCATAACCCTGACACGGGAACGATTCGTTGGGAGGCTCCGCTGGCCAGCCCTCGCGGGGTCAATGACGTTGAGCGACTGGTGGAGCTCGTAGGCAGAGTCACCCGGGTGGGGGACTCCGTGTGCGCCCGTGCCTTTCAAGCGACAGTCGGTTGTGTGAACTTAGGCAGAGACCGTGCCAGCGTAGTTTGGTCCCAGCCAGCCAACGGTTCTGAGGGTGTGCACGGCGACGCTGAGGCAGTGTTTGGTTCGGAGAGCAACGGTAACGTGTTGGCATGGCGTCGTGATGACGGTACTCGGCTCTGGTCTTCCGAGCGCTTGAAGCTGCGCAAATTGACTGCGCCGTTGTTGTTGGGTCGTTCTGTCATCGTCGGGGATGACGCTGGATGGGTCCATTTCTTGTCGCGCACGGACGGTGCGCCGCTGAACAGAGTTACCACAGATGCGTCCGGCGTGGCCACCGCTCCCGTAGTTGCTGCCGACACGCTTGTTGTTGTAACGCGCAGTGGTAACGTTTTTGGCTTCCGCCCTGAATAATAGGTCCGCTTAATGAAGCCAGTTATCGCCCTCGTAGGGCGTCCCAACGTTGGAAAGTCGACACTTTTCAACCGCTTGACCAAATCCCGCGACGCCATCGTTGCTGACTTTGCGGGGCTGACCCGTGATCGTCATTACGGCAATGGCCGCCAGGGTAAGCATGAGTACATTGTGGTGGATACCGGCGGGTTTGAGCCCGACGCTTCCGATGGTATTTATCGTGAAATGGCCAAGCAGACGCAGCAAGCTGTGGCGGAAGCTGATGTGGTTCTTTTTGTGGTGGATGCGCGTGCTGGGGTGTCCGCGCAAGACCATGACATTGCCAAATATCTACGCCGCCTAGGCAAGCCCTGCCTCCTCATCGCGAACAAGGCGGAAGGCATGGTGGAAGGTGTTCAGCTTGCTGAGTTCTATGAGTTGGGTCTAGGAGCCGTTGTTCCCGTCTCTGCTGCCCATGGTCAGGGTATCAGAGGGATCGTTGACGCGGCTTTTTCTCTGCTTCATATCCCCGAACCGGACGAGGAAGCGGCTTCTCCAGAGGCTTCGGACGTTATCAAACTAGCTGTGGCTGGCCGCCCTAACGTGGGGAAGTCAACGCTGATCAATACATGGCTTGGCGAAGAGCGACTGGTGGCTTTCGACATGCCCGGTACGACACGCGATGCCATATCCGTGCCATTCGAAAGAAATGGTCAGAAGTTTGAGCTGATTGATACAGCGGGGCTGCGTCGCAAAGGTCGCGTTTTTGAGGCCATTGAGAAATTCTCCGTCGTCAAGACATTGCAGGCGATTGAGTCGTCGAATGTCGTCTTGCTGCTTTTGGACGCAACCCAAGGGATAACAGATCAGGATGCTCACATTGCAGGTTATGTGCTCGAGAGTGGCCGCGCAGTCGTCATTGCAGTCAACAAGTGGGACGCGGTGGACGATTATCAGCGGCAACTGCTTGAGCGCTCCATCGAGTCACGTCTGTCATTTCTGAAGTTTGCGTCGCTTCACTTTATTTCGGCCAAGAAGAGGCAAGGGTTGGGACCGCTGTGGGCTTCGATCGCGCAAGCCCACAAAGCGGCGAATTGCAAAATGCCGACCCCGGTGTTGACAAGATTGCTCTTGGAGTCCGTTCAGTTCCAAAGCCCTCAACGCGCGGGAATGTTCCGCCCCAAACTGCGGTATGCGCACCAAGGAGGCATGAATCCTCCGGTGATTGTGATTCACGGTAATTCGCTTGAACACGTCACGGCTGCCTACAAGCGCTTCTTAGAGGGGCGTTTCCGCAAGGAGTTTGATCTCGTAGGCACGCCGCTCCGAATAGAGATGAAGACCTCACACAACCCATTCAAGGACGGTGAGAGTCCTTGAGTGTGCAGGTCTCGGTGACCTCACCACTGCCCAAGCCTTGCCTTTTGTTTCCGAGGGCTATGCGTAGTTCGTCTGTTGAGCACCTAACGGTGTGGTAAGGTGCGGTTTTACAACAACATTTGAACACGGAGCATATCGTGAGCAATAAAGGCCAACTCCTCCAAGACCCGTTCCTGAACGCACTGCGTCGTGAACATGTCCCAGTGTCTATTTACCTTGTGAACGGAATTAAGCTGCAAGGGCAGATTGAATCCTTCGATCAATACGTGGTGTTGTTACGCAACACTGTGACGCAGATGGTGTACAAGCATGCCATCTCGACCATCGTGCCAGGCCGTGCTGTCAGTTTTTCTACTGCAGAGTCTCCAGAGCCGGATGCCAGTGCCTGAGCCAGTGTCTTTTAGCGATCTGGTAACTCCTCATGCGTGTGGCAATGCCTGCTGAGGATATGCCGAGGTCAATGCAATGAAGCCCCAGTCAGCACCCCCGGTAATTTTGGTTGGTGTTGATTTGGGGCTTCCCCATTTTGACAGTGATCTGGAAGAGCTGGGCCTGCTTGCCCAGACTGCGGGCTTGAATCCGGTGGCTCGCATCACATGCAAGCGCAAAGCGCCGGATGCAGCCCTTTTTGTTGGAAGTGGCAAAGCTGACGAGATTCGGATGATTGCGCAAATGCACGGGGCTGTGGAGGTGCTTTTTGATCAGGCTCTGAGCCCCGCTCAGCAGCGGAACCTAGAGCGGTATTTGGAGCTGCCGGTCAACGATCGTACGCTGCTGATCCTTGAAATATTTGCCCAGCGTGCCCGCAGCCACGAAGGGAAGCTACAGGTCGAGCTTGCCAAACTTCAGTATTTGAGCACTCGACTCGTTCGCAGATGGTCCCACTTGGAGCGACAGCGGGGCGGCATCGGGACACGGGGTGGGCCTGGTGAAACTCAAATCGAGCTTGACAGGCGCATGATCGGCGACGCGATCAAGCGAACTAAAGAGCGACTGCTAAAGGTGAAGCGCCAACGCACGACGCAGCGCAAGCAGCGAGAGCGTCGTGAGGCTTTTACTATTTCCTTGGTGGGCTATACCAATGCGGGTAAATCCACGCTGTTCAATGCGTTGGTGAAAGCTCGCGCATACGCTGCTGATCAGTTGTTCGCTACGTTGGACACCACGACCCGGCAGTTGTACTTGGCACAAGCCCAGCGGTCTGTATCGTTGTCGGACACGGTGGGCTTTATTCGGGATCTGCCGCACGGCTTGGTTGACGCGTTTCAAGCGACTCTACAAGAAGCCGTAGATGCAGACCTTCTCTTGCATGTGGTGGATGGATCGAACCCTGATTACCCTGAGCAGATAGAGCAGGTGCAGCGTGTGCTCGCAGAAATCGGCGCTGACCAGATTCCGCAAGTTTTGATTTTCAATAAAACAGACGCTTTGGACCCGGCATCACGGCCGATTGCACTGAGAGATAGCTATGAACTCAACGGCCAATTGTGCCAGCGCGTCTTCGTGAGTGCGCTGACGGGCGCTGGGTTAGAGCTTTTGCGTACAGTTCTGGCAGAGATCGTTGTCCAAGACGGGCCCGTGATGTCCCCAGCACCCGGCATTGAATTTCCAGGATAGACCTACTGATTCGGCACAATGTTGCGTCGATCGTTATCTTTAGAGATGAAGAGATTTTGCGCATGAATTTTCAACACCGCGGCCTGCGTTTTACCTCTTTGCAGAGATTTGCTTTGGGCATGTTCAATTTGAACGATCCCCGCTGGGGAAGAGGCGATGACAAAGGCGAAGACACCCCCCGGCCGGAGGATAAAGCCGGAGGCCAGCGAGATCGCGCCACCGGTTCGGGAGGGGCCGGCCAGTCGTCTGATTTGGATGAGCTCTGGCGCGACCTAAATCGCCGTTTGGCCGGTTTGTTCGGGGGAGGTGCAGGTGGTGGAGGACCCAAAGGACCCGGTCAGCCAGATATGCGGAACGCGGGCATTGGCGTTGCACTACTGGGCGGCTTAGCGCTGGCCATATGGATGGCATCCGGGTTTTTCATCGTGAAAGAAGGACAGCAAGCCGTCATTACGCAGTTTGGCAAATACAAGACCACGGTGGGGGCAGGGTTCAACTGGCGCCTTCCCTATCCGATTGAACGGCACGAACTCGTTTTTGTGACGCAGATTCGGTCTGCTGACGTGGGCCGGGATGCCATCGTCAAAAGCACTGGATTGCGAGAATCTGCTATGTTGACCGAGGATGAAAACATCGTCGAAATAAAGTTTGCGGTGCAATATCGTTTGAATGACGCGCGCGCGTGGTTGTTCGAGAGCAAGAATCCCTCCGATGCAGTAGTCCAAGCGGCGGAAACGGCGGTCCGTGAAGTCGTAGGAAAAATGAGGATGGACACGGCCCTCGCTGAGGAGCGAGATCAGATCGCCCCCCGTGTGCGTGAGCTGATGCAAACCATTCTCGACCGCTACGGGGTCGGTGTGGAGGTGGTAGGGATCAACTTGCAGCAGGGGGGTGTCCGGCCTCCCGAACAGGTGCAAGCCTCGTTTGACGATGTCCTGAAGGCGGGTCAAGAACGTGAGCGGGCAAAGAATGAAGCGCAGGCCTATGCCAATGATGTGATTCCTCGTGCAGTAGGTGCGGCATCCCGCCTGGCTGAAGAATCCGCTGCGTACAAAGCCAAGATCGTTGCACAAGCGCAAGGGGACGCGCAGCGTTTTTCTTCGGTGCTAACCGAATACCAAAAGGCGCCTCAGGTTACGAGGGACCGCATGTATCTTGAAGCGATGCAGCAGATTTATGGAAACGTGACGAAGGTGATCGTTGAATCGCGACAGGGCTCAAATCTGTTGTACATGCCATTGGACAAAATTATTCAGAGCACTGGCAGTACGGCGGGCGCGGGAAGCACCGATGCGGCGTCGAGCAATTTAGCGACGCCATCTCAGCTACCGAGCAACGTTGTGCCTTCTGAGACCAGAGCCCGGGACAGTGGCCGCAATCGCGATCGTGAAGTTCGCTAGGAGATATTTGTGAACCGTATTGGATTCCTGGCAACCACAGCCTTGGTGGTTTTAGCTCTCATGAGCTCCATGTTCTTCGTGGTGGATCAGCGCCAGTTCGGCGTTGTTTACGCCCTGGGTCAGATCAAGGATGTGATCACTGAGCCTGGTCTGAATTTCAAACTGCCGCCACCTTTTCAGAACGTTTCTTACATCGACAAAAGGCTTCTCACGCTAGACAGCAAGGACACCGAGCCCATGCTTACGGCAGAGAAGCAGCGGGTAGTGATTGATTGGTATGTGCGGTGGCGCATTTCAGAGCCCGCGCAGTACATTCGCAACGTTGGTCTGGACGAAGAGGCGGGCGCTGCTCAGCTCAATCGCGTCGTTCGCAACGCTTTTCAGGAAGAGATCAACAAACGTACCGTGAAAGAACTGCTTTCTCTCAAACGAGAAGCGGTGATGGCAGATGTGAAGCGCGAGGTGCTTGGCGCCGTTCGCGGCGCAAAACCGTGGGGAGTGGACGTTGTTGATGTGCGGATTACACGCGTGGACTATGTCGAGGCGATTACTGAATCTGTCTACCGCCGTATGGAAGCTGAGCGCAAGCGTGTCGCTAACGAACTGCGTTCTACTGGTGCTGCGGAGGGTGAAAAGATTCGTGCCGATGCAGATCGGCAAAGGGAGGTGGCCATCGCCAATGCCACCCGTGACGCCCAGCGAATAAAGGGTGAAGGCGACGCTGAGGCAGCGCGTATCTATGCAGAAGCGTTTGGCCGAGATCCTCAGTTTGCTCATTTTTACCGCAGCTTGGATGCTTATAAAGCGACTCTCAGCAAGAAAACGGATGTGATCGTTGTGGATCCATCCACGTCAGACTTCTTCAAGGTCTTTCGAGACGGCCAAGGCCCCTCGGCTGCACGCCGTTGAGCAAGTAGGCGGGAGGGGAGGTTGCTAGGCCGCGATAATTCGGGCCATTGCTGCGTATGGCGGTGAGAGGTGGTGGCATTGAGACGTGCCAGACTGCTCAACCGGTAGAATCACGGTTTTAACAGCCTCCCCCGTTTCAAATGTCTGCTTGGATCCTGCCGGATCATATTGCCGATGTTCTGCCTTCAGAGGCTCGACACATCGAAGAGTTGCGCCGAGGTTTTCTCGATACGGCGCGCAGCTATGGCTACGAGTTGGTCATTCCGCCGCTTCTCGAGCACTTGGATTCTTTGCTCACGGGTACGGGCGAAGAACTGGATCTACAGACTTTTAAGTTGGTTGATCAATTGTCGGGGCGCTCCATTGGCCTTCGTGCAGACACGACTCAGCAGGTGGCCAGAATTGATGCCCACCTCTTGAATCGCCAAGGAGTCACTAGGCTTTGCTACTGCGGCCCGGTCCTGCATGCCAAACCCGACAAACCCCATGCGACCCGGGAGCCTCTTCAATTCGGAGCGGAAATCTACGGTCATTCCGGGCTAGAGGCCGATGTTGAGATTCTCGGGTTAGCCGGTGAGTGTTTGCGAGGCGCTGGGGTATCAGACTTTACGACCGACGTCGCTGATGTGCGCATTGTTCGCAGGCTGCTAGACGGTATTGAGATTGCTTCATCACTTCTTCGCGATCTGCACCAGGCTTTGGCTCAGAAAGATGTTGCTGAGATCGGGAACCTCACGCGCAAATTTCCTGAAGCGAGCAGGGAGGGGCTAAAAGTGCTGCCCCATCTGTATGGGGATCTCAGCGTGCTCGATGAAGCGCAGAGAGCGATCGGTGCCGTGCCTGGGGTGACGCAGTTGCTTCTGGAGCTAAAGAGCTTTGCCTTGATGGGGGGGACCGAGCGGTTGACTTTTGATCTTGCAGATTTGCGGGGTTATTCCTACTACAGCGGCGTTCGTTTCGCGATGTTTGCTCCAGGTGTTAGCGATGCCGTAGTTCGTGGGGGCAGGTATGACGAAGTCGGTGCTGTTTTTGGTCGAAACCGGCCTGCTGTAGGGTTTAGTTTGGATGTCAAGCAGATCGTCGAAGCAGTCCCTCGTAGGGCTTTGCGAGCCGCGATCAGAGCTCCATGGTCAGGGGGCAGCGATCTGAATAAGGTTATCGCGTCATTGCGTAAACAAGGGGAAACCGTCGTTTGCGTTTTGCCCGGGCGTGAGAGTGAAGTGGATGAATTCAACTGCGACCGGGAACTGGTAGAGATTTCTGGTCAGTGGGTCGTCCGTTCAATAGAAACAACTGAAATTTGAATTGGGTTTGAGATGAAAGCAACCAAAGGTCGTAACGTGGTCGTGGTCGGAACCCAATGGGGTGACGAGGGCAAGGGCAAGCTTGTCGACTGGCTTACGGAGAGCGCGCAAGGGGTCGTTCGGTTCCAAGGCGGACACAATGCCGGCCATACCCTGGTGATCAATGGCGTCAAAACGGCGCTGCACCTTATTCCTAGCGGGATCATGCGTCCGGGAGTCAAATGCTACATCGGTAACGGGGTGGTGCTATCGGCCGCCAAGCTCTTCGAGGAAATCGAAGGTTTGGAAAGAGCTGGCGTTGAGGTTCGCTCGCGCCTGCGCGTTAGTGAAGCCTGTCCCCTCATTCTTCCGTTTCATGCCGCATTGGACGTGGCTCGAGAGGCGGCAAGGGAGGAGGGCGGGGTTGAAAAGATTGGAACCACAGGGAGGGGAATCGGTCCCGCGTATGAAGACAAGATCGCTCGCCGTGCCTTGCGTGTTCAGGATCTGAAGTATCCCGAACGCTTTGGCGCCAAACTTAAAGAGCTTTTGGCTCTTCATAATCACGTGTTGACCACGTACCTTGGTTCTGCGCGGTTCATGTTTGGCGATGCGTTGGCTCAATACGTAAAAAATGGAGAAGTACAGTTCGACGTGGTTTACGCGGAAGCTATGCGTCATGGGGAACTGCTGCGTCCCATGATGGCGGACGTTTCTCGTGAACTCAACGAGGCGCATGCGGCAGGAAGCAATCTGCTGTTTGAGGGAGCTCAAGGTACGTTGCTTGATGTGGACCACGGGACCTACCCTTATGTCACCTCGAGCAACTGCGTTGCCGGGAATGCAGCGGCAGGCTCGGGCGTCGGGCCTAACATGCTTCACTATGTTTTGGGCATCACGAAGGCTTACTGCACGCGAGTCGGTGGAGGACCGTTCCCAACCGAGCTTGATTGGGAAGTTTCGGGCACTCCCGGCTACCACATGAGTACTGTCGGCGCTGAGAAAGGTGTGACAACTGGACGTAGTCGCCGTTGTGGTTGGTTTGATGCCGCGTTGCTCAAGCGTAGCGCGCAAGTGAATGGGCTGACGGGTCTCTGCATTACCAAGCTGGACGTGTTGGATGGTCTGACCGAGTTGCAGTTGTGTGTAGGGTACGAACTGGATGGTGAGCGGATCGACATTCTTCCCATGGGTGCGGAGGAAATTGCTCGCTGTGTACCGGTGTACGAATCTGTAGCCGGTTGGACTGAGACCACCGTTGGGGTTACAGAGTATGGAAAACTCCCGCTCAATGCCCGACGCTACCTGGAGCGCATTGAAGACGTGACGGGAGTGCCGATAGCGATGATCTCTACCAGCCCTGACAGGGATCACACGATCCTGATGCATAACCCCTACGCAACAAGTTGAGTACGGTCTTAGATTGACCCTGGAGTAGAAGCATGTTGACAGAAGACGGCAAACACCTTTATGTGAGCTATGACGAGTACCACAGTCTTATTGAGAAGCTTGCCCTGAAGGTGCATCAATCTGGCTGGGAGTTCGACACCATCCTGTGTCTGGCTCGGGGTGGCCTGCGTCCGGGTGATATATTGAGCCGAATTTTCTCCAAACCTCTGGCAATCATGTCCACGAGTTCGTACAGAGCAGAGGCGGGGACTGTGCAAGGACACTTGGACATTGCTCGATTCATCACCACTCCCAAAGGCGAAATTGCTGGCAAGGTGCTGTTGGTTGACGATCTTGCGGACTCTGGCCACACCTTGCGCGCGGTGATCAATATGCTTCGTACGAACTACGCGCCAATCACTGAGCTTCGCAGTGCAGTAATTTGGACAAAGGGGGTTTCCGCTTTCACCCCTGACTATTCCGTTGAGTTCCTGCCTTCCAATCCTTGGATTCACCAACCTTTCGAAGGCTACGACAGTCTTGGTCCTGACCGCTTGTTGGAAAAATGGAAGGTTTGAAGCAAATCCCTGCCAACTTCCTGCTATGATCAGTGGCTTCGCTGCGCAGAGGGGGTATGTTTCTTGAGTGCGGTGGAGGTGGGTTGAGAAAAGGTTGGTTTTTGGTTGTTGATGGGATAA
>DFQQ01000030.1 GCA_002377855.1 Acidovorax delafieldii | reverse complement strand
TGATTCGTGCAGAGGATCCCTAGAGCTATTTTTGGTGGTTCAATGCTCTACGCGTGGGTCGCCGTACTGTGCATCTGCAGGGGGCGCTTCGGCGGGCATGCGGAAATCCTCGCTGGCCCACGCTCCCAGGTCAATTTGCTTGCAGCGCTCGCTGCAGAATGGCCGATATCGATTGGCAGGGCTGTACACGCTGTCTCCACTGCAGGTAGGGCACACCACGGTGCGTGCGCCGGCTGGCGAAGAAGTCTCATTGTGCGACTTGCTAGATGCCATTCAAGGTCTCTTCAATAGGAATGCGGTCTGCGCTAAATTGCCTCAAGCGCAAAGCGTCAGTTCAAACGCTGCGTCGTCGGTGCATGCGTGCAGCCGCCCGTCCGCTTCTTGCTTCATGAGGCGCACCGAAACAATCAGCCGGTTGCCGCTGATTTCTGGAATCAGGCCCAGTGCAGGGTCTATGCGCAGGCGCAGTAGCTGAAAGGTTCGACCTGCAGGCAGGTTCTGCTGGAACTGGCCACGCTCGGCGGCCACCTTCTGCGGCACGCCAGAGTCCCGCAGCAGCTTGAGCAGCACATAAATGGACTCCGCCAGCGGTGCGAGCGTCGAAGCCCATTGCTGCAGGGCATCCTGCCGAAAAACTGCATCTTTGTGCTGCCACGCATAGTAAGCCGGCAGGTCAAAGCCGCAGGTGCCTCCGGGGATGCCCACACGGCTGCGAATGCTCATCAGCCAGTCATTTTCGGTCAACGCATGTCCTGCCTTGCCTGCCTGGGTGTTCAGCGCAACGAAACAACGGTCCAACTGGGCGATAACCGCATCCAGCGCGGCTTCGGAGATGGAGGGATTGCCGCGGTAGCTGTCCAGCTGATGCTTGTGCTTCTCGATATCTTTGAGAACATCGGACTTGAGGTCCGCCCTCGCCGCCACGTCCATGATCTCAAAGATCGTGACCAGGGCGAAATGGTGATCCAGGGGGTGCTCCCGTGGGATCAGTTCTCCAAGCCGACGGAACAGCTGCTCCAAGCGGAGATATGTCCTGAGCCGTTCGTTGAAAGGATATTCGTAGAGGATCACGCTAGCGGGTTCCTGGGCGCAGTGAATAGGGCCCGACGCCGAAGACGGGAAGAAGTGGGCAGGCCGTTGCTTCTATGCATTGAGGCGCATCATAGCCCCAACCGGTCAGCTACGTTCGCGGCCATCTGCTGCAGATCGGATAGCGTGCAATTATCACCATTGTGAATCACGATATCGGCCGATGCCCGCCGAATATTGCGGGGAGATTGGGCGGATAGGATCGCTTCCACGGTGGGTCTGTCCAGGGCACTTCGCACCATCACGCGCCGAATTTGCACCTCTGCAGGGCAGTCCAGCACGATCACTGCGTCGAGCCTCTGTGCCCATCGGCCAGACTCCACGAGCAGGGGAACGTCAAACACAATGGCGCGTGAACCTGCGAGTTCTGCCGCTCGGGCCTGTTGGCTGCTGTGCAGGGACACCAGAGGGTGGACTATGGCCTCCAATGCCGACCTTGCTTCAGGCTTGGCATAAGCCAGCTGCCGCATTCGGCCCCGGTCCAGCGCGCCTGAGCTGTCTATGTACTCGGCTCCGAAGGTTTGGGCAATCGCTGCAATGGCAGCGCCGCCGGGCCCTGTCACGTGCCTGGCAATCTGATCGGAGTCGACAATGACAGCCCCGCGTTGCTCAAGCAGTGTTCCAAACGTGGATTTGCCGCTGCCGATACCTCCGGTGAGGCCGATTCTGGAGGCTGAACCCTGCATTCAAAGCCCGAACGCGCGCAGTACGGTGTCCAGCATGGCCTTGGGTGTGGCAATCATCGCGGTCAGCCCCGCTCCCACCAAGAAAGGGCCGAACGGCACATAGCCACCTTCTCGCAGGCTGCTGAAGATTTTCATCCCTATCCCGACGATGGCTCCAATCACAGACGACATCAAGATGATTGGAACCAATGCCTCCCAGCCAAACCACGCGCCCAAGGCAGCAAACAGCTTGAAGTCGCCATACCCCATACCTTCCTTGCCAGTGGCGAGTTTGAAGCCCCAATAGACCAGCCAAAGGGAGAGGTATCCGCCCACCGCGCCCATCACCGATGAGAACAGCGGCACTTGTATCCACTGCAACGCAGCCGCCAACATACCCCCCCACAGCAGGGGCAAAGTCAAGTCGTCAGGCAGCAGGGTGGTGTCCCAGTCAATGAACGCCAAGGCGACCAGAACTGCAGAGAAGCCGCACCAAGCCAAGCCAGTGGGCGTCAACCCCCAGCGTTGAGCGCACAAAAAGAAGAGAGCGCCGGTCAATAACTCCACCAGCGGATATCGCACGCTGATCGGTGTTTTGCACTGTGAGCACTTGCCCCGGAGCAACAGGTAACTCACCACGGGGATGTTCTCGTACCAAGCCACCGGGTGTCCGCATGACGGGCATTTCGAGCGCGGCACCATGAGGTTGAATGGCTCGGGAGCAACGCGGGCTGTGGTCTGTGCTCCCTCTCTTTCCGCCTCAAACGCTGCGGCTTCCATCGCCCATTGGCGCTCCATCATTTTGGGAAGCCGATAGATAACCACGTTCAAGAAGCTACCGATAAGCAGTCCCAATAGAGCTAGCAGCCCGGAGGATGGTAAAGACGCCAGATCCATTAAACCACCTGCCCCAACTTGAAGATGGGGAGGTACATGGATACCACGATACCTCCAATTACTGTTCCTAGAAAAACAATAATAATTGGCTCCATTAAACTAGAGAGTCCGGCCACCATTTCGTCAACCTCGGCTTCATAGAAGTCGGCTGCTTTTCCCAGCATATGATCAATAGAACCTGACTCTTCGCCAATTGCGCACATCTGAATGACCATGGATGGGAAGATTTTTGCGTTGTCCATGGCAACGGTAAGGCTTGTACCGGTGGAAACTTCCTGTTGAATTTTCTCCGTGGCAATGGCGTAGACAGAATTTCCGGACGCACCTCCTACCGAATCCAGGGCCTCGACCAATGGGACCCCAGCCGCAAACATGGTCGCTAGTGTTCGAGTCCAACGAGCAACACAGGACTTATCTATTAACGCACCAAAAATTGGTATTTGCAATAAAAGGCGATCCATAAATTTCTGCATTTTTTCATTTCGTCGCCAAGCTTGCATGAAAAAATAAAATCCCCCACCAATCAAGGTAAAGATTAACCACCACCATTTTACAAAAATCTCGCTTAATGCCATCACCATCAAGGTGGGTGCGGGTAAGTCCGCTCCAAAAGAAGTGAACACCTCTTTAAATGCCGGAATAACAAAAATCATAATTACTGTGATCACTATAAAAGCAACAATGATCACAGAAATTGGATACATTAAGGCAGATTTGATCTTCGATTTGATCGCTTCGGTTTTTTCCATGTAGGTTGCCAAGCGATCAAGCAAGGCTTCCAAAATACCCGCTGCTTCCCCTGCTTCCACCAAATTGCAATAGAGGCTGTCAAAATACATGGGATGCTTACGGAATGCGGCATTGAGGGAAGTCCCCGTTTCCACATCCGACCGAATGTCGCTTAAAAGTTTGGTGACACTTGCATTAGTGTTTCCGCGCCCTACAATGTCGAATGACTGGAGCAAGGGAACCCCTGCTTTCATCATGGTGGCCAGTTGCCGAGTAAACAGCGCAATATCTTTAGGCTTGATTTTCTTGCCAGAACGAGTGCGACGCTTTTTTATCTTGGTAGGAAACACTCCTTGACGGCGGAGTGTTGCCTGGACCTGATTCTCCCCTACCGCTCGGATTTCTCCGCGCACCACCTTTCCTGCGCGATCTTTGCCCTCCCATTCGAAGACAAACTCTTTGATGTCCCTCGATGCTGCAGTAGCCATGCTGTTCCCTGTCTATTGATCTGTTTATTATTCGTTGGTCACGGCGAGCACTTCTTCCAACGAAGTGAGACCGAGTCGTGCTTTGTGCAAGCCAGATTCGCGCAGAGAGCGAACGCCCTCGTTGCGAGCTTGCTCTGCAATTTCCAGTGCACTTCCGTCGCGCAAAATAATTCGCTGAATTTCCTCGGAAATCGGCATCACTTGGTAAATACCAACACGGCCTTTGTAGCCGTTGTTGCAAGCCGCGCAGCCTACAGCTTTGTAAGTTACCCATGACCCATCCAGATCTTCTTCACGATAACCCGCTTCAACCAGAGCTTCGTGAGGGATATCTGCTGGCGCCTTACAGGTCGGGCACAGTCGCCTCGCCAAGCGCTGCGCTGTAATCAGGATTACGCTGGATGCGATATTGAATGGGGCGATTCCCATATTTCTCATGCGCGTGAGCGTAGTAGGCGCATCATTAGTATGGAGTGTCGATAAAACTAGGTGACCAGTCTGTGCTGCCTTGATGGAAATGTCCGCAGTTTCAAGGTCGCGGATTTCCCCCACCATGATAATGTCAGGGTCCTGACGCAGAAAAGATTTCAACGCCACAGCAAAGGTAAGCCCAGCTTTTTCATTGACGTTGACTTGATTAACGCCAGGGAGGTTGATTTCAGAAGGGTCTTCTGCCGTAGCGATATTAACGCCCGGTTTGTTTAGCAGGTTTAAACAGGTATACAGAGAAACTGTTTTTCCCGACCCGGTGGGGCCTGTGACCAAAATCATCCCATACGGCCGCCCGATGGCATGAAGGAGCCTTTCCTTTTCCTCAGGTTCATAACCCAAGGCGTCAATCCCCAGCTTTGCACTGCTCGGGTCTAAGATACGTATAACTATTTTTTCACCGAACAGGGTCGGAAGTGTACTGACGCGAAAATCAATGACACGATCTGGGCCGACCTTCAGTTTCATTCGCCCGTCTTGAGGTACCCGTTTCTCGGAGATATCCATTCTAGATATCACTTTGATGCGGGATGCCAATTTATCTTTGATGGCGATGGGCGGGGATGAGATCTCTTTCAGTTCCCCGTCAATCCGAAATCTGACGCGATACTGATGCTCGTAAGGTTCAAAGTGCAAATCCGACGCACGCATATTGAATGCGTCCAGCAGCATTTTGTGAAGAAACTTGACAACAGGGGCATCTTCAACCTCATTTGCGCCTGAATCGATCGATTCAGGCGCTTCTTCCGTAACAGATTCATCGAATTCGAAATCCCCGCTAGTCAAATTCTCCATGGATTCCGCGGTGGACTTAGTGGTAGCCTCCACCAGCCGATTCAGCTTGTCATATTCCGCAATGATCCAATCCACGCCCATCTGGGTGGTGAACTTGATTTTTTCCGCTGCTTCCTGATCGGTCGGGTCGGCTGTCGCAACAATCAGCCGATTGCTGCGCTTGCTGAGGACGACCACCCTGTACGACTGGCATATCTTGGCATCCAGCAAGTCCTTGGGCAGACGAAGAGGATCGATGGCCTCCAAGTCCAGCAGCGGCGCCCCGAAAACGGCAGAGACCGTGTGGGCCAAGTCGGCGGCAGATACCACCCCAGACCCTGTCAACTCGGCGATAAAACTCGTCCGATTATTTTGTGACTTTTGGTAAATTTCCTCGGCCGCTTTTTGGGTAAGCCTGCCTGCAGACATTAACGCCCGTCCCAAACCGGGAAGAGCGATCGCAGAAGCTTCTTTGGGGGCAATATCAGCGGCAGCCATGTAACCGTTAGTGCATTAGGAGGAACAACAAGTCATCCTATCATCGCCCATTGCCTCTGGGCTGTACAGCAGGCTCGGTTGGTGGCACCGTCGCAACGGTCGGTTGCGTTCTTCTGGGTTGTCGTGACGTTCGTTGTTGCGAAGAGTCAGCGGTACGCTGCGAGCCATGACCAGATCGGCACGTTGGCCTTATGAAGCCACGATTCGTGCTTCTATCGTCTCAGGCTCTTCTGTCGGTCAATTGGCTTGCAAGCAAGCGCATTGCGCTTGTGAAGGGTGTCTCTGGCAAAAGCGTCAGCGCTTGTATTGCGCGGTCAGCTTCGTCCATTGCGGCGGCTCGCGCGATCTGAAGGGCGCCGGTTAGTTTGACCACGTCGACAATACTGGTCAACTCATCCGTTGAGCCTTGCTCAATGGCGTCGCGAATCACTTTGGCTTGTTGGGTTGTGCCGCGTTCCATCGCTGCGATCAATGGAAGTGTGGCTTTACCTTCCCTCAAATCGTCGCCAAGGTTCTTTCCCATCTCTGCCGCGTTGCCGTCGTAATCCAGCACGTCATCGATGATCTGAAATGCGGTACCCAGTGCTTGCCCGTAGGTTGCGCAAGCTTCTTCTACGGTGGTTGGAGCGTCTGCAAGCACTGCTCCCAGCCGTGCGCTGGCCTCGAAAAGTTTGGCTGTCTTGGATCGAATAACCTTGAGGTAGTCCGCTTCACTCAAGGAAGCGTCGTGCATATTCATCAGCTGCAAGACCTCGCCCTCGGCGATGACGTTGGTGGCGTCAGAGAGAATTTGCATCACCTTCATGCTGCCCGTCTCTACCATCATCTGGAAGGATCGGGTGTGAAGGAAATCGCCAACCAAAACGCTCGCGGGATTGCCAAAAGTCTCATTGGCCGTTGCACGACCTCGACGCAAAGTGGACGCGTCCACGACATCGTCGTGCAGCAGTGTCGCCGTATGAATAAGCTCGACCACCGCTGCGAGTGTGTGCCGATGAGCGCCTTTGTAACCGAGTGCGCCGCAGACCATCAACAGAAGGGCGGGGCGCAGCCTTTTGCCTCCGGCCGCAATGATGTACTGCGAAATCTGTCCTACCAACGGCACGGTAGAGGTCAGGCGTTGCCCTATGACGAGATCGACTGCACGCATGTCCTCCGTGATCAACGCGAGAGGGGAGGTGGCTGGGGAGGAGGGGTGATCAGTCAAGATAGCGGCTACCAAAATTGCCGTGAATTATAGGAACGAAGCGGCGCATGTACGCGCTTATCATGGAGCAGGCTATCGCTTTACGTCAGGCTATGGCATAATTTACGGCTCTGCGAAAATTGGTTTGCAGAACTCAATTCAAGAGGTTCACATGTACGCGGTCATAAAAACCGGTGGCAAGCAGTATCGCGTTGCTTCCGGCGAAAAAATTAAAGTAGAACAGATTGCTGCGGACGTAGGCCAGGAAATTGTGATCGATCAAGTGTTGGCAGTCGGCAACGGCGCTGAACTCAAGATCGGTACGCCCCTGGTGTCCGGCGCAACCGTGAAAGCCACTGTTGTGGCACACGGCAAGCACGACAAAGTGCACATCTTCAAGATGCGCCGTCGCAAGCACTATCAAAAACGCCAAGGCCATCGCCAGCAGTTCACAGAGCTGCAAATCGGTGCGATTGCTGCCTAACAAGGAGTCGATGTCATGGCACAGAAAAAAGGCGGCGGCTCTACGCGAAACGGTCGTGATTCCAAGCCAAAGATGCTGGGTGTCAAGGCCTTCGGCGGTGAATTGATCAGCGCTGGTTCCATCATCGTGCGTCAGCGCGGTACGCGTTTCCATCCCGGCAGCAATGTTGGCGTGGGCAAGGATCACACGCTGTTTGCTTTGGTTGATGGGCATGTCTCGTTCGGCACCAAGGGTGCATTGTCCAAGCACACTGTCAATGTGACTCCAGCCTGAGATTGATCTCTGGTTGAATCCAAAGCCCCGCTTCGTCGGGGCTTTGTCGTTTTATGTTCTGCAGATGCCTGTTCTGGCAAGATGTAGATTTTTCGGCCGCCATAGGTCGTAGTTGCCCGGGCCTTTAGTGCTCTGGCTTTTGATGAGGTGATCCGTTGAGGCGCTGATTTCGTTGTACGCCTTCGGATTCCGACCGTGGGCTGCTGGCGGAAAAGCCGCGCCCCTGAGCGGCCTCTTTTGTAAACTGGATACCCCATGAAGTTCGTCGATGAAGCCTATATTGACATTGCCGCTGGCGATGGTGGCAATGGCTGCGTGTCTTTTCGCCACGAAAAATACAAGGAATTCGGCGGACCTAACGGAGGGGATGGCGGACGTGGGGGCCACGTATTTGCCGTGGCCGACCCCAATCTGAATACCCTGGTGGACTTCCGGTATTCGCGCCGTCATGAGGCCAAACGAGGCGAGCACGGCATGGGCTCCGACATGTTTGGCGCTGCGGGCGATGACATCACTTTGAAAATGCCTGTGGGGACCATCATTTCCGACGCCGAAACGGGTGAGGTGCTGTACGAACTGCTCAATCCCGGCGAAGTCATCACCATTGCCAAGGGCGGAGACGGTGGTTTTGGCAACATGCGTTTCAAGAGTGCCATCAACCGTGCGCCGCGCCAGAAAACACCCGGCTGGCCAGGTGAGAAGAAGAATCTCAAGCTCGAACTCAAGGTGCTGGCTGACGTAGGTCTGCTGGGTATGCCCAATGCCGGCAAGTCGACCTTCATCACTGCGGTGTCGAACGCTCGTCCGAAAATTGCAGACTACCCTTTCACCACATTGCACCCCAATTTGGGGGTGGTTCGCGTGGGGCCTGAGCAAAGCTTTGTCGTGGCTGACATCCCTGGCCTGATCGAGGGCGCGTCTGAAGGCGCGGGGCTGGGGCATCAGTTTTTGCGCCACCTGCAGCGCACCCGCTTGCTACTGCACGTGGTGGACTTGGCTCCGTTCGACGACTCCGTCGACCCTGTGGCGCAAGCCAAGGCGATTGTGGGTGAGCTCAAGAAGTACGATGCCCAGCTGTACGAAAAGCCAAGGTGGTTGGTCCTGAACAAGCTGGACATGGTGCCTGTCGAAGAGCGTGAGGCGCGGGTCAAAGACTTTGTGAAGCGTTTCAAGTGGAAGGGACCTGTTTTTGAGATTTCTGCGTTGACGCGCGAAGGGTGCGAGCCGCTGATTCACGCCATCTTCCGACACGTCCAAGCTGAGCAGAAAGTAGAAAACACACCCGTCGAAGTCGATCCGCGCTTTGCTGGCGATACCACTTCCTGAGTGCTATAAAAATAATAGCTGACTGCGCTTGCTGTGCGGGCGCCTACGTACAAAAAGACGTTCAAATGGTTTCTAGCGTATTGCGGGATGCTCGTCGCATCGTGGTGAAAGTAGGGTCCAGCCTCGTCACGAACGAGGGGCGCGGGCTGGATGAAGCTGCAATTGGTGAATGGAGCCGTCAGCTGGCTGCCTTGGTGCGAGGCGACGGGGGGGCGCCGCGCGAGGTGGTTATGGTGTCTAGCGGCGCCATTGCCGAAGGCATGAAACGTCTGGGCTGGGCCTCACGCCCTCATGAAATCCACGAGTTGCAGGCTGCGGCGGCTGTCGGGCAGATGGGGCTGGCGCAGATGTATGAGACCAAGCTGCGAGAGCAGGGCATGGGCAGCGCGCAGGTGCTGTTGACGCACGCCGATTTGGCCGACCGCGAGCGGTATTTGAATGCGCGTTCCACTTTGTTGACGCTGCTGCGTCTGGGGGTGGTTCCAGTCATCAATGAGAACGATACGGTTGTCACAGACGAAATCAAGTTTGGGGACAACGATACGCTGGGTGCATTGGTGGCCAACCTGGTTGAGGCGGATGCACTCATCATCCTGACTGACCAGAAAGGCCTGTATACCGCCGACCCGCGCCGTGATCCGACGGCCCAGTTCGTGCACGAGGCACAGGCGGGTGATCCTGCTCTGGAAGCCATGGCCGGTGGTGCGGGCTCGAGCATCGGCAAAGGCGGCATGATCACGAAAATCCTTGCTGCCAAGCGGGCAGCGGGTTCCGGCGCATCGACTGTGATTGCTTGGGGGCGTGAGCCAGACGTCCTGGTAAGGCTGGCGGGCGGTCATGCATTGGGTACCTTGCTGGTGGCCCAAACCCAGAAGAAGCAAGCCCGCAAACAGTGGATGGCCGACCACCTTCAATTGCGCGGTGCGGTCACGGTGGATGCAGGCGCTGCCGCCAAGTTGAGGGACGAAGGCAAGAGTCTTCTGCCCATTGGAATGACCGGTGTCGACGGCGATTTCTCGCGTGGCGATGTCATTGCAGTGCGGGACGATGCTGGTGTGGAAATCGCCCGAGGCTTGGCCAATTACGCCGCGGCGGAGGCGCGCCTGCTGTGCCGCAAGCCTTCCTCAGAGTTTGAAAAATTGTTGGGTTACACGGCGGGCACTGAAATGGTCCACAGGGACAACTTGGTTTTGTCTGCGAACTGAAACTTGCCCTGCCGCCACTTGTAAAAAGGCCAGCGCCAGAAATCTCTGGAACTGGCCTTTTGCTTGGCCGGAGACCAAGCGCTTTGGGCTTACAAAGAGCTCTGCGAGTTGGCCTTGGGTGGCAAACCCTCCAGCGCTGCCGGCACGCTGTTTTGCGGGTCGGGGTCAAAGCTGGCGCCAGGCGGAAGCTCCATTCCTGGGTGCAGCAGCATCGAAGAGCCCGTCCTGAACATGGGCGTGGCATGCGCTTGCTCGGGGTCCCTTGCCCGCATGCCGCTGCGCAGATACCGATTGCGCTGGTCTTGTCGAGGCAGAAAGCGCGCCAACTCGGTCAGCGCCATTTCGTAAACCCCTCGTTTGAACTCCACCACCACATCCAAAGGCACCCAGTAATCGTTCCAACGCCAGGCGTCAAACTCCGGGTGATTCGTAGCGCGCAGGTTCAAGTCCCAGTCGTGTCCAACGAGTTGTAGCAGATACCAGATTTGTTTCTGGCCTTTGTAGTGACCGCGTGCATCGCGGCGGATGTACCGGTCAGGCACCTCGTAGCGCAACCAATCCCTTGTTCGGGCCACCAAACGCACATGGTTGGGCAATAATCCTACCTCTTCGTGCAATTCCCGAAACATGGCCTGTTCGGGGGTTTCGCCCCGGTCAATGCCGCCCTGCGGAAATTGCCAACTGTGGGTGCGGATCCGCTTGCCCCAGAACACTTGGTTCTTTTGGTTGAGCAGGATGATGCCGACGTTCGGCCGAAAGCCGTCCCGGTCAAGCATAATCGAACCCCAATTTTTTAAACTGTGTCCATTATGCACGGTGCCATGCACCCGGCAAGAGGACCGGTCTGAATAGACAGAATTCGCTCCGATGAAAGCCTCCCAATTCTTTATCTCCACCCTCAAGGAAGCCCCGGCAGACGCCGAAGTGGTCAGTCACAAACTAATGATGCGGGCGGGGCTGATCAAGAAGCTGGGCGCTGGCATCTACAACTACATGCCGATGGGCTTGCGCGTGATCCGCAAGGTGGAGGCCATCGTGCGGGAGGAAATGAACCGCGCAGGCGCTGTGGAGTGCGCCATGCCGGTGATCCAGCCTGCCGAGTTGTGGCTGGAAACTGGGCGGTTCGAAAAGATGGGGCCCGAACTGCTGCGTATCCGTGATCGCCACGGTCGGGACTTTGTGGTGCAGCCTACCAGCGAAGAAGTGGTGACTGACATCGCACGGCAAGAACTGCGCAGTTACAAGCAACTTCCCAAGAACTTCTACCAGATCCAGACGAAATTTCGCGACGAACGCCGCCCACGTTTCGGGTTGATGCGTGGCCGCGAGTTCATCATGAAGGATGCGTACTCCTTTGACCGGGACCAAGCGGCTGCCAAAGCCAGCTACCAAGTCATGGCGCAGGCTTATCGCCGTATTTTTGATCGGTTTGGCCTCACGTACCGCGCCGTAGCCGCTGACAGTGGCGCCATTGGCGGTGACTTGAGCGAAGAGTTTCAGGTGATCGCAGCGACGGGCGAGGACGCCATCGTGTACTGCCCTGGCAGCGACTACGCCGCCAATATGGAAAAAGCAGAGGCACTGGCTCCACAAGGCCCACGCCCTGCGGCGGCCCTGGCCCTGACCAAAACTGCCACGCCCGGCAAGAGCACTTGTGCCGATGTGGCCGAGTTGCTCGGGCTGCCCTTGAGCCGTACCGTGAAATCCTTGGTACTGGCCACGGACACCACCAGCGAGCACGGCGAGGTCGTTAAGACGCATGTCTGGCTGCTGCTGCTGCGCGGCGACCACGACATGAACGAAATCAAGGTCAATAAAGTAGCAGGTCTGGAAAACTTCCGCTTTGCCACAGTGGCTGAGATTGAAGACCACTTTGGATGCAAGCCTGGGTATCTGGGCCCGATCGGGCTCCAAAAGCCAGTAAAGATTGTGGTTGACCGCGAAGTGGCGGTGATGGCCGACTGGGTATGTGGCGCCAATGAACCGGACTTCCACATCACTGGCGTCAACTGGGGCCGCGATTTGCCAGAGCCCGACGTCGTGGCCGATCTGCGCAATGTCGTCGCAGGCGACCCCTCTCCCGACGGGAAGGGCGATTTGGCCATCGAACGCGGTATTGAGGTGGGCCACGTGTTCTATTTGGGCACCAAATACAGCCGAGCAATGAATGCCACCTTCCTGGATGAAAACGGCAAACCGCAGCCGCTTGAAATGGGGTGCTATGGCATCGGTATTACGCGCCTGCCTGCTGCTGCCATCGAGCAAAATCACGACGATCGCGGCATCATCTGGCCCGACGCAATTGCTCCGTTCACCGTGGTCATTTGTCCCATCGGCATGGACCGCAGCGAAGAGGTGAAGCTTGCGGCTGAAAAGCTCTACGCAGAAATGCTTGCACAAGGCGTGGACGTCCTTCTGGATGACCGGGGCGAGCGCCCAGGCGCCATGTTTGCTGACTGGGAGTTGATTGGTGTGCCGCACCGCGTAACCATTGGCGACAAGAGCCTTAAGGAAGGGTTGGTGGAATACCAGCACCGCCGCGACGCTGCCGCGACGAAAGTGGCCGTGGCCGATGTCTGGGCCCATGTGAAGGGCCGCATGACGGTATGAAGCAGGAGGAAGTGGGTGTGCGAGGGGATGCAGGTTTGAAGCATAGTGCGCAGGGCGGCGTGTCGCGCCGTGCCTGTTTGATGGCTGCCGTGGTGCCTCCTGGCTGGCTGGCAGCGCCTGGGCTGGCCCACGCAGGCGGCCAACTGGAAGAACCCTTGATGGACTCGGTGCGCACGGCCCTGAGTTCAGCCATTGCCAACCAAGCACCGCCAGAGCCCGTGTTTTTCTCGACGGAATCGCGCTTGGGCTACCTGCGTTGGCTCGGGGTTATGAGTGATCGCTTGCGCAATCGCAAGCCTGATTGGGAAGTGCGCCGCGACTTTTTGCAGACGGTTTGGTACGAGTCCAAGCGCGCCGGTCTGGATGTGTCTCTGGTGATGGGGCTGATCCAGGTAGAAAGTGCCTTCCGCAAGTTCGCGGTTTCCAGTGTGGGAGCCCGTGGATACATGCAAGTCATGCCCTTTTGGACCCGCGTGATTGGCGACGGCGACCCCGGCAAGCTTTTTCACATGCAGACCAACCTGCGCTTTGGCTGCGTGATCTTGCGCCACTACATTGACCGGGAGCAGGGTGACCTGTTCATGGCCTTGGGGCGCTACAACGGCAGTCGAGGCCGGCCGCCCTATCCCAATGCTGTGTTTGCTGCCCAGCGCAATTGGGCTTTTGAGGCGAAAACAAGCCTGGGGTGAAAGATGGACGGGCGGGCCAACACGGACCCAGACGTGCTGTCGGGTGTGCCCGGCCGATCCTTTTATGCCGCGCTCTTTAGCGCAAGAGCCCCGTCAGGTAACGGCAGGCGCGACACCATGACCTGGTCGATGCGGTAGCTGTCCACGTCCAGCACCTCGAACTTGAACCCCCCCCAGCTCACACTGTCGGTGCGGCGGGGGACGCGGCGCAGCATCACCATCAAGAAACCAGCAAGGGTTTCGTATTCGCCCGCGTGGGGCGGTTCATCGAGCGCCAGCACGCGCAGCACGTCGCTGATGGGTGTCACACCGTCGATGAGCCACGAGTTTTCGTCGCGCTGAACGATCTGTTCTTCGTCCGACGGGCCTACCACCAGGTCACCCATCACCGTGCTCATCACATCGTTGAGCGTGACCACCCCCACCACCAGGCTGTACTCATTGACGATGACCGCAAAGTCCTCGTGCACACCACGGAACTGCTCCAGCACTTCTGACAGCGTCAACCGGTCGGGCACGATGAGCACTTTGCGCACAAGGCTGTCATCGGCCAGCGAGATCGGCTGGTTGTTCAGGACGCGCTGAAACAGGTCCTTCGCATCCACATAGCCCACCACATGGTCAATGTCGCCCTCGCATACCGGATAGGTAGAGAAGGGCTCTGCGGCAATCCGCAGGCGGATGACGGAATCGGGTTCGTCCCGCAGAAAGAATGCCACCCGGTCGCGAGGCGACATGGCGCTTGAGACGGTGCGCGTGTCCAGCTCAAACACATTGGTAATTACCTGTTGTTCGCGGGCCGCCAGCACCCCCGCACGGGCGCCAGCCTCCATCATCGCCAGAATGTCGTCTGACGTGATGCGGTCGTCACGCAGCGATGACAGGCCAAGGAGCCTGAACAAGGCGTCTGCCCCTCGGCTGTAGAACCACACCAGCGGGCGCAACAGCGCCATGAACCAAGCCATGGGCCGCGCCAGGCGCACGGCCAGCCGTTCGGGCTCTGCCATGCCAAGCCGCTTTGGGAAGAGGTCTGCAAACAGAATGAACAGCGAGGTGATGATCAGGAATGAGGCAATAAACCCTGCGGTGGTGGCAGTCGACTCGGTCATCCATACGCCGAAGAAGCGGCTGAAGTGCGGGCTCAGCGCTCCCTCGCCCACAATCCCGCCGAGGATGGCGACCGCGTTTTGCCCCACCTGCACCACGGTGAAATAGTCCCCTGGCTGCTCCTGCATGCGCAGAACCAGATCGGCGCGTGAGTCTCCCTCGTCGGCCATCTGGCGCAGGCGCAAGCGTCTGGCCGCAGCCAGCGAGATTTCTGCAATGGAGAAAAAGGCACTCGCTGCAATCAGCAGCGCAATCACTAAGAGGCTTTGGGTCATGGATGGTGACAGAGCGTGGCGCTATGGCACACCGGTCCATGGAGTGTATCTGTCCGTACAGCCCCGCCTCAAGGCAGGGCCGCACGGTTCAGCAGCGTGGCGTGGCTCGGCAGTTGGTCACTGCATGAAACCGATGCGGCCCCGCGAGCTTGCTGCCTTGGGCAGGTCGGCAATCTCCACGGTCGAGCGGCGGTCCAGGCGTGCGTTGCCAAAGCCAGTCATGAGCGCCCGGCGCATTTCGCGCGGCGGCATATGGGCCAAATGGTCGAGCACGTCTTCCTGCGGTTCAGGGTCCAGCAAGCGGCCCCAGTCGTGGGCGTTGCGAATCCCCTGATACAGGTTCAGCGCAATGCTGCGCGCCTGGTCCAGCGTGGGGGCCTCCACCTCAAACACGTTCATGCGGTTAAGGATGGGGTCGGGGATGCCCCGCGCATCGTTGGCGGTGGTGATCCAGATGACTTGGCTTGCATCAATGGCCACTTCAGCAAACTCATCGGTGAAGTTCTGCGCGGTGTCGTGCTCGAGCAGGCTGTACAGCGCGCCCAGCGGGTCATACTGCGCGTCGCCGCTGGCCTTGTCAATTTCGTCCACCACGATGACCGGGTTGGCGTACTCGCCCTCCACGAGCGCCTCAAACACCTTGCCGGGGCGCGCGCCCTTCCATTGGGAAGAAGAGCCCGACAGCAGCCAGCCCGCGGTCATTGAGCTCATGGGCAGCAGGTTCATACCCGTGCCCAACAATTCGGCCAAGTGGCGTGCAAAGTGGGTCTTGCCGATGCCTGGCGGGCCCAGCAGCAGCATGGGGGTGACTTCCAGGCCATCGCTGCTGTCTTGCGCCAGCGCCACATGGCGTTTCACATCGTCCAGCACGTCGGTGAAGTTGGGCAGCAAGTCGTACAGACTGCTCATGTCGGGCACACCTGAAGGCTTGACCTGAAAGCGCTCCGGGCCACGCTCCAGCATGCGCTCATAAACGGCGCGCAGCGTTTCGTACTCGCGTTGGCTGCCTGCGTCTTGCAGGCGAGCCAACTTGCGTTCCACGTCCCCGGGGTGAAACACGTTGCGCATCTGTGCCACCGGAAGGCGCAGGCCGGCACTTTGGGGAACAAGGCTATGGCTGGTCATTGCATGCTCCTGTGTGTTGGGGTCACGCTTGCATTCAAGCACACAACATGCCCAGCCTCAATGTGGGAAAAGCCCTGAATGGGTGCAGGTGTTTCTGCCATTGAAACCTGGCAAGGCATGGTCATGCCTTGTCGCACCGATCATCCGGGCCAACGCAAAAAAGCCGCCCAAAGGCGGCTTTGCGTGGCAGGCATGGGCGCCCCCGGGCGGGAGGCCCACTCAAGGGTTCAGCCTTCGGTGCCCAGCACTTGCTTGAGTTCGCCCGACTCGTACATCTCCATCATGATGTCCGAACCACCGATGAATTCGCCCTTGACGTAGAGCTGAGGAATCGTGGGCCAGTTGCTGTAATCCTTGATGCCCTGGCGGATGGCGTCGTCTTCCAGGACGTTGACAGTGACCACGCTTTTGGGGTCCACGCCGCAGGCCTTCAGGATCTGGATGGCGCGGCCGGAGAAGCCGCACATCGGGAAGCTGGCGCTGCCCTTCATGAACAGCAGTACGTCGCTGGATTTGACGAGGGCGTCGATGCGTTGTTGGGTGTCGCTCATGGGGTACTCCTTGAAAAAGAGGCGGACAAAAAATGCTGAGAGCCCGCGTTGGGGGGATTATTTCACTGTCGGCCACCGGCCGCCTGTGCAGCGCGCTATGCCGGCAAGGTCATTGCGGCTTTGGACTTGGACAAAACCCTCGGCGGTGAGCAGGGCCCCCACCGCTTCGGCCTGGTCATGACCATGCTCCAGCAGCAGCCAGCCGCCCTGCACCAAGTGGGCAGGGGCTTGGCGGACGATGGCGCGAATGTCATGCAGCCCGTCTGCGCCGCTGGCCAGTGCCTGCAGCGGCTCGTGGGTCAGCGCGGCCAAGTGCGGGTCTGCGCTGGCGATGTAGGGCGGGTTGGAGACGATGGCGTCGAACAGACCACCCACCCCATTCAACCAGTTGCCGAGCTCGAACTGCACCGGCAAGCCCAGCCGCTGTGCGTTGGCTTGTGCCACGGCCAAGGCATCTGCACTGGCGTCCACGGCCAGCACCTGCGCCGTGGGCCGCTGGCTTTGCAATGCGAGTGCGATGGCGCCGCTGCCGGTGCCCAGATCTGCCACGCGCGGGGCCGGCAAGGGGGCCATGGTCTCCAGCGCCCAGTCCACCAGCGTTTCGGTATCGGGGCGAGGATCCAGCACGCGGGCGTCCACCTGCAGCGCCAAGCCGTAGAACTCCTTGCATCCGGTGAGGTAGGCCGCCGGCTCGCCTGCCAGCCTGCGCTGGCACAGCGCCATGAAATGGGCGTGCGCCTCCGGGTCCATCGCATCGGTATCGTGCGCCAGCAGCCAGGCCCTGCCCGCTTCAGGGCGCCCCACGGCGTGCAGCAGCAGCAATTGGGCGTCGATGCGCGCCAAGCCCAGTGCGTGGGCCTGGGTCAATGCCTGGGCAAGGTTTGGAACGTTCACGATTGCTCTGTATTTGATAGCTGTCCGCGCTTGAAGAATAAGCGCCAGAGGCCAATAGGCTCAATTGGGGTGGAGGTCAAACCAGGGCGATGCTGCGGCCATCAAACGCCGGTGCCTTTTTCCAGTTCTTCCAGTTGCTCGGCTTCGCGTGCGTGTTGCAATGCTTGCAGCACGTCATTCAGGTCGCCCTCCATCACGGCCAGCAGCTTGTATAGCGTGAGGTTGATGCGGTGGTCCGTCAGCCGCCCTTGCGGGAAGTTGTAGGTGCGGATGCGGTCGCTGCGGTCGCCGCTGCCGATCAGGCCCTTGCGCAGCGCGGCCTCCTTGGCGGCGCGTTCGCTGCGCTCTTTCTCCTGGATGCGCGCCTGCAGCACCTGCAGCGCCTTGGCCTTGTTGGCGTGCTGGCTGCGGCCGTCCTGGCATTCGGCCACGATGCCGGTGGGCAAGTGCACCACGCGCACGGCCGAATCGGTCTTGTTGATGTGCTGGCCGCCGGCGCCGCTGGCGCGGAAGGTGTCGATGCGCAGGTCGGCCGGGTTGAGCTTGATGGCTTCGTGCTCGTCGGGCTCGGGCATCACGGCCACGGTGCAGGCGCTGGTGTGGATGCGGCCCTGGGTTTCGGTGGCGGGCACCCGCTGCACGCGGTGGCCGCCGGATTCGAACTTGAGGGCGCCGTACACGCCGCTGCCCGAAGTGCCGCTACCCGGCGCGCCTTCAATGCGCAGCACGATTTCCTTGTAGCCGCCCAGCTCGGCCGCGTTCTCGCTCACCACTTCCACCTTCCAGCCCACGTTGGCGGCGTACCGGGTGTACATGCGGGTGATGTCCCCGGCAAACAGGGCCGATTCGTCGCCGCCCGTGCCGGCGCGGATTTCCACAAATGCGTTGCGTGCGTCGTCAGGGTCCTTGGGTAGCAACAGGCGCTGAAGCTCGTCTTCCAGTTGCAGCAGCTCGGCCTCGCTACTTTCGATTTCTTCCTGCGCCATCTCGGCCATGTCGGGGTCGGCCAGCATCTCGCGCGCACCTGCCAGGTCGGCCTCGCGCTGCTGGTAGCGGGCGTAGCGGCCGGCCACCTGCGTCACCTCGGCATGCTCGACGGAGATGCGCCGGTACTGCGCCATGTCGCTCATGATGTCTTCGCGCGAGAGCAGGAAGTCGAGTTCGCCCAGACGCTGTGCGTAGCGCTCCAGTTGGGTTCGGAGAAATGGCTTCATGGAATTCGGGGGTGAGTTTGCTACGTTTTCAGTAGCTGGTAGCGCTTATCTATAAAGCGCTAGAGGCCGATTTGGCATTCAATCGGTACGGCGGCGGAGCGGGCGAGCGCCGCTACAGCCCGCCGCTGGTGGTCTTGCTTTGTGAGCGCAGGAACAGCCGCGAGACGGTCTGCGCCGTCTGGGCGCGCATCTCCGCGTCGCCCGCACGCAATTCGGCCAAGGTGCCGTGCAGCATCTTTTGCGTGAGGCCGCGCGAGAGGGCCTCCAGCACTGCATCCACGTCCTCGCCCTTGGCCAAGAGCTTCTTGGCGCGCGCAATCTCCAGGGCGCGCCACTCGTCGGCCTGAGCGTTGAGCTGCTGGATCAGCGGCACCACGCCGCCGGCCGCGCCTGCGGGGCTGCGCAGCTCCATCCAGTGCATGAAGCTCTGCACCCCCGCGTCGATGATGGCCTCGGCCTGCGCCACGGCGGCTTGGCGGTTGGCCTGCGCCGTCTGCACCACGCTGGCCAGGTCGTCCACGGTGTACAGGTACACATCGCCCAGGGCCTTGACCTCGGGTTCGATGTCGCGCGGCACGGCCAGGTCGACCATGAACATGGGGCGGTGGCGGCGCTTCTTCAAAGCGCGCTCCACGGCGCCGAGGCCGATGATGGGCAGGCTGCTGGCGGTGCAGCTGATGACGGCGTCAAACTCGTGCAGGCGCTCGGGCAGGTCGCCCAGGCGCATCACCTCGCCACCAAAGCGGGTGGCGAGCTTTTCGCCGCGCTCCAGCGTGCGGTTGGCAATGGCGATGGCCTTGGGGTCTTTGGCGGCAAAGTGCGTGGCGCACAGCTCGATCATTTCGCCAGCGCCGACGAACAAAATCCTGGTCTCGCTGAGGTCTTCAAAGAGCTGGCTGGCCAGCCGCACGGCGGCAGCCGCCATGCTGATGCTGTGCGCGCCAATCTCGGTGCTGCTGCGCACTTCCTTGGCCACGGCAAAGCTGCGCTGGAACAGCTGGTTGAGCGTGGTACCCAGGGCGCCCGCGGTTTCGGCCGCACGGATGGCGTCCTTCATCTGGCCCAGAATCTGGGCTTCACCCAGCACCATCGAATCGAGCCCGCTGGCCACGCGGAACGCATGCCGGGCCACGAGGCTGTCTTCCAGGGTGTATGAATGAGAGCGCAGCAGCGCGGGGCTTACGCCACCGCTTTGGGCCAGCCACCCGAGGGTGTGGTCCACGGCGGGCTGGTCGCCAGCGCAGTAAATTTCGGTGCGGTTGCAGGTGGAGATGATGGCGGTCTCCACCCCAGGGTGGCGTGTGGACTGCCCCAGCGATTGGCGCAAACCCTGCAAGGTGGGCGCGATCTGGTCGAGCGCGAACGCAAACCTGCCACGCAGATCGAGCGGCGCGGTGGTGTGGTTGATGCCGAGGGCCCAGACTGCCATGATGGTGGATTATAAAATCGTTACACAAACTGCGGCTCCCAGCCTGGGTAAGCCTTGATCTGGGTCAACTGTGCACATGGGTCCGCTCGACAGCCTCAACCATCTTCTGAACTTCCTGGCGCCCGCCTTCTGGATGGCGGCGTTCATGGCCATCCTGAGCCGTTTTGTGCTGCGTGGCGCACGCGGGCTGGGCCCTGGCCCGCAGGTGCTGCTGGACTTTGCCGTGTGCGCGGCCGTGTTGCTGGTGGGCCTTTGGGTCACCGGCCGCGACGGCAAGATGGTGACCTACGGCGCCTTGGTGCTGGCCTGTGCCACGTCGCACGGATGGGGGCAGCGCATGTGGCGCAAATAAGGGTTTGCAGCGGCCATGATTGTGCACGCAAGGGCGTGCCGGCACGTCGGCCAGAGCCGCCCGCCTGTTTTGCCATCTCATTTTTACAACAACGGAGACAACCCATGAACACCCTTCGCACCCTGTTAGTAGGCGCTGCCCTGGCCTGGACGGCCGCAGTGCATGGCTTTCCTACCAAGCCCGTGCGCATCGTCATCGGCTTTCCCGCAGGAGGGCCGCTGGATCAGCATGCGCGCTTGCTGACTGACAAACTGCAGGCCGTGCTGGGCCAACCGGTGGTCATCGACTACAAGGCGGGTGCGGGCGGCACCGTGGGCGCGCAGGACGTGATGAAGGCCGCGCCCGATGGGCACACCCTGATGCTGGCCAACACCGGTGTGATGGTGATCAACCCGGGCCTGTACAGCCGCTTGCCCTACGCCACGCTCAAGGACTTCACGCCCGTCGCGCGCACCGCCATGCAGCCGTTGGCGCTGCTGGTGAACCCGGGCGTGCCCGCCAAGAATCTGCGGGAGTTCATGGCTTACGCGAAAGCGCGGCCGGGCCAGGTCAACTTTGGCTCGGCGGGCAATGGCGGCATCAGCCACCTGGTGCCTGAGATGTTCAAGACGGCCACGGGCCTGTTCATGGTGCATATCCCCTACCGGGGAAGCGCGCCCGCGTTTACCGACCTGATGGGCGGGCAGGTGCAGTTCATGGCCGAGAGCATTCCGCAGGCGGCCGCGTACCACAAGCAGGGCAAGGTGCGCGCCCTGGCCGTGACCAGCCGCGAGCGCAACCCTGCACTGCCCGACGTGCCCACGGTGATCGAGAGCGGCCTCAAGGATTTTGAGGTGGTGGGCTTCTATGGCTTTTTGGCGCCCGCCGGCACTCCCAAGGATGTGGTGGCCAAGCTCAGCGATGCGTTCAGCCAGGTGATGCAGTCGCCTGAGGTGAAAAACCGCATGGTGAGCCAGGGGGCAGATCCGGCCTTTCTGGGAGCGGATGATTTTGCAAAATTTCTGGCCGCTGAAATGCCGCGTTGGGCCGAAGCAGTGAAGAAGTCTGGCGCCAAGGTGGATTGACGCCCTGCGCGAAGCCCCCGCCCTTTGCGCTTTCTGCGCCTTCACGCCGCGGTGCGCCGCCGATGAGTGCGATGGTGAAGCCGCAAGGCGGGCTTCGCCGCCCCCCTTGGTTGGACTATTCAGATCAAATAGCCTCCCGGCGCTTATTGGATAAGCGCTAGATGCTATTGAATTAGGAGCAATCAGCCAGGCGCACCTTGCGGTTGCGGCACGCTGACGGCGGACAGCGGCGCCGCCGCTGCAGCCGGTGTGTAAGGCGCTATCGCCGTTGTGGCCGGGGGCGACAAGGCCAGGCCCGCCTCGCGCAGCCCGTTCAGGATGGTGAACAGCAAATCGCTGCGCACACCGCCTGCGTTGCGCGGATTGCTCACGTAGCCGATGGCCAAAAAGGTGAGGGTGCCGCTCACAATGCCCTCGAGCTGAACGATGGGGGCCGGGTCATCCATGATGCCCTCGTGCCCTTCAAAGGCGGCCAGGATCACATCGCGCATGCGCTGTGCATCGGTGTCCAGCGGCGCAGGCAGGCGCAGCAGCACGCGGCCTGGCGCACCGGTCAGCGTCATGTTGCGCACGGTCTTGGTGATAAATTCCGAGTTGGGCACGATCACGGTGGATCGGTCTCCCAGCTGGATCTCGGTGGCACGCACGTTCACGCGGCGCACGTCGCCTTCGGTGTCGCCCAGCACCACCCAGTCGCCCACCTTCACGGGTCGCTCGGCCAGCAGGATGAGGCCCGAGATGAAGTTCTGCACGATGGCCTGCAGGCCAAAGCCAATGCCCACCGACAACGCGCTGGCCACCCAGGCAATGCGTTCCACGCTGATGCCCAGTCCCGCCAGCGCCACCGCAATCACCAGCACACCGCCCACATAGCCCAGCAGGGTGACGATGGAGCTGCGCATGCCCGGCTCCAGCGAGGTGTTGGGGAAGTAACGCTCGGTGAGCCAACGCTTGATCACCCGGATCATGAGCAGCCCGGCCAACACCACCGCCAGTGCCGTGAGCAGCGCTTGGGGCGCCAAGGTCAGGTCACCCACCTTGAGGCTGTGGTCCACCGTGCTGCCCCGGCGGAAGACTTCGTCTGGCCCGGTGCCGAAGGGCGCCATGAGCGCAATCACCATGTAGAAAAACAATGCCACGCGCAGCACGCCCGACACCAGCACGGCCGCCTGGTCGAGCAGTTTTGCGTCGAGCCCCAGCCCTTTGTGCAGGCGCTCGCCAAATCCTCCCTTGGAAGACAGCACGGCCTCGCAGACATCGTCCACCAACTGGAACAGCAGGTACGTGGTGGCAAACACAACACCCGTCCAGAGCATTTGCCGGGTGAGCGTGCCCGCCAGCGCCACATAGCCCAGTGCCACCATGAGCACGGTGGCAACGATGGCCACGCCCGCAGCCGCCACCAACAGCCCCACCCACACGGGCCGCGGTGGCGCGTCAGCGGCAGCACCCGCTTGAACGCCCTGCGCGTTGTCAGCGTCGGCCAGCGCCGCATCGGCCGGGGCGTCGGCGGGGCTGGCGCGCAGGTGGCGCAGCGCCAGGGCCACAATGGCCGAAAGCAGCAGGGCCGTGACGGCATGCACGGACACTTCGGCCACCAAGCTGGCGCCGATGATGCTGTTCACTTCGGTCACCAGCCCGCTCAGCGATGCCACGATGGCTATCCACCATGGGTAGGGGCTCAAGCGCCGCGCCAGCTCATCGGACATGCCCGGCAGCCGCCAGGAGCTGCGCTTGCGCGACAGCAGCGCGTGCCCCAGGCCTACGATGAATGCCGCGAACACCGCCAGCCGCACGCTGGCCTTCGCCAGCGTTTTGAGGCCGTCGTGCAGATTGCCGTCCACTTCCAGCCCCGTCCAGGCCAGTTGCATGGCCATGCCGATGAGCAGCACATACACCAGCACCGACGCCGAGGCGAGCAGCGAACGGCGCAGTCGCCCCGCCGGCAGGCGCGCAGGCGCCAGGCGCACCAGAATCCGCTCAGCCAGCCAGGTGCCCGCCACTGCCAGCAGCAGTGCGCCTGCCAGGCTCAAAAGAAAGCTGGCCCGGTGTGCGGGCGCAAGCGCCACGGCAGCCACTTGGCGAAAGTCGTCACCCAGCAAGCGCAGGCGGGCCCAGTCGCCAGGCGCGGCATTGCGCAGCGTCGTCCAGAAGGTGCTTCCAAGGGGGGAATACGTGCGCGTGGTGAGTGCGGCCTGGAACTGCTCGCGCCGTTGGCGGATCAGCTCCGTGCCCCGCTGCTCGGCGTCCACACTGATCAGTCGCGCCAGTTTGAGTTCGCCGTCAACCACCGCACGTTGCTTGCCCAGGTTGGCGCGTTGCTCGGCCACGTCGGGTGCGTCGGGTGTGGCGCCCTTCTCGGGCGCGGGGCCCAGGCCCGCCAGGCGCGAGTCGATGTCGGCCAGCTCTTCGGTGCGGCGCATGGCCAGTTGCTCGGCGGCCTTGCCGATGGCGTTGACATCGCCCAGCAGCTTGCGGCCATCGTCTTCTTCCGTGAGCTTTTGTGGTATGGCGTCCAGCTGCCGGCGCAAGTCCTCCACGCTGGGCAATGGCAACTCGGTGGTCAGCGGCTTGCTTGCAGCCATGGCCGCCATGGGCGCGACCTTGGAGGGCGCCTGGGCCCACGCCAGCCCGCCCCAGAGATAAATCGCGACGATCAGGCACCCCAGCAGCCAGCGCAGCCCCGCGCCGGAGGGAACGGGACGTGGCCCATAGCGCCCGGTAAAGGTCAGCGTGTGAGAGGGAGAAACAGAAGCGGGTGCAGGGCAGGAGGCCCCTGCCATACGGTGCAGGCTCGGCAAAAACATGCCGCCATTGTCGGCGGGTACCAGCACAGGCTGGTTAACAAACTGTATGCCCCCGACGCCGAAGGATGTGGGCCATCGTCACCAAGGCGTTGTCGCGGCTTGGTCAGAGCCCGCGAGCCCGCCTGCGCACTCGGTCTCCGCCCATTCGCTGCTTCAAGAAGCGGTTACAGCGCGGGGCTGAACAGGTCCACACGGTCGGTAATAATGCCGTCGGTCCCAAGGTCCAGCAGGCGCTGGGCGGCCCACTCGTCGTTGACCGTGTAGCTCAGGGTGCGCATCCCCAGGGCTTTCACCTGGGCGACCAAGGCGGCGTCCCACAACGCGTGGTTGCACACAATGGCCACGCAGCCCAGGCCGCGGGCTTCTTCCAAGCACCCGTCCCGCAGGGTATCGATCAGCAACGCACGCGGGATGTGCGGGGCCGTGGCCTGAGCGCCCGCCAGCGCAGCAGGCTTGAAGGAGGAAAACAGCGGTGGCACGGTGGGGCCTTGCCACAGGCGTGCAGCCGTTTCGCCCACCACGCGCCCCGTTTCTTCCTCTTGCCCCGGGGTGGGCTTGATTTCGATGTTCAGGAAGTAACCGTTGGCCAGGCAAAAGCGCGCAAGGGCCTCGAGCGTGGGCACGGCCTCGCCCGCATATGCGCGGGAATGCCAGCCGCCCGCGTCCAGTTGCGCCAGGGCCCCCAGCGGCAAATCTCCGCCAGTGCCGTGGCCGTTGGTGGTGCGCTCCAGCGTGGCGTCGTGCAGCAAGAAGGGCACGCCGTCGGCGCTCAGCTTGGCGTCGCATTCGAACATTCGGTAGCCGTGCTGTGCGCCCAGCCGGAAAGCGGCCAGCGTGTTCTCGGGGGCCAGCTTGCCTGCACCCCGGTGGGCAATCCAGCGGGGGTAGGGCCAGGAAGGTGCAGTGATCGCGTTCATGGTGCGAAAGATGTGGAGGAAAAATGCGCTGGGTCAGGCGGGCTCGCCAAACTTCAGCAAATTCCCGTGGGGGTCGATGACATAGAACTCTTTCACACCCCAGGGCCGCAGCTGGGGCGCGTCCACCTGCAGGCCGCGCTGCGCAAAGTCGGCGTGCAGGGCGGCGGTGTTGGCTCGCACATAGCACGAGGTGTTCTCGGCGATGTGGCGTTCGGTGCAATGCCACAGGTGCAATTCGCAGCCGTCGCGCGCCAGCATGAGGTACTCGGCCGATGCATGCAGGCATTCAAAGCCCAGCAGCTCGGTGTAGAACTGCCGGGACTGGGCCAAGTCCAGCGATGCCAAGACCGGAATGGTGGCGTGGATGCCTGCCATGGGCTGCTGCGGCGCGCTCAAATGCGCTTGCCGGTTTCAGCGTTGAACCAGTGCAGCCGGTCTTCGCGTGGAGCGACACGGATGGCGTCGCCGGGCTTGGGTGAGGGGCGGCCTTCGTCAATGCGCACGATGAGCGTGTCCTGGCCCATGGTGGCGTAAACCAGACGCTCGGCGCCCAGCAGCTCGATGGTGTCCACGCGCACTTCCCAGCCAGAGTCGCCAATTTCCATATGCTCGGGGCGGATGCCCAGGATGGTGCCGGGCTTGCTGTTGGGCGCGTGCTTGAGCAGGTTCATCGGTGGCGAGCCGATGAAGCTGGCCACGAAGGTCGATGCCGGCGTGTGGTAGACCTCTTCGGGCGTGCCGAACTGCTCCATGTTGCCTGCGTTCATCACGATCATGCGCTGCGCCAGCGTCATGGCCTCGACCTGGTCGTGGGTGACGAACAGGCTGGTGATGCCCAGCTCGCGGTGCAGCTTCTGGATTTCCAGGCGCGTTTGCGCGCGCAGCTTGGCGTCGAGGTTGGACAGGGGCTCGTCAAACAAAAACACCTGCGGCTGGCGCACGATGGCGCGGCCCATGGCCACGCGCTGGCGCTGGCCGCCCGACAACTCGCGCGGCTTGCGCTCGAGCAGGTGGCCCAGTTCCAGAATCTTGGCGGCCTTGTCCACGCGGGCCTTGATCTCGTCCTTGGGCACCTTGGCGATCTTCAGGCCATAGGCCATGTTCTCGAAGTTCGTCATGTGTGGGTACAGCGCGTAGTTCTGGAACACCATGGCGATGTCGCGCTGGGCGGGTTCAAGGTCGTTCACGATGCGATCGCCGATGCGCAGCTCGCCACCCGAGATTTCTTCCAGGCCCGCCACCATGCGCAGCAGGGTGGACTTGCCGCAGCCCGAGGGACCCACGATGACGACGAATTCGCCGTGCTTAATTTCAGCGTTCACGCCATGGATGACCTGGTTGGCCTTGGGGCCGTGGCCGTAGCGCTTGATGATGTTGCGAAGAGAGATGGATGCCATTTTGCTCTTAAATGTGTAGCTGCCCGCGCTTGATGGATAAGCGCTGGCGGCAGATTTTGTTTATTTTTCTGTATCGACCAGGCCCTTGACGAACCAGCGCTGCATGAACACCACCACCAGGGCGGGGGGCAGCATGGCGAGCAGGGCGGTGGCCATCACCACGTTCCATTCGTTGCCGGTGTCACCGCCCGCAATCATGCGTTTGATGCCGATCACCACGGGGTACATGTCTTCCGAGGTGGTCACGAGCAGCGGCCACAGGTACTGGTTCCAGCCGTAGATGAACTGGATCACGAACAGCGCGGCAATCGAGGTGCGCGACAGCGGCACCAGGATGTCCTTGAAGAAGCGCATGGGGCCGGCACCGTCAATGCGCGCAGCCTCGACCAGCTCGTCCGGCACCGTCAGGAAGAACTGGCGGAACAGGAAGGTGGCCGTGGCCGACGCGATGAGCGGCACCGTCAGCCCCGCATAGGTGTTGAGCATGCCCAAGTTGGACACCACTTGGTAGGTGGGCCCAATGCGCACTTCCACGGGCAGCATCAGCGTGATGAAGATCAGCCAAAAGCAGATGCCCTTGAAGGGGAAGCGGAAGTACACGATGGCAAACGCCGACAGCAGCGAGATGGCGATCTTGCCCACGGTGATGACCATGGCCGTCACGAAGCTCACCCACATCATGTGCGCCACGGGGGCGCTGGAGCCAGGGCCCGAGCCGCCGCCGAACAGTGCGGTCTTGTAGGTTTCCCAGAAGTTGTTGCCGGGGAACATGGGCATGGGCACCTGCACGATGTCTTGCGCCGTGTGGGTGGATGCCACAAAAGCCAGATACAGCGGGAAGCCCACGATGATGACGCCCAGCACCATGATCAGGTGCGAGAACGCCTTGAGAAAAGGACTGCGTTCAACCATATCAATACTGCACTTTCTTCTCAACGTAGCGGAACTGGACCACTGTCAGCACGACCACGATGGCCATCAGCACCACCGATTGCGCGGCCGATCCGCCCATGTCCATGGCCTTGAAGCCGTCGTGGTAGACCTTGTAGACGAGGATCGAGGTGTCTTGCCCCGGGCCGCCTTGCGTGGTGGAGTCCACGATGGCGAAGGTGTCGAAGAAGGCATACACCACGTTGATTACCAGCAGGAAGAACGTGGTGGGCGACAGCAGCGGGAACTGGATGCTCCAGAAACGGCGCCAGGGGCCTGCGCCATCAATGGCGGCCGCTTCAATCAGCGACTTGGGGATGGACTGCAGGCCCGCCAGGAAGAACAGGAAGTTGTAGGAGATCTGCTTCCACACGGCGGCAATCACGATCAGCGTCATGGCATGGTCGGAGTTGAGCAAGTGGTTCCAGTCCACTCCTGACTGGCGCAGCAGGTATGCCACCACGCCCAGCGAAGGCGAGAACATGAACATCCACAACACCCCAGCCACCGCAGGGGCCACTGCGTAGGGCAGCAGCAGCGCCGTCTTGTAGACCAGCGCTCCTCGCACAATCCGGTCGGCAAAAATGGCCAGCAACAGCGAAATGGTGATGCCCGACACCGCCACGGCGATGGAGAAAAACGCCGTTGTCTTGAACGATGCGAGGTAACTCGGGTCTTCAAACAGGTTGCGGAAGTTTTCCAGCCCCACCCATTCGGTGGACATGCCAAAGGCATCTTGCATCTGGAAAGATTGCACCAGCGCCTGGCCCGCCGGCCAGAAGAAAAAGACGCTGATCACGACCAGCTGGGGCAGCAAAAGCACCCACGGCAGCCATGCAGAGCGGAATAAAACGCGTTTTTCCATATCGGATCAGTCTGAACAAAACAGCCCGCAGCCCATGCAAACCGGTGTTTGCGAGGGGTGCGGGCCAAAGATGAAGCCCAGGGACTCAGGCGACAGCCTGAACCGGGCCCCACCAAGGGGGATCGATAAAACTCAGCGGTTGGCGCGTGCGAAGCGTGCCAATTGCTCATTGCCACGGGTCACGGCCGTGTCCAGGGCTTCCTTGGGCGACTTCTTGCCCGACCAGATTTGCTCGGTTTCCTCGTCGATGATGGCGCGAACCTGAACGAAGTTGCCCAGACGGATGCCGCGCGACTTGTCGGTCGCCTTGCGGATCATCTGCGTCACGGCCACGTCCGTGCCAGGGTTCTTTTCATAGAAACCAGAGGCTTCGGTGAGCTTGTAAGCGCCCATGGTCACAGGCAGATAGCCGGTGCGCTGGTGGCTGGCGGCTTGCACCTTGGTGTCGTTCAGGAAGTTCAGGAAGTCGGCCACGCCCTTGTACTCTTCAGACTTCTTGCCGGCCATCACCCACAGGCTGGCGCCGCCAATGGCGGTGTTCTGCGGGGCACCCTTCACGTCAGCGTAGTAAGGCAGTGCCGAGATGCCGTAGGCAAATTTGGCTTCCTTGGCCACGCGGGCGTACAGGCCGGACGAGCCGGTGATCATCGCGCATTCACCCGATGGGAAGGATGCGTCGGCAGCGTTGCCACGGCCCTTGTACACAAAGCTGCCGTCCTTGGAGGCCTTGGCCAGGTTCTCGAAGTGGCGCACGTGCAGTGGCGTGTTGATTTGCAGCTGTGCGTCGGTGCCGTCAAAGCCGTTGTTCTTGGAAGCGAACAGGGTGTTGTGCCACAGCGAGAAGCTCTCCAACTGCGTCCAGCTGATCCAGCTCGTGGTGAACGGGCAGCTGTGGCCGCTGGCCTTGAGCTTGCTAGCCGCTTCAAACACTTCGGGCCAGGTCTTGGGTGGCTTGTTGGCGTCTAGGCCGGCCTTCTTGAAGGCGTCCTTGTTGTAGTAGAAGATGGTGGTGGAACTGTTGAGCGGGTAGCTCAGCATCTGGCCATTAGGTGCCGTGTAGTAGCCGGCCACAGCAGACACGTACTGCGTGGGGTCGAACTTGAAGCCCGCGTCGGTCAGCACCTTGCCTGCGGGGACGATGGCGCCCTTGCTGGCCATCATGGTGGCGGTGCCCACTTCAAACACCTGAATGATGTGAGGCGCATTGCCGGCGCGGAAGGCGGCGATACCGGCTGTCATCGATTCGTCATATGTGCCCTTGTAGGTCGGCACGATCTTGTACTTCGTCTGGCTGGCGTTGTACTGCTTGGCAAGGTCGTTCACCCAATCGCCCAACGCGGCGCTCATCGAATGCCACCACTGGATCTCAGTCTGGGCGTGTGCGGGAACACACGCGCCAAAGGCGATGGCGGCAGTCAATGCCAGTTTCTTCAGTTGCATAGATTTCTCTCCAAGGATGGCGTTGGGCACAAAGCGGCCGATGCTAGGCGCGATTTGTGTCAAACATGTGTCGTTGTCCCATGGTTGCCGTGCTGCTCACAACGGTAAAAACCCGTTGAGCGCACGGCCGTGTATTCAATTGTGACGCTTGTGTGACGTTCTTGGGACGGATTTGCCGAGAGTTGCAAGGTTTTGTGCATTGCACCATGCTTGGGTATGCCAAGGTAACGCTGCCCCAGCCCAACCATCTTCAACCGCACAGGGACCTCCATGACCACCAATTCGCTGGACAAAAGCAAGATCAAATTTCTGTTGTTGGAAGGTATCCATCCCTCCGCCATCGAAGTGCTCCGGTCCGCTGGGTATACGCAGATCGAGGCCATAACGGGCGCGCTGCCTGACGAAGAACTCAAGCGCAAGATCGCGGATGTGCACTTCGTGGGCATTCGCTCACGTACGCAGCTCACTGAAGAAGTGTTTGCGCACGCTCACAAACTCGTCGCTGTTGGCTGCTTTTGCATCGGCACCAACCAGGTAGATCTGGACGCCGCGCGCGAGCGGGGCATTGCCGTGTTCAATGCCCCGTATTCCAACACCCGCTCCGTCGCCGAGCTGGTGCTGGCCGAGGCGATCCTGCTGCTGCGCGGCATCCCGGAAAAGAACGCCGTGGCCCACCGGGGCGGTTGGCTCAAGTCGGCTGAGAACGCCTATGAAATCCGCGGCAAGACGCTGGGCATCGTGGGTTACGGCTCCATCGGTACGCAACTGTCCGTGCTGGCTGAAGCCCTGGGCATGCACGTGGCGTTTTACGACGTGGTGAGCAAACTGCCGCTGGGCAATGCGCGGCAAGTGCCCCGGTTGCACGACCTGCTGGCGCAAAGCGACATCGTCAGCCTGCACGTGCCCGAGTTGCCCTCGACCGAAGGCATGATCGGCGCGGCCGAGATTGCCGCGATGAAACCCGGCGGCATTCTCATCAACGCCGCGCGTGGCACGGTGGTGGATATTGATGCCCTGGCCGAAGCGCTGAAAGCCAAAAAGCTGTTGGGGGCGGCCATCGACGTGTTCCCGGTCGAGCCGCGCACCAACAAGGACGAGTTCCTTTCGCCCCTGCGCGGGCTGGACAACGTGATCCTGACACCGCACATCGGGGGCTCCACCATGGAAGCACAAGCCAACATTGGCACCGAAGTGGCTGAAAAACTGGTGAAGTACAGCGACAACGGCACCAGCACCTCGTCGGTCAATTTCCCCGAAGTGGCACTGCCGGCGCACTCGGGCAAGCACCGCCTGCTGCACATCCATCGCAACGTGCCGGGCGTGCTGTCTGAAATCAACCGCATTTTTTCGGACAACCAGATCAACGTGGCTGCACAGTACCTGCAGACCAACGAAAAGATCGGCTACGTGGTGATCGACATTGATGCGGCGTCTTCGCCGCTGGCGCTGGACAAGCTCGCTGGCGTGACGGGCACCTTGCGCAGCCGCGTGCTGTTCTGAACCGTGGTGAGTCCCTCAGGAGCTCTGGTGGGAGTCTGAGCGCAACCCACCGGTTAAAATCCGGGCCGCACCAGAGACACCGCAGGCGCAGCGCGCCGGATTCAACCGGCTTTGCACGGCGGTGTCTTTCTCCAGCCCCTGCACGGTCACCGCCCAGCCCGGCGTTGGCCCGCGCTGCCGCCAGGTCTTCACCCGGCCCAGCGCGTGCACAAGGGGCGATTCACAAGGAATTTCCATGAGCCTCAAATGCGGCATCGTGGGCCTGCCCAACGTGGGCAAGTCCACCCTCTTCAACGCGCTGACCAAAGCCGGCATTGCCGCCGAGAACTACCCGTTCTGCACCATCGAGCCCAACACCGGTGTGGTGGAGGTGCCTGATCCGCGTCTGCAGCAGCTGGCTGACATCATCAGCCCCGAGCGCATCGTTCCTGCGATCGTCGAGTTTGTGGACATCGCTGGCCTTGTGGCCGGTGCCAGCAAGGGCGAAGGCCTGGGCAATCAGTTTCTGGCCCACATCCGCGAAACAGACGCCATCGTCAACGTGGTGCGCTGCTTTGAGGACGACAATGTGATCCACGTGGCCGGCCGCGTGGATCCCATCTCTGACATCGAAGTGATCCAGACCGAACTGTGCCTGGCCGACCTGTCTACGGTAGAAAAGGCGCTGAACCGCTACAGCAAGGCTGCCAAGTCGGGCAACGACAAGGAAGCGGCCAAGATTGTCTCTTTGCTCACGCCCATCCAGGCCGCGCTGAACGAAGGCAAACCCGCACGCACGGTGGAAGTGAGCAAGGAAGATGCTCCCTTGCTCAAGCAGTTCTGCCTCATCACCTCCAAGCCCGCCATGTTCGTGGGCAACGTGAGCGAAGACGGCTTTGAAAACAACCCGCTGCTCGACCGCTTGAAGGAATACGCCGCCGCCCAAAATGCACCCGTGGTGGCCATCTGCGCGAAGATTGAGTCGGAAATGTCGGAGATGAGCGACGAAGACCGCGACATGTTCCTGGCCGAAATGGGCCAGGAGGAGCCAGGCCTGAACCGCCTGATCCGCGCCGGCTTCAAGCTGCTGGGCCTGCAAACCTACTTCACCGCGGGCGTGAAGGAAGTGCGCGCCTGGACCATCCATGTAGGCGACACCGCCCCCCAAGCCGCTGGCGTGATCCACGGCGACTTCGAGCGCGGCTTCATCCGCGCACAGACCATCGCGTTCGAGGACTTCATCCAATACAAGGGTGAACAAGGCGCGAAGGACGCCGGCAAGATGCGCGCCGAAGGCAAGGAGTACGTGGTCAAGGACGGCGACGTGCTGAACTTCCTGTTCAACGTCTAAGCGCTACAGCGGCAGAAGCTCTGCCGCTGGCCCGATGAAGCCCCGCTGTTGCGGGGCTTTTTTCTGAGCGAAACGCGCTGTGGTGCACATCCAAAGTTTGAATGAAATATGCCGCTATCGCCCACCAGAAAAGCGCAAAATGCTATTGAATAAATAGCAATTTGTCTGGATGACGTGCGGCCGTGGTGCCAAGCATCGGCGGTGGTTTGCGCGGCTGGGTTGACAGTTGCGGCGCCAGGCAGACACTGGGGGCAATGTCGTTGCCCGGCTGCATCACCTGCCGCCCCTTGCCTGTGTCTGACGTTCCAAGCCCCGCCCGTGTTTGTCCCCCTGGCTCCCCTGCACGCGAGCCTGTTGCGGAGAGCGCTTTGGCCTGCGCTTATGCCGTGGCGCAGCGGCGTGTGCTGCAGTTGCAGCACAACCCGGCGACCTGGGGCTATGCCGGTAGCGCGGTCGAGTGCATCGAAACGCATATCTCGTGGCTGTTGCTGGTGGGCGAGCATGTATACAAGTTCAAAAAGCCCTTGGCGCTGGACTTTCTGGACTTCAGCACGCCCGAGCTGCGCTTGGCAGCCTGCCAGGAGGAGTTGCGCATCAACCGCCGCACGGCCCCGCACATGTACCTGGACGTGGTGGGCGTGGAGGGAGACGGCAGCGAGGCCGCGCCCTGGCGGGTGAGGCCTTGGGCCGCAGCAGGTACCCCAGGGGCGGAGCCCGCCGTGCTGATGCGCCGCTTTGACCAGCAGGCTTTGCTCAGCCGCCGGTTGGATGCGGGGAAAGTGGCTGACGAAGACATGGATTTCCTGGCCGTGCAGGTGGCTAGGCTTCATATGCGGGCCGCAGTGGCAGACTCGGCCCAGCCAAGCGCCGACTCTGCCGCGATGTCGCCTGAGCACGCGGCCACTGCCCCGGTGCACGAATGCCTTGCGGCACTGCAGTCAGTGCTGCCCCAGATAGCGCCCGAGCCGACGGGTGCACAGGAACGGGCGCAGCAGTTGCAGCATTTGCGGCAGTGGTGTACGGCGCAGCAGCGCGAGTTGCAGGCAGTGTGGGCCCAGCGGTGGCACGGTGGCCATGTGCGGGAGTGCCACGGCGACCTGCACCTGGCCAACATCGCCTGGATTGACGGTCATCCCCAGCTTTTTGATGCGCTGGAGTTCAACCCCGGTCTGCGCTGGATTGATTGCATGGCTGATCTGGCCTTTTTGGCGATGGACTTGCAGGCCCGGGGCCGTCCCGACCTGGCATGGCGCTGCGTGAACGTGTGGCTGGAGCACACCGGCGATTACGAGGGGCTGCAGGTGCTGGGCTACTACCGTGTGTACCGGGCGCTGGTGCGGGCCCGCGTGGCAGGCATGCAGTGGATGCAGTTGCAAGCACAGCAAACAGATGGCATTCCGCGGTCGGGTCATGACGCCTTGCTTGCCGAGGCGCAGTGCACGCTGCAACGCTACCTGGCCTTGGCGGTGGATCTGACGCAGGCGCGGCCGGTGGAGTTGTGGCTGGCTCACGGCTTGTCGGGTTCGGGCAAAAGCACCCATTCGCTGCCCCTGGTGGCGCAGCGCGGCGCGGTGCGCCTGCGGGCCGACGTGGAGCGCAAACGCCTGTTCGGGCTGCGCCCCGCTGAACGCAGCGGGGGCATCGAGGGAGGCATTTACACCGCTCAGGCCTCGCAACAAACCCACGAGCGTCTGGCGCAGTTGGCAGCGTTGGTGTTAAAGGCCGGGTACACAGTATTGGTGGACGCCACGTTTTTGAACATCGATACGCGTCGCCGCTTCAGGGCCCTGGCGCAGGCCCTTCAGGTGCCCTGCCGCATCCTGGCGTTTGAAGCTCCGCTGGCCGTTTTGCGCCAGCGTGTGCTCGCGCGCCAGGCCCAAGGCGCGGATGCGTCGGAAGCCGACGTCGCGGTGCTGGAATCGCAGTGGTCGCACCTGCAGCCTTTGTCGCCTGAAGACCTGGCGCTGACCGTACACATCGACACCACCGGCCCGGTGGACTGGGGCCGGTTGCTGCCGATAGGGCCTGTGCCTGATGCGGGCTGAAACTCGACGCTGCGGGCAGCAGGTTGGACAGGGGGCAGGGCGAGGCGACCGGATCGGTAACGCAGTGGCAGCGCCCGTAGCAAGCGTGCGCGACGCATGCAGGAGCGTCGAGGCGGCGCTTGGCGCGTGATGGGGCCTGAAGCGTCCGTCAGCCGCCCAGCTGACCCGGCATGAAGTACAGCAGCACGCTGGTCATGACCAGGTAACGCATGAATTTGCCCACAGCCATGTAGGCCAGGCAGGGCCAGAACGGCAGCTTGAGCCAGCCTGCCACGGCACACAACGGGTCGCCCACCACCGGCAGCCAGCTCAGCAAGCATGCACGTGCGCCAAAGCGGCGCAACCAGTTCAGTGCCCGCACTTCGGTGGCGCTGCCGCGGGCGCGGTCCACCGCTTTGTGCGCGCCCAACCCCATCCACCAACTCACGGCCCCGCCCACGGTGTTGCCCAACGTGGCAACGCCAATGGTGGGCCAGAAGAGCCCGGAGTTGAGCTTGATCAGGCCGAACACCGCAGGCTCAGACCCCAGCGGCAGCAGTGTGGCCGAGATGAACGAGACCACGAAGACCGTGCTGAGACCGAACTGCGGCAGGGCCAGCCATTGCAACAGCTGGTGCATCCAGATTTCCATAGCGGGTGAGTGTAGGCGCCTGGGCGCCCGCTTTGCGCGTTGGCGGCCCTGTCCTACAGCGGCGTGGGGCATCCACGCCGGGCGCGTCAATGGCCTCATCGGTACCTTCTCTACATACCGACCCTTGGAAAGAAACGCGAGGAGGACCCCATGCAAAACCACCACATCCCTTTGACCACAGCCGCCCTCTCGCGCCGGCTGGGCTTGCGGTGGCAGCGCATGCTGGCAGCAGTGTTGCTGGTAGGGGGCGTGCACAGCCAGGCAGCGGTGCGGGCCGCAGATACAGAGACTGCCGTTGCTGCAATTCCACCCGAGCACGCCAGCCTGTGCACACCGGATGCGGCTGCACAGTCGGCCTTGGCACGCGTCGCAAGCCAGTTGCAGAAGCAGGGTATGCACCTGCAGGCGCAGTGTCACGTGGCCAGCGGCGCGTGGATGGTGCAGGTACAGGTGGTCGACGGGATGAAAGCCAGCAAGGTCGTGCGCGGTCCGCTGGCCGATGGGCATGAGGTAGACATGGGCACGCCCGCCGGCTTGGCCGTGGCGGGCGCGCCAGCGGATGCGGGTGGCTTTTCTCCCGATGTGCAGTTCAACCGCCAGTGGTTGCGTTCGGTAATGGCCCAGCACCGCTTCAATAACCTACCCGATGCGTGGTGGCACTTTGCGCAGCAAGGGCGCCGCCCCGCTGCGAGCGCCAACGTGGATCTGGCGGCGCGGTAGGGCGGCGCACTCCGACCCCGACCGAGCTGCGCATTCGACTCTGGCGGTTCCGCCCGATTCACCTGGTTGGACATTTCATTTGCTGAAATTTTGAGCAGGTACAATCCTGCCTCCTTTTTCAGCATCCGCTGCCACCCCCTCTCACCCGCCTTCCATGCACATTGGCCAGTTTTCTTTGGCGAATCGGTTGTTCGTCGCCCCCATGGCGGGGGTGACGGACCGGCCTTTCCGCCAACTGTGCAAGGCATTGGGGGCGGGGTATGCAGTGAGCGAGATGGTGACGTCGCGCAAAGACTTGTGGAACAGCCTCAAGACTTCGCGCCGGGCCAACCATGAAGGGGAGCCGGGCCCCATTGCCGTGCAGATTGCCGGCACCGAGGCGCAGATGATGGCCGAGGCCGCGGTCTACAACGTAGAGCGCGGCGCGCAGATCATCGACATCAACATGGGCTGCCCGGCCAAGAAGGTGTGCAACAAGTGGGCGGGCTCCGCCCTGATGCAGGACGAGGCGCTGGCCGTGTCCATCGCCCAGGCGGTGGTCGAAGCGTGCGCGCCGTTCAACGTGCCCGTCACGCTGAAGATGCGCACAGGCTGGTGCCAGCAGCACAAGAACGCCGTGGCCCTGGCGCGCCATTTCGAATCCATCGGCATCCAGATGCTGACGGTGCACGGCCGCACGCGCGAGCAGGGTTACAAAGGCCAGGCCGAGTACGACACCATCGCTGCCGTCAAGGCCGCTGTGAAGGTGCCCGTGGTGGCCAATGGCGACATCACCTCGCCCGAAAAGGCGCGCGATGTGCTCGCCTACACGGGTGCCGATGCCATCATGATCGGCCGCGCGGCCCAGGGGCGACCCTGGATCTTCCGCGAGATCGCCCACTTTCTGGATACGGGCGAGCACTTGGCGCCACCGCTGGTGGCCGAGGTGCGCCGCCTGCTGCTCGATCATTTGCAAGACCACTACAGCCTGTATGGCGAGCTGACCGGTGTGCGCAGCGCCCGCAAGCACATTGCGTGGTACCTGCGCGCCCTGCCGGGCGGCGAGGCCTTCAGGCAGCACATCAACACACTAGAAGACAGCGCCACGCAGTGGCAGGCCGTGGCCGATTTTCTGGATGCCCTGGGCCGCCAGATGGACCGCATGCCTGCCGCCACCGCGGCGCTTGCAGATACAGAAGAACAAGAGGGATTGCCTGCATGAGCAAACAACACATAGAAGAGTGCGTCCGCGAAAGCCTTCAAGGCTACTTTCGCGACCTGGGCGGTGAAACGCCCGATGGCATGTACGACATGCTGGTGCGCGTGGTCGAAAAGCCGCTGCTGGAGGTGGTGATGAGCCACGCCGACAACAACCAGTCCCGCGCTGCCGAATGGCTGGGCCTGAACCGCAACACCCTGCGCAAGAAGCTGGTCGAGCATAAGCTGCTGTGACCCTGCAGGGGTTTTGCTACATAAAACATAGCTGCTGGCGCTTGGTAGACGTGCGCTAGAGCCGGATTTCACTAAAACTTCACCTCCACCATGGCCATGAACGCACTTCTTTCCGTATCCGACAAGACCGGCATTGTTGACTTTGCCAAAGCCCTGCACACGCTGGGCATCAAGCTGCTGTCCACCGGCGGCACTGCGCAACTGCTGGCCAAAGAAGGCCTGCCCGTGACCGAGGTGGCAGAAGTCACCCAGTTCCCCGAGATGCTGGACGGCCGCGTCAAGACCCTGCACCCCAAGGTGCACGGCGGCCTGCTGGCCCGCCGCGAGCTGCCTGCCCACATGGCGGCTCTGAAGGAACACGGCATCGACACCATCGACCTGCTGGTGGTCAACCTCTACCCCTTTGAAGCCACCGTGGCCAAGGCCGGTTGCACACTGGCCGACGCCATCGAGAACATCGACATCGGCGGCCCCGCCATGGTGCGCAGCGCCGCCAAGAACTGGGCCGACGTGGGCGTGATCACCGCCGCCGACCAGTACGATGCCGTGCTGGCCGAACTCAAAGCCAACGGCAAGCTGAGCGACAAGCTGCGCTTTGCCCTGTCGGTGGCTGCGTTCAATCGCATCGCTCAGTACGACGGCGCCATCAGCGACTACCTCTCGTCGGTCACGTTTGAAGAGGAAAAACTGTCGGAAACCTACGTGCCCACGCGCACCCAGTTCCCCGGCCAAAGCAACGGCATCTTCACCAAGGTACAAGACCTGCGCTACGGCGAAAACAGCCACCAGCAAGCTGCGCTGTACCGCGACCTGCACCCCGCGCCCGGCTCGCTGGTCACCGGCGTGCAGCTGCAGGGCAAGGAACTCTCGTACAACAACATCGCCGACGCCGATGCCGCGTGGGAATGCGTCAAGAGCTTTGACGCCGCGGCCTGCGTCATCGTCAAGCACGCCAACCCCTGCGGCGTGGCCGTGGGCCTGGACGCGCTGGACAGCTACAGCAAGGCCTTCCAGACCGACCCCACCAGCGCCTTTGGCGGCATCATCGCGTTCAATCGCCCGGTAGATGGCGCCGCTGCCGCCCAGGTCAGCAAGCAGTTCGTGGAAGTGCTGATGGCCCCCGAGTTCACGCCGGAAGCGCTGGAAATCTTCAAGCCCAAGGCCAATGTGCGCCTTCTCAAGATTGCGCTGCCCCCCCACGCCAGCAAAACCGCCAGCCTCACGGATTGGCAGCGTGGCCGCAACGCCATGGACGCCAAGCGCATCGGCTCGGGCCTGCTGCTGCAGACGGCTGACAACCATGAGCTGTCGCTCATCGACCTCAAGGTCGTGACCAAGAAGCAGCCTACGCTGGAAGAGATGGAAGACCTGCTGTTCGCCTGGAAGGTGGCCAAGTACGTCAAGAGCAACGCCATCGTCTTCTGCAAGGGCGGCATGACCATGGGCGTGGGCGCCGGCCAGATGAGCCGCCTCGACTCCGCCCGCATCGCCAGCATCAAGGCCAGCCACGCCAATCTGTCGCTGCAAGGCACCGTGGTGGCCAGCGATGCGTTCTTCCCCTTCCGCGACGGCCTGGACGTGGTGGTGGATGCAGGCGCCACCTGCGTCATCCAGCCCGGCGGCTCCATGCGCGACCAGGAAGTTATCGACGCCGCCAACGAACGTGGCGTGGCCATGGTGTTCAGCGGCGTGCGCCACTTCCGCCATTGATCTGCGCTCCGCAAGACATCTCTGGATTTGTAAATGCATCCAGACGATGACACCCCACCACCCCGGCCGCGCTGGCTGGGGTGGGCGCTGATCGCCTTCGGGCTACTGGTGGCCCTGGGCATGCTCAACCTGGGCGTGCGCATGGTACTCACGGCTAAGCCCGCGCAGGCCGAAGCACCGGGGGCCGTAACTCCGCAGCCACCGGCCTCTGCAAACCCTGCAGCCCCTACCGACCCCGCTGCGGGTGCCTCAGAGGCCGCAGCTCTCCAAACCACCTCACTGGCCGGGCAAGCCTTGGTGGAATCCAACGATTGTTTGCGCTACCACGGCATGGACCGGCGCTACGTCGGCCCGTCCTTTCGCCAGATTTCGGCCCGCTACCAAGACCGCCCCGACGCTGCCGCTTACCTCGCCCGCAAGATCCGCGAGGGCAGTGTGGGTGAATGGGGGCGCACTGTGATGCCTCGGCATCCGCAGGTTAACGAAGTGCAGGCGCAGGCGATGGCATTGTGGGTGCTGGGGTTGCCGGTTGCGGAGGGTGGCAAGGCTGCTGCGCTGTAGTGGTGATCTGCCCCTGTTTTGTGGGGCGACAAAGTGCTGTTTGTTGCTACAGATGAAAGCGGGCGCTCAACGTAGAGCTGACCGGCGCTGCGCGACTTTATCGCGCAGCGTCCAGCGACCTAAGGGAGCGAGGTCGAGCGTCATGTTAGCCGCCTGCATGGAATTCGGAAGCGTACTGTTCGTAGATCTGAGCGGTATTGAGAGCCCTTGCGGATTCGTTCATGATTTCATCTTCAGAATCGGAGAACCAAATGATCAGGTACGTTCCGTCGGCGAATGTTCTATTTGTCTTCAGTTCCATCAGAGCCTTCAGAACAGCTCGATTTGTTTTTGCTATGAACGCGATTTCGTGTTTATCTAGTTGGTAGCTGTCTTCAGCACGTGTGTGGAGTTTCTTGAACTCAGACAGTTGTGATTCCAGCGCGGAATTGGTGTTTTCGAAGCCGTCACGAACATAGTTCTGCCATTCGTCAACAGAGTATCGATAGTACGGTTCGTTCGAGTGTTCAGCCGCGAGATCCGACTCACGATTGAATGCAACAACGAGTGACGCGGGATTAGGCTGGGTACAGTAATCACCGGGAAGTGCTGCGTAGCCGTAAAACGAATCGCCCGATGATCGGAGCTCGCAAACGTGACGCTGAATGTCGGCAGCTATCGCCGCCACAAGTTCGGGTGCATCGCTGTTGAGCCATGCCTGTAGCTGATCGTGTGATGTCATTTTCTGTGTGGCTAACGTGATGTATCCCGCAAAACCTGCGGGATAAACTGGAACGTGCGTGATATTCTGGACACTCATTTCTCCTGAACGCGGCTTGCAGTCTAGGTTTTCAAGGGATGACCTGTTCAAACGTCTAGGTATAAAAATTCCGTGAAACCCTGCACGCTTTGCGTCAGCCAACTGTAGCTAGCCGTAGGCAGGCATCGGGATATTCCACTGCAGCGTGCAGTCAGCCAGCGACGACTTCCGGGTGTGCATTTTGAATGCGGGCTCAGAGCCCATGTCGGAGCGAGTCTTCCGTCTCAAACACTGTTTGTGGTGCTAGAGCTGAACCCCGTTGAACTCCCCATCCGCTTCTTTGATAAAGCAGTCCTTGCAATAAAAATAGCCTCCAGCGCTTATCAATAAAGCGCAGGAAGCTATATTTTTAGTAGCAGGGTGATGCTAAATCACGCACCAAAATTCATCGGCAACCCCACATAGTTCTCTGCCAGCGACCGAGAAGCAGCTTCAGAATTCACCAGGTAATCCAGCTCCGCCTCCTGCATCTTCTGGTCAAACGAGCCGGTCTCTGGGAAGTGGTGCATCAGCGAGGTGAACCACCACGAGAACCGCTCGGCGCGCCATACGCGGCGCAGGCAGCGGTCGGAGTAGGTGTCGATGCCTGCACGGGATTGATCGTTGTAGAAGTCGGCCAGCGCGTTCCACAGGTAGCCCACGTCGCTGGCGGCGAGGTTCAGGCCCTTGGCGCCGGTGGGGGGCACGATGTGGGCGGCGTCGCCCGCCAGGAACAGGCTGCCAAAGCGCATGGGCTCGGCCACAAAGCTGCGCAGGGAGGTGATGCTCTTTTCGAGCGAGGGGCCGGTGGTCAGGTTCTCGCGGGCTTCGGGGTCCAGGCGGTTGCGCATCTCGGCCCAGAAGGCGTCGTCGCTCCAGTTCTCCACCTTGTCGGTCAGTGGCACTTGCAGGTAGTAGCGGCTGCGGGTGTTGCTGCGCATGCTGCACAGCGCAAAGCCCCAGTCGGTGTGGGCGTAGATCAGCTCGTGCGCCACGGGCTTCACGTCGGCCAGCAGGCCCAGCCAGCCAAAGGGGTACACGCGCTCGTAAGTGAGGATGGCATCTTCTGGCACGCTGGCGCGGCACACGCCGTGAAAGCCGTCGCAGCCCGCGATGAAGTCGCAGGTGAGGGTATGGGTCTGATCGTCTTTCTCGTACGTGACGCGCGGCGTGGCACCGTCAAAGTCGTGCACTTGCACGTTGGCGGCTTCGTACACCGTGGTCAGGCCTGCGGCGGCGCGGGCGTCCATCAGGTCTTGCGTCACTTCGGTCTGGCCGTACACCGTGACGCGGCTGCCGCCCGTCAACTGGTGCATGTTGATGCGGTGGCGTTTGCCCTTGAACAGCAGCTCAAAGCCATCGTGCGGCAGGCCTTCGGCGTGGGCGCGGGCGCTCACGCCTGCCTGGTCCAGCAAGTCCATGGTGACCTGCTCCAGCACGCCAGCGCGTATGCGGCTGAGCACGTGGCTGGGGCTGCGCTGCTCGATGATGACGGCGTCGATGCCGGATTGGTGCAGCAACTGGCCGAGCAGCAGACCCGCAGGGCCTGCACCGATGATGGCAACTTGGGTTCGCATGTCTCTGGACCTCGTTATGGATCATTTGGATCTTGGAAATCAACGGGGTTGAGCGTAGGTTCCCAGGCGTTCTGCGGCCAGTGGCTGGGCTCGATAGCGTGCGATGATCGGTTGCGTTGTGCGATCATCGCGCAGCAATTGACATGTGTCATGAAGCCCGGTGCGGGCTGCTCCTGTTGAGGTGGCGGGTGGTCGCGCAGCCGTATGGGGCGTTTTATGGTGCATGCATCTTTGAACTTCAACGATCCGCTCGGACTGAGCTTGCCCAAGCCCTGCGCCGCGCTTAGACAAGCTCAGCTTGAACGGATCAAGGGGGGTCATGCCGGATCAATAGCACTTCCGTGGGGGGCTGTGCAAGGCATCAAGGCACCCCAGCAACTGCAGGAATTCATCCATGACCACTTTTCCCATCGCCAAGTCCGACCTCATCGAAGGCATGGCCAAGGGCATGGCGGTGCTGGAGAGTTTTGACACCGAGCGCCAGCGGCTCAATGCCACGCTGGCTGCGCAGCGCACGGGCCTGACGCGGGCGGCGGCGCGCAGGCATCTGCTCACGCTGGCGCACCTGGGGTATCTGGAGACGGACGGCAGCTACTTCTGGCTGGCGCCAAAGGTGCTGCGCTTTTCGGGCAGCTACCTCGCCTCAGCCCGCCTGCCGCGCGTGCTTCAGCCCACGCTGAACCGGCTGGCGGCGCAGACGCAGCAGTCGTTCTCTGCCGTGGTGCTGGACGGGGATGAGGTGGTGATCGTGGCGCGCAGCGGGGTGTATGGCGCGCCGTCGCGCACCATGGCTTACGGTCTGCACTTGGGCGCGCGGTTGCCCGCGCACCCCACATCCACGGGGCGGGTGCTGTTGGCGGCACTGCCCATGGCCGAATTCACGCAGTGGCTGCAGGCCTGCGCGCTGCAACGGCTCACACCCCATACCGTCACGCAGCGCAGCGCTTTGCGCAAGGTGGTGGCCCAGGCGCGGCGCGATGATTTTTGTCTGGCGGTGGAAGAGCACGAGCTGGGCGTGCACGCCCTGGCGGTGCCGCTGCGCAACCTGCAGGGCCACACGGTGGCGGCGCTCAACGTGGTGGCATCACCCCAGCAGATGCAGGCGCAGACCTTGCAGCGCGACATGCTGCCGCTGCTGCAGGAGGCAGCGCGCGAGCTGCGGGGGTTGCTGTAGCGGCGGGGTGTTGTCTGGCATCGTGTTGGCGATCCATCCAACCGCTATCAGAACTCTAGCCAGAACCCTAGCCAGAACCCCAACCGTTCGGGCTGAGCCTGTGGAAGCGGGGGCTCAGGTTGTGCTTGCCCTTCGACAAGCTCAGGGTGAACGGGGCGGGGGTGTGCGGCGCAGTTGCCTGTGAACGCGCTTTCCGCGAGCCCACCCCCAGCCGTTCGGGCTGAGCCTGTGGAAGCGGGGGCTCAGGTTGTGCTTGCCATTCGACAAGCTCAGGGTGAACGGGGCGGGGGTGTGCGGCGCAGTTGCCTGTGAACGCGCTTTCCGCGAGCCCACCTCCAACCGTTCGGGCTGAGCCTGTCGAAGCCAGGGCGCAGTCTTGTGCAGCGTTTCGACAGGCTCAGTGTGAACGGAGGTGGGTGCTGCGCGGCTGGCCCTCAGGCCGCGACGATGCGGCCCATGCCTGCGGCGCCAGCCACCACCTTGAGCGATTTGTCGGTGCTGGCGGTGTAGTTGCGGCTGGTGATGGTGCTGACATAGACCCAGTCGGCACGGCACTCGCTGGCCGTGGCGGTGAGCACCATGTAGCCGCGGCGTGAGGTGTCGCAGTATTTGAGGGGCGCAATCAGCTGCTGCAGCGCGCCCGCCAGCGTGGCGGGGTTTTCGTTGGGCAGGTATTCCTCAAAACCGGGCGACGTGACGGACGAGGTGGCGAACTCCACGCCCACGGCATTGCCGCTGCGGTCTTGCAGTTCGTTGGCCCAGGCGTTGTGGGTGTCGCCCGACAGCACCACCAGGTTCTTGCCCAGGCTGCGCGAGGTGGCCAGCACGGTTTCGCGCGCGGCCTGGTAGCCGTCCCAGGCGTCAAGGTTGTAGGGGATGGAGGGCTGCGCCAGGATGGCTTGCTCTGCGGGCGTGAGGCTGGCCGGATTGGTGCGTGCGCGGGCCACCAGGGCAGCGTACTGGCTGACCGTGACGCCAGCGCCCGGTTGCAGCGTGCCCAGCAGAATAGGCGCAGGGATGTTCATGCGCCCCATCAGCACCTGCTGGCCCAGTACCTGCCAAGTGGCGCTGGAAGCGGCCATCTGCTGCTGCAGCCACTGGGTCTGCGTGTTGCCCAGCAACTGGCGGGTGGTGCTGCCCACGGCCGCCGTGAAGCCGGCTGCGTCGAAGCCGGTGGCAGTGAAGAACTTGCTGTAGTCCAGCTGTTCATCCCGCGCCACCACACGGGTGTCCAGCATGTGCAGCGCCATCAGGTTGCCAAAGGCAAAGCTGCGGTAGATCAGCTCGGGTTGGGCGTTGCGGGTGGGCATCCACTCGTGATAGGCCTGCATGGCGGCTGCCTTGCGGGCGCTGAAGCTGCCCTCGGTGGCGCTTTGGTGGTTTTCAGCGCCTGCGCTCCAGGTGTCGTTGGTGATTTCGTGGTCGTCCCACACGGCAATCATGGGGGCAGCGGCGTGCAGGGCCTGCAGGTCGGGGTCGGTCTTGTACTGAGCGTGGCGCTGGCGGTAGTCCGCCAGGCTCACGATCTCATTGGCGGGCGCAGACAAGCGGCCCAGGGCGCTGGCGTTGGCCGATGCGTACCCGCCTTGACCGTATTCGTAGAGGTAGTCGCCCAGGTGCACCGTGGCGTCCAGGTCGCCACGCTTGGCGGCATGCGCGTACACATTGAAGTAGCCCGCCGGGTAATTGGCACACGAGAACACCGCCAGCTTGACCTGAGCGACGCTGCCGGTGGGCAAGGTGCGGGTGCGGCCGGCAGGCGAGGTGGCTGCATACGCGCGGAAGCGGTAGTGGTACGCGGTGGCGGATTTCAGCCCCGTGGCATCGACCTTGACGGTGAAGTCCTTGCTGGCCAGCGCTGTGGTTTGGCCTTGGCCCACGATGGCGGTGAAGGCGCTGTCGGTGGCTACTTCCCATTCCACGGGAATATCCCCCGTGTGGCCCACCGGCGGCGTGACGCGTGTCCACAGCATCACGCGGTCGGCCAGGGGGTCGCCGCTGGCGATGCCGTGGGCAAACTGCACGGCGGGTGCATCGTCACCACCGCCACAGGCGGCCAGCGGCAGCGTGCCCAGGGCCGCAGCGGCCAGGCCCATCTGGCGCACAAAGCGGCGGCGGCTGGGGTTGGCCTCGGCGGCGTCGCGGATGGGGTGGGGGGAGGAGAGGAGTTTGTCGGTCATGGCTCAGGCGGTGGGTAAAACACCCAAGACTGCCTGCGCCAAATGACGATGGTGTGAAGCGGGCAGAGGCGGTGTCGCCTCTGCTACAGATTCAAATAAAAAAGAGCTCTAGCGCTTATCCGATAAGCGCCAGTAGCTACTATTTTGATAGTGTTTTGAATACTTGACGTGCAGCAGCGACCGTAGCAGCGATGTCATCGGCCGTGTGGGCCCCGCTGACAAAGCCGGCTTCGTACAGCGCCGGGGCGATGTACACGCCGCGGTCGAGCAGGCCGTGGAACAGCTGATTGAAGCGGGCGCTGTCGGTCTTGAGCACGGCGGGGTAGTTTTGGGGCAGCTCCGGCAGCAGGAAGAAGCCGAACATGCCGCCTTCGCAATCGGCGCTGAAGGGCACGCCTTCTTCCTTGGCGGCTTGCGCCAACCCATCCACCAGCGAGCGGGTGGAGGCCGACAACGCATCGAAGAAGCCGGGCTTCTTGATCTCGCGCAGCGTGGTCAGCCCGCATGCTGTGGCCACTGGGTTGCCTGACAGGGTGCCGGCCTGGTACACGCCGCCCAGCGGGGCCAGGTGTTCCATGATGGCGCGCGGTCCGCCAAAGGCTGCCAGCGGCATGCCGCCGCCAATGACCTTGCCCAGCACGGTGATGTCGGGCTTGAAGCCGGGGATGCTCTTGGCGTACACGCTTTGCGCGCTGCCCAGGGCTACGCGGAAGCCCGTCATCACTTCGTCGAGCACCAGCAGCGCGCCGTACTCGGTGCACAGCTCGCGGCAGCGCTTCATGAAGGGCACGCTGGCGCGCACAAAGTTCATGTTGCCGGCAATGGGCTCGATCATCACGCAGGCCAGCTCCTTGCCATGCAGGGCAAAGGCTTCTTCCAATTGCGCGACGTTGTTGTATTCGAGCACCAGGGTGTGCTGCACCACTTCAGGTGGCACACCCGCGCTGGTGGCATTGCCAAACGTGGCCAGGCCCGATCCGGCCTTGACCAGCAGCGAATCCGCATGGCCGTGGTAGCAGCCTTCAAACTTGATGAACTTGCTGCGGCCCGTGGCGCCGCGCGCGAGGCGAATGGCGCTCATGCCCGCCTCGGTGCCCGAACTGACGAGGCGGATCATTTCCATGGACGGCACGAGGCTCAGGATTTCTTCGGCCAGTTCCACTTCGCGCTCGGTGGGCGCGCCAAAGCTGAAGCCTTCGAGTGCCGCCTTTTGCACCGCTTCAAGTACCGCGGGGTGGCCGTGGCCCAGAATCATCGGGCCCCAGGAACCGATGTAGTCGATGAAGCGCTGGTCGTTGGCGTCCCAGAAGTAGGCGCCCTGCGCGCGCTTGACGAAGCGGGGTGTGCCGCCCACGGCCTTGAAAGCCCGCACGGGCGAGTTCACGCCGCCAGGGATCAGCGCCTTTGCGCGTTCAAACAGAGGGATATTGAGATCAGTGCTTGGTGTCATGGGGTGGCATTACAAAGCCTTCGATGGCTTGTGTTTCGTCAAGGGAATCTGCTTCGCTGTCTTCTGACTCGTCGTCATCGGGCTGGGCCCAGAACATGCGGTCGGGAATGATGTGGCCCATGCCGGGCCGAAAGCCGGCGTCCAGGCAGCGGTCCAGGTAGTTCAGGGCTTCGCTGGTGGCTTCGCCCAGGTCGTTACCGCTGCCCACCAGCGCCGTGAGCGCTGCTGACAGCGTGTCGCCTGCACCGGAGAAGGTGGCGTCGAACAGCTCGAATTTGCCGCTGCCCAGGATGGTCTGTGGCGAGGCAAGCACGTTTTCAACGAACTGCTCGGGCAGCGGAATGCCAGTGACCAGGGTGTAGGGCACGCCCATTTCGGAGGCTGCGCGGGCAATGTCGCGAGCGGTAGGGCTGCGGTCGCTGCTCCAGTCTGGCAACAGCCAGCGCCACAGCGTGCTGTGGTTTCCTACCAACACCGAAGTCTGCGGCAGCAGCAGTTCGCGAAAGGCGTCCAGATACTCGTCAATCAGCTCTTCACGCCACCAGGAGAGGTTGGGCATATAGGCGATGACGGGCACTTCGTCGTAGTCGGTCGTGATCTCGGCAATGGCGCTGATGTTCTCAGTACTGCCCACAAAACCGACCTTGATGGCCTGAACCGGCAGGTCTTCAAGCACGGCGCGGGCCTGTTCGGCAACAGCCTCGTCGTCCAGAGAGAAATGGTCAAAGATCTGGGCCGTGTCGCGCGCATAGGCACCCGTGACCACGGCAATGGCATGACCGCCTACCGATGCAATGGTGGCGATGTCGCCGGTCAGGCCACCTGCGCCGCTGGGATCGCTGGCATTGAAGACCAGAATGCACGCCGGGCTCGATTCGTCCGATGGATCGGCGTCCAGTTCATCAGGGGCAGGGGGGAGGGGGGTGTGAGTTGTCATGATCCAGTTCCTGCATCAATGGTGGCATAGAAGCAGCAGCCCGCAGAGATGACTAGATACAATCGTTGCATTCTATGTGAAGGCCTATTAAGCTGTGACCGACTCTAAGACGTGGATGTGTTTGATATGCGGCTGGATCTATGACGAAGCCGCTGGATCACCTGAACACGGGATTCCGCCCAACACGCCTTGGGACCAGGTTCCCATGAACTGGACGTGTCCAGAATGTGGAGCCCGCAAAGAAGATTTTGAGATGGTGCAGATTTGAAGCGTGGCTCCTGCTGCGACATTTACACTTTCCATCGGGAGCGATAAAAAATTGACTACAACAGGCGCATCTTTCAAGGTGCTCGTGGTGGATGACAGCAATACCATCCGCCGAAGCGCCGAGATTTTTCTCAAGCAGGGGGGGCACGAAGTCTTGTTGGCTGACGACGGCTTCGATGCATTGGCCAAGGTGAACGACTATCAGCCTCAGCTGATCTTCTGTGACATCCTGATGCCGAAGCTGGATGGCTACCAGACCTGCGCCATCATCAAGCGCAACGCGCGTTTTGCAGACACTCCCGTGGTGATGCTTTCGTCCAAGGACGGCGTGTTCGACAAGGCCCGTGGCCGAATGGTCGGCTGCCAGGAATACCTCACCAAACCCTTTACCAAAGACCAGTTGCTGCAAGCAGTGCAGCAATTTGGCAATTCCCAACTAGGAGCGATGTAATGCCCATCCAGAAAGTACTGGTCGTCGACGACTCGAAGACCGAGTTGATGTTTTTGACGGACCTGCTTCAGAAAAAAGGCATGCAAGTGCGCACGGCTGAAAACGCCGAGGAAGCTTTCCGCCGGCTGGCTGAAGAAAAGCCTGATCTGATCCTCATGGACGTCGTGATGCCCGGCCAAAATGGCTTTCAGCTGACCCGTGCCATCAGCCGGGACCCGCTGTACGCCGATGTGCCCATCATCATGTGCACCAGCAAGAACCAAGAGACCGATCGCGTCTGGGGTATGCGCCAGGGCGCGCGCGGCTACATCACGAAGCCGGTCGATCCAGCCGAGTTGCAGTCCAAAATCGACGCGCTGAACTGAGGCAGCTGCGCGTTCATGGCCAATCGCGAAGCCCTTAGAGAGCTCCAAGTACGCCTTGCTGGCCGTTTACAGGCGGCAAGGGTTGAGGGCTTGTCCGTTTCGTCTTGGCTTGCGGTGGAGTCTGCAGGCCAGTCGTATCTGCTGCCCCTGGCGCAGTCAGGCGAAATTTTTCCATGGGTTGCTGTGCAGCCCGTTCCATACACCCAGGCCTGGTTTCTGGGTGTTGCCAATTTGCGTGGTGGCTTGGTCGGGGTGGTAGACCTCGCCGGTCTATTGGGTTCTTCCGTGCAGCGCACGGAGCAAATGTTGTCCGAGTCCAGCCTGCTGGCATTCAACAGCGCGCTGGATGTCAATGCGGCGTTGCTGGTAGACCGTCTGGCAGGTCTGCGCGGGACGGAGGCTTTTGTCTCATCCGAAGCTCCGGCAGAAGACGCACCAGCCTTCTATGGCACGGTCTATGTCGATGCGGCCGGCGTCCGCTGGCAAGAGCTGAACTTGCAAATCTTGTCCCAACATCCCGCATTCCTGAGCATCAGTGCTTGAGTTTTTCTGTAAGGCTGCACCATGTCCGTCGTCAATCAATTTGGAAAACTGTTCAATCGGAAGCCTGCATCGACCGATGCAGAAGCTGCTGCCGATGGCAACAACGACTTGCTGTCTGCAGGTGTTCCGGATGGGAGCGCTTCGCGTGACCCCTACCAGGTGGATGCCATGAACAGTGTTCAAGGCGACACCGATTCCTATTCGGCCGACGCGGGTGACGCTGTCGGCGTGGATGACGAGCTGATCGCCTTGCCAGTGTTGGGCAGTGCCACGGCGGCTGCTCACCAGCGCCGCCTGTTGGCTTTGCTGGCCGTGGGGGTGGTGGCCCTGGGCTTGATTGCGGCGTGGGTGCTGCGCCAGGCGGATCAGTCTGCGCAACAGCTGGCTGCTACCGGCCAGTCCTTGATGCAGTCGCAGCGTCTTGCGAAATCGGTGTCGCAGGCGCTGGTGGGTAGTCCCCAGGCGTTCCCCGACGTGGTGGAAAGCTCCGGGGTGCTGGCCCGCAACATTCGCGCCTTGAGCAGCGGCGATGCGGAGCTGGGCGTGCCGGCTCTGGGTGAACCCTACAAGCCCGAACTCGACGCCGTGAACCCGATGATGGAACGTGCCGAGCGCAATGCCGGTGTGGTGATGGGCCAGCAAAAAATCCTGACCCAGGTGGGTGATGCTCTGCGCACGATCAACCGCCAGTCTTCTGATTTGCTGGAAATCGCCGAAACGGTTTCTTCGCTGAAGCTTCAGCAAAACGCCCCTGCGTCCGAAATATCTGCTGCCGGTCAGCTCGTGATGTTGACCCAGCGTATCGGTAAATCTGCCAACGAATTCCAGACGATGGAAGGCGTGAGCCCTGAGGCTGTGTTCTTGCTGGGCAAGGACTTGAACTCGTTCAAGGAAATCGCCCAAGGCATGCTGGACGGCAGCCCCGAATTGCGCCTGGCCGCTACCAAGGATGCCCAGACGCGTGAGCAGCTGGAAGGCCTCGTGAAGCTGTATGAGCAGACGCGCACCCAAGCCAGCGCTATTCTGGGCAACTTGCAAGGTCTGGTGTCTGCCCGCGAAGCGCAATCGGCGATCATTGCCGACAGCGAACCGCTGCGTCGCCAACTGGAAACCCTGCAAACCAAGCTGTCCGCTCAAACAGGCGTGGGCGCAGGCCAGCTGGCTGCCCTGGTTCTGGCCAGTGCGTTCTTGCTGGTTTGCGGCTTCTTCCTGTCGCGCGTTCAACTGCTGGACAGCCGTAACCGCCAAAAGACCGCTGAAGCGCAACAAAAGGACGCCAAGCGCCAAGAGCAAGAAGCCAAGCGCGTCAACGACGCCAACCAGGCGGCCATTTTGCGTCTGATGAACGAGCTGCAGTCGGTGGCTGAAGGCGACCTGACGCAAGAAGCCACGGTGACCGAAGACATCACTGGCGCTATCGCTGACTCCGTGAACTACACGGTGGAAGAGCTGCGTCAACTGGTAGGCAGCGTGCAGAACACGGCGACCCGGGTGGCCCAAACCACTGCCCAGGTGGACAGCACATCGACTGAACTGCTGGCAGCCTCTACCGAGCAGTTGCGTGAAATTCGTGAGACGGGCCGCTCTGTTCTGGACATGGCGACTCGCATTAACGAAGTGTCTACACAAGCGCAGGAATCGGCCACGGTGGCCCGCCAATCGCTGCAAGCCGCTGACTCCGGCCTGCAAGCCGTGCAGAACGCCATCGGTGGTATGAATTCCATCCGCGACCAGATTCAGGACACCTCCAAGCGCATCAAGCGCCTGGGCGAATCGTCCCAGGAGATCGGTGAAATTACCGAGCTGATTTCGGACATTACCGAGCAGACCAACGTGCTTGCGCTGAATGCTGCTATTCAAGCGGCGTCTGCCGGTGAAGCCGGTCGCGGCTTCTCGGTGGTGGCGGAAGAAGTGCAGCGACTCGCTGAACGTTCTGCCGATGCGACGCGCCAGATCTCGGCGCTCGTGAAAGCAATTCAGACCGACACCCAGGACGCCGTGGCCGCTATGGAGCGCTCCACTCAGGGTGTGGTGGAAGGGGCTCGTCTGTCCGACAGCGCCGGTACTGCCCTGACAGAAATCGACCGAGTGTCACGCCGCCTTGCGGAACTGATTGAGCAGATTTCGTCTTCGACTTCCCGCGAAGCTGTTTTGGCCAATGAAGTGGCCGACAACATCCAGCACATTTTTGCGGTGACTGAGCAAACGGGTGAGGGCACCCGTACCACGGCACAACAGGTCCGTGAGCTCTCGCATATGGCAGAGGAACTGCGCCAATCGGTGGCACGTTTCAAGATCGCCTGACGCTAGTCATCAACCAGCTGGCTCTTTGCAGCCGGGGACGAATCCATGTCATCTATTGATGTCAACAATGCACCGGCCGCAGACTGGACCCCAGGAGATCAAGATCTCGGGCCATTGGCTTGGGTGCTTGACGAGTTACGCAAATCGCTGGGCGGCGCAGTCAAATCGATGCGCCGGTTTTTGCGCGAAGTTGAGCAGGCGCACGAATCCGACTTGGCGTCGTTGGATGCAGGGTCGCTGCGCATTGCACGGCAGCAACTGCACCAAGCCAGCGGCGCTCTTGAGATGGTGGGGATGGCACCCACCGCATTGGTGTTGCGGGCCATGGAGTCGGCGGTCCAGAAGTTTGTGCAGCGCCCGGAGCTGTGCAGCGACGAAGCAGCGGCCACCATTGAGCGCGCCAGCTTCGCTTTGATCGAATTTCTCGAAAGCGTGCTGGCGGGCAAGCCTGTCTCGCCTGTAGCGTTGTTCCCTCAGTACCGCGACGTTCAAACCTTGGCGGGCGCAGACCGTGTTCATCCGGCCGATTTGTGGCCCGTGGAGCGGCGTTTCAGAGAACCTGATCTGGATGTGTCCGCAACTCCACTTCCCTACGGAGCGGATGCGCGTGCGCGCCTTGACGCGGCCGTTCTGAAGATCGTGAAGACGGGCGACCTCAAGGCTGCTCGCAGCATGAGGGACACCTGTCTGGGGTTTGTGGCCGCGCAGCAGGATCGCCAAGTGCGTGCCTTCTGGAAGATCTGTGCAGGCTTCCTTGAAGCCTTCACGGAAGGCCTGTTGCCCGCGGACGTCTATGTCAAGCGCGTGGCGTCACGTGTGCTCATGCAATATGCGACGCTGGCCAAGGGCGACAACACCATCGCTGATCGGCTGGTCCAAGACCTTCTGTTTTTCTGCTCGCAAGCCAAAGGCACCGAAGCCGGGCGTGCACCTGCACTGCAGGCTGTTCGGCAAGCCTACGCGCTGGACCGCTTCAAGCCCGTGGATTACGAGGCCGTGCGGTTTGGTCGCTTTGACCCAGCTTTGTTGACCCAGGCGCGCAAGCGCATTGCCGCGGCCACCGAGACATGGTCGGCTTTGGCAGGCGGGGATCGCAACAAGATCAAGCCGGCTGCGGACCAGTTCAGCCTGGTGTGTGATTCGCTACGCAAGCTCAATCCTGGCAGCGAGACCCTGGCGGTTGCACTGACCAAGACGATGGATGCGATCACCCGGTCGGGCGAGCCACCATCTGCCGCGCTGGCCATGGAGGTCGCCACCTCTGTGCTGTACCTGCAAGCCGCGTTTGAGGAACTGGATGCCGGCGATGAACAGATGGTTCAGCGCGCAGCGCGCCTTGCAGAGCGCCTGGAGGCGGTAGGGGCCGGTGCCGAGCCTGAGCCACTGGAATCGTGGATGGAAGAGCTGTACCGCCGTGTCAGCGACAACCAGACCATGGGCAGTGTGGTGGACGAATTGCGAGCTACCCTGGCAGAGGCTGAAAAGGCCATGGACCAGTTCTTCCGCAGTCCGCAGGATACGTCTTTGCTGGCCGCTGTACCTGGTTTTCTGGCGCAGATGCGAGGCGTGCTTTCTGTGTTGGGCCTGGAGCAGGCTTCGCTGGCGGTCGTGCGGATGCGCGACACCGTGGAACGCCTTCTGGTCAACGAGATTGCTGACGAGGAAAAGGCGAGCACGTTCGAAAAGCTGGGCAGCAGTCTTGGGGCGCTGGGCTTCCTGATCGACATGCTCAGCTACCAACGTGCCATGGCGCGCAAGCTGTTTGTGTACGATGAAGAGTTGGGTGAGTTGCGCATACTCACTGCGAAAGGGCGCGCTCGCGCCTCTGATGCGCACGAAGAGGCACCGGCCAAGCTGGAGGAGCGTGCACCCCTGCCATTGCCAGAAGTCGTTCCCCGCTTTCAAGTGGAGGAACCCGACGGTGTTCCCACGGACTTCTCTCCGTTTCCTGGGGCTTCCGATGATCAGCCCCAAGTGGAGCCTGCCCACGCAACCCAGCTGGCGCCCGAAATTTCCTTCGACGCCACGCCGGCCGGACTCCCTGCCAGCGTGCAACCGGCACCTGTGGTGCTCGCAGTCAAGGAGCAGCTGGCCATTGAAGATGAACTGCTGGAGGTTTTCCTGGAAGAAGCTCGGGAGGTGGTCGTTAACGGGACCACAGCCATCGCAGCCCTGACGGAAGAACCTGGCAACCTCAGTGAGCAGACCACTCTGCGCCGCGCGTTCCATACGCTCAAGGGCAGCTCGCGAATGGTCGGGCTCAACGATTTTGGCGAAGCCGCTTGGGCGATGGAGCAACTGCTCAATGCCTGGCTGGCAGAGCAAAAGCCCATGCAGCCTTCGCTTTTGCAATTGTCATCAGATGCATTGCAAGCGTTTGATCGCTGGGCCACAGACATCGCCAATGGCGGGCAGTCCGCATGGCAGTCCACCGCCTTCCGTGAATCGGCAGATGCCATGCGTCTGCACGGCTCCGTGGTGCCCTTGGCAGTGCCTCAAGACGCGCAGTTGTCGCAGGCCCCTGCGGCAGCTGAAGAGCCTGCATTGGAGGCCGTCGCAACGGCATCTGCAGAAGACATCGATGTGCACGAGTTCTCGGAAGAGGCCGTGCTGCACGAAGACTTCCAGTCGACCGAAATTCCCGAGGATGAGAACGCGTCTTCTGCTGAGCTGGAAGTTCTGACGCCTGAAGCGGTGGAAGCCGCCGTGACTGAGGACATCGACTTTTCGGTGTTCACTTCCGCACTTTCCGAGTCTGAGCAGGCAGCATCAGTTGCTGCAGCCAACACAGCGGCAGAACCGGCAAATGATGGTTTGGTGGACCTGAGCTTGCCAGACTTGGCTTTCCTCGACGAAAGTGATCCAGAGGTTGTCGCAGAAATGCCATCCGTGCCCTCGGAAGCGCCTGTACCCGCAGAGCTTCCTATGCACGCAGAGCTTCCTGTACTTGAGGAGCTTCCTGTACTCGACATCGAACTCGACGCCGATGTAACTTCTGCGCAGGGCGAAGAGGTTGCGGACAACCTGTCCGAAGAATCGCCGCTCCCTATTTCAGAGCCGCCCGCTCTTGATGAGCCTGTGGTCGATGTGCTGCCCCAGCCGGCTGAAGTGCCTGAGCCCGTCGCTGAAGTGCAGGACGATTTCGCCTCGGCTGCCGAAGAGGAAGACGCGGCGCGCGAAGAAGCGGTCAAGGTCATTGAAACCCTGCGCATTGGATTGCCGCTTTACAACGTCTACCTGAATGAAGCGGATGAGTGGTCGCGCCGTTTGGTGACTTGTCTGCAGGAGTGGTCGCTGGAACTGCATGAGCCGCTGCCTGATACGGCCGTAGCGCTGGCCCACTCATTGGCGGGTAGTTCGGCAACGGTGGGCTTCACTGCGTTGTCTGATATGGCGCGGGTGCTCGAGCATGCACTGCAACATGTTCAATTGCAGACACGCGGCAATGCAGAGCAGGCCACTGTCTTCATGGCGGCCGCAGAAGACATTCGTCGTTTGCTGCACCAGTTTGCGGCGGGCTTCTTGAAGGAGCCCAACCCGGAAGTGCTGGAGGCCTTGCGTCAGATTCTGCAAACTGAGGTCAACAACACGTTGTCTCCGGTGGACGAGGATCTTGCAGAGGACGTTTCGTCGGCGTCCCAAAATGCGGAAGCAAACGACGACGCAGGGGATGCGCTTGGGTACGACAACGCGCCAGCGTTTTCTATGCCCGAAGAGCCAGCAGTTCCTGCGCCGCGCGCCGTCGCGCCGGCACTGTCTGTCGTCAAGCGCGAGGCAGCGCCTGCGCTGCTGACAGCCGATGTGGACGACGACATCGACGTTGTCGACGTCATCGACCCCGACCTGTTCCCAATTTTCGAGGAAGAGGCCGCTGAGTTGCTACCTCAGTTGGGTGGCGCGCTGCGCCAATGGGCAGCAAGGCCAGACAACCTCAGCGCGCGCAGTGAGGTCTTGCGCGCCTTGCACACCCTCAAGGGCAGCTCGCGGTTGGCCGGTGCCATGCGTCTGGGTGAAATGGCTCACCGCCTCGAATCGGCCATTGAGCAGATTGACGTGGAAACAGTGACGGCCGACCAAGTCGAACCGTTGCAGGCAAGTTTTGATGGGCTGGAAGCCAACTTCCAAGCGCTCAGTGCCCACGCTGGACAACAGCCCGAAGCCAACTTGGAACCTGAGCAGGAGAAGGAAGAAGGCTCAGCAGCGGGAACTGCACCGGCAGCAGTGCCGGCCGTTCAGGACGCCGCCTCCACGGCGCCTGCAGTGCGTTTGCCAGGCCCTTCGCAACTGGCCCCGCTGCGCGTCGCTGCCAACCAATCAGTGCGCGTGCGCGCGCAACTCCTTGATCGTCTGGTGAACCAGGCGGGTGAGGTGATGATCAGCCGCTCGCGCCTGGACGTTCGCCTGGGGCAGTTCAGAAGCTCATTGAACGATTTGTCGGGCAACCTGGATCGTCTGCGCCAACAGTTGCGTGACATCGAAGTGCAGGCTGAATCGCAGATGCAGTCGCGCATGGCGCTGGCCAAGGATTCCGCAGCCGGTTTCGACCCGCTGGAGTTTGACCGCTTTACGCGGGTGCAAGAGTTGACACGCATGATGGCAGAGTCGGTGAACGACGTGGCTACCGTGCAGCGTAACTTGCAGCGTGCTATGGAAGGCGCCGAGGACGACCTGATTGCACAGGGCCGCCAAGCCCGTGAACTTCAGCGCGACCTGTTGCGCACCCGCATGGTGGAGTTTGAGGGCATCGCCGAGCGTCTGTACGCGGTGGTACGCCAGGCTTCGAAAGAAACCAGCAAACAGATCAAGCTCGACATCACCGGTGGATCCATCGAAATGGACCGGGGTGTGCTAGACCGCATGACCCCGGCCTTCGAGCACTTGCTGCGCAACTGTGTGGCCCATGGCATTGAAGAGCCTGAAGTACGCCTGGCTGCAGGAAAGCCTGCCACCGGCACCATTACCGTCGATCTTCGCCACGAGGGCAATGACGTGTCGGTGGAGTTCCGTGATGACGGTGCAGGCTTGAACCTGCCCCGCATTCGCGAAAAAGCGCTGGCGCAAGGTTTGCTGGAGCCTGGCGATGAGTTGACCGACGAAGCTGCTGCCAACCTGATCTTCATGCCGGGCTTCAGCACGGCAACAGAAGTGACGGGTTTGTCCGGGCGCGGTATTGGGATGGATGTGGTGCGCGCGGAAATCAACGCCCTGGGCGGCCGTATTGAAACGTCCACGCAAACCGGGCAGGGGGCTGCGTTCCGCATGGTGCTGCCTTTGACCACCGCGGTGACCCAGGTGGTGATGCTGCGGGCCGGCGAACTGGCTGTGGGTGTGCCTGCCAACCTGGTGGAGATTGTGCGTCGCACGTCTGTCCAGGACATGGAAGAAGCCTACCGCACGGGCTATTTCGACGATGGCCTGGAGCGGGTGCCGTTTTTCTGGTCAGGTGCTTTGCTGCAGTCGTCTGCGCGCAGCAATGAACCCGCCGGCAAGACCCGTCCTGTCGTGGTGTTCCGAAGCGCGTCGCAGCGCATTGCCATGCACGTGGACGAAGTGTTGGGCAACCAGGAAGTTGTGGTGAAGAACCTGGGGCCACAGCTTTCGCGCCTTCCAGGTCTGGCGGGTATGTCGGTGCTGGCCTCTGGTGCAGTGGTTTTGATTTACAACCCGGTGGCCCTGGCAACCGTGTATGGAGATCAGGTACGAGCTGCCAGCGCAGGGGTGTCGATGCTGGCCGAAACGGACGGCCCCGATGCGCCCAAGGCGCCGACAGCGATGCTGGCCGGCCCTAGCCAGGTGCCGCTGATTCTGGTGGTGGACGACTCCATCACGGTACGCCGCGTGACGCAGCGTTTACTGCAGCGTGAAGGCTATCGCGTGGCATTGGCAGCCGATGGTTTGCAGGCGCTGGAGCGTCTGCAAGAAGAAAGACCCACCGTGGTTCTTTCCGACATCGAAATGCCGCGCATGGACGGTTTCGATCTGGCCCGCAACATCCGCGCCGACAGTGCCTTGCGAGATCTGCCCATCATCATGATCACGTCGCGGATTGCTGAGAAGCACCGTGAACATGCGATGGAGCTGGGCGTGAATCACTATTTGGGCAAGCCCTACTCGGATGAAGAGTTGCTCAGCCTGATTCAACATTACGCGCGCCTTGCGGCGGTCACCGCCGAGGTCTGACGAGCAGGGCGCAAGCTTGTGCTTGGCTGTATTGGCTGTGAGAAGGGCGTCCTTGCGGACGCCCTTTTTTTCTGGGCTTGAGGTTTCAAGGGCACGGCGAGGCGGCACGAGTTGAAATCTTCCCATTCAGGCCGCTTGGGGCCTTGCCTCTTGCAGGCCTCAGTGAGCCCGTAGCCACGGGCCGAGGCTATTGCTCCGGGCTTTGCGGAATCTGGTGAACGCTATGTGGCAGCGGCCTTGACCACCGAGTAGCGCTCCAGCGTGCGCCGGCGGGCCGCCTCATGCTGCACGATGGGGTGCGGGTAGTTCTTCCCCAGAGCCACGCCTGCTTCCTGCAATTCGATCCGGCGCGCCTGCCATGGGGCGTGCAGGGCCGCTTTGTGCAATCCTGCCAGTTGGGGCAGATACCGGTGGATGAACTTTCCCTCTGGGTCAAACTTCTCGCTCTGGCTAACGGGGTTGAAGATGCGAAAGTAGGGCTGGGCATCGCAACCGCTGGAGCTCGCCCATTGCCAGCCGCCATTGTTGGCGGCCAAGTCGAAGTCGTTGAGCTGCTGCGCAAAATACCGCTCGCCCCAACGCCAGTCAATGCCCAGGTCTTTGACCAGAAAGCTGGCCACCACCATGCGCAGCCGGTTGTGCATATAGCCCGTCTGGTTGAGCTGGGCCATGGCAGCGTCCACCAAGGGGTAGCCCGTCTGGCCTGCACACCACGCCTGAAAGAGCGCCTCGGCGGTGTCGCCCTGTTCCCAAGCAATGGCATCGTAGGCGGGCTTGAAGCTCTGCTGCGCCACATGGGGATGGTGGTACAGAATTTGAAAGTAAAAGTCTCGCCAGATCAGTTCGTTGAGCCAGGTTGCCGCACCGGGATTGCCTTGCTGGGCCAGCGCATGGGCCGTTCGTGCCAGCAGGCGCGGCGAAACCGTGCCAAAGCGCAGATGCACGCTCAGGTAGCTCGGGCCCTTCACGGCCGGGAAATTTCTCGTCTCTTCGTAACGCCCGATGCGCTGCAAAAAATCTTCCAGCAACTGCTGTGCCCCAGAGCTCCCGCCGGGCAACTGGATTTTTGCCTGGGCGCTCTGCTCGAACCCGATGTCCTGCACCGTCGGCACGGGTCGGGCATAGGCCGGCGGCCGGGGCGCGAGCCGGCATGCGTAGCGCTCAGTAGGGTAACTTTGCAGATGAGACGCATCAATCTTGCGAAGCCAGGCGTTTTTGTACGGTGTGAACACGCTGTAGGGCGTGCCCGACTGCGTGAGCACCTCGTTGCGTTCAAGTACCGTGTGGTCCTTGAAGGTATGCATGGCGATCCCCGCTTGTGCAAGGCGGCTGCGCACCGTGGTGTCGCGCTCCAGCGCCTTCGGTTCATCGTCGTGGTTGGCAAAGAGCGCATCAATTTGCAGGGCCTGGGCAAGCGCGGGCAGGGCGTCGGTGGATTCGGCATGCAGCACGATCAACCCGCCAGCCGCGTGTGTGCTGAGGCTGCGCAACTGGGCGTCCAACTCCAGCAACGCCTCCTGGATGAATGCGACGCGGCGGTCTGCGCGGGGCAAGGGTGCCAAGATCTGCGTATCGAAGACGAAAACGCAATGCACCTGCTGGCACCGAGTAAGTGCGTGGTAAAGGGCCGCGTGGTCCAGAGCGCGCAGATCGCGCCGGAACCAGACAAGGCCGGTGGCGTAAGAGGTCTCCATGTTCACCGTTAAAATTGGGCAATGTCTTCCGATTCTGCGCCCATCAACCTGACGCATCATTTCCTGATCGCCATGCCCGGCCTGGAAGATGAGTCTTTTGCGCGCAGTGTTGTGTACCTGTGCGAGCACAGTGAACGCGGTGCGCTCGGGCTCATCATCAACAAGCCTTCCGATATCACCCTCAAGGGCTTGTTTGACAAGGTCGACTTGTCACTGCGCCGAGACGATCTCACCCAAGAACCTGTCTTCCAGGGCGGCCCGGTGCAGACCGAGCGAGGCTTCGTGCTGCACGAGCCCATGCTCGCTGGCACGGAACAGTCGGATGAGTCTGCCTACGCATCAAGCATGTCCATTCCTGGGGGGTTGGCCATGACCACCTCCAAGGACGTTCTGGAAGCCCTTTCAACCGGCGCCGGGCCTCGCCGGGTGCTGATCACCTTGGGCTATTCCTCATGGGGCGAAGGCCAGCTCGAATCCGAATTGGCCGAAAACGCCTGGCTTACCGTGGGCGCTGACTTGTCGGTCATCTTCGATACCCCTGTGCCCGAGCGCTACGACCGAGCGCTGGGCTTGTTGGGTCTGCAGGCGTGGATGCTCTCTCCTGAAGCGGGGCACGCATGACCGGGCTTCCCGTTCAGCCAGACGTTCCCGCGCAGTTTCAGACCTTTCTTGCTTTCGATTTCGGGCTCAAGCGAACGGGGGTGGCCTCCGGCAATCGCATGCTGCGCACCGCCAGCCCGCAGGAGACCATCAAGGCCGAGGGCGACGCCCGCTTTGCCCAGGTGGCCCTGCGCATCAAGGAATGGCAGCCCGACGCGCTGGTCATTGGCGTGCCCTATCACCCCGACGGCGCCAGCCACGAGAACACCCAGCGCGCCCTGAAGTTTGGCCGCCAGTTGCGTGGGCGCTTCGGGCTGCAGGTGTTTGAAGTGGATGAACGCTACAGCACCACCGAAGCCATTGCCAGCGGCGCCAAGGATGCGGATGCCGCCTCGGCCTGCATCATCCTGGAACAGTTTTTGAGGAATCTTCCATGACCATTTCCCCTGCCGGTCAGGCCGGCAGCCTTGTGCTGGACGCCGAGGCCCTGTACCGCGAGCTGTTGCGTGGCGTTCGCAGCATGCTGACCCCCACCACGCGCTTGGCGGGCATCGCTTCGGGCGGCGCCTGGTTGGCCGAACGCCTGCAGAAAGACTTGGAGCTCGAGGGTGCGCCGGGCGTGCTCTCTTCGGTCATGCACCGAGACGATTTCGCGCAGCGTGGTCTGGCTACGGGCGCGCAAACTGCCTTGCCTTTTGACGTGGATGGCGCCGACGTGCTGGTGCTGGACGACGTGCTCTTCACCGGCCGCACCATCCGCGCTGTGCTCAACGAGCTCTTCGACTACGGTCGGCCCGCCAGCGTCCGGTTGGCCGTTCTGGTGGACCGCGGCGGCCGCCAGTTGCCCGTGCAGGCCGATTTTGCCGCCGCCCGTGTGTCGCTGCCGGGCAGCCAGTCGCTGGCCTTGGCACGCAATGAGCAGGGCACTTTCCAGTTCCAAGTCCAGGAGGCCTGAACGTGCTGCACAAGCGCAACCCCCAACTCAACAAAAACGGCGAGCTGATCCATCTGCTGTCCGTAGAAGGCCTGCCGCGCGACATCGTCACGCACATTCTCGACACGGCCGCCAACTTCGTCTCCGTGAACGATCGCGAAGTCAAGAAGGTGCCCCTCTTGCGCGGCAAGAGCGTGTTCAACCTGTTTTTTGAGAACAGCACGCGCACGCGCACCACGTTCGAGATCGCGGCCAAGCGCCTGTCGGCCGACGTGATCAACCTGGACATCGCACGCAGCTCGGCCAGCAAGGGTGAGTCGCTGCTGGACACCATCGCCAACCTGAGTGCGATGGCGGCTGACCTGTTCGTGGTGCGGCACAGCGAGTCTGGCGCCCCGTACCTGATTGCCCAGCACGTGGCGCCCCATGTGCACGTGATCAACGCGGGCGACGGCCGGCATGCCCACCCCACGCAGGGGTTGCTGGACATGTACACCATCCGCCACTACAAGAAGGACTTTTCCAACCTCACCGTGGCCATCGTGGGCGACGTGCTGCACTCGCGCGTGGCGCGCTCGGACATCCACGCCCTCACCACCCTCGGTGCGGCAGAGGTGCGCGTGGTCGGCCCCCGCACACTGGTGCCGGGCGACATGGCCCAGATGGGCGTGCGCGTGTGCCACACCCTCGAAGAGGGCATCAAGGACGCTGACGTGGTCATCATGCTGCGCCTACAGAACGAGCGCATGAGCGGCGCGCTGCTGCCGTCCAGCCAGGAGTATTTCAAGAGCTTTGGTCTCACGCAGGAAAAGCTGCAGTTGGCCAAGCCCGATGCCATCGTCATGCATCCCGGCCCGATCAACCGCGGCGTGGAGATCGACTCCGCCGTGGTCGATGGCAAACAGAGCGTGATCCTGCCGCAGGTGACCTTCGGCATCGCGGTGCGCATGGCCGTGATGTCCATCGTGGCGGGGAACGAAGCGTGACCCTCCTGAGCCGCTTCGCATCGTCCTTCCAAGGCGGGGCTCCCAACCGGGCCCGGCAGAGCCGGCTCCACGGTGGTGCTTGGACGCCGCCTGTTGCGATGCGCGCAGCAGCGAGCATGGGGGCAAGTGATGTGGATGCTACTAATTCAATAGCTGCTTGCGCTTATGTATAAAGCGCTAGCGGCCAATTTGGCTTGAAATCATGAAGATACTCATCAAGAACGGCCGTGTGATCGACCCCCACAGCGGGCTGGACCAGGTGGGCGATGTGGCCCTGGCGGCAGGTCGCATCGTGGGCTTGCTGCGCATGCCTGCGGACTTCGCCCCTACACGCACCATCGATGCGTCTGGTTGCATCGTGCTGCCCGGCCTGGTGGATGTGGCTGCGCGCCTGCGCGAGCCGGGGCACGAGCACGAAGGCATGCTCGAATCAGAAATGGCCGCGGCCGTGGCTGGCGGCGTGACCAGCCTGGTCTGCCCGCCCGACACCGACCCCGTGCTCGACGAGCCGGGCTTGGTGGAGATGCTCAAGTTCCGCGCTGAGAAGCTGCACCAGTCGCGGCTGTTTCCGTTGGGGGCCCTCACGCGCAATCTGGCAGGCGAGGTACTGACCGAAATGGCGGAGCTGACCGAGTCGGGCTGCGTGGGCTTTGGCCAGGCCGAAGTGCCGCTGGCCAGCACGCAGGTGATGCAGCGCGCGCTGCAGTATGCCGCGACCTTTGGCTACACCGTATGGCTGCGCCCGCAAGAGATGCACCTGGGCAAGGGCGTGGCGGCCAGCGGCCCTCTGGCCACGCGGCTGGGCCTGTCGGGCGTGCCCGTGGCAGCCGAGACCATTGCACTGCACACCATTTTCGAGCTGCTCAAAACCACCGGCGCCCGCGTGCATCTTTGCCGCATCAGCAGCGCCGCGGGCGTGGAGCTGCTGCGCCGCGCCAAGGCCGAGGGCCTCAAGGTCACGGCCGATGTGAGCATCAACTCGCTGCACCTCACGGATGTCGACATTGGCTTTTTTGACAGCCGCGCCCGCCTATCGCCTCCGCTGCGCCAGCAGCGCGACCGCGATGCGCTCAGCGCAGCGCTGGCCGATGGCACCATCGACGTGCTGGTGTCTGACCACAATCCTGTGGACGAAGACGCCAAGACACTGCCCTTTGCCGAGGCCGAGCCTGGAGCCACGGGACTGGAGTTGCTGCTGTCGCTCACGCTCAAATGGTCTCAGGACCAAGGAGTGCCTTTGTCGCGCGCGCTGGCAGTTGTCACGTCTGAGCCTGCCCGCGTGCTGGGTGCCGCATTGGGCACGCTGCAGGCCAGCGTGGGACAGTTGGTGGAAGGTGGCGTGGCCGATCTGTGCGTTTTCGATCCTGCCGCCGCATGGACGGTGCGGTCTGACGCGCTGCGTAGCCAGGGCAAGCACACGCCGTTTTCAGGCTACGAGTTGCCGGGCTTGGTGCGCGCCACGGTGGTGGGCGGGCAGCTGGCGTTTGAACGGGACTGAGCAGTCCATGCGGGTGGTACGGCGGCGGCCGGCGGGTGCTAACGCGGCATTGAACCTGCTGGCGGCAGCCGGCTTGCGCTTTGGCAGCGGCTCCTTGATTCCTGGGCAGCTGTGGTGAAGGCTGCGCGCGCCCTGTGGCGCATGGTGCGCCTGCTGGGCCATGTGCTCCACGGTCTGTGGGTCGTCAGCGTGCGGTTTCCGCGCCTGGCGCCCGAGCAGCAATACCTGCGGGTGCAGGTGTGGTCGCAGCAGCTGCTGGCCTGTGCGGGGATCAGCTTGCGGGTGCAGGGCCGGCCGCCGGTGGCCGGCCCGGTCATGTTGGTGGCCAACCATCTTTCGTGGCTCGACATACCGGTGATGCACGCCGCGCGGCATTGCTGCTTCATCTCCAAATCCGACGTACAGGGCTGGCCGCTGATTGGCACGCTGGCCACGGCAGCGGGCACGCTCTACATTGAACGCACCTCACGCCGCGATGCCATGCGCATGGTGCGCACCATGCAAGAGGCGCTTGAGCGCAACGAGGTGTTGGCGGTTTTCCCTGAAGGGACCACGGGTGATGGCCGCGCCATGCTGCCCTTTCACGCGAACCTGCTGCAGGCCGCGGTGGCGGCCGATGCGCCCGTGCAGCCGGTGGGTCTCAGATTTGTGGACAAGGCCACGGGTGCCACCAGCTTTGCGCCCAGCTATATCGGTGACGAAACCTTGCTGGGTTCGATGTGGCGCACGCTCAGTGCGCCGGCCATCGAAGCCGTGGTGACGTACGGCGAGCCCGAAACGCCCCGGGGCCGTGACCGCCGTGAATGGGCTGCCCACCTGCGATCCGTGGTGGATGGCCTTCGCCAGCAAGGCTGACCGCTGCTGGCCACGACGCTGGCGTACGGTGGTCAATAAACTGCTAACGACTGCCCGGCTGCCACTTGGCTGCGGCCCCATGCGATGAGACAAGCCCCTTGCGCTCAGGCGCGAGGCAGCGCAGGCATGCCGGTGTGCGCCTGCAGGGGCAGGGTATCGTGCGAGGGCAGCACAAACTGACTGATCAGCTGCGTCAGGTCATTGGCCTGGTGGCGCAGGCCGTCCGAGGCGGCGGCCGATTCCTCCACCAGTGCAGAGTTTTGCTGCGTCATCTCGTCCAATCGCGCCACGGCGGAGTTGATGTCGTGGATATCGCGCGTCTGTGAATGGGTGGCAGCGCTGATGTCGCTGATCATTCCCGCCACGTCTCGAATGGACTCGACGATTTGTCCCATGGTGTGTCCAGCGCTGTTGACCAAGGCGGTGCCGGCCTCCACGCTCTGGGTGGATGTAGAGATCAACGCCTTGATCTCGCGGGCGGCCTCGCCAGCGCGCATCGCCAGCTGTCGCACCTCGGCCGCCACCACGGCAAAACCCCGTCCCGCCTCGCCAGCACGGGCGGCTTCGACGGCAGCATTTAGCGCAAGGATGTTGGTTTGGAATGCAATGCTGTCGATCACCCCCGTGACTTCTTCCACCTTGCGCGACGATTGCTGAATTCTTTGCATGGTCTCGATGATCTGCGCCATGGCGGCTCCGCCTTCCAACGCTACAGAAGATGCCTGGCTGGCCATGCGTTCGGCCCGTGCAGCTGTCTCAGTGGACTGTTGCAGGCGTTGCGTCACCTGTTCCAACGCCGCTGCGGTCTGCTGCAGGCTGGACGCCGTGCCCTCGGTGCGCTCTGAGAGGTTGGCATTGCCCTGCGCCATCTCGTGGGCTGCAAGGCGGACGTTGTGGGCAGACAGGCGTACCTGGTTCACCAGCGCGCGCAGCGCTTCCTGCATGGTGTTCAGCGCCAGCAGCAGTTGGCCCGCCTCGTCCCGGTGGTGCCCTTCGATGTCCTGGCGCAGATCCAGGCTGGACACGCGTTGCGCCGTGGCGCTGGCCATGCCGATGGGCCGTGAAATGCTGCGAACCAGCCACCACGTCAGCGCGCTGCCCAGCAGCAGGGCGGTAGCGCAAAAAAGGACCAACGCCATCTGCGCGTTGCGGCTGCTTTGGGCAATGTGGGCCCCTGCCGCGTCGATCGCATCGCGCTGCGATTGGGCCAGCTGCTGCAGGGCACCCAGCACAGCGCCAGCGCTGGGCTCGAAGCGCTCGGAGAACACCTTGCGGATGCGTTCGGTCAGACCAAAGTCGCGGGCAGTCACCAGCTCTTTCACGGCGACTTGGAAGTCCTGTGCCTTGGTCTGGGTGCTGGTGAGCAAGGCCTGTTCAGAAGGCGTGTGCAGGCGTGTCGCAAGCTGTGCCATCAGCTCGGCGTAACGGGCTTGGGTGCGGTCGATGTCGGCCGCCAAAATCTCGCCCACTTCGGGCTCCGAACTCAAGGCCATCGCTTTGTAGCGCTCGGCATTGATGGCCTGCAGGCGGTAAGCATCGGCCACGAGGCGTTCGGTGGCCACGTTGTTTTCTATGGCGCGGCGCGTGGCTGTGTCCACGCTGCGCAATGACCACACACCGATCGCAGAGCCCGCCAGCGTGAGCAGCAGCACGGCGATGAAGGTGGCCAACAGGCGGCGGCCCAGAATATTGGTGGTGCGGTCTTTGCGGTCAAGGGATGCAGACGTCATGGCAGATCCGTGGGACCCCGCCTGGCGTGCGCCTTACCCATCATTGGCTGGGCCACGCTGGCACCGATGTGCCGGCCGGGTCACTGGGCAACATCGCCCGCCGTCATTGGGCCTACAAATTGTGACAATTTGTTTGCATGGATTTGAACTGTGCGCAGCCCCCGCGTGGTGTCTGAAATGATTGCTATAAAAAATGTAGTTATTTCGCAATCAGACAGGCGCGCTGGCGCCCGGTTTCGGTAAAAAACCTACCGATCGAATTCACGCGTCGCGCGCAAAGGTCACCACATGGTCTACCTGGGCACGGATACCAATCCACTCGCCCACGGCATGGTCGTGGTGGCTGGGCACATGGGCCATGACCTGCAGGCCACTGCCCAGCCGCAGCGTGTAAAGAAACTCCGATCCACGAAACGCCTTGCGCACGATCTGCGCCTGCACCGATGCGTGGTCGTCATGCACGATGTCGTCGGCGCGCAGCAGCACATCGCATTCGCCGCCAGGGTAGCTGCTGGGCAGCGGGCATTCGGCCAGGTCGGTCAGGTCGCCCAGGGGGGTTTGCGCCACCACGTTGCTGCCGCGCTGCACCAGGGTGGCCGGTGCAAACACGCCGTGGCCGATGAAGTCGGCCACGAAACGTGTGGCCGGGCGGTGGTAGAGGGTGTAGGCATCGTCCCATTGGTGCAGGTGGCCTTCGTGCATCACGCCGATCACGTCGCCAATGGCAAAGGCCTCGAACTGGTCATGTGTCACGAACAAGGCGGTGGCGCCAGCGGCTTTCAGAATGCCGCGTACTTCGTGCGCCAGCCGTTCGCGCAGGTCCACGTCCAGGTTGGAAAAAGGCTCGTCCAGCAGCATGAGCTGTGGGCGCGGCGCCAGCGCGCGCGCAAGGGCCACGCGCTGCTGCTGGCCGCCAGAGAGTTCATGGGGGTAGCGGTTTTCGCTGCCCTCCAGCCCCACCAGTTGCAGCACCTCGGCAACGCGCGCGGCCTGCTCGGCGCGCGGCAGCTGGTGGATGCCGAACGCCACATTGCGCCCCACCGACAGGTGCGGAAACAGCGCGTAGTCTTGGAACACCATGCCGATGCGGCGCTGCTCGGGCGGCACGCTCAGCGTGGCGCTGCCGACCACGCTTTTGGTGAGGCGTATTTCGCCGCCAGAGACAGGTTCCAGCCCCGCCACGGCCCGCAGCAGGGTGGTCTTGCCGCACCCCGAAGGGCCGATGAGCACGCCGATGTCGCCTGCGTGCAGGCCCAGTGAAACACCGTGAACAGCAGCTTGTGCGCGGCCCGCGTAGCGCACATCGAGTTGGGAGACCTCTAGAAACATGCCGCCATTCTAGGTGTCGAATGCTTAAAATTCGCATTTGCATCCCTGCCGTTGCGGCGCGCGCCTGGGCCTTGCTGCTCGCGCAGGCGGCCCCGCCACCGTGTTTCATTCGTTTTCATAGATTGCCCGCCTTGCGCCGCAGCCCTTTCGACTTCCGCTCCCTGGCCCTGATCTTGTTGGCGGGAGTGCTCGCACTGCCGGTGTTGTCTGTGTTGGCGTCGTGGTTGCCCTGGGGGCAGGGCGATGCGCAGGCGGGCAGCATCTTGCGCGAAATGGCGGCGACGGTGCTTCCCGGCTATGTGGGCACCACGCTGTGGCTGAGCGTGATGGTGGCCTTGGGCGCTGCCGTGGTGGGCACGGGGGCCGCCGCAGCGGTCACGCTGTTTGACTTTCCGGGCCGTCGAACCTTCGAGTGGCTGTTGCTGTTGCCGCTGGCCATGCCCGCATATGTCACGGCCTATGCGTACACCGACTTTCTGCAGTTCAGCGGACCGCTGCAGGTGGGCTTGCGCAACACTTTTGGACTGGAAGGGCGCCTGCTGCCCGAAGTGCGCAGCCTGGGTGGTGCAGTGTGGGTGTTCATCTTCTCCCTGTACCCCTACGTGTACCTGCTGGCTCGCACGGCGTTGGGTGAGCGCGCTGCGCAGCTGATGGAAGCGGCCCGCCTGCTGGGCGCGCCGCTGCCGCGTCGTATCCGGGCCGTCGCCTTGCCGCTCGCCCGCCCGGCAGTGGCTGCAGGGGTGGCGCTGGTATTGATGGAAACACTGGCCGACTTTGGCGTGGCCAGCTACTTTGGCATCCAGACCTTCACTACAGGCATCTACAAAGCCTGGCTGTCCATGGACAACCGCCTGGCCGCCGCCCAACTGGCGACCATGCTGCTGGTGGTGGTGCTGGCTCTGCTGCACCTGGAGCACCGCGCTCAAAAGCGCATGCGCTTTGCCGCAGGCGGCGTGGGGCGCGCGGGCTCGTCAGAGGCGCAGCCCCTGGTGCTGCGCGGCTGGGCGCGCGTGCTGGTCTGGTTGGTGTGCGGCGTGCCGGTGCTCATGGGGTTTGCGGCGCCGGTGGCGTTCATGTTGCGCCCCCTGGCGGCCGACTGGTCTGTGCTGCCCTGGGACCGGTTTGTGGAGTGGGCTTGGCACAGCGTGCGCCTGGGTGGCATCACGGCCGCCATTGCTGTTGCGCTGGCCTTGGTGCTGGCCTTTGCGGTGCGCCGCCGCCCCGATGGGGTGACGCGTGGCGTGGTGCAACTGGCCAGCCTGGGCTACGCGGTGCCCGGCGCGGTGATTGTGGTGGGCCTGCTGCTGCCGGTGGGCTGGCTGCAGGCGGCCATGCCGCAATGGGGCATTGGCGCGTTGGTCACGGCCACGGCCGTGGGCATTGTGTGGGCCTATCTGGTGCGGTTTTGCGCGGTGGCGTTGCAATCGGTGCAAAGCGGCTATGCACGCATCCCCGCCAGCCTGGATGATTCCGCACGCATGCTGGGCATGGGCAGCGCTGGGCTCATGGCGCGGGTGCACTGGCCGCTGCTGCGCCGCTCGACGGCGGCTGCCGCGCTGCTGGTGTTTGTGGACGTGATGAAGGAGTTGCCTGCGACCATGGTGCTGCGCCCTTTCAACAGCGACACGCTGGCCGTGGTGGCCTACCAGCTCGCGCGGGACGAGCGGCTGGGCGAAGCGGCGCTGCCATCGCTTGCCCTGATTGCCGTCGGGCTGGTGCCGGTGATCTTGCTAAGCCGCACGCTGCGCAGCAAAGGTTAAGCCGCGGCGCGCAATGGCCGATGGATTGCGGTCGGGGCGCAAAAGCAAAAGCCGCCCCAAGGCGGCTTTTGCAACGGTATCCCGCAGCGGGTTACTCGCTCCAGTCTGAGTGCTTCTCGCACAGCTTGTTGGTTTCCTTGCCTTTGCGCGTTTCGGCAAACTTCACCAAGTTGCCCTTAAAGTCGTCGGGCGTTTCGTTCCACATGCAAGTGCACCAAGCCTGGGCTTTGGTCTGTCCCTTGACTGGACTGGGCTCATTGCCACCCTCATACAGCCGGTCCGCATACACCAGGCATTGGGCATATTGCTTGTCGCCCGTGGGTGGGCGGTTGTAGCCCCCTTGTGCCCATACGGCGCCAGCGGCCATCATCGCCAGAACTGCGGCGGTCAAAACGGGGAGCTTTTTCATGTGTGTGTTTCCCAGGTTAGAGGTGATTGGGCGCCGCACTCCTCAGCCCAGGTGCGAATGCGCCCAGGCAGTGTAACCATTTGAAACCTGATTGAGCTACCTTGATATGCAGCGATTTCAACGCGCCAGTTCTTCGCGCACGGCCGCTACCTGACGGCGTGAGACCGAGAGCACCTCGGTCGATCCTTGCAGGCGCACGGCCCAGCCCTCGCCTTCTTCGGGGTCGTAGTGTTTTTCCAGCGCCCGCAAGGCGCGGCGCGCCACCAAGGCATTGCGGTGGATGCGCAGGAAGCGCGCACCATAGCGCGACTCCAGCTCGCTGAGCGAGCCGTCCATGATGAAGCTGCGTGTGGCGGTGCGGACCGTCACGTACTTTTGTTCGGCCTTGAAATACAGCACCTCCGCCAGCGCGACGCGCTCGGTGCGCCCCCGGTCCTGAATCACCAGGGTTTCTCCTTCGGGCAATGTCGAAATCGCTGCGGGCACCGCAGGGCGCTGCAGGCGTTGCACTTTGGCCAGCGCTTGCTGCAGGCGTTCGCGGCGCACTGGCTTTGTCAGATAGTCCACCGCGTCCAGTTCAAAAGCGCTGACGGCATGGTCGGCGTGGGCGGTCACGAACACCACGGCTGGCGGCTGCGGCAGCGTCTGGATGGCGTGGGCCAGGCACAGGCCATCTTGGCCAGGCATGTGGATATCGAGCAGCACCACATCAAAGCCGCGGCCCCCTGTAGGGCTGAGCACTGCCAGCGCTTCGCCGGTGTTGCCGGCCTCGGCCACGGAGCTGCGCAGGGTGTCGGCGCAGTCGCTGAGCAAGGTGCGCAGCCGGCTTCGGGCCAAGGGCTCGTCGTCAACGATCAGTATGTTCATCGCACAGGCGTCGGTTGGTTATTTGGATTCTGGTCGGGTGGGCGACGCAGGGGCCGGGCTGTTGGCCCTGCGCCCGGTGCTTCGTCGCTGGGCGCTGGCGCGGCGCGCAGACTTGTTCTTGTCGGCGCGGCGCATGTGGCCTTCCACCGGCAGCGTGATGCGCACCTGGTACAGCCCATCTTGCACACCGGCCGTGAATTCGCCTTGCACATCATGCAGCAGCGCCAGGCGTGCCCGCACGTTGGCCAGCGCAATGCCGTGACCGCGGGGTGCACCGTCGTTCTTGATGTGGGAGGGCGGCAGGGTGTTGGTGATGCGCACCACCACGCGGCTGCCGCGCAGCTCGGTCATCACCCGCAATTTGCCGCCGCGCGGGCTGGGTTCCACGCCGTGCTTGACCGCGTTTTCAACCAAAGGCTGCAACAACAGCGGGGGCAGCCGTGCGGCATCGGTGCGGGGGTCCAGATTCCACTGCACCTGCAGGCGGTGCCCAAAACGCACCTCTTCAATGGCCAGGTAGCGCTGGGCCAGGGTGATTTCTTCGGCCAGCGTGACCGATTCCCCTTGCTCGACCAGGGCGTGCCGAAACAGATCGCTCAGATCCTCCAGCAAGGACTCTGCCTTGGCAGGCTCTGCGCGCACCAGGGCGATGGCGCTGTTGAGGGTGTTGAACAGAAAGTGAGGCCGAATGCGCGACTGAAGCTCCGTCAGGCGTGCTGTGGTGGCAGCGGGGGTGCGGCCCCTGGCGCGCAACACCAGGGCCGTGACCAGCATGGCCGACAGCAACGCCCCGCAGGCCGCGCTGGCCAGCCAGGGGGGCGAGGGCGGGGCCACGCTTGCAAGCTTGAGCATGGCGCACGCATAGGCTCCGGCAATCGCCCCCAGCAGCACGCCCGCGGCGTACTGTTGGGCGGTGCTCAGGCGTTGCAACACGGTTTTGAGACTGCATGCCGTGCCCAACCAGGCCAGGGTGGCGGGCAACGCACCGCCGGTGAGCAACGCCACGGTAGCGAGCCATTGGTAAAAGTTGTCCGCCCCGAACATGGCCCCCACGCCCACCACCGTCTCGACAAACAGCACGGCGCGCAACACCACGCCCAACTGGCACGCATCAAAGACCAATGCACGTCCAGCGGGTGCTTTGGAGCCTCTGGACCATGGCTGCGCCTGCTCTGAAGACGGCGTTTGTCCACGCTCGGGGGGCAGGGTCGATAAAATTTGGGTGTTTTGCATTGGCATCCGGGCAGTCCGGGTGTCTGAACCATCCAATTATTGCCCTCCCCATGTCCTCCAGCCAAGCCAACAACGCCGCGTCTGCGCCATCCCACAACCAGCTTGACACCAAGGCCCAGGCCTGGTCTGCGTTGTTTTCCGAGCCCATGAGCGACCTGGTCAAGCGCTATACGTCCAGCGTGTTCTTCGACAAGCGCCTGTGGCAGGCCGACATTGCAGGCAGCCTGGCCCACGCGGAGATGCTGGCTGCGCAAGGCGTCATCAGTGTCGAGGACCACGCCTCCATCCAGCGCGGCATGGCGCAAATCACGCAAGAGATCGAGTCGGGCGCCTTCGAGTGGAAGCTGGACCTGGAAGACGTCCACCTGAACATCGAGGCGCGCCTGACCCAGCTGGTGGGCGACGCCGGCAAGCGCCTGCACACCGGCCGCAGCCGCAACGACCAGGTGGCCACTGACGTGCGCCTGTGGCTGCGCGGCGAGATTGATTTGATCAGCGACCTGCTCAAGGAGCTGCAGGTGTCGCTGGTGGATGTGGCCGAACAAAACGTGGATGTGATCCTGCCCGGCTTTACCCACCTGCAGGTGGCCCAGCCCGTGAGCTTTGGCCACCACATGCTGGCCTATGTGGAAATGTTCAAGCGCGACGCCGAGCGCATGGCCGACGTGCGCCGCCGTACCAACGTGCTTCCGCTGGGCAGCGCGGCCCTGGCCGGCACCACCTACCCGCTGGACCGCGAGCGCGTGGCCAAAACGTTGGGTATGGAGGGCGTGTGCCAGAACAGCCTGGACGCCGTGAGCGACCGCGATTTCGCCATCGAATTCACCGCTGCGGCCAGCCTGTGCATGGTGCACGTGAGCCGTCTCTCTGAAGAACTCATCATCTGGATGAGCCAGAACTTCGGCTTCATCAAGATCGCCGATCGTTTTACGACTGGCTCGTCGATCATGCCGCAGAAGAAGAACCCCGACGTGCCCGAACTGGCACGCGGCAAGACCGGCCGCGTGGTCGGCCATCTGATGGGCCTGATCACGCTGATGAAGGGCCAGCCCCTGGCCTACAACAAGGACAACCAGGAAGACAAGGAGCCACTGTTCGACACGGTGGACACCTTGAAAGACACGCTGCGCATCTTTGCCGAGATGGTGGGCGGCCAGCTCAACCCCGCCACGGGCCAAAAGGAGGGCGGCATCACCGTGAACGCCCAGGCCATGGAGCAGGCCGCGCTCAAGGGCTATGCCACCGCCACTGACCTGGCCGACTATCTGGTGAAAAAGGGCCTGCCCTTCCGCGATGCCCACGAAACCGTGGCCCATGCGGTGAAGGCCGCCACTACGCACGCGTGCGATTTGTCAGAGTTGCCCCTGGCCGTGCTCCAGGGCTTTCACCCCGCCATCGAGAAAGACGTGTACGAATGCTTGAGCCTGCGCGGCTCGCTCAACGCGCGCAACACCCTGGGGGGCACTGCGCCCGCCCAGGTGCGTGCCCAACTGGCGCGCCACCGTGCCCGCCTGGCTTGATGCCCGCGTGCATTGCTTCCTTGATTGCCCCACACCCAGGAGCCACCACATGACTTCCCATTCTTCACGCCGCAGCCTGCTGGCCCGTGCCGTTCGGGCCACTGCCGTGCTGGGCGCCGCCCTCTCCGTAGGGCTGGCGTTTGCCCAGTCCGCCAAGCCCGTGCGCATTCTGGTGGGGTTTCCGCCCGGCGGCGGCAGTGACGCCATCGCGCGCCTGCTGGCTGAAAAGCTCAAGGACGAGCTGCACATGCCCGTGGTGGTGGAAAACCGCCCCGGCGCAGGCGGGCAGATCGCCGCGCAGGCGCTCAAGGCCGCTGCGGCCGATGGGCACACGCTGTTTTTGTCGCACGACCACACCATCTCCATCCTGCCCCAGGTGGTGAAAAATCCGGGCTACGACCCGGTGCATGACTTTGTCTCCGTGGGGGGCTTTGCCACGTTCGTGAACGCGTTTGCCGTCTCGGGCGGCACGCCCGCCAAGTCGTTCACTGACTACGTCGGCTGGATCAAGACCCAAGGCAAGGGCAAGGGTGCCGTGGGCATCCCGGCGCCTGCTTCCACCCCGGAATTTCTGGTCAAGCTGGTGGGCGAGAAATACCAGATCGATCTAGTATCTGCACCCTATCGCGGCAGCGCCCCGATGATGGCCGACATGCTGGGCAACCAGATCGCCGCAGGTGTCGGTTCCGTTCAGGACTTCATCGAGAACCACAAGGCGGGAAAAATCCATGTGGTTGCCGTGCTGGGTACCCGTCGGCAAGCCGCCATGCCCGATGTGCCCACGTTTGATGAGCTGGGCCTCAAGGGCTTTGAAGACCTGCCGTACTACGGCATCTACGCCCCCACCGGTACGCCGCAGAAGTTCGTGGTGGACTTCTCGAACGCCCTGGCCAAGGTGGTGGCGCAGCCCGACGTGTACAACCAGCTCACCACCATGGGACTTACCGTGGGCTACATGACGCCACAGCAGCTCACCAACCGCCAGACTGCCTACACCCAGGCCTGGGCACGCATCATCAAGAACAGCGGCTTCGTGGCGCAATAAGCCTCCTCTCGCCGGCTTGCAAGGCCCACTGGGATTTGGTCCCTGTGGGCTTTTTGCTGAATGGAACCTGGTTGCTCCACCCTTTGCGGGGCAGTGATGGTGCAGCGCATAAAACGCTGTAGCGCAGCCCCCGAAAAACCGCAAAATCGCGCGATGTTTTACGCCATCCCCCTTGAACACCGCCCCACCTGGCGCAATCCGCCGTGGATGACGGTGCTGCTCATCGTCGTCAACATGCTGGTGTTCTGGGGGCCACAACGTACCGAGGAGAAGGCGCGTGACCGAGCGGCGGCCTTCTACCTCGCCAGCCCGCTGCCGGCCATCGAGATTCCGCGATTCGTCGCGTGGCTGGAAGAAACGAGCGACAAACACCTGCCCCAGGCGCGAGCGTTGCAAAAGGCAGGCAACCAGCGCGCGCTGCTCGCCTGGATGGAGCGGGAAGATGGGTTCCAGCAACGGCTGCAGAGCCCGCGTTTCGTACCCGCCGAAGACCCCCAGCACACCGACTGGAAGGCGGCCCGCACGCTGTACGAAGCGCGCCTGCCCGAGCCCTTCACCCGCCGCTGGGCCATGGACTACGGCAAAGATGCCGAATTTCGCCCCATCACTTGGCTGACCGCTACCTTTTTGCATGGCAGCGCCGGCCACCTGCTGGGCAACATGCTGTTCCTGTTTCTGTTCGGCTTTTCGGTCGAGCTGGCATTGGGGCGCACCACTTACCTGGCGTTCTACCTGCTGGGTGGCCTGGGCGGCTCTGCCCTGTCAGCCTGGGCGTATGGGGGCACCGGCAGCTATGGGCTGGGCGCGTCCGGGGCGGTGTCTGCGCTGATGGGCATGTATGCCGTGCTTTACCGGCTGCGGCGTGTGCGGTTTTTCTACCAACTGTTTTTCTATTTCAACTACGTCACCGCCCCGGCCTTGCTGTTGCTGCCCGCGTGGATTGCCAACGAGCTGCTGCAGCACTGGCTCAGTGGCCGTGGCGTGGCCTACATGGCCCACTTGGGCGGCTTGCTGGCGGGCGCGTCGCTGATGGCCCTGGTGATGCTGGTGCGCCGCCGCCCGCTGGAGGTGCCCACGGCGCAGGCAGCCCTGCCAGACGATGGCTTTGACGCCCATGTGGCCAACGCCCAGCGCTTGGCCCAGGGCATGAAGTTTGAGCAGGCGCTGCCCCAGTGGCGGGCCGCTGCCAAGTTGCGCCCGCAGGACCAAAAGGTGCTCAGCGCCTGGTTCAAGACGGCATCGCTGTGGCCCGAGAGCGAAGACTTTCACCGCGCCGCGCGCCGCATCTTCCGCTTGCGCGCCCACGATGAGCAGACGCTGCAGTTTCAGCACGCCAGCTACCGCACGTATTTTGAAAAGGCCAAGCCCGGCGCCCGTTTGCAGCCGGACGACATGGCCCGCCTATCCCGCCGCTTTGCGCGGGCGCAGCAGTGGGGCGATGCGGAAAAGCTGTTCAACGCCTTGCACAAGACGGCGCCCACGCACCCGGAGCTGGGGGAGACGCTGGGCATGTTGGTGGCTGCGTTGTGCCATGCGGGGCGGCGGGAGCAGGCGGCTGTGTTCCGGCCGCAGTTGCAGCAGTTGGCGCCGGGGAGTGCGGCGTTGCAGGTGTTGGGTGGGGTTTGATTTTTGACTGAATTGGGCTCTGGCGCTTATGGGTTAAGCGCGGGCAGCTATTGAATTGATAGTGGGCTGGTTCGTCGCCAGTCGTTTGGGGCTTGGTGGTCCGATGGGGCGTATGCCTTTGCTGAGGGCGGGAGCCGGGATTTCGCCCCGGCGGGCGACTCACTTTCTTTTGCTTCGCCAAAAGAAAGTGAGCAAAGAAAAGGCGACCCCCAGTCTGCGACCCCTGCGCTGCGCTACGGGGCAAACCTGCGGCGGTGCGCTTGCGGGGTGCGCCGTGGAACTCGCTTTGCTGCTGCGCAGCGCCGCTCGGACAGCCACGGCGAGTCAGATCACGAAGCATGGGCGCTTCGACGCCCATGCCACCCCGCAACCGCCCCGCCGCAGGCGCAGCCAGCAGGGGGTGAACATCCAAACAGCCATTCGGGTCGTCGCTGCGCTCGACCCTGGTTGCGCTGCGCCCTGCGCGTGGCACTTGCGCTGATGAGCTGGGCCGAGCGAAGCAATGGCCCGAGTGGCTGTTCGGCTCCCACTCCCCTCTGTATGCGCCGAGGAGCGCAGCGGCCAGCGGATCAGGGATCGCGATTGTCTGAGCGTAGTGAAACGAAGCGAGTTCGAGCGAGACCCCGCTGGACGCGAGCACCGCAGGTTGCCCGAAGCGAAGCGCAGGGACGCAGACAGTGGGGTCGCCTTCTTTTGCCTTCTTTTCTTGGCAACGCAAGAAAAGAAGGTGCGCCGCCGGGCGCACATCCCGGCACCCGCCCTTTGCAAAGGCATACAGCCCCATCAGCCAACCAAGCCCCAAACGGCTGATGACGAATCAACCTACTATGAATTCAATAGCTGCCCGCGCTTAACCCATAAGCACTAGAGCCCAACTAAACCCTCAAACCCCCACCGCCCCCTGCGGCACATGGTTCCGCAGCAACCACCGCGTCTCTCGCGCCGCCTCGGTGTCCGGGTGGCGCGATTCCAGCGTAGCCAGCACACGCAGCGCCATGTCTGCGCGGTTCATGCCCTGCAGCAGCACACGGGCCACCAGCTCATAAGCCGCGGGCACGGCGTCGTGGCCCTTGAAGCGGCGGTCAAAGCCTTGCAGCAAAGCCAGTGCGTCTTTCGCGTCGCCCGTGTTCCACGCAGCCTTGGCCAGGGCCAAGGTGGTGGGGGCGTCTTGCAGCGCAAACTGCGCGTCTTTGGCTCGGCAAGTCTGAAAGGCCTTGAGCGCTTCGCCGCTCTGGCCCGAACGCAGCAGCAACGGGATGTAGCGCTGCGCATGGTCCAGCAACGTAGCGGTCTTGCCCTCGGCCAGTGACAGCACGCGGTGGTAGCGGCGCTGTGCGGCCACTTCATCGCCGCGCATGCGCTGCTCTTCATACGCCAGGGCTACAGCGGCGGTCATGTCGCCAGCGGTGACCAGCTGGGCCACCTGTGCGTCGATGGCGTCTTGTTCGATCTGGCGAGGCGTGCGGCGGTCCACGGGGGCGTCGTCATCGTCCAGGCCGGCGCCGGGCAGCAGGTCAATGCCAAAGGCTTCGTGGTTTTGGTACATGGCATAGCCCAGCAGGCTGGCCATGACCCAGCTGAAGTAGATCAGCACCCAGTTGACGATGGGCACCACGATCCAGCCCTTGAAGATGGGCAGCAGCATGCCCAGTGCGATGAAGGTTCCCTGGCTCAGCAAAAAGAGGAACAGGCACAGCAGCAGGTAGGGCCAGCCAATGGCGCGCACCGCATTCCAGGCGTTGGCGGGGTTCAGGGTCTCGGTAAAGCTGCAGGTCTGCACCAGCACGATCTGCGTGGCGGGTAGCAAAAAGCACATGGCCAGCCACGCCAGTGTGCCCAGCGTGGGGTTCAGGCGCTGTAGCCAGCCCACGGCAATGGACTGTGCGATCAAAATGGCGAACAGCTTCCAGGGCAGGTTCTTCCAGTCCGGGTCCAGCTCAGGCGGGTAGTCCTCGGCCTTGTAGATGCCGCGCGAGCCCAGGGCGGTGACTTTGAAGCCGTAGCGCGAGGCAGCCAGCAAGATGCCGACCTCCACGATCAGAATGGCCAGAGGGTCTGGCAAAAAGAAAATCGCTTTGAACAGCATGCTGGACAGCGCCAGGATCAGGCTGTACATCAGCGGCTTGGACTGCAGCGGGAAGGCGAAGAAGGTGTTGAGCCGGTGCCAGAACGGGGCGGGCCGTTTGGCGGGCTGGGCAGGCGATTCGGTGCCCATTGAACGTGGTGCCATGTGTCCCGCCTCCCTGCGCGGGGCGCGCTGCTGCGGCAGCGCCAATTGTTGCGCGGGAGTATAGGGGCCACACATGTGTTGGCATCTGCAGCACTTTCTCACACATTCACGCTCTGGACAGGCGGTGTGCGGTGGCGCTTGAGCGGGTGCATCGGCTACGCTCAGGGCCCTTGCAGGCAAGAGCGAAACACACAATGAAAACACTTTGGAGGAATGCACCCGCAGCCGCCGTGCTGTTGGGCGGGCTGATGCTGGCAGCGCAGGTGCATGCGTTGCAGATCATCAGTTTCAGCCCGCAGGGCGAGGTGGCGCGGGTGCGCCAGGCGGTGGCCAAGTTTGATGCGGCGGCAGTGAATTTCGGCGACCCCAAGGCGCCTGCGCCTATTGCCATCAGTTGCAACGACGCCGCAGCTTCCAAAGGCACGGGTCGCTGGACCAATGAGCGCGAGTGGGTATTTGATTTTGAAAATGACCTGCCGCCCGGCATGCGCTGCACCGCCACGGTCAAGCCTGAGTTCAAAGCTGCCTCCGGCGCAGCATTGACGGGCGCTAAAAGCTATCAATTCAATAGCGGTGGACCGTTTGTTCAAAACGTTCGCCCCGGCACCTATGAGCAAATCGATGAAGAGCAGTTCTTCGTGCTCCAGCTCAATGGCCCCGCCACCAAAGAGAGCGTGCAAGCCAACGTCTGGTGCGCGCTGGAAGGCGTGGGTGAACGCGTGCCCGTTCGCATGGTGGACGGGCCTCAGCGCGCGGACATGCTCAAAGCCCTGGGTCTGGACCATCGGGCTGCGAAGGAGCCGCTGCAGTTCCCGAGCTTGGCTTGCAATCGCCGCCTGACCTCGGGGTCGCAGTTGCAACTGGTGTTTGGAAAGGGTGTCGCCACGCCCAGCGGCGTAGCCAACACAGTCGAGAAGCGCTTTACCTACAAGGTGCGCGAGGCGTTCGCTGCGGAATTCAGCTGCGAACGCGAAAATGCCCAGGCCGCTTGCTTGCCGCTGCGCCCGCTGACACTGTCGTTCAATGCCCCCGTGCCGCGCAAGCTGGCCATGGCGATCAAGCTCAAGTCGGCCAAGGAAACGCTCAAGCCCATCGTGGAAGGCAGCGAGGAGGGCGGCGATGCCGATGCGGTCGTCAACGGGGTCCAGTTTGAAACGCCGCTGCCCGAGCAGACCGCCTTCACGCTCGAGCTGCCCAAGGATTTCAAGGACGCCTCGGGACGCGCGTTGCGCAATGCGGCGAGTTTCCCACTCAAGGTTGCTACGGCGGGCATGCCGCCGCTGGCCAAGTTTGCCGCTGCGCCGTTTGGTGTGGTGGAGCGTTTCGCCGAAGGCGCCGATGGGCCTGCGCTGCTGCCCGTCACGCTGCGCAATGTCGAAGCGGGCCTGAGGGTGCAGGGCTTGCAGACCGGCACCGCGACCGCGCCCATACCCCCCAAGGGCAAGGTGAGCACGTTGAAACCGTCCACCGATGCCGACATCATTGCCTGGTTCCGCAAGGTGGCCCGCTATGACAACTACCACGTCCAGCGCCGTGTGGCCGCCGGTGACGTGAAGGGCCCGCTTCCCAAGGTGATTGACGACGAACGCGACCATGTGCAGACCCGCATGCTCTCGCTGCTGGCGGGGCAGGGCGGCGTCAAGACGCTGGATTTGCCCCAGGTCACCGGCAAGGAGCTGCGCCCATTCGAGGTGGTGGGCATTCCGCTGCCGCCGGGCTTTCATGTGGTCGAGATCGCGTCCCAAAAGCTGGGCACCTCGTTGCTGGACGAGCGCCACGGCGAGGGCCGCACCATGTACGTTCGCACCTCGGCGTTGGTGACCAACCTGGGCGTGCATTTCAAGCTGGGGCGCGAAAACGCGGCGGTGTGGGTGACTTCGCTGGACAAGGGCAAGCCAGTGGCGGGGGCCAAAGTGCGCGTGTCGGATTGCCGCGGGCGGGAACTGGCCCAGGCCATCACCAACGAGCAGGGCGTGGCCATGATTGAAGGGCTGTCGCCCGATGCGCCTTCGTGCCACGGCAACAACGACTACGGCCAGGGCTCGTCTGCCTATTTTGTCAGTGCCCGCCATACGCAAGCCGGTGTGGAAGACATGGCTTTCACCTGGAGCGACTGGCAGCGGGGCATTGAGCCCTGGCGCTTCAACGTGCCCACCAGCATGCAGCCCCAGCCCGACTTGCGCGCCCACACCGTGTTGGACCGTACGTTGTTCCGAGCGGGCGAGACCGTGTCGATGAAGCACTACTACCGACAGGAAAGTCGCAAAGGCCTGGAGGCGCCGCAGACCGGGCCCGCTGCGTTGGTCATCACCCACGTCGGCAGCGGTCAGCAGTTCGAGCAACCCGTGCAGTGGCGCAAGACGGCCACAGGTGGGTTGAGTGCGCAAAGCAGCTTCGCCATTCCACCCGCTGCCAAGCTGGGTGAATACTCCGTGGAGTTGAGCGACGTCGACAACCACCGCGGCACCCTGACCACCGGCCAGTTCCGCGTGGAAGAGTTCCGACTGCCAGTGCTGGAAGGGCGCATCGCCCCGGCCGACAGCAAGCCGCTGGTGCGGGTGCGCTCGGTGCCCACCGATGTGCAGGTCAACTACGTTTCAGGCGGTGGCGCGGCGAACCTGCCGGTGCGCGTGTCGGCGCTGGTGCGCAGCAAGTACCTGCAGTTTGCCGACTACGACATGTTCAGCTTCAGCCCACCCCGCCACAAGGGAGCAACGGGCAGCCGAAGCGACGACGAGGAAGCCGGCGCCAGCGACGACGCCCGCGTGGTGGCCGACAAGCTGCCCCTGACGCTGGACCGCAACGGCACTGGCAAGGTCACCATCGACAACCTGCCTCAGGCCCGCCGCCCGCAAGAGCTGCTGCTCGAAGCCACCTATGCCGACCCCAACGGGGAAGTGCAGACCCTGCGCAGCACCCACACCCTGTGGCCTGCGGGCGTGGTGGCTGGCGTCAAGACCGAGGGCTGGGCATCGGCCAGCCAGAAGATCCGCTTCCAGGCCCTGGCACTGCAGCACAACGGCCAGGCGGCACCCAACACGGCGTTGCAGGTGCAGGCCATTGCGCGCATCACCACCACCACGCGCAAACGCATGGTGGGCGGCTTCTACAGTTACGACAACCAGACATCCACCAAAGACCTGGGCACGGTGTGCACCGGCAAGAGCGACAGCCGGGGCCTGCTGCTGTGCGAAGCCAAGCTGGACGAGGCGGGCGAGGTGGAACTGGTGGTGACCGCCACCGACCGCGACGGCAACACCAGCGAGGCCGCTTCGTCCGTATGGGTGACCCGCCAGGGCGAGCTGTGGTTTGGCGGCGAAGACCACGACCGCATCGACCTGCTGCCCGAGAAGAAGAGCTACCAAGTGGGCGAGACCGCCAAGTTCCAGGTGCGCATGCCGTTTCGCTTTGCCACCGCCCTGGTGGCGGTGGAGCGCGAGGGCATCATCGAAACCCATGTGGTGCAACTCAATGGGCAAGACCCCACGGTGAGCCTGAAGGTGCAATCCGATTGGGGCCCCAACGTGTACGTGAGCGTGCTGGCACTGCGTGGGCGCCTGCGCGAAGTGCCCTGGTACAGCTTCTTCACCTGGGGCTTCAAGGCACCGGGCGAGTGGTGGAACGCCTTCTGGTACGAGGGCAAGGAATACCAGGCCCCGTCAGCGCTGGTCGATTTGTCCAAACCCGCCTTCCGCCTGGGGCTGGCTGAAATCCGCGTAGGCACGCAGGCGCACCAGATCAACGTGAAGGTGGCGGCCGACAAGGAAAGCTACCCGGTGCGCGGCAAGGCCCAGGTCACCATCACCGCCACGCTGCCCGGCGGCAAGCCCGCCGCCAACGCCGAAGTGGCCGTGGCTGCTGTAGACCAAGCCCTGCTGGAGCTGATGCCCAACGCCAGCTGGAACCTGCTTGACGCCATGCTGCAGCGCCGCAGCTGGGGCGTGCAGACATCCACCGCGCAGATGGAGATCATCGGCCGGCGGCACTACGGCAAGAAGGCAGTGCCTGCGGGTGGCGGCGGCGGCCGTGCGCAAACGCGCGAGCTGCTCGATACGCTGCTGCTGTGGAACCCCAACGTGCAGCTGGATGCCAACGGGCAGGCCAAGGTCACGGTGCCTTTGAACGATGCGCTCACCACCTTCAAGATCGTGGCGGTGGCTGATGCGTCTGCGGGGTTGTTTGGCACGGGCAGCACCAGCATTCGCGCCACACAGGACCTGCAGATCATCAGCGGCTTGCCGCCGCTGGTGCGCGAGGGCGACCAATTCCGCGCACAAATCACGCTGCGCAACACCACCAAAGCGGCCATGAAGGTGGAAGTGGCGCCGCGTGCGACGCTGCTAGAACTCAAACCCCAGCAGGTGGACATCCCCGCTGGGGAAGCGCGTGAGGTGGCTTGGGACGTGACCGCGCCCGCGCAGTTGGCACAGACCCGCGCGGAAGCCATCCTGTGGGAAATCCAGGCGCGCGACACGGCCTCGGGCGCCACCGATGCGCTCAAGGCGCGCCAGCGCATCGTGCCCGCCGTGCCGCTCACGGTGCAGCAGGCCACGCTGGTGCAGGTGGATGGCAAGTTCGCCATCGATGCGGCGCCGCCCGCCGACGCCATTCCCGGCCGGGGCGGGCTGAAGATGTCGCTGCAGCCCAAGCTGGCCGAAGGCCTGCCCGGCGTGCGCGACTGGTGGGCCAACTACCCCTTTGCCTGCCTGGAGCAAAAGACCAGCAAGGCCGTGGGCCTGCGCGACGGCAAGCTGTGGCAAACCGTGATGGCGCAGTTGCCGACGTATCTGGACAGCGACGGCCTGGCCAACTACTTCCCACCACGCAGCGGTGATGCCAACACCGGCAGCGACACCCTCACGGCCTACCTGCTGGCCGCCACGCACGAGGCAGCCGCCATCGACCCCGCCTTTGCGCTGCCCGACGAAGCCCGTGCCCCCATGGAGCGCGGCCTGATCGCGTTCATCGAAGGCCGCATCCAGCGCAGTTTCTGGAGCCCGCGCAAGGACCTGGACATGCGCAAGCTCGCTGCCATCGAGGCGCTGTCGCGCTACGGCAAGGCCCAGGGCAGAATGGTGAGCAGCATCACCATCGCGCCCAACCAGTGGCCCACGCATTCGGTGATTGACTGGGTGAACGTGCTCAAGCGCGTGGCCGATGTGCCCGAGCGCGACAAGCGCCTGGCCGAGGCGATGCAAATATTGCGCGCGCGCCTGTCGTTCCAGGGCACCAAGCTCATCTTCAGCACCGAGCAGGACGACTACTGGTGGTGGCTGATGCAAAACGGCGACGTGAATACCGCGCGCCTGATGCTGGCTGTGATGGACGACCCCACCTGGAAGGACGACATGGGCCGCCTGGCCAACGGCTTCATCAGCCGCCAGCAGGCCGGTGCCTGGCACACGACCACCGCCAACCTGTGGGGCGGCCTGGCGCTGGAAAAATTCAGCGCCAAGTTTGAAGCCACCACCGTGGCGGGTAGCACCAAGGCCAGCATGGGCGGCAACAACGCCAGCGTGGACTGGAGCAAGGTGGATCGCATCAAGGCCACCGACGCCAGCGGCACCGCCCACCAGACCACCTGGTTCGGCGCGCCCGCAGCACCGGGTAACCTGAAGAACAACAGCATGTTCCTGCCTTGGGGCAAGGCTGGCGGCAAGGAGGCGCTGGAGGTAACCCACCAGGGCCCCGGCAAGCCGTGGCTCACCCTGCAGTCGGTGGCGGCCGTGCAATTGAAGGCGCCGTTTGCTGCGGGCTACTCCATCAAGAAGACCGTGACCCCGGTCGAGCAGGCCAACAAGTCGCTACCCGCAGGCCAGTACACGCGCGGCGACGTGCTGCGCGTGAAGCTGGAAGTGAACGCCAGCGCCGACATGACCTGGGTGGCCATCACCGACCCCATCCCGGGCGGCGCCACCATTTTGGGCAGCGGCCTGGGCCGCGACTCGGAAATCGCCACACAGGGCGAAAAGCAAAGCGGCAGCGGCTGGGCCGCGTTTGAAGAGCGCAGCTTCGAGTCCTTCCGCAGCTACTACCAGTACCTGCCCAAGGGCACGGTCACCATGGAATACACCGTGCGACTGAACAACGTGGGCGACTTCGCCTTGCCGCCCAGCCGCGTGGAGGCCATGTATGCGCCCGAGATGTTTGGGGAGTCCCCGAATGCACGGGTGAAGGTGGGGGCGACGAAGTGATGCGCTGCGATCTTCTGCCCCGCATGGCCACACGTCCATTTGCTGCAAGGCGCGGTTCAAGTACATAACCCTGAAGACTCTCACCATGATCGACCACATTGGCATCACCGCTACAGACTTCAACAAAAGCCGCGCGTTTTATCAGCAGGCCCTTGCGCCCATCGGCTACGCGCTGGTGATGGAAGTGTCTGCGGCCCAGACCGGCACCACGGACCACGCAGGCTTTGGTGTGCCGCCCAAACCCGACTTCTGGATCACTGGGGTGCCCACCCCGCCCACGCGTGTGCATGTAGCGTTTAGAGCCACGAGCCGGGCGCAGGTGGACGGTTTTTACGCAGCTGCCTTGGCCGCCGGGGGCAGGGACAACGGTGCGCCAGGCATTCGGGCGCATTACCACCCCCACTATTACGGGGCTTTCGTTCTGGATCCTGACGGGCACAACATCGAGGTCGTGTGCCACGCCCCGGAGTGACAGTCACAACCGCGCTTGCATCGCTGCGCAAGGCAGTCAGGCATCTGGTGGGCGCGCGCCAGGGTGGAGCCGCTGGGTGGCGACGTGGAGTGCGATGGACCATGGCGCTGGCCTGCGTGGCTGGGGTACCGGTTGCCTGGGCTCTGCCGTCGTACGAAGAGGTGCGCCAGGACTTCCGCTCGTCCGATACCGTGATCCTCTCGCGCGAGGGGGAAGTGGTACAGCGTCTGCGTACGGACGCCACCGTGCGCCGGGGGCAGTGGGTGCCGCTGGCTGACGTGTCACCGGCCTTGCGCGCAGCGCTGGTGCTCAGCGAGGACAAGCGCTTTTATGAGCACAGCGGCGTGGATTGGCGTGCAGCGTCTGCCGCAGCCTGGGGCAACCTGTGGAACCAGCGCACGCGGGGCGCCAGCACCATCACCATGCAACTGGCGGGGCTGCTGGATGGCAATTGGCGGCAGGGCCCCGGGGGGCGCTCGGTCGTACAAAAGATCGGGCAGACCGTGGCCGCGCAAGTGCTGGATCGGCGCTGGCGCAAGGACCAGATTCTGGAGGCCTATCTGAACCTTGTGCCGTTTCGGGGGGAGGTGGTGGGCATTGACGCCCTGAGCCGCACGCTCTTTGGCAAGGCCGCTCATGGCCTGCAAGACCGTGAGGCGGCCGTGGCCGCGGCTTTGGTGCGTGCCCCCAATGCCAAGCCTGCCTTGGTGGCGCAGCGGGCCTGTGGCGTGCTGCGTGCCATGCAGCCGCAGCCTGCAGCGTCGTCCCAGGGCGCGGCAGGGCAGGGCCGGGCCGCGCAGGTCGACTGCGATGCCCTTGAGCTGTTCACTGCGGCCGCTGTTCAGCGGCGTGCCTTTGATCCCAACGAAGGCATCGCACCGCACTTTGCGCGCTACGCGCTGCGCCAGCAGGGTGCCGGGCCAGCGGCTGCAGGCAGCTCTGCAACGGCCCCGGGGGCCGCCCAGCAGTTGCGCACCACCTTGCGTGCACCCCTGCAGCGCTTTGCCACGCAAACCCTGCAGCAGCACCTGCGCGAATTGCAGGGGCGCAATGTAGAAGATGGCGCCGTGCTGGTGCTGGACAACGCCACGGGCGCCGTGCTCGCGTGGGTGGGATCTTCTGGGGTGCTGAGCCAGGCCAGCGAGGTCGATGGCGTACTGGCTTCGCGCCAGCCTGGCTCTACCCTGAAGCCGTTTCTGTACGCGCAGGCGATTGCCGAGCAGCGGCTCACCGCCGCTTCGCTGGTGGATGACTCCTCCGCCCAGATTGCCACGTCGGGCGGCTTGTACATCCCGCAGAATTACGACCGCCAGTTCAAGGGCTGGGTGTCGGTGCGCACGGCGCTGGCTGCCTCGCTCAACGTGCCTGCCGTGCGCACGCTCGTCATGGTGACCCCAGACGCCTTCCACCGGCAGCTGGGCGCTTTGGGCGTGCCGCTGCGAGAAAGCGGCGACTACTTTGGCTACAGCCTGGCGCTGGGCAGTGCGGAAGTGCCTTTGCTGCACCTGACCAACGCGTTTCGTTCGCTGGCCAACGGCGGGCGCTTCAGCCCCGTGGCCGCACTGCCGGGCGGCACCCGCCCGGTGTTCACTGCGGCGCTAGACCCGCGCGCCGCATTCATCGTGGGCGATGTCTTGTCGGACGGCAACGCCCGCTCCCGCACCTTCGGCACCGACAGCGTGCTCGCCACCCGGTTCTGGACGGCTGTTAAAACCGGTACCAGCAAAGACATGCGCGACAACTGGGCTGTGGGTTGGTCGCAGCGCTACACGGTGGGCGTATGGGTGGGCAACGCCAGCGGCGCCGCCATGCACGACGTGAGCGGCACCAGCGGCGCTGCGCCGGTGTGGGCCGCAGTGATGGGTTTTTTGCATGCGCGTGAACCCAGCCGGCCTCCGCGCCCGCCCCCGGGCCTGGTGCAGTGGCCGGTACGTTTCGGGCTGCCCGGAGGGGAAGCGGCTGATACCCCCGCCGGCCTGCCGCTGGAGGCGCCACGCGCAGAGTGGTTCATGGAGGGCACGCAGCAGTCAGTGTTTGCTATAAATTATGTAGCTGATCGCGCTTTGCCAATGAGCGCCAGCGGCCAAAATCGCTCAATAAAGAAGGTGACAGAGGAGGCCCAGGGCCCGGCGCGCATCCTGACGCCCGTGACCGGCACTGTCATCGCGCTGGACCCGGACATTCCACCCCAAGCACAGCGCTTGCGGCTGCAGGCAACGGACGGCACTGGCCAGCGCCTGGCTTGGCGCATGGATGGCAGGCCGTTGGGACGAGGGGCGTTGATGGAATGGCTCCCGTGGCCGGGCCGGCACACGCTCGACCTCGTCGGCGCCCAGGGGCAGGTCCTCGACACCGTGCGTTTTGAGGTGCGCGGCGCCGGGGTGGCGCCAGGGGTGAGCCCTGGCTCCGCAGCCGTCCCGCGCTGAGGCGACAGGTTTGCCCTGAATTACCCCTGTGCGGGGTGTGGGGATCACTACAATGGTGCGCTTTCGCGACGCCCACCTGCCCTTACATGCCCACTTCACCGCGCATTTCACGCCCAGGCAGCGATGAAGTCCAACGCGACGGCTACGCCCCCGCCGCTTCAGGTGCCGGCAGGCCCGCCTTCCGCGGCCGGATGCTCGGCGTGCGGGCAATTCGGGCTGCAACCGCTCAATAGCCACGCATGTCCGCCGTCCGCTCCCTCCTGTCCCAGCGGTTTCTCTGGATGGCCCTGTTGCTGTCGCTGGGGATCGGAGCCCTGTCGGTGCGTGCCTTGTGGACCTTGCGCAACGACGAGTGGAGTTACGCACTCAAGGCCAACACCAACCTGGCCGGTACGTTGTCTCACTCGCTGGAGTGGACTCTGGACGCGGTGGACCAGTCCCTGCTGGGGGTGGTCGAGAGCCTGGAGCGCGTGGAGGGCATTTCCGATCCGGCTCGGCTGCACCGACGCCTGCGTGAAGCTGTGCGCTTCGAAAGCGTGGTGCGCCTGCATGCGCTGGGCGACGTGGTGGTCATCAACGCCCAGGGCGATGTGATCCTCGACTCCGGTTCGCGGGAGCCGCGCAAGGCCAATGTGGCTGATCGGGACTACTTCCTAGCGTTCAAGGAGCAGCAGCACGACGGCCTTTTCGTGGGCCGCCCTGTGCCCTCGCGCGTCACCGGGATCATGTCGCTGCCGCTGGCGCGCGGATTTCGCACGCCGCAGGGCGAGTTTGGCGGCATCGTGCTCAGTGCCGTGCGCCTGAGCTATTTCAACGAACTGTTTGCATCGGTGGACCTGGGTGAAAACAGCGGCGTGAACCTGTTCCGGGCTGACGGCGTCATCGTTGCGCGCTTTCCCTACGGCGACTTGGACGTGGGCAAGAGCATCGCGGGCAGCGCCAACATGCTGCGCTTTCAGAACGAAAAGCAGGGCAGTTTTGTCGGCCGCGCGGCGCTCGACGGGGTAGAGCGCTCATATTCCTTCACGCAGGTGGGCCGCTTTCCCCTGATCCTGAACGTGGCGCAGGCCAAGGCCACCATCTTGAAAAAGTGGAACCGCTCTGCCTGGGGCCTCGGGATTTTCACGCTGGCCCTCATGCTTGCCTGCATGGCGCTGGCCGTGCTGTTCACCCGCGAATTGCAGCGCCGCCAGGCCGTGAGCGCACAACTGCAGCGCGCCGAACGCGACATGAGCACCATCTTGCACAGCATTCCATCGGTGGTGGGCTCGTGGGATGCGCAGCTCTACAACCGCTTTGGCAATCAAGCCCATGAGGTCTGGTTTGGCGTGCCGCCTCAAAAGCTGCGCGGCATGCACATGAGCGAGCTGTTGGGGCCCGAACGCTTCAAGCACACCGAGCTGCTGCTGCGCAAGGCCCTGGAGGGCGAGGCACAGGTGTTTGAAACCACGCTGACGGACCGCCGTGGCGTGTCGCGGCACATCATCGTTTCGTACACCCCCGAGCGCGACGGTGAGCAGGTGCTGGGCCTATTCATCCAGGCCACCGACATCACCGAACGCAAGCGCATGGAAGACCAGCTGTTTGAGGAAAAGGAGCTGATGCGCCTGACCCTGCAGTCCATCGGCGATGCCGTGGTGTGCTGCAACGCGGCAGGCCACGTCACGTACCTGAACCCCGTGGCGCAGCGGCTGACGGGCTGGCAGGGCTTTGATGCGGCAGGCTGCGATGTGGACGAGGTCATTCGGCTGGTGGCCACTGAAGGGGGGGCGGAGCTCAAAAGCCCCTTGCGCACTGCCATGCAGCGCGATCGCGCCTTACCGCCCACCCGCGGGGCCGTAACGCACCGCACCACCCACCAGCGGTTTGATGTCGAGCTTTCTGCCAGCCCCATTGCCGACCGCCATGGCCAAGTGACCGGTGGGGTGGCCGTGCTGCGCGATGTGACGCAGGCAGTGGCCATGGAAGCGCGCATGGCGCGGCTGGCCCACTACGACGTGCTGACTGACCTGCCCAACCGGGTGCTGTTGCAGGACCGGGCCCAGCAGGCCATTGCCCAGGCCCAGCGTGAAGGCAAACATGTGGCGGTGCTGTACCTTGACCTGGATGGCTTCAAACAGGTCAACGACGCCATGGGGCATGACATGGGCGACCAGTTGCTCGTGCAATGGGCCCGCCGCCTGCAGGCCGTCGTGCGTCAGACGGACACCGTGTGCCGCCAGGGCGGTGATGAGTTCGTGCTGCTGCTGCCCGCTCTCAGCAGTGCGCAGCAGGCGTGCGTCGTGGCCCGCAAGATCATGCAGCAGTGCCTGGCCCCGTTCGTGCTGCAGGGCGTCACGGTGCCGATGGGGCTCAGCGGTGGCCTCAGCCTCTACCCCGAGCATGGGCAGAGCCTGGACGAACTCACACGCCATGCCGACGCCGCCATGTATGCGGCCAAGCAGGCGGGGCGCAACCAGATGCGTCTGTACACGGGCCCTGCGCAACCGCCCGCCCTGGTCGTGCAAAAGGAAGACCTGGCCTGAAACAGCGTTGCGGGTTGGAAATTTGTTGCAGGCCCGCGCAAATAATTTTGATGGTCTCGGGGCGCTGCCAGGGCCTAACATGCGGCGCTGTGTTTCAAAGAATGGAGCGAGAGCGTGCCTGACCTGTCCAAAATCACCTGTATCGAAGACCTGCGGGTCGTTGCCCAACGCCGCGTGCCGCGCATGTTCTATGACTACGCTGATTCGGGCTCCTACACCGAAAGCACCTACCGCTCCAACGAATCCGACTTCCAGCGCATCAAGCTGCGTCAGCGCGTGGCGGTGAACATGGAAGGCCGCAGCACCCGCACCACCATGGTGGGGCAGGACGTGGCGATGCCCGTGGCCATTGCGCCCACGGGCCTGACGGGCATGCAGCATGCCGATGGCGAAATCCTGGGCGCCAGGGCAGCCAAGGCCTTCGGCATCCCGTTCACGCTCTCGACCATGAGCATCTGCTCTATCGAAGACGTGGCCGAGCACACCGGCCGCCACCCGTTTTGGTTCCAGCTGTATGTGATGCGCGACCGCGACTTCATCGAGCGGCTGATCGATCGTGCCAAAGCGGCCAACTGCTCGGCGCTGCAACTCACGCTGGATCTGCAGATTCTCGGGCAGCGCCACAAGGACATCCGAAATGGTCTGTCCACCCCGCCCAAGCCAACCGTCGCGAACCTCATCAACCTGGCCACGAAGCCGCGCTGGTGCCTGGGCATGCTGGGCACAAAGCGGCGCACCTTCGGCAACATCGTGGGCCACGCCAAGGGCGTGGGCGACCTGTCATCGCTGTCTTCCTGGACGGCCGAGCAGTTCGATCCGCAGCTCAACTGGGGTGACGTGGAGTGGATCAAGAAGCGCTGGGGCGGCAAGCTGATCCTCAAGGGCATCATGGACGCCGAAGACGCGCGTCTGGCCGTGAACAGCGGCGCCGATGCGCTCATCGTCAGCAACCATGGGGGCCGTCAGCTCGATGGCGCGCCATCGTCCATTGCAGCGCTGCCCCACATTGCCGACGCGGCAGGCAGTGGCATCGAAGTGTGGATGGACGGCGGCATTCGCAGTGGGCAGGACGTGCTCAAGGCCCGTGCGCTGGGCGCGCAAGGCACGCTGATCGGCCGCAGCTTCCTGTACGGCCTGGGCGCGTTTGGCGAGGCCGGTGTGACCCGCGCGCTGCAGATCATCCAGAAAGAGCTGGACACCACCATGGCCTTTTGCGGCCACACGAACATCAACACCGTAAACCGCTCCATCTTGCTGCCAGGGACCATCCCAACGCTTTGATGCCGTTGCGCCGAACGCGTGCTTGGCGCCAAAGCCCCGCATTTTCGGGGCCTACGGACTCTGTGCACGAATCGAGCGGCAAATGTGAACTGCGGATCGGGATGGGCTGCAAGGCGCAAAACGCAGCAATAGCCGTGGCTATTGCGAGTATTTGCAACGACGCAGACCGCCCGATTGCGCAGATGCACACGGCGCGGTGATTCGTGCAGAGGGTCCCTGGTCGTTAGCGCGCCGCCAGGCGGCGGAATTCAGGCGGCGGTATTTCAGGAAGCAGACTTCCAGAAGATGTAGTCCGCCTGGTACTTCACCAACTGCTTTTGTCCCGCATGGGTTGCCGTGCAGGCTGCCGCAGGCGCCACGCCGCCCTGCGTGGCCACGCGCTGGATGTACGTCACGCCTTGCATGGCCCCCATGCCCATGGCGGAGTTGGCTTTGACCAGTTGCAGCGGAATGCTGCCTGCGCCTGCGCCTGCGGGTGCCACCGCCAGTTGCGTGGCCGTGATCTTCGAGCCGTCGTTGCTCTCCCACGTGGCAGGTGGGCCGTAGTAGCGCCCCACCACCTTGCCCGAGCGGTCCATGAGTTTGGCGTCCGGGCCTACAAACACCCATTCAAATGCGCTGGGCATGTCTTTTTTGGCGCGGCATTCGTAGGTGATGTCCCCCGCGCCCACGGTTTCCATCGCCACGCGCTGGCCCGCCGGTACCTGCACCACCGCAGGCAGGGTGCGTTGGTCGAAACCGGGTACGGCATGGGGGGTCATGGAACCACAGGCCGTCAGGGCAGCGGCAGCGCCCAGCAGGGCCAGGGCAGTCACAGAGGTGCGTGTACGCATGGAGCTTCCTTTTTTGCAGGTTGAAATGAAGAGACGGTGCGTGTCGTCCTGAGGGCCAGGCAGCGTTTGCAACAGTCACCCACGCTGTACGCAATTGCTTTGTGGGTGGATTCAAAATTTCTCAAAATGCATGAGAGGTGCAGATGGAGCCCTTGCGTTGCTTGAATCTGCTTGGCATGCGACTCCGTACCTGCTCTTTGAACAGGTTCTTAGCCCCTGCTTGTAGACCCTGCTGCGTTCAGAGCCTGCGGGGTATTTCCGCCCCTGAGCGCAGCGGGCTGGTATCCAAGACAATCGGTGCATGAGCACCCTCGACCCCGACCGCGAACTCATGGAAATCCTCGACCGCGTAGCTGCACAGGACGAAGCTGCCCTCAAGGCTTTGTACGACCGCACTTCGTCCAAGCTGTACGGACTGGCATTGCGCATCGTGCGCGACCGGGATGCAGCCGAGGATGTGCTGCAGGAGGCCTTTGTTTCCATCTGGCGCGGCGCAGCCAACTACCGCGCATCGCTCAGCCCGCCCTTGGCCTGGATGGGACTCATCGTGCGCAGCCGAGCCCTTGACGCCCTGCGCAAACGCACCGCTGATCGGGCCGGCGTCACTGAAGAACTGGACGAGATGCTGGCCGAAACGCTGGAAGGCGACAGCCCCAATCCCATGGATGTGAGCGAGGCCAGCCAGCAGGCCTTTGCCTTGCACCAGTGCCTCACGCGGCTGGAGGCCAGGCAGCGCGAGGTGGTCAGCCTGGCCTATCTGCGCGACCAAAGCCATGGCGAGCTGGCCGAGCAGCTCAAGCTGCCCCTGGGCACCGTCAAGACATGGATCCGGCGCGGGCTCGATCAGCTGCGCAACTGCATGGCGCGGTACGCGTGAGGAGCAGGCAGCCATGAACATCGCCCAACACCCCGAACTGCTGCAGCGCCTGGCTGCCAGCTACGCCCTGGGCACCCTGCGCGGCGGCGCGCGGCGCCGGTTTGAAGCGCTGGCCCGTGAGCACGCGGCGGTGCGCGCGGCCGCACTGGTGTGGCAAACCCATTGGTCTGGTCTGGCCGAACTGCAACCTGGCGCCGCGCCAGACCCGGCCGTGTGGCTGCGCATCCAGAATCTGGTGCAGGCCGACAAGGCAAACGCCGCCATGCGGGCGGCTGCACAGCCCCCGCTTGTGGCGCCTGGCCGCTGGTGGCGCAGCTTGCTGCTTTGGCGTGGTGCAGCGGGGGCCGGCGCCTTGGCCGCGGTGGCTGCAGTGGTGATGGGCTTGCAGGCCCATGGCAATCTGCGGGCCACTGCGGCAGCGCAAATTGCCAGCCTGCAGCAGCAACTGCAGGCCACCCCGCAGATCCAGTACGTTGCAGTGCTTGCCGATGACAAGGCCGACGCTTCCATGCTCGTTACCTTCGACCCCAAGCATCAGAAGCTGGTTTTGCAACGCGTGGGCGGCTTCCAGGAAGGCGATGACAAATCCCTGCAACTGTGGGCGCTGCCTCCGGCCGGTGGGCCGCGTTCGCTCGGTGTGCTGGGGCACGACAAGCTGCTCACCTTCACGGCTGGCGAGCAAGAGGTCAGGCAGGTGCCCACGCTTGCCATCAGCCTGGAGCCCAAGGGTGGTGTGCCCAGCGAAGGCGGGCCCACGGGGCCGGTGTTGTTCAAGGGCGCGCTCATCCAGCGCATGCTTTGAGGCGGAATCTTCGGTGGCTTGAATCCAATCGGTGCTGGGCTGCGTATTGGTGAGGGACGAGGTGAGAACGCACTTTGTCTCCCGATTCGCACCAGAAAACCCATGAGGACCCACCCCGATGAATCCCCGCAACCGATGGATCAGACTGGCCGCCGCTGTGGCCAGCACCCTTGCCTGGGGCGCCGCCCAGGCCGACACCGGAAAACTCGTGCTCACGGGGGGCGTGAGCTCCGTCAGTGGCAGCGCAGGGGGCGGCCTGACCCCTTGGGCGGTGATCGGCACCCAGGGTACTGAAGGCGAGGCTGGCTTCAGCGGGTACGCCACGCGCGCCGGCACGCAAGACTACGCCCTCTCTAGCTACGGCGTGGCGATCGGTTTCCAGGAGCGGGTGGAGCTTTCGCTGGCGCGGCAGGACTTTGATGCCGCACCGGCATTTGCACTCAATGGCATTGCCCCCTTCGGCGTTGTGCCGGGCCAGCACATTCAGATGGACGTGCTGGGCCTGAAGGTCAAACTGGCGGGTGAAGCCATTCTGGACGCGGACACCTGGATGCCGCAGATTGCGCTGGGCCTGGAGCACAAGCAAGTGCGCCCGGGTTCGTTGCAGTCGGTGCTGGACTTTCTGGGCACCAAGACCCGTGGCACCGATGTGTATGTGAGCGCCACCAAGCTGCTGCTCGACAAGAGCCTGCTGCTCAATGGCACCTTGCGCTACACCAACGCCAACCAGAACGGGCTGCTGGGCTTTGGCTCGGCGGCGCCGGGCACAAACAGCCGCAGCCTGCAACCCGAGTTCTCGGTAGCGTACCTTTTGCGGCATGACCTGGCCGTGGGGGCCGAATACCGCTTCAAGCCCAACAACCTGCAAGCGCTTGGCGCCTCCGCGGGCTTGGGCGCTGCGCTGCGCGAAGACGACTGGAAAGACGTGTTCATTGCATGGGCCCCCAGCAAAAACGTCTCACTTACCCTGGCGTACGTGGACCTGGGCCGCATCGTGCCCGGCGTGACGGGTGACCGGCGCCAGACGGGGTATTACCTCTCGGCGCAGATCGCGTTCTGATGCGCGTCCGCTTCACGCACACCACCCCTGTCCAGGAGTTCACCATGACCTTGCTTCACCCCGCATGGGCTGTCGCCGCAGCCTGCCTGATCGCCATGCCTGCCGCCGGGCAGACGGCCTCTGCCACCACGCCCACTGCCCGCCCTGATGCACGAGCCCCTGCAGGGCTGTACCAAGCGCTGGGCGAGAAAGCCGGCATCTCCCGTCTGATGGACGTCTTTGTGGAGCGCGCAGTGAAAGACCCGCGCATCGGCAGCCATTTCAAGGACACAAAACCCCAGGCACTCAAGGACACCCTGACCGACCAGATCTGCCATCTGAGCGGAGGGCCATGCCAGTACGAAGGCGCCGACATGAAGTCGGCCCATGCCGACATGGACATTACCAAGGCCCATTTCAACGCTCTGGTGGAAGTGCTGCAGGCTGCCATGGCTGCGCAAGGCATACCGTTTGCGCAACAGAATCGCCTGCTGGCGCTGCTGGGGCCCATGCACCGCGACATCATCACGGTGCGCTGACCATGAAATCTGCTTTCGCTATATTTTTGATAGCTGCTGGCGCTTTATCTGCGGGCGCCAGGGCCGCAAATGTGCAAATACAGGTGCTGGACCGAGACGGCAAGCCCGTGCCCGATGCCGTGGTGGCCCTCTACCCCGCAGCGGGCAGCGTGGGCGCGCCCCATCTGCGGCAGGCCAGCCCCACCATCGAGCAGGAGCGGATGCGCTTTGTGCCAGCGCTCACCGTGGTGGCGCCAGGCACCACCATTCGCTTTACCAACCAGGACCGGTGGGATCACCATGTGCGCGGCACCCCGGTGGGTGCTTCGGGCACGGCTGGGGGCGGCAGTAGCGACGGCTTTGAAATGCGGCTGTCCGGTAAGGCCGATGGACAGACCGCTCAGGCGGCGGAGGTGGAATTGCGCCAGCCCGGCGTGCTGTTGCTGGGCTGCCACCTGCATGGTTCCATGCGAGGGCATGTGTTCGTCGCCGATTCGGCCTGGACGCTCAAAACCGACACCGATGGCATTGCCCGTTTTGTGGCCGTGCCGGAAGGCGCGGCCCAGGTGCGCGTGTGGCACGCAGAGCAGTTGGTGGACTTGCCCCGAAAGAGCCTGCAAGTGCAACCGGCGCCGGTGCTGGAGACCATGCAGCTGAGCGTGGTGCCGCGCCCCCGGCGCACCGCGCCCGCGCCAGCCGGGCCAGTCGCCCGGCCTGCCGGCGGCGGCACTGCTGCCCACCTGCACTACTGAGCACTGCGGGCGGCTGCGCCCGCAGCACAGCGGCGGCGGCCGGCAATCAGCGTTCGATGGTCTTGTTCCAGCGCGCGTTCCAGGCGGGCCGGTTGGCATTCACGCTGTCCCAGTCCAGCGTCACGGCGTTCTTCATCCACTGGTTGATCTTGGCGACCTGCTCGGCGCCTTCGCCCACCGCCGGAGCTTTCGGGTTGGTAGGGATCTGCGCGCCAAACTGCAGCACGTTGGCCTGGGCCAGGGGGCTCAGCAGAAACTCCGCCAGCTTCTGGGCCAGTTCGGGCTCGCTGTTCTTGGCGATCACGCACTGGCCAGTCATCAGCACCACCGAGCCTTCCTTGGGCTGGGCGTATTCCACCGGAATGCCCTTCACCTTGAGCGCAGCCACGCCGGTGGGGGTGAGCGGGAACAGGGCGGCTTCACCGGTTTGCACCATCTCCGAAATCTTGGCCGAGCTGGGGATGTACTCCAGCACGTTCGGGCCAATCGTCTTGGCCCAATTGGCAAAGCCTGGCTCCACATTCTTGTCGTTGCCGCCCTGGATGCGGTTGAACATCAAAAAGCCGTGCAGCCCGAACGACGACGAAGGCATGGACTGGAACACCACCTTGCCCTTGTACTTAGGGTCGGCAAAGTCCATCCACGACGTGGGTGCGGCCCAGCCCTTTTCGGCAAACATCTTGGTGTTGTAGGCAATGCCGGTCATGCCCAGGCTCACGCCGCTGGCCAGGTCGTCCTTGAAGCGGGCGGCCGGGTAGATGTCGTTCAGGTGGGGGTTGGGTTTTTGCTTTTCGCACAGGCCCATGCCCATGGCGCGCACCATGATGCCGTCGTCCAGAAACATCACGTGCATCTGCGGCTTGTCCTTGTTGGCCTGGGCCTTGGCCAGGATGTCCGAGGACGTGCCGGGCACCACCACCACCTTGGCCCCGTGCAGCTTTTCAAACGCCGGGAACACGTACTGTGTGTACGCCTTCTCCATGGTGCCGCCGTTCATGCCGATGTACAGCGTTTTGGTCTGCGCGGTAGCGGTGCCTGCGGAGGCCACGGTGGCCAGTGCAGCTGCCGTGAGGAGAGCGCGGCGGGTGCGACTTGCAATACGAGGGGCGAAGGTCATGGTGGTTTCCTTTCTGGTGGGGGAGGGGGGTGACGTGGGTCTAACTGCCCGGTGGCAATGGATTCGGCATCGGCGCGTTTGATCGGTGCACTTGCAATATCCGTTCGGGCTGAGCCCTTCGACAGGCTCAGGACGGGCTTGTCGAAGCCTTGCGCGGCGCTTCGACAAGCCCGTCCTGAGCCTGTCGAAGGGCTCAGCGCGAACGGTTGGAGTTGATTCATGCGGGATCAACCAGGTGGTCAGTGGGCCGCGGTAGTGCTGGCCACTTCAGCCACTGCAGCTTGGGACGGGGTGAGAAATCGTTCGATGGCAAACGCCTCGATCGGCGTGGTGCTGCGGCCGTCGCGCGCCAGCTCGGCCAGCACCTCGCCCACACCGGGGCCAATCTGAAAGCCCGCACCGGCAAAGCCAAAGCCGTGGATCAGGCCCGGCGTGGTGCTGCTTTTGCCCAGCACGGGCTGGCGGTCGGGCAGGTAGCCTTCGGTGCCGCTCCAGGTGCGGATGAAGTGCGCGTTCTTCAGGGCGGGCAGCAGCTCCACGGCCTGCACGGCCAGCGTGGCGATGGCGCTGCGTTCTGATCGGGCGCGGTCGGCGTCCAGCGCCACGCCGGACCCGCCGCCCATCACCAAGTTGCCGCGCGCCACCTGACGGCAGTAGATGCCGCCGCCTTCCACGCCCAGGCTCCAGTGCATGAAAAAGGGCAGGGGCTCGGTTACCGCCATGGCCGGGTGGCCGGAGTGGATGGGCACAGCCTCGCCAAATTGCGCGGCCAGCGCACCGGCCCAGGCGCCTGCGCAGTTGATGAGCACGGGCGCACGCACCGTCAGGGCGGTGCCCGAGCGCACAGTGAATACCTTGCCGCCGTGCTCCACCGAGGTCATCGGTGTGCGTTCCAGAATCTGTGCACCCGCACGCCGCGCAGCCAGCGCAAAGGCGGGCGACACCAGGCGCGGGTTGGCCTGGCCGTCATCGGGGCATAGCGATCCGCCCACGGCGCGCCCGCCCAGCCAGGGGCAGCGCTCGCGCAGCGTGGTGCCGGAGATCAGTTGAATGCCCAGGTCGAAGTCGCGGCTCAGGTTGGCGTAGGCTTCCAGCGCAGCCATGTCCGCCTCGCTGCGGCCAATCTTGAAGTGCCCGCTGCGTTGGTATTCGCCACCGGTGCCAATCAGCGCAGGCAGGTTGGCCCACACTTGGTGCGCGCGTTGCGCCAGCGGCAGCTGGCTCACCGGGCGACCCTGGCGGCGCACGCCGCCGTAGTTCACACCGCTGGACCGCGAGCCGCACAGGTCGCGCTCCAGCAGCACCACGCTCACGCCTTTGCGTCGCAGCGCCAGCGCGGCCGATGCGCCCATGATGCCGCCGCCCACAATGGCAACGTCGGTGTCGATGGTTCGGGTGGTGGTCATTCGGCAGCCTCCGCCTGGGCTTGCAGGTGGATGGGGATGGGCTTGATCGGCGCTTGCCCGCGCAGCCGTCCGACCGCATCAATCGGCTTGCCCGTGGCCTGGGCCAGAATTTCCGCCGCCGCCACACCGCACATGCGACCCTGGCAACGGCCCATGCCCACGCGGGTCAGGGCCTTGAGGCGGTTCATCTCGTCGGCGCCGGCATCGCGGGCACAGGCGCGCAGCTCGCCGGCGGTGATGTTTTCGCAGCGGCACACCACCAGCGCATCGGGCGCGTGCGCGGCCCAGTCGCTGGGGAAGGGAAAGGCGCGCTCCAGCCCTTGCCTGAAGGGCATCAGTTTCGTCAGCTTGCGTTCCAGCTCTGCAGCGCGTGCGACATCGACCTTCACGCCATGGTCAGCCAGCAGCGCCAGCGCCGCGCGCTCGCCAGCCCACTCGGCCGCATCCGCACCCATGATGCCCGCGCCGTCGCCCGCCAGGTACACGCCCGGCACGATGGTGCGGCCTGCGCTGTCGCGCTCGGGCAGATGAGCGCGGTGCATGGGGGCCCAGGCAAAGCGGCAGCCCAGCAGGTCGGCCAGCTGGGTTTCGGACCGCAGGGCGTAGCCAAAGCCCACGGCATCGCACGGCACGGTGTGCTCGGCCTGGCCGTCACTCCACACCACGGCGTTCACCCGCTTGTCGCCCTCCACGCGCACGGGCCGCACGCCGGTGTGCACCGCCACGCCATGTGCGCGCAGCCAGCCCACGTAATACAGGCCCTTGGCCAGCACGGCGGGCTGCGTGAGCATGCCGGGCAGGGCGGCCAGCTGGTCGGCAAAGTGGGCGGTGTCGAGCACTGCAGCGACCTTGGTACCCGCCTTGGCATATTGGTACGCCACCAGGTACAGCAGCGGCCCGGTGCCCATCAGCACCACATTGCGGCCAATGGTGCAGCCCTGGAATTTGAGCGCCACTTGCGCGCCGCCCAGCGTGTACACGCCGGGCAGCGTCCAGCCGGGCACCGGCAGCACCCGGTCAGTCGCACCGCTGGCCACAATGAGCTGGCCGTAAGGTACTGTGCGCGTGGTCTGCGTGGGGCCATGCAGCACATCGAGCATGCCGCCTTGGGCGTTCCACACCAGGCTGTCGGGTTGGTAGTCGATCTGCGCCTGCAGCCTCTCGAAGGTGCTGTGTAAATGGGTGGCGCGCGATGCCTCGGTGCCGTACAGCGTTTGCGCGCTGCGGGCAAAGTGGGCGGGCGGGCGGCGGTAGATCTGCCCGCCGCTGCGTGCAGACTCGTCAATCACCACAGGCCGCACACCATGCGCCACCAGCGTTTGCGCAGCGCGAATGCCCGCAGGGCCTGCGCCCACGATCACGGGTTGCAAGGTGGGGGCGGTCATGCGGGCGCTCCGGTGGTCAGCTGCATCCCTGCCTGGATAAAGGTGGCGCAAGACCGCAGCCGTTCGCCCGTGGCAGTCATCACCCAGCAGTCCTGGCACGCACCCATCAGGCAAAAGCCTGCACGCGGCTCGTGGCTGAACTCGTTGCGGCGCAATTGGGCGCGGTGCGTGAGGATGGCCGTGAGCACCGTATCGCCTTCGAGTGCAGTGGCAGGTTCGCCATCGAGCATGAAGGGCACGGGGGCGCGGTCTTTTTCTGCCACGCGGTGGAGCAGGGCTGTGTTCACAGTCATGGAAGTCGTGCCCATTTACTTCTTCCCCACCAAAACGCGGTCCAGCCCGTACACGCGGTCCAGCAGCACCATGGCGAAGGCTGTCAGGCCCACCATCAGCGCAGACACAGCCGCCATCAGCGGGTCAATCGACTCGGTGGCGTACATATACATGCGCACCGGCAGCGTCACGGTGCTGGGCGAGGTGACAAAGATCGACATGGTCACCTCGTCAAAGCTGTTGATGAAGGCCAGCATCCAGCCGCCCGTCACACCGGGCAGGATCATCGGCAGCGTGATGCGCGTGAACACCGTGGCCTGGCTGGCGCCCAGCGACAGCGCGGCGTGCTCGGCGCTGCGGTCAAAGCCCACCAGCGCCGCCACCACTAGCCGCAGCGTGTAGGGCGTGACGATGAGCGCATGCGCAAACACCAGCCAGCCAAAGCTGCCGGTGCCGCCCAGCAGCGCAAACAGGCGCAGCAGGGCCACGCCCAGCACCAGATGCGGAATGATGAGCGGCGACAGAAACAGGCCGTTGAGAAAGCCGCGCCCCGCAAACTCGTAGCGCGTGATGGCAATGCCCGCAGGCACTGCCAGCACCGTGGCCAGCGTGGCCGAGGCCAGCGCCAGCCACAGGCTGTTCCAGAACGACTGCATAAAGTCCGGGTGCTCGAACACCGCCTTGAACCAGCGCAGCGAGAACTCGGTGGTGGGCAGCGTCAGTGTGTTGTGCGGCGTGAACGCCACGATGCACACCACCAGCAAGGGGGCGAGCATGAAGGTGATGACCAGCGCGTTGAATGCGAGGGCGAGGGGGCCGTTTTTTTGCATGGATCAGGACTCCCGCCGGGCCGCCCCAAGGGAGGCCTGCGCCCCCTCGGGGGGCAGCGAATACACGAAGTGATGGAGCGTGGGGGCTGTCATATTTAGCCCAACGCTTTCTTGTAGCGGCCTTCAACCAACCGGTTGTAGCTCAGCATGACCACCAGGTTGGCCACCAGCAGCGTCAGCGCAATCGCTGCGCCCAGGGGCCAGTTCAGCTCGTGCAGGTACTCGTCGTACACCACCGTGGCCACCATCTTCAGCCGCCGCCCGCCCAGCAGGCCGGGGATGGCAAACGAACTAGCTGCCAGCCCGAATACGATCAGGCTGCCCGACAAAATGCCCGGCAGCACCTGCGGCAACACGATGCGTCGCAGGGTGGTGAAAGGTGCTGCCTGTAGCGACAGGGCGGCGTTTTCCACGCCGGGGTCGAGCTTTTGCAGCGAGGTCCACACAGGGATCACCATGAAGGGCAGCATCACATGCACCAGGGCGATGACCACCGCAATCTCGGTATAGAGCATCTTCACCGGGCCAAACCCCAGCAGCCCGAACAGACCATTCACCAGCCCCTCGGGCCCCAGCAGCATGCTCCAGCCAAAGGCGCGCACCACCACCGACACCAGCAGCGGCGCCAACACCACCAGCAGCAAGATGGAGCGCCAGGGGTTGCCCATGCGGCTCAGGATGTAGGCCTCCGGCGCGCCAATCAGCACGCAGATCAGCGTGACCAGGCCCGCAATCCAAAACGTGCGCCAGAAGATGGCGTGGTAGTACGAATCGGTGAACACATGGGCGTAGTGCTCCAGCGTGAATTCCCCCGGTTTCACTCCCGTGGCCGGATCGAAGGCGTTGAACGACAGCACCGCCGTGAGTGCCAGCGGCACCAGCAAGAGCACCGTGAACAACAGCACCGCAGGGCCGGAAAGCCACCAAGGCGCGGCCTTTTTGTGCAGCAAGGTGGTGGCCAGGCTCATGGGGCGACCTCGGCGGTGGCGCCCTCGGCCTCCAGTTCGGCCAGGGCGGTTTCGTCGGCGGGCAGCAGGCGCATGCAGTGGTCAGGCCAGTCCACGCCCGTGCGCTCGCCTTCGGTCAGCGCGGCGCGGCCATCGTTGGGTGCCAGCACCATCAGGTCGCCCACGGGGGTGCCCACACGGTACAGCCACTGGCTGCCCAAAAAGAACCGCTCGCACACCTGGCCGTTCATCCGGCCCTGAACAGCGGGCACCAGTTGCACTTTTTCAGGCCGCACGCTCAGCAGCACGGCGGCGCCGGGGCGGTAGCGGGCGCCGTCTAGTTCCAGCGTCAGCCCGCCCACGGCAACTTGCGTGCGCGTCCCCAGCGCGTGTGTCACCTTGCCCGGCAGCAGGTTGGCCTTGCCCACAAAGGTAGAGATAAAGCGCGTGCGCGGCTGTTCGTACACGCGGTGCGGGTGGTCGATCTGCGTGGCGCGGCCCGCTTCCATCACCACCACGCGGTCGCTGATGGACATGGCCTCGCTCTGGTCGTGCGTGACCATGATGGTGGTGGTGCCCACCTTGCGCTGAATCTGCCGCAGCTCGAACTGCATCTCCTCGCGCAGCTTGGCGTCGAGGTTGGACAGGGGCTCGTCCAGCAGCAGCACGGGCGGCTCGATCACCAGCGCACGTGCCAGGGCCACCCGCTGGCGCTGGCCGCCCGACAACTCGCGGGGGTAGCGCGTGGCGTGCTGCTCCAGGTGCACCAGCGCCAGCGCTTGGGCCACGCGCTCGGCGCGCTCTGCCTTGGGCACCTTGCGCATCTCCAGGCCAAAGCTCACATTGGCCGCCACCGTCATGTGCGGGAACAGGGCGTAGCTCTGGAACACGATGCCCAGCCCCCGCGTGTTGGCCTTGGCGTGGGTGATGTCCTTGCCATCGAGCTCGATGCGCCCACTGGTCACGGCCTCAAACCCCGCCACCATCTGCAGCGTGGTCGTCTTGCCGCAGCCCGACGGGCCCAGCAGCGACACAAATTCGCCCTTTTGCACCGTGAGGTTCATGGCCTGCACCGCGCAGGTGCTGCCATAGAACTTGGTCACATCCGTGAGCTTGAGAAACGACATGGCGAAAGCCTTTCCGGTGGTGGCATCGCACGGTTTGCCTGGGGGGCGGTGCGTGCAACCTGCTGTGGAGTTGCATGGAGGGGCTGCGGGCCTTTGGGGTGTTTGCACCGGGGTGGTGCAGGCACAGCACAAAGATTGAAGCAGCCGCTTGTTTCAATTGAATCTATTGCAATAAACAAACCAGAATGCTTCGGGTATTCCATTAAACGGAAGTTTTCTTTTATTTATTCCGTTCAATGAAATATGATGCCTTCAGTTTGAACAAGCAATTCCACAGGAGCGATGTATGGAAGCCGCGTCAACCGCATCTACCGCCTCGGGCGGCGTCCCCCGGGTGTTTGCCGTCATCCGCGCCCTGTCTGCCGTACAGGCCGAGGGCGGGCGAGTCACCCAATTGGCGCGCGCCGTGGGCCTGACGCAGGGCACCACGCACCGTTTGCTGCAATCCCTGGTCGCAGAGGGCATGGTCGAGCAGGACGAGCGCAGCAAGCTCTACCGGCTGAGCATGGACTTCTTCGCATTAGCCGCCAAAGCAGGCAACCCTGGCGACCTGCGCAGCCTGTGCCGCCCTGCGCTGCTGCGCCTGTGCGCCAGCCTGGGTGACAGCATCTTTTTATTGGTACGGAGTGGGTTTGACGCCGTGTGCCTGGACCGCAGCGAAGGCCCGTTCCCCATCCGCTCGTTCACCGGCGACATCGGCGGCCGCGTGGCCCTGGGCGTGGGGCAGGGTGCGCTGGCCATCCTGGCCTTCTTGCCCGAGGCCGAGCGCGAAGAAGTCATCCGCTTCAACCTATCGCGCGTGCGCGAGTACGGCGTGTTTGACGAGGTCTATCTGCGCACCGAAATCGAGCGCGTGCGCCAGTTGGGCTACGCGGGCCGCAACACGGGTTTGCTTGAAGGCATGGCTGGTGTGGCCGTGCCCATCCTGGACCGCGAAGGCCGGGCCGTCGCTGCATTGAGCGTCGGCACTATCTCCGCGCGCCTGAACGATGACCGCCTGCCGACGGTGGTGGAGCTGCTCAAGCGCGAGGCGGCGGCGATCGGACCGAAGATCAATCCGTTTGATGCGACGCTGAGAAGGCCCGCGCAAAGCCTGGGGGGCTCGACGCCCGATCAGCGCGTGGTGCCTGGCGCGGACCGGGGGGGTGTTTCAGATCCGCTGGGTTGAGGAGCTGGCGTGGCGGATTGAGAATCACGCGTGGCCGACAAAGTGGGTTGACCTGCGGAGTGCTGGGCCGCGCCGCTATAGTCCGCGCTTCCCCTGGCGGGTTGCGTGTTGGCGATGTGCGCTGAGATGGTCGACCCATCAAGAAAAAGAACGGACACCATGGGCCTGCAACAAACCACCGCTAGTTACCTTGACCAATGCCGCGCTTCCCGGCGGGCCGAGCAAGAACAATCTTTGGCCAGCACCGACAACTGGGCCCATGTGGATAAGTCCCAGGTGCATGCCGACTTTGATGCCTTCTACAAAGAACTGGCGCCGTTGATCGATGCCAATGCCCCCGAGTCCGAGGCGATCCAAACCCTGATGGAAAAGCATTTCGCCATCGTCGCGCGGTTCTACGTGCCATCGCGCGATGCTTATGTGGGCACTGTGCTCTTCTATGCCGACAACGCCGACATGCAGGCGTTTCACAATGCCTACCACCCACGCATGGTGGAGTTTCTGGGTGACGCCGCGTACACCTACGCGCTGCAGAACCTGCAATAGCCGACCAGCGGGTCTTTTTACAAGCCGTCGCAACGTTTGCAAGGGCGGCCGTAGACGGGAGGCGTCGCAGGCATCGGCCAGTCTGCTGCCGCCCCCCTCAACCCACAGGCCGCCCATGTGGTGCACTGGGGCAAGGGCTGAAAGCCGATGCGCACAATCGTGTTTTCGCGTGACGGTGCGTGGCGCCATGCCTCGCTGGCTTCCCACTCCCTCACCCCCGCCGCTGCCCCGCACATTCCCCCACTACCCAATCCTTGAAGGCCTTCACCAACGGCGTCTGCGCCCGCGCCTCGGGGTACACGAGGTAGTACGCATCGGAGCTCGTCAGCACCTGGTCCGACAGCTCCACCAGACTCCCGACCGCCAGCTCCTGCTCGATCAAAAAGCGCGGCAGCAGCGCCGCGCCCAGGTGCGATACGGCAGCCTGGGCAATCATGGCAAAGTGCTCTGACTGGGGGCCGCGCAGGGCCAGGGCGGTGGGCGCGCCTACCAGCTCGAACCATTCGGCCCACTGCGTGGGGCGGGTGCTTTGCTGCAGCAGCACCACGCGCGTGAGGTCTTGCGGTGTGTGAATGTTGTGGCGGTCGCGGTAAGCGGGGCTGCACACGGGCACGGTTTCTTCGTGCATCAGGTATTCGCACACGGCGCCTGCCCAGTGCGGGGTGCCGAAGTGGATAGCAGCGTCGAACGGTGTGCCCGCAAAGTCAAACGGCTCGGTGCGGGCCGAGAAGTTGACCATGGCCTCGGGGTGCAGCGCCATAAAGCCGCCCAGGCGCGGGATGAGCCAGCGTGTGCCCAGTGTGGGCAGCACGGCCAGGTTGAGCAGGCCGTCGGTGCTGGAAAACGCCATGGCTTTTTGTGTGCTGGCCGACAGCTGCTGCAGCACGTTTTGCACGTCAGCAGCGTAGACGCGGCCCGCGTCGGTCAGCACCACGCGCTGGCGCACGCGGTGGAAGAGGGCGGTGCCGATCTGCTCTTCCAGCTGGCGGATTTGTCGCGATACGGCGCTTTGGGTAAGGTGCAATTCCTCCGCCGCGCGCGACACGCTTTGGTGCCGGGCGGCGGCCTCAAAGGCCAGCAGGTCGGCGGTAGAAGGCAGGAAGGCGCGGCGTAGCAGGGTCATGGTGGTAGGCCGCAGGGGTTATGCAGTGGGGGAATGAGCGGCGTTGTTGGTCTGTGCACTGTTTTGGGTCGCAGCGCTCATGGATTGTGCGCAGGCTGCTCTGCAATTTTCACGCACTTCATTCTTAATTGTGATCAAGTAGTTCCATTTTTTTGCTATCCATCCCCCTGGGATTGGCGGATATTGGCGCATTCTTTGCGTAATTTCTCTTGCGCGGATCCGTTTTTCTGCCCCCCCTTCACCTTTGCGAGTCGCCATGTCTGCCACCTCTGCCGCCACCCCTCTTGGGTCTGAAGTCGATCAACTGTTGCAACGCCTGGGCGTGCCCCGCGCGGCCTACACCGGCGGCACACTGGCTGCGCGTTCGCCCATCACGGGCGAGGTGCTGGCCCAGGTGCCGCAGCAAAGCCCGTTGGACGCCACCGCCGCCATTGGCCGCGCTCATGCCGCCTTTTTGGCATGGCGCAATGTGCCCGCACCGCGCCGGGGCGAGCTGGTGCGCCTGCTGGGCGAAGAGCTGCGCGCCGCCAAGGCCGATCTGGGGCTGCTGGTGACCATCGAGGCGGGCAAGATCCCGTCCGAGGGCCTGGGCGAGGTTCAGGAGATGATCGACATTTGCGACTTTGCCGTGGGCCTGTCGCGCCAGCTGTATGGCCTGACGATTGCCACCGAGCGAGTCGGCCACCGCATGATGGAAACCTGGCACCCGCTGGGCGTGTGCGGGGTGATTTCGGCCTTCAACTTCCCGGTGGCCGTGTGGTCGTGGAACGCGGCGCTGGCGCTGGTGTGCGGTGATTCGGTGGTGTGGAAGCCGTCTGAGAAAACACCGCTCACGGCGCTGGCAACGCATGCCATTGCGCAGCGCGCCATCACGCGCTTTGGTGCCGATGCACCCGAAGGCCTGCTGGAGGTGATCGTAGGCCAGCGCGACATCGGCGAGGTGCTGGTGGACGACGCCCGCGTGCCTGTGCTGTCGGCCACAGGCTCCACCGCCATGGGCCGCGCCGTGGGCCCGCGCCTGGCAGCGCGATTCGCGCGCGGCATCCTGGAGCTGGGTGGCAACAACGCGGCCATCGTGGCCCCCACGGCCGACCTGGGCCTTGCCCTGCGCGGCATTGCGTTTGCCGCCATGGGCACGGCGGGCCAGCGCTGCACCACGCTGCGCCGCCTGTTCGTGCACGAGAGCATTTACGACCAACTGGTGCCCCAGCTGACCAAGGTGTACGCCAACGTGCAGGTGGGCGACCCGCGCGAGGCCGGCACGCTGGTAGGGCCGCTCATCGACCGCCAGGCGTTTGACGCCATGCAAAAGGCGCTGGAGCAAAGCCGCGCGCTGGGCGCCACGGTGCACGGCGGCGGCCGGTTGGAAGGCGTGGGCGGTGCCGATGCGTACTACGTGCGCCCCGCGCTGGTCGAGCTGCAAAAGCACGAAGGCCCCGCGCTGCACGAAACCTTTGCGCCCATCCTGTACGTGGTGCGCTACAGCACCATTGACGAAGCCATTGCCATGAACAACGCCGTGGGCGCGGGCCTGTCGTCGTCCATCTTCACGCTGAATGTGCGCGAGGCCGAGCAGTTCATGTCGGCCGCGGGTTCGGACTGCGGCATCGCCAACGTGAACATTGGCCCGAGCGGCGCCGAGATTGGCGGCGCGTTTGGCGGCGAGAAGGAAACCGGCGGTGGCCGCGAGGCAGGGTCGGACAGCTGGAAGGCCTACATGCGCCGGGCCACCAACACCATCAACTATTCGACCGCGCTGCCGCTGGCACAGGGCGTCAAGTTTGATGTGTGAGGGCTTGGTTTGAATGCCCACGCCTTCACCCTGAGCTTGGCGAAGGGCGGCTCAGGTACACGCCCCGGCTTCGACAGGCTCAGCCCGAACGGGTGGGGTGTGGCTGGGACGGGTTGTGCCGAATTCCGCGTTCGCCCTGAGCCTGTCGAAGGGCCGTTACACCGCGAGATATTTGAGAATGACCACTGACTCTTCACCCATCGTCATCATCGGCGGTGGCGTCATTGGCAGTGCCATTGCGTACTTCCTCACACTGCAGCAACCGGGCTGCGAGGTGGTGGTGGTCGAGCGCGACCCGACCTATGCGCGCGCTTCGTCGGCGCTGTCGGCCAGCTCTATCCGCCAGCAGTTCTCGACGGACATCAACATCAGGATCTCGGCGTTTGGCATCGGCTTCTTGCGCAACGTGGGCACGCTGCTGGCCTGCAGCGGCGATGTGCCCAACATCGGTCTGCACGAGGGGGGCTACCTGTACCTGGCCACCCAGGCAGGCGAGGCCACGCTGCGTGAAAACCATGCGCTGCAAAAGCAGCACGGTGCCGATGTGGCGCTGCTGAAGCCGCAGCAACTGGCCGAGCGCTTTCCCTGGCTGGCGCTGCAGGACGTGGTGCTGGGCTCGCTGGGCCTGTCGGGCGAGGGGTGGTTTGATGGCTACCTGCTGTTGACCGCGTTGCGCAAAAAGGCGCAGAGCCAGGGCGTGCGCTATGTGGTCGATGAGGCTGTGGGGCTGGACACGGCGGCGAGCGACGGCGTACAGCATGTGAGCGCGGTGCGCCTGCAAAGCGGCACCGTGCTGCCTTGCCGCTACACCGTGAATGCGGGTGGCCCCTGGGCGGCGGCCATTGCGGGCTGGGCCGGTATCGATTTGCCCGTGGTGGGCAAGCGTCGCACCGTCTTCAACCTGGCCAGCCCCGCAGCGCTGCCGGGCTGCCCACTGCTCATCGACACCAGCGGCATCTGGTTGCGTCCCGAGGGCAAAGGCTTTATTTGCGGCTTTGCGCCTGAGGCGGACAACGATGCCGACTTTGCCCCGCTGGAGCCTGAGTACGACGCGTTCGAGGCCCACATCTGGCCCACGCTGGCCCAGCGCATCCCCGGCTTTGAAGCACTGCGCATGCAGGGCGCCTGGGCGGGCTACTACGAGATGAACACCTTCGACCACAACGCCATCGTGGGCCTGCATCCGGCGTGCGACAACTTGGTGTTTGCCAACGGCTTTTCGGGCCACGGCTTGCAGCAGTGCCCGGCGGTGGGCCGGGGTGTGGCCGAGCTGTTGATCACGGGCAGCTACCAAAATCTGGACCTGTCACCACTGTCCTTCGAGCGCATCGCGCGGAGCGAGCCGCTGCTTGAAAAGAACGTGATCTGAGCGCCTCAGCGAGCCCTTCGCTCTCGTTTTTTGCTTTTTCAAACCTGCCAACGACAACAAATCAAGGAGACAACGACCATGGCAATTTCTCGCAAGACCTTCACTGCCCTCGCCGCAGGCATCGCACTGGCCTGCACGGCCTGGGCTTCAGCGCAGGCGCAGACCGTCACCACGCCTACGTTGGAGAAGATCAAGGCGTCTGGCAAGGCCGTGCTGGGCGTGCGCGAGACCTCGCCGCCCATGGCCTATGCGCTGGGCGCGAATGAGAAATACGTGGGTTACCACGTCGAGCTGTGCGAGCGCGTGCTCAAGGAAGTCGCACCCGATGCCAAGCTCGAATACATGGCCGTGACGGCGCAGAACACCCTGCCGCTGGTGCAAAACGGCACGCTCGACATTGGCTGCGGCCCCACCACCAACAACACGGCGCGCCAGCAGCAAGTGGCGTTTGCGGTGACCACCTATGTGAGCGAGGTGCGCATGGCGGTGCGCAAGGACTCGGACCTGAAGTCCGTCAGCCAGCTGGCAGGCCGCACCATTGCCGCATCGACCGGCACCACGGCCGTGCAACTGCTGCGCAAACAAGAGCGCGCGCTGGGCGGCGCGCCCATCAAGACGGTGCTGGGCAAGGACCACCACGAGAGCTTCTTGCTGTTGGAGACTGGCCGGGCCGACGCGTTTGTGCTGGACGACAACCTGCTGGCCGGAATGATCGCCAACTCCAAAGACCCGTCGGCCTATCGCATCGTGGGCGAGCCCCTGGGCGCTGAGCCGATTGCGCTGCTGTTCCGCAAAGACGACCCTGGCTTCAAGGCAGCGGTGGACGGTGTGCTGACTAAGCTGATGCAAAGCGGCGAGATGGAAAAGATCTACACCAAGTGGTTTGTGAACCCCATTCCGCCCAAGAACATGAGCTTGGACCTGCCGCTGGGCACCACGCTGCGCCAGCTGTTCGCCACCCCCAACGACAAGCCCCTGGAGACCTACCAGCAATGAACGCTCCCATCCCCGCCACGGCCTTCCGCGCGGCCGACCGCCTAGCGGCCATTGGTGTCTCGGAAATCGTGCGCCTGACGCAAGAGGCAACCAGCTCAAGCGCCAGGGCCAGCCGGTGATCGTGCTCGGCCTGGGCGAGCCCGACTTCGATACGCCGGCGCACATCCTGGAGGCCGCGCAGCAAGCCATGGCGCGGGGTGAGACGCACTACACCGTCCTCGATGGCACGCCAGAACTCAAGGCCGCCATCCAGCACAAGTTCCAGCACGACAACGGCCTGAGCTTTGCACTCAACGAGATCACGGCAGGGGCCGGTGCCAAGCAGATCCTCTACAACGCGCTGATGGCGTCGGTGAACCCTGGCGACCAGGTGATCCTGCCCGCGCCGTACTGGACGTCGTACGCCGACATGGTGCTGATTGCGGGCGGTGTGCCCGTGGTGGTGCCCTGCACCGAGGCCAACGGCTTTCGCATCACGCCTGAGCAGCTGGAGGCGGCCATCACGCCGCGCACGCGCTGGGTGTTCATCAACTCGCCCTCCAACCCCAGCGGCGCGGCCTACAGCGCAGAGCAACTGCGCCCGGTGCTGGAAGTGGTGGAGCGCCACCCGCAGGTGTGGCTGCTGGCGGACGACATCTATGAGCACATTCTGTACGACGGCCGCGCGTTTGCCACGCCCGCAGCCGTGCTGCCCTCGCTGCGCGATCGCACGCTCACGGTGAATGGCGTCTCCAAGTCCTACGCCATGACGGGCTGGCGGCTGGGCTATGGCGCAGGCCCCAAGGAGCTGATTGCTGCCATGGCTGTAGTGCAGAGCCAGGCCACATCGTGCCCCTCGTCCATCAGTCAGGCGGCTGCGGTGGCGGCACTGACGGGGCCGCAAGACGTGGTGCGCGAGCGCTGCCAAGCATTCCAGGCGCGGCGCGATCTAGTAGTGGCTGCGCTCAACGCATCGCCCGGCTTGCGTTGCCGTGTGCCCGAGGGCGCGTTCTACACCTTTGCCAGCTGCGAAGGTGTGTTGGGCCGCACCACGCCCGGCGGCATGCTGCTGCGCACCGATGCCGACTTCTGCGCGTACCTGCTGCGCGAGCACCACGTGGCTGTGGTGCCCGGTGGTGTGCTGGGGCTGGCGCCGTACTTCCGCATTTCGTACGCCGCATCTACCGCCGATTTGCAAGAGGCTTGCGCGAGCATCCAGCGCGCCTGCCAGGCGCTGTTCTGATTTCCACTTATTGATTCGTCACCGCAGACATGAACACGACTTCTCTCACCCCCCGCACCGGCGGCCAGATCCTGGTGCAGCAGCTCATCACCCATGGCGTGAAGCAGCTCTTTTGTGTGCCCGGCGAAAGCTATTTGGCCGTGCTGGATGCGCTGCACGATGCCGAGATCGGCGTGACCGTCTGCCGCCAGGAAGGCGGCGCGGCCATGATGGCCGAGGCGCAGGGCAAGCTCACGGGCCAGCCTGGCATCTGCTTTGTGACGCGCGGGCCCGGTGCCACCAATGCGTCGGCCGGTGTGCACATTGCGCACCAGGACTCGACCCCCATGATCCTCTTCGTGGGCCAGGTGGCGCGTGGCGCCATGGGGCGCGAGGCGTTTCAGGAGCTGGACTACAGCGCCGTGTTCGGCACCATGGCCAAGTGGGTGGTGCAGATTGACGACCCGGCGCGCGTGCCCGAGCTGATCTCGCGCGCGTTCCACGTCGCCACCTCGGGCCGCCCCGGCCCCGTGGTGGTGGCGCTGCCCGAAGACATGCTGACCGAAGCCGCTACCGTGGCTGACGCGCTGCCCTATCAGGTGACCGAAACGCACCCTGGCGCGGGGCAGATGGCCGAGCTGGCCCGGCGTCTGAGCGCAGCCAAGCAGCCCGTGGCTATTCTGGGCGGCAGCCGCTGGTCTGAGCAGGGGGTGCGCGAGTTTGTGGCGTTTGCCGAGGCTTGGTCGCTGCCGGTGTACTGCTCGTTCCGCCGCCAGATGCTGTTCCCTGCCATGCATGCCTGCTACGGCGGCGACCTGGGGCTGGGCGTCAACCCCAAGCTGCTGGCCCGCATCAAGGCTTCTGACTTGGTGTTGGTGGTGGGCGGGCGTTTGTCGGAAGTGCCCTCGCAGGGCTACGAGCTGTTCGACATTCCCACGCCCGCGCAGCCCCTGGTGCATGTGCATGCCGATGCCGACGAACTGGGCAAGCTCTACCGCCCCACGCAGGCCATTCACGCCACGCCGCAGGCATTCACTGCCGCGTTAGCCGCTGTGCGCCCCACGGCCCCTGTCATGTGGAAGGCCCACACCGCAGCCGCCCACGCCGAGTACCTGGCCTGGAGCGACCCGGCGCCCATCCGCATTCCGGGCAACTTGCAAATGGGCGAGGTGATGCAACACCTCAAAGAGGTGTTGCCCGCCGACACCATCTTCTGCAACGGCGCAGGCAACTTCGCCACCTGGATCCACCGTTTCTGGCCGTTCACCACCTACGCCAGCCAGCTGGCGCCCACCAGCGGGTCCATGGGCTATGGCCTGCCTGCGGGCGTGGGTGGCAAGCGCCTGTGGCCGCAGCGTGAGGTGGTGATCTTTGCAGGCGATGGCGACTTTTTGATGCACGGGCAAGAGTTTGCGACCGCCGTGCAATACGGGCTGCCCATCATCGTGGTGCTGCTGGACAACGCCATGTACGGCACCATCCGCATGCACCAGGAGCGCGAATACCCTGGCCGGGTGAGCGCCACGCAACTGAAGAACCCTGACTTCAAGGCCTACGCCCAGGCTTTTGGCGGTCATGGTGAGCGGGTGGAACGGACCGAAGAATTTGCCCCGGCGCTTGCTCGTGCCCGCGCCAGTGGCCTGCCCAGCGTGCTGCACTGCCTGATCGACCCCGAGGCAATTACGCCCACGGGCACGCTGCAGGGTATCCGCAGCGCTGCGCTGGTAAAGCAGTAATTTATTCATAGAGTTGCAAACTACGATGAATTGTCTGCTTCTATGAATTTTTTAACTCGGTAATGAGCGGAGTTTTTCTTAAAAAACATGGTGTTCTATTCATAGATTTGATTTAAATGGCAATTTAAGTATCATCTATGAATGCCAAAGCAGAATACCAGCCCTGCCGAGTACCCGCAGGCCGTCCTGCAGCAGATTGAACTGCTGGGGCAGCACATCGCCATCGCCCGCAAGCGGCGGGGCGAGACACAAGCGCAATGGGCGCGGCGGCTGGGTGTCTCTCAGCCCACCATCGCGCGCATTGAGCGGGGCGACCCGTCTGTGGCCATGGCGAGTTACATGATGTGCATGTGGCTGGTGAACCCTGCCGCTGCGGTGGCCGACGTGATTGCGCCACAAAACGACCACGCAGCGCTGGAGCGCGAGGTCACGCGGGTGCGCAGCCCCCGCAGGCGGGCGCAGGGCGCCGGCCGGCCGCGTGCGCTGGTCGGCACCTTCTCCGCGGCGTCAAGCCCCAGTCCCCGCACTGCCAACAACGCGGCCGCCGGCTTGGCGGCGCTGATCCAGCCCGACACCGGAGCCGCATCGAAATGAGGCCCGCAAAAAGCGTCAATGCACGCAGCTATGTGCCGCAAGACCAGCTGTATGTGTGGGCGCTGGTGAACCCCACACAGCCGGCGCTGGTGGGCGAACTGCGCCTGTCGCAACTGGTGGCGGACTGCGCCACCTTCCGGTACGCCGACGGCTGGTGGCACTTTCCGCTCAGCGAAGATTTGCCGTTGGTGGTGGGGCAGGAATTCACTGCAGGCGAGCGGGGCAGCGCGCCCGGCGCCATTGACGACGCGCGGCCCGACCGCTGGGGCGAGCGCATCATCCGCCATGTCGACCGGCCTGCACGGCTGTCCATTCTGGAGATGCTGTTGTTCGCGGGCGACGACCGGTTTGGGGCGCTGGGGGTTTCGGTGTCAGCTGACCGTTATGTGCCCCGCCAGCTGGGCCCTTACCCGCGGCTGCGCGATCTGGCGCAACTGAGTGCCGCCGTGGAAGACCTGCAAACCCAGGCCCCTGTCACTGCCGACATGCAACGCCTCATCCAGCCCGGCGTGACGCTGGGCGGCGCACGGCCCAAGGCCTTGCTGCAGACCGACGCAGGCGCCTGCGTCATCAAGTTCAGCGAGCTGGACGACGCCGTGGACACGCCGCTGGTTGAACACGCCACCATGACGTTGGCAGCGCAAGCAGGCATCCGCGTGGCGGCCACGGGCGTGTTGCCCGTTCCTGCCCGGCATGGCAAGGCGCGCCATGCCCTCACCATCGAGCGCTTTGACCGGCTGGACGGCTACCGGCTGCATTGCCTGTCGGCCCGCACGGTGCTGCGCGCGGCGCGCCTGCCCGAGAGCTACAGCGCCCTGGCCACGGTGCTGCTGCGCCTGGCCCACCCGGACGGGCAGGTCGCGCAGCGCGAAGAGCTGTTCAGGCGTATGGTGTTCAACATCCTCATGGACAACACCGACGACCACGAACGCAACCACAGCCTGCGCCTGGGGCTGGACGGGTATTACGAACTGACCCCTGCGTACGACGTGGTGCCCACGTTGCAGAACCTGGGCTACCAGGCGATGTCGGTGGGCAAGGCGGGCGCCGAGTCCCATCTGCAAAACGCGCTGACAGAGCTGAGTGAATTCGGCATCCGGCGGTCGCGGGCCATCGAACTCATCCAGCAGGTCGTGCACGTGGTGAACGGCTGGCAAGCCCACTTCGCAGGCCATGGCGTGAGCCGCGCTGACATGGAAATCCTGCAGGCCAGCATAGACCGTGAGGCGCTAAGGGCCCAGCGCAGGGCGTTTGCCTAGGTCGGCAAGATGCCTGATGGCCGCACGTCCGTACCACAGCGCGCGTGCCCTGTTTGTCGCTTCGATTCGTGAGCAGCGGGGCAGCGCTAGCTCCATGCCAGCCGTAGGGGGAGCCATGGTGCAGAGCGCCCCTACCGCTGTGACGGCACGCTGCAGTGAGTGAGTACGATCACTGCCAAACCAATTCTCAACGCTGCATCTGCCCGGCCTAGCGCGGGATGCCACTTTGTAGCGTTGCCCTTACCGGATTCCATCGCGCTGGAAAGCGGATGGCCCAAGCCCCCAGCACTAGAGCCGGGCTTACCTCCGCGCAAAATAGATGGCGTGAACGCTGAATCTTCCACTTTGCCCTCTGACCCTGAAGCGCTGCCGCCCTCCACAGGGTGCAGGCGCATTGCGCATTTGGACATGGATGCGTTCTTTGCATCGGTGGAACTGCTGCGTTACCCGCAACTCAAGGGCCTGCCCGTGGTGATCGGCGGAGGGCGGCGCAAGGTGGATGATTTGCTGCTGCAGAGCCCCGATGGCACCGGGCTGCGCGAGCCCTGCTTCATTCCGGTGGAGGACTTCCCGCTGCTCAAGGACTACGTGGGACGGGGCGTCATCACCACTGCCACCTACCCCGCGCGGCAGTTTGGCGTGGGCTCGGCGATGGGCATGATGAAAGCAGCCAAGCTCTGTCCACAGGCCATCGTGCTGCCGGTGGACTTTGACGAGGTGCGCAAGTATTCGCGCGCCTTCAAGGCCGCCATCCTCGACATCGCCCCCGTGATGCAGGACCGCGGCGTGGACGAGGTTTACATCGACTTCACCAATGTGCCCGGCGGCCAGCGCGAGGGCGGGCGCGTGTTGGCCAGGCTCATCCAGAAAAGCATTTTCGAGAAGACTGGTCTGACCTGTTCCATCGGCGTGGCGCCCAACCGCCTGCTGGCCAAGATGGCGAGCGAGTTCAACAAGCCCAACGGCATTTCCATCGTCTACGAGGAAGACCTGCAGGAAAAAATCTGGCCCTTGCACGTGCGCAAGATCAATGGCATCGGCCCCAAGGCAGGAGAAAAACTGGCGCGTCTGGGCATTGAGACCATTGGCCAGCTGGCGGCGCAGGACGAGCAGTGGTTGATGGGCCACTTTGGCAAGTCCACCGGCGCCTGGATGCACCGGGTGTCGTGGGGCCGCGATGACAGTCCGGTGGTGACGGAGAGCGAGCCCGTCAGCATGAGCCGTGAGACCACTTTTGATCGCGACTTGCACGCTGTGCGTGACAGGGCTGAGCTGTCGCGCATCTTCACGGACCTGTGCGTGCGCGTGGCGCAGGACTTGCAGCGCAAGGGGTATGTGGGCAAGACCATCGGTATCAAGTTGCGTTACGACGACTTCAAGACCGCCACACGCGACCACACCCTGCCACTGCCCACCAACGACGCGGCGGTCATTCGCCGCACGGCTGGCCTGTGCCTCAAGCGTGTGCCGCTGGACCAACGGCTGAGGCTGCTGGGCGTGCGCGTGGGCACGCTGCAACCCGATGCCCCCACCGGGCAGCAGGAAAAGACGATCGACCCCCTTGCTCACTCTCGTAAAAGCCGCCACGCTGACATCTACACCACCCCACTTTTTTGAATTGTGAAAACAGTGTGAAAACCGCCCCCTCAAGGGGTTAAACTTGACCAGTATCAATTCGTAACACATTGAGGGTGCTGGGGTCCCGTTTCCAGATCTTTTCGAGGCAGGGCAGTGTGGTTAACAGCGAGCCAAGCAGCGCACGCGCCGCAGCAGGCCAAGGTCTGTGCGCCTGGCATCGTGTGCACGACATGCTCACGGCCTTTCAGGCTTTTCTTGCCGTGCCACTGACCCCAGCAATCTGGGCGACGTCACCCCAGATGCGCTGACACGTTGGCGCGGAAATGAAGGGATTGTGGATACCTCCGGCACAGAGCCCTCTCAATGGTGCTGCAGGCCTGGAGCCGGTGGCCCGCAATACAGTCAGAGGAGACTCGCATGCGCATCAACTTGCCAGTAACGCAACAGAACTACGATTTTTCTGGTGAGGAGCTGCTGGTCTCCACCACCAATACCAAGGGCGAGATCACGCACTGCAATCAGGCATTTGTGCGGGTGAGTGGCTACCACTACGAGGAGCTGATCGGGCAGCCGCACAACGTCATTCGCCACCCGGACATGCCCGCCGAGGCGTACAGGGACATGTGGCGCACCATCGGGAGAGGCGAGCCCTGGACGGGGCTCGTCAAAAACCGGCGCAAAAACGGGGACCACTATTGGGTTCGGGCCAACGTCACCCCCATCATGGAAGGCGGCAAACCCCGCGCCTACATGTCGGTGCGCACCAAGCCCAGTGCGCAAGAGTGTGCGGCCGCCGAGGGCCTGTACGCCCAGATGCGGGCCGAGGCAGCGTCAGGACGGGCAAGTTTCCATCTTCACGCTGGCGTAGTGCGCCCGGCCGGGTGGCGGGGGATGGGGCAGCGCTTGGCGCAGTGGCCCCTTTCGCAGCGCATGGCATTGATGCTGCTGTGGATGGCCCTGCTGGCCATGGCGCCCGACGCCCTGGGCTTGCAGGGCGCTGCCGCAGTCGTGACGCGGGGTGCGCTGCTACTGCTAGGGGCTGGGCTGGCGCTGTGGCGCTTTCAGGTCGTGGTAGGCCGGGGGATTGCACAGGCCAGCCGCTTTGCGGCCAACTTGTCCGGTTGCAATCTGACATCGACCGTGCAGGCGGATTACCCTGAGCCATTGCGGGGCCTGATGCACCGCCTGCAGCAGACCCAGGTCAATCTGCGGGCTGTGGTGGGCGACGTGCGCACTGAAGTGCGCCACTTCACCGAGGCTGCGACCGAAATTGCGCAAGGCAGCCATGACCTGTCTGCCCGCACGGAGTCGCAGGCCAGCAGCCTGGAGGAAACCGCCGCGTCGATGGAAGAGCTGGCCAGCACGGTGCGCCAGACGGCCGACACGGCCGCCCAGGTGTCCCAGGAGAGCGAGCAGAGCAGCCGTGTGGCGGCCAGTGGCGGGCGCGCGGTGCAAGAGCTGGGGGTGGCCATGCGGCAGATGCAGCAGTCGTCGGCCAAGATCAGTGAGATCGTCGGTCTGATCGAGGGCATTGCCTTCCAGACCAATTTGCTGGCGCTCAACGCCGCCGTGGAGGCCGCGCGTGCTGGCGAACAGGGGCGTGGTTTTGCCGTGGTGGCCGGCGAGGTTCGGGCCCTGGCGCAGCGCAGCGCGGGGGCTGCCAAAGAGATCAGCGGGCTGATCCATGTCACGGTCAACCAGATCGCCAGCGGCGCCCAGCAGATGGACCACGCCGGGGTGACCATCGGCAGTGTGGTCGATGCCGTGCAGCGGGTGAGCACCCTGGTGCAGCAGATCAGCTCGGCCACCAAAGAGCAGTCCATCGGCATTGCACAGGTGAACGAGGCGGTGACGCAGCTGGACACCGTGACGCAGCAGAACGCAGCATTGGTCGAAGAGTCCACTGCCTCGGCCCAGAACTTGAAGACCAGTGCACATTCGTTGGGTTTGTCGGTGGATGTTTTTAAGATGCCAGTGTCTTGAATCTTTAACTGAATGTTTCTTGCTAGCCGATAACCACGCCAAGGGCAAGGCCTTGCGGATGCAAATTGTTTTATCTGTGCAACGCTGGCGTCACCGGTTTTTGAGGCAAGTCAAAAACCGACCAGCATGGGCAAAACCCGTTGCCCGTGCATGGCCTTTCTCTGGCACCTTGGCGGGTTGTTGCATCTGCTAACACATCCTGTTGGTAGAGCATCTTTTGACCTCGCCAACCATGCGCTCCAACCTGCCTGTCTCTCAAAAAGAGTATTTCTTTCCTCAATCTCAACTGCTGGTGTCCACCACCGATGCGCGTGGGTGCATCACCCACTGCAATACCGCGTTCGCCGAGGTGAGCGGGTACAGCTACGACGAACTGATGGGGCAACCGCACAACCTCATTCGCCACCCGGACATGCCGCCAGAGGCGTTCAAGGACATGTGGTCAACCATCGGGCGGGGTCGCCCCTGGTCAGGCATCGTGAAAAACCGCCGCGCCAATGGCGACCATTACTGGGTGGAGGCGAATGTCACGCCCATCTTGGACAACGGCAAGCCAGTGGGCTACATGTCGGTGCGCTTTCGCCCCACCCGCGATCAGGTGGCTGAAGCCGAAGCGCTGTACGCCAAGATCGCTCAGGAGCGCGCCAGCGGAAAGCACACCTTCAAGCTGCACGCCGGGCGCGTCCGTCCGCTGGGGTGGCGCGACACATTTGGGCCGCTGCACCGGCTTTCGCTCACACAGCGCATGGCGCTGGGCCTGCTGGGCGTCCTGGCGGCTGGGGCAGCGCCAGCTGTCATGGGCATGACCGGCTGGGCCGGCATGGCCGCGCAGTGGGGGCTTTCGGCAGTGGCGGCCGTTGCGTTGCTGGGGTGGTTCTATCGCAGTGTGGCGTGCGTCATCAACGAGGTGGATAACTTCGCAGGCGCGTTGGCCGCGTGCAACCTCAAGTCCACCATGATCAAGCCCCACCCGCATGTGCTGGGGTCGCTGGTGCGCAATGTGTGGCAGGTGCAGGTCAATCTGCGGGCAGTGATTGGCGACGTGCGCGCCGAAGTGGGTGTTTTCTCGCAGGCCACCGCGCGCATTTCTGCCAGTGCGCAAGACCTTGCCGCGCGTACCGAAGACCAGGCCAGCAGCCTGCAGGAAACCGCGGCTTCGATGGAGCAACTGGCCAGCACCGTGCAGCAGACGGCCGATGCCGCGCGGCAGATTGCCACGCAGAGCCAACAAAGCAGCGATATCGCGCAGCAAGGCAGTGCCGCAGTAGGAAGCGCCAACGCATCGATGCAGGCCATTGAAGCGTCATCGCGCCGCATGGCGGACATCATCGGCATCATCGAGGGCATTGCCTTCCAGACCAACATTCTGGCGTTGAACGCCGCCGTGGAAGCCGCGCGTGCGGGTGAACAGGGGCGGGGGTTCGCGGTGGTGGCTTCGGAGGTGCGCGAGTTGGCCCAGCGCAGCGCCCAGGCGGCCCGCGAGATCCACCAGCTCATCAGTGATTCCTCCGAGCAGGTTAGCAGCGGCGCGGGCTATGCCGCGCAGGCGCAGGCCACCATTGCCAGCGTGGAGCGATCCGTGAAGCAGGTCACCAACCTGATGTCGCAGATCACCAGCGCCACGGGAGAGCAGTCCGTGGGCATTGGTCAGGTCAATGATGCGGTGAATCGACTGGACAGCGTGACGCAACAAAACGCCGATATGGTGGACCAGACCGCTGGCGAAGTCCGGGTGCTGAGCGACCGCACCAAGACTTTGTCGCGCGCGGTGCAGGTCTTTCACATGGATGCCTGAGGGCTGCGGGGCTGAGCTTGGGGGATTGGCCCGGCTCGGCCCTACGCCAGCGCAGGTCTTGGCGCAGGCCGCCAGGGCGCGTGTCGCAGGGCGCCGTTACTGCCGCGCCGTGCGCACGTTGGCCGGCAGCGCCTGCGGGTGGCTGGTGCGCAGGGGGTTGATGTCCAGCCCGCCCCGGCGCGTGTAGCGGGCGTACACCATCAGCTTGATGGGTTTGCAGCGTGTCCACAGGTCCATGAAGATGCGCTCCACGCACTGTTCGTGGAATTCGTTGTGGTTGCGAAAGCTCACCAGGTACTGCAGCAGCCCTTCCTGGTCGATCTGCGGGCCCGTGTAGCGGATCTGCACGCTGCCCCAGTCAGGCTGGCCGGTGACCAGGCAGTTGCTCTTGAGCAGATTGCTGGTGAGCACTTCGGTCACCGGGGCTTCGTCCAACTGGGCTTTGAGCAGATCGGGCGCAGGCTGGTAGCGGGTGCATTCCACGTCCAGGCGGTCCAGGCTCAGGCCGTCCAGCTCGTGCACGGGTTCCTGGTCAAACAGCTCGGGGGCAATCAGCTTTACCCCCACCGTGGCGGGGTGGGGCGCACCGCGCCACACGGCTTCGCTGATGTCGGCGCGCAGGCGGGCCTGTACCTCGCTGGAGTCGGCAAAACGGGTGTTGTTGAAGCTGTTGAGGTAGAGCTTGAACGACTTGCTCTCGACGATGTTCGGAGACTCACAGGGAATGGTGAAGTGCACCAGTGCCACCTGGGGCTTGCCGCGCAGGTTGAGCCACGACACCTCGAATGCCGTCCACAGATCGGCTCCGAAGAAGGGCGGGGCGTCGGCAATGCCGATCTCGGCCCGCTTGCCCGCACGCGGGATGGGAAAGAGCAGCGTCGGGTCGTATTGGTCTGTGTAGGCCGAGGCTTTACCCAGCTGGGATTGTTCGGGGGTATTGGTCATTTGCTATAAAAATAGTAGCTGCTTGCGCTTATGTATAAAGCGCTAGAGCATGATTTGATGATTATTTGAACTCGCGCTCGCGCAGCCACTTGGTGGCGATCCACTTTTCACCGGCAATCACCGGTGCACCGCCGTGCAGCGTCTGGGTGGAGGGGTGGGGCCGTTCGTAGCTGAAGAACACCGCGTTGCCGCGTTGGGGCGCCACTTCCAGGAACACATCGGGGAAGGTGGTGCCGCCGCCTTTTTCGGGCGTGTTCAGGTACATCACCAGCGTGCCCACGCGCTGCCCGCCGCGCTTGACGATGGTGGGCGTGCCGGGCTCGTTCGGGTCAAAGTAATCGTAATGCGGCTTGTATTCGGCGCCTGGGCGGTAGTGCAGCACCTGCAGCCCTTCGCCGTTTTCAATGGGCCATTGCAGCACCCTGGCAATGCGCTCTTCAATGGTCTGCACCAGCGCACTTTCGCCGCGCTGAAAGAACATGCCGTCGCTGGTGCGGTCGTCGTTCACCTCTTCACCGCCGGTTTGCGTGGCCACGGTGAGCGAGCGTGCCATGCGCGGGCTGGCGGCGGCAATCAGGGCATCGCACTCTTCGGGCGAAAGGAAGTTGCCCAACACCACCACGCGCGGCTTGGCCAGCTGCAGCAGCACCTGCACCTGACGCTCGCCTGCGTTCAGCAGGGCGGGGGAGTCCCCCAGCAAGGGCTCGGGCACGGGCACGGCGGGAGGCTGCCCCTTTTGCACTGCCAGCTCGTTCAGGTGTTCCTGCAACGTGGTTTCCATGGCCTCTGCCGCCACGTCTTCGTTCCAGCCGGCATCACGCATGGACTGCAGCACCACAGGAGCAGAAAAACCCGCCTGGGCCTGCTCAATGATCCAGCGGCGCAGCTCGGGGGTCACGGCCTGGGCCACCGGCTTGCCGGTGGCTGCGGTACGGTGCTGGGCGGGGGACAGGGCCATGTGCGGGACCTCTAGCGTGTACAAAAAGGAGTAAAGGAATCAATCGGGTTTGCGCCGGAACACCAGGCGTTCAGGATCAGATGCTAGCGCGTCATAGGCGTAGCCTTCGAGGTTGAAACCTTCGAGCTGTCGCGGCGTGCTCAGCCGGTGGGTGATGGCATAGCGCACCATGAGACCACGCGCGCGCTTGGCATGGAAGCTGATGATCTTGTAGGCACTGCCTTTCCAGTCCTCAAACACGCATTCGACCACGCGCGCTTTGAGCGCCTTGCGGTCCACCGCCTTGAAATACTCCTGCGAGGCGAGGTTCACGATCACGGGGGTAGTGTCCGATTGCAGTTGTGTGTTGAGGTGCTCGGCAATCTGCGGACCCCAGTATTGGTACAGGGTGCTGCCCGCGGCGGTGGCCAGTCGCGTGCCCATTTCGAGCCGATAGGGCTGCATGCGGTCCAGCGGACGCAAAACGCCGTAAAGGCCGCTCAAAATCGCCACATGGCGCTGCGCCCAGCCGAGGTCATCGGCGCTCAGGCTGCGGGCTTGCAGACCCTCGTACACATCCCCGTTGAAGGCCAGCACTGCCTGGCGCGAATTGCCGGCAGTGAACTGCGGCTTCCAGGCTTGGTAGCGGGCGACATTCAGGGCCGCGAGGGTATCGCTCAGGCTCATGAGGGAGGCAATTTCCTGCACAGACTTTTGGCGCAACACTTCAATCAGCGTGGTCGATTGCGGCACAAATTGCGGCCGGGTGTGCGGCAGGTTGTCTGGCACCGGGGTGTCGTAGTCCAGCGATTTGGCAGGGGACAGCAAGAACAGCATGTTGTGTTGAAAGTGGGAAAGCGATGGCAAACGGGTAACGGTGACGGGGCACGACGACGACGTCGACGCCGTGTGCGGGCCCAACCAACCCGTAAAGCGTTATTTTGAGTGATGCCCACAAGGGCCGCCGCGCAGCCCGCCAGAGGCCTTGGTACCCGCGGCATATTCCCTTGGCAGCGCTGCCTTCGATTCGGCGGCCAGCGGGCGGTGTGTGAAGCGGCTACCTCGCCGTCACTGCCCCGCAGAGCATCAAGCCCGACTCACACAAACAACAAAGGCGGCCGAAGCCGCCTTTGTTGAGTGCCCGGCAGGGCATCCTGATGTCATCAGGCCGAGGGAGGCTGCTCAAACGGCAGGGGCATGGCGGCGAGATCGCGGCGGGTTTCCACCAGCACCAAGGGGCCGTCGTCCAGCACCACGGCCGGGGGGCGCTCGCGCGGCACGCGCACCGGCTTGGGCTCTGCCGCAATCGCGGCTTGAACGGCCGCAACTTTTTCGCTATCGGAGTTCATCCACTGCAAACCCGAGGCGGCAGCAACTGCCTGCAGTGCGTCTACCGGCAACGCGAAAGGCTGCACGCGCGGCATACCTGCGGAGGGGGCTGCGGGCGCCGTTACAGGTGCTGGCGCGGGCGCTGCAACTGCCGGCGCTACCACTGCCTGGGTTGGTTGCGCAGCGTGCTCTGCAGCAGTCGGCACGGGCATCGGCGCTGCCTCGGCCACTGCATTGCCCACCACTGCTGGTGCGGCCACTTCGGCCGCAGGGGCCGTGAAGTAGCTGCGGCGGGGCGCATCGTCCTGCGCCGCGGCCGGCACATCGGCTGCCACAGCGAAGTCTTGCTGCGGTGCCTCTGCAGCTGCGTCGCCGCCGCCTTCACGCGGTGCGCGCTCGCCACGTTCGCGTCGGTCACGGCCGTAACGGTCGCGTGAGCGGCGCTCGCGGCGCTCTTCGTTGGCCGGTGCCGTTGCCTGCACCGTGACTTCATTGCCGGTCAGAGTCAGATCCAGATCGGGCAGCGATGCCAGTGGCGACGTGTCGGCAAAGTCCATGGGCGCTGGCGTGGTGCGCTCCTGGCCTTCTGCGTTGCGTGGGCCACGTTCGCGGCGTCCGCCTTCCGAGCGTTCGCTGCGTTCGCCGCGTTCACGGCGCGGACCACGCTCGCCACGCGGCTGCATGGGGCTGCCGGCTTCAGGACCTGCGGCGCTTACGTTGGCCAGTGCTTCCGCGGGTGCGGCGTTGGCCTCGCCATTGAGCGCAGCGTTGCCTCGGCTTTCTGCGTCGCGGCGGCTACGGCCATCACGGCCGTTGCGGCCTTCACGGCCTTCGCCGTTGCGGCTTTCGCCTTCGGGACGGCGGTCGCCATCGCGGGGCGCGCGCCCTTCGGCTCCGCGTTCGTTGCGTCGGCCCCGGCCTTCGCTGGCGCTGCCTGTGGCGTCGCGGTTGGTGTCGCGATTGCCTTCACGACCTGGATCACGCGCGCCATCGCGGCCGCCGTCACGGCCACCTCGTCGGCCGCGGCCTTCGCCGCCTCTGCCGTCACGGCGGGCATCGCCGCGCGCCGCGCCTTCTGCTGGGGCAGGGGCAGGCGCCACCACTGGCGCGGGTGCTGGGGCGGAGCCAAAGCCAAACAAGCTCTTCAGCCAAGCGAAGAACCCCTTTTCTTGCGCTACAGGTGCGGGTGCAGGCGCCGCTTGAGGGGCAGGGGCCGCGCTGCGCGGGCCATTGCCATTGCGGGCAGGCCGTGCCGCGCCTTCGGGGCGGGGCTCGGCCACGGGGGCAGGTGCATCGGGCAGCACACCCTTGATCACGGGCGTCTGTTTGTTGGTGGGTTCCTGCGAGCGGCGCGTCACGGCAGTGGGGTCTTCCACCTCTTCGGCAAGCTTGTAGCTGGCATCGATGTGGTCCAGGCGCGGATCGTCGTGCTTCAGACGCTCCAGGCGGTAGTTGGGCGTTTCCAGCGCCTTGTTGGGCACCATGAGCACGCTCACGCGCTGCTTGAGTTCGATCTTGGCGATCTCGGTGCGCTTTTCGTTGAGCAGGAACGAAGCCACTTCCACCGGCACCTGGCAGTGCACGGCGGCCGTGTTGTCCTTCATCGACTCTTCCTGGATGATCCGCAGGATCTGCAGGGCCGACGATTCCGTGTCGCGGATATGGCCTGCGCCGCCGCAACGGGGGCAGGGGATGGAGGAGCCTTCGCTCAAAGCGGGCTTCAGGCGCTGGCGGCTCATTTCCATGAGGCCAAACTTGCTGATGGTGCCGAACTGCACGCGGGCGCGGTCCTGGCGCAGCGCGTCGCGCAGGCGGTTTTCCACTTCGCGGCGGTTCTTGCTCTCCTCCATGTCGATGAAGTCGATCACGATCAGGCCACCCAGGTCACGCAGACGCATCTGGCGGGCCACTTCGTCGGCGGCTTCCAGGTTGGTGCGGGTGGCGGTTTCCTCGATGTCGCCGCCCTTGATGGCGCGGGCCGAGTTCACGTCCACGCTGACCAGCGCTTCGGTGTGGTCGATCACGATGGCGCCGCCCGAGGGCAGCTGCACGGTGCGGGCGTAGGCCGATTCGATCTGGTGCTCGATCTGGAAGCGGCTGAACAGGGCGGCGTCATCGCGGTAGCGCTTCACGCGGGCGGCATGCTCAGGCATGACGTGCGCCATGAACTGCTGCGCCTGTTCGTAGATGTCGTCGGTATCGATGAGGATGTCACCGATGTCGTTGTTGAAGTAGTCGCGGATCGCGCGGATGACGAGCGAAGACTCCTGGTAGATCAGGAAGGCGCCCTTGCCGCCCTTGGCAGCGCCGTCGATGGCGTTCCAGAGCTTGAGCAGGTAGTTCAGATCCCACTGCAGTTCGGGGGCGCTGCGGCCGATGCCTGCGGTGCGCGCGATGATGGACATGCCGTTGGGGTATTCCAGCTGGTCCATCGCCTCCTTGAGCTCGGCGCGGTCCTCGCCTTCGATGCGGCGCGAAACGCCACCGCCACGGGGGTTGTTGGGCATCAGCACCACATAGCGGCCGGCCAGCGAGACGAACGTGGTCAGGGCTGCGCCCTTGTTGCCGCGCTCTTCCTTCTCGACCTGGACCAGCAGCTCCTGGCCTTCCTTGATCACATCATTGATGCGCGCCTGACTGGGCGAGACACCGGGGGTGAAGTAGCTGCGGGAGATTTCCTTGAACGGCAGGAAACCGTGGCGGTCTTCGCCGTAGTCGACAAAGCAGGCTTCCAGCGAAGGCTCGACGCGCGTGACGACGGCCTTGTAGATGTTGCCCTTGCGCTGCTCGCGCCCTTCGATTTCGATTTCGTAGTCGAGGAGCTTTTGTCCGTCGACGATGGCCAGGCGGCGTTCTTCGGGCTGCGTGGCGTTGATGAGCATCCGCTTCATGATGCGATTCCTTCCAGTGTTTCGCGAGCGGCAGCGGTGCAGCACAGTTGCTGCAACGGGCTGCCGCCCACAGTTCCAAACCAATGACAAGCTCTACAGGAGCTGTGAATGCCTGGACTGACGGATCGAAACGAAGGGAATTGCCGGGGATGACTCAGGCTGCCGAGGGTGAGCTCAGCACAGGAGGCAAGGGCGCGTGGATGGGGGCGAGTGGGATTGGCGCAGATTTGCTATGCATTTGATAGCTGCTTGCGCTTGCTGGTAGGGCGCTGGTGGCAATTGGACGCGCATGGCCGGGGGCAAGAGCCGCCGCCATAAAGTCGCCATCCAAGCCATCAACAACCACATGCTCGCTTTGATCCGCCGGCAGACCTGTCCCTGGTAGGGTGCATCTGCCGGTTTGGGGGATTCCGTATCAGTGTTTCAATTTGTCAGCCCGCCGACTACCGCCCAGGCCATTGCAGGCATCTGGCCCGCAATCTGCATGTGCGACACCCGCTGGCATCGACCTGCCTGCGCAAGTAGCATGGCTGAGTGGACTAAACTCCAGACAAATCAACCACTTACAAAACAACGCGCAGGTGAAACACATTATAGGGGGCAAACCACCGCTGGACGGGGCCCCGGCTACCAACCCTCCTGCAGTCCGACTGGTCGAAGTCGATGAAGATTCCGCTGGCCAGCGGCTCGATAACTTCCTGATACGCCATCTCAAGGGCGTTCCAAAAACCCATGTCTACCGCATCATTCGAAGCGGTGAGGTGCGCATCAACAAGGGCAGGGCCAGCGCAGACACCCGTTTAGAGCAAGGGGACCTGGTACGGCTACCGCCCGTGCGGGTGTCCGAGAAAGTGGCCGAAAAGGCAGAGCGCCCGGCCCCGGCGCGTGAATTCCCGATTCTTCTGGAAGATGAGCATGTGCTCGCTATCGACAAACCTGCCGGTGTGGCGGTACATGGGGGCAGCGGAGTGAGCTTTGGCGTCATCGAACAGCTGCGCCAAGCCCGTCCTCACGCCAAGCTGCTGGAACTGGTGCACCGGCTGGACCGGGAGACCTCGGGAATCCTGCTGGTGGCCAAGAAACGGTCAGCGCTGACCCACCTGCAGGACCAGTTTCGCGAGCGTGAGACGGGCAAGACCTACTTGGCGCTGGTCACAGGGCAGTGGGCGCCCAGCAACAAGGTCATTGATCTGCCGCTGCACAAATACCTGCAAGCCGACGGCGAGCGCCGGGTGCGGGTCACAACGGTGGATGATCCGGATGGCATGCGCTCCATTACTCTTGTGAAGGTGCGGCAAGGGGTGCCTGCGCGGCCGCTGCAGGGCCTTCCGGCCATGACGCTGCTGGAAGTCACCATCAAAACCGGACGCACCCACCAGATCCGAGTTCACCTGGCCAGCCAGGGGCACCCCATCGTGGGCGACGACAAGTATGGCGACTTCGATTTGAACAAGCGGTTGCACAAGCTGGGTCTGAAGCGCATGTTTTTGCACGCGTGGCGGTTACAGTTCAGCCACCCTGCCACCGCCGAGCGGGTTACCTTGAACGCCCCGCTGCCTGCCGAGTTGGCAGAATTCCTCCCCGCTGCCTGATTGTTCCGCCATGCCATCCCCCGCCCGTTCGCGCCGCTTTGACCTGATCGCCTTCGACTGGGATGGCACACTGTACGACTCCACCGCCATCATCGTGCGATCCATCCAGGAAGCCGTGCGTGACGTGGGCGGGACCGTGCCATCGGACAAAGAGGCGGCTTATGTGATCGGCATGGCGCTGATTCCGGCACTGGCGCACGCAGCGCCCGATGTGCCGCCAGAAAAATACCAGGAACTGGGTAACCGCTACCGTTTCCATTACCTGCAGCACCAGAACGACTTGAGTCTGTTCACGGGAGTACTTCCCATGCTGAGCGATCTGCGCGAGCGAGGCCACCTGCTGGCCGTTGCGACCGGCAAGAGCCGGCGGGGTCTGGACGAGGTTCTGCATTCGGTGGACTTGCGCGGCATGTTTGATGGTTCGCGCACGGCGGACCAAACCGCCGGCAAGCCCCACCCGTTGATGCTTCAGGAATTGATGGCTGAATTTGACGTGCCGCCGGAGCGTTTGTTGATGATCGGGGACACGACGCATGATCTGCAGATGGCGCTCAGCGCTGGTTGTTCCAGTGTGGGTGTTAGCTACGGTGCCCATGAGCCTGATGCCTTTCACGCGCTGCAGCCATTATTTATCGCGCATTCGGTGGCGCAGTTGCATGAGTGGCTGCTGCAGGAGGCCTGATGCGAGCGATAGAGCAATGCACCGCTGAAGGCTGTTGCAGACGTGTCTGAGCCGTTCATCCCCTTGTGTGCCAGCGCCGACCTGCAGGAGCGCGGCTTGGCGGTGCCGTTTGATGTGCAATACGCAGGTCAAACCTGCCGAGCCTTTGCCATCCGCTACCAAGGTGCCGTGCACGCCTACTTGAACCGCTGCACCCATGTCGCCATGGAAATGGACTATCAGCCCGACCGGTTTTTCGACGATTCGGGCCAATGGCTGTTGTGCGCAACCCACGGGGCGGCTTATGCGCCAAGCACCGGGGCGTGCGCCGGTGGACCGTGTCGCGGTGGTTTGGTGAAAATCACCCTCTCTGAAAGCAATGGAGTAGTGCACTGGCATACTGCTCACAACCTTCAACCCGTGGTGTTTTAGGGCGTGAACCCTAGGGCGCTTGTGTTTTGATGCGTACGTTGTTTCGTACCTTGATTTCTTTGTCCGCAGTGCTGCTCAGGGCCAGTCACGGGTCTGTCCAGGCTGCGGGAGGCCTTGCATGACTGAACCACATATCCCCTCATCCAACTCTCCTGGCGGCGCGCACGACTCCTTGCCGGCTTCCGACCTGTGGGCCAATCAGCCTGCTGCATCCGATCCTGCTGCTGCCAGAGCGACCACTTCGCACGAGCCCGGCTGGGAGCGCTCGGTATTGGAGAAGCTGGCGATGGCGACCCTCGCTGAGCAGCGTGCTGCCCGGCGCTGGAAGATCTTTTTCCGGTTTGCGTGGCTGTTGCTGTTGATTGCCATTTTTTGGGGTGCCATGCTGCAGGCCGCGCCCAGTGCCAACAAAAGCGCTCCCCACACGGCGGTGGTGGACATCAAGGGTGAGATCGCTTCCGGTGCGGAGGCCAGTGCCGAGTTCGTGGTGGCCGCCATGCGCAGTGCTTTCGAAGACGAAGGCTCCAAGGCGGTGGTCTTGTTGATCAATTCCCCCGGCGGCAGTCCCGTGCAGGCAGGCATCATCAATGACGAGATCACACGCCTCAAAGCCAAGTACAACAAGCCCGTGTACGCAGTGGTGGAAGAAACCTGTGCTTCTGCAGCCTATTACATCGCTGCTGCGGCAGACGAGATTTTTGTGGACAAGGCCAGCATCGTTGGCAGCATCGGCGTGCTCATGGACGGTTTCGGTTTCACGGGCACCATGGAAAAGCTGGGTGTGGAGCGTCGCTTGCTCACCGCAGGTGAAAACAAGGGTTTTCTGGATCCCTTCAGCCCCCAAACCGAACAACAGCGCGCCTACGCGCAAGCCATGCTCGACCAGATCCACCAGCAGTTCATTGCCGTGGTGAAGGCGGGGCGTGGCGAGCGTTTGAAGCCAACCCCCGAAACTTTCAGTGGCTTGTTCTGGACCGGACAGCAAGCCGTCGAGATGGGGCTGGCCGACAAGCTGGGCAACCTTGAGTACGTAGCACGCGAAGTGGTCAAGGCGGAAGACATCATCGACTACACCCGGCGTGACAACGTTGCCGAGCGCCTGGTCAAGCGCTTTGGTGCAGCGATGGGGGCTGGCGCTGCCAAGGCCGCCGCCGCTGCAGCAGTCCCTCAATTGCGTTAGTCGCTTAGCAGAACGGCTTGGCTAGCAGCCGAGCCACGGTGCTTCCAAGAAAAGCCCCCGGCTGCCCGTCTTTGGGCTCCCGGGGCTTTTTTTATGGGGCAGATCGGGACGCCGGCTATCGGCCTATGAGGAAGACGGTGGGGGTGCGGTTGTCCACGGGAATCGCCTGCTGCCGCCACTGCTTGACGGTGAGGCTGCACACCTTGGCCGATTCCAGCGTCAGCCCTGCGGCCAGGGCCAGTCGGGTGTTCGTTTGAAGGGTTTGCGTCAATCCCTGCCAGAGTGCAGCGTTCCGGTACGGGGTCTCAATGAAGACCTGAGTCTGCCCCGATTTCAGTGCGAGAGCTTCCAGTTCGCGCATGCGCTGGGCGCGTTCTGGCCCGCTTTGGGGCAGGTAGCCGACAAAGGCAAAATTCTGCCCGTTCATGCCACTGGCAGCCAAAGCCAGCAGCAGCGACACCGGGCCGACCAATGGGATCACCGTGATTCCAAGATCGTGGGCTGCTCGTACCACAGACGAGCCCGGGTCTGCCACCGCAGGCATGCCCGCTTCGCTCACCAATCCGACGTCATGTCCCTGCAGGGCAGCCGCCAACATCGGCCGGGCATCAAACGCTGGAGATGACTTGTCGCCGTGGTCTCCTTTTTTATGAACTTCGCGGGGGAGCTCTGCGATGTGCTGGGCCTGAATGGGGGCTGAAAGTGGCTGGAGCGCGTCGATGCGTTTGAGATAGGCCCTGGTGCTTTTGGCGTTTTCGCAGATCCAATGGCTGAGCTGGGCTGCTTGCCGGATGGTGGTGCGGGGCAGTGCATCTTCCAGTGGTGCTTGCAACTCGCAACCGAAGTCCAGTGGCGCGGGCACCAGGAACAGCCGGCCCGCTTTGGTTGGAGCGTCTGCGCAAGAAACGTCCTCTGTGGCAGCGGGTGGGACGGGTGCGTGGCTCATGGCAGCACCAGGCCCGCCGCGCGCAGCATGCGGCACGTTCGTATGAGCGGCAACCCTATCAACGCGGTGGGGTCATCGCTCAGGATGGCATCGAGCAGACTGATGCCCAGGCCCTCACTTTTTGCGCTGCCTGCGCAGTCGTAGGGCTGCTCTGCGCGAAGATACCGTTCAATCTCCGCGCTGCTGAGCGTGCGAAACCTGACCTCCACGGGCGCCAGATCGATTTGCTCAAAACCGCTCTCCGCGCACACCACGGCAACAGCGGTTTGGAAGATGACGGTTTGGCCGCTCATGGCTTGGAGTTGCAGCGTGGCCTTTTCGTGGTTGCCGGGTTTGCCCAGCGGGCGCCCGTCCAAATCTGCGACTTGGTCGGAGCCTATGACCACGGCGCCGGTGTGCAATGCCGCCACTGCCCGCGCCTTGGCCACGGCGAGCCGCAGGGCAAGCTCCCGTGGGGTCTCATGTTCGCGGGGGGTTTCGTCAACCTGGGGTGCAGCCACATCGAAGGCCACGTTCAGGCGCGACAGCAGTTCGCGCCGATATACAGAGGTGGAGCCCAATACCAGAGGGCGCGGCAGGGTGGGGGATTGAAGCATGCGCCGATTCTCTTACACTGCCGCCATGACCAAGGAATTCTCCCCCGACCGGCTTGATATCAAGGCTTTCGCGCAGGCGGGAGGTCAGCTGTCAGGTCACGACTCTCTCTTGAAGTACGAGCGTTTGGCGCAAGAGGCCAGGGGCTTGCACCCGGACCTTCTGGTGGACTGGAAAGTCAGCGGAGAAATTCGCTCCGAACTGGGCGGTGCCGGGCAGGTATGGGTGCACCTGGCTGTGCGCGCAAGCTTTCCCATGGAGTGCCAGCGCTGCCTGACGCCGGTGGATGTGCCGTTGAACGTGGAGCGGTCATTCCGATTCGTGGCAGACGAGGCCACGGCGGAAGCATTAGACGAGGACTGCGACGAGGATCTGCTCGCGCTGAGCCGGGAGTTCGATCTGCGTGAGCTGATCGAGGACGAGTTGCTGATGGCGCTGCCCGTGGTGCCGCGCCACGAGGAATGCCCCACTTCGGTCCCTTTGGTTTCGTCCGATGACGATTTTGAGGCGGCGAATTCTGAAAAACCCAACCCTTTTGCTGCCCTGGCCGCCCTGCGCAAGGACGAAAAAGGCACATGAATTTTTGTTTGGGCTATAATCGAGGGCTTCTCGCGAATCCCCCTCGTGTCTTATTGGGCTGATCGCGTTTTTACCAACCCTATTCAAGACCAGGAGCCATCATGGCCGTTCAGCAAAACAAAAAGTCCCCTTCCAAGCGCGGCATGCACCGTTCGCACAATGCACTGAATGTGCCAGGCATCGCTGTGGAACCCACCACCGGTGAAACGCATCTGCGTCACCACATCAGCCCCAACGGTTTTTACCGTGGCCGCCAAGTGCTGAAGAACAAGTCTGAAGCCTGATTTCAGCAATTCTCAAGGCCCGCAACTACTTTGTGTAGTGCGGGCCTTTGTTTTGACCGTCGTATTTATCTTCCGGCCAAGGCCGTTGGCTGGACAAGTCGCCCATGATCACACTGGCTGTTGACTGCATGGGGGGCGACCATGGCCCCCGCGTCACGCTCGCGGCGTGCCGCCAGTTCCTAGAAGCCCATTCCCAGGCTCGTTTATTGTTGGTAGGCCTGCCCGAAAGCCTTCAATCGTTCACGCACGAGCGCGTCACCATTGTTGCTGCCTCTGAGGTGGTGGCCATGGATGACCCTGTAGAAATAGCGCTGCGCAAGAAGAAGGACTCTTCCATGCGCGTGGCCATTCAGCAGGTCAAGGACGGCACCGCAGCAGCAGCGGTTTCGGCAGGGAATACGGGTGCGCTGATGGCTATCGCCCGTTATCTGTTGAAGACGCTGGACGGCATTGATCGTCCCGCAATTGCCACGCAAATGCCCAACGCCAAAGGTGGTGCCACCACGGTGCTGGATTTGGGCGCAAATGTCGACTGCTCGGCAGAGCATCTGCTGCAATTCGCTGTCATGGGGTCTGCCTTGGTTTCAGCGCTGCAGGAGGGGGGTGAGCCCACCGTGGGGCTGCTCAACATCGGCGAAGAAATCATCAAAGGCAGCGAAGTCATCAAAAAAGCCGGTGAATTGCTGCGAACAGCAGCCAGTTCCGGTGATTTGAACTTCTACGGCAATGTGGAAGGCAACGACATCTTCAAAGGCACCGTTGACATCGTTGTGTGTGACGGTTTTGTAGGCAATGTGGCGCTCAAGGCCAGCGAAGGCGTTGCCTCCATGGTGGTGGGTGGACTCAAAAACGAGTTTTCACGCAACATATTTACCAAAGCTGCTGCCATTGTGGCCTATCCGGTCCTAAAAGCGCTGATGAAGCGCATGGACTACCGCCGCTACAACGGAGCTGCGCTCTTGGGCCTGCGGGGGCTGGTCTTCAAGAGCCACGGATCGGCGGACGTTCTGGCTTTCGAGCAGGCTTTGAACCGGGCGTATGATGCAGCCCGCAACAACCTGCTCGACCGCGTCCGGACACGGATTGCGCATGCGGCGCCCCTTCTGGCCCCCGCAGATGCACAAGCCAAGGCCGGTGTTTCGGCGACAACACATTGATGAGACGTTATTCCCGCATTACCGGTACAGGCAGCTGCCTGCCTCCTCGCCGGCTGACCAATGCCGATCTTGTTGCCGAACTGGCGCAACGCGGTATCGAAACTTCTGACGAATGGATTGTGGAGCGCACGGGCATTCGTGCGCGACACTTTGCAGCCCCCGACGTGGCCAGCAGCGACCTGGCGCTGGAAGCCTCGCGCCAGGCGCTGGAAGCGGCTGGCGTGCAGCCACAGGACATTGACCTGATCATCGTGGCGACGTCTACGCCAGACATGGTGTTTCCGTCCACTGCTTGTATCTTGCAGAACAAGCTGGGTGCCAACGGCTGCGCTGCGTTTGATGTGCAGGCAGTTTGCAGCGGTTTTGTGTACGCACTTTCTGTGGCCGACGCGATGATTCAGTCGGGTGCGGCGAGCCGCGCCTTGGTGGTCGGGGCTGAAGTGTTCAGCCGTATCCTCGATTTCAACGACCGCACCACCTGCGTGCTGTTCGGCGATGGCGCGGGCGCTGTGGTGCTGGAGGCTTCCGACGAGCCGGGCATTTTGTCCAGCGATTTGCACGCCGATGGCAAGCATGTAGGAATTTTGTGCGTGCCGGGCAGTGTGTCGGGTGGACAAGTGTTGGGCGATCCACTCTTGAAAATGGACGGGCAGGCTGTGTTCAAGCTTGCAGTGGGGGTGCTAGAGAAGGCCGCTCATGCGGCGCTCGCCAAGGCCGGGCTGACAGAAGCTGATATCGACTGGTTGATCCCGCACCAAGCCAACATCCGCATCATGCAGGGCACTGCCCGCAAATTGAAGCTCTCGATGGACAAGGTGGTTGTCACGGTAGACCAGCATGGCAACACGTCTGCGGCGTCCATTCCGCTGGCGCTGGACCATGCGGTGCGCAATGGCCAGGTGACACCGGGGCAAACGGTGCTGCTCGAGGGAGTCGGGGGTGGCTTCACATGGGGTGCGGTGCTATTGAAAATGTAGCTGCTAGCGCTTGCTTGATAGGCGGTAGAGCTTGTTTTTACTGAAATTTCTATGAAGTCATTTGCTTTCGTATTTCCAGGGCAAGGTTCGCAATCGGTGGGCATGCTCGATGCATGGGGTGACCACCCGGTCGTTCAGCAAACGCTGAGCGAGGCCTCTGATGCCTTGGGCGAGGACGTTGCACGCCTCATCCATGAAGGCCCGAAGGAAGCCCTTGCCCTGACGACCAACACCCAGCCCGTGATGCTGGTCGCTGGCGTCGCTGCGTGGCGCGTGTGGTGTGCTGCCGGGGGGGCAAAGCCCGCCGCACTGGCCGGCCATTCGCTGGGTGAATATTCTGCGCTGGTGGCTGCAGGCGTGCTGACGTTGGCGCAAGCTGCTCCTTTGGTGCGCCTGCGTGCCGCTGCCATGCAAGAGGCCGTACCGGTGGGGGTCGGTGCCATGGCTGCGATCCTGGGGCTGGAGGCTTCGAAGGTCATTTCAGGTTGTGCCGAGGCAGCGGTCTCCCTCGGCGGCGCTGAGGTCGTCGAAGCGGTGAATTTCAACGACCCTGCACAGACTGTGATTGCTGGCACCAAGTCGGGCGTTGACAAGGCCTGCGAACTCCTCAAGGCTGCAGGGGCCAAGCGTGCGCTGCCGTTGCCTGTTTCTGCGCCTTTCCATTCCAGCCTGATGAAGCCGGCAGCCGAAAAGCTGCGCGTGGCGCTGGATGGCTTGGTGCTGGCGCAACCACAGATCCCCGTAATCAACAACATCGACGTGGCCGTGCGCACCGACACTACCCAAATCCGGGACGCGCTCTATCGCCAAGCCTTCGGGCCCGTGCGCTGGGTGGAGTGTGTGCAAGCGTTGAAGGCGCGCGGCATAACGCATGTGGTCGAGGCGGGGCCTGGAAAGGTCCTGGCTGGGCTGACGAAACGAATCGATCCCGAACTGACCGGGTTGCCTATGTTCGACCCTGCCACCATGGCTGAAGTGATGGAGACATTGAAATGACGGATTCGGTAAAGACTTCCCAGGTGGCCCTGGTGACGGGCGCCTCACGTGGCATCGGCGCGGCGATTGCCTTGGAGTTGGCCGTGCGTGGCTACCAGGTGGTGGGCACTGCCACCACCGATGAAGGCGCTGACCGCATTGGTCAAGCTTTGGCCGCCTACCCCGGTTGCCGTGGCGCCAACCTGAATGTGAACGATGCGGCAGCGGTAGAGGCCCTGATCGATGGCATCGTCAAGCAGCAAGGCGGCCTGCATGTGCTCGTGAACAACGCTGGCATCACCCGCGACACGCTGGCCATGCGCATGAAGGACGAGGACTGGGACGCCGTGCTGGACACCAATCTCAAGGCCGTCTTCCGGGTGAGCCGCGCAGCCATTCGGCCCATGATGAAGCAGCGCTTTGGGCGCATCATCAGCATCACCAGTGTGGTGGGTGCTTCGGGCAACCCAGGGCAGGCCAACTACGCGGCCGCCAAAGCGGGTGTGGCCGGCATGACCCGCGCGTTGGCGCGTGAGCTGGGCAGCCGCAACATCACCGTCAACTGCGTGGCGCCTGGTTTCATAGAAACCGACATGACGTCCGTGCTGCCAGAAGAACAGCAAAAAGCACTCAACGCCCAAATTCCATTGGGCCATATGGGCAAGCCACAAGACATCGCACACGCGGTGGCCTATTTGGCATCCGGCCAGGCTGGCTATGTGACGGGGCAGGAATTGCACGTCAATGGCGGCATGTACATGTAATTGAGTCAAGTTAACGCCGGTTCATCCGGACGGCGGGCTGCCAAGGGGGAATCTCCTTAGCGGCTAGAATCGCGGATTCATTCACAACCCCCAGAGGGAAACCATGAGCGATATCGAAGCACGCGTCAAAAAAATCATTGCCGAACAACTCGGAGTGGAAGAGTCCCAAGTCACCAACGAGAAGTCCTTCGTGGCCGACCTCGGCGCTGACTCCCTCGACACCGTGGAGCTGGTGATGGCACTGGAAGACGAGTTCGGCATCGAGATCCCCGACGAAGATGCGGAAAAGATCACCACGGTGCAGAACGCCATCGACTACGCCAACAATCACCAGAAGGCCTGAGCGGCGCCCTGCGCCTGACTCAAGCGATCAGTAGAAGGTTTTCACGCATGAGCCGTCGTCGCGTTGTCGTGACCGGCCTGGGTTGCGTCAGCCCCGTGGGTAACACGGTGGCCGATGCCTGGGCCAACATCCTCGCCGGAAAGTCCGGCATTGACCTCATCACCAAGTTCGATGCGTCGAACTTTGCCTGCAAAATCGCAGGCGAGGTCAAGGGATTTGACCTGGAGTCGTACATCAGCGCAAAAGATGCGCGTGCGATGGACTCCTTCATTCATTTTGGGATTGCAGCGGCAGCGCAGGCTGTGCAGGATGCGGGCTTGCCCACGGGCGAGGCACTCGACGACGAGTTGGCCACCCGCATTGCCTGTGTGATTGGCTCCGGCATCGGCGGACTGCCGCTGATCGAGAACACCCATGTCGAGTACGCCAGCCGTGGCGCTCGGCGTATCACCCCATTTTTTGTGCCCGCTTCCATCATCAATATGGTGGCCGGTCACGTTTCCATGCGCTTTGGCTTCAAAGGCCCCAATCTGTCAGTGGTGACGGCATGCACCACTGGCTTGCATTGCATCGGTGAAGGCGGACGCATGATCGAATATGGCGACGCCGACGTGGTGGTCGCCGGTGGCACCGAATCCACCGTTTCCCCCCTGGGCATCGGCGGTTTCGCCGCCATGCGGGCATTGTCCACCCGCAACGACGATCCCCAGACTGCATCACGCCCTTGGGACAAGGATCGTGACGGTTTCGTCCTGGGTGAAGGCGCTGGCGTCATGGTGCTTGAAGAGTACGAACACGCCAAGGCACGGGGCGCAAAGATCTATGCCGAGCTCAGCGGTTTTGGTATGAGCGCCGATGCGGGGCATATGACTGCCCCCAACATGGACGGTCCTCGCCGGGCCATGATCAGCGCCTTGCGCAACGCGGGTATCAATGCCGATCAGGTTGACTATCTCAACGCCCATGGCACTTCAACGCCTTTGGGTGACTTGAATGAGACCAACGCCATCAAGGCGGCGTTGGGCGACCATGCTCGTCGCACGGTGGTGAGCTCAACCAAATCCATGACCGGACATTTGCTCGGTGGTGCAGGCGGCATCGAGAGCGTGTTCACGGTGCTGGCCCTCCATCATCAAAAGGCGCCGCCAACGATCAATCTCTTCAACCAGGATCCGGAATGCGACCTGGATTACTGCGCCAATACGGCGCGCGACATGAAGATAGACATTGCTCTCAAAAACAACTTTGGTTTTGGCGGTACAAACGGCTCGCTGGTGTTCAAGCGGGTGTGACGGTATAAGCGCTACGCTAAATTTCGCGAGGGCAGCGCATAAGGGCGGAGCTGCAGGCTTGGCTTGGAACGGTCCTCGCATGTCTTCTTCTGCTGGGTACGCCCGACCAGCCTGCCCCCAAGGTGCTCCGTCCTCGAAGGTGCAACGCTAGAGCATGTCGGCCATGATGCCCACTATGCTCCACCACCCCTTTACGAGGTGGAATCAGGGCATCGCGCCTTCAGCGGCCTTTGTGAGATGACCGCACTAGCCAAGTTTGCTCCCCCAGCCGTGCAGTACCCGTTCGCGCGCAGCGCTGTCCTGGGCTGGGTGTGCGCACTCCTCTGGGCGGTCTCTGCGGTCGGGCTGGTCGCATTTACCCGGAATTCGGGCCTGGAGGCGAACAGTTTCCCGGTTGTTGCCGGATTCGCCATAGGGAGTTGGGCAATAGCTTCGTTGTGCTCGCTGGCGTATTGGTGGCGTTCGCCGCAGGGTCACTTGGTATGGGATGGGCGGCGGTGGTCCATGCGGCTTGATAAAGCGGTTGTGGATATCCCCGTGCATCGGGCTCCTGTCGTCTTGTTCGACATGCAGACCAAGCTGTGGGTCACCTTATCCGGTGAAGGCCAACGCCCTTTGTGGCTCTGGCTAGAGAGCTCTCGTCAACCTGAGCGCTGGGGCGATTTGCGCCGTGCGGTATATTCGCCCGCCATGCAGGCAGCCGCCCCGGCTTCCCCATCCACTCCGGCCACTGGCCGGGAACCCTGAGGCGCGATTCCTGAGTGTCCATGACTGTAACCCCGCCTTCTTCCCCCGTCGACAGCGATTTGCACTTGGTAGAGCGCACCGTCGCGGGTGATCAGCGAGCATACGAACTGCTGGTCATCAAGTACCAGCGACGTATCGAACGTCTGATCGGCCGGATGGTGCGCGATTCTGATCTGGTGCAGGACATTGCCCAGGAAACGTTTATCCGTGCGTACCGTGCCCTTCATCAGTTTCGGGGGGATGCGCAGTTCTACACCTGGCTTTACCGGATTGCGGTGAACACCGCCAAAAAAGCGTTGATGGACATGAAGCGCAACCCTGTCATTTCTGAAAACGCAATGCGCGGCAGTGACGACGAAGATGAAACTTCCCGGGTCGATCATGAACTAACCACCGAGGAAACTCCGGAAACAGTGTTGGCAGCTCAGGAGATTGCGCATGTAGTCAACGCTGCGATGGAGGCACTACCCGACGATCTGAGGCAGGCCGTGACACTGCGGGAGATTGAGGGCCTCAGTTACGAAGAGATTTCCATTGCGATGAATTGCCCTATCGGAACGGTGCGCTCCCGGATCTTTCGGGCCCGAGAGGCTATTTCAGCGAAAGTGCGCCCCCTGCTGGAAAACCAGTCGGGGAAGCGGTGGTGATGACAGGTCGCCATGGCCGAAGGCATATCTTGTGTGAGTGCGGTTTTGACAGGTGACATCATGGACAGAGAATTGAAGCAGTGCGAGCAGTTGTCGGCGTTGATGGATGGCGAACTCGACGGTGGGTCGTTGGCTCAAGCGCTGTCTTTCGCCAAAGATGAAGGGCAGTCGACGTGGGAGCTGTACCACTTGGTGGGTGACGTACTTCGATCGCCAGAGCTGGCGGCCCATGCCCAGAGCCCGCTGCTCACTCGCTTGCGTGAGCAGATCGCGCAGGAGCCAACTGCGCCGCGCGTGCTGGCAGCGCAGCCGATGGAACCTGCCCAGTTCTCTGCGGTGAAGGTTGAGCGCCCCGCGGCCAATGCATCGGTGTTTCGCTGGAAGATGGCGGCCGGGTTTGCTTCATTGGCTGCGGTGGCTGCCATCGGTTGGAATTCAATGACCGCTCTGCAAGGCGACGGAAAACAGTTGGCAGCGGCTCCAGTGCAGCCTCCTGCCGAGATACTGGCGGTTTCCGAAGGCGCTGGCCAACCCGTGATGCTGCGCGACCCCCGTCTGGACGAGTTGCTACAGGCGCACAAGCAGTTTGGCAGCACGTCCGCACTCCAGATGCCTGCAGGTTTCTTGCGCAATGCAACTTTTGAAGAGCCTTCCAGGTAATTGGCGGGTGGCGTGCCGCCAGAGTGGCTTCCCGATGGGCGCCTGTGTATGGCAAGCCATGTCTGGTGCATTCAGGCACCTCATTAAGCCCCTCGCGGCTGGACTTGGCGCGCTGGCTTGGCTTGCTGCGCATGCTGGCGGTGTGCAGCCGGCCCCATCCGCAGTGCTTCAAGCGCCGGTGCGCGATGTGGCGCAGTGGGTAGCGCACATGCGCGGGGCAGCGTGCAGAAATCCCTACGTAGGTACCTTCGTGGTGATCACAGCCACTGGTGCAATGTCGAGTTCACGCATTTCGCACGCGTGTGACGGGGATGTCCAAATCGAAAAGGTGGAGTCGCTTACAGGCGTTCCGCGCGTTGTTTACCGCCGCAATGGTGAGATTCGAACGTTCCTTGGGCAGTCACGCACTGTGCGCACTGACAGGGCCGATGCCCTTGCAGTGTTCCCTCAACCGGCGGTGGTGCCAGGCGCCAAGTTGTCGCATTTTTATTCTGTTCAAAGGCTGGGTGCCGATCGCGTTGCTGGGCGAAATGCCGACGTGCTCTGGTTCAGGCCCCAAGACGACTTGCGACTGGGTTACCGGATCTGGTCTGACCAAGAGACTGGTTTGGTCATGAAGCTGCAGACGCTGGCCGCAGACAGCCGGGTGGTGGAGCAAGCCGCGTTTTCCGAAATCGACTGGAGCGCACCGGTGAAAGCTGAGGAGCTCTCCCGTTCCATGGATGCCGTTGCGGGCTTCGAGACGATTTCCTATGAGGTCCGCAAGACAACCGCCGAGTCTGAAGGGTGGGTGTTGCGTCAACCTGTCGATGGGTTTGTGCCTGTGCAGTGTTACCGCCGGTCCATGGCAGGGCCAGAGGCTGTGCGCAGCGTATTGCAGTGCTCGTATTCGGACGGGTTGGCTTCCGTGTCTTTATTCCTTGAGCCCCTGGACCCACGCAGGCATGCAGCGTTGCAGTTGCAGGAAGCCAGCATGGGAGCCACCCATATGTTGGGTCGCAAGGCTGCAGAAGGCGTTTGGCTCACCGTGGTGGGCGAGGTCCCACGCAAAACATTGCACTTGTTTTCTCAGTCCTGGGAACGATTGCGCTGACTGCGCGGGCCCGAGTGCAGGCGGCTGCTTCGTCTGATGGCCAAGCCGATGACGGGCGCCTTGCCCAACTCTTACCAAAAACTTCGGTGCTCATCGGGAACCAATCCCCGTCCCGGCTTTTCACAGAAGCATTCTTCTTACACCACGTCACCTGTTTTTGAGAGGTCAATGATGTCCTTACTGGATTGGAAATTGCTCCGTTCTGTTGCTCTGGCTGGAGCGTTCACCAGCATCGCCGGGCTGGGTGCCTTTTCGCCGTCGGTGGCGTTGGCGCAATCTGCTGTGGTTCGCGGTTTACCTGATTTCACGGAACTGGTGGAACAGGTGGGGCCGTCGGTGGTCAATATCCGCACGACAGAAAAAGCCGCAGGCCGAGCCGGCGCAGCGGGCATGGATGAGGAAATGGCGGAGTTCTTTCGCCGATTCGGGGTTCCCATCCCCAACGTGCCTCGCCAACAACGCCCGCAGCAACAGCCCGAGGAGCAGCCTCGTGGAGTGGGGTCTGGGTTCATTCTGACGCCTGACGGCTTTGTCATGACCAATGCTCATGTGGTTGAAGGAGCCGACGAGGTGATCGTCACTTTGACCGACAAGCGCGAATTCAAAGCCAAGATCGTGGGCGCAGACAAGCGGACCGACGTGGCGGTTGTGAAAATTGAAGCCACTGGTTTGCCTGCCGTGAAGGTGGGCGACGTGGGGCGGTTGAAAGCCGGCGAGTGGGTGATGGCGATCGGCTCGCCCTTCGGCCTGGAAAACACCGTCACCGCAGGGATCGTCAGCGCCAAGCAGCGTGACACCGGAGATTACCTTCCGTTTATCCAGACGGACGTTGCCATCAATCCCGGCAACTCGGGTGGACCCCTGATCAATATGCGCGGCGAAGTCGTGGGGATCAACAGCCAGATCTACTCTCGCTCAGGTGGTTTCATGGGGATCTCGTTTGCCATTCCCATGGACGAAGCCATCCGCGTGAGCGAGCAGCTGCGCACTGCCGGCCGCGTGACGCGCGGGCGTATCGGCGTGCAGATCGGGCCGGTGACAAAAGATGTTGCCGAGTCACTGGGTCTGGGCAAGGCGCAGGGTGCGCTGGTCACCGGCGTCGAGTCCGGTTCTCCCGCAGAGAAGGCCGGTGTGGAGGCCGGCGACATCATCACCAAGTTTGAAGGCAAGCCCATTGAAAAGGTGGCCGACTTGCCTCGCCTGGTGGGCAATACCAAGCCGGGGAGCAAAAGCAGCCTGACCGTATTCCGCCGGGGCCAAAGCCGTGACCTTTCAGTCACGATTGCCGAGATCGAACCAGACAAGGTCGCCGCGAAAAGCCCCGAGCGGGAGGAGCGTGGCAAGCCATCAACGGCGGGACAGCACGTTGGTCTTGCGGTGACAGAGCTGACCGACGCGCAGAAAAAGGAACTCAAGCTCAAGGGGGGCGTGGTAGTGACCGCGGCGTCTGAAAGCGCGGCACGTGCGGGCTTGCGTGAAGGGGATGTTATTTTGGCGGTCGCAAATACCGAAGTGCTCAGCGTCAAGGACTTTGAGGCCGTCATGAACAAAGCTGACAAGAGCAAGACTTTGAGCGTGCTCTATCGCCGAGGGGAATGGGCTCAGTACGCATTGATTCGCCCCGCCCGTTGACAGGAAGCCGTGCGCTCGCTGCGTCCGTTGCAGTTTGCCGAAGGGACGGGAAGTTAGTGGTTGCAAACTTCCAATTTGTGTATCTGCCGTTTTCGATAGAATACTGACTGTTTCCCAGCCGCTAGATGCATTAAGAGTGGGCTTTGTTGTTCACTACACGTTGCGGTTGAGGCATTTATGCACGTCCTTGGTCCATGCGTATCGCGTTTTCCTGCGCGAGGGTTTGTGGATAACTTGTGTGTAAATGATCTGTTGCACAGCGGCAACGACCCCAGCATGCGTTGGCTTCAACCCTCTGTCCTAGGCTTTTTGCCTACAATGAGGGTCCAGCCATCGCAGTTGCCAATGATTGTTGGTTCAGGGGCGCGTCGCCATTCGACGCGCCCTTTTTTCTTGTGCGCGCCGTTTTCCTTCAATTACTTGACGCTTTTCGTTGATGAATCACATCAGAAATTTCTCCATCATTGCCCACATCGACCATGGTAAGTCGACGTTGGCAGATCGGCTCATACAGCGCTGCGGTGGACTCGCTGAACGCGACATGGAGGCCCAGGTTCTCGATTCGATGGACATCGAGAAGGAGCGCGGGATAACCATCAAAGCCCAAACTGCAGCGCTGCAGTACAAGGCCAAGGATGGGCAGGTATACAACCTCAACCTCATCGACACACCAGGACACGTAGACTTTTCTTATGAAGTGAGCCGCTCGCTTTCTGCATGTGAGGGTGCCCTGCTGGTGGTCGATGCGTCCCAGGGGGTAGAGGCCCAAACGGTGGCCAACTGCTACACGGCTTTGGAGCTGGGGGTGGAGGTGTTGCCGGTCCTGAACAAGATGGACTTGCCCAACGCGGACCCCGACAACGCCAAAGCCGAGATTGAGGACGTGATCGGTATCGATGCTGGCGATGCCATCCCGTGCTCTGCCAAAACCGGCATGGGCATTGAAGAAATTCTGGAGCTGATCGTTGCAAAGGTACCCGCACCCAAGGGCAACCCGGCGGGACCTTTGCGGGCCATGATCATCGACAGCTGGTTCGATCCCTATGTCGGGGTTGTGATGCTGGTGCGGGTGGTGGATGGGCGCTTGGCCAAGGGCGAACGCTTCAAGATGATGGCTACCGGTGCTGTGTATAACGCAGACAATCTGGGCGTCTTCACGCCGGCCAATCTGCCCTTGGATGCGCTGGAAGCCGGACAGGTCGGCTACATCATTGCCGGGATCAAGGAACTGCAAGCGGCCAAAGTGGGTGACACCATCACCTTGGAAAAAAAGCTACCGAACAATGCGGGGCCCGCTACTGAGGCGTTGCCGGGTTTCAAGGAAATTCAGCCACAGGTTTTTGCGGGTCTGTACCCCACCGAGGCCAGCGAGTACGACTCTTTGCGCGACGCGCTGGAGAAGCTCAAGCTCAACGATGCTTCCCTGCATTACGAACCTGAGGTCAGCCAGGCGCTGGGGTTTGGCTTCCGCTGCGGGTTCTTGGGGTTGCTGCACATGGAAATCGTGCAGGAACGCCTGGAGCGCGAGTTTGACCAAGACCTTATCACCACGGCGCCGAGCGTGGTGTACCAAGTAGTCAAGGCCGACGGCGAAGTGATCATGGTGGAAAACCCCTCCAAGATGCCCGACCAAGGCCGTCTGGAGGAAATCCGCGAGCCTATCGTGACGGTGCACCTGTATATGCCGCAGGACTATGTGGGGCCCGTGATGACGCTGGCCAACCAAAAGCGCGGCGTGCAGATGAACATGGCCTACCATGGCCGGCAGGTGATGCTCACCTACGAAATGCCCCTCGGAGAAATCGTGCTTGATTTCTTCGACAAGCTGAAGTCCGTGTCGCGGGGCTATGCCTCCATGGACTATGAGTTCAAGGAGTACCGCGCCTCCGACGTCGTGAAGGTGGATATCCTCCTCAATGGTGAGAAGGTCGACGCGCTGTCGATCATCGTGCACCGTTCGCAGTCCCAGTACCGGGGGCGGGCAGTAGTGGCCAAGATGCGCGAAATCATCAGTCGTCAGATGTACGACGTGGCGATCCAAGCGGCGATCGGCGCCAATATCATTGCGCGCGAAACGATCAAGGCGCTGCGCAAGAACGTGCTGGCCAAATGCTACGGGGGTGATATCTCCCGCAAGCGCAAGCTGCTCGAAAAGCAGAAAGCGGGCAAGAAGCGGATGAAACAGATTGGTTCGGTGGAAGTGCCCCAAGAGGCGTTTCTCGCCATTTTGCAGGTGGAAGATTGATGCAGTTCATGCAAGTTCTCACGTCGTTGCTGCTGGCTGCCTTCGCAGGGTACATCGGTGCTTGGTATTTCGGCGTCCTGGAAGGCAACTTTGCGCTGCTGCTGTTTCTTGCCACGGTGGTGACAGGAGCCTATTGGCTGGGGGAGCGGCTTTACTTCCTTCCCCGGCGGCGCAAGGCCGCGCAGGCCATCGAAGACGCCGCAGCACAGCGGCGCGCAGAACTGGACCGCATGGGCATCCAGAAGGTGGACGTGGATGCCCAGGATGCCAAAAACCGCATCCTGATGCAGCCGTGGTGGCTGGACTGGACTGCAGGGCTTTTCCCAGTGATTGCCGCTGTGTTCGTGCTGCGGTCTTTCCTGTTTGAGCCGTTCAAGATCCCATCGGGGTCGATGGTTCCGACATTGCGTGTGGGCGATCTCATCTTGGTGAACAAATTCACTTATGGCGTACGGCTTCCTGTCATCCACACCAAGATCATCGAAGGCAATAAGCCTGCACGGGGTGATGTGCTGGTATTCCGCTATCCACCGCAGCCCAGCCTGGATTACATCAAGCGCGTAGTAGGGGTTCCAGGTGATGAGGTCGCGTACCTGAACAAGCGCCTCACCATCAACGGCAAGCCAGTGCCCACTACCGCACAGCCGGACTTTCTTGAGGAAGAAAGCATGCGGTATTTCAAGCAGTTTGAAGAGCGCCTTGGCGAGCACTCCCACCGTTTGCTCAACAACACGGAAGCACCCGCCTTTGTGCAGGGTGCCAGCAATTTTGCGTACCGCGAAAACTGCCGCTACAGTGTGGAAGGAGTGGTCTGCAAGGTGCCTGAAGGTCACTATTTCATGATGGGCGATAACCGCGACAACTCCCTTGATTCCCGTTATTGGGGGTTTGTGCCCGAAGGAAACATCGTAGGCAAGGCCTTCTTTGTCTGGATGAATTTCGGAAATTTCAAACGCATTGGTCCGTTCAACTGATTTGGACGGGACACAACTAAATACAGGAGGGTGGAGTTTATGAAATTGCATCGCACAACGCTGCGCGCTCGTCAGCGCGGCCTGTCTTTCATTGGTTTGGTTTTCGTCGGATTTTTAGCAGTGGCCGCTTTCGCTATCGGCGGTCAATCAGTACCCATCTTTTTGGAATACCAAGCCATTCGAAAGGCCACGTTAAAGGCATCCAAGGACGGGAACACGGTCCCTGAGATTCGTGCATCGTTTGACCGCGCATCCATGATCGATAACATCAACTCCATATCCGGCAAGGATTTGGAGGTGACCAAACGAGGCGATAAAACCGTCGTGAGTTTCAAATACTCGCGCGAGATCGAGTTGGTCGGCCCGGCCTTCCTTGTTTACCGTTTTCAATACCAGACCGAATAATTAGTGCAGCCCAGTCTCTCTTCGCTGCAGGCACGCCTGCAGCATGTGTTTTCCAATCCCGCTCTGTTGCAGCGGGCGGTTACCCACCGCAGCTTTTCGGCCGACCACAATGAGCGGCTTGAGTTTTTGGGCGACTCTGTATTGAATCTCGCCGTGGCCAGTCTGCTGTACCAGCGGCTGGCGCAGATGCCCGAAGGCGATCTTTCCCGGGTTCGGGCCAATCTGGTCAAACAGGACACCTTGCACCAGCTCGCCGTACGCCTGAAGGTCTCTGAGGTATTGCGCCTGGGGGAGGGTGAGTCCAAATCTGGCGGACAGCAGCGTCCCTCCATCCTGGCAGATGCCTTGGAAGCCCTCATCGGTGCGGTGTATCTGGACGCGGGCTATGGCTCCGCAGAGGCCTTGGTCCATCGGCTCTTTGATGGCGTTGAAATCAACCCCCAGATGCAAGCGGTGGCCAAAGACCCCAAGACGGCGTTGCAGGAGTGGTTGCAGGGCCGCAAAATGAAGCTTCCGCAGTACCGCGTGGTGGGCACCGTGGGCGAAGCCCATCGCCAGACCTTTGATGTGGAGTGCGATATTGCGGAATTGGGGCTGACCGAGCGTGGCATCGGCGGCTCGCGCAGGGCGGGCGAGCAGGCCGCAGCGGCCGCCATGCTGGCCACATTGAAAGCGAAGAAATTATGAATGATGCTACCAAAAATGTAGCTGGTAACGCTGACTCAGCAAGCGCACAAGGCCAAAATGATCTGGATGCCATGCTTGCCGCTGCGCGCACCGCAGGCGCTGTCAAGGCAGCAGGGGCAAACCCCTCTGTGCCGGTGGATGGTCAGCGCTGCGGCGTGATTGCCATCGTGGGCAAGCCCAACGTAGGCAAGTCCACACTGATGAATGCACTGGTGGGGCAGAAGATCAGCATCACCTCGCGCAAGGCGCAGACCACGCGCCACCGCATCACCGGCATTCGCACCCTGGGCGCCACGCAGTTTGTGTTTGTAGATACGCCTGGTTTTCAGACCAGGCACAGCACTGCATTGAACAAGTCGCTCAACAAGACAGTGATGGGAGCGATCGGCGATGTGGATCTGATTCTCTTTGTGGTGGAAGCGGGCAATTTCACCCTGGCCGACGCCAAGGTGCTGTCGCTGTTCAAACCCGGCATTCCCACGCTGCTAGTGGCTAACAAACTCGACATGGTTAACCGCCGTGCCGAACTGGCCCCCTGGCTCAAGAGCATGCAGGAGCGCCACCCGTTTGCCGAATTCGTGCCCATGTCCGCCAAGAACAAGGGCGACATTGAGCGCCTGTTCGGCATCTGCGAAAAGTACCTGCCTGAGCAGCCGTGGTGGTATGCCGAGGACGAACTGACCGACCGCAGTGAGAAATTCCAGGCGGGTGAGACCGTGCGTGAAAAGCTCTTCCGCTTCACCGGCGACGAGCTGCCTTACACCTCGACCGTCGTCATCGACAAGTTCGACGAAGAGCCCAGCAAGACCCACAAGCGCTTTGTGCGCGTGGCTGCCACCATCGTGGTCGAGCGTGACGGCCACAAGGCCATGGTGATCGGCGACAAGGGCGAGCGTCTCAAGCGCATCAGTACCGAAGCACGGCAAGAGCTGGAAAAGCTGCTGGATGCCAAGGTGTTCCTCGAAGTGTGGGTCAAGGTCCGCTCGGGCTGGGCAGACGACGAAGCCCGCGTGCGCTCGTTCGGCTACGAGTGATCGGTGGCTGGCGGCGCCCGGGGGGCTGTGCTGATACAGGCCGGCTGACCGGGGCCCAGTCACGCAATCCAGGCACTCGAACACCAATTTTCCCCTCCATCACCCATCGCCGTGGCCGCCGCCAAGCGCATCTCTGACGAACCCGCGTACGTGCTGCACAGCTACGACTGGAGCGAGTCGAGCTTGATCCTGGAGGTGTTCTGCCGCCGCCAGGGGCGGGTGGCGCTCGTGGCCAAGGGGGCCAAAAAACCGACTTCCAACTTTCGGCCAGTGCTGCTGCCGCTGCAGCCGCTGTTGCTCACCTACACGCTGGCGGGCGATGGCGCGGCGGATATTCACACTCTCAAAGGTGCCGAGTGGGTAGGCGGGCACGTCATGCCCACGGGCGATGCCCTGCTTTCGGGCCTGTACCTTAACGAACTGCTGCTGCGCCTGCTGGCGCGGGCCGATGCGCATGCGGGTTTGTTCGACATGTATGCCGGCGTGGTGCGCGTGCTGGCCAGTGAACATGGTGATGCGCTGGAGCCCGTGCTGCGCAGTTTTGAGCTGCTGCTATTGCGCGACCTGGGCCTGCTGCCCACGCTGGATGCCGAAACGGCCACTTTTGCAACGCTGCAGCCCGAGGCGCGTTATACCCTGGTGGCTGAGGGCGGGCTGCGCGCTGCGTCGAGCGCGGACCGCGCCAGCCTCACGGGCAGCCAGTGGCGTTCACTGCAAAAAGCACTGGACGAGTCCGCCAGCTACACCGCCACGTTGCGCGCCAGCGCCGCCGTGGCTGCAGAACTCAAGCCCCAGCTGCGCGCGGTGCTGCAATACCATTGCGGCAGCCCCATGCTGCGCACCCGCCAGCTCATGATGGATTTGCAAACCCTATGACCACCTCCCCACATTCCCGCCGTACCGCCCTGTCCGTCAACGTCAACAAGGTGGCGCTGGTGCGCAACACGCGTCACCTGGGCATTCCCAGCGTCACCCGCGCGGCTACGCTGTGTTTGCAGGCCGGCGCGCAGGGCATCACTGTGCACCCGCGGCCCGACGAGCGCCATGTCCGTGCGAGCGATGTGCACGAGTTGGCCCAGTTGATGAAGGCTTGGCCCGACCGTGAGTTCAACATCGAAGGCAACCCCTCGCAGAACCTGATGGACTTCATCCGCACCGTGCGGCCCCACCAGGCCACCTTCGTGCCCGACAGCGAAGACCAGTTCACCAGCGACCATGGCTGGAGCTTCCCGCAAGACGCCGAGTGCCTGGCTCCGCTGATCGCCGAGTGCAAGGCCCTGGGCGTGCGCGTGAGCCTGTTCATGGACCCGGTGCCCGAGCAGATGGCCGCTGCCAAAGCTGCGGGCGCTGACCGCGTGGAGCTGTACACCGAACCTTATGCCGCCGCCTGGGGCACGCCCCAGCAGGCCGAGCAACTGGCCCGCTACGCTGCAGCTGCGCAGGCGGCGCTTCATGCTGGCCTGGGCGTGAACGCCGGGCATGACCTGAGCCGCGACAACCTCGCCGCCTTTGTGCGCGAGGTGCCTGGTGTGCTCGAAGTCTCCATCGGCCACGCCCTGATTGCTGACGCGCTGGAGCTGGGCTACGCTGCCACCGTGCAGGCGTATCAGGCGTGCATCGATGCAGGCTTTGAAGGTCGTAATCACTCCTGATTTGATAGCTGCTTGCGCTTATCTATCAAGCGCTAGGGGCATATTTAGCTCAAAACCATGATCTACGGCATTGGCACCGACATCTGCGATGTGCGCCGCATCCGCGAAAGCCTGGAGCGCCACGGCGACCGCTTTGCCGAAAAGGTGCTGGCCGCAGGTGAGCTGGCCGTGTGGCGCGATCGCACCGAGCGCTGGCCCGACCGCGGCATGCGCTACCTGGCCACGCGCTTCTCTGCCAAAGAGGCGTTCAGCAAGGCGGTGGGGCTGGGCATGCGCATGCCAATGACATGGCGGCACTGCGAGGTGGCCAAGCTGCCCAGCGGCCAGCCCGTCATCGTGCTGCACGGGGCCCTCAAAACTTGGTTTGAAGAACGCGGCCTGCACGCCCACCTGAGCGTGACGGACGAGACCGATTACGCCGCCAGCTTCTGCGTGGTGGAGCGTTTGGAGGTAAATCAGCCTCCAGCGCTCATTCCATAAGCGCATGCAGCTCTTTTATTGATAGCAATTATTCCTCACCAGATTGGCCATGACCGAACACGCCCCCCTCATCATCGACGTTGCCGGCACCGAACTCACTGTCACTGACCGCCGCCGCCTGGCCCACCCGCTGGTGGGCGGCATCATCCTGTTCGCCCGCAACTGGGTGGACCGCGCCCAGCTGCTGCAGCTCACCAGCAGCATCAAGGCCGTGCGTGACGACCTGCTGATCTGCGTAGACCACGAAGGCGGGCGCGTGCAGCGCTTTCGCACCGATGGCTTCACCCACCTGCCGCCCATGCGCGCGCTGGGTGAGCTGTGGATGGACGACGGCAAGGGCGCCAAGGCCGTGCCCGGCAGCGGAGCGCTGCGCGCCACCAATGCAGCCACGGCGGCGGGCTATGTGCTGGGCACGGAGTTGCGGGCCTGCGGTGTCGACTTCAGCTTTACGCCGGTGCTGGACCTCGACTGGGGCGAGAGCGGCGTGATTGGTGACCGCGCCTTCCACCGCGACCCGCGCGTGGTTGCGCTGCTGGCCAAGAGCCTGATGCACGGCCTGCTGCAGGCGGGTATGGCCAACTGCGGCAAGCACTTCCCGGGGCACGGCTTTGTCAAAGCCGACTCGCACACCGAGGTGCCGGTGGACAAGCGCAGCCTCAAGGCCATCCTGGCGGACGACGCCGCGCCGTACCCCTGGCTCAGCACCACGCTCACCAGCGTGATGCCTGCGCACGTCATCTACCCCAAGGTGGACAACCGCCCCGCAGGCTTTTCGCAGCGCTGGCTGCAGGACATCCTGCGGCGCCAGATGCGCTTTGACGGTGCCATCTTCAGCGACGACCTCAGCATGGAAGGTGCCCGGCGCATTGATGGCCAAGTGGTGAGCTACACCGCGGCCGCGCTGGCGGCGTTGCAGGCGGGCTGCGACCTGGTGCTGCTGTGCAACCAGAGCCTGGGCGAAGGCCAAGCGGTAGACGAGCTGATCGACGGCTTGGCGGCAGCGCAGGCGCAAGGGCAGTGGCAGCCCAATGTGGACAGCGAATCGCGCCGACTGGCGCTGCTGCCCGAAACCTTGCCCCAGCCGTGGGATGAGTTGATGCTGCAGCCTGCGTACATGCAGGCCCTGGATTTGCTGCCTTGAATCGGATCGCTTAGCCGCCTTCTTCGTCTGGTCAGGGCGGCGAGTGGGGGCGAGGGGCCGCGCCGCTTGGCCATCCCGCCTCTGGCCATCAAGGGCCAGGAAAGTTGGCAGGGTTGGGTGGTGGCGGTGCAGCCGGCGCTGCGCTTGCATCCGCTGCAGGTGTTGTCACGGCGCCTGCGGGTTGCATCACGTGGGCCGTGTCGGCCGCAGGAGGGGTGCCCGTCCAACGCCGCACTACGCGCTGAAAGATCAGCGCATTGGGTATCTGCACCCATGCGCTGCCGGGCGGGGTGTTGGATTCTTCCAGGGTGGTGTATAGCAGGTTCACGTCCACCACCATGCCCTTGGCGCCAGGCTTTTCGGCGGTGTCCAGCACCTCGATGTGGTCACCAATGCGAAACGGCCGCACAGTGAAAATGAGCAGGGCGCAGAACAGGTTGGACAGAACGCTCCACGCCGCAAAGAAAGCCACGGCCCCCACGGTGGCAAACCCTGTAAAGGCAGTCCACAGCACGGTGGCCGACACGCCCATGCGTTCCAGCGACAGCAGCAGTGCGCTGGCCATGATGGTCCAGCGGATGAGCCCGTTGATGGGCACTACCAGTTCGCCGGGCAGCTGATAACGCAAGGCGGCCTTGCGTACCAGTCGCCGCAGCATTCCCTGCAGCAGGTAGGCGATCAGCAAGATGCCCAGGATCTGGCTGCCGGGCACGATCACGTCCAGCCAGTCTTGCACCCACTCCGGCAGGCGGTGTTTCGGTATCGCCATGGGGTTCCGGCGCGTTGGGTCAGCCCTCGCGGCGCAGTGCGGGGAACAGAATCACGTCGCGGATACTGGGGCTGTCGGTCAGCAGCATCATCAGTCGGTCGATACCGATACCGCAGCCGCCGGTGGGAGGCATGCCGTATTCCAGCGCCCGCACAAAGTCTTGGTCAAAGAACATGGCTTCGTCGTCGCCGCTGTCCTTGGCGGCCACCTGGGCGTGGAAGCGTGCGGCTTGGTCCTCGGCGTCATTCAACTCGCTGAAGCCGTTGCCGAATTCGCGGCCCGTGATGTACAGCTCAAAGCGCTCGGTCACCTCAGGGCGCGTGTCGTTGGCGCGGGCCAGGGGCGAGATTTCGGTGGGGTGTTCCATGATGAAGGTGGGCTGCCACAGCTTGTCTTCCACGGTTTCTTCAAAGTAGAACACCTGCAGGCTGGCCAGCGAGCGGCTGGAGAGCTTGTCCTTCTCTTCCGACATGCCCAGCTTCTTGAGGGCGCTGATCAGCCAGGCGGCGTCGTCAACGTGGGCACCCGCTTCGGTGTACTGGAAGATGGCTTCACGGATCGTCAGGCGCGCAAACGGCTGGCTCAGGTCCACCTCACGGCCACCGTAGCTCAGCTGCAGCGAGCCGGTGGCTTTGAGCGCCACTTCGCGGATCAGCTTTTCGGTGAATTCCATCAGGTCCTGGTAGTTCCAGTACGCAGCGTAGAACTCCATCATCGTGAACTCGGGGTTGTGGCGCACCGAGATGCCTTCGTTGCGGTAGCTGCGGTTGATTTCAAACACGCGCTCAAAGCCGCCCACGATCAGGCGCTTGAGGTACAGCTCGGGCGCAATGCGCAAGAACATCTCTTGTTCCAACGCGTTGTGGTGCGTCACAAACGGCTTGGCGTTGGCGCCGCCCGGAATGGGGTGCAACATGGGCGTCTCGACTTCGAGGAAGTCGTTTTGCACCATGAATTCGCGCAGCCCCGCCACGGCCCGGCTGCGGGCCACGAAGCGCTTGCGCGCCTGCTCGTCGGTGATCAGGTCCACATAGCGCTGGCGGTACTTTTGTTCCTGGTCGCTCATGCCGTGGAACTTGTCGGGCAGTGGGCGCAGGCTCTTGGTGAGCAGGCGCAGTGCCGTGACCTTGATCGACAGCTCGCCCGTCTTGGTCTTCATCAGCGTGCCCTCGGCACCCACGATGTCGCCCAGGTCCCAGTGCTTGAAGGCCGCGTACAGCTCTTCACCCACGGCGTCGCGCGTGATGTAGAGCTGGATACGGCCACCAGTGTCCCCCAGCGACCCATCTTGCACGGTGGCAAAACTGGCCTTGCCCATCACGCGCTTGAGCATCATGCGGCCGCCCACGCTCACGGTGACGGGGTTGGCCTCCAGCGCTTCGGCGTCTGCTCCACTGTGGGCAGCTTGCAGCGCCGCCGCCTTGTGCGCAGGCTTGAAGTTGTTGGGAAACGCCACGGCGCCGCCCTGAGCCTGGGCATCACGCAGAGCGCGGAGCTTTTCGCGGCGCTCTGCGATGAGCTGGTTCTCGTCTTGAGTGGGCAGGTGGGCTGCGGGTGCGTTGGCTGGGTCAGACATAGAGCGATGGCCGGGTATTTGGGACTAAACCTTCTATTTTAGGTTTAACCTGGGTCGTTCACTTTTTCGTTGCCTTGACCGGGCGTCTAAACCTATTCTCAGGGACCGGCCTAGTGGGGCAGGCCGCCAGCGAGTGGCCGTTCATTGAGGTCGCAATGCCAGCATCCACATCGCCAGCGCCAGCAAGCCGACTGCCGATGTTCCGGCCAGCCACCACAGGTGAGCTTCGGTCGTCCATCCCCAGGGCAGCCAAGCGGGCGCGGCCAGAACGATCAGTTGCAAAGCCTGCAACCCCATCGCAAACCAAGAGTATTGGCGCTCTTTCGCGTACTGAAATGGCCGATGGCTGAGCGCTGCGGAAATGCAGGCACTTCCTTGCCACAACACCAACGGCAGGATGTAGGAATGCATGCCACGCCAAGCGGTGGCCAGGGAGGTAAAGTCCAGCACCACGGTGCCCACCCATCCCGCCAAGGCGGCTGCTACGCCTGCCGCGGTACCAACAGCCAACGATTGCCAGCGGGCCGTCTGCACGCGGGCTAACAGCACCTGGGCCCAGGCGGTGTGCACAACCGCTGGGATGAACCCGAGCAGGCGCAGCAACATGGCGAGGTAACTGGCATCTGCGAGGCCGTGCAGCCGCTGCCATACGAGCAGCAGTGCTGTTCCTGCAATGGCATCCACAGCGGTGTGCGCGAGGCGCAGGCTGGTGCTGCGGCGGTCTGCTTGCGCAGTGGTGGATGGCTCGGCTGCATTGCAGTGATGCAGTGTGTGGGCCTCTGCAGCTGGATGGCGGGCTGACCACAACCAGAGCGCGCCCACGGCGTAGCCACATGCGGCGGCCAGCAAAAGACCGATAGGGCTGTCGGCGGGCCAGGTCCGTGCTGCTGTAGCGGTGAGCAACAACGCCACGAGCGGGGGGGCCGCGCGAACCACAGCAGCCGATGCGGGCGATGCAGTCCTCAAGGCCCAGGGTTGCGCGAGGTACCACCCCAGTTGCAAGAGTGCCAGCACGGCCGCCCACCCCATGACGGTCAGCGGGACCGCCATGGCAGACCACCATACTGCCAACGCCACCCAAGGCAGCAGCACCAGCCATCGCCAAAGACTGGAGCGCAAAACGGCGCGCATCGCGGCATTGGGGGGGCGATGTGCGTCTGCCAAGAATTGCAAGGGCCCTTGCGCGAGTGACAGTGATGCCCAAAAGAAGGCCACCTGCGCAATGATTGCAAAGCCCCCTGCGGCCTGCGGCGTGAAGAAATGCAGCATGGCAACTCCGAGCATCGCCTGGGCGCCAAGCGACACCATGCTCCCCAAAGCCATGATGACGGAGGTAGATGCAAAGCGCGAAGGCTGGTTCATGGTGCCAGCCCTGCGGCTTTCCAGAGGGCCAGCCTTTCCATGTTGCGGGACCAAGCCCAGCCCTGCATCTGCGGAATGGCAGGGTCGGGGCCATTCATTGTTCGGCGAAAAAAATCTGCGTAGGCATTGGTGCTGGCACGGGCGGGCAAGTAAGCGAGCGTAGCCCCGCACGACGCGGCAAAGTTGCGCACCCAGTGATAGTCGGTGCTGATCACAGGCAGGCCGACGGCGCAATATTCGAGCAGTTTGGTGGAGGTCTGCTCGCTGTAGGGCAGTTGGGCGGGCACCAAGTTGAGCCCCCAGCGTGCTCGTCGCAGTTGCCTAGGCACCTCACGGTGTGCTACCTTGCCCGTCACCGTGACTTGCCGAAAAACCTGAAACTGCCGCTGAAGCCGGGCGGGCACGTCGCCGATCAGCAAGGTGCGCATGCCAGCCTCCTCGAGCCCCAGGAAGATCGGTAAAAAATGCTGGAGCCGCACCATGTCGCCAAGGTACACCATGTCAAATTCCGGGCTGCCCAGGGGGGCAGGTGGGCTCAGAAAAGTAGGTGAGATGCCCATGTCCCTGAATTCCCAGGGAACGTCGTCGCTAAAGTCCATGCGCCGCCTGACCCAGTCGTTCTGGAAGAGGCGGTAATCGGGCTTTGGCTGAGTCCAGCGCTTGATCAGGTCTTTGGTCCAGGCGAATGGTGGCACTGAGGCGGAGGCGTATTCATGCACCTGAAATGCCTGGGCTAGGCGCTGGTGGTCCGACGGTGACACGCGGCCGCATATCCACCAGACGACGCGTGCGTCCTCGGGCACGGTGCTGGCGCTGTGGTGCGTGCAGGCCTCGTGCCCCCACTGCTGTAAGTGGCCGGCGTAGGCCTGCAGCTCGGGCAGGTAGGAGTTGCCGGGATGGATGAAGTGCACCTGCGTCAACTGGTCACCTGTTCGATGAGGCGGGTCCAGGCGCTGGAAAACTGGCGCGGACTGTAACGAGCAAGCGCCCGAGCCATGTCCTGCTGAAGCGTGTTCGCTGGCATGGCCCCCACACGCAGCACGGCCTGTGCCAGGGCGCTGGGGCGCATATCTTCTGCCAAGGCATAGGGCATGTCCTTGCTAAGCATCTCCTGCAAGGCGGGGATGGGAAGGCCCGCACACGGCACGCCTGCTGCCAGCGATTCGAGCACGGCCATGGGGCAGCCTTCGTATGCTGAGGTCAGCAAAGTCACATGGTGTGCTTGGTAAAGCGCTGGTGTCGCTGGCTGGAAGCTTTGCCATTGAATGCGGCCGGGGGCTCGGACTGCGGCGTCACTCTGCAAGGCCCTTTGCATTGGCCCCTCGCCCGTGATCCGCAATTCGTAATGTTCGGGAAGGTAGTCCAACGTGTCGAGCAGCACTTCGGGGCGTTTTTCTGAGGAGAGGCGGCCCACATACCCGCACCGAATGGTACCTGCTGGCTTGTTCTGGCTCACTGGTGCGGTGGACCAGTCAGGGTGCGGATTGGGTATGACCTGTGATTGCTGGCGGGCGACCATCTGGCCTCCCATGAATTGCAAAAAAGAGTCGCGCCCATGGTGCGACACAAACACCATCCACGGCAGGCGCCGATAGAGCCAGCGCAGCCAGCGGCGTTTGGCGGATGAGGATTTGGCGTTTTCCAACACGTCCAGGAGCGGGCCGTGGAACCAGGTGATCACCGGCTTGCGGCGCAGTTGGCCGACGAACCAAGCGGCGTAGGCTGGCAGGAAGTTGTGCGTGGCAATGATCACGTCTGCCTGGCTGGCGGCCCTCCACAGGTGGGAGAGCGGGGCAGTGCGAATCGCCTTGGTATCGCAGCAGTGTCCCGCCGCTTCCAGCGCGTACGCGAGTGCCTCCGACACGGTGTGCACTCCACCCGTTTCGGCATTTTCCTTGAGCAGCAGGATGCGGCGACGCGCTGATGGGGGGAGCATCGGCAAACTCACACGATGAACCGCTGGGCAATACGGTGGGGGCAGACGTTTTTCACCGCGCGCCAAACCCGGTGAGCACGGTGCGCGCCGTCTTGTAGGCAATCAGCAGATCCAGCGCCAATGAATAGTGGGCCACGTAGTACAGGTCGTAGCTCAATTTCACGGCAGTCTGCTCCTCACCCTCCGCGTACCCCTGCTGCACCTGTGCCCACCCGGTCAAACCAGGGCGCACTAAGTGGCGATAGGGGTAGGCGGGAATCCGGTTGGCAAATACACGGACGAACTCCGTTTGCTCCGGTCTTGGGCCGATCAAGCTCATGTCGCCCTTGAGCACGTTCCAGAGCTGAGGCAGTTCGTCCAGTCGGGTCCTGCGAATAATCTTGCCAACGGGGGTCACCCGGTCGTCATTGGCCTGGGCAAAGCGCGCGGTGGTGTTGGCTGCATCGTGCCGCATGCTGCGCAGTTTCCAGATTCGGAACTCATGGCCATTGCGCCCGACGCGGAACTGGGAAAACAGCGCGGGCCCCGGTGAATCCAGCTTCACCGCCAAACCTGCCGCTAAACACAGTGGAAGCCATAGCGGCAAGGCAGCGATGGTCACGCAAATGTCTGCCAGGCGCTTGGCGGTGTCGTAGGCCGGATTGCCGTCCAGCGTCCAAAGATCCTGGGCCTGCAGGTTGGACAGTATTTTTCGGCCGCTGACCAGCTCAGCCACCGCCTCCACGCTGTACAGCCTGACATGGCGCAGCCGTAGGTCGCTGATCCTGCGTTCGCGTGTGGCGTTCGGCGCCGTTTGGCGGTCGATGACCACCCCTGCGCAATTGGAGCCTTGCGGAGCACAGCAGACCGCTTCGTCTACCGTTCCATGGGCTGCCAAAGGCCGTAGCGTGATGTGCCGTTGACTCGGTTCAAAGGAACTTCCCAACATCTCTTTCAGTCGTAGTGGCACGGAGTCGTCCAGGTAGGCGAGTGACAGCGCATACCGCCCCGCATGCCGCCAGTGCCCCAGAACGAACCATGCTGATGAGAGCAAATAGACGAGCAATACAGCACCGCGCGAATAGGGCTGTTGCAGCAAGGCAAACCCCAGCGGAGCGGCAAGGTAGGGCGCCGCTGTGGCAACCAGTAGAAAGCGCCGTTCTTCAAACTGGGGCAGGTAGGCACCGTTGTAGAGCCAATAGGCGGTTATTGCGTACGGAACAGCACACCAAATGACCGTCTGCGGAAACTGGTAGGTGGCCCATTGGTAGTGCTCCAGACCGAGGCCGATGGCATAGCTCAGCAGCAGCACCAAGAAGCCTTTCAGCGCCCAACGCAGTGCGGCCCCTTGGCGGTGCGCCGTGGAAGAGTCGAGTGGGTTATGGGGGGCGCGCTTCATGGATGGTCGGGTGAACGGACGAGCGCAGCCTCGTAAGTGGCTTGTACGTTCAGGCCCATGCGCTGTGCGGTGTAGTGCTGTTCGTAGCGCCGCCTCGCTGTTTGGCCCAGGCTGGAGCGCAGGGGCGCAGACTCTACCAGTTGCCGCAACGTCTGTGCCCATTCACTTGCATAGGGCGGAACAAGGCGCGCGCAGGTGGCGTCTGGTAACAATTCTCTGATGCCGGGTAAGTCACTGGCCACAATCGCCATGCCCGCCTGCATGGCTTCGATGATCGAAATGGGCAAGCCTTCATGATCGGATGCCAACACAAAAATGGAGTGGTTCAGCAACCGAGCAGGAATGTCGCTCACATCACCCGTGAAAGCAACGGCCTGCAGCTCGAGCCGTGCCGCCAACGCTTGGTTGGCTGCGAGCTGAGGACCACCGCCGAAAAAAGTGGCAGGTACCTCATACCCCAACGCACTGCGCAATTGAGCCAGCGCCTGGAGCAGCAAATCGTGCCGTTTCGGCGGGGCCATGCGCGCAACCATGGCGATACTTGGGGCCGCAGCAGCCGGGCGGAGTGCCCTTGGGTTGTTCGCCACTTCGCGTTGCCCGATGCCGTTGTGGATGACGGTGATTCGCCGAGGGGGCAGAGGCAGCAGGCGCGCCAACCGGCGCTCGTGTTCCGAAACGCAAACCATGCGTTGGGTCATGGGGGCCAGGAGCCATTCAACGACGAAGGAGGCTGTGCGCCGCATCCAGGGATTCCCTGCTTTGAAGGCGAAGCCGTGCACGGTGTACACCACCGGCTTGCGTGCCAGCGCCCCAGCCAGTCGGGCCACCACGCCCGCCATGGCACTGTGGGCGTGCAGCAGATCTGGAGACCGGTCACGCACAATGTCTCGCATCCGGCGCACGGCGTGGACCAGTTCCGCAAGGGTTGCCGCATTGCCCAGCGATGGAATGTGGTGGACCTGAATGCCCGATGCTTCCAGAGTTGATGCCAGAGGCGACGGCATGGATCCGCCAATGGCAACCTCGACCTCCATGCCTTGTCGGTCACGCAGCTCGCAGCACAGGGTGAGCAGGTGGCTTTGGGCGCCTCCGATCTCCCCCTTGGTAATCACTTGAAGTACTTTCACGGCTCGTGCGCTGCGGTTGAAGCCGCTTGGCCTTGCCCGATCACTGCGCAATCCCCGTCCGCTCCAGCACATCGCCCACCAGCTCCAGCCGCACCAGCGGGTTGTCTAGCTCCATCAACTGTTGCTTCAATGCCATCGGTATGGGTAGCAATTCGCACCAGCGGTTGGCCACCCAACCGCAATCGTCCAGCTGCCCTGGGGTGGGCAAAACAGCGGTGGGGTTGAGTGCATCGCGCGCGTGAAGGGTGTGCAGTACTTGCGTGAGAGCGGCAGCCGTCTTCTTCAGATCGTCTGGAATGGGGATCACCAGGTCGGGCTCCAGTTGCGCCACGTCGGCAATCCAGAGCCCGTGCACGAGATGGTTGCGTTGGGTGATTCGAAACCGACCTGCTCCCCGGCAGAGCAGGGTGACAAGGCCTGGCTGGGGAGTTTCCAGCTGTTCAATGACGGCGAGGGTACCCACGTCATGAAACTGCTCTTCAGGGGCGCCCGCCTGGCGCACCTCGCTGCCGTGGGTGAGCGAAACGACACCAAAAGGTGCACCGGTCTGGTGGCATTTGCGCACCATGTCGAGGTAGCGCACCTCGAACACGCGAAGCGCCAGCAGTCCATCTGGATACAACACTGAAGCCAGCGGAAAGAGGGGCAGTGACGAAAGGGTAAGTGTCTGGGTCATGAGGGGCCTGCAACCTGTTCAAATTTTCCTGCGCTGCCAGTGACCGGGCATCTACTGGCGAGGAGCACAGCCGGGTGGCCGCGAGAACCAGCCGCCATGGCTGGGTGACAGGTCATCACTGACACATCGAGCAGTTCCCGTAGCACGGGTGATCGCCCCTGTGGCAGTTCTACGGTGTGCTGTTCAATCCCCGCAGGCTAAGAACAGATTCTCGGGCCGCTATCATCCCACGAGGCAGCCGACATTCGCTCGGACATCCCCCTCATTTGTTCATCCACATGCTGTATCAAATTGCTACTCTGTTGCTCGACGTCATTGGCGGATTGCTGACCGGCGCCTGCCTTTTGCGCCTGTACATGCAATGGCAGCGCGTGCCGTTCTCTAACCCGGTCGGGGCATTGGTGTTTGCGTTGACGGACTGGTTCATCATGCCGCTGCGCCGGCTGATCCCGCCAACGGGGCGTTGGGACGTCTCCAGCCTAGTGGGGGGGCTGCTGGTGCAGCAGGTGCAGTATGGCCTGTTATGGCTGATGGCCGGGGGCGCTATCTCGGGTGCTGTGGTGCCCTTGCTGGCCGCATTTGGGCTGGTGCGGGTCGCCATTTCGGGGCTGATCGGTTTGTTGATCGTTCACGCTATCTTGTCGTGGGTTCAAACACGATCGCCCCTGTCAGATGTGATCGGAAGGTTGTGCGCGCCCTTGCTGCGCCCTGTGCAGCGGGTCGTTCCCATGGTCGGCGGTTTGGACCTGTCGCCCTTGGTGCTGCTTGTGCTGCTGCAAATTGCCATGATTGTGCTGGGGCACTTGCAGGCAGCCGTACTGACGGGCGCGTTACGGATCTGAAGCCCGTCGGGGCGCTTTTGGGGCGCAAACCAATCTGCCCCGGCGTATTGCCGCGCACCGTGCTCCTGACTGCTTCACAGGGGCGGGTGCGATGATTTCACTGCGTGGGCAAGAGACGCCCAAATGTCGGTCTATAAGAAAATGGCCGCCAGCGCCCGGTGATCAAGCGCAGATAACTATCAATTTAATAGCTATTCCAGTCCCCCGCCCCGCGCAACGGGGGGCATTGAATTCACATCACTGCATCAGCCGGCAGGCGTTGCAGCATGGCCAGGCTGCTGGCCACGGTGTTGCGCAGTTCGCGGCGGTCGCAGATGAAGTCCACGGCCCCTTTGGTCTGGAGGAATTCGGCACGCTGAAAGCCTTCTGGCAGAGTCACCCGCACGGTGGATTCGATCACGCGCGGGCCGGCAAAGCCGATCAGGGCCTTGGGCTCGGCAATCACGATGTCGCCCACAAAGGCAAAGCCGGCGCTCACGCCGCCCATGGTCGGGTCGGTCAGCACGCTGATGTAGGGAAGGCCCTTTTTGGCCAGACGGGTCAGCGCTGCGTTGGTCTTGGCCATCTGCATCAGCGACAGCAAGCCTTCCTGCATCCGGGCGCCACCGGTGGCGGTAAAGCAGATGAAGGGCACTTTCTGCTCAATGGCGGTTTCCACGCCGCGCACGAAGCGTTCGCCCACCACGGAGCCCATCGAGCCGCCCATGAAGTCGAATTCAAAGCACGCAGCCACTACGTTGACGCTTTTGACCGCGCCGCCCATGACGATCAGCGCATCGGTCTCGCCGGTGTTCTCCAGCGCCTCCTTGAGGCGTTCCGGGTACTTGCGGCTGTCCTTGAACTTGAGTGCATCCACGGGCAGGACTTCCTGACCGATTTCATAACGCCCTTCTGCGTCCAGGAAGGCGTCGAGCCGCGCCCGAGCGCCAATGCGGTGGTGATGGCTGCAATTCGGGCAGACATTCTGGTTCTGCTCCAGGTCAGCCTTGTAGAGCACCGTTTCGCAGCTCGGGCACTTGATCCACAGGCCTTCTGGCACCTGGCGACGCTCGGTGGGGTCGGTTTGCTGGATCTTGGAGGGCAGGAGTTTTTCGAGCCAGGACATGGTGTTTTCCTCTTCAGTGGCAAGACCTGCCAGTGCAGGCCCGTGGGCGCATACGGGCAGGTCCGGAGTGAAATGAGGGCGCGCACTTTGCTGTGCGCGCCGGGCAGCATTATGCGTCGAGTGCCTTGCGCACACCTCGCAGGAAGTCCACCGTGAGGGGTACGACCTTGGCATGCTCTTGGTCTTCAATCAGCTGGATGATGCGACTGCCGATCACCACGGCGTCCGCCACCTTGCCAATCGCCTGGGCGGTAGCGGCATCACGGATGCCAAAGCCCACGCCCACCGGAATGTGCACATGCTGGCGGATACGGGGCAGCATTTGCTCGACGGCACCGGTGTCGAGTGCCCCCGAACCGGTCACGCCCTTGAGCGACACATAGTAGACGTACCCGCTGGCCACGCGGGCCACCTGGGCCATCCGCTCGTCGGTACTGGTAGGCGCCAGCAAAAAGATCAGGTCCATGCCGTGCGCGCGCAGGCTCTTGGCAAAGGCTTCACATTCCTCGGGCGGGTAGTCCACGATCAGCACACCATCGACACCGGCAGCCGCGGCATCGCGTACGAACGCGCTTTCTGCGCCCGGCTGGCCGTGCTTCTGGTCATAGCGCTCTACCGGGTTGGCATAACCCATCAGCACCACGGGCGTGGTGCTGTTGCGTTTGCGGAATTCACGCACGTGGTCCAGCACCTGCACCATGCCTACGCCCATGCTCAGGGCCTTTTCGCCCGCCTTCTGGATCACGGGGCCATCGGCCATGGGGTCGGAGAAGGGTACACCCAGCTCGATCACGTCGGCCCCGGCCTCGACCATGCCGTGCATGAGCGCGGGCGTGATGTCGGCGAACGGGAAACCCGCAGTCACATAAGGAATCAGTGCCTTGCGGCCCTGGGCCTTCAGGGCCGAGAACGTTGCTTCGATGCGGCTCATTTGACCACCTTGACGGGTTGTTCGCCGCCCTTGACGGACTGCCCCTGGCAGCTGGGGCGGCAGAAAAAATCGGCACCGCTGAGGTCGGCCACCGTGCCAATGTCCTTGTCGCCACGGCCTGAAAGGTTGACCAAAATCGACTGGTCTGCGCGCATCGTCTTGGCCAGCTTCATCGCATAGGCCACGGCGTGGCTTGACTCCAGCGCGGGGATGATGCCTTCGGTGCGGCACAGGTAGTGGAAGGCGTCCAGCGCTTCCTTGTCGGTGATGCCGACGTATTCGGCCCGGCCGATTTCCTGCAGCCACGCGTGCTCGGGGCCAACGCCAGGGTAGTCCAGGCCTGCGCTGATGCTGTGGGTTTCGGTGATCTGGCCGTTGTCGTCCTGCAGGATGAACGTGCGGTTGCCGTGCAGCACACCTGCGCTGCCCTTTTGCAGCGACGCCGAGTGCTTGCCCGAGTCCAGGCCTTCACCCGCCGCCTCCACGCCAATGAGGCGCGTTTTTTCAAACGGAATGTAGGGGTGGAAGATGCCCATGGCATTGCTGCCGCCGCCCACGCAGGCGATGACGGCGTCAGGCTGCTCGCCCAGCACCTTTTGCTCGGCCAGCATGGTGGGCATTTGCTCAATGCACTCCTTGCCGATCACGCTCTGGAAGTCGCGCACCATCATCGGATAAGGGTGCGGGCCCGCCACCGTACCGATGATGTAGAAGGTGTTGTCCACATTGGCCACCCAGTCGCGCATGGCGTCGTTCAGGGCATCTTTCAGGGTCTTGCTGCCCGATTCCACGGGCACCACGGTCGCGCCCAGCAGCTTCATGCGGTAAACATTGGGGCTTTGGCGCTTCACGTCCTCGGCGCCCATGTACACCAAGCACTCCAAGCCGTAGCGGGCGCAAATGGTGGCCGTGGCCACGCCGTGCTGGCCTGCGCCGGTTTCGGCAATTACGCGGGGCTTGCCCATGCGCTTGGCCAGCATGGCCTGGCCGATCACGTTGTTGATCTTGTGGGCGCCTGTGTGGTTCAGGTCTTCGCGCTTGAGGTAAATCTGCGCGCCACCCATCTCGCGGCTGGTGCGCGCGGCATGGTAGATAGGCGAGGGGCGGCCCACGAAATGCTTGAGTTCGTAGTGGAATTCCGCCAGAAACTCGGGGTCGTTCTGGTAGCGGGCATAGGCCTCGCGCAGTTCCAGGATGGCGTGGGTGAGGGTTTCGCTGACGAAGCTGCCACCGTAGGTCCCGAAGTGGCCGGAGGCGTCAGGTTGTTGATAAGAGCTCATGGGGGTTCTTTGCAAGTTGAGCATCGGCCGCACGCACGGCGGCTACGAAGCGATGGATTTTCTCGGCGTCCTTGATGCCCTTGATGGGCTTGCCATCGGGGCCATCGGTTTCAACGCCGGAGCTGACATCAACCGCCAGCGAGAGGCCTCGCGGGCGGACTTGCAAAATGCCATCGGTCACGTTTGCAGGCGTGAGTCCACCAGACAAAACGAGGTGAGAGCTGACGCTTGGTGGAAGGAGTGACCAATTGAATGCCTTGCCGCCACCGCCATAACCGTCGACATGGGCGTCGAGCAGAATGGCCTGGGCGTGTGAAAAATCCTGCGCGTATTTTACGAGGTCGAAGTGTTCAGCCCCGTCGCCTAGGGGTATGCGCGCCGCGCGCAGATAGGGACGTGCTCCGCGCCCCGTCGCCAACCAGCAATCTGCAGGTGATTCGTCACCATGAAATTGCACCAAAGCGCCCGCCACCATTGCGCTGCTAGCTATGATAGTTGTAGCGATTTCGTTCACGAACAGCAGCACGGGCGTGACAAACGGTGGCAATCTGCGAGCCAACTGCGCCGCCCGCTCGGGTGTGACAGCGCGGGGACTGGGGGCGTAGAGCACAAAACCCACCGCATCGGCCCCGGCCGCTACGGCGGCGTCTACATCTTCCTCCCGGGTAAGTCCGCAAATTTTGATCCTGGTGCGCTCCAGCGCGCCTAGCCGCAGTGACCGGCCCTCGGCGGGGATGATCGGTGCATGGACGGGGGCTCGGAGGTCTTGGGTCATGGCAGCCAGTCAAAAGGTGGAGTGCGCTCTGGCAGGCCCCACTGTGCGTCGTAGACCGGACCCAGGAAATAGAGCCCGTCGGGCGAAAAAGTGGGGGCTGCTGCGTCGCGTGAACGCGCGTGCAGCACCTGCTGCATCCAGTCTACGGGCTGCTTGCCGGTGCCCACGGCGATGAGGCACCCCATGATGTTGCGAATCATGTGGTGCAAGAAAGCATTGGCTTCGAACTCGAAGTGCCAGTAACACGGGCTCCACCCCAAGCCCGGATCGGGGGAAGAAGTGCGGTGGCAGGAAATCTCAATACGCTGCAGCGTCTTGACCGGCGACTTGGCTTGGCATGCGGATGCCCTGAAGGAGGTGAAATCGTGCTCGCCCAGCAGTACTCCGGCGGCTTCGCGCATGGCGGGCCCGTCAAGCGGGTGGTGTATCCAGCCCACACGTCCTGTTTCGACGCTGGGGCGCACAGGCGACTGGAGCAGCACATAGGCATAGCGCCGTGCCGTGGCGCTGGCGCGTGCATGAAAGCCCTGCGGAACCTGCCGCGCCCACTGCACGGCAATATCTGGCGGCAAAAAGGTGTTGGTGCCTCGCACCCATGACGCATCAGGGCGACGCAAGGGGGTATCGAAGTGCACAACCTGCATCAGGCCGTGTACCCCGCTGTCAGTGCGGCCTGCGCACAATGTGCTCACGCCATGCGTGGCAAAGCGGCTCAGGGCCGCTTCCAATTTGTCTTGAACGGTATTGCCAGACAGCTGGCTCTGCCAGCCGTTGTAGGTTTGCCCGTTGTAACTCACCCCCAACGCCATCCTCACGGTGGCATTGGAGGACGGGGCATGGGGCAGATTGTTCGGCTGTGGCTCTGGCTGCATCAGCCCAGTTCAGCCAACAGTCGCTGGGCGCGGGTCTTGAGCGGCCCAGTCGCCTCTGCCACCACTTCCTCGATCAGGGTGCGCGCGCCGTCCGTGTCGCCAATGGCGTTGAACTCCTCTGCCAGAGCCAGTTTGGTGGCCAGCGGGTCATCGTGCGCAGCTGCCTCGCCGTCGTCATCGTCACCCATCGGTGCAGATGCCGTGGTGATTTCTTCCGTGCCGCCGATGGACGCAGAAGTGGCAGGTGCTGTCAGGTCGAGCGACAGGTCTCCAAGGTCGAACTCCAGCGTATTGTTGTCTGGCGCATCCGACAGGGGCGTCAAGCCAGACGGCAGCATGCTCAAGTCGTTCGGCATGTTCACTGGTTCTAGCGTAGGCGCCGACTCGGAGATGGGGGCGCGGGCTGTCACTGGTTCGGAATCGTCCAGTGAGGGCAGTTCCACCTCAGGGGACAAGCCAGACGCCGCTGCGGCTGCCGCAAACCCGCCAGCTGCGGGCGCGTCGGTCAGAGCGTCATCGGGCAAATCCAGGTCCAGGTCCAAGTCCAGGTCGGATGGCAATGCGGCACCTGCAGCGGCACCGGCACCGGCTGCGCCTGGCATGGTGGATGCAAAACCGCCTACGGGGATTTGAGGAGCGGCATCGCCGCCTGGACGGCCGCCGGGCTGGTACAGCGGGTTTTCCGGGTCAAGGTTACGCCCCAGTTCGGTGATGCGTGCCCAGTCTGGCCCTTCTCCTTGGGTCAGCTTGAACACTTCCCCCGCCACGGCTTCCAGGGCCTTGCGGTCCTGGCGCTTGGCGTAGATCTCACCCAGCTTGACGTGAACCGACACGCGTGCAGGATTATGACGAATCGCTTCTTTCAGGATCTCTTCCGCTTGCAGATCACGACCGTAAGCCAAGTACACGTCTGCTTCCGCAACAGGATCCACATCGCCACCGGCATCGAGCTGGCTCGGTGAGTAGGCCATGGACGAGCCACCCGTGGTCATCTCGCTGTTGGCCGTGTCAATGCGCTGGCCGCCGCTTGCTCCGAAGAACGAATCGGGCTGGATGCGGCTTTCCATGAAAGAGCTGTCTACGCCGCCAGCGTTGCGGCGACGCTGCATCGCGCGGTACACGCCGTAGCCCACCAGCAGGGCCAGCAGGCCGCCACCGGCCAAGGGGATCAGCGGGTCGTCCATCAGCCCCGAGAAGAAACTGGGCTCCTCGATGGGCGCTGGAGGCGGAAGCACGACCTGGGGCTTGGATGCAGCAGGTGCAGGTGCCGATGCCTCTGTTGCCGGGGCAGAGGCTGCATCAGACGCGGCCGATGCCGCTTCTGTAGGCACGCTGGCGGCTTCCGATGGCACTGCGGGCGCGGATGCGGGGGCTTCGGGCGCAACTGGCGTGGCGGGCACGCCAGGCCCTTCCAGCTTGACCGCAGCCGGGCTGCTAGCGGTGGCGGCAGGGGCAGGCGATGCGCCTGCTGCCGATGCCGCGCCAACCTTGTTCAGGTCGCTGATGTTCTTGGACAACTCCGCCATGCGGGCGTTGGCCTCGCTGGCTTGCTTGTCTTTCGCCAACTGGTCTTCCGCCGCCTTCTGACCTTTCAGCGAGCCCTTGGAAAGGGTCAGCTTGTCAGGTGCTGCTGTTGCTGGCTTGCGGTCCTCGACCTGGGCTTGCACCTTGCCGCTGGCCGAGCGTTCCGCCGAGGCGACGGTCGTGCTGGGCGCAGCGTCTGCGAGCTTGCGGCGGAATGTATTGAAGTCGCGGCTTTGTGCTGACAGGATTTGGCGCGCTTCGCTGGTCGGGACGGACTTCGCGGCAGCCTCGTCGGGCATTTGAAGCACTGCGCCCGCGCGAACGCGGTTCACATTGCCACCGATGAATGCATCAGGATTGGCGCGCATCATGGCCACGAGCATCTGGTCCAGTGACACATCTGCCGGACGGTGGGCGTTGGCGATGCGGCCTGCTGTATCCCCCGGCTTGACGGTGACGCCGTCTGTGGAGGAGGCGCGGGGCGCAGCCGAAGCGCGTGGCGCTGGTGCTGAGGCGGGAGCGCTGGCCGTACGCGCGGGTGCTGTCGGTTGTGCCGAAGCCTGGGCGGTGACCTGCGGAGATGCCGTCACTGTGGGGGAGGCGCGACGCAATGCTGGTGGGTCGAACAGCATCGTGTAGCTGCGAACGATCTTGCCTGTGCCCCAGGTGGTGTCCAGAACAAGATCGACAAAGGGGTCGTTCACGGGGCGGTCGCTGGTCACGCGCAGCACGGCACTTCCGTCGGCGCGGCGTTGCAATTGCACTTGCAATGCGTTCATCAGGGGCGTGAATTCCATCCCTTGCGAGCGGAACACTTCAGGCGATGCCGTGGTGGCGCGGAGCGTTTCTGCTTCGGCAGGGGTGATCTGGGGCACGTCGATCTCGGCGCGCAGGGGCTCACCGAGGGCCGATTGCACCGTGATGCGGCCCAGGGCCAAAGCAGACGCTTCGCTGGCGTAGAAGCCGGCGGAGAGCACGGCCGCGGCCGCAAGAGCTGAAAATTTCCAACGATGCATGTTTGCCATCAACTGATTGGTTTGTGCGGCTCGGTCGAGCGGTGCTGTTTTTCTCATGATTGGGTTCCCGCCCCGGCGCGTGAAAATATGTAAAAAGCACCATAGCAGCAATGTTTTGCAGTGACAAGCTGAGGTGGGGTCGAAGCTTTGGTGGCAGACAGTGCGCCCCAAATTGGTGCAAAAACATGTTGCCATTCGGCAACGTGGCGTAACTGGTTGTTTCCGCGCACGGTAAGAAAAAAGCGCGCAAAACTGGAGTTTTGCGCGCTGGATAGGGCTTGGCTAATCAGGCGGCCAGAAGGATGCGAAGCATACGGCGCAGTGGCTCTGCCGCCCCCCAAAGCAACTGGTCGCCGATGGTGAACGCGCCCAGGTATTCAGGGCCCATCGCCAGCTTGCGGATGCGACCCACGGGGATGGTCATGGTGCCGGTCACCGCCACGGGGGTCAGGTCCTTGATGGTGGCCTCGCGGGTGTTGGGTACCACTTTCACCCACTCGTTGTCAGCGGCAATCATGGCCTCGATGTCAGCCACGGGTACGTCCTTCTTGAGCTTGAACGTCAGCGCCTGACTGTGGCAGCGCATGGCGCCCACGCGCACGCAGAAGCCGTCGACAGGAATGGCGGCGGAGTTGAAGCCTTCACCCATGCCCAGGATCTTGTTCGTCTCCGCCATGCCCTTCCATTCTTCCTTGGATTGGCCATTGCCCAAGTCTTTGTCGATCCAGGGGATCAGCGAACCGCCCAGGGGCACGCCAAAGTTAGCGGTTTCACCGCCCGTCAATGCGCGCTGCTTGGCGATGACCTTGCGATCGATTTCCAGGATGGCGCTCTTGGGGTCGTCGAGCAGCGCTTTCACTTCGGCGTTCAGCGTGCCGTATTGGGTAAGCAGTTCGCGCATGTGCTGGGCGCCGCCGCCGGATGCAGCCTGGTAGGTCTGGGTGCTCATCCATTCCACCAAACCAGCCTTGTACAGTGCGCCCACGCCCATCAACATGCAGCTCACGGTGCAGTTGCCGCCCACCCAGTTCTTGCCACCGTTGGCCAGTGCATCTTTGATGACTGGCATGTTCACAGGGTCAAGGATGATGACCGCGTCTTTTTCCATGCGCAGGGTGGAGGCAGCATCAATCCAGTGGCCGTTCCAGCCGGTAGCGCGCAGCTTGGGGAAGACTTCAGACGTGTAGTCACCGCCTTGCGCGGTGATGATGATGTCGCAGCGCTTGAGGGCGTCGATGTTGAACGCGTCCTGCAGTGTGGTTTCGTTCTTCGCTTGCGCGGGGGCCTTGCCACCGGCGTTAGATGTGGAGAAGAACAATGGCTCGATCAGGTCGAAGTCTTTTTCTTCGATCATGCGGTCCATCAACACCGAGCCGACCATGCCGCGCCAGCCGACCAAACCTACCAACTTGCTCATTTCAACGCCCTTTCAGATTAAGAAACAGTGCCAGACCAGACTGTTTGCCCCGGCTCGTCTGGCCAGGGAGGGCGCACGACGGTACCGGAGCTGGATCAGCCCTTAATAATGGTCGTGGTTTTGGTGGTGATTGCGCGCGCAATAACACTGGCCTTGGCGGCGGGTGCTGTGTTCAGGGCGAACGATTGGGCGGCAAACATGGGCCTGGATTGTAATGGATCGTGCTGCAGGCGGGCCTGCCAATGCAAGAGGGTAGCCATCTGCCCCGATTTTTGGAGCCCGCTTCTGCGGCTCAAAGAGTTGGCGCGCGTTCAGAAAGCAAAAAGGCGATTCGCAAGAATCGCCTCGGGTTCAAGGACGGTACAAGCGCTCCGGCTGATTTACAGCGCCTTCACCACCGCATCCCCCATCTGCACGGTGCCCACCTTGGTGGTGCCTTCGCTGTAGATGTCGGGCGTGCGCAAACCTTGCGCCAGCACCTTCTGCACAGCCGCTTCGATGCGCAGGGCGGCGGCTTCCTGGTTCAGGCTGAAGCGCAGCATCATCGCGGCCGACAGGATGGTGGCCAGCGGGTTGGCCACGCCCTTCCCGGCGATGTCGGGCGCGCTGCCGTGGCTGGGTTCGTACAGGCCCTGGTTGCTGCTGTTCAGGCTGGCCGAGGGCAGCATGCCGATGGAGCCGGTGAGCATGGAGGCTTCGTCCGACAGGATGTCGCCAAACATGTTGCCGGTGACCACCACGTCAAACGCCTTGGGGGCTTTGACCAGTTGCATGGCCGCGTTGTCCACGTACATGTGCTGCAGCTCGACGTCGGGGTATTCCTTGTGCACGTCGGTGACCACATCCTTCCAGAACTGGAAGGTTTCGAGCACGTTGGCCTTGTCCACGCTGGTGACCTTCTTGCTGCGCTTGCGGGCGGCTTGGAAGGCCACGTGGGCGATGCGCTCGATCTCGGGGCGGCTGTAGCGCATGGTGTCAAACGCTTCTTCGGCACCGGGGAAGTGGCCATCCACCGCTGTGCGACGGCCACGGGGCTGGCCGAAGTAGATGTCGCCCGTCAGCTCGCGGATGATGAGGATATCGAGGCCCGCGATCAGTTCAGGCTTGAGGCTGGATGCGCCCACCAGTTGCTCGTAGCAGATGGCGGGGCGGAAGTTGGCGAACAGGCCCAGGTTCTTGCGCAGGCCCAGGATGGCCTGTTCGGGGCGCAGGGGCCGGTCGAGCTTGTCGTACTTCCAGTCGCCCACGGCACCGAACAGGATGGCGTCGGCTTCCTTGGCGAGCTTGAGGGTCGAATCGGGCAGCGGATGGCCGTGGGCCTCGTACGCGGCGCCGCCGACCAGGGCGGATTCCATCTCGAATTTCAGGTCGAGCGCCTTGAGGACCTTGACGGCCTCGGCCACGATTTCGGTACCGATGCCGTCACCCGGTAGAACTGCGATCTTCATTGTTGTTTGCTCTGTTTTTGATAGCTTTCAGCGCATGATCTACGTGCGCTACAGGCTATTTTTGCTAGAAATGTGGTTCAGGAGACCATCGAATGCGCCAGCCACGGCTTGGTGGCCAGGCGCTGGGCTTCAAAAGCCTTGATCTTGTCGGACTGGCGCAGGGTCAGTCCGATGTCGTCAAAGCCGTTGAGCAGGCAGTATTTGCGGAAAGCCTGCACGTCGAACGGGATCTCTTCGCCCTGGGGGCGCACGATGACCTGGCGCTCCAGGTCGATGGTGAGCTGGTAGCCGGGGAAGGCGTGCACTTCGTCAAACAGCTGGGCCACCGTGGCCTCGGGCAGCACGATGGGCAGCAGGCCGTTCTTGAAGCAGTTGTTGAAAAAGATATCGGCGAAGCTGGGCGCAATCACGGCGCGAAAGCCGAACTGGTCCAGTGCCCAGGGCGCGTGCTCACGGCTGGAGCCGCAGCCGAAGTTCTTGCGGGCGAGCAGGATGGAGGCGCCTGCATAGCGCGGCTGGTTCAGCACGAAGTCGGGGTTGGGCTTGCGGCTGGCGGGGTCTTGCCCCGGCTCGCCGTGGTCCAGGTAGCGCCATTCGTCAAACAGGTTCACGCCAAAGCCGGTCTTCTTGATCGACTTCAGAAACTGCTTGGGGATGATGGCGTCGGTGTCGACGTTCTCGCGGTCCATCGGGGCCACGAGGCCCTTGAGTAAGGTGAATTTCTGCATGAGGACCTTGTTTACTTGGCTGCGCGCTCGATGGCGTTGCCTGCACGTTCGATGTCTTGGCCCACACCCTTGACGGTGTTGCAGCCCGCCAGCACAAAGGCCAGCGACAGGGCGATGAGGGTTGCGGTCTTTTTCACGACGGGGCTCCTTCGGTCTTGGTGCAATTGATGGGGTGGCTCAGGCGAACTGGCGAATGTCCACAAAGTGGCCATGCACGGCAGCGGCTGCTGCCATGGCGGGGCTGACGAGATGGGTGCGGCCACCAGCGCCCTGGCGGCCTTCGAAGTTGCGGTTGCTGGTGGATGCGCAGCGCTCGCCGGGCTCCAGGCGGTCGGCGTTCATGGCCAGGCACATGCTGCAGCCGGGCTCGCGCCACTCAAAGCCTGCGGCCACAAAGATCTTGTCCAGGCCTTCGCGCTCGGCCTGTTCCTTGACCAGGCCCGAGCCCGGCACCACCATGGCCAGCTTCACATTGCTGGCCACCTTGCGGCCCAGGTTCTTCACCACGGCAGCGGCTTCGCGCATGTCTTCGATGCGGCTGTTGGTGCAGCTGCCGATGAACACCTTGTCGATGGTGATGTCGTTGATGGGCTTGCCGGGCGTGAGGCCCATGTAGGTCAGGGCGCGTTCGATGGCGCCGCGCTTGTTCGCATCCTTTTCCTTGTCGGGGTCGGGCACGCGGGCGTCTACGCCCAGCACCATCTCGGGCGAAGTGCCCCAGGTCACCTGCGGCACGATCTCGGAAGCATCGAGCTTGACCACGGTGTCGAACTTCGCGTCGGGGTCGGAATGCAGCGTCTTCCAGTACGCCACGGCCTGATCCCACTCCACACCCGTGGGCGACAGGGGGCGGCCCTTGACGTATTCAATCGTCTTGTCGTCCACGGCCACCAGGCCCGCACGCGCGCCGGCTTCGATGGCCATGTTGCACACCGTCATGCGGCCTTCCATGCTCATGGCGCGGAACACGGAGCCTGCAAACTCGATGGTGTAGCCCGTGCCGCCGGCCGTGCCGATCTTGCCGATGACGGCCAGGACCACGTCCTTGGGCGTCACGCCTTTGGCCAGAGTGCCGTCCACCTGCACCAGCATGTTCCTGGCTTTCTTGGCCAGCAGGGTTTGAGTGGCCATCACGTGCTCGACCTCGGAGGTGCCGATGCCGTGGGCCAGTGCGCCAAATGCGCCGTGCGTGCTGGTGTGGCTGTCGCCGCACACCACCGTCATCCCGGGCAGGGTCGCGCCGTTCTCGGGGCCGATCACATGCACGATGCCCTGGCGCTTGTGCATGAAGGGGAAGAACGCAGCCGGCGTGATCTGCGCCATGTTGTCGTTCAGCGTGGTGATCTGCTCCTTGCTGATCGGGTCGGTGATGCCGTCGTAGCCGTTTTCCCAGCCCGTGGTGGGCGTGTTGTGGTCGGCGGTGGCGACGATGGAGCTCATGCGCCACACCTTGCGGCCGGCTTCGCGCAGGCCCTCAAAGGCCTGGGGGCTGGTCACCTCGTGCACCAGATGGCGGTCGATGTAGAGGATGGACGTGCCATCTTCTTCGGTGTGGACAACGTGTTCGTCCCAGATCTTGTCGTACAGGGTGCGTCCCATGGCTTGGTCTCTTTCAGGTGGGTCAATGATTTTAGTGTTGGGGGGCGGATTCCGGGGCCACTGAAGAAGCCGTCTCCGGCGCGGGGCGCGGCGCCGTGAGGTGCTCTACCAGCAAGCGTGCAGTGACGGGCAGGGCATCGAAGTCGCGGGCCACCACGCGCAGTTCACGGTGCGCCCAGGCGTCCGTGAGCGGCACCGCGGTAAGTTGCCCCACGCTGCGCATCAGCGCAAAGGCGCGGTCAGGCAGCAGGCCCACGCCCAGGCCGTTGTCGATCATGCGGCACATGGCATCGAGCCCGGTGACCTGGATGCGCTGGCGCAGGGGGCGGCCCGCCGCAGCCGCTGCAGCGCGCATAGCCAGGCTGATGCTGCTGTTGGCATGCAGGCCCACGATGTCCCAGTCCAGGACTTCTTCAAAATCGATAGCGTCTAGCGCAGACAGTTCATGCGCTGCTGGCACAACGAGCACCAGGCGGTCAGACCGGTAGGGGCGGCTCGGCAGCTCTTGCGCACCGCCACCGCCCATGCCCACGTTGCAAATGCCCAGGTCGGCAGCGCCTTCCTGCACGGCGTGCAGCACGGCGCTGGAGAGGTGTTCCTGCAGATCGATCTTGATCTGGCTGTGCAGCCGGGCAAAGGCGCCCAGGTCTTCCGGCAGAAACTGGAAGATGGCCGAGATGTTGGCGTGCATGCGCACATGGCCGCGCACGCCTTCGGCGTATTCGCTGAGCTCGCCCTGCATCCGCTCTAGGCCGAACAGCACGGTGCGTGCGTGGTGCAGCAGGCTCTCACCAGCGGGGGTGAGCGTGACGCCGCGGCTGTGGCGGTACAGCAGGGGCGTGTCCACGGCGGTTTCCAGGTCGGACAGCCGCTTGCTGACGGCCGATGCGGCGATGAACTCGCGTTCCGCAGCCCGGCCGATGCTGCCGAGCTCGCACACTGCTACGAATAACTGAAGCGAGGTCAGATCGATGCGGCGCGCGAAACTGCGCTCGGAGCTTTTCATGGGGGTTAATGGCTACTCAAGCCTTCTTGTTTTACGAATACGCGTTATTTTCGACGCGTTTTTTTAAAAAAGACATCGTCAAATACGATGGTTTGCATCGTTTCTCGCTTTTGTCGGCCGATCGATGCGAACACCGAGTGGACTGCAATTCAGTGCAAAAAAACTGTCGCGCGCCGGTGAGATAAGCGCGGGGTGCTCTCATTTTTGATGCGACCGGACTTGGTGGCAAAGAGCGTCACCTCACCCCTTTGGGAGCGGACCGGAAGGTCGGAAGGGAGGAGTGAGGGCTTCGACAGGGCTGCGCAGAGGCTACAGAGTCACGGTGCTGCCGTGCTCGGGCACCTGGGCCGACCAGCGCAACTCGTGGCTGATGCGCTGGCGCAATTGATCCGCCGCGCTCATTTCGCCGTGCACCACAAACACCTGGTCGGGCGCATGCCCCATGCTGCGCAGCCAGGCAATGAGCTGGTTGCCGTCTGCGTGGGCCGATGCCGAATTGAGCTTCACAACCTCGGCCCGCACCGCCACGTCTTGGCCGTGGATGCGGATGGATTTCTCGCCGTTGGCAAGGCGCGCGCCGCGGGTTCCGGGGGCCTGGTGCCCGGTCAGGATGACCATGTTGCGGTGGTCACCCGCTTGCAGCGCGAGATGGTGCAGCACGCGGCCGCCGGTGGCCATGCCGCTGGCCGCCAGGATGACCATGGGGCCGTGCAGCCGCGCCAAACCTTTGGATTGCTCGGGCGTCTGCACCATGGTGGCCCCGTGTTCTAGCGCGTTCACTTCCCGGGCGTTCAGGCGGTGCTCGCCCAGGTGGTGCTGGTACAGCCCCGTGGTGCTGACGGCCATGGGGCTGTCGAGAAATACCTTGAGTGACGCCGGGATGACCCCTTGCGCCTTGAGCAGCCCGATGGCGTGCAGCACCACCTGCGCACGCCCCACTGCAAAAACGGGCACAACAGCTACGCCGCCGCGTGCAGCCAGCCGTGCCAGCGCCGGGCCCAGTTCGCTCAGCAGGTCTTCTGGTGGATGCTCGCGGTCACCATAGGTGGATTCGATCAGCACCGTGTCGGCCTTGGGAGGTGCATCTGGAGGGTTCATCAGCATGTCGTCGGGCCGTCCGAGGTCGCCAGAGAACAAGATGCGGCGCCCGCCCACCTCCAGCAGCACACTGGCGGCGCCCAGGATGTGGCCCGCGTTCGAGAACGTAGCGTGCCAGCCGGGCAGTGGCTCAAAACGCTGGTGCAGCGGGTGGGCCTTGAACTGCTTGAGGCTGTGCAGCGCATCCAGCCGGGTATACAGGGGCAATGCGGGGCTGTGGCTGCTGAGTTTGTGGCGGTTCAAAAACGCAGCGTCTTCTTCTTGCAGATGGCCGCTGTCTGGCAGCAGGATGGCGCACAAATCCCGGGTGCCGCGGGTGCTGTGGATGTCACGATGGAACCCGTCACGGGTGAGCAGAGGCAAGTAGCCGCTGTGGTCCAAGTGCGCGTGGGTGAGAACCACGGAATCGATTTCGCCGGGTGACAAGGGTAGCGGTTGCCAGTTGCGCAGGCGCAACTGCTTGTAGCCCTGGAACAATCCGCAATCGATCAGCATGCTTTTGCCGTTGTGGCGCACGAGATATTTTGAGCCAGTGACGGTGCCCGAACCGCCCAGGAAGGTGATGTTCACATCCATGTGTATTTCTCCCGTTGCTGCAGATTCACGATGGTATGCGCTGGGCCGCGTCTCTCGGCGCAATCCCGGGCAGTCCGTCAAAATGACTGACGCTGGTCAATCTGCGGTTGCATCAGGTCCGACTGGAACGAAAAAAAGCGACTGGGCGCAAGCCGCAGTCGCTTTTGGCGGGGAAGGCGATAAGCCTTCGCTCCGGTAGGCCGGTCAACTGAAGAAATTCTTCAGCCGGTCCGTCCAGCTCTCACCACTGGGTGAATGGCGAGCGCCCCCCTTCTTGAGGGAGTCTTCGAGTTCACGCAGCAATTTGCGCTGGTGCTCCGTCAGCTTCACTGGTGTCTCGACAGCAATGTGGCAATACAGGTCGCCGGGGTAGCTGGAGCGCACGCCCTTGATGCCCTTGCCCCGCAGGCGGAACTGCTTGCCCGCTTGCGTACCTTCGGGGATATCAATGGCCGCCTTGCCTGCCAGTGTGGGCACTTCGATTTCGCCACCCAATGCCGCCGTGATGAAGCTCACGGGCACCTGGCAGTGCAGGTCATCGCCGTCGCGCTCGAAGATGTCGTGCTTCTTGATGCGGATTTCGATGTACAGGTCGCCCGGCGGGCCGCCATTGGTGCCCGGCTCGCCATTGCCGGTGGAGCGAATGCGCATGCCATCGTCGATGCCCGCAGGAATCTTCACTTCCAGCGTTTTTTGCTTCTTGATCTTGCCTTGGCCATGGCACGCAGTGCAGGGCTCGGGAATGATCTTGCCCGTGCCGCGGCAGTGCGGGCAGGTCTGCTGCACGCTGAAGAAACCCTGGCGCATCTGCACGGTGCCCGAGCCCTGGCAGGTGCCGCAGGTCTTGGCACTGGTGCCAGGTTTGGCGCCGCTACCGTGGCAGGTGTCGCACGAATCCCATGAGGGGATGCGGATCTGCGCGTCCTTGCCGCGTGCGGCTTCCTCCAGCGTGATCTCCATGGCGTAGCTCAGGTCGCTGCCCCGGTAGACCTGGCGGCCACCAGCGCCACGGCGCCCGCCTTGCTGGCCAAACATGTCTCCGAAGATGTCGCCAAAGGCCTCGGCAAAGCCGCCAAAACCCTCCGCACCCGCGCCGCCGGGGCCGCGCATGTTCGGGTCTACGCCGGCGTGGCCATACTGGTCATAGGCAGCGCGCTTTTGTGGGTCTGAGAGCATCTCGTAAGCCTCTTTGGCTTCCTTGAATTTCTCTTCCGCTGGCTTGGCTGCGTCACCCTGGTTGCGGTCAGGGTGGTGCTTCATCGCCAACTTGCGATAAGCCTTTTTGATTTCTTCATCCGAGGCGTTCTTGGGAACGCCCAGGATTTCGTAAAAGTCTCTTTTGGACATGGTGGTCTTTGGCCCGGTTGGAACAGGAACGCCGCGCAAGCACCGTCAACGGCACCGCGCGGCGGCTGGGGTCAACGGGAAGGGGCTTAACCCTTCTTGACTTCCTTCACCTCGGCGTCGACCACGTTGTCGTCGTCAGCGGGCTTGGCGGATGCGCCGGCCGAAGCACCGGCGCCATCTGCACCACCGGCAGCCTGGGCTGCTTGCGCAGCTTGCGACTCGGCGTACATCTTTTCGCCCAGCTTCTGGCTGGCAGCCATCAAAGCGGTCGTCTTCTCGTCAATAGCGGCCTTGTCTTCGCCCTTCAAGACGTCTTCCAGGGCCTTCACTGCGGCCGTGATCGCGTCCTTTTCGCCAGCGTCGAGCTTGTCGCCATGCTCGGCCAGGCTCTTGTTGACGCTGTGCACGGCGGCTTCGCCCTGGTTGCGGGCCTGCACCAGTTCCAGCTTCTTCTTGTCGTCGGCGGCGTTCAGCTCGGCGTCCTTCACCATCTTCTGGATTTCTTCTTCCGACAGGCCGGAGTTGGCCTTGATGGTGATCTTGTTTTCCTTGCCGGTGCCCTTGTCCTTGGCGCCCACGTGCAGGATGCCGTTGGCGTCGATGTCGAACGACACTTCGATCTGTGGCGTGCCACGGGCTGCAGGTGGAATGCCTTCCAGGTTGAACTCGCCCAGCAGCTTGTTGCCCGTGGCCATTTCACGCTCGCCCTGGTAGACCTTGATGGTCACGGCAGGCTGGTTGTCATCGGCCGTCGAGAAGGTCTGCGCAAACTTCGTCGGGATGGTCGTGTTCTTGGTGATCATCTTGGTCATGACACCGCCCAGGGTTTCAATGCCCAGCGACAGGGGAGTCACGTCCAGCAGCAGCACGTCCTTGCGGTCGCCCGAAAGCACCTGGCCCTGGATGGCAGCGCCCACGGCCACGGCCTCGTCAGGGTTCACGTCCTTGCGGGGTTCCTTGCCGAAGAATTCCTTGACCTTCTCCTGCACCTTGGGCATGCGGGTCATGCCGCCGACCAGGATCACGTCGTGGATGTCCGACACCGACACGCCAGCGTCCTTGATGGCCATGCGGCAAGGGGCGATGGTGCGCTCGATCAGCTCGTCCACCAGGGCTTCCAGCTTGGCGCGGGTCAGCTTGATGTTCAGGTGCTTCGGGCCCGATGCATCGGCCGTCACGTAGGGCAGGTTGATGTCGGTCGAGGCCGAGTTCGACAGCTCGATCTTGGCCTTTTCGGCGGCTTCCTTCAGGCGCTGCAGGGCCAGCACGTCGTTCTTGAGGTTGACGCCGGATTCCTTTTTGAACTCGTCGATGATGTAGTCGATGATGCGCTGGTCGAAGTCTTCACCGCCCAGGAAGGTGTCGCCGTTGGTCGACAGCACTTCGAACTGCTTTTCGCCGTCCACGTCGGCGATCTCGATGATCGACACGTCGAACGTGCCGCCACCCAGGTCATACACGGCAATCTTGCGGTCGCCCTTTTCCTGCTTGTCCAGGCCGAAGGCCAGGGCTGCAGCGGTGGGCTCATTGATGATGCGCTTGACGTCGAGGCCGGCGATGCGGCCGGCGTCCTTGGTGGCCTGGCGCTGTGCGTCGTTGAAGTACGCAGGCACGGTGATCACCGCTTCGGTCACGGGCTCGCCCAGATAGTCCTCGGCGGTCTTCTTCATCTTGCGCAGGATGTCGGCCGACACCTGCTGGGCCGACAGCTTCTTGCCGCGCACTTCCACCCAGGCGTCACCGTTGTCGGCCGCCACGATGGAGTAGGGCATCAGATCGATGTCCTTTTGCACTTCCTTTTCGGTGAACTTGCGGCCGATCAGGCGCTTGATGGCGAACAGCGTGTTCTTGGGGTTCGTCACGGCCTGGCGCTTGGCCGAGGCGCCGACGAGGATCTCGCCGTCTTCCTGATAGGCCACGATGGAAGGCGTGGTGCGCGCGCCTTCGCTGTTCTCGATCACGCGGGTGGTGTTGCCCTCCATGATGGAAACGCAGCTGTTTGTGGTGCCCAGGTCAATACCGATGATTTTTCCCATGTTTCTTCTCCGCAATGTTGGAATGATTTGGATGGCTAGTAACTTGTGGATAACTTGCGTTGCTTCAAGTCGTCGCTCTCGATTTATCTCGAAAAAATTTACTTTGGTGCACTGACGGTGACGAGCGCAGGGCGCAGCACGCGCTCTGCAATCACATAACCCTTTTGCAGCACAGCGACGACGGTGTTGGGTTCCTGCTCGGCAGGTACCACGCTGATGGCCTGGTGCTGGTGCGGATCAAATTTGGCGCCGGCCGCAGGATTGATAGCGATCACCTTGTTGCGCTCCAGGGCCGAGGTGAGCTGGCGCAGCGTGGCATCGGCGCCTTCGCGCAGCTGCTGGGGTGTGGCTTCCTTGATGGAAAGGGCAGCATCCAGGCTGTCTGCCACAGGCAACAGGCTTTCGGCAAAACTCTCAATCCCGAACTTGCGGGCCTTGGTCACTTCGTCCTCGGCGCGGCGGCGGGCGTTTTCTGCCTCTGCCTTGGCGCGCAGGAACTGGTCGGCCAATTCGGCGCTTTTCGCCTTGAGCTCAGCCAGCTCGCCTTGCAGGCGCGCCAGTTCGTCGGACGCGTTGGCCGCCATGGCGGCTTCCACTTCTTCGGGTGAAGGGGCGGCTTGGGATGGGTTGTTCTGGCTGTTATCGGACATGTCGTAGTCTTTGTAAATAAAACAGTACGCGCGAAAGCTTGGGGGCTTCCACAGTATTTCAAGTCTGTAAGCCGAAAGAACCCGCAGTTGGCCTTCGAATAAAGGGAAGTGCGGGCGGCTTGGCAGTCATTTCGATGTAAAAAACCGATCGAGTGTACAAGTGCCGTGCGCCGGGCTATAATTTCCGGCTTTGCCTTGCCACACCGCACAATCTTCGAAAAGATTGGGACGCAGCGGGCGGCTTCATCCAAAAGGAGTATGCATGCGTCATTACGAAATCATTTTGTTGATCCATCCGGATCAAAGCGAACAAGTTCCAGCCATGCTGGAGCGCTACAAGGGCATGATCACCGCTGGCGGTGGCAAGGTGCACCGCGTGGAAGACTGGGGTCGTCGTCAACTGGCGTACCTGATCAACAAGCTGGCCAAGGCCCACTACCTGTGCGTGAACATCGAAGCCGATCAGGCTGTGATGGCTGAACTGGAGCATGCCTTCAAGTTCAACGACGCCGTGCTGCGCCACCTCACCGTGCAGAAGAAGAAGGCTGAAACAGGCCCATCTTCCATGATGAAGACTGTTGAGCGCGAAGAAGCCCGCAAGGCCAGCCAAGCCGAGTACGCAGCTGCCGGCGAGCGCTGATCCTTCCTGTTTGGAGTGGAGAACCGCGTTGTCTTGACCGCGTGCATCGCAGAGGCTGAGGCCTTGCGCTACACGCCCGCCGGATTGCCTGCCATCACCCTGAGGCTTGAACACGAATCTCAGCAAGCGGAAGCAGGTCATCCCCGCGAAGTCAAGGCAGCCATGAAGGCGGTTGCCTTTGGTGCAATGGCCGAGCGCTTGGCGCGGCAGAATCTCGGAAGTCTCTGGACTTTTCATGGGTTTCTTGCCACCCCGCGCAATGGCAAGAATGCAGTCCTCCACATCCAGGATATTCAACAAAATTAATTTTCCAAGGGGTCCGCAATGGCCACGTTCAAGAAGTTCAACAAAGACAAGCGCCCAAAGCGCAACACCCAGTCCCTGCTGTTCAAGCGCAAGCGCTTTTGCCGCTTCACGGTGACGGGCGTTGAAGAAATCGACTACAAGGATGTCGACACGCTGCGCGATTTCATTGCCGAAAACGGCAAGATCATCCCCGCGCGCCTGACCGGCACGCGCGCCATTTTCCAACGTCAGCTGAACACTGCCATCAAGCGCGCTCGCTTTCTGGCCCTGGTGCCTTACAGCGACCAGCACAAGATCTAAGGAGCACAACCCATGCAAATCATCCTGCTCGACAAGGTTGTGAACCTGGGCAACCTCGGCGAAATCGTCAAGGTCAAAGACGGCTACGCACGTAACTTCCTGATCCCTTCGGGCCGCGCACGCCGCGCCACCGAATCGGCCAAGGCTGAGTTCGAAGCCAAGCGCGCTGAACTGGAAAAGGCCGCTGCTGCCAAGCTGGCAGAAGCCCAAGCCCAAGGCGAAAAGCTGGCTGGCACCACCGTCAAGCTGACACAAAAGGCTGGCGTGGACGGTCGTCTGTTTGGTTCCGTGACCAACCACGACATCGCCGAAGAGCTGAACAAGCAAGGCTACAAAGTGGCCAAGTCGCAAGTTCGTCTGCCCAACGGCCCTATCAAGGTCGTGAGCGAAAGCACCGTGAGCGTTGCACTGCACACCGACGTGGTGGTAGAAGTGACCGTATCGGTCTACGGCGAAACAGCCTGATTCACCTTGGGTGACTCAACAAAAGCCGCCTTTGGGCGGCTTTTGTCTTTGCGTTTGCGTTATTTGTACATGATTGCCCACCGCTGCTCCACGGTTTATCCACAGGGTTGTCCCCGGACTGCCATGCGTGGGTGCCTGAGCGTTCAGGCCTTCCCGGAGAATTTTCATGTCCGCAGTCTTTCCCCCGCTTGACGAACCCAGTTTTGGTGCGCCCAGCTCGCAGGACAATGATGTCGCGCGTCTGCGCATTCCTCCGCATTCCGTGGAGGCAGAGTCCAGCGTTCTGGGGGGCTTGCTGCTGGACAACAACGCCTGGGACCGGGTCGGCGATTTGTTGGCAGAGAGCCACTTTTATCGCCATGAACACCAGCTGATCTTCACGGCCATCAGCAGCCTGATTAATGCGAGCAAGCCCGCCGACGTGATCACGGTGTTCGAACATCTCCAAAGCCTGGGCAAGGCCGAGGAGATTGGGGGGCTGACGTACCTGAACAACCTTGCGCAATATGTGCCGAGTGCCAGCAACATCCGGCGCTATGCAGAGATCGTTCGAGAGCGGGCCATTTTGCGCAAGCTGGTCACGGCCAGTGATGAGATATCCACCAATGCGTTCAACCCACAGGGCAAGACGGTGGAGCGCATCCTGGATGAGGCCGAAGCCAAGATTTTCGCGATTGGCGAAGAGGGCTCGCGCACCAAGCAGGGTTTTCAGTCCCTCGATACGCTGGTGATCGACCTTCTGGATCGCGTGCAGGAAATGGCGGACAACCCGGTGGATGTGACGGGTGTGCCCACGGGCTTTGCTGACCTTGATCGCATGACTTCGGGGCTGCAGGCGGGCGACATGGTGGTGTTGGCGGCCCGGCCGTCCATGGGCAAGACCTCGTTCGCGGTGAATATCGCAGAGCACGTGGCGCTCAATGAAGGACTGCCGGTTGCCATCTTCTCGATGGAAATGGGGGCCGCTCAGCTCGCGGTGCGTATCGTTGGCTCCATCGGCCGAGTGAACCAGGGCAACCTGCGCACCGGCAAGCTCACCGACGACGAATGGCCGCGCCTGACGGAAGCGATTGAGAAGCTGCGCACGGTGTCGCTGCACATTGATGAAACACCGGGTCTCACGCCTGGGGAACTGCGGGCGAACGCCCGGCGGCTGGCTCGGCAGTGCGGCAAGCTGGGCTTGATCGTGGTGGACTACTTGCAACTGATGAGTGGTTCCGGCTCCGGAAGCTCGGACAACCGGGCCACAGAACTCGGCGAAATTTCTCGGGGCCTGAAAATGCTGGCCAAAGAACTGCAGTGCCCGGTGATCGCCCTGTCACAGCTCAACCGCTCGGTGGAGCAGCGCACGGACAAACGCCCGATGATGTCTGACTTGCGTGAATCGGGCGCCATTGAGCAGGACGCGGACATCATCATGTTCATCTACCGCGATGACTACTACAACAAGGACTCCAAAGAGCCCAATGTGGCAGAAGTCATCATCGGCAAGCAGCGCAATGGCCCCACTGGCACTGTCAAGCTCTTCTTCCAGAAGAATCAGACGCGCTTTGAGAATCTTGCAATGGGTGCGGGCGACGATTACTAAGAAAAATAGCTGCCAGCGCTTATCAGGAAAGCGCTAGCAGCTATTAAATCAGTAGCAAAAACGGGCGGCTTCTGCCCGGCGTATCGATGAGCCGCTGCCGCCTTTTTCTATTGGCTCAGCACCCACACCAGCAATCCCGCACAGGTGCCGGCCAGCGCCATGATGGCCAGCGTCAGGCGGCGGTTGCGCTGGCGCAGGTCTTCCACGGCCTGTATCACCTGCGCGTTTTGCTGGGCCAGCGATTGGATGAGAGCCGCTCCGTCGAGCTGTTCCTGCTCCAGTTGCAGCACTCGCTCTCGCAGGCGCTGGAGCTGTACGTCAGTGGGCAACGAAGGCTCAGCGGCGCTATCCGCGATGGAGCCTGCGGCCGAAGCATCGACCTTTCCTTTGCGCGTCGCTCCGAGCAGCTTCTTGGCGGCACTCAGGATCTGAGGCGTTGCCTCGATGACATCGCCCCACGGTACGAACTTGAGTGCAGTGACCCAGCCCACCATGGTCAAAGTACCTCGCTGGCAAAGTCAGCCAGGCGGGAGCGCTCACCGCGCGCCAATGTGATGTGGCCGCTGTGTGGCCAGCCCTTGAAGCGGTCCACCGCATAAGTGAGTCCCGACGAGCCTTCGGTGAGGTACGGCGTATCGATCTGCGCCAGGTTGCCCATGCAGATGATCTTGGTGCCGGGGCCCGCCCGCGTAATGAGGGTCTTCATCTGCTTGGGCGTCAGGTTCTGCGCCTCGTCGATGATCACGTACTTGTTCAGGAAGGTGCGGCCGCGCATGAAGTTCATGCTCTTGATCTTGATGCGGCTCCTGATGAGTTCGTTGGTGGCAGCGCGGCCCCATTCGCCAGCGTTGCCGCCGTCGCCCTTGGCCAAAAACTCGAGGTTGTCGTCCAGGGCGCCCATCCAGGGGCCCATCTTTTCTTCTTCGGTGCCGGGCAGGAAGCCGATGTCCTCGCCCACGCTCACGGTAGCGCGGGTCATGATGATTTCGGTATAGCGGCGGTCGTCCAGCACCTGGGTCAGGCCTGCGGCCAGCGCCAGCAGGGTCTTGCCCGTGCCGGCAGTCCCGGTCAGCGTCACGAAGTCGATTTCAGGGTCCATGAGCAGGTTCATGGCGTAGTTCTGCTCGCGATTGCGGGTGGTCACGCCCCACACTGCATTCTTGGCCGAACCGAAGTCCTTGAGCGTCTGCAGCACCGCCGTCTTTTCGCGGATTTCACTCACGCGGGCAAACAGGCTGGGTTCGCCGGGCGCTTCAAAGTACACAAACTGATTGATCATCAGCTGCGGCACGATGGGCCCCCCAATGCGGTAGTACGTGTGCGCGCCGCTTTGCCAGCTTTCGACGTTCTTGCCACTCTTGGCCCAGAAGTCTTGCGGCAGTGCCAGCACGCCGGCGTAGAGCAGGTCGCCGTCTTCCAGCGTTTTGTCGTTCTGGTAATCCTCGGCGTTCAGCCCCAGGGCGCGTGCCTTGACACGCATATTGATGTCTTTGGAGACCAGTACCACTTCGCGGGGCGCATGCTCCTTGGTCAAGGCTGCCACCACACCCAGAATCTGGTTGTCGGCTTTGCCAGGGGGCAGGCTCGTCGGCAAACTGTAGTCGAGGGGGGCGGTCTGGAAGTACAGGCAGCCGCCTGCCGCACGCTGGCCTGTGGAGTCGAGCTTCAGGCCGCGGCCGATGTCGGCGCCCTCCACGCCAGCCAAAGCGTCGAGGGTGCGGCTCGTCTGGCGGCCGTTGCGGGCCACTTCGGTCATGCCCTTCTTGTGGGCATCCAGCTCCTCCAGCACGATCATCGGCAAGAAGATGTCGTGTTCCTCAAACCGGAACAAGCTTGTCGGGTCGTGCAACAACACATTGGTGTCGAGAACGAACAGCTTGGCAGGGCCCTGCGTCTTTTTGCTGCGAGGGGTGCTTTTGCTGGCGCTTGCGACGGGTGCCGGGCTGCTGGTGGCCTTTTTGGCGGTTGTCCGGCGGCTGGCCGCAGGCGCGGCCTCGGCGGCTGGACTGGCCTGGATTGGCGTCACTGCGGCGGCTGAGGGCGCCAAGCCTTCGGTGCGGGCGCTGCGCCGGCGTGCAGGTGCGCTGGCGATGCTGGACGCTTGAGCAACCGTTTCCTCCAAATCCGGCGCCGCGGTGGCTGCACCAGTGCTGGCTCGAGCAGGTTTTGCCTTGTTGTCGTAGGCTTCGGGCGAAAGAAGTGCGGCGCGTCGGCTGGGGGCGGGTGGCAGGGGCATGGTGTGTGAGAGCCTCAGGCAAAAGTGTTCAGAAAGCAAAAAGCCGCCTGGAGGCCGAGGCGGCTTTTGAAAGGTGGGCAGGTCGCTGCGGAGTGCAAAGGCATCGACCCATTATGCCCATTCCATGTGAAGGCACGCCTGGCGCGCCACTGCTCTGTGCAGATGTTGCAAATGCGTCCCGGCTCAGGCGGCCTTCTTGAGTGCCTTGATGGATTTGACCGCCTTGAGGACTTCGTCCACATGGCCAGGTACCTTCAGGCCGCGCCACTCTTGCATCAGCAGGCCGTCAGGCCCGATGAGAAACGTGCTGCGCTCAATGCCCTTGACCTTCTTGCCGTACATGATCTTGTTCTTGACCACGCCAAACATGTGACACATTTTTTCTTCTGTGTCTGCGATCAATTCAAAAGGCAGTTCCAGCTTTTCCTTGAAATCGTCGTGCGATTTCATGTTGTCACGGGACACGCCAAATACAGCTGCGCCAGCCTTGGCGAAATCCTTGTACTTGTCGCGGAACTGCATGGCTTCTGTGGTGCAGCCCGGCGTGTTGTCCTTGGGATAGAAGTACAGAATCAGAATCTGGCCCGTGTGGGAGGTGTTGGAGACCTTGATCCCGCCGGTCGCGTTGGCTTCAAATTCAGGGAGGGGTTTGTTGACAACGATCGCCATATCACTTCAATCTCTCAGGATGTAGTCGTTGATAAGCCGGGGGAGCAGGTGTGTTATTGTTTTTGGTGGTGCCCCCGACCGCAACCGGTGATTTTACTCCGAAAATGCTACAGGACCAAATGCGAAGCCTGTATGTATGTACATGATTACATACGTACGCTTACAAATCACATCTGGTGTAGGCCGTTTCGAATGCACCGCGTCTCGACTCAAGCGCCAGGTTCAAGAAGGAGTGCGGCCACGACATTGCGGCCCTCGCCCGACAGAATGTTGTAGGTGCGGCATGCGGCGGCAGTGTCCATCGTCTCCAGCCCGATCCGCTTGGCCATCAACGGCTGCAGCCACGCCGGGTTGGGGAAGCGGTTGCGATTGCCGCTACCGAAAATGATCAGTTCAGTGTCAAGGCTGGCCAATTGCTCGAAATGCGCTGGCGTCAGGTCTTCAAAGCGTGCGCAGTCCCACGTTTGCAGCAATCCGCTAGATCCCACGATCAGACTTTGCGTGTGTTTTTCGCCATCCACGCCGATCCAGCCCGGGCCATAGCCGTGGATAGTCTGGGCACTGGAACGGTCGGGTTGGAATTTCATGACGTGTCCGAATTAGACGAAGGCCAGAACCGCTGCAGGCTTGGCGCCAAGGCGAATCGGTGCGGCTGAACTGTGGTCAAATTATAGGTTTCGCCAAGGCACCCTGTGCCTGGGTTGGCCTTTGTCCCCACGCCATTTCCGCCCGCCATGAAAACCGTTCACAAATCCGCCAAGCTTGCCAATGTTTGCTATGACATCCGGGGGCCGATCATGGATGCGGCCAAGCAGATGGAAGAAGACGGTCACAAGATCATCAAGCTGAACATTGGCAACCTGGCGGTATTCGGGTTTGATGCGCCCGAGGAAATCCAGCAGGACATGATCCGCAACCTGCCCAACTCGGCAGGCTACTCGGATAGCAAGGGCATCTTCGCCGCTCGCAAGGCGGTGATGCACGAGACCCAGAAGCAGGGTATCAAGGGCGTCACGCTGGACGATATCTACCTGGGCAATGGCGCCAGTGAGCTCATCGTGATGGCCACCAATGCCCTGCTGGACAACGGCGACGAACTGCTGCTCCCATCGCCAGACTATCCCCTCTGGACAGCAGCCGCCAGCCTGTCGGGCGGCACACCGGTGCATTACCTGTGCGATGAGGGCAATGGATGGATGCCAGACCTGAACGACATCCGCTCCAAGGTCACGCCGCGCACGAAGGGCATCGTAGTCATCAACCCCAACAATCCCACCGGTGCTCTGTATTCGGAAGAGTTGCTCAGGGGCATTCTGGCGATTGCGCGCGAGCACGGCCTGGTGATTTTTGCCGATGAGGTCTACGACAAGGTGCTGTACGACGGCGTCAAGCACACGGCGCTGGGCTCGCTCAGTGAAGACGTGCTCACGCTCACTTTCAACTCGTTGTCAAAAAGCTATCGCTCTTGCGGCTACCGCGCGGGCTGGCTTGTGGTGTCGGGCGACAAAAAGCCTGCGCGCGACTACATCGACGGCTTGAACATGCTCTCGAACATGCGCCTGTGTGCCAACGTTCCGGGGCAATGGGCCATCCAGACCGCGCTGGGTGGTTACCAGAGCATCAATGATCTGGTGTGCGAAGGGGGGCGCCTGCGCAAGCAGCGCGACCTGGCCTATGAGCTGATCACTGCGATCCCCGGTGTGAGCTGCGTGAAGCCGCGTGCTGCGCTGTACATGTTCCCGCGTCTGGACCCTGCTGTGTACCCCATCAAGGACGATCAGCAGTTCTTTCTGGAGCTGTTGCAAGAGACCAAGGTCATGCTGGTGCAAGGCACGGGCTTCAACTGGGGCGCGCCAGACCACTTCCGTATCGTGTTCCTGCCCCATGAGGACGACTTGCGTGAAGCCATTGGCCGCGTGGCGCGTTTTCTGGAGCAGTACCGCAAACGCGTGCAGACAGCGGCGGCCTGATCTCCGCCGCCACGCCGCGTCGAGCACTCGCTTTTTCATAGCTGCTGGCGCTTTCTGAATAAGGCCCAGAGCCCATTTTGACTGGTAAATATCCCATGAAACCCATCCAAGTAGGCCTGCTAGGCATCGGCACCGTCGGCAGCGGCGTGTTCAACGTGTTGCAACGCAACCAGGACGAAATCAGCCGCCGTGCAGGCCGTGGCATCGAGATTGCCATGGTGGCCGACCTGGACGTGGAACGCGCCAAGAGCGTCGTCGGGCCCCGTGTGCAGGTGGTCAACGACGCCCGCGCCATCATTGCCAACCCCGACATCGACATCGTGATTGAGCTGATTGGCGGCTACGGCGTGGCCAAGGCCCTGGTGCTTGAAGCGATTGCCGCCGGCAAGCACGTCGTGACCGCCAACAAGGCGCTGCTGGCCGTGCACGGCACCGAGATCTTTGCTGCCGCATCGGCCAAGGGCGTCATGGTGGCGTTTGAAGCGGCCGTGGCCGGTGGCATCCCGATCATCAAGGCGCTGCGCGAGGGCCTCACAGCCAACCGTATCCAGTGGATCGCCGGCATCATCAACGGCACTACCAATTTCATCCTGTCCGAGATGCGCGACAAGGGCCTGGACTTTGACGTGGTGCTGAAGGAAGCGCAACGCCTGGGCTATGCCGAAGCTGATCCCACCTTTGATATCGAAGGGGTCGATGCCGCCCACAAGGCCACGATCATGTCGGCCATCGCCTTCGGCATTCCGGTGCAGTTTGACAAGGCGTACGTGGAAGGCATCACCAAGCTGGGCGCGGCGGACATCAAATACGCCGAGCAGCTGGGCTACCGCATCAAGCTGCTGGGCATCACCAAGCGTGCCGAGAAGGGTGTGGAACTGCGCGTGCACCCCAGCCTGGTGCCCACCAAACGCCTGATTGCCAACGTGGAAGGCGCGATGAACGCGGTGGTGGTGCAGGGCGACGCCGTGGGCACCACGCTGTACTACGGCAAGGGCGCGGGCTCTGAGCCCACCGCCAGCGCCGTGATCGCCGACCTGGTGGACATTGCCCGCCTGCACACCGCCGACCCTGAACACCGCGTGCCGCACCTGGCCTTCCAGCCCCATACGCTGACCGATGCCATGGGCGCACTGCCTGTGTTGCCCATGAGCGAAGTGGTGACCAGCTACTACCTGCGCCTGCGCGTGGCCGATCAGGCCGGTGTGCTGGCCAAGGTGACCGGCTTGCTCGCCGAGGCCGGCATCAGCATCGACGCCGTGCTGCAGCGCGAGGCGGACGAGGTGGGCGGTGAGGGCTCCACGCAGACCGACCTCATCATCCTCACGCACGACACGCGCGAAGGCACGATGGATGCGGTGATTGCCCAGATGCAGGCCTTGCCCACTGTGCTCGCACCCATCACCCGCATTCGCAAGGAAGAGCTCAACTGAGCCGCGCGCAACGTTGAACCACGCCATGCTGCTGCGCCCCCATGCCTACGCTTGTCGCGGTCCTCACGCTGGTGGCTTTGCTCAAGCTGTCGCTGGTCGAGCTGCCGCGCTGGCACCTGGCCTTCTGGTTCGGCCTGATGGTGGGGTTGGCGCTGCTGGGCTCCATGCCGCGCGCGCATGCCCTGGGCAACGGGGTGGCGAGCTTCTTCGCGGCGTGGGGTTACTTCGCGTTGCTTGACCGCACCGATAATTACGAGGATCGGCCACTGCACTGGCTGGTCCTGATTGGCGGCTTCACGGTGCTGATCGCATCGCGTCTTTACATTGATATCCGCGTGTACGGCATCAGTCTTTGAACCACACAGACGGGACACCTTCATGAAATACCTCAGCACCCGCGGCCATGCAGACCGCAAACAGTTCTGCGACATCCTGCTCGAAGGCCTGGCCCCCGATGGCGGTCTGTACCTGCCCGAGCACTACCCGCAGGTGAACGACGCCATGCTCACGCGCCTGCGCAAGGCCTACCACGAGCAGGGCTACGCCGAGCTGGCCTTCCAGATCCTCTCGCTGTACATCGACGACATTCCGCCGGCCGACCTGAAAGCCCTGTGCGCCAAGACGTACACCGCCGAAGTGTTCGGCACCGGCGAGATCGTGCCCCTGCGCCACCTGGAAGACGGGCTGTGGCTCGAAGCCCTGTCCAACGGCCCCACGCTGGCCTTCAAGGACATGGCCATGCAGCTCTTGGGCAACCTGTTCGAGTACGAACTCAAGCGCCGTGGCGAGCAGCTCAACATCCTGGGTGCCACCAGCGGCGACACCGGCAGCGCGGCTGAATACGCCATGCGCGGCAAGGAGGGCGTGCGCGTCTTCATGACCAGCCCGCATGGCCGCATGAGTGCCTTCCAGCAGGCGCAGATGTTCAGCCTGCAGGACGCCAACATCCACAACATCGCCATCGAAGGCGTGTTCGATGACTGCCAGGACATCGTCAAGGCCGTGAGCAACGACCTCGAGTTCAAGCGCAAGTACAAGATCGGCACCGTCAACTCCATCAACTGGGCGCGCCTGCTGGCGCAGGTGGTGTACTACTTTGCCGGGTACATCCAGGCCACCGAAACCAACGACCAGAAGGTCAGCTTCACCGTGCCCTCGGGCAACTTCGGCAACGTGTGTGCCGGCCATGTGGCACGCATGATGGGCCTGCCCATCGACCAGCTGGTGGTCGCGACCAACGAGAACGACGTGCTCGACGAGTTCTTTCGCACGGGCGTGTACCGCGTGCGGGGCAGCGCCGACACGCACGAGACGTCGAGCCCCTCCATGGACATCAGCAAGGCCAGCAACTTCGAGCGCTTTGTGTTCGACCTGCTGGGCCGCGATGGCGCACAGACCCGGGCGCTCTTTGGTGATGCACTGTCCCAGTCAGGCCAGTTCGACCTGAGCCGTGACCCCCGGTTTGCCGATGCCGCCGCCAAGTACGGTTTTGTCAGCGGCAAAAGCACCCATGCAGAACGCCTGGCCACCATCCGTGACAACTACCAGCGCCACGGTGTCACTATTGATACCCACACGGCGGACGGCGTGAAGGTGGCGCTGGAGTACCACCGGAACCCTGACGTACCGATGATCGTGCTGGAGACGGCGCTGCCCATCAAGTTTGCGGAAACCATCGTCGAGGCGCTGGGCCACGCCCCTGAGCGGCCCGCCAAGTTTGATGGCATTGAAGACCTGCCCAAGCGCGTGCAGGTGATGCCCGCGGACGTGGCCCTGGTCAAGGCATACATCGAACGCCACTGCGCGCCAGCCGTTTTGGGATGAGGTGCTTGGTGCACAGCTGGCGGCCGCAAGCGCGGCCTGACGTGTGCACTGCGCAGGGCCTAAAGACGCCAAACCCTGAGCGTGACGTGCGCGAGAAATATCAAGCTAAAAATGCCCCTGGCGCTTGTCGAATAAGCGCTGGCAGCTATAAATAGCATAGCGGGGTGTGCTCTCGCCGTGGTTGCACCAGCAACGTGAGGGCAGGCCCCAACCAAGGAGCATTGGATGAAGGTTGTAGGCTTTGCCGGGTTTTCCGGCAGCGGCAAGACCACACTGGTCGAGCAGTTGATTCCCGAACTGCGCCTGCGCGGCCTGCGTGTTTCGGTGGTCAAGCACGCGCACCACAGCTTTGATGTGGACCACCCGGGCAAGGACACGTACCGCCACCGCGAGGCTGGCGCCTTCGAAGTGGTGGCGGCTTCGGACAAGCGCCTGATGCTGGTGCGCGAGTTTGAACAGCCCGCCGTGCTCAGCGTGCACCACTTGCTGGCCGAGCTGTACCAGGGCGTGGACTGGGTGCTGGTGGAAGGGTTCAAGGAAAGCGACCTGCTCAAGATCGAGGTGTGGCGCGCCCCAGAGCCCGGCAAGGCCGCCAAGCCCGTGCGTTACCCGGAGGATGACTTCGTGGTGGCGGTGGCGACCGATGCACCGGCGCAGCTGCCAGAGCCGACGCAGCTGCCCTTGCTGGACCTGAATGCCCCCGCGCAAGTGGTCGACTGGCTGCTGCACTACGCCGACCGTTTTGAATACGACTGGGAAATGCACGGAGAAACCCTGCGATGACCGCACCCCAGAAACCCCGCGCGCCGCTCAAACCGCTGGACGACGCCCTGGCCGAACTGCTGGCCCATGCGCAACCGCTGGCTGGGGCCGACACCGTGGATACGTTCGATGCCGACGGGCGTGTGCTGGCGCAAGACTGCGTGTCGGCGCTGCACGTTCCGCCCCAGGACAACAGTTCCATGGACGGCTATGCCGTGCGCCGCGCCGACGTAGCCGCCGCTGGCGTGGTGCTGCCTGTATCGCAGCGCATTGCGGCCGGTAGCGTTGGCGTGCCGCTGGCTCCGGGCACGGCGGCCCGCATTTTTACGGGGGCTCCGGTACCTGCAGGGGCAGACGCCATTCTGATGCAGGAAGACTGTGAGGCCCTCGCGAGCGACGAGGGCCCGGGGCAGGTGCGCATCCATGCAGTACCTGCGGCGGGGCAGTGGATTCGCCGCGCAGGCGAGGACATCACGCGCGGTGCCGTGGTGCTGCAAACGGGCACGCGGCTGTCGCCCGCCGAACTGGGCCTGGCCGCCAGCATCGGCCTGCCTCGCTTGCAGGTGGCACGCCGCCCGCGCGTGGCGCTGTTTTCCACCGGCGATGAGCTGGTGATGCCCGGGGAAGTGCCGCCCGAGCAGATGCGGCCTGGCGCCATCTACAACAGCAACCGCTTTTTCTTGCGCGCCATGCTGCTGCGCCTGGGCTGCGAAGTGACCGACCTGGGCATCGTGCCCGACCGCCGCGACGCCACCATTGCGGCACTGCGTGACGCGAGCAGCGCACACGACCTCATTCTGACCAGCGGGGGCGTGAGCGTGGGTGAGGAAGACCACATCAAGCCCGCTGTCGAGTCTCTGGGGCGGCTGGACCTGTGGCAAATTGCGATGAAGCCTGGCAAACCGTTTGCCTATGGCCAGATTGTTCGCGAAGGCGGCAGTGCGCATTTCATGGGGCTGCCGGGCAACCCGGTGTCCAGCTTCCTGACGTTTGCGCTGTTGGTGAGGCCGTTTGTGCTGCGCCTGCAAGGCGTGCAGGACGTTGCTCCTAAATCTATAGCTGCTACCGCCCGGTTCGACTGGCCAAAGGCCGATAAACGCCGTGAATTCTTGCGGGTGCGTCGGCACCCCGAAGGCGGGCTGGAGCTGTTCAACAACCAGAGTTCCGGGGTGCTTACCTCTGCCGCCTGGGGCGACGGGGTGGTGGACAACCCGGCGGGGCAGACCATTGGCGCCGGGGACACCGTGCAATACATCGCTTTTTCGGAGCTGCTGTCATGAAGATCACCGTCCGTTATTTCGCTTCCATTCGCGAGGCCATCGGTTCGGGTCAAGAGGCGGTGGAAACCACCGCGTCCACCCTGGGTGCCTTGCGTGACGAACTGATTGCGCGCGGCGGCGCACACGCCAGCAGCCTGGCACGGGGCAGGGCGGTGCGCATGGCGCTCAACCAGAACCTCAGCGACGACGCCGCTGCCCTGGTTGACGGTGCCGAGGTGGCGTTTTTCCCCCCGGTCACGGGCGGGTAAGGCACGATAGGCTGCGCGCAGCAACGCAACGCAACGCAACGCAACGCAACGCAAGGACAAGGACAAGGACAAGGACAAGGACAAGGCGCGGCCCTTGCCACGCTTCCTCAGTGCAGGCTGCGCCGGATCTTTTTCAGTGTCAACACATGGGGCCGTGGTTTGCCCCCATGTGGGTCAATAAGGTTCGAGCCAGTCCTTCAATGGCCTGCCGGCCCAGGCCTTCGCTTCATCGCCCACAAACATTTTCGGAGTTGACGCGGGCAGCCGTCGGCGCTTTTCCTGCGTCTGGATAGCTTTCTGGGCCGTGCCCATCCAGTCCGTCACGCTCAGCTGCTCTGCCCCGGCCTGGTTGAACAGGGCATCGGCAAAAAACGTGTGCTCACCGGGGTATTGGCATTTGAACGAGGTCTTGTAGGTATCCGTGGCGGTGAGCACCACGCGATTGGGGGCTTGCAGCGGCTTGATGAACGCCCCGCTGTAGCAGGCAGACAGCACGACCAGGGTGGGCGTCTTGCCCAAGGGGGACAAGGCATCGCTCAGGGTTCTGGCGGTGAGGGGGGCAGTATTTTTGCCACCCACGTTAATGTTCAAGGTGCCAGGGTTGGCGTGGGTGGCAATCAACAGCATGACGCGGTCTTGCGGGCGGGCCACCTCGGCCACTTTGGTCATCACCAGTTCAAAGTTTTCGGCCGTGGCTTGCGGCCAGTCCGCGCTTTGGTCTCGGGCCGGGTTGGCGAGCTTGAGCATCAGCGCATTCGGGTCAATCTGCCGGGCCAGTCTTTCGGCTGCCAGCACGTCATTGCGAAACGCCTTGGCCTGTGAATGCAGCGCAAAGCCCGCAAAGATCAACCGCGGCGGTGGCTGGGGTGCGGGCGCCTCGGCAACAGGCGCGGGCGGCGGCTCTGCAGGCTCTGGGGGGGGTGAGGGGGGAGCGGCGCAACCGGCGGTCAGTAGCAGGGCCAAGGCGGCGATGGCTGAAAGGAACGGCAGGCTTTTGTGGCGCTGGCTGGAATTTGCAGGGAGTGGGCTGGGCGGGTGCATGAGAGTCCAAAAGTGGGTGGAGTAAATGGCAAGGCGCCGCCCTCTGCGCCCGTTGCGCTGCGCCTGGGCAGCGCTGGATGCAGCAACGGCTGGCTGCGATGCCGCAGCGCGCAAAGGCTGCACGCAACGCCGTGCAGGCTGGCCCAGGCAGGACGCATGCCTTGCCTCAACGCCGGCGCCAACTGGCTGCCTCGGCGGTTTGCTCGGTATCGTAAGGGGGCGCCCCAGCCCTTTTGTCCCTGAAAAATGCCCCTGTTACATGAAGACTTGGCCCGAAGGCGCCGTCTCCAAAGCGCAAGCTGCTATGCATTCAGTAGCTTTGAAACAAAAAGCCGGCGCATGCGCCGGCTTGTGAAAATGTGGCTTTTGCCACAAAAACTGCGGTTCAGCAGTCTGGGCCCTCGGTCATGCAGCCTGCAGAACCGGCTGCGCAAGCCGCTGGGCATGGCGCCAAGCGCGGCGCAGCACTGGGGGCGACCATGCTTCTTCGGGGATGAGCAGGAAGCGCTGGGCCCGCATGGTGCGGCCCAAGGCGATCTGGCTGGTGACCACCGCCATGGGGATGGCCAGCGCCAATGGCACACCCACGGGCGCCAGCCACAGCAGGGCACCACTGTCGATGGCACCAATGCCCACGGCAAGCAAGGCGATCACGCCCGTCATGGGGGCCAACTGCGCCATGGCGTGGCGCCAAGGCACGGCTTGGGCTTCACGGGGAGGCGACTTCCAGTCCAGCGGAATGCCGGTGAGCGCGACCAGCACGAAGAGCGAATGCGCCAGCATGCGCACGGGGGCCTGCAGCAGGGCCAGGGCGCTCTCCAGCACAGCGCTTTTGACCAAGCTGGCAGCACCGCCGTACTGCTGCTGTTCGCGCCGCATGAAGACAGCCAGCACGCCCAGCACACGGGGCAGGAACAGCATGCTCAAGGTCCAGGCCCACAGGGCCAGCAGCTCAGTGGGCAGGATGTGCCAGTTGGCGACCACCGGTGCACCCGACACCCACAGTGCCGTGCCCAGGGTCAGGAAGGCCAGCCACAGTGGCGCCGAGAGGTAAGCCATGGCACCGGTCACGAACATGGACCGATGCACGGGGTGGATGCCGGGCTCGGCCATGAGGCGTGCGTTTTGCAGGTTGCCCTGGCACCAGCGGCGGTCGCGTTGCAGTTCGGCCAGCAGGTCGGGTGGTTGTTGTTCATAGCTGCCCACCAGGTCGGCCACCAGCCACACGTGGTAGCCGGCGCGGCGCATCAGGGCTGCTTCCACAAAGTCGTGCGACATGATGCCGCCGGACAGACCGCCCTTGCCAGGGATGGGCGCCAAGGCGCAGTGCTGCATGAAGGGTTCCACGCGGATGATCGCGTTGTGGCCCCAGTAATGCGACTCGCCCAGTTGCCAGAACTGCATGCCCAGCGTGAACAGGCGACCGGTGACGCGCGAAGCGAACTGCTGCGCGCGGGCGTGCAACGTGACGTGGCCGATGGCCTGCGTGGCTGTCTGGATGATGCCGGCCGTAGGGTGGGCTTCCATCAGCTTGGCCATGGAGACGATGCAGTCGCCGCTCATCACGCTGTCGGCGTCCAGCACCACCATGTACTTGTAGTCCTTGCCCCAGCGGCGGCAAAAGTCAGCCACATTGCCGGCCTTGCGGTGGGTGCGGCGCTTGCGCAGGCGGTAATAAACCTGCACCTGGGGTTGCTGGGCGTTGGCGGCCAGCGCAACGCGCAGGTCTTCCCAAGCGGCGCGCTCGGCGCGGGCAATGTCGCTGTCGTAGCTGTCTGACAGCACGAACACGTCAAACGTCTGCCCGTGGCCCGTGGCGGCCACCGACTCGCAGGTCGCGCGCAGGCCGGCGAACACCGTAGCCACGTCTTCATTGCAGATGGGCATGATGATGGCGGTGCGCGCCTGGGGGGAGAGTGTGTGGCCCTCCACGCTGCGGGCCGAGAGGGAATGCTTGTCGCCGCGCACCATCACCCAAAAGCCCATCATGCCGGTCATGAACCCCGACACCACCCATGCCGACAGCAGGGCGAAGAGGGCAATCTGACCGTAGCCCAGCCAGTCGCTTTCATAGGCCGGTTGCACCTGGGCAAACAGCACACTGGCGAGCACCGTGCTGCACAGCACCAGCAGAGCGAAGGTCCAGCGGCGGCGTTGCGCCGCGATCTGCCAGGGTTGCTGGGGGCCGGTTTCCGCCTCAGCCGCGCCCACTGCCGGGGTACGGCCCGTCAGGGCACGACCCATGCTCTTCCAGAAGCCCTGCCACGGCAGGGCGGGCATGGAGCCGCGGCGGATCGGCGGCGCCGTGACGCTGTTGGGGTGGCGCACCTCACGCACCGGGCTGCGGGCCGAGGTGACGGGCTGCAGGTGGGGGTGCGGTGCGGCTTGGCGGGCAGTCGTGCCCCGGGAAGCTGCGTGCAGGTTGTGCATGGGTTGCTCCTGTGTCTGCAAACGTGTTGCGGGCTGGCCTACTCGGGAAGAATGATGTGGGTCCATGTTTCGCTCACAGCGTTTTGGAGGTGTTGAAGAAAGGCTCGCAATTCGATGGGCTGGTCTTTGCGCAGGCGCTCTACGCGCACCGTCATGCGCCACTGGCCAGTGACCGGGTTGCGGTACACACCGCTTTCCAGCACGCGGCCATTGGCATCGCTGGTCACCACGGCTTTGACGGGCGCATCGGCCTTCAGGTCTTGCAGTGAGGGGCCTGTGAAGTCGACCACGTACTGCACCTGCTTGCGCAGGGCTTCGGCGCTTTGCTGGGTGTAGCCCACGCCCTTGCGCGACTGTGTAGTCCAAGCGCCCGGCGGGCGCTGCTGGTCATCTCCTTGCCATGCCAGCTCGTAATTCACTTCCAGCGGTGTGCCTGCGGGGGGCAGTTGCTGTGGCACCCAGTAGGCAACCACGTTGTCGTGGGTTTCGTCGGGGGTGGGCAATTGCAACAGCTCGACACGGCCTGCGCCCCAGTTGTGCAAAGGGCGCACCCAGGCGCTCGGGCGGCGTTCGTAGCGGGCTTCCACGTCTTCGTAGCTGCTCCATTGCCGGTCGCGCTGCATCAGGCCGAACCCTTTGGGGTTGGTGGTGGCAAACGAGGTGACAAGCGGGTGCTTGGGGTTTTGCAGTGGACGCCACAGCCATTCGCCCTCGCCGGTGGCCACCATCAGGCCGTCAGAGTCATGGACTTCGGGCCGAAAATCTTCCTTGCGTGGCTGGTTCTCGCCAAAGAGAAACATGCTGGTCAGCGGCGCAATGCCCAGCGTCTTGATGGGGCCCGCGCCGCCGCCACGCACGAAGATGCGTGCGCGCACCGTGGTCACCGTCTGGGCACCGGGTTTGATGTCAAACCGGTAAGCGCCTGTGGCGCGGGGCGAGTCCATCAGTGCATAGACGGTGGCCTGCGCGTCTCCCGCCTGGGGGCGCACCAGCCAGAACTCGGTGAAGCGCGGGAACTCCTCGCCCTTACCGCCCACGGTATCAATCGCCAGCCCCCGGGCCGACAGGCCATATTGCTGACCGGCACCCAGCGCACGGAAGTAGCTGGCGCCTTGAAAGACCACCAGCTCATCCTTGTACGCCTGCGAGTTGAGGTGATGGTGCAGCCGGAAGCCGGCAAATCCGAGGTCGCCCCAGGTTTGCGGTTGCACAGCGTTCTTGCCGTAGTCGAAATCTGCCGAGCGGTAGGGGATATGGCGAGTGCCTTGGGCGGTCACTTCGTTGATCAGCACGGGCTCGCGCTGATACAGACCCAGGTGAAAGAACATCGCCTCAAACGGCAATTGCTCCGCACGCCACAGCGCCCGGTCCGGGCGCCAGCGAATGTCGCGCACCTGGTCGTAGTTCATGGCCTCGAGTGCGGGCGGCAGGCGCACGTTGATGGCGCTGTAGGGCTGCGCTGCACGTTGCCGGGCCAGTTGGGTGATGTGGTCCAGGTCAACCGTCTGGGCCTGTGCGGCCGAGCCCAGCAACGCGCTGCACAGTGCCACTGCACGCAAAGCCGCCCGGCGGGGGCGAAGAGAAAAGGATGAGAAAACGGCTTGCATGCCAACACTGGGGCAAACCCTGTGCCAGCTTTTAAAAAACCTTTTAAATCAACAGCTTAAGTTGTTGTTTGCACGTAAGCAATTGTGCAGGCGCCGGCTAATGGCAGCATGAGTGACTTTGCAGCGTGTTTTTGTCGCTCCACGGCGACGGGAATGGTCGTGCTGGGATCCAATTCCATATTTATCAAGCACTTACTCTTGTCGCTCTTCGGCGACATCGTCGGTCGGCAGCCCGTCGGCCTTGAACTGGCCGGGCGTCAGCGCGTGTTTTTGCAGCAGCCGGTAAAACTCGGTGCGGTTGCGCTGGGCAAGCCGCGCTGCGTCGGCCACGTTGCCATCGGTCATTTTCAGCAGGCCCACCAGGTAGTCACGTTCAAACCGCTGCCGGGCTTCTGCAAAGCTCAACACTTGCGTCGAAGGCGTGCGCAGCGCGCGCTGCACCATGGAAAGCGGCACCAACGGCGTGGTGGAAAGGGCGCACACCTGTTCCACCACGTTGTAGAGCTGGCGTACATTGCCCGGCCAGGCGGCAGTGGTCAGTGCCTTGAGTGCCTCTGGGGCAAAACCCGACAGGCGCTTGTCGTACTTGTGGGCCAGCTTGTCCAGGAAGTGGTTGGCCAGCAGCGAAATGTCCTCCCGCCGCTCTGCAAGCGTGGGTAGCAGCAGCGTGACAACATTGAGGCGGTAGTAAAGGTCTTCGCGGAACTGGCCCGCAGCCATGGCGGTCTCCAGATTGCGGTGCGTGGCAGAGATGATGCGCACGTTGATCTGGATGGACTGGCTGGAGCCGACAGGGCGCACGGCCCTTTCCTGCAGTACACGCAGCAACTTGACCTGCAGCGCGGGCGGCATGTCGCCAATTTCGTCCAGCAGGAGGGTGCCGCCATCGGCGGCCTGGAACAGGCCCTTGTGGTTGGTCACCGCGTCGGTGAACGCTCCTTTGACGTGGCCGAACAACTCGGACTCCAGCAGCGCTTCCGGGATCGCGCCGCAATTGACGGCCACGAACGGCTTGGAAGCCCGGGGGCTTGCGCGGTGGATGGCCTGCGCCAGCAGCTCCTTGCCCGAACCGCTGTCGCCCAGCAGCAGCACGCTGGCGTCCGACTGGGCCACCATGTAGGCCTCCGACAGCAGATCGGTCATGCGGCTGGATCGGCTGACGATGTCGGCACGCCACGCTTCGTTGTCGTGCGCTTGGTGCACTGCGGGGGCGCTCAGGGCCAGGGCCTCGGCCACCTTCTCCAGCAGCTCTTTACCCTCATACGGCTTGGTGAGGTAGGTGAACACGCCGCGCGATGTGGCTTGTACCGCATCAGGGATGGTGCCGTGCGCCGTGAGCAGAATGACCGGCAGCGAAGGGTGCCGGGCATGCACTTCGTCGAACAGTGCCAGGCCGTCCTTGCCGGGCAGGCGCACATCGCTCAGCACCAGTTGCGGCCTGGCAATGTCGAGCTGGGCCAGCGCGGCCTCGGCAGAGCCCACGGCCACCACGTCGTGCCCCGCAGCCTTCAGCCGCAGCGACAGCAGGCGCAGCATGTCGGCGTCGTCGTCCACCACCAGGATGCGGTGTTGCGCGGCACGTCGCGGGGGCGGGGTGGTGGAGGATGTCATGGCGCGGTGCTCAGGGTTTGCTGCCGTTGCCTGCGCTGCTGGCGGCAGGGGCAGCAGAGGCGGCCGGCGCGGGGCGGGTGTGCAGGCTGCGCTCAATGGCACGCACGGCGTCGAGGCGTTCGGTCAACTGGTCGTTGCGGCGCTGTGCGTCGCGCAGTTGCTGGTTTTGCCGGTCCAGTTGATCTTCCAGGCGGCGCTGGTGGGTGAGTCGCGCTTCCAGCAGCCGGGCCAGGGGATGGAGGTCCTGCGCGCTGGCGTCGGCCAGGGTCCGCTGCACCAGGCCCAGCGCGCGGGCAGTGTCGGCAGGCTGCCGGGTTTGCGTCAGTACCAGTGCCAGTCGCAGGTTGCGCGAGGGCTTGCTGTCATCAGGCTGCGAAAGCCGCGCAATCTCGCGGGCCAGTTCGGTGGTGCCAGCGCCCAGGGTGCGGTCCGCATAGGCCAGCGTGTCGCGCAGCAGGTCCCTTGGGGGGGCTGTCGGCTCATCGTTCTCCGCGGGCTCAGGCTCGGCTTCGGCAGGCTCGGTTGGCGGCTCGCCGGGCGCCGTGCTAGGCGGGGTGGTCTCTACAACAGCTGGGGGGGCTGGGGTGGCACACCCTGCCAGCACAGCCAGGCACAAGGCCACGGCCATCAGCAGGGACGGCTGCGAAAAGGCACGCGGGTAGTGGGCGTCAAGATGCATCAGGTAGTTCAATTCGGAAAAAGGATTGGGGCGCATCGCCCAGCAGGGACACGCGCCCACCGTGGGCATGGATGTATTCCTGCACGATGGACAGCCCAATGCCGGTGCCGCGCACTGCGTTTTCGGGCTGGCGCTCGCCACGGTAGAAGGGCTCGAACACGTGCGCCTTGTCGGTGGGCGCCACGCCGGGCCCCTGGTCTGACACGTCAATTTGCACTGCACCCGGCGCGCGCGACACGGCCAAGCGTACCGTACCCCGCTCGGGCGAGAACCGGATCGCGTTGGACAGCAGGTTGCCCACGGCCGATGCGATCTTGTCGGGGTCCAGAAGCATCACGATGCGCTCGCCGCTCACCTGCACTTGCAGGCTTCGTGCCTGCCACTGCAGGCGCTGGGCTTCCACCAGGTCTTCGAGCAGACCGATCAGTTCGGTTTCGCGCCGTTGCAATTGCCGGGCTTCAAAGGCCGCAGCATTGAAACGCAGCAGCGCTTCGATTTCGCTTTGCAGCACCAGCGTGTTCTGGTGCAGGATTTGCGCGACTTCCTTCTGGCCTTCGGTCAACTCGCCCGTCACGCCGTCTTGCAGCAGGGCCACCCCTTCGCGCAACGCCGCCAGCGGGGTTTTGAGTTCGTGCGAGACATGGCGCAGAAAGCGCGCCTTGTCAGCGTCCAGTTCCAGCAGTCGCAAGCGCAGCCATTCCAGTTGCTGGCCCACGCGCCGTACATCGGCTGGGCCGCTGATGGTCACGGGTTTTTCCAGCTGGTTCTCACCCAGGCGGCGAATGGCACGCTCAAGCCGCTTGAACGGGCGGGCCAGCCAGATGCCCAGCGACAGCGCCAGCACCAGCGCAAGCACGATGGCGCCCACCAGCTGGTGCGTGACGGCCTCGCGGCTGGCTTCCACCATGGCCTCCAGTTCGCTGCTCTTGCGGGCGTTGAGCTCCTGCACTGCCTGGCTGATGGCCGCATGCAGGTTATCCAGCTCCACAAACTCATCGGCCACGCTGCGCTCGTGTTCGAGCGAAAGGCCTGGTGGCGCGCGCAGCAACTCGCGCACCCTGTCCATGTGGCTACGCCACTGCTTGGCCTGCTCTGGCGGCAGTCCTGCGTCTTCCAGTTGCTGGAGAAGGCGGCGTGCGTCGGCCGCCATGTCGTCAAAGCTCTGGCGCAGTTGCGCGTCGCCCAGCACCAGGGATTGCCGCGCCGCACGCTCCAGCGCCTGGCCGCGCTGATTCAGCGTCTGCGCCGCAACGTTCAGGGCAGCTGCCTGCGCTGCACTGGCCTGGCTCTCGGTCATCAGGGCCTCGAGCGTGAACAGCGTGCGCAAGGCGCTGGTGCCCAGCAGCCCTGCAATCAGCAGAAACGCCAACAGCAACAGTTGCTGAAACGACGGCCCGTTGTGGCGGTCTTTGGTCGGGCTGGCGACGTGTGGGGCCATGGCCGGTGAATTTGCGCCGGGTTCAGGCGGCGAGGGGGGCGCCTTCGCGCACCAGCACCTCGCCGCGCAGGGTGTAGGCCTTGGCTTCGGTGATGGTCACATCCACCATCTGCCCCACCAGGCGGGGCTGGCCGGCAAAGTTGACCACGCGGTTGCACTCGGTGCGGCCCATGAGTTCGCCTGCATCGCGCTTGGAGGCGCCTTCCACCAGAATGCGCTGCACCGTGCCCACGCGGCTTTCGCTGATGGACTTGATGTTGGCGTTGATGACGCCCTGCAGGTGCTGCAGGCGGCGCAGCTTCACGTCGTGCGGTGTGTCGTCGTGCAGGCCGGCGGCGGGTGTGCCGGGGCGGGGGCTGAAGATGAAGCTGAAGCTGTTGTCAAAGTGGATGTCGTCGATCAGCTTCATCATCTTGTTGAAGTCGTCTTCCGTCTCGCCGGGGAAGCCGACGATGAAGTCGCTGCTCATGGCCAGGTCGGGGCGGATGGCGCGCAGCCTGCGCACCCTGCTCTTGTATTCCATGGCGGTGTAGCCGCGCTTCATGGCCATCAAAATGCGGTCGCTACCGTGCTGCACCGGCAGGTGCAGGTGGCTGGCCAGCTTGGGCAGCTTGGCATAGGCCTCGATCAGCCGGGGCGTGAACTCATTGGGGTGGCTGGTGGTGTAGCGAATGCGCTCAATGCCCGGGATGTCGGACACGTATTCGAGCAGCAGCGCAAAGTCGGCAATCTCGGCCGTGCCTCCCATCTTGCCCAGGTAGGCGTTCACGTTCTGGCCCAGCAGGGTGACTTCCTTCACGCCCTGGTCGGCCAGGCCCGCCACTTCCACCAGCACGTCGTCAAACGGGCGGCTCACCTCTTCTCCACGGGTGTAGGGCACCACGCAGTAGCTGCAGTATTTGCTGCAGCCTTCCATGATCGACACAAAGGCCGATGCGCCTTCGACGCGGGCGGGCGGCAGGTGGTCGAACTTCTCAATCTCGGGGAAGCTGATGTCCACTTGGGGTTTGTCCAGACGCTCGCGTTGGTTCAGCATTTCGGGCAGGCGGTGCAGGGTTTGCGGGCCAAACACCACGTCCACGTAGGGTGCGCGCTTGATGATCTCGGCGCCTTCCTGGCTCGCCACGCAGCCACCCACGCCAATCTTCACGCCGCGAGCTTTCAGGTGCTTGATGCGGCCCAGGTCACTGAAGACCTTCTCTTGCGCCTTCTCGCGCACCGAGCAGGTGTTGAAGAGGATGAGGTCGGCTTCGTCCACGTTCTGCGTGGGCTCGTAGCCTTGGGCGGCGTTGAGCACGTCGGCCATCTTGTCCGAGTCGTACTCGTTCATCTGGCAGCCGAAGGTTTTGATAAAGACTTTTTTGGCCATGGCAATTTCGCAACTTCGCAAATAGCAAGCAAACACCGCTGCCCACCGGGCGCGGAGACTGGTTTGGGAGGGGCCCGAGGGCCCGGGGCACCGCCGCAGGTGCGGCAGCCGGGCGCGTTACTTCAGGACGTTGCCCGTAGTGATGTTGTTGGTCACGGCGTCGCTGCCCTTGATGGGCTTGGCGGCCTCGGCTTCACTCAGGATCCAGGCCGAATGCAGCATGCCCGTGCTGGCTTCGATCACATAGTTGACCTTGTAAGTCTGGCCGATCACGGTGTGGCGTTGCACCAGCGAATTCTGTGGGCTGAACAGGCGCATGCCCGGCGCCATGCGGACGTCCTTGCTGTTGAGCCGTGCCTCTTGCACCCCCAGGATGGTGAGGGTGCCGCGCTGCGCTGCCTCGGGGAAGTTGCGCACATTGCCGAGCGGGTTGGACACCTGCGCCTGGGCGGGTGCGAGTGCAGCCGCGGCCAGCACGCCAAAAACCGCTGCAGCGGCCATCCGGGAGCGCCAGGTGGCGCGAGCGTAGGCCTTGCGCGCCGAAGAAACGGGAGCCGCGTGGGGCAGGGGGCAAAAGGTTGTTGTCATGGGGTCAGCAATTCGTGGTGTACATCCAGGGGCTGGGCCGGCGATTTTACGGCTTTGCGGTTTGGCAACGGTTTGCCGGGCCCGCTCGCCCGCTGCCGCGGGCTTACACGCGCCACGCGGGCAACTGCCAGTTGCGCCACAGTGCCAAGCCCCGTAACCCGGCCGTGACCAGCACGCAGGCCAGCAGCGGGCTGACCACGGTGCCCTCCACCTGGCGCAGCGCGATGTCGGACCAGCCACCGGCAAACGCGCACAGCGCGTAGGGCCGGTGGTCGCTGAAGGCCTGGGGCACCTCGTTGCACAGTACATCGCGCAGCACCCCACCGAACACGCCCGTGGTCACGCCCATCATCACGGCAATCAGCGGGGGCATGCCCACGGCGGCTGCGATGTCCACACCCACAGCGGCGAACAGCCCCAGGCCGATGGCGTCGGGCAGCAGCATGGCGCGCTCGGTGGGTTCAAAGTGGCGCTGGCGCATGAACAGCATGGCTGCCACGCACAGACCCAGAATGCCCCAGACAAATTCGGTATGGCGCACCCAGAAAAAAGGCCGCTGGTCCAGCAGCAAGTCGCGCAGTGTGCCGCCCCCAAAGGCCGACACGAACGCCACCACGCACACACCCACGGCATCAAAGCGCTTGCGCGCGGCCATCAGCACGCCCGACAGGGCAAAGGCCACGGTGGCAGCCACTTCCAGCGCCAGGCGCAGCAGTTCAATCCAGGGGGCGTCGATCCATTTCATGGGCGCGATTGTGCCGGGCTTGGGTGTGAGGGGTGGATTTGCTATCGAAAAAATAGCTGTTCGCGCTTAGTTGGCAAGCGCTAGGGGCTGTTTTTGCTTGAATTTTCGTTGTGGCTCGTGCTGGCTGCACGGGTCGCGTGGTCGGCATCGGCTTCGCCGCCGTACCCTGGGTAGATCGGTGCGTTGGCTTCCCGCTCGGCTTGTTCCTGGCGTTCCTTGGCCATTTGCTCGGCCAGCTGGGCGCGGCCTTCGCGGGCCACGGCCATCATCTTGGCGCGGTCCTTGTGGTGGGGGTACATGCGGTCGGCCAGCGCAATGTTGTGCTCGCGAAAGCGCCGCGCCATTTCTTGCGCCTGGCTGGGCGCCTGGCCCATCAGTTCCAGCACCGTGCGGGCGCTGGCGAGGCTGGACTCAAACAGCTCGCGCTGCACGAGCGTCACGCCAGCGTCGCGCAGCGCGTTCCAGTGCGTGAGGTCGCGGGCGCGGGCCACCACCTGCAACTGCGGGAAGTGCTTGCGCGCCAGGGTGGCGATCTTGAGGGACTGCTCGGGGTCGTCCACCGCCACCACCAATACCCGTGCGTGCTCGGCCCCCGCGATGCGCAGCAGGTCCAGCCGGGTGGCGTCGCCGTAAAACACCCGGTAGCCAAAGGCACGGGCGACTTCCAGGATCTCCACACTGTGGTCCAGCACCGTGGCGGGGATGCCCTGGGTCAGCATCACGCGCGCCACGATCTGTCCGTAGCGGCCAAAGCCCGCGATGATGACGGGGGCGTGCTGCTGCTCAGAGATCTCTTGCGCAGGAGGAGCGGCGGTCTTGAGCTGGGCATAGCGGCGCAGCAGGGCCCGGTCCACCAGCACCAGCAGCAGCGGGCTGATGAGCATGGACAGCGCCACCGCGCCGATCAGCAGCGAGGCGGTTTCGGCCGAAAACACCTGCGCCCCGGCGGCGGCTTGGAAGACCACGAACGCAAACTCGCCCCCCTGCGCCAGCAGCAGGGTGAACACGGGCCGCTCCTGGTACGGAACGTCTACCAACTTGGCCAGGGTGTAGATCACCACCGCCTTGAGGGCCAGAAAGCCCAGCAGGACGCCGGCCATGAGCCACGGCGAGCGCATGAGCACGCCAAAGTCGATGCTCATGCCCACGGCGATGAAGAACAGGCCCAGCAGCAGGCCCTTGAACGGCTCGATGTCAGTCTCCAGCTCGCTGCGGTATTCGCTGTCGGCCAGCAGCACGCCGGCCAGAAAGGCACCAAGCGCCATCGACAGGCCCACCACCACCATCAAATACGCAATGCCCACCACCAGCAGCAGCGATGCAGCGGTGAAGATTTCAGGCGTGCGGCTCTTGGCAATCCAGCGCAGCAGGGGGCGCAGCAGCAGACGGCCGCCGAGCACGATGGCGCCGATTACGCCAACGATCTTGAGCGCCTCCAGCAGCACCTCGCTTGCAGAGTGGCCGTCGTCCGCCCCGGCGGCTGCGCCCAGCAGAGGCAGCAGCGCCAGAATGGGGATGGCGGCCACGTCCTGGAACAGCAGGATTGAAAAGCCCGCCTGCCCACTGCTGGTGCGCATGAGGTTGCGCTCGGCGAGCACCTGCAGCGCGATGGCGGTGGAAGACAGCGCCAGCCCCAACGCCCCCACCAGGCTAACGCGCCAGGGCAGCCCGGCCAGCCATCCTGCCGCAAACAGCACGGCGGCGCACCCCAGCACCTGCGCGCTGCCGGTGCCGAAGATGGGGCGGCGCATGGCCCACAGGCGGCTGGGTTGCAACTCCAGCCCCACCAAAAAGAGCATGAGCACTACCCCGAACTCGGCAAAGTGCAGGATGTCTTGCACATTGCTCACCAGCCCAAGCCCCCACGGCCCGATGGCAATGCCTGCCGCCAGGTAGCCAATGATGGAGCCCAGCCCCAGCGCCTTGGCCAGGGGCACCGCCAGCACGGCGGCGCTCAGGTACATCAGGCCGTAGGTGAGCCAGGTGGGTGCGTGTTCCATGGGGATGCGAAAAGAGATGAAGGCTGAAGGGGAGGGGGCTGCAGGATTTTGGCACCGCCGCCCAGTGATGAGTTTTTGCTATTTATTTGGTAGCATGCTGCGCTTGTCTGGCTTGCCGCAAGGCCACTTTCTTTACAAAGAAGGCGCTATGATGCGGTCCCCCTCGGCTTCTCATCGCGGTGTTTGCTATGGATTTCCAGACCTGGTTGGCGTTTTTTGCGGCGTCTTGCCTGATTGCGGTCTCGCCCGGTTCGGGTGCGGTGCTGTCGATGAGCCACGGGCTCTCGTACGGCGTGCGCAAGGCCAGCGCCACCATTTTGGGATTGCAGCTGGGGTTGCTGCTCATCCTGGTGATTGCCGGTGCGGGCGTGGGGTCGCTGCTGCTGGCGTCGGAAGTTGCCTTCAGCGTGGTGAAGGTGGCGGGGGCCTGCTATCTGATTTACGTGGGCTTCAGCCAGTGGCGTGCGGGCGATCGTGCTCCCATTCACGGTGATGAGGCGGCACCCGCCGGCCCCTGGACCAAGCGCTGCCTGACGGGCTTCTTAACCAACGCCACCAACCCAAAAGGCATCATCTTCATGGTGGCGGTGCTGCCCCAGTTCATGACCGACACGCGCCCGCTGTGGACGCAGCTGCTGGTGATGGCCCTGACCACCATGGCGGTGGACGTGGTGGTGATGCATGGCTACGCTGCCGGGGCCAGCGCGCTGCGCCGTCTGATGCGCAGTGCCCGTGCCGTGCGTGTGCAAAATCGGGTGTTCGGAGGGCTGCTGATGGCCGTGGGCGCGGGCCTGTTCTTCGTCAAGCGCGGCGGGCAGCACGCCTGAGAGGTTGCCAAGCCCGGTGGCACGCACTGCCCGGGCGGCAAATTGCTATGGGTTTGATAGCTGCTTGCGCTTTTCGGGTAAGCGCAGGAGCTTGTTTTTGTTTGTAATTTCCATTCGCTAGGAGATCGACATGCCAGTGGTTGTTATTGCCAATCCCAAGGGCGGTGTGGGCAAGTCCACCCTCTCGACGAACGTGGCGGGCTACTACGCCAGCCAGGGGCACTCGGTCATTTTGGGCGATGTGGACCCGCAAAAATCCGCCCACCTGTGGCTGAGCCTGCGCCCCGCCCATGTGGCTGCCATTGGCCGTTGGGACACCCAGGTGGACGACCTCACCAAGCCGCCCAAGGGCACCACCCACGCGGTGCTCGACACACCGGCGGGCCTGCACGGCAGCGTGCTGAAGGACGTGCTCAAGATTGCCGACAAGGTCATCGTCCCGCTGCAGCCCAGCATCTTCGATATCTACGCCACCCAGGCGTTTCTCGACAAGTTGCGCGAACACCGCCACGCCGCTGGCGTGCAAGTGGGCATTGTGGGCATGCGCATTGACGAGCGCACCCGCTCGGCCGAGCAGTTGCACCACTTCGTGGAAGGCCTGGGCCTGCCTGTGCTGGGGTATGTGCGCGACACCCAAAACTATGTGCATCTGGCGGCCCAGGGGCTCTCGGTGTTTGACGTGGGGGCCACCACCCGCGTGGCGCGAGACCTGGAGCAGTGGCAAAGCATTTGCCAGTGGCTGGACGCCTGACCCTGTCGTGCGGGTGTCCCCGGGCCTGTCACGTCGCGGACAAGCCCGCCGCTGACTGCGGCGCTACATTGGGGCGATGAAAACCTTTCGCTCTTACACCGAAGTCAGCGCTTGCGTGGGCCAGGAAGTGGCCGTGACCGACTGGATCACCATCACGCAAGAGCAAGTCAACCTGTTTGCCGATGCCACGGGCGACCACCAGTGGATCCACGTGGACCCCGAGCGTGCCAAGGCCGGGCCCTTTGGCGCACCCATCGCGCACGGCTTTCTCACGCTGTCGTTGATTCCCAAGTTCTTCGAGCAGGGCCTCGCCATCGACGGCGCCCGCATGGGCGTGAACTACGGGCTCAACCGTGTGCGTTTCACGGCCCCCGTGCCCGTGGGCAGCCGACTGCGCGCCAGGCTGCTGCTGCAGGCGGCTGAACGCATTGAGCCTGACGGCATGCAGATGACGTGGTTGGTCACCGTGGAGCGCGAAGGCAGCGACAAGCCCGTGTGTGTGGCCGAATCGCTGGCGCGCAACTACGGCGCAGCGCCTTGACTCTGCACTGCTGCGTGCGCTGAAGCGCACTGACATGGCAAGAAAAAAGGCCTGCCGGGGTTACCCGGCAGGCCTTTTGACGCAATGGCACCCGCTTATTGGGCGGCAGACGTGCGGCCAGACTTGGCGGCGGCCATGGCGCCCTGGCGCACATCGGTGCGGGCGGTGGCGGTGGCGCCTTGCAGGTTCAGCGGGGCGGGCACGTTGTACCACTCAGCATCTTGCGGCAGCGTGCCCGCAGCACGCGAAGCCACCAGATCGGCCACCACGGCCTCGCGTGTGAGGGAACTGCTGGCCTGGGTGTTCAGGGGGTAGTTGTTCCAGTCGCCATCGCGTGGGAGGGCCGAGTCGGCTTGCGCCGCAAAAGCGCTGAATGCGAGGGTGACGGCGGCTAGAGTGCGGTACGTGTTCATGTGGATTCCCTTTGAAAGTTGAGCTTGTTATCAAGGCCTGCCCCGGCACGCCCTGTGCCGGTTGGCCCCTGCCTCGGTGAGTGTCCGTAGCGGTGGCGCTCATCGATGGAGCCGACTGTATCTAGGGTTATCCCTTTGAAAAATAGCGATTGGCGCAATGAATAATTCGCAAAATAGAAATAATCGGGTTGTATGCTGAGGAATAATTGCCCAAATGGATAGGCTTTTGACCATGCGGGTGTTTCAGGCGGTTGTCGATGAAGGCGGCTTTGCTGCTGCCGCGCGCCTGCTGGACCTGTCGCCACCCGTGGTGACTCGGCTGGTGGCTGATCTGGAGCAGCACCTGGGTACGCGGCTGTTGCAGCGCACGACCCGCAAGCTCGCATTGACGGAAGCCGGCGATGCGTACCTGGCCCGTGTGCGCGCCATCCTGCACGAGATTGAAGACGCCGAGGCGGCCGCTGCGGCCAGCACCCGCGACTTGCGCGGCACGATCCGCGTGGTGGCGTCACCGGTGCTTGCCACGAACTTTTTGGCCCCCATGCTGGGCGACTGGCACGTGCGGCATCCGCGCCTGATGCTGGACATCGATATCGATGCCTACGCCTCGGCACGCGTGGACGAGTTCGATGTGACCTTCATGGTGGCGGCGCAGGACTTTGACGCCAACATCGTTGCGCGGCCCCTGATGCAGGGCGAATCGATCGTGGTGGCGTCCCCTGCTTATCTGGCGCGCAAGGGTGTGCCCATGCACCCCCAGGACCTGATGAACCACGACTACCTGCGTGACTCCAGCACGGCCCGGGTGCATTCAGGCGCAGGCCGCAAGTTGCGGCTGCTCAGCGATGACGGGCAGTTGCCTCCGCAAGAGATCGATGTGCCTTCAGTGGTGCTGCAGTCGATCAGTACCGAAGTGCTCATGCGTGCCGCGGTGGATGCTATGGGGGTGGCCGTGGCACCGCGGCTGCTGGCGCAAGAGCACCTGGCGCGCTCCGAACTGGTGCATTTGCTGCCGGGGTGGATCTATGCCCGCTACACCGTGTACGCCGCGCTGCCGTCGGGCCGCATGCTGCCCGCCCGTACCAAGGTGTTCCTGGATTTCCTGAGCGAGCGCGTGCGCATGTTGGCGCACCAGCGCAAGCAGGCCGAGTGCTGCACTGCAACGACGGAGGCGCGTGCAGGAATGGGGTAGCTGATGCACCCGCCCAAGCGGGGCATGCGATAAGGCCGGCGAGCCGGGGGCGAAATCGCTGTGCCGTCGCCGCTTACTTGCCCGTCTCGGGCAATGGTTCGCGGGGTCAGGCTGCCGTGGGGGCCGCGCCCTGGGACGGGGTTGGCATGGCAAACCCGTTTTGCCGCCAGGCCTCAAACACCGTCACCGCCACGGCGTTGGACAGATTCAGGCTGCGCTGCCCGGCCACCATGGTCAAGCGCAGGCGCTGACTGGGGGCAAATGTCTCGCGCAGTTCGGGGGCGAGGCCCCGGGTTTCTGAGCCGAACACCAACCAGTCGCCGGGCTGAAAAGCCGTGTCGTGCACGCCCTGGGTGCCCCGTGTGGTGAGGGCGAACATGCGCGCAGGGTCAGGCTTTGCATCGCTCAGGAAAGTGGCCCAGTCGCGGTGCTTGAGCACCTGGGCGTATTCGTGGTAATCCAGCCCCGCGCGGCGCATGAGCCGGTCTTCCATGGAAAAACCCAGCGGCTCCACCAAGTGCAGCGTGCAGCCGGTGTTGGCCGCCAGCCGGATCACGTTGCCGGTGTTGGGGGGAATCTCGGGCTCGACAAGAACAATGTGAAACATGCCGCTATTGTCGTTGCCGCGCGCTGCCTGTCGGGCTTCATGCCGGGAACTGCAACTGGGCCAGACGGGCATAGACGCCTTGGGCGGCCATCAAGGTGGCGTGGGTGCCTTGCTCGACGATGCGGCCGTGCTCCAGCACCACTATGCGGTCTGCGTTTTGCACTGTGGCGAGCCGGTGGGCAATGACCAGCGTGGTGCGCTGCCCGGTGTGGCGCTGCATGGTGGTGTCGAGCGCTGCCTGCACCATGCGTTCGCTCTCGGCATCCAGGGCGCTGGTGGCTTCGTCCAGCAGCAGCAGGGGCGGGTTCTTCAAAATGGCGCGCGCAATGGCGATGCGCTGCTTTTGCCCGCCCGACAGGCGCACGCCGCGCTCGCCCAGAAAGGTGTCATACCCCTGCGGCAGGGCCATGATGAAATCGTGGGCAAATGCTGCTTGGGCGGCGGCGTGGACTTGCTCGACCGTCGCGCCGGGGTTGCCGTAGCGGATGTTTTCGAGTGCTGAAGCACCGAAAATCACAGCGTCCTGGGGCACGGTGGCGATGTGGCTGCGCAGGGTAGCGAGCGCCATGTCCCTGATGTCCACCCCGTTAAGGAAGATGCCGCTGCGCGCTAGTGGCCCCGCAGGCCGCTCGATGTCATAGAAGCGTTGCAGCAACTGGAAAACCGTGGTCTTGCCAGCGCCGCTGGCGCCCACCAACGCCACGGTCTCGCCCGGCGCAAGCTGGAGGCAGAAATCCTCGAGCGCGGGTTTGTCTGAGCGTGACGGATAGTGGAACTGCACCGAGGCAAACTCCACCGCCAGCCCTTTGCTGGTGCGGGGCATGGCAAGGGGCGACGCGGGCTCAGGCACTGGTGACTCGCTGGCCAGCAGTTCCATGAGCCGCTCGGTAGCCCCGGCGGCGCGCAAGAGGTCGCCATAGACCTCGCCCAGCACAGCCACGGCGCCTGCCAGCAGCATCACGTAGACGACCGTCTGCCCCAGGTGCCCAGCGGTCATCTCGCCTGCCAGTACCGCCTTCGTGCCGCGGTACAGCCCCCACAGCAGCAATGCGGCGTTGGCAATGATGATGAAGGCCACCAGCACGGAGCGGGCGCGGGTGCGTTGCACCGCGGTAGAAAAAGCGCTTTCGGCAGCGGCCGAAAATCGGGAGGCTTCGCGCTGCTCTGCCGTATAGCTCTGCACGACGGGGATGGCGTTGAGCACCTCGGCCGCGATGGCACTGGAGTCGGCCACGCGGTCTTGGCTGTCGCGCGACAGCCTGCGCACGCGCCGGCCGATCCACATGGCTGGCAGCACCACCAGCAGCACTGCCAACAGCACCACCGACATGACATAAGGGTTGGTCCACACGAGCATGCCCAGCGCCCCCATGCCCATCACCGCGTTGCGCAGGCCCATGGACAAAGATGAGCCCACCACCGTCTGCACGAGGGTGGTATCTGCCGTGAGCCGGGAAAGCACCTCTCCGGTCTGTGTGCTCTCGAAGAACTGGGGGCTTTGGCGCAACACATGGCTGTAAACCGCCTGGCGCAGATCGGCCGTGACGCGCTCGCCCAGCCAGCTCACGGCATAAAAGCGGGCGGCGGAAAAGACGCCCAGCGCCACGGCTACCAGGAAGAGCACACCGAAGTGTTCGCGAAGCTCAAGGGCCTGGCCGGCACGGTCGCTGGACACCAGCCCGGTATCGATCAAGTCGCGCAGCGCAAGAGGAAACGCCAGTGTTGCCAGCGCTGCCATCACCAGGCACAGCAAGGACCATGCGATGCGCGCGCGATAAGGCCGAAGGAAGGGAAGAAGCCCGGTCAGCGAGCGCGGCGCGCCGCGTGGGGGAATCTTGGGTGCAGCAGAGGAGGGCATGGAAGTTCTCAGGGGTGTTCTATCTTGGACCATGCGCGCGGCTGCGTCGCTGGGGGAAGGTGTTTGGCATGGCCAGTGGCGTGGTTTGGGCGGTCATTACTTAGGCATTACTACATAGGCGTTACTACATAGGCGTTACTACATAGGCGTTACTACATAGGCATTAGTACCAGTACCTGCGCAGGGTAGTCGGGACATACGATGCGGACCAACAGATCGGTAGATCGCCCGCATTTTTGCAGGTGAGTTTTCTTCCCGCACCACGGAGTGACCCAGGCGCATGAGTGACGTGATACTTCAAACGCAAAGCCTGACCAAAGAGTTCAAAGGCTTTACTGCTGTCAGCAATGTCGATCTGGCTGTACGCCGGGGCTCCATTCATGCGCTGATCGGACCCAACGGCGCGGGCAAGACGACGTGCTTCAACTTGCTCACCAAGTTCCTGGTTCCTACCTCTGGATCGATTCGGTTCAATGGCCATGACATCACGGCCGAGGCGCCCGCGCAGATCGCGCGCCGCGGCGTGATTCGGTCGTTCCAGATCTCAGCGGTGTTTCCTCACCTCACCCTGATCGAAAACGTGCGGCTGGGTCTGCAGCGCAAACTGGGCACTTCGTTTCATTTTTGGCGCAGCGAGCGCAGCCTGCGGCAACTGGACGACCGGGCCATGCAGCTGCTCACGGAAGTGGGGCTGGACGATCTGGCGGACGAAGTCACCGTCAATCTGCCTTACGGGCGCAAGCGTGCCCTTGAGATCGCCACGACGCTGGCCATGGAGCCTGAGCTGATGCTGCTGGACGAGCCCACGCAGGGCATGGGGCACGAAGACGTGGACCGTGTCACGCAGCTCATCAAGAAGGTTTCTGCGGGACGCACCATTTTGATGGTCGAACACAACATGAAAGTCGTCTCCACCATTGCCGACTGCATCACGGTCTTGCAGCGAGGGGCCGTGCTGGCCGAAGGGCCGTACGAGCAGGTGTCTAGCAACCCCCAGGTGATGGAGGCCTACATGGGCACGACCGACGGCCAACTGCAGGGAGCCCACTGAGATGGTCGCTCCAACATCCAATACGCCTGCACTGGAAATCCGCAACCTGCAGGCCTGGTACGGTGAGTCGCACGTGCTGCATGGCGTGGACATTGTCGTGCAGCCCGGCGAAGTAGTGACTCTGCTGGGCCGCAATGGCGCTGGGCGTACTACCACCATGCGCGCCATCATGGGGCTCACCGGGGCGCGCAAAGGCTCGGTCAAGATCAATGGCGTGGAAACCGTGGGCTTGCCCACCCACCGCATTGCGCACTTGGGCGTGGGGTACTGCCCCGAAGAGCGCGGTATTTTTTCCAGCTTGTCGTGCGAGGAAAACCTGCTCTTGCCACCCGCGCTCAAGACGGGGATGCCGGGAATGTCGGTGCAAGAGATTTACGCCATGTTCCCCAACTTGGCGGAGCGCCGCAACAGCCAGGGCACCCGGCTTTCGGGCGGCGAGCAGCAAATGCTGGCGGTAGCGCGCATCTTGCGCACCGGCGCCAATTTGCTGCTGCTGGATGAAATCTCTGAAGGCTTGGCGCCGGTCATCGTGCAGGCATTGGCCCGCATGATCACCACGCTGCGTCAAAAAGGCTACACCGTGGTGATGGTGGAGCAGAACTTCCGCTTTGCCGCACCGCTGGCAGATCGCTTTTACGTTATGGAGCATGGCCGCATCGTTGAACAGTTCGGCGCTGCCGAGCTGGAGCAAAAGATGCCCGTGCTTACCGAACTGCTGGGCGTTTGAGGCGCCCCGTATTCATCCTTTCGTTTTCTTTCCACCACACCCACAGGAGACAGATCCATGAAGAACAAACTCAAAGTGCTGGCACTCATGCTTGGCGCAGCGGGCCTGGCCACCTCGGCTGCGCATGCCCAGGAGAAGGTCAAGATCGGTTTCATCACTGACATGTCCAGCCTGTACTCCGACGTGGAGGGAAAGAACGGCGCTCTGGCAATTCAGATGGCCATCGACGACTTTGGTGGAAAGGTGCTGGGCCAGCCCATTGAGATGATCTCGGCCGACCACCAGAACAAGGCCGACATCGCGGCATCGAAGGCGCGTGAGTGGGTGGACACCCAGGGTGTGACGATGTTGTTTGGCGGTACCAATTCGGGCACTGCCCTTGCGATTGCCAAGGTCGCTGAAGAAAAGAAGCGTGTGTATTTCAACAACGGTGCGGGTTCGTCCGCGCTGACCAACGAACAGTGCACGCCCTACACGGTCCACTATGCCTATGACACCGTGGCGCTGGCGAAAGGCACGGGCTCTGCCATTGTGGACAGTGGCGGCAAGAGCTGGTACTTCCTGACGGCGGACTACGCGTTTGGCCACGCCCTGGAGGCCGACACCACCGCGGTGGTGAAGGCCAAGGGCGGCAACGTGGTGGGCGCTGTCCGTCACCCCTTGAATGCTTCGGATTTTTCGTCGTTCCTGCTGCAGGCTCAGAACTCCAAGGCCCAGATTCTCGGTCTGGCCAACGCGGGCGGTGACACCATCAACGCCATCAAGGCCGCCAAGGAATTCGGCATTGGAAAGAACATGAAGCTGGCCGGGTTGCTGATCTTCATCAGTGACATCCACAGCATGGGCCTGCGCAACACCGAAGGCCTGCAGTTCACCACCAGCTGGTACTGGGATCTGAATGACGACACCCGCAAGTTCGCGGCACGCTACTTCGAGAAGACCAAGCGCATGCCTGGCGAGATCCAGGCGGCTGATTATTCCGCCACCATGACCTACCTGAAAGCGGTGCAGGCGGCGAAGACCACGGATGCGGACAAGGTCATGGCCGAGCTCAAGAAGACGAAGATCGACGACTTCTTCGCCAAAGGCCAGATTCGCGCCGACGGTCGCTACGTGCATGACATGTACCTGATGGAAGTGAAGAAGCCTTCCGAGTCCACCAAGCCATGGGACTATTACAAGCTGGTCAAAAAGCTGCCGGGTGACGCTGTGTTCACCACCAAAGCCGAGAGCAAGTGCCAGCACTGGAAGTGACCGACCGGCTGCATACACGCCTCTGACCTGATCTCCACCTAACACCAGCGCAGCATCCCATGGAAATTTTCGGTGTCTCACTGCCTGGCCTGCTCAGCCAGCTCCTATTGGGGCTGGTGAACGGGTCGTTCTATGCCATCCTGAGTCTGGGCCTAGCGGTCATCTTCGGGCTGCTCAACGTGATCAATTTCGCGCACGGTGCGCTGTTCATGATGGGCGCCCTGATGACCTGGATGGCCATGAGCTATCTGGGCATTGGGTACTGGTGGATGCTGCTGCTGGCACCGCTGGTGGTTGGGCTTTTCGGCGTTCTCATCGAGCGTTTGCTGTTGCGGTGGATCTACAAGCTGGATCACCTGTACGGGCTGCTGTTGACCTTGGGACTCACCTTGCTGATTGAAGGCGTGTTCCGCTCGATCTATGGAGTGTCCGGCCTGGGCTATGACACGCCAGAGCTGCTTGAAGGTGCCACCAATCTTGGCTTCATGATCATGCCCAACTACCGTGCCTGGGTGGTTGTGGCATCGGTGGTGGTGTGCCTTGCCACTTGGTACGTGATCGAGAAAACCAAGCTTGGCGCCTACTTGCGCGCCGGCACCGAAAACCCCCGGCTGGTAGAGGCGTTCGGAGTGAATGTGCCTGTGATGGTGACCTTGACCTACGCCTTTGGCGCCGCATTGGCTGCGTTTGCTGGGGTACTGGCAGCGCCGGTGTACCAGGTGTCACCGCTCATGGGGCAAAACCTCATCATTGTGGTGTTCGCGGTGGTAGTGATCGGTGGCATGGGGTCCATCATGGGTTCGATCCTGACGGGCCTGGGTCTGGGTGTGATTGAGGGCTTTACCAAAGTGTTTTATCCCGAAGCGTCGTCCACTGTGGTGTTTGTCATCATGGTGATTGTTCTGCTGATTCGCCCCGCCGGCCTGTTCGGCAAAGAGAAATAAGGGGCCGCGCCATGAACTCCAAAAGAATTGCCAAGGTGGGATACGGCCTGCTGCTGCTGGCCTTGCTGGCGGCCCCCTTTGCCGGTGCCTATCCTGTGTTTGTGATGAAGCTCATGTGCTTCGCCTTGTTTGCATGTGCTTTCAACTTGCTGTTGGGCTACACCGGATTGCTGTCGTTCGGCCACGCTGCCTTTTTTGGCGGCGCAGCTTACGTCGCAGGCCATGCAATGAAAGCCTGGGGGCTGACGCCCGAAGTCGGGTTGTTGCTCGGCACTGCGGGCGGCGCATTACTGGGGCTGATTTTCGGTTGGCTTGCCATTCGGCGCCAGGGCATCTATTTTTCGATGATCACCCTGGCCCTGGCGCAGATGTTGTTCTTTGTGTGCCTGCAGGCCCCATTCACGGGCGGCGAGGACGGCCTACAGGGTGTGCCACGCGGCAAGCTGCTGGGCATGATTGATCTGCAAAACGATGTGACCATGTACTACGTGGCGCTGGCTATCGTGGTGGCTGCTTTCTGTTTGATCGTTCGCACCATTCACTCTCCGTTTGGGCAGGTGCTCAAGGGGATCAAGGAAAACGAGCCGCGTGCCATTTCGCTCGGTTACGACACGCATCGCTACAAGCTGCTTGCCTTTGTCCTGTCGGCAGCCATTGCCGGTCTGGCCGGCTCGCTGAAAACCCTGGTGTTGGGTTTTGCAACGCTGTCAGACGTGCACTGGACCGCATCAGGACAGGTCATTTTGATGAACTTGGTGGGCGGCTTGGGGACCTTGTCAGGACCTCTGGTGGGCTCGGCCGTGGTGGTACTGCTTGAGAACAAGATCGGTGAACTGGGCAATCTGTTGGCCATGCTGACCAGCGTAGAGTGGTTCAAGACCTTGGGCGAATCGGTGACGATGGTGACCGGGTTGATCTTCGTGGTTTGCGTGCTTGCGTTCCGCAGGGGCATCATGGGAGAGATCATTGCGTTGCAGGCGCGGTGGCGCAAAGGCGCCTGACGCATGAAAGGTTCAGCCGCTCACTCACGCTCGGTGCGCGCTATCACCATGCCTGTGATGTGTTGAACGCCCGAATCGCGCAATGTGGCGGCTGCAGCGTCCAGTGTGGCTCCGGTGGTCATCACATCGTCCAGCAAGACAACCCTGCAGCCCTTGAGTTGTGGCGCGAAGTGTGGCTCGACCATGAACGCATTGCGAAGGTTGCGCAACCGCTGCGCGCGGCTCAAGCCGCTCTGGGCTTCGGTGTCGTGCAGGCGGAGCAGGGTTTTCGCAGAGGTCTTGGCCGGGGCGACTGCGTTGGCAATCAACGCAGCCTGGTTGAATCCACGCTCACTCAGGCGTCGATCGGACAATGGGATGGGAAACACCCAATCTGCCTGCGTGAGGGCCTCCTCCACCGATGGGGCGCTGCGCAGCAGCATGGCCAGCGCACGTGCCCATCCAGGGTCTGCTTGAAACTTGAAAGCCTTGATGGCCTGGGCCCAGGGATAGGCATAAGTCACCGCGGCTACGCAGGCATCCAGCGTGGGCGGATGCTGCAAGCAAGAGCCGCACACTTCGATGCCCGGCGGTACCAGCAACGCGCATCGTCTGCAACGATCAGCGGGCTGGGCGAACCGAGCCGTGCACGCGTCGCAAACCCGTTGCGCCGGCCAGGCACGGCACACCGCACACTGGCTGGGTACGTGCTGCGTCCAACGGCCCATTGAACTGAAGAGACCCGAGATGCGCCCGAATTGCATGCAGTCAATATACTCGCCTGCCCTTTGATCAGGTCTGCGAAGCCCCATGCCCACCGAGCGTCCCCCCACCGTTGATCCCATCGCCGCAGCCCGCTGGCACGAGGGCGCCCCCGCTGTTTCCCCCTGGCTGCACGAAGAGGTGGCGCGGCGCATGGAAGACCGTTTGCAATGGATCCGGCAGGCCCCTGCAGCGTGGTGCCATTGGGATGCTGTGCGGGGCGGACTGGAGGGCCACCGCTTGGTGAGCGCCCGGTATCCCAAAGCGCAGTGCTATGTTGCGGAAACCTCCAGAGCCGGCCGTGATGCTGCCTCGCGAGCACTGGGCAAGCCATGGTGGATGCGATGGACCGGGGGGCAGGTGCATCTTGCAATGCCCCCTGAGGCGGCTGTACACATGCTGTGGGCCAACATGGCATTGCACATGGCCGCCGACCCCCAGGCGTTGATGGCCCAGTGGCATCGGGCGCTGGCGGTGGACGGTTACCTCATGTTTTCATGTCTCGGGCCCGATACCGTGAAGGAGTTGCGCGCGGCCTACGCAGATATGGGCTGGCCCCCTGCGGGGCATGCGTTCACGGATATGCACGACTGGGGAGACATGCTGGTGCAAGCGGGGTTTGCAGAGCCGGTCATGGACATGGAGCGGATTACGCTGACGTTCGCCACTCCGCAGCGTTTGCTGCAGGAGTTGCGAGAGCTGGGCTGCAATTTGCATCCCCATCGTTTTGGGGCATTGCGGGGCCGTCGCTGGCGTGAGCAACTTCACGACGCGCTGAGGCAACGGTTGACATGCAATGACGGGTCAGGGCAGCTTTCCCTTACCTTTGAAGTCATTTACGGCCATGCCTTCAAGCCCGCGCCGCGTGTGCGCGTCAGCCCCAGCAGTTCGGTTTCGCTAAGTGACATGCGGGCCATGTTGCGTAACGGCCCTGTTAATGAGTAACTCGTAACGCCGTGTCAATGATTTAACGCAAGGCGCGCTACAATTCTTGGTCGTTGAGATGTGGAGTTTTGGACGTTTTCCTGAGCAACTTTGCTAGTCGTGCCGGAGCGTTGAGACGCTTAAAACGCGCCGACAGCTTTGTGGGCTTCTACGGTGGCAGGCTTGTTTTGGTGTCGCCGCCGTGGCGTCCCAAGGAGTTGTCTGGTATCTCTTTCGCAATTGCTCGGTCACTCGCGGGCAGCTCGGATGGATACACCCTCGGGCTGTGCCGTGTATCGCAGGGCATTGCAGCAGTTTGCTGATGGCCGGGGTTTGACTGGTGCTCGCTTTCGCATCTCTGGAAATTGCTGTTGTCGGAATTGCGTTAGCCATGTACGGTCGTTATGCGGCGGATGGCGAAAAAATTTCTCTGCAAGGCTCGTGTCTTGTGGCGGAGCTGGAGACAGCGGGTAGCCGTGAGTGTGCCGAGTTCAACCATTCGTGGGTTCGTGTGGAGCCCAAGATTGGGGACCGGGCTTCATCATGGTGTCAGCGCAGGACAGGTAGGTGCAGGTCGGCATCTAGCACGGCTGGAAGTCCGCTCAGTCTTGGCGTCTGAAACCCGCATGGCCTTGCAAGCTGCCTGACCCCACGCAGGCGCTGCTGGGATTGGTTAATTTGAGGCTTAGAAGTAAATGAGAACTATGAAGAGCATTTCCAATAAGTTGGCTTCTCTGCTGCTGATGGCCGGTGCATGGGTTGGGAGCACCGCCCACGCGGTTCAAGACTTGCCCGGCGGCCCTGCAGTCAACCAGCTGAACCTGGCCCCGCCGGTCACCAAAATTGCGGAAGAACAGCACTTTCTGCACTGGATGATGCTGATCATCTGCACGGTGATCTTCATTGCTGTGTTCTCGGTGATGTTCTACTCGATCTGGAAGCATCGCAAATCCAAAGGCGCGAAGTCTGCCAACTTCCACGAGTCCGTGACCGTCGAGGTGGTGTGGACGATTGTTCCCTTCATCATCGTGATCTTGATGGCTTTGCCAGCTACCAAGGTTCTGGTAGCCCAGAAGGACACCACGAACGCCGATCTGACCATCAAGGCCACGGGTTACCAATGGAAGTGGGGGTACGACTACCTCACTGGTGAGGGCGAAGGCTTGGCCTTTGTCTCCACTCTGGACAGCAATCACCGAGCCATGTCCGACAGCGGCAACGTGTCTCAGGCCCCGACCGACTACCTGCTCAAGGTCGACAACCCCATGGTGGTGCCCGTAGGCAAGAAGATCCGCATCATCACTACAGCCAATGACGTCATCCACGCGTTCATGGTCCCGGCTTTCGGCATCAAGCAAGACGCAATTCCTGGTTTTGTGCGGGACACTTGGTTCCGTGCGGAAAAGGTGGGCGACTACTATGGCCAGTGCGCCGAGCTGTGCGGCAAGGAACACGCCTACATGCCTATCCACGTGAAGGTGCTTTCTGCACAGGACTACTCCACATGGGTTGCCGATCAGAAGAAAAAAGCAGCAGCCAAGCTGGACGATCCGACCAAGGTCTGGGCTTTGGCAGACATGCTCAAGCGGGGCGAAAAAGTGTACGCAGCCAACTGCGCTGCCTGCCACCAAGCCAACGGCAAGGGCGCTGGCCCCATCAAGCCTCTGGACGGCTCGGCCATCGTTCTTGATGCAGACCATTCGAAGCAAATTCAAATTCTGCTCAACGGTGCGGCCAACGGCGCGATGCCTGCATGGAAGCAATTGAGCGACACAGACATCGCAGCCGTGACCACTTACACGAAAAACACTTGGTCCAACAAAACCGGCCAACTGGTACAGCCCGCAGAAATCGTGGCCCAGCGCAGCAAGTAATCACCGCCCTATTGCATTGAGGAATTCACCATGAGCGCAGTTCTCGACAACCACGGGCACGCTGGCGACCACGCACACGACGGCCACGATCACCACCACGCTCCCACTGGCTGGCGCCGTTGGGTGTTCGCTACCAACCACAAAGACATCGGCACGCTGTACCTGCTGTTCTCGTTCACCATGTTGATGGTGGGCGGGGTGCTGGCCTTGCTGATCCGTGCCGAACTGTTCCAGCCCGGCCTGCAACTGGTGAACCCCGAACTGTTCAACCAGCTCACCACCATGCATGGCCTGATCATGGTGTTCGGCGCCATCATGCCGGCCTTCGTGGGCTTTGCTAACTGGATGATCCCGCTGCAGATCGGCGCGTCCGACATGGCCTTCGCGCGCATGAACAACTTCAGCTTCTGGCTGATGATTCCTGCGGCGATCATGCTGGTGTCATCGTTCTTCATGCCCGGCGGCGCCCCCGCTGCTGGTTGGACGCTGTACGCGCCTCTGACGCTGCAGATGGGGCCTTCCATGGATGCCGGCATCTTCGCCATGCACATCCTGGGTGCGTCGTCCATCATGGGCTCGATCAACATCATCGTGACCATCCTGAACATGCGCGCCCCCGGCATGACGCTGATGAAGATGCCCATGTTCGCCTGGACCTGGCTCATCACGGCTTATCTGCTGATCGCCGTGATGCCCGTGCTGGCAGGTGCGATCACCATGACGCTGACGGACCGCCATTTCGGCACCAGCTTCTTCAATCCAGCTGGTGGCGGCGACCCGGTGATGTACCAGCACATCTTCTGGTTCTTCGGCCACCCTGAGGTGTACATCATGATCTTGCCGGCCTTCGGCATCATCAGCCAGGTCGTACCCGCGTTCGCGCGCAAGAAGCTGTTTGGCTATGCATCGATGGTGTACGCCACGTCGTCCATCGCCATCCTGTCCTTCATCGTGTGGGCGCACCACATGTTCACGACTGGCATGCCCGTGACCGGCCAGCTGTTCTTCATGTACGCCACCATGCTGATCTCCGTGCCTACAGCCGTGAAGATCTTCAACTGGATTGCCACCATGTGGCGCGGTTCCATGACGTTCGAGACTCCCATGCTGTTTGCCGTGGGCTTCATCTTCGTGTTCACGATGGGCGGCTTCACAGGGCTGATCCTGGCGGTAGCACCCATCGACATTCAGCTGCAGGATACCTACTATGTGGTGGCCCACTTTCACTACGTGCTGGTGGCCGGCTCACTGTTTTCGATGTTTGCTGCTTACTACTACTGGGCTCCCAAGTGGACTGGTGTGATGTTCAGTGAAACCCGCGGTCAGATTCACTTCTGGGGTTCTTTGATCACTTTCAACATCACTTTCTTCCCCATGCACTTCCTGGGTTTGGCGGGTATGCCTCGCCGCTATGCCGACTACCCCATGCAGTTCGCTGACTTCAACGCCATCGCATCGGTGGGTGCCCTGGGCTTTGGTCTGATGCAGGTGTACTTCTTCCTTTTCGTGGTGGTTCCGGCCATGCGCGGCAAGGGCGCCAAAGCGCCACAGAAACCTTGGGACGGTGCAGAAGGTCTGGAATGGGAAGTGCCATCGCCTGCGCCATTCCACACCTTCGAAAACCCACCCAAGCTCGACGGGACAGCAACCCGCGTGATTGGTTGAGGAGCCCTGCCATGACACCCGAGCAGAAGAAAAGCAATCTGCGCATGGCGCTGATCCTGGCGTCCGTGGCTGTGGTGTTTTTCATCGGTTTCATGGTCAAGGTGACCTTGCTGTCACGCTGAGCCACATGCCATGAGCCTGCACCGCGAAAACGCCAAGATGGTCGGCAAGCTGGTCGTGATTGCGGCTGGTATGTTTGCCTTTGGCTATGCCCTGATTCCCATCTACAAGCACATCTGCGAGATGACGGGTATCAACATACTGTCGCTCTCTGAGCGCCAGGTGCCCGGCAACGGCGTAGCGGGCAGGGATGCCAAGGTGCCTGCCAACACCCAGGTTGACAAGACCCGGACCATCACGGTGGAGTTTGACGCCAATGCCCGGGGGCCCTGGGATTTCAAGCCCGCCCAGCGGTCTGTCAAGGTCCACCCTGGTGAACTGACGACGGTGATGTATGAATTCCAGAACGTGCAGAACCGGCGCATGGCTGCCCAGGCCATCCCCAGCTACGCACCACGGCAGGCGGCGGCGCACTTCACCAAGCTAGAGTGCTTTTGCTTCAATCAGTACACGCTGGAGCCTGGTGAGAAGAAAGAATGGCCCGTGGCGTTCGTGATTGATCCAAAGCTGTCAAAAGACGTGACCACGATCACGCTGTCCTACACGTTTTTCGAAGTGGGCGGTAAAACGCCTGCAGCGCCGCAATCAGCCGCGGTCACTGTGATGCAGCACGAAGGGGCTGGCTCATGAGCCAGAACCACGCCTCAGCGCAGCAGGGCAGAGGGTCGCTGTGGCGCACAGTGCGTGCTGTCGCGTGGTCCCTCATTGGTTTGCGCAAGGGCAGCGAATATGCCCAGGACGTGGAAAAGCTCAATCCCATCCACATCATCGTGGTAGGCCTGGTTGCCGTTTTCTCTCTGGTGCTGGCGCTGATTGTGCTGGTCAACTGGATTGTGTGACGCAGTGAATTGCCCCCGGTACAGATAACAACGATTTAGAGAGTCAGGAGCTGAAATGAGTGCATCAACACACGGCACAACACCGTACTACTACGTGCCTGCAGAGTCTCGTCATCCCGTGATGGCGGCGGCAGGGCTGTTTTTTGTGATTCTGGGTGCTGGTCAATGGATCAACGGCCATGATTGGGGGAAGTACTCGCTGGCCTTCGGTTTGGTGTGGTGGCTTTTCGTCCTGTACCAATGGTTTCGCGATGCCGCCCGTGAAAGCGAAGGCGGCTTGTACGGACGCAAGATCGACCTGTCCTACCGCTGGAGCATGAGCTGGTTCATCTTTTCGGAGGTGATGTTCTTTGGCGCGTTCTTCACGGCCCTGTGGTGGGCGCGCGCGCACTCTGTACCGGCTCTGGGCAGCTTGGACAACGCACTGCTGTGGCCCGACTTCAAGGCGGTGTGGCCCAGTGTTGCAGCCGGTATGACTGCATCGCCTGCAGGGATTGTGGAGCCATTCCAGACTGTGGGCCCGTTCTGGCTGCCCACCATCAATACCGCATTGCTGCTGACCTCTGGTGTCACTCTGACGATTGCCCACCACGCGTTGCGTGAAAATCAGCGCGGCAAGACCATCGCCTTCATGTGGGCCACGGTGCTTCTGGGCATTGTGTTCCTGATCGTTCAAGGATACGAGTATTACCACTTGTACACAGACTTGAATCTCAAGCTGTCTTCCGGAGTGTTTGGCTCAACCTTCTTCATGCTGACCGGCTTTCACGGCTTTCACGTGTTCATTGGCATGCTGATGCTTTTGTTCATCACACTGCGCCTGCAAAAGGGCCATTTCACTGCTGAAAAGCACTTTGGTTTCGAAGGTGCCGCCTGGTACTGGCACTTTGTAGACGTGGTCTGGCTGGGCTTGTACGTTCTGGTGTACTGGATGTAACCCGGTCAGGCACACAAAAAAAGCGCCGCAAGGCGCTTTTTTTGTGGCTGGTGTCGCGCAGCGGCGAGCTCAAGTGCTCAGCAAGCTCTCGAGTCCTTGATGCAACTGGGCGCCCGTCAGCGCGTGGTGGGGAGCCCTGTGGGCTGGATATAGCCCAGTTGCCATCCCGCCAGGATGCACACAAACAGCACAATTGACAGCCCCACCCGCACAGCCAATGCTCTCGCCATGCGGTTACCCTTGACGCCGTCGTTGCTACCGTTGCGCATCATGTAGAACAGTGCAGACCCCAGGCTGACCACGATCCCCACAAACGCAGCAATGACTAGATATTTCATGGAGCCCATTATCCCGTGACACCTTCTCCTCGTGCATCCGGTGTGCTTTTTGTTGTCATTACGTTGGCTGCGTTGGCCGCAATCGCTGTCACCGCATCGCTCGGGCAATGGCAGTTGGGCCGTGCGGCCGAGAAGCTGGCGTACGAAGAAACCTTGAGCGCCCGCGCTGCGTTGCCGGCGTTGAGTGGCGCTGCGTTGGACAAAGCGCGCGGGGAGGGGGAGGACATCCGCAACCTCATGCACCGAACTGTGCAGCTAGAAGGCCACTGGCTGCCTGAACACACGGTGTATCTGGACAACAGGCAGATGCAGGGCCGCCCGGGTTTCTTTGTGCTTACACCCTTGCAGTTGCGCGACGCGAAGACCGCCGTGATGGTGCAGCGTGGCTGGGTGCCTCGTAATTTTCAGGACCGTATGCAAGTGCCTGCGGTGGCCAACCCAGCCGGGCCTGTGCAGGTGAAAGGCAGGGTCGCAGCGGCGCCCTCGCGCCTGTACGAATTCAGCGCAGGGGATAGCACGCAGGGGTCTTCGCGCATCCGGCAAAATCTCGACCTAGCTGCATTCCGCACTGCGACGCAGCTGCCGCTGCTTGATGTATCAGTGGTCCAGCTGGGCGAGCCCAGCGAAGGCCTGCAGCGAGACTGGCCTGTGGTCTCTTCGGGCGTCGACAAACACTATGGTTACGCATTTCAATGGTTCGGGCTCTGCGGCCTGATAGCACTCCTTTATGTCTGGTTCCAAATCGTCCGACGCTTCATTCGCCCACGCCGCCAGCGTGCCTCCTGAGATGGCGACAGAGCACCCGCTGGGCTTGACCGTGCACACGCTGCCTGAGGCCGGCGGAGCGATGGATGCGGCACAGCGTACGCGCCATGGCCGGCTGAAGATGCTCGGCGTGTTGCTGGTGTGTGCGGCCCCGGTTGTCGCTTCGTATTTCACCTATTACGTGATCCGCCCCGAAGGCCGCAAGAACTATGGCGAATTGATTGAGCCACAGCGCCCTATGCCCGCGTTGGCCGCGACCACTCTGGAGGGGGCTGCAGGTTCCCTGGCCGACCTCAAGGGGCAGTGGCTCCTGGTGAGTGTGGGCAGCAGCCAGTGCGACGCGGAATGCCAGAAGCACCTGTACCTGCAGCGCCAACTGCGTGAAAGCGTGGGGCGCGAGAAAGACCGTGTGGACTGGGTGTGGCTTGTGACCGACGATCAGCCCCCACCGGCTGCCTTGGCGCCTGCCCTCAAACAGGCACAGGTCCTGCGTGTGGGCGAGCCGGCGCTGGCGCAGTGGCTGGCGCCCGCCGCAGGGCGAGCTCTGCGCGACCACATCTACGTAGTGGATCCCATGGGCAACTGGATGATGCGTTTTCCTGCGCCCATGGACGCCTCAGGCGCTGCCAAAGCCAAGAAGGATCTGGAGCGCCTGCTGCGAGCGTCCGCGTCCTGGGATGAACCAGGCCGGCCTGGAAAGCCCTGAGATGGACGCACAACCTCTGTACGACTGGGCTCCCCTTACCCGGCTCATGCTGGTAGGGCTGCTGATTGCAGTGGGACCGCTGTGGTGGGTGCGCTGGCGCAACCGCGGGGCGTCACCCTTGCGGCGGCTGCAGGCACTCACGGTGCTTACCTTGTTTCTCACCTTCGATCTGGTGTTGTTTGGTGCCTTCACGCGCCTGACCGATTCAGGTCTGGGATGCCCCGACTGGCCAGGCTGCTATGGCAGTGCAAGCCCCGTAGGCGCCAGGGAGGAAATTTTGGCAGCGCAAAGCGCCATGCCCACTGGCCCCGTTACCCACGGCAAGGCATGGGTGGAGATGATCCACCGCTACTTGGCGACCAGCGTGGGCGTGCTGATCATCGCCATGACCGCATCGGCCTGGGTGCAGCACCGTGCATGGAAGCGCAACACGGCCGTTGTGGAAAGCCCATCAGGGCAAGGTGCTTTGCCGGCCCCCTCGCCCGTGGGCAGTCCCTGGTGGCCGACGTTGACGCTGGTGTGGGTGTGCCTGCAGGGCGCATTTGGTGCTCTGACCGTCACCATGAAATTGTTTCCAGCCATTGTGACCTTGCACCTGATGGGTGGTCTGGTCTTGCTGGCACTGCTGTGCGTGCAGGCTGTGCAGCATTCCCGGGCTGCACACGGCGGCAAGCACGTGGACTTGTCCAGCGGCATGCGTGCTGCGTTGTGGCTCACGGCGGGCCTGGTGGCGGCGCAGGTGGTGCTGGGCGGATGGGTCAGCACCAACTATGCAGTGCTGGCCTGCACCACCTTCCCAACCTGCCAAGGTAGCTGGTGGCCGGCCATGGACTTTGCGCAGGGGTTTCAGATCTGGCGTGAACTGGGCATGCTGCAAGACGGCTCCCACATCAGCTTTGGGGGCCTCACCGCGATCCACTACGTCCATCGCTTGATGGCTTACGTGGTGTTGGCCGCCATCGTGTGGCTTGCAATCCGACTGCGTCCCCACCTCGGGGCCCAAGCCCAGTGGCTATTGGGGCTGGCCGGGCTGCAATTGGCCACGGGGTTGTCCAACGTCATTCTGGACTGGCCCCTGCTGGCCGCGGTTCTGCACACCGGTGGCGCCGCCGCACTGGTGGTGGTGCTGACTTGGGCGATTGCCGCCAGCCGCAGTGTCGCCACCCTGAATGAGATTTCAGCGCCAAAGCGCGCACCGAGAGTGATTGCATGAGTGTTGCTGCCGTTTCTCCTCCGTCGCGATTCGCACAGTTCTACGCTTTGACCAAACCGCGCGTGGTGCAGCTGATCGTCTTTTGCGCCTTGATCGGCATGGTGCTGGCAGTGCCCGGCTTGCCCAGCTGGGCGCAGGTAGGCCAGATGGCGCTTGCCAGCGCGGGCGTTTGGCTGGTAGCCGGTGCCGCTGCTGCCTTCAACTGCATCGTTGAGCAGGGCATTGACGCAAAGATGAAGCGCACGGCCTGGCGCCCCACAGCCAAGGGCGAGTTGTCCAATCAGGAAACCCTGCTGTTTTCAGCCGTGCTGTGCGCTGCCGGGTCTGCGTTGCTGTACGTGTGGATCAACCCGCTGACCATGTGGCTCACCTTCGCCACCTTTGTGGGATATGCCGTTATCTACACCGTGATCCTCAAGCCGCTGACGCCCCAGAACATTGTCATCGGCGGCGCTTCCGGTGCCATGCCTCCGGTGCTGGGCTGGTCGTCCATGACGGGCGATGTGGGACCAGAAGCGCTGATCCTGTTTCTCATCATTTTTCTGTGGACCCCGCCGCACTTCTGGGCCCTGGCGCTGTACCGCGTGGAGGACTACCGCAAGTCGGGTCTGCCCATGTTGCCTGTCACGCACGGCAACGAGTTCACGCGCCTGCAAGTCTTTTTGTATACGTTGATTCTGTTTGCAGGGTGTCTCATGCCGTTTGTGTACGGTATGAGTTCGTGGCTCTACCTGGCCTTCGCCATCGTGCTCAGTGCAGGGTTTTGTGCCTACGGGTTTGCGTTGTGGCGCAACTATTCAGACGCGCTGGCGCGCAAGACCTTCCGCTTTTCCCTCATTCACCTGAGCGTGCTGTTCGCCGCCTTGCTGGTGGACCACTATGTGATGTGATCATGAATAAACGAAATGCTATAAAAAACATAGCTGCTGGCGCTTTATTGATAAGCGCTACGGCCATTTTTTCTGCTTGTTCAGACAAGAAGATCGAATTCCGCGGAGTAGACATCACGGGCGCTGAGTACGCGCGCGAGTTGCCATTGACCGACCACAACGGCCAATCGCGCAGTCTCAAAGACTTTGCCGGCAAGGTGGTCGTGGTGTTTTTTGGTTTTACCCAATGCCCTGACGTGTGCCCCACCTCCATGCAGGAGTTGGCCGAGGTCAAGCGCATGCTGGGCGCTGATGGCGACCGCCTGCAGGGCATCTTCGTCACCGTAGACCCCGAGCGCGATACGGCCGACGTGCTCAAGGCCTACATGGCAAATTTCGACCCGAGCTTTCTCGCCTTGCGCGGCAGTCCTGAACAACTGGCCGCCGTGGCGAAGGACTTCAAGATCTACTACAAAAAGGTCGACGGGAAGACGGACACCAGCTACACCATGGACCATTCGGCAGGCAGCTATGTGTACGACACGTCGGGCCGGCTGCGTGTGTACCACCGCTACGGCAGCGGTGCGCAGGCCCTGGCGGCAGATGTGGCCACGTTGCTCAAAGAGCAAAAGTAAGGTCGCGGTGCGCGGTACGGCCGTACCGCGCAGGTAGCGGCTGTTTCGAGGCAGCGCCTCCTGAGCCGCTCAAGCGCCGCGCGCCTGCCGAGTTGCCGCTTACTCGGCCTTGATTCCTCGCTGCGCAATGATCTGCCCCAGCGCCGCAGTATCTGCCTTGATGCGGTTGGCCAGCCCTTCGGGCGACGTGCCAACGACCTGCCAGCCTTGCTGGAACAGTTTGGCCCGCACTTCTGGCGTGCGGGCAATCTCCGCCAACACAGTGGCCAGCCGCGCTTGCAAAGGCTTGGGCATGGTTGACGGAGCCGCAAAGGCGTTCCAGATCTCCAGTTCAAAACGCTCAATGCCAGCTTCTGCCAGGCTGGGCACATCGGGCGCCAACGCACTGCGGCCTGCCGATGTCACGCCAATCGCCCGCAGCTTGCCCGCTTTGACCTGGGCCTGGGCCAGCGCAGGAGGCAGCAGTGCCATTTGCAACTGCCCCCCCAACATGGCCGTGGCCACCTGGGGGTAGCCTGCGTAAGGTACGTGCACGGGATTGATGCCGCTGCGTGATTTCAGAAGCTCCGTGCCGATGTGCCCCACAGTACCCACCCCTGGCGTGCCGTAACTCCACCGGTCGCCGGCGCTGCGCGCCGCGGCCAAGAACTCTCGCTCGGTGGCCGTGGGTGCAACGCCCGGTTGGCTCAGAGGGGCGGTCAACACCAGGGGCGACGTGCCCACCAGCGTCAACGGTGCCAAGTCCTTTTGCGGGTCGTAAGACACTGCGGGGTTGATCAGCTTGGCAATCGTCATGTTGCCATTGATCATCAGCCCTATGGTGTGGTCGTCCCGGGCCTTGGCCACTGCGTCGGCCCCAATGTTGCCGCCCGCACCCACCTTGTTTTCCACCAAAACAGGCTGGCCCAGCGCCTTGGCAAGAGGTTCGGAGAACGTGCGAGCGGTCAGGTCGGGGGACGAGCCTGCGGGAAACCCGACGATGATTTTCAGAGGCTTGGTGGGCCAACTTAATGATGGATTGTCGCTCCCCACTTTTTGGGCGACCGCCCAGGGTGCTGCCAGTGCAGTCAAAGCCAACGCAAGGGTGGTACGGCGCAATAACGAGGGACGCATGAAACTCTCTCAGTGAAGAAAACAAAGACGGTACGGGTTCAGACAAAGCAAAAGGCCCGCAGAGCCATTGATCCGCATTGCTCAGAGCCTGGGCTCAGGGGGCAATGATTGTCAATGGCCATTGCGGGCCTCTTCGGGCGACGCAGGTGCAAATGGTACCGTTTGCGCCTGCCATGCCACGGTGTTGATCAGGCGGCTTCTGTCAACGCTTTCTTCATTTTCTTCATCGCAGCCACCTCAATCTGGCGGATGCGCTCTGCGCTCACGCCGTACACGGCTGCGAGCTCGTGCAGCGTCATGCCGCCCGATCCATCGTCATTCACCTTGAGCCAGCGTTCTTCCACAATCCGGCGGCTTCGCTCATCCAGCCCTGCAAGGGCGTGGGCGATTCCATCAGACGCCAGCACATCGCGCTGGTGTGATTCGATCACGGCGGTGGGTTCGTGCGACGCATCCGACAGGTAAGCGATGGGGCCAAAAGCCTGTTCGCTGTCGTCCGAAGGTGTAGGGTCCAACAGCACATCTCCGCCCGACATGCGCGTTTCCATCTCGATGACTTCTTCGCGCTTGACATTCAGCTGTGCGGCCACGACGTCGATTTCATGATCAGACAGGGTGTCGCGGTGCGTAGCTGCATCCGCAGCGCTAGCATCTGCCTTGAAGCCCTGTTTCATGGAGCGCAGATTGAAGAACAGCTTGCGCTGTGCCTTGGTGGTCGCCACCTTGACCATGCGCCAGTTCTTCAGGATGTACTCATGAATCTCTGCCTTGATCCAGTGCATGGCATAGCTCACCAAGCGCACCCCTTGGTCCGGGTCAAAACGCTTGACGGCCTTCATCAGGCCTACATTGCCTTCCTGGATCAGATCGCCGTGCGGCAGGCCATAACCGAGGTATTGGCGAGAGATGGAAACCACCAAGCGCAGGTGCGACATCACCAAGCGGCCCGCAGCGTCCACATCGTTGTTTTCCTTGAGTTGGCGAGCGTACTTCTGTTCTTCCTCGTGCGTCAGCAAGGGCAAACGATTGACCGCGGAGATGTACGCGTCAAGATTGCCCAAAGCGGGCACTAGCGCCCAGGGGTTGGCGGGAGTCAGAGCGGTCACTGTGGTTCCAGATGAAAGTGTCATGCCGGGAATCCTTTCCTCAAGGGCATTATGTTAGCACTCGATTAGAGAGAGTGCTAAGCCAGAAGTTCCGTGCGGTTGCGAGCAGTGGTCAGAGCATTCGAAAAATTCTAACTATTTGATTCATATGTCGATCGTCACTCAGTTTCGAACTTTTTGCACTGAGTTCTGAACTCCAGATGCTCTTACCATTGGGGCGGACGGGGCGAATTCCCCCTCGTTCTAGCGAGAGCCCTGTCTATGGATTGCGGAGTTGACCCAGGCAGGTCCAGTCAATGTTTCTTCGCGATTCATCAGTTTCCGCTGATGGAGCATCCAGCAGTGCCTCGCTCTACTGTGGACTGCGCTAATGGAATGCCAGATGCACCGGTCTGCTACGTTGCCTCACGTGCACCACTGCCACGGCAATCAGACGTATTTTTGCTGCACCATAGGTTATGCCCCACTCATGCTCTCATCACACGGCCGAACCGCAAGCATTGCGTAGCTCTATTCCGTCGGACTACCTGCGTTGCGCCGTGCCTACTCACATGGGCGGTCTGGGCGGCGCACCAGAGGAGCTGGGCCTGCTCATGCGCACGCTGTGCGCCTAGTCGCTGTCGGCTGGGGTGCTGTTCTGGTGCCAGCGCACCGCCATCGAATTTTTGGTGCAGTCCTTCAATGCGGCGCTGCGCGAGCACCGGATGCCTGACCTACTCAGCTTCCAGCGCGCAGCCAGCACGCCCCTGTCGCTGGATGCCCCCGCCCTCACCGCGCAGGACGGTGTGCGCGGCATGTGCCTCAGTGGCTGGGTGCAGTCCATCGCCAACGCGCAGGCCGACGGTGTGTCGCTCATCGTGCCCGTGCACCTGCCCGCTGCCACGCCTGGTGCTGCGGGCTCATCGGGCTGGGCCGTGCTGCAAAGCGAGGAAGACGGCGTGCACCTGGAGCCCGGTACCCTGCTGCCCCACCTGAACAACACCTGCCCAGCCCGCGTGCGGGTCGATCAAGCCTTTTTTCGCGCTGACGAATGGCTGGGCGACAGCCGCCTGCTGCAACAGACCGAACCCGTGCGGCTGGCGCTGGGCGTGCTGTACCAGTCGCTCATTGCCGCGCCTGAAACGCTGCTGTGAGTCTGCGCCGCGCCTGGGCGCGCCACTGCGCATCGCGGCTCCTAGAATGTCCGCAGCAGGCCGCACCATCATCCTGGGACGCGGGCCGTGCGCTCCCTCACCATGACGCAATACGAGCAACTCGCTGACGAAATCCACGCCCTGATCCGCTCGGGCTCGCTGCGCGTGGGCGACAAGCTGCCCTCGGTGCGGCTGTGCAGCGAGCGGCGCAAGATCAGCCAGTCCACCGTCTTCCAGGCCTACTACCTGCTCGAATCGCGCGGCGTGATCCAGGCCCGCTCGCGCTCGGGCTACTACGTGTTGCCGCGCCTGCAAGAGCCGCTGCAGGGCCCGGGCACCTCGCGCCCCTCGCTCACCTCCCACACCGTGGCCATCAACGACCTGTTGGTGGAGATACTGAATCTCTCGCGCCGCAAAGACGTGGTGCCGCTGGGCTCGGCCTTCCCCGACCCGGCCCTGTTCCCGCTGGACCGGCTGGCCCGCAGCATGGGCACGGCCCTGCGCCGCCTGCCGCCGCAAAAGCTCATCGAAGACCTCACCACCGGCCACCTGCGCCTGCGCCAGCAAATTGCCCAGCGCTACGCGGTAGACGGCGTCCGCGCCGAGGTGGACGAAATTGTCGTCACCAACGGTGCTATGGACGCGCTCAACCTCAGCCTGCAGGCCGTCACCTCGCCGGGCGACCTCGTGCTGTTGGAGGCCCCCACCTTCTATGCCCCGCTGCAAGCCATTGAACGCTTGAAGCTGCGCGCCCTGCAGTTGCCCACCAGCGCCAGCGAAGGGGTGGATCTGGCCGCGCTGGAATCGGCCCTGGCCAGCGGCGAGGCCAAGGCCTGCTGGTTCATGCCCAACTTCCAGAACCCGCTGGGCGCGCTCATGCCCGAGGGCCGCAAAAAAGCCCTGGCCGCCCTGCTGGCGCGCTACCGGGTGCCCCTCATCGAGGACGACGTTTACGGCGACCTGTACGCAGGCGCGCACAAGCCACGCCCCATCAAGGCGTTTGACCCCGAAGGCTGGGTCATTCACTGCGCATCGTTTTCCAAAACGCTGGCCCCCGGTTACCGCGTGGGCTGGGCGGCCGCCGGACGCTGGACACGGGCGGTAGAGCGACTGAAGGTCATGAGCAGCCTATCGGCTTCGGTGCCGCCGCAGGCCGCGCTGTCGGACTACCTTGCCCAAGGCGGCTACGACCTGCACCTGCGCCGCCTGCGCCAAACCCTGGCCCTGCAGCGCGACGTGATGATCGACGCCATCGCTGAGTCCTTCCCTCCAGGCACCCGGGTCACACGCCCACAGGGTGGCTATTTTTTGTGGCTGGAGCTGGCCCCTCGCATGGATGCCTTGGCACTCATGCGCCAGGCGCTGCAGGCGGGCGTGAGCCTCATGCCCGGCCAGCTGTTTTCAGCCGACCGGCGCTTTGCGCACTGCATCCGCCTGAACTTTGCCGCCGCCCCGGCCCACGACATCACCCGCGCCACGCATGTGCTGGGTGGGCTGGTGCGGGGGATGGATGCCGGGCCTCAAAAAGGCGGCTGATATTGCTGCTGCTATGGCCAGCAACCACCGCCTCTGCCGCTGTTTTTCATAGCCCAACACAGGCCTACTAGCTGGCACACAAGGCGGCCTGTGTCGGGGGTGCATTGGCACCCCGCTGGCCGCAGGAGCCAGCCATGTCATCCGCTACCGCGCCCCGCGCGCAACCTGTCCATTTCTACCCACCCAAGTCCACGCTGCAATTCGGCATTCGTGCCATTGCAGGGCGTTTCAACTGGGCCCGCTGGTGGTCCATCGGCATCACGCAGGTGCTGTTCTTTGGCCTGTGCTGGGCCCAGTGGCAGGGGCGGCCTTTGGTCAGTTTTGACCTGGTGCGCCAGCAGGTGCATTTGCTGGGTGGGCTGTTTGGCCCGCAGGATTTGCTGCTGCTCACCCTGCTGTTGATCGGTGGGGCGCTCGCTTTGTTTGTCACGTCTGCCGTGGGCGGCCGCATCTTTTGCGGCTTTGTGTGCCCGCAGTCGGTGTACACGGCGCTGTTCATCTGGATTGAGCAACAGGTGCAGGGCACCCCCGGCCAGCGTCAGCGCAGGCAGGCCAGTGGCGCCACGGCTGCCCTGTGGGCGCGGCGGCTGTTGACCTGGGCGCTGTGGGCGCTGGTGTCGCTGGCGCTGGGCTGGACGCTCACGGCCTACTTCTCCAGTGGGCCAGCGCTGTGGCAACGCACCTGGCACGGCCAGCTGGGTAGGGCCGAGGCCACGCTGATGCTGGGCTACGCCGCATTTGCCTTTGCGCAGGCGGGCTTTCTGCGCGAAAAGGTCTGCCAGCACATGTGCCCCTATGCGCGCTTTCAGGGCGTGATGGCCACGCCGCAGACGCAGTCGGTGGTGTACGACGCGCCCCGGGGCGAGCCTCGCCGCATCACGGGCCAGGCCGCGGCGCGCGCAGCCAGCACAGCGCAACCCCCCAGCCGGGGCGATTGCCTGGACTGCAACCTGTGCGTAGAGGTGTGCCCTGCAGGCATCGACATCCGCAATGGCCTGCAGTACGAATGCATCAGCTGCGGCCTGTGCATTGATGCATGCGACCGCGTGATGGACAAGGCTCGCCAGCCCCAGGGGCTCATCCGCTTTGCCTCGCAGCAGGGGGCTGACTGGCGTCATACGCTGCGCCAGCGCCGGGTGCGGGTGTACTTTGCGCTGCTGGGACTGACGGCAATGGCCGTGGTAGCCACGGTGGCCTGGCGCGTGCCGCTGCAGGTCGAAGTGGTACGTGACCGTGGTGTGATGGCGCGTCAGTTGCGCAATGGCGATGTTGAGAACATCTACCGTGTACACATCCAGAACTACGACACCCAGGCCCACGCCTACAGAATTGTCTTGGCGGGCGATACGCCGTTGCAGATGCCGCCGCAACAGCCTATCCGTATCGCTTCCGGCGAGGAGCGTACGGTGGCCGTGGCAGTGGTGCAGCCCTATCGAGCCGAAGATTCGGCCGAGTCCGGCCGTGGCGTGGCAGCCGTTATGCCTATCACCTTCCGGGTGCAGTCCCTTGTAAATGGGCAGCAACAGCGCAACCGTTCCAGCAGTTTCGTCCAACCCCGTTGATGCGGCGCATCAGGCTCCTCGGGGCAGACTCCCGCTCGTGCCCCTGCCAGCCTCCGCGCGTAGTCGGCTTTTGCCAATGCTCCAGCAGTTGCGCTTCAATCGCGGCATCCAGCCACTACACCAGAACAGATTCGCGCGCTGCTGCATCGAGAGGACTGAAGGCCATGCTGAACGCCTCCCCCGAATCGAAGATATACGACCAGAACCTGCAGGGTACGGCCCTGGCGTGTCTCTTTCCGTCGGAGAAGGCGCTGGGATCGACAACAAAAAACCATGTGGGGTTGCCGTTCTGAGCGGCCGGTAACAGCACCATCAAATCAAGAACTTACGCTCGGCTCCCTCATGCACAGTTCTTTACCCAGCTAGGCGTGAGGGCAATCAGCTCTCCCTCCGCGCACTTAACGCATTTTATGGTCTGCATATAGCGGTCCCCATGGACTCCACAACAAGCTACTAGACAGGCAGCAGGCCTCACCCAGCAATGCTCATCTGCTACGGATAATTGAAGCGGAACTGATGCTTACCCTTCAAAAACAGGCTTGCTAGCATCGAACTCAGTTGTCAGCTCATTCGGCAAGTAGTGTCAACGTGAGGTTGAACACTTGCTTGAACACAACAAAGCTGCGGACGCAGCGTATATAGACATTGCACATTACGGTGGTGAATGCCAACCAACAGCCGGGAAAGCTATCAAAGATGGATTGGGTCCCAATAGTCTTCATTACCTTCAAGGTACTCGTGTTCGGTACCTGCATGTTCTTCGCAATCAAGTGGCACTACGACCAAGGCAAAAAGAAGTAGTGCATCCGGCCCCACGGATGCTGCCCGGACTACTGGCGCAGATGCCGAAGGATGAACTGGAAAGCAGTGTGACTACCGACGGGGCCTATGACACCAGAGACCGCAATGCGACGATAGCGCAAAGAGGCGCGCAGGCGGTGATGTGTCCGTGCAAGAACGGCAGTCGTGGATAGAAACCAGGTAATGCGTATGGCGCAATGCAGCGCTGCAGGCGTGCCAAACGCTTGGTCTGGTGACAGAGTTGCATTTGCGGGTGGCTGTGCTCAGCCGTTTCACGCAACTTGGATGCCCAACAACGGCGCCTGTGTCGGTACGCGCTATGGCAGAGCGGTGTCAGGTTTTGAGGGTTAGCTTGGCTTGACCCTGGTTTGTGCAGCTAAGCAGTTCAGAACTGAGTGAAAGAGATTCCGGAAAGTTCAGCTCTCAATGAAATGCCGGTTCGAATCAGCATAACGAATTTCGGCCTAAGTCATTGATAGTCATATTCAAGTGGTTCAAAACTCAATGACGATCGACACTATTTGATTCATAAGAAGAACTTTCTGCGCCTGCGATGGCCTGTTCCCGCGACCAAGCGACCGTTACTGACAGAGGGCCTGCCCATATTGGGTGTTGGCCCGCTGCGAAAGTTCTCTCTTCCTCACCGATAGGTCGTCAGGTGGATGCTCGTCTCGGTACTGCGTATTCCGGAGATGAGCCGAATGCGCTCCAGCACTTGAGAAAGCTCAGCCATGGACCGGGCTTCCAGCTCGGCAAGCAAGTCCCACCGCCCGTTGGTGTCGTGCAGGGAGGACACGCCGGGCTCGCCCAGCAAGCTGGCGATGACCTGCCGGCTCTGGTTGCCCTCGACCAGCACGCCCATCCATGCCCGGATGCGTTCAGGCTCGGCGTCGGGCTTGAGTCGCAACGTGTAGCCCACGATGACCTGGGTGTCTTCCAGTTTGCGAAGGCGGTTGGTGACCGTCCCGCGCGACACGCCCAACTTGTGGGAAAGATCAGCGATGTTCATGCGTGCATTGGCGCGCAGCAAGCTGATCAAGGAGCGGTCCAGTTCGTCCATATTGCCAAAAAGTTCAGTCGGTCCTGCCATTTTGGCAAAAACATGCGCAAGATGCTACATAAGTGGCGATTCACATTGGCAATGGCGCGCGTGAAACTGAGGTCAATTCAAACTAGGAGAACCGCCATGATCCCACCTTCGCGCCACACTAACACGTTGTATCTCAGCGCTCCGGCGGTCGTAGAGCTGGTGCGCCGCAAGGGGTTGGAAGCTTGTTTGCACGGTATTGCCAGCAACATAGAGGCCGACTTTTCACGATGGAGTGATTTCCAAAAATCCGCGCGCGTGGCACACCACTCCCGAGAAGGGGTCATTGAACTCATGCCTATTGCCGACGACGTTGCCTACTCCTTCAAATACGTCAACGGGCACCCTGGCAATACGCGCGCCGGCCTGTCCACCGTGATGGCGTTTGGCGTGTTGGCAGATGTGGCGACCGGCGCGCCGCTGTTGTTGAGTGAACTCACGCTCACGACGGCGCTTCGCACGGCGGCCATGTCCGCAGTGGCTGCGCGCGCGCTCGCCAGGCCCGGCAGCCGCACCATGGCGCTGATTGGCAATGGTGCACAGAGTGAATTTCAGGCGCTCGCCTTCCACCACTTGTTGGGCATCACCGAGGTCCGCCTGTTTGACACGGATAGGGCTGCCACTGCGAAATTGATCGCCAACCTGCGCGGGACCGGATTAACCGCGGTGGCGTGCGCCAGCGTTGCCCAAGCTGTGCGCGGCGCAGACATCGTGACCACCGTGACTGCCGACAAGAATTACGCCACCATCCTTTCGCCTGAGATGGTTGAGCCCGGCATGCACATCAACGCGGTGGGCGGTGACTGTCCGGGAAAAACCGAGTTGCATCCTGACGTGCTGCGAGCGGGCAGTGTTTATGTTGAGTACGCTCCACAGACCAGGGTGGAGGGCGATATTCAGCAGTTGCCTGCAGACTTTGAAGTGACTGAAATTTGGGAAGTGCTGGCTCAGCAAAAACCAGGGCGCCTCCAAGAAAGCCAGGTGACGATTTTCGATTCGGTCGGCTTTGCCCTGGAGGATTTTTCTGCCCTCCGTTTCATGCGCGATGCAGCCACCGCGCTGGGGGTGGGCGAACGCATGGCGCTGATCCCTGTGCTGGACGACCCAAAAGACCTTTTCTCGTTGCTGCGCCACGAAACAACACCTCACGAGCTAGGTACGTCTCCCAGGCCTGTATTGGCGGAGGCCTGAAAGAGCCGGGCCTCTGCATCGCCCGTTGAGTGCGGACGCTGAGCGCAAGGGCGGCGCTGACCAACTCGGCGGTGGCGCGGCCTTGCTCTTGCCCCCCGGCTTCGATGGTGGGCGGGCAGGCCGATCAAATTACTTGCCCAGGACCAACTGCTCAAAGTCGGCCTGCGGCAGCGGGCGCCCGAAGAAGTACCCTTGGAACGCCTTGCAGCCGTGTTCGAGCAAGAAGCGGTGATGTTCTTGGGTTTCCACCCCCTCGGCGATCACGGCCAAGCCCAGGCTATCTGCCAGGGCGATGATCGAGCGCGCGATCGCCGCGTCGTTGGGATCCACCAGCGCATCACGCACGAAACCTTGGTCGATCTTGATCTGGTCCAGCGGCAGGCGCTTGAGGTAGCTCAGTGACGAATAGCCCGTCCCAAAGTCATCCAATGCAAAACCCAGGCCGTGGGCACGCAGTGCACGCATGGTGGTGATCACGCCTTCCACATTCTTGAGCAGCAGGCTTTCGGTCAACTCCAGCTTGATGTGCGTGGGGTCGGCCCCCGTCAGGTGAAGCAGGTTGAGCACCTGGGTGACAAAGTCGTCCTGGTGGAACTGCCGCGCGCTCACGTTGATGGACAGCGTGAGATGCGAGAGCTGCGGATGGTGGCGCCAATGCGCCTGCTGGCGCAGCGCGGTCTCCATCACCCACTGGCCCAGTGGCAGGATCAGCCCCGTGTCTTCGGCCAACGCGATGAACTCGCCGGGCGGCACCACGCCCTGTACCGGGTGGTGCCACCGCACAAGCGCCTCCGCGCCCACCACGCGGCCGGTTTCGTCGACCTGCGGCTGGTACAGCAGCAGAAACTGGTTTTGGCGCAAACCGTTGTGCAGCTCCGCCTCCAGCATGGCGCGCCGGTTCACCGTCTGCTGCATGTCGGGGTCAAAGAAGCGCAACGTGTTGCGCCCTGCATCCTTCGCGCGGTACATCGCCATGTCGGCCTGCTTGAGTATTTCGTCCACGCTGGTGCGCTGGCCGTGCAGCAGCGTGATGCCGATGCTGGCTGAGCAGTGGTGTTCGTGCCCGGCCAGATCGTAGGGTTGTGCTAGGCGCGCGCGCAGCATTTCACCCAGCAGGCGGGCCTGGCCGGCAGCTTCCGTAGGGTCGCTTCCCAGGTTTTGCAGCACCACCACAAATTCATCGCCGCCCAGGCGGGCCACGGTGTCCAGCTCGCGCACATGGGTCTGCAGGCGCTGGGCCACTTCGGTCAGCAGCATGTCGCCCACCTCGTGGCCCCGTGTGTCATTCAAGGTCTTGAAGTTGTCCAGATCAACGAACAGCACTGCCGAAGCCATGCCGGTGCGCGCGCTGCTGGCCAGCACCTGCTGCAGTCGGTCTACCAGCAGACGGCGGTTGGGTAGCTCGGTCAACGCGTCGTAGAAGGCTAGGTAGCGGGCTTCTTCCTCAGCCGCCTTGCGGCCAGAAATGTCGATGTCGATGCAGAACATCTCTGGCGGCTGGCCTGCGACGTGGATGTAGGCATGGCTGGAGAACACATCCACCAAGCTGCCGTCCTTGCGTTGCAGCTGCAACTCGCCTGCTGGAATCACCTCACCCGTCGCGAACATGTGTTCGACGTTGCTGCGAACCGTGTCATGCATGACCGGCGGGATGATGAGGTCAAAAAGGTTGCTCCCCATGGCCTCTTGGGCGGTGTAGCCGTACAGCGTTTCGGATGCCTTGTTCCAGTAACTGGTGGTGCCGTCCGCCAAGTAGCCCTGGACTGAAATCGATGGGATGTTCAGCAGCAGTGAGCGAAAACGTTGCTCAGACTCCCGCAGTGCCGCCTCGGCCTGCCTGCGGGCCGTCATGTCGCGCGCCATGAACACCACCGCATCTTCGCCCTGCACGGGCACCTTCAAGGGCTGGGTGCGGCCTTCAAAAGGACGCGCACCGGTGAGGGTGTGTATTTCGTACTCGATGGTCTGTGTTTGCCCCGTGCGCAGTGTCTCCTCGATCAAACGCAGAAACTGCTGTGCCTGATCAGGGGGGAGCACATCGTGCAAACGCTTGCCCAGCAATTCTGTGGCGTCGGCCACCAAGGCGTTTTTGTCATTGGAGAGCACTTCCAGGTAGCGCCCCTTGCGGTCCAGCACCAGCAGCACGTCCGGAATGGCGTGGGTGATCGCCTGCAGCCGCGCGGAGCTGTCCAGCAGGGCACGCTCGGTGTTCAGCCGTTCCTCCACGTCCTTGAGCAGCATGCCGAGCAAAACCGTGGCGATGGTGAAAGTGAGAAAGAAGGGCAGGGCCAGCGTGTCATTGATGCGCTGGACCACCGGTGGGGGCATGAACTGAAACGCGCCCAGCACGGCGGCATGCAGCGCCATGCCAAACACCGCCAGTGTCAGGGGTTCGACAGAGAGCTTTCCTCGTTGGCGTGCGTAGCGGTAGAGCAGGCCGGACGCCACGCAGATCACCACCACCAGCACCACCACACTGGTGCCCGCACCACCCATCGATATGCGCCATGCGATGGTCATGGCACCCGCCACGCCCGCCACCAGTGGCCCACCGAAGAGCCCAGCCATGCTGAGCACCACAGAACGCGCGTCGAAAATCACGCCCGGCACCAGCACCACCGGCACAAGCATGCCAACCACGCAGATCGCACCAAACAAGGCCCCGGAGACGAGTTGCCCGATCAGCGGTCTGTTGCGCCACACCCGGATGTTGACTCCATGCAAAAAGCACAGGGCCAGCAAAAGGGCAACGCCTTTGATGAGTTCAAGAAACATGGGCCTTCGCCGTGGTTCGGTGAAGGCCCATCATGTGGGGGTTGTGGTTATTTGTAAACGGTATTCCTGCCGGGGTCGGGGTGCTGCAAACACCCGGGGAACACCCCCTTGACGGGGCGGAGGGTCAGGACAGCAGCGCTTGCGCGAATTCGCGGGCGCTGAAGGTTTCGAGGTCCTCCAGTTTTTCGCCCACGCCGATGAAGTAGACCGG
>DFQQ01000022.1 GCA_002377855.1 Acidovorax delafieldii | reverse complement strand
CTGGTGCTGGCCGCCGCCGCCACGGCCAAGGCGATCAACATCAAGAATGGCCATTTCCTGGCCCCCTGGGACATGAAAAACGTCATCGACAAGGCCCGCGCTGCAGCGAACGAAGTCGGCCTGTCGGAAGACCGCTTTTTGGCCTGCGAGCGCGGCGTGAGCTTTGGCTACAACAACCTCGTGGCCGACATGACCAGCTTGGCCGAGATGCGCAACTCGGGCGCGCCCGTGGTGTTTGACGTCACCCATTCAGTGCAAAAGCCCGGCGGCCTGGGTGCCGTGAGCGGCGGCGCGCGCGACATGGTGCCCGTGCTGGCCCGTGCCGGTGTGGCCGTGGGCGTGGCGGGCTTGTTCATGGAAACCCACCCCAAGCCTGCCGAGGCCTGGTCGGACGGCCCGAACGCCGTGCCGCTCAAGCACATGAAGGCATTGCTGGAGACGCTGGTGGCGCTGGACAACGTCACCAAGCAAAACGGATTCCTCGAAAACAACTTTGGAGCCTGAGACATGAGCAGTGGTTACGTCATCGCATCGGTTACCGTCACCAATCCCACGCAGTACGAGGAGTACCGCAAGTGGAGCACGCTGGCCATGCAAGCCCACGGCGCCGAAGTGTGCGTGCGCGGCGGCAAGGTCGAAGTGCTGGAAGGCGACTGGAACCCCGGCCGCACCGTGATCCTCAAGTTCCCCAGCTTTGAAGCGGCCCGTGCGTTCTACGACACGCCCGAGTACCAGAAAGCCAAGGCAGCCCGGGAAGGCGCCGCCGTCATGCGCATGGTCTGCGTCGAAGGCGTCTGAGCGGGCACGGCAGCCCAGCGACCGGCCATCGCAGGCCGCTCGCTCATTAATTGATAGCTACTAGCGCTTTATTTAAAAGCGTCATAGCCCGATTTGATTTGAAACTTCTGCAAAAGGAAAACCATGAGTGCCATTGTTGACATCGTAGGTCGCGAAGTGCTGGACAGCCGCGGCAACCCCACCGTTGAATGCGACGTGCTGCTGGAATCGGGCGTCATGGGCCGCGCTGCGGTGCCATCGGGTGCCTCCACCGGCAGCCGCGAAGCCATTGAACTGCGCGATGGAGACAAGAGCCGCTACCTGGGCAAGGGCGTGCTCAAGGCCGTGGAGCACATCAATACCGAAATCAGCGAAGCCGTGCTGGGTCTGGATGCCTCCGAACAGGCCTTTCTGGACCAGACCCTGATCGACCTGGACGGCACCGAAAACAAGAGCCGCCTGGGCGCCAACGCCATGCTCGCCGTGTCGATGGCCGTTGCCCGCGCTGCCGCCGAAGAATCTGGCTTGCCCCTGTACCGCTACCTGGGCGGCATGGGCAGCATGCAGTTGCCGGTGCCGATGATGAACGTCATCAACGGCGGCGCGCACGCCAACAACAGCCTGGACTTGCAAGAGTTCATGATCATTCCCGTAGGTGCCCCCACCTTCCGCGAGGCCCTGCGCTGGGGCGCCGAAGTGTTCCACGCCCTCAAGAAGATCCTGCACGACAAGGGCATCAGCACCGCCGTGGGCGACGAAGGCGGCTTTGCCCCCAGCGTCGAGAGCCACGAAGCAGCCATCCAGCTGATCCTGCAAGCCATTGAAGCCGCTGGCTATACCGCCGGTGAGCAGATCGCCCTGGGCCTGGACTGCGCTGCCAGCGAGTTCTACAAGGACGGCATGTACGTGCTGGAGGGAGAAGGCGGCCTCAAGCTCACGGCCCAGCAATGGACGGACATGCTGGCATCGTGGTGCGACAAGTACCCCATCATCAGCATTGAAGACGGCATGCATGAAGGCGACTGGGACGGCTGGAAGATCCTGACCGAGCGCCTGGGCAAGAACGTGCAGCTGGTGGGCGACGACCTGTTCGTGACCAACACCAAGATCCTGAAGGAAGGCATCGACAAGCGCATTGCCAACTCGATCCTCATCAAGATCAACCAGATCGGCACGCTGACCGAAACGTTTGCCGCCATCGAGATGGCCAAGCGCGCTGGCTACACCGCCGTGATCTCGCACCGCTCGGGTGAAACCGAAGACAGCACCATCGCCGACATCGCGGTGGGCACCAACGCCGGCCAAATCAAGACCGGCTCGCTGTCGCGCTCCGATCGCATCGCTAAGTACAACCAGTTGCTGCGCATTGAAGAAGACCTGGGTGACGTTGCCCACTACCCTGGTCGCGAGGCGTTCTACAACCTGCGTTGATACGCCGAGGGTCGCGCGCCGCTGCCAATGCGCAGCGCGCAGCCCTTGCGCCTGTCCACTCTCCTCTTCGGCCATCCATGGGCACCCGAATTGTTCCTGTCGTGCTGCTGGCCTTGCTGGCAGCGCTGCACGCCCAGCTCTGGCTGGGCCGCGGCAGCCTGCCCCAGGTGGCGGCCATGCAGCAAAAAATCGAGGAACAGAAAGCCGCCAACGCCCAGGTGCGCCAGACCAACGAGCGGCTGGCGTCCGAAGTCCACGACCTCAAGGAGGGGCTGGACATGGTCGAGGAAAAGGCACGCAGCGAATTGGGCATGGTCAAGCAGGGCGAGGTGTACGTGCAGTTCACCCCGCGCTGACCTGCGGCGCGCGCCAGCGCAGCTCCCATCGCTCCCTAGCACTTTCCAAGCCCTTACACAGGCCGACCGCATGCCAGTGGCAGTTCATATCGTTGGCGCACCGCACACGGGCACGTCTGAGCTTTTCGAGACCCTTGTGGCCGAGCTGGGCAGCAGCTGGGTGCACCTGCATCCGCTGATGCGACCTGAACCTCGGCACCACTCTGCCGCCCCATCGCAGGATTTTCATGCGGCCTTCGCTTCATCTGTCACATTGCTGACCGGGCTGGACTGGCCATGCCCCTCAACCGAGCAAGTGCGCCGGGAGGAATACGACGCCGAGTTGCGTCGCCGCCTTGCGGCCAGTGGCACGTGCTATCGGGTGCTCTACGGCAGCGCAGAGCGCAGGCTGGCGTGCGCCTTGGCTGTCCTCGGGATTGCACCCGCATCGACGCACCTGCCCGTGCGCGGCTCCTCAGAAGGCACTTTGCGCTTGAACGACCAGGACAGGGGCGACAGCCCTTTGAAAATGCGTTCGTGGGGCTGCGAGAAATGCAGCGACCCCGTGTGTGAGCACCGCCTGTTCACCTCGCTGCGGCTGGGTGCAACGCGGTAGCCCCGCCACATCCATCAACCCACAGAAGGCGCTTGTGAGTCTTTTTGCTTCATGCTGTGGCGTATGGACTTGAGCAACAGAACGATCTGGCTGGACGCAAAACGGTAGCTGCCGTTGAGGATGGTGACCACGCGGTCCCACTCGCCTTTTTGCGCCCACTGCACCATCTCTGCGGCCTGCTCGTGAAAGTACCGGTGCCGGGCAAGGAGCATCGGGTAGGCAGGGTGATGCCCGAGCACTTCGGCCCCCACGCCATGCAGCCAGCGCGCCAGCGTGCTGTGGTCGTCACGGCGAATCACATCAGGGTCAAGGCCCACCTGCGAACACCCTTCGAGGTAGTCCATCAAGCGGGTCTTCCAGCGTTCATGGGCATTGATAGCGGCATCCACATCCAGCTCGGCGGGCACCGAGTCCACCGCAGGTGCACCCAGTGCCAGCGCCTCATCGGTCAAACCGGCCCGGGCCACGGAATTCTGGGCCGACGCCCCAAAAAATCGGCGGAGAAAATCCATGCGAGTCCTTCCTTCTGGGAAAGAATCTTAGGGGAGACGCGCCGGGGTATCTGTCAACAATCGTCACCCTTGAGCAGCCCCTGCAGCGCACCAGCTCACGGGGCAGTCTGCGCAGACTGCGGCGCAGGAAGCGCGAAGACTACTGTACGCCCGAAGGCGCGGGCGGCTGCGCAGCGGCCGAGGTCAGGAAAATCTGCGCAGCATCGATTGCGTCGAAGTGGTATTGCTGGCCGCAGAACTCGCAACCCACCTCAATCTCATTGCGCTCGGCGAGGATGCTCTCGGCCTCTTGCGCCCCCAGGCTGCGCAGCATGTTGGCCACACGCTCGCGGCTGCACGTGCAGGCAAAGCGCGGGCCGCGCTCGCCCTGCAAGGGCTCAAATCGCAGCAGCTTCTCTTCCCAGAAAAGGCGCCGCAAAATGGTGTCCACATCCAGCGTCAGCAACTCTTCGCGCGTGAGGCTGGCGGCCAGGTGTGCAATGCGGTTGTAGTCTTCGTTGTGGCCGATCTGGTCTTCGTTCTCACGGTGCGTGAGCCCCTGCGCCAGGTTGCCCTCGCCCTTGAGCGGCATGCGCTGGATCAGCAAGCCCGCAGCCACCTCGCTGTTGGCGGCCAGCACGAGCACAGTGTCCAGCTGCTCCGACTGCAGCATGTAGTGCTGCAGCACATCCGAAAGGCGTTCGAGCTTTTCGCTGTGGTCACCGTGCAGAGGTACCACGCCCTGGTAAGGCTGCTGGCCGGGGTGCCGGTCCTTCGGGTCCAGCGTGATGGCACAGCGGCCCCCACCTTGCACGTTGACCATCTGGCTCAGCCGGGCGTCCGGCGGTATATCGCCGTTGACGGTCGCCGTGGCGCGCAGGCTGAGATCCGACTGCACTTCAGCGACCGCCACTTTCACCGGGCCATCGCCGAACACCTGCAACACCAGCGCGCCATTGAACTTGATGTTCGACTGCATCAACACACCGGCTGCCGCCATCTCGCCCAGCAATTCCTGCACGGGGGCCGCGTAGGCGCCGGTGGCCGAATTGCTGGCACGGCGTTGCAGGACCTCGGTCCAGGCATTGGTCAGCCGCACGATCATGCCGCGCACGGGCAGGCCTTCAAACAGAAACTTGTGGAGTTCAGACACTCGGGATTCCAGAAAAAACAATGAACAAACGGCGCACTGGGCTCAGTCGATGCGGCGCAGGCCACGCTTGAAGCGGCGGGCGTTTTCAACGTAGTGCAAGGCGCTCTGGCGCAAACCTTCGATCTGCTGCGCAGACAGCTCGCGCACGGCTTTGGCAGGCGCACCAATGATCATCGACCCATCGGGAAACTCCTTGCCCTCGGTGACCAGCGCGCCTGCGCCCACCAGGCAGTTCTTGCCAATCCGGGCGCCATTCAAAACCACGGCACCGATGCCGATCAACGATTCATCACCGATGGTGCAGCCATGCAGCATGACCTGATGGCCGACCGTCACCCGCTCCCCGATCACCAGCGGCTGGCCGAGGTCGGCGTGCAGCACGCTGGCGTCCTGGATGTTGGTGCCCGCCCCGATCGAGATGCTGGCTGTATCGCCACGCACCACCGCCCCGAACCAGACACTGGCGTCCTCGCCAAGACGCACCTCGCCCATGACCTGAGCGCTGTCGGCCACCCACGCCGACTCCGCCACCTGGGGCGCGACACCATCGAGTTCATACAAAGCCATGCAACACACCCCAGGTAAAGAAGACACAAATGGCTGCCAATTGTTTACAAAGCGTGTGCAGTGCGCTCTATGGCAGGGCCTAGAATTGTACGGATGGAGCTTCGCCTACGTGCATTGCAGGTTTTGCAACTCACCGACCCTGATCAAAAAGCGGCCGCGGCGCTTGATATGCAAGCGCACCTAGCTACATATTCGATAGCAGAAAATTTCGCACCCAGCCCTGCCGATGTGGGAACGCTCCCGGGGCACCCCGAACGCCCCGTGCTGCTGCGCCATACCGAGATGGCCCGACGCTCACCCGCGACGCCGGAAGGCCGGGCTGTGCTGATCCACGCCATTGCGCACATTGAATTCAATGCCATCAACCTCGCACTGGACGCTGTCTGGCGGTTCGATGGCATGCCGCAGGCGTATTACCGCGACTGGCTGCGCGTGGCCGCCGAGGAGGCAATGCATTTCGGGCTGCTGCGCAATCACCTGCGTGCCCAAGGCTACGACTACGGCGACTTCCCTGCGCACCAGGGGCTGTGGACGATGTGCGAGAAGACGCAGCACGACATCGTGGCGCGCATGGCACTGGTGCCACGCACCATGGAAGCCCGGGGGCTGGACGCCACGCCCCTCATCCAGCGCAAACTGCGCCAGGTGGGCACGCCCGATGCCATGGCCGCTGCCTCCATACTCGACACCATCCTGCGCGATGAAGTGGGCCATGTCGCCATTGGCAACCATTGGTACCGGTGGTTGTGCGAGCGCCACGACCTGGACCCTGAAACCCTTTACGCCGAACTCGTCCAGCGGTACGAAGCCCCTCGCCTGAAGCCGCCCTTCAATGACGCGGCGCGTCGCCTGGCGGGGTTTACCGAGGCGGAACTGCAGTGGCTTCAGCAGGGCTGACAGAAACACCCGGGAATTGGGCGTTACCTACAATATCGCGCCCCTTTTCGCCCTCCATGAATCGTTCACACGTGAGTAGCCAACCATGTCCAACATACCCGCCAATGCAGCGGCATTCCCTGCAAGCAATACATCGGGGCAGACCACTGTGGCAATGATCGCGCGCCAAGCCATCGTCAACGCCCAGCAGGCGGTCATCGGCTATGAATTGTTCAATCGTTCGCGCACGGGCATCGGGCACACCGCCGCAACCGACGTGATTCTGGTCTTTACTGCGCTGTCGCATGCCGGCACCGAAGAGCTGGTCGGCAAGAAGCTGATTTTTGTGAACTGCACGCACGAGAGCCTCTCGGGCGGCCACCTGGAGCTGCTCGACCCCGACAAGGTCGTGCTGGAAATCCCGCCCCTGGGCCATGCTGCCGCGCAGGAAGTGGAAACACGCCTGCCCATCCTGATGGGGCTGCGCGAGCGCGGCTTTCACCTGGCGTTCAACCACACCGTGCTTGAATCCGCCTACGCGGCCTGGCTGCCGCTGGCCGACTACATCAAGCTGGATCTGTCGATTCTGGCCCCCGACCAGCTCGCTGTGCTCATCGGTTATGCCGCGCGCAACACCCAGGCAGAACTCATCGCGGAGAAGGTCGAGACCGCACAGCAGTACGACATGGTTTCCAGCCAGGGCGTGCAGCTGTTCCAGGGCTACTGGTTCGCCCGCCCCTCGCTGGTCGAAACCAAGTTGCTGTCACCCGCCCAGACCAGCATCGTCCAGCTCATCAATCTGGTGCGCAAGCAGGCAAGCACGGATGACATCGAAGAGGTCTTGAAAAAAGACGCCGGCCTGGCATTCAACCTCATGCGCCTCATCAACTCGGCCGGATTTGGGCTGAACCGCGAAATCACTTCATTCCGCCAGGCAGTCATGCTGCTGGGCCTGAAGAAGCTCTTTCGCTGGGCGGCTTTGTTGCTCACGGCTGCACGGGCAGGCGGTACGCCCTCGTCCGTCGGCCAGACCGCCGTGGTGCGCGGGCGCCTGATGGAACTGCTGGCTCTGGAAAGCATGCCCGCCGAGGAAGCCGACCAGGCGTTTGTGGTGGGCATTTTCTCGCTGCTGGACGTGATGCTGTCCATCCCGATGGAGTCGGCGCTCAACTTGCTGACGGTGCCAGACGCCGTGGCCGCCGCCCTGCTGCGCCGCGAAGGCGTACTGGGTGACCTGCTCACGCTGGCAGAGGCGTGCGAGTCGAGTGACGACGCCGTCTTTCACAAGGCAGCAGGCACGTTGCACCTCAGCAGCCAGCAGATCAACATGGCCCACTTGCAGGCGCTGGCCTGGGCCGACCAGATCTCCGAATGAGCCAATACTGGGCCGTTTCCAGCGCGTAGGCACTCTGCGGGGTCCGGCACGGCGTCCCCGCATGCCAAGCCCATGGTGCATGGCCGACGACTTGTGCCGGCCGCGGAGGCACACTACAGGCGTTGCAAGCGCCGCACAGTGCCCGGCCGGGGCACCGCTGTCTCTGGCACAGGGCCTAGAATGTGACGAAGCGTTTCGCTCAACCCCTATCTAGCCGCACCATGTCGAGCACCACAGAACAAGCCCTCCCGGAAGTCGATACCGCAGCCCCGCAGGAAGATGTAGACGCCAGCAACCTGGCCGTCATCGCGCGCCAGGCTATCGTGGATCACAACCGCATGGTCTATGGCTACGAGCTGTTCGACAGATCGACGGCCGCGGATGCGCACACAGCGGCCAGTGACGCAGCCCTGCTGTTCAATGCCCTGTCCTATGCGGGCACTGAAGCGCTGGTAGGCAAGAAGACGGTGTTCATCAACTGCACGCACGAAAGCCTGGCCGGCGGCCATCTGGAGTTGATTCACCCGGAAAAGGTGGTGCTGGAGGTGCCTCCGCTGCCCGACAGCGCCACACAGGACGAGATTGACCAGCGCATTCCCGCACTGCAGGCGCTGCGTGAGCGCGGCTTTCGGCTGGCGCTCAACCAGCATGCGCTGCGCAAACCCTACGCCAGCTGGATGCCGCTGGCTTCCTTCATCAAGCTGGACCTGCAGGCGTTCAAGCCGGAGCTTGCGGGCCCGTTGGTGAAATTTGCGAGCCAGTACGCCAAAGCCACCCTGGTGGCCGAAAAGGTGGAAACCGCCGAGCAGTTCAAGATGATGTCGGACCTGGGCGTGAAGCTCTTCCAGGGCTTCTGGTTTGCCAAGCCTTCCCTGGTCAAGGCCACCACCATTCGCCCTTCGCAAGCCACCATCATTCAGCTCATCAACTTGGTGCGCAAACAGGCCGAAACGGGCGAGATTGAAGACCTGCTCAAGAAAGACCCGACCCTGTCTTTCAACCTGCTGCGCTTCATCAACTCGTCGGGGTTCGGGCTGTCTTGCGAGGTAACCTCGTTCCGCCACGCCGTGATGATCCTGGGTCTGAAGAAGCTGTTCCGCTGGGCGGCGCTGCTGATGACCACCTCGCGCGACGGAGCCCCCCCCGCGGTGGGCCAGACCGCCGTGGTACGCGGGCGCCTGATGGAGTTGCTGGCGGCCGAGCTGCTGCCTCCAGAAGAATGCGACAACGCCTTTGTCGTGGGGGTGTTCTCATTGCTCGACTCCATGCTGAACGTGCCCATGGAGAAAGCGCTCGAATCGGTGGCCCTGCCCCAATCCGTGACCGATGCGCTGCTGCACGGCACGGGCGTGTTTGCGCCGTTCCTGGAGCTGACCAAGGCCTGCGAAAGCGGGGACGACGTCATGTTTGCCAAGATGGCCAACGAACTGCACCTGTCCAATCGCCAGGTGAACTGGGCGCACTTGCAGGCGCTGACGTGGGCAGAGAGCCTGAGCATGGATTGACCCGGCCTGCCGAGGCGGCAGACAAGCAAAAAGGGCTCCGCTGGCGGAGCCCTTTTTTGTCGCGAATGCAAACCCGCGGCGTGAAGGCGCGGACCGTATCCTGCCTCAGTGGGCCTGTATACCGGCAGCGCGGATGATGCGTGCGTTGTTGTCCGACTCCTGGGCAATCTGCCGCGCAAAGTCGGCCGCGGTGCCGCCGGTGGGCACGTTGTCGGTAGCGTCCAGCTTGCTGCGGATGTCAGGTTGCGCCAGCGCTTTGTTCACCTCCGCATTGATCCGTGCCACCGCCGCCGGCGGGGTCTGGGCCGGCGCAAAAATGCCAAACAGCGAGGACAGGTTGGCGGCAGGGTGCTTGAGCTCGGCCAAAGTGGGCACGTCGGGGAGCGAATCCAGCCGGGCGGGAGCACCCACCGCCAGCGGCTTGAGCTTGCCCGCCTTGATGTGCTGCAGCACCGCCGGGCCAGCGTTGGTGGACAGCACCTCAAACTGTCCACCCAGGGCATCGTTCATCTGCTGGCCGCCCCCCTTGTAGGGAATGTGCGTCATCTGCACCTTGGCCACCGCCTGAATTTGCTCCAGCATGATGTGCCCCAGCGAGGCCTGGCCCGACGTGGCCCAGCGCACACTGCCCGGCTGCGTGCGCGCCGCCGCCACCAGTGCGTTGAAATCGGTGGCCTTGCTCGCCGAGGTACCCAACAGCAGCACGGGCGAATACATCACGCTCACCACCGGGGCGATGTCCTTTTGCGGATCAAATGGCGATTTGCCCAGATGCGGGTTCAGCGCCAGCGGGCTGACGGCGGCAAAGCCCAGCGTGTAGCCATCCGGTGCCGCCTTGGCCACGGCGTCCACGCCCAGGCTACCGCTGGCACCGGCCTTGTTCTCGATGACCACCGGGGTGCCCAGTGCCGCCGCCAGCTTGTCGGCCAGTGCGCGGGCCACGTTATCACTCACCCCGCCGGCGGGGTAGGCCACCACAATGCGGATGGGCTTGGCGGTGGGCCAGGACTGGGCCACGGCGCAGGTGGTGGCGCCCAGAAGGAACAGGCCGGCTAGCAGTTTTTTCATGTCGCAAAAATAAGAGGGAGGAATCGGGAAAAAGACTGCAGCCCCACGGGCTTCAGCCGCGCGGATGGTGCTGCGCATGCAGGGCCTTTAGCCGCTCGCGCGCCACATGCGTGTAGATGGTGGTGGTCGATATGTCGGCATGCCCGAGCAAAAGCTGCACCACACGCAGGTCAGCACCGTGGTTCAGCAAGTGGGTGGCAAAGGCATGGCGCAGCGTGTGGGGCGACAACGGCACGGTGATGCCCGCCACGTGCGCCCATTTTTTCACGATCACCCAGAACATCACGCGGGTCATGCCTTCGCCGCGCTGGGTCACGAACAAGTCGTCTGTCTGCTGGCCGGCCAAAATGGCGCCGCGTGCCTCCTGCAGGTAGCGCTGCAGCCACGCTCGAGCCTCTTCCCCGAAGGGCACCAGCCTTTCCTTGCTGCCCTTGCCCATCACGCGCAGCACGCCCTCGCTCATCCCGAGCTGGAAGGTCTTGAGCGTGACCAGCTCCGTCACGCGCAGGCCGCTGGCGTACATCAACTCAAGCATGGTGCGATCGCGCAGACCCAAGGGGTTGCCCAGATCGGGGGCGTTGAGCAGCGCTTCCACGTGCGCCTGGGACAAGGTTTTTGGCACCCGCAGGGGCTGGCGCGCAGCCTGCAGGCGCAGGGTGGGGTCTGTGGTGATGCGGCGCTCGCGCAAAGCCCAATGAAAGTACCTGCGCAGCACGGTGAGGCGCCGATTGGCCGAGGTGGCGCGCGTCTGTTCATGGCGCGCGGCAAAGTAGCCGTTCAGGTGCGCTTCTTCGGTGGCGTCCAGCGCCAGCGCGGGCTGCTGTTGCGCCAGCCAATGGGCATAGAGCGTCAGGTCGCGGCGGTAGGCCGCCAGCGTGTTGCGCGAGAGGCCATCCTCCAGCCACAGGGCATCCACAAAAGTATCGATCGCACGCAGGCTGTCTTCAAGCATCCAAAAACGATAGCATGCCGCGCACTCCTCGCGTCTCGCTCAATGAAAAAAGCCGCGCGGGCCCAGCCTGCGCGGCTTCGACTGAAGGGTAGCGCGATCAGTCGAGCGTGAGCTTCTGCTTGGTGACCACTTCCTTGTATACAGCGAACTCTGCCTTGATCTGCTCGGCAAACTGCTCAGGCGTATTGCCCACCACGATGGAGCCGGTGTCTTCGATGCGCTTCTTCACGGCCGGGTCTTCCAGCGCCTTGCGCACGGCGGCATTGACCTTGTCCACCACGTCCTTGGGCAGGCCTTTGGGCCCCACGATGCCGTAGTAGGCCATGCGGTTCACAGGCTCCAGCCCCACTTCCTTGAACGTAGGCACATTGGGCAGAGCGGCCACGCGCTGCGGTGCGGCCACCACGATGGGCACGAGGCGGTTTTCCTTGATGAAGGGCAGCGCCGAAGGCAGATTGTCAAAGATCATGGGCACCTGACCAGCCACAGTGTCGTTCAGGGCCGGGCCCGCGCCGCGGTAGGGGATGTGCGTCACAAAGGTGCTGGTAAGGCTCTTGTACAGCTCCATCTGCAGATGCCCGATACCGCCGGTGCCCGACGAAGAGTACGAATACTTGCCTGCGGACTTCTTCAGCTCAGCCAAAAATGCCTTGTAGTCCTTGGCAGGGAAGCTGGGGTGCACCGCAATGATGTTGGGTGTTGCCGCGATGTTGATGATGGGCGTGAAGTCGGTCAGCGGGTTGTACGGCGTCTTGGGGTTGATGGCAGGGTTGGCCGCCGTGGTGGAGACGGTGGCAATGCCCAGCACATAGCCGTCGGGCGCCGACTTGGCTGTTTCATTGGCCCCCACAATGCCGCCGCCGCCGGCCTTGTTCTCAACGATCACGCTCTGGCCCAGGGCCTTGCCCAGCGGGTCGGCAATCACGCGGGCGATGATGTCGGTGGTGCCACCGGGCGCAAAAGGCACCTGCAGCTTGATGATCTTGTTCGGGTAGCCTTGTGCAGCTGCGGATCCTGCAGCGGCAGCCAGCGCCAGCGCGAGCCAATGGCGACGGTTCATCGATTTCTCCTTTTGGGGTTTTCAGACACGCGCAATGTTATTCGAATGTTTCCATGGCGAGTCTCAGGGATTTCGCACGGACGCACCGCAGCTGCCGGGCTAACCCATGCGGGGCGCCCGCCGGGCGCGCAGGACGCGGCCAGTCGCCCTGCCGGCCCACGTTGGCGCGGTGGGTTCAGTTATTCTCGAAGTGTGAATTACGCCCAGCTCCTGCTTCCTGACTTCTCTCTCATCCTGTTCGGTTACCTGCTGTGCCGCTACACCGCCCTGAACCGGGGCATCTGGCAACCCGTCGAGAGCCTGGTGTACTACCTGCTGTTCCCGGTGCTGTTGTTCCAGTCCATCGTGAAAAGCCCGATTGATGTGGGTGCGGCCTCCAGCCTGATCGCGGCGGGGCTGCTATCGGGGGTTGCAGGGATTGCCCTGGCGTATTCACTGCCGCACTTGCCGTGGCTGGGCTCGCATCTGGACCGGCGCGACCACGCCGCGAGCGCCCAGGTCGCGTTTCGCTTCAATTCCTTCATTGGCCTGGCCATTGCCGAGCGCCTGGCGGGCTCGCAGGGCCTGCTGATGATTGCGGTGCTGATTGGCGTGTGCGTGCCGCTGTTCAATGTGGCAGCCGTGTGGCCCATGGCGCGTCACGGCGGCCAGGGTTTTGTGCGCGAACTGCTGCGCAATCCGCTCATCATTGCCACCGCGTCGGGCCTGGTGGCCAACCTGCTGGGCTTTCGCATTCCGGGTTGGCTGGAGCCCACGGTGAGCCGCATCAGCGCCGCATCGCTGGCCCTCGGGCTGATGGCTGCAGGCGCGGGCATGCAGTTCGGGCTGCTCGGCCGCAGCCGCATGCTCACGGTGTCGGTTCTGTCGATTCGCCACTTGGTGCAGCCGCTGATTGCCTGGGGCATGGCGCATTGGTTCCAGCTCGACGCTGTGCAAACCACGGTGCTGCTGGCTTTTTCTGCCCTGCCTACGGCGTCTACCTGCTACGTGCTGGCGGCGCGCATGGGCTACAACGGGCCTTACGTGGCCGGGCTGGTCACGCTGTCGACCGTGCTGGGTGTGGCCAGCCTGCCATTCGCTTTGGGCTTTTTGCGATGAAACCAACCATGCAACGACGCGCCTTGCTAGGTGCTCTGGTGCTGCTGGCAGCGGGCGCGGGGCTGCCCGGTTGCAGCCGAAAGCCTGCCACCCGGCCTGTGCCTGCAGGTGCCACCGTGCTGGCGCTGGGCGATTCGCTGACATCGGGTGTGGGGGCATCGGCAGACACCGCCTACCCCACCCTGCTGGCCGCCCGCACGGGCTGGAATGTGATCAACGCAGGCGTTTCAGGCAACACCTCGGCCCAGGCGCTGGAGCGGCTGCCCGCCCTGCTGCAGGAACACCGACCCGCGCTGGTGATCGTGAGCATTGGCGGCAACGATTTTTTGCGGCGCCTGCCGCTCGAAGCTACGCGCACCCACCTGCGCCTCATTGGCGAACAGGCGCGTGCCAGCGGCGCGCAGGTGTTGCTGGTGGCCGTGCCCGGCCTGTCACTCATGGCTGCGGCGGGCCACCTGAGCGACCACGAGGTGTATGCAGAGACAGCCAAGGCGCTGAAGATTCCGCTGCATGCCGATGGCTGGTCTACCGTGTTGGCGGATGCCGGTTTGCGCGCCGACAGCGTGCACGCCAATGCAGCCGGCTACGCGCGTTTTACCGATGGGCTGGTGCAGACGCTGGAGCGCAGTGGGTTGCTATCGAAAAAGTAGCTGGTCGCGCTTATTAATCAAGCGCCAGAGCCTGATTTCACCTTAAACCGCCAGCGCCCAGGCCACATGCTCACGCACCAGTTCGCTCGGGTCTTGCGCGCGTGACTGCAGGGCGCTGCGCAGTTCCGCACTGTCGGTGTGCCGCAACGCATTGCCCAGCGCCACGGCCACGTTGCGCAACCACCGCTCGTGGCCAATGCGGCGAATGGGGCCGCCCTCAGTCATGCGCAAAAAGGTGGGCTCGTCCCATGCAAACAGGTGCACCAGCTGCTGGCCCGACAAGCCCTTGCGTTCGTCAAAGTCGGGCAGGCGGCTGACCTGGGCGAACTTGTTCCAAGGGCACACCAGCTGGCAGTCGTCACAGCCGTAAATGCGGTTGCCCATCAGGGGGCGCAGTTCCAGCGGAATGGGGCCGGCATGTTCTATGGTGAGGTAAGAGATGCAACGCCGCGCATCCACCCGGTGGGGGGCCACGATGGCCTGCGTGGGGCAGGCATCCATGCAGGCGCTGCAGCTGCCGCAGTGGGCGGTGACGGGCTCGGTGGCAGGCAGGGCCATGTCCACATAGATCTCACCCAAAAAGAAGGTCGAGCCCGCTTCGCGGTTGAGCACCAGCGTGTGCTTGCCGCGCCAGCCCTGGCCACTGCGTGCGGCCAGCTCGGCCTCCAGCACGGGGGCTGAATCGGTGAACACCCGGTGACCAAAGGGCCCCACCGCTTCGGCGATGCGGTCGCTGAGTTTTTGCAGGCGGGCGCGCAATACCTTGTGATAATCGCGCCCCCTGGCGTACATCGAGACAATGCCCTCGGCAGGGCGCTGCAGGCGCTGCAGCTCCACGGCCTGCCAGCCACCCGCCTGGGCAAAGGCGGGGGCGCTGTCCCGGTCGCGAGGCAGGTAGTCCATGCGCGCGGTGATCACGCTCACGGTGCCGGGCACCAGCTCGGCCGGGCGGGCACGCTTGACGCCATGCGCGGCCATGTAATGCATGTCACCATGGAACCCCTGCGCCAGCCATTGCATCAATCCCGGCTCTGACGCAGACAAATCCACCCCGGCCACGCCGATTTGGGAAAATCCCAGCTCGCGGGCCCACTCCTGCATTTGAGGAACGAGTTGACTGTTGCACCACATACCGGCCAGATTGTAGAAAGCCCTGGCGCAGACCAGACCACAATCCTTTGGCGCAGCGAGGACGATACCGCCGCGTGGGCGCAGCAACTGGCCGCGCAGCCATTGCTTTCCAACGCGTTTGTCACCCTGCACGGCGACCTGGGCGCGGGCAAGACCACCCTGGTGCGCCATCTGCTGCGTGCGCTGGGCGTGCAAGGCCGCATCAAGAGCCCGACCTACGCGGTGGTGGAGCCGCACGAAACCTCCCAGTTGGCGATCTGGCACTTCGATTTTTATCGGTTTGACGACCCGCGCGAGTGGGAAGACGCGGGGTTTCGGGACATCTTTGCCAGCCCGGGGCTCAAGCTGGCAGAATGGCCCGAAAAGGCTGCAGCGCTTACCCCGCCTGCGGACCTTGCTATACACATTGAAGCAATTGACGAAACCGAAAGGAAAGTCACCCTGCGCGCAGGCACCGCCACCGGCCGCAGCTTGCTCCAAGGACTGAGCGCATGACTGCTGACGCACACCCCGACCGCCCTTCGTACGCCCCCAACCGACGCAGCCTGTTGCAGGCCGGCAGCCTGGTGCTGTTGCTGGGGACGCAGCAGATTGCGCGCGGCGCCACCATCCTGGCCGTGCGGGTGTGGCCAGCGCCAGAGTATTCGCGCGTCACCATCGAATCGGACACCAAGCTGGTGGCCAAGCAGTTTTTCGTCACCACCCCGCCGCGCCTGGCGGTGGACATCGAAGGCATTGACCTGAGCCCCGAACTGCGCGAACTGGTAGCCAAGGTGAAGCCCGATGACCCCAACATTGCAGGCATCCGTGTGGGCCAAAATGCGCCCGGCGTGGTGCGCCTGGTGGTGGATCTGAAGCAGGCGGCCCAGCCACAGGTGTTCACCCTGCCGCCCATCGCGGCCTACCAGCACCGCCTGGTGTTTGACCTGTACCCCGCTGAGCCCGTCGACCCGCTCGAAGCCTTGATTGCCGAGCGCCTGCGCGCCCCCCCCCCCGCCACTGCAGCCACGGCTGGCGCCAATGCCCGCCCCGCCGACAAGGCCCCGCCGCCCGCCAAGGCGGGTGATGCGGCCGACCCGCTGGGCGAGCTGATTGCCCAGCACAGCAACCGCCCAGGGCCCAGCGCCACGCCAGCCCCGGCCGAGCCCGCCCCGACGGCCCCGCCCCCTGTGGCCGCCAACCGCCCTGGCGGGCGCGCCACCGCAACCCAAACCGACCGCATCATCATCGTTGCGCTGGACCCCGGCCACGGCGGTGAAGACCCCGGCGCCATTGGCCCCGGCGGCACCCGCGAAAAAGACGTGGTGCTGCGCGTGGCCCACCTGCTGCGCGACCGCATCAACGCCACCACCGTAGGGGGCAACCCCATGCGCGCCTTTCTCACCCGGGACGGGGACTACTTCGTGCCCCTGGGCACGCGGGTAGAAAAAGCGCGGCGCGTGCAGGCCGACCTGTTCGTCAGCATCCACGCTGACGCCTTCACCACCCCGGCAGCGCGCGGCGCCAGCGTGTTTGCGCTGAGCCAAAGCGGCGCATCGAGCACGGCGGCCCGCTGGCTGGCCAACAAAGAGAACCAGGCCGACTTGGTGGGCGGCTTGAACGTGCAAAGCAAGGACCGGCATGTGCAGCGGGCGCTGCTGGACATGAGCACCACGGCGCAGATCAACGACAGCCTGAAGCTGGGCAGCGTGCTACTGGGCGAGATCGGCCACATCGGCAGGCTGCACAAACCCCGCGTGGAGCAAGCAGGCTTTGCAGTGCTCAAGGCCCCCGACATTCCCAGCGTGCTGGTGGAGACGGCCTTCATCAGCAATCCCGAAGAAGAAGCGCGCCTGCGCAGCGGCGCCTACCAGCAACAGCTGGCCGATGCGCTGATGCGCGGCATCACCCGCTACTTTGCCAAGAACCCGCCACTGGCCCGCAGCCGCTCAGTGTGATCGGAGAACCCGTGCAATGGACTGATCAAAAGCCCATTCGTGCGCGGCTGGCCAGCAAGCGTTAGCGGATCGGGCAGAAAGGCTGCGCTGCGGCTTGGCATGGACTGCCACGTTGAAAACGCAGCACTGGCCGCAGCCAGTGCGAGCATTTGGAGCGCAGCAGACCGCCCGAGACACCGCCGATGCACACGGCGCGGTGATTCGTGCAGAAGGCCCCTAGGACGCCAAGCGGAAAACGCTCACCACCTCGGCCAGCTTGGCCGCTTGGTGGCGCAGGCTGTCGGCAGCGGCGGCGCTTTGCTCCACCAGTGCTGCGTTTTGCTGGGTCACCTGGTCCAGCTGGGTCACGGCCTCGCCCACCTGGCTAATGCCCGTCGTCTGCTCGCTGGTGGCGCTGGAGATTTCGCCGATCAGGTCGCTCACGCGCTGCACCTGGGCCACGATGCCTTGCATGCTGCGCCCGGCCTCGCTCACCAGCAGGGTACCGTTTTCCACTTTCTCGACGCTGGCGCCGATCAGGGTTTTGATCTCGCGGGCGGCATCTGCCGAGCGCTGGGCCAGGCTGCGCACTTCGCTGGCCACCACGGCAAAACCCCGGCCCTGCTCGCCCGCCCGGGCGGCTTCCACGGCAGCGTTCAGCGCCAGGATGTTGGTCTGGAAGGCAATGCCGTCGATCACTGCAATGATGTCTGTGATCTTGCGCGACGCGGCCGAGATGTCCTCCATGGTGCTCACCACCTGCCCCACCACATCGCCGCCCTGCACCGCAGCGCGCGACGCGTCACCCGCCAGCGTCGCCGCCTTGCGCGCCGTGTCGGCATTGTTCTTGACCGTGCTGGTCAGTTGCTCCATCGACGCGGCGGTTTCTTCCAGGTTGCTGGCCTGTTCTTCGGTGCGCTGGCTCAGGTCGGCGTTGCCGGTGGCGATTTCGCTGGAGCCGGTGGCAATGCTGTCGCTGCTGAGGCGCACTTCACCCACGATGCGCACGAGCGAAGCCTGCATCTGCTGCATGGCCAGCATCATCTCGGCCACCTCGCCGCGCCCTCGCACCTGCACGGGGCGGGACAAGTCGCCCTCACCGATGCGGCGCGCCACGCTGCTGACTTCGCTGAGCGACTGGCGAATGCGCGCCACCAGCACCACCGACAGGACCACCAGCAGCGCCAACCCCGCGAGCCCCGCCGTCAGCACGGCCAAGCGGTACGAACGGATGAGCGCGCTGGCTTCGGACGCCTGGGCTTCCGAGCGCTCGATCTGGTAGGCCACCATCTTGTCCGCAACGCCGTTGTAGCGGTCCACCACTGGCGCAAACTCCTTCAAGGCAAAGGCCTTGGCCTGCGCCTCGTCGCCGGCCTTCTTCAACGCCAGCGCCTTGTCGCGCGTCTCCAGGTACGACTTGCGCACGGTGGCGAGCTCTTCCTGAATGCGCAGCCCGCCAGGGCTTTTTTCCAGCTCTGTGTAGCGCTGCTGCACCTTGGTCGTGTCAGCGGTCGTGCTGGCCATCACATCCTTGAAGTAGGCCTGCAGATCCTCCCCTTCGGTCTGCGTGACCGACAGCACCCGCGTGGCGTTGACCGCAATGTTGCTGCGCCATCGCAGCGCCAGCTGCAGGCGCTCCACCTGCTCGTTGCCTAATTCTTCTACCGTGGTCCCCAATTGCTGCACCCGCACCAGGCTGAGTGCCAGGATGACGACCAGCGCCAGCACGGCCACGCCAGCGATCAGGCTGATCTGCTGGGCAATGGTCAGGCGATTGAGCCCTTGGGCCGGATGAGATGTGTTGTCGTTCATGTGGAATCTTCCCTTCGTTATGGGAGGAGTGCCACTGCACCTCGCGCGCCTCGTCGTGTGCGCACTCGGCACTTGCACCCCTCGTTTTTCTGCTTTCTTGCAGTATCCAGTTCGATGATGAACCTCTGGCTGGGCACTGGCAAGCTTGCGCTGCGCGGGCTGTGGCCCAAAGTCCTACAGGGCATCAAGGGGGGGGACGACAGCGCAATGCCGCCACGCGCATCACAGTGAAGCCATGGGTAACAACGCTGGGTGCACGGCGCCAGGCTGGAGCCCACATCCACTAGCGAAAGGAACACACCATGTTGCAAACACGTCACTTTTTCGGGGCTGGCGCCCTGATTGCTGCCCTGGCCATGGGCGGCTGTGCGTCCAATCCGACCAATGCACAAATTGGCACCGGGGTGGGGGCTGCTGCAGGGGGCTTGGCCGGTAATGCCATTTTTGGCGGCACCCTGGGTACGGTAGGGGGTGCGGCCGCTGGCGCGCTCATCGGCCATGAGGTGGGTGAAGACCGCGACCAACGCAAGGAACGCAGGCGCTAAGCCGCGCACCCGGGGCTTGGCACCGCCGCTGGGCGTGCCTGCCCCCCAGAATCAAACAGCCGCCTACGCGGCTATTTTTGCAGGGCGGCCTGCGCGCCAGGCGCCAAACACCGCGATGAGGCCCGGCACGATGATAAGTGCCCAGATGATCTTGTCGAGGTTTTCCTTGACCCAGGCAAAATTTCCGAAGAAGTAGCCAGCGGTGGCAATGCCCAGCACCCACAGCAGGGCTCCGCCTACGTTGAATGCAGTGAACTTGGCGCGGTTCATTTCGGCCACGCCAGCCACAAATGGCGCGAAAGTGCGGATGAACGGCATAAAACGGGCCAGCACGATGGTGATGCCGCCGTAGCGCTCGTAGAACGCATGCGCCTGGTCAAACGCCTTGCGGTTGAACCAGCGCGAATCCTCCCACTGGAACACCTTGGGCCCAAAGTAGCGCCCGATGGAGTAGTTGCACTGGTCGCCCAAAATGGCTGCCACGATGAGCACCGCGCAAGCGATAGGAAAGCTCATCATCCCCGCGCCGCACAGCGCGCCGACGATGAACAGCAGCGAATCCCCCGGCAAAAAGGGCATGACCACCAGCCCCGTTTCCACAAAGACAATGGCAAACAGCAGGGCATACACCCACATCCCGTAGGTCTGCACAAAGGCTTCGAGGTACTTGTCCACGTGCAAGATGAAGTCGATCAGAAAGGTCACTATTTCCATGGGCGAGCCTTGAAAGCGATGCGCGGCCTGGGCAGCGCGGGTTGGCGCTCTCGCGCGGGCAAAACTGGGCCGCATTATCACCATGCCCCTGCCGCCAAGCCCCCATGGCCCGCGCGCCTAAAATCAAACAGGTGAACCTCAACACCGCATCTACCGACACCACCCTGGCCGCGCGCCGGCCCATCCGCGACCTGCCCGACGAGCTCATCAGCCAGATCGCGGCCGGTGAGGTGGTCGAGCGCCCTGCATCCGTGGTGCGCGAGCTGGTGGACAACGCCCTGGACGCCGGGGCCACGCACATCACCGTGCGGCTGCTGGCCGGTGGCGTGCGCCTGATTGCGGTGGAAGACGACGGCCTGGGCATTCCGCCCGAAGAGCTGCCCGTGGCGCTGCGCCGCCACGCCACCAGCAAGATCACCAACCTGCACGACCTGGAAACCGTGGCCACCATGGGCTTTCGGGGCGAGGCGCTGGCAGCCATCAGCTCGGTGTCGGAGATGGCCTTGCTCTCGCGCCCACCCACCCAGGCCAGCGCCTTTTTGCTGGATGCGCGCAGCGGCGAGTTGCGCCCCGCCGCCCGCAGCCAGGGCACGACCATCGAGGTCAAAGAGCTGTTCTTCTCCACCCCCGCACGCCGCAAATTCCTGAAGACCGATGCCACCGAGCTCGCGCACTGCATTGAATCGGTGCGCCGCCACGCTTTGGCGCGGCCGGACGTGGGCTTTGCCATCTGGCACGAGGGCAAGCTGGTGGAGCAGTGGCGCGCCACCTTTGTGCCCGGCGAGGGCAACCCGCAAGACGCCCTGGCCCGCCGCCTGTCGGACGTGCTGGGCGAAGACTTTGTAGAGCAGTCCGTCACCGTGCAGCACCGCGTGGGGCCTGTCACCGTCACGGGCCGCGCAGGCCTGCCTGACGCTGCCCGCTCGCGGCCCGACCACCAGTACTGCTACGTCAATGGCCGCTTCGTGCGCGACAAGGTGCTGACGCACGCGGCCCGCAGTGCCTACGAAGACGTGCTGCACGGCCCCAAGCAGCCCATCTACGCGCTGTATGTCGAGATTGACCCGGCCCGCGTGGACGTGAACGTGCACCCCACCAAGATCGAGGTGCGCTTTCGCGACAGCCGCGAAGTGCACCAGGCCGTGCGCCATGCGGTAGAGAATGCGCTGGCTGCGCCCCGCGCCGCAGCCCTGGCGGCCACCAATGCCGCGCAAACCGCTGGCGAAGGCACAGCCCCAACGGGCGGCACCACAGATTTAGAGCAAAAAAGGCCTCCAGCGCCCGGCTGGCAAGCGCAAGCAGCTATCAAATTTGAAGAACGCGGCCACCGCGTGCAAGACCTGCAGGCCCTGTGGGCGCCGCGCGAAACCCCTCCTACAGCGCCAGACGTCCCACCCAACGCTGTGCTTGGCGGCCTCTGGGCACCCTCTGCACAGCCTGCTGCAGGGCAGCCCGGCGAGGCTACAAACCACAGCGCCACCACAGCAACGGTGGCCCCGGCCTCCAACGCAGCGAACAGTGCAATGGCCGATGCCCTGGGCACCGAAACCATGGTGTGGCCCGAGCAGCGGGGTGACAACGCATCCGCCTGGCCCCTGGGCCGCGCCGTGGCGCAACTGCACGGCGTCTACATCCTGGCCGAAAACGCCCAGGGCATGGTCATTGTCGATATGCACGCCGCGCACGAACGCATCGTGTACGAACGCCTGAAGTCGCAGGTGGACAGCGGAGCGCGCGTTGCCAGCCAGCCGCTGCTGATCCCCGCCACCTTTGCCGCCACGCCGCAAGAAGTGGCCACGGCCGAAGAATCGGCCGAAGTGCTGGCCCTGCTGGGCATGGAGGTGGTGCCCTTCTCGCCCAAAACACTGGCCGTGCGCGCCGTGCCCACCACCCTGGCACAGGGCAACCCCGTGGAACTGGCCCGCAGCGTGCTGGCGGAGCTGGCCGCGCACGACGCCACCACCGTGGTGCAACGCGCCCGCAACGAAATCCTGGGCACCATGGCCTGCCATGGCGCGGTGCGCGCCAACCGCAGGCTCACGCTGGACGAGATGAACGCCCTGCTGCGGCAGATGGAAACCACCGACCGCAGCGACCAGTGCAACCACGGGCGCCCCACCTGGCGGCAGCTCACGATGAAAGAACTGGACGGGCTGTTTTTGCGCGGGCGCTGAGCCCCGCGCGAGCCTTGGAGCCAGCCTCACAGCCCCCAGAAAAAAGCCCGCTGCTGCGGGCTTTTTTTATAGGCAGCGCTGCATCTGTGCAGCGCTGCAAAGTACCGGCGCCGCGATCAGTTGTCGCGGGCGGCCTTGGCGGTGTCGGTGAAGTCGCTGAACACGCCGTCCACACCCAGGTTGAAGAACAGCTTGTACTCGGCCTTGGGGTCGCCCTTGAAGTCGGACGCCAGGCGCTTGGCTTCGTTGCGGAAGGTGTAGGCGTGCACGAAGAGGCCTGCGGCGTGGGCGTCCTTTACCACCGAGGTGGCGGGCATCATCACGCGGTCGCGCTCGTCGATCTTGCCGTCGCCGTTCAAGTCGTCGGGCTTGCCGTCCTTGTTGGCGTCCACTTGCTTGGAAGGAATCAGATACGGCTTCCAGGGGCCAATGCCGTCGGCATAGGTCTTGATTTCCTTCAGACCTGCGGGGGTGAGCAGGCTGGCGAAGGTGCGGGCATCACCGGCCACGGCAAAGTCATACGGCTTGTCGTAAGGAGCCGTGAGGTCCATGCTGCCATCGGCGTTCACGTCGTTCGCATCCACCAGCTGCACCAGGCGCACTTGCGTCTTGGTGCGCAGGTACTTGAGGTTGGACACCTCGAACGACTGCACGATCACGGGGGAGGACTTGGACGTATAGCCGTACTTGCCCAGAACTGTGAGCAGGCGATCTTCGAGCGGCAGACCCAGCTTGGCATGGAAAGTGGGGTGCTTGGTCTCGGGGTACACGCCCACGGTGCGGCCGGCCTTGGTGCCTTCGCTCTTGGCCAGATCGAGCACTTCTTCGAAGGTGGGGATCTGGAACTTGCCGTTGTACGACTGATCGCGGTCCGACAGGGGCTGCACGGCACGCAGGGTCTTGAGCTCGGCCAGGGTGAAGTCCGAGACAAACCAGCCTTCTTCTTCCACACCGTCCACATTTTTCTTGGTCTTGCGGCCAGCAAATTCAGCACGGCTTGAGACGTCGGTGGTGCCGGTGATGTTGGGCTCGTGGCGGGCAACCAGCACGCCGTCCTTGGTGGCCACCAGGTCGGGCTCGATGAAGTCGGCCCCCATCTCGATCGCGCGCTTGTAGCTCTCGAGCGTGTGGTCGGGCAGGTAGCCGCTGGCGCCACGGTGGCCGATCACCAGAGGGGTGTCACCGCTCAGCGTGGGGTAGCTGGGCGTGCTGTCGCTGCCACCACAAGCCGCCAAAGTCAGCGCCGCAGCCAAGCCCAGCGCGGCAGGTCGAAAGCCAAATGTTTGCATTACCGGTTCTCCTCTTGTATGTAAGTCAACCGAACAACTGTGGATGCGCGATGTGACAACGCCGTGACGCATCCTGTGCAACACCCCGCTTGCCCATGGGCACCGCGCGACACCCCACAACGGTGCATTCAAGCACCAAAACCATGCAAAAACGCCATCAATGCTTCGGGTTTGTGCAAATTTGGTGCATGACCTTATGACGGTTTGACATAATTTAGGGCCGCAGCGCGCATCGCCTGCTTTTTTTGACGCAGAAAGCCTCTTCAGACATGAAATACGAATCCGTGGGCAGCTTCCTTTCTCAGGTGTCTCTTCGCAACCCGGGCCAGCCCGAATTCCTTCAAGCTGTCACGGAAGTGATGGAAAGCCTGTGGCCTTTCATCGAAAAAAATCCCCGCTATGCGGAGCATGGCCTGCTGGAGCGTCTGGTGGAGCCTGAGCGCATCGTGATGTTTCGCGTCTCGTGGGTGGACGACCATGGCAGCGTGCAGGTCAACCGCGGCTACCGCATCCAGCACAGCATGGCCATCGGCCCTTACAAGGGCGGCCTGCGCTTTCACCCCTCGGTGAATCTGTCGGTGTTGAAGTTTCTGGCGTTTGAGCAGACCTTCAAAAACGCGCTGACGACGCTGCCCATGGGCGGCGGCAAGGGCGGCTCCGACTTTGACCCCAAGGGCAAGAGCCCCGGTGAAGTGATGCGTTTTTGCCAGGCGTTCGTCTCGGAACTGTTCCGCCATGTGGGCGCCGACACCGATGTGCCAGCAGGCGACATCGGCGTGGGTGGCCGTGAGGTGGGCTACATGGCCGGCATGTACAAGAAGCTGAGCAACCGCTCCGACTGCGTGTTCACCGGCAAGGGACTGTCGTTTGGTGGCTCGCTGATCCGCCCCGAAGCCACGGGCTACGGCACGGTGTACTTCGCCGACGAAATGCTCAAGACCCGTGGTCGCTCGTTCGACGGCCTGCGCGTCTCCGTCTCGGGTTCAGGCAACGTGGCCCAGTATGCGGTTGAAAAAGCCATGCAGCTTGGCGCCAAGGTGATCACGGTCTCTGACTCCAGCGGCACCATCGTTGACGAAGAAGGCTTCACACCCGAAAAGCTGGCCATTCTGATGGACGTGAAGAACCACCACTACGGCCGCGTGAGCGACTACGCCGCCCGCACTGGCGTGAAGTTTGAAGCGGGCGTGCGCCCATGGCATGTGAAGGTGGATGTGGCCCTGCCCTGCGCCACCCAGAACGAGCTGGACGAAAAAGACGCGGCCACCCTCATCCAGAACGGCGTGCTGTGCGTGGCCGAAGGCGCGAACATGCCCTCGACCATCGAAGCGGCCAAGGCGTTCGAGGCCGCCGGCGTGCTGTACGCACCGGGCAAGGCCAGCAACGCCGGTGGCGTGGCCACATCGGGGCTGGAGATGAGCCAGAACTCGGCCCGCCTGTCGTGGCCGCGCGAGGAAGTGGACGCGCGCCTGCTGCAGATCATGAAGGGCATCCACACCGCGTGCCTGCAGTACGGCAAGCGGGCCGACGGCAGCGTGAGCTACATTGATGGCGCGAACGTGGCAGGCTTTGTGAAGGTGGCAGACGCCATGCTGGCGCAAGGCGTTGTCTGAGAGGCACGCTCTGGCAGACTCTGCTGCCGTGTTGTTGCAAGAAGGGGCTTCGGCCCCTTTTTTCATGCGGTCGTGCGGATGCCGGTATGCTCGCCCAGCGTGTTAGCAAAGGTAACCCATTGCTGAAGGAGATGAGCGCGTGGAAATTTTCAGCTTTCTGAATCTCATGGTCGAGAAGGCGGGTTCGGACCTGTTCTTCAGCGTCGGGGCACCCGTCAACGTGAAGATCGAGGGAATCACCCACCCGCTGAAAATGCCTGCGCTCAAGCCGGGGCAGGTCAAGCAGCTCGCCTACTCCGTCATGAACGAACGGCAGATCAGCGAGTTCGAGTCGAAGCTGGAGATGAATCTCTCCATCTCGGCCGAAAACCTGGGGCGCTTTCGGGTGAACGTGTTTGTGCAGCGCGGCGAGACGGGGATGGTGGTGCGCTACATCAAGAACAAGATCCCGCCGCTGGCCGCACTGGGCCTGCCACCCGTCCTTGAAAAGCTGGTGATGCGCAAGCGGGGCCTGGTGCTGGTGACCGGGGCCACGGGCTCGGGCAAATCCACCACGCTCGCGTCGATGATCAATTTTCGCAACGAAAACGCCACCGGCCACATCCTCACCATTGAAGACCCGCTGGAGTTCTTGCACGCCCACAAGCTCTCGGTGGTGGACCAGCGAGAGGTGGGCATCGACACGCATTCGTACGAAGATGCACTCAAGAACGCGCTGCGCGAGGCGCCCGACGTGATCATGATCGGCGAGATCCGCGACCGCAACACGATGAAGCAGGCGATCGCTTACGCCGAGACAGGCCACCTGTGCCTGTCCACCCTGCACGCCAACAACGCCAATCAGGCGATGGAACGGGTGATCAACTTCTTCCCCGAAGATGCGCACCACCAGTTGCTGATGGACCTGAGCCTGAACCTGGCCGGCGTGGTGTCTCAACGGCTGATCCCGGGTGTGCACGAGAAGCTGGTGCCCGCGGTCGAGGTGATGCTGAACTCCCCCTACATTGCCGACCTGATCGTCAAAGGTGAGTTCTCCGGGATCAAGGACGCCATGGCGCACAGCACCGAAAACGGCATGTGCACCTTTGACCAAGCACTGTACAAGCTGTATTCCGAGGGCCGAATTTCGTTGGAGGAGGCCCTGCACAATGCCGATTCGCGCACCGACCTGGCGCTGCGGGTGCGGCTGGCTGCCGGGGTCAACCCATCCGACGCGGGCGAGCTCAGCATTGAACCGGCCTCGCCCCTGCACCGGGCTTCGCAGCATTTGTAACCCCCTCTGCGGCCAGCTGTTTGTAACGTTGCTCCGCAGAGCCCCCAGCGGCAGAACTTTCTGCCGCTGAGCCGACTCAGTCGCTTGCATGAGACGCACCTCCCTCTATCTCACCCTGGCCGCTGCCATTGCTGTTTCGGCAGGATGCGCCACGCTTGACGCCAAGCAGCGCGAGTGGATCTTTCAGCCCAGCGACCGCAGCTGGGGTGGCGTGCAGTCCACGGACGACATGCAGGACATCTGGATCGAGTTTCCCTCACAAGCGTCAGGCAAGGCAGAGCGGCTGCACGGGCTGTGGCTGCCGCAGCAGCGCGAGGATGCGCCCGTGCTGCTGTACCTGCACGGCGCGCGCTGGAACGTGGCGGGGTCGTCCGGCCGCATACGGCGCATGCACGAGCTGGGCTTTTCGGTGCTGGCAATTGACTACCGCGGCTTTGGCAAGAGCAGCGCAGGGCTGCCGTCGGAGGCCTCTGCCGCCGAGGACGCCCGCGCCGCCTGGCAATGGCTGGCATCCCAGCACCCCCGCCAGCCCCGCTATATCTTCGGTCACTCGCTGGGCGGTGCCATCGCCATTGAGTTGGCGCGGCAGGTGCAGGATGAACAGGGCACGATGGTGGAGGGCACATTCACCAGCATCGCTGATGTGGTGAGCACCTTCCGCTGGGGCTGGCTGCCGGTTTCACCGTTGATCACGCAGCGTTTTGAGTCGGTACAGAAGGTGAGCGACATTGGCTCGCCCCTGCTGGTGGTGCATGGCAGTGAGGACAGCCTGATCCAGCCCGCCCTGGGCCGCAAGCTGTTTGAGGCAGCCAAGGAACCCAAGCAATTCGTGCTGGTGGAGGGCGGCTCGCACCACACCACCAACGCCGTGGGACAAGGCCAGTACCGGCAGGCGATTGCCTCGCTGTTTCGCTTGCCAACACCCTGAGCCGCAGCGCCCACCACCGTGCCCGCATGGGCTGGCGGCCAAGCCCATCTGGTACCCTCAGGCGGTTATGTCCGCACCTTCCGCTGCCGTTGGCGCCGCGCTTCCAACGCATTCCTCTTCCCCTGCCAGCCTTGCCATTGTGGTGCTGGCCCTGCTGCTGAGCATTCAGCCCGTCACCACCGATCTGTACCTGCCCGCGCTGCCCGCATTGACGAGGGACCTGGGCGCGACGGTGGCAGCGGGCCAGCTCACGCTCAGCGCACTGCTGCTGGCTTTTGGGTGTTCGCAATTGGTCTGGGGGCCGCTGTCGGACCGCTATGGCCGCCGGCCCGTGCTGCTGGCGGGGCTGGGCATCTACGCCGCGGCATCGGTGGCCAGTGCGCTGGCACCCAGCATGGGCATGCTGATCGTGTGGCGCGTGTTGCAAGGCGCGGCCATGGGCTCTGTGGTGATGTGCGCGCGCGCCATCGTGCGCGACCTGTACACCCCGCTGACGGGCGCACGCGCCATGTCCAAGGCGCTGACGGGCCTGGGTGTCGTGGCCTGCCTGTGTGCACCGCTGGGCGGCATGCTGGCACAGTGGCTGGGCTGGCGCGCGGCCCTGCTGGCCCTCACGGTGTACGCCACCGCCACGCTGGCGCTGGTGGCCCTGCGCATGCCTGAAACCATTCCCCACAAAAACCCCCTGGCCCTGCGGCCCGCCACGCTGCTGCGTACTTGGCGCCTGGTGCTGGGCCACCCCACCTTCTGGGCTTTCACGCTGCTTACCACCGCCACCTATTGCGGTCTGTTCACCTTCCTTGCGGCGTCATCGTTCGTGTTCATCGAGGTGCTGCAGCTCACCCGCACCCAGTACGGCTGGGTGTTGCTGTCCACCAGCGTCGCCTACTTCACCGGCACCTTCCTGTGCCGCTACCTGCTGGCGCGGCTGGGCCTGCGCCGCACCGTGGCCACTGCAGGGGCGCTGAGCCTGGCAGGCGGCGTGGGCATGGCCCTGGTGGCAATGGCTGGGGTGCACCAGCCAGTGGCACTGCTGGCACCGTTTTACCTGTTCATGCTGGCCCACGGCATCCACCAGCCCTGTGGTCAGACGGGTTCGGTCGGCCCGTTTCCGCAGGCGGCGGGGGTGGCTTCGGCCCTCAATGGTTTTGTGATGATGCTGGCTGCCTTTTTCACCGGCGGCTGGGTAGGCTCCCACCTGAACGGCACCATCTGGCCGCTGATCTATGGCGTGCTCTTTTGGTCGGTGGTGCTGGGCGCCACGTCCTGGACTTTGGTACAAAAATTTGGAGAACCGCACCATGCTGCCTGACCACCTGCCCAACATTGCGCTGGCAGGCCCTACCGCCTCGGGCAAAACGGCGGGGGCGCTGGCCCTGGCGGCCGTGCTGGGCCGGCGCATGCCGGTAGAGATCATCAGCGTGGACTCGGCACTGGTGTACCGGGGCATGGACATTGGCACCGCCAAGCCCACCGCAGCCGAGCGTGCTGCTGTGCCGCACCACCTCATCGACATCCGCGACCCGCTGCAGGCCTACAGCGCCGCCGAGTTCGTGCAAGACGCCACGCGCCTCATCGCCGAGATCCGCGCCCGTGGCGCCCTGCCCCTGCTGGTGGGCGGCACCATGCTGTACTTCAAGGCGCTGCTGGACGGCATTGACGACATGCCCGCCGCCAACCCCGAGGTGCGCGCGCAGCTGGAAGCCCAGGCCCAGGCCATTGGCTGGCCCGGCATGCATGCCGAACTTGCCAAGGTAGACCCCACCACCGCCGCCCGCCTGGCACCGGGCGACAGCCAGCGCATCCAGCGCGCGCTGGAGGTGTGGCATGTGTCGGGCCAGCCGCTGTCGAGCTTTCACACTACAAAAAAGGGAGCTGCCGGCGCAGGTGCAGCAAGCGCTACGGCCCTTTTTTCTTTAGAACCCGACAACCGCGCCTGGTTGCACGAGCGCATCGCCCAGCGGTTTGACGCGATGCTGGACGCAGGCTTCATGGACGAGGTACGGGCCCTGCGCGCGCGGGGTGATCTGCACCCAGACTTGCCCTCCATGCGCTGCGTGGGCTACCGCCAAGCCTGGGAAGAACTGGACTACCAAGCCCGCCAGGGGCCTGACGCGCCGCTGAACACCGCCCACTTTCGCGAGCGCGGCATCGTCGCCACGCGACAGCTGGCCAAGCGCCAAGTCACTTGGCTGCGCAGCATGCCCGAGCGCCATGCCATTGCCTGCGACCACCCCACCGCCGTGGCCGAGCTGGTGCAGGCCGTGCTGCAACGGCTGGACCGAGCAGAGCGCAGAGAGACCGCAACCGCACCCGCCTGAGCCGCACCATGCCTGCCCACGCCACCCTCTCCGTCCACAACCTGGGCAAACACTACGGAAACATGCCAGTGTTCTCGCAGGTTGATTTCACCGTGCAGCCGGGTGAGTTCGTGGCCATCGTGGGCGACTCGGGCGTGGGCAAGTCCACCCTGCTCAACTGCCTGGCGGGTTTGGACCAGTGGGACGCTGGCGATATCACCTACACCGCGCATGACGGTGCCCACACCCGGCTTGCTGACCTGGACGACACCGCTCGCGCCCTGTGGCGGCGCGCCCACGTGGGGTTTGTCTTCCAGGCCTTTCATGTGCTGCCGCACCTGGACGTGGCGCAGAACATAGCTCTGCCGCTGATGCTGCTGGGCCAGACGGACCCCGCGCGTGTGCAAGCCATGCTGGATGCGGTGGGCCTGGGCACGCTGGGCAGCCGGCTACCGCAGCAGCTCAGCGGCGGGCAGCTGCAGCGCGTGGCCATTGCGCGCGCCCTGGTGCACCGCCCCGGCCTGCTGCTGGCCGACGAGCCCACCGGCAACCTCGACCCCACCACGGCTGCTTTGGTCATGGATCTGCTTCTGGCCCAGACGCGCGAGCACGGCGCATCGCTGGTGCTGGTGACCCACTCTGATACGGCGGCTGCACGGGCCGACCGGGTGCTGCGCCTGACGGCCAGCGGCATGGTGGGCTGAGCCTGCCCAAGCCCGCGCGATCCCCGAGCCGCGGGCCCCGCCGCACAGCGCAGTGCAGCGCTTCGACAAGCTCAGCGTGAACGGTCGGGGGGAAGGCTCACACACCAAAGCTCGATCCACCCCCGTTCGGGCTGAGCCCGTCGAAGCCAGGGCCCTCACCCCACCAGCCCTCACTCAATATGCAGCCGCTGCGAATTACTGGCCTGCTTCTTGGGCAGCGTGAGCGTCAACACGCCGTTGTCGTATTTGGCCTTTGCCTGGCTGGCGTCCACATCGGCAGGCAGCGCAAAGCTGCGCGCCACCGAGCCAAAGTAGCGCTCGGACCGCAGCACCTTCTCGCCGTCTTTTTGCTCGTCGTGCTGGCGCACTTCGGCGCGCAGGCTCACCACATTGCCTTCGAGCGAGACGTGGATGTCCTCCTTGGCCACGCCGGGCACTTCAGCGTGCACGGTGTAGCCACCGTCAGACTCTTTCACGTCCACCTTGATTTGTGCGGGCGAGGGCAGGTTGTCCCCATGCAGCGGGCGCACATAAAAGCCCGGTGCCATGTCCTTGAAGAATTCGTCCAGCAAACTGCCTCCACGGGGAATCAGAGAACTCATGGTCATGCTCCTTGAAAGTCGGGTTGGATGAAACTCCCTGGCGCGGGCCTGCGACGGCTGTGCGCCAGACCAGGGGGCGCGGTGCGCATCGGCTTGCACCCTCGCCCTTGATTCGCAAATTACGGTGCAGCGCGCGCTATTTCAAGAGCACGGCGCACAGGTTTTGAGGTGCCTCAAAATGCCCCCGCGCCCGCCGCCCGGGGGTGCCGGCTGCACAATGCCCGCATGCTTGCACTGCTTCGCACCTTCTCGTGGCAAGACCTGCGCCACCACCCCTGGCGCAGCGCGGCCGCCGTGGCCGCCGTGATGCTGGGCGTGGCGCTCGCCTTTGCGGTGCACGTGATCAACGCATCGGCACTGGACGAGTTTTCGCAGGCCGTGCGCGCCGTCAACGGCCAGCCCGATCTGGAAGTGCGCCCCATGCAGGGCACGCTGGGCGAAGACCTGTTTGCCCAAATCGCCAACCACCCCGACGTGGCCCGCGCCAACCCCGTGCTGGACGCCACGGCTATGGCCCGCTCCGCAGCAGCATCCACCAGCGCGCAAGCGACCACCCCCATCCCCCTGCGCCTGCTGGGGGCCGATGCCCTGCTGCTGCCCGCCATGGCCCCGGCCCTCATGCCCAGGCCGTGGGAAGGCGCTGCGCGCGATGCACTCTTTGCCCCCGCCACCGTCTACCTCAACCCCGCCGCCCTGCAGGCGCTGGGCATGCCGCCCGAAGGCAGCCAGCCCCGCCCCACCCTGCAATTGCAAACCGGCCTGCAAACCGTGGCCGTGCAAGTGGCAGGCACCGTGAGCGCCCCCGGCGCCCCGCTGGCGGTGATGGACATTGGGGCCGCGCAGGACCTGCTGGGCCGCGTGGGCCAGCTCACCCGCATCGACCTGCAGCTGCAGCCCGGCACCGACCGCAGCGCCTTCCAACAATCGCTGCAGGCCCTGCCAAGCTGGCCCGCGCAAGCCACGCTGGCCGAGCCGGGCGACGCGGCGCAACGGGTGAGCGACCTCTCGCGCGCGTACCGCGTCAACCTGACGGTGCTGGCGCTGGTGGCGCTGTTCACCGGGGCCTTCCTCGTGTTCTCGGTGCTGGCCCTCAGCGTGGCGCAGCGCGGGCCGCAGTTTGCGCTGTTGGCCGTGCTGGGTGCCACACCGCGCCAGCGGCTGGCGCTGGTGCTGGCCGAATCGGCCCTGCTGGGCCTGGTGGGCAGCCTGGCCGGGCTGGCGCTGGGCA
>DFQQ01000036.1 GCA_002377855.1 Acidovorax delafieldii | reverse complement strand
TGAGGTAAGTAGCTAATCAGGCAAAATTGCAGTCAAAATTGATCACCCTCTTCAGCAGCCAGGCAACCGCATGTGTGTTGGAGGACGTGCGCGAGGCCCCGCGCCGCAGAGGCACCCGGCGCGGCAGTGAATGACGCACCTGCTACCCCTCAGGCTTGCCCACCGCCGGTGCCGGTGCGGGGGCGCCGGGCTCTGTGCAGCGCAGCAGCCACTGGCGAAAGCACTGCAACGCGTGCAGTTGGGTGCGGCCCTCGGGGTAGCAAAACCAGTAGCCCACATCGCCCTGGTAGCCGCCTGCCTGCGCCAGGTGGGCCAGTGGCTCGCGCACCAGGCCCGAGGTGATTTCGTCCTGCACCAGACAGCGCGGCACCAGCGCCAGCCCCATGCCCGCCATCACCGCGCGGATCATGGTCTGGAACTGGTCAAACTGCGGCCCGGCCAGCGGGTCAATGGCACCTTCCACCCCATGGGTCTGGCTCCAGCGCAGCCAGGCCTCGGGCACCGTCACATGGCGCAGCAGGGTGTGGCGCGCCACGTCGCGCGGGGTGTGGATGGGCCAGTCAGCCACCTTGGCGCGCGGCGCAATCAAGGCCACATCCTTGCCGGTGAGGTAATGGGCGTGGGCTCCCGGCCAGTGGCCGTCGCCAAACAGGATGGAGCAGTCCAGTTCGGGCCGCGCAAAGTCGTAGCTGTAGACATACGGCACAAAATGCAGGGTGACCTGCGGGTGCAACTGCTGGAACTGCGGCAGCCGCGGAATCAGCCACTTGGCGGCAAACGTGGGCAGGCTGGACAAGTGCAGCGCCCCGCCGCCGTCGTCGCTGGTGATCAGCTCCAGCGTGGCGGCCTCCAGCTGCGCCAGCACGCCCCGCACCGCCTGCTCATAGCGTTCGCCCGCGGGGGTCAGCGCCAGGCGCTTGCGGCTGCGCTCAAACAGCGGCACATCCACCCAGGCTTCCAGTTCCTTGATCTGCTTGCTGACCGCACTTTGCGTCAGGTGCAGCGCCTCGGCCGCGCGCGACACGCCGCCAAAGCGGGTCACCGTAGAGAACGCCCGCAGCAGGTGCAGCGGGGGCGAGAGGCGGCGCAAAGAGGACATTGGTGGTTCTCAAATCATTCCATATTGGAATGTTATCAGGCACATCCGTTGCTTGGTAGCTGGCACCCAATCCATTAATCTTCTACCCGCACCAAAGGAAGTCACGCCATGCAACGTCGTTACCTGCTCTCAGCCCTGGCCGCAGCATCTGTAGCTCCTGGAATATCCTGGGGCCAAGAATCCAAACCTCTGCGCGTCATCATCCCCTTCCCGCCCGGCGGCGCCACCGACATCACCGCCCGCAGCCTGCAAGAGCCCCTGGCCCGCATCCTCAAGCAACCCGTGGTCTTGGAAAACCGCGGCGGCGCGGGTGGCTCAATCGGCATGGCCGAAGTGGCCCGGGCCCCGGCCGATGGCCTCACCATCGGCGTGGCCACGCTGTCCACCCACGGCGTGAACCCCGCCGTGTACAGCAAGCTGCCCTACCACCCCACCAAAGACTTCGTGGGCGTCACCGAGATCGTCAAAGCCCCCGGCGTCATCGTCATCAACCCTGCGGTGCTGCCCGTCAAGGACTTTGCCGAGCTGGTCAAACACCTCAAGGCCAACCCTGGCAGGGTGTCTTACGCCACGCCCGGCAACGGCACCATCGGCCACATGTGGGGCGAGCTGTTCAAGAGCAGCACGGGCACCTCGATGGTGCACATCCCCTACCGCGGTGCGGGCCCGGCCATCAACGACGTGCTGGCGGGCCAGGTGGCTGTGTACTTTGACCAAGTCGCGTCGTCGCTGCCACACATCAAGTCCGGCAAGCTCAAGGCCATGGCGGTGTCGTGGCCAGCGCGCCTTGATGTGCTGCCCGACGTACCCACCTATGCCGAGCTGGGCTACAAGCAGGCCAACGAACCCTCGTGGTTTGGCCTGGTAGCGCCCGCAGGCACACCTGCTGCGACCGTAGACCGCATCCAGCAAGCCGTGGCCCAGGCCCTGAAGGAGCAGGCCGTGGCCGAGCGCTTGGCAGGCCAGGGTCTGTACCCTTCAGGCACCTCGGCCAAGGACTTCACGGCGCAGATCGCCCGCGAGATCGAGAAGATGAAACGCGTGGCAGAGTTTGCCAAGGTGAAGCTGGACTGACGCTCCCCCGCGAAAGCCCCTTCACCCCCGTGGCCACAAACCGGCATACTGGGGCGCATTCCATGCCCCCATGCCGGTCCGGGCGGCTAGGCCAGCCGCCCCCACCCACAGAGCCTTGCCTATGCATGCAGCCTTAAAACTGATCCACCACCGATTCCAGCAAGCCCAACCCGGAGTGACCGGTTCGCCCGGCCGCACGCCCGCGGCAGCCCCGGAACCCACTCCCGCCATGGTCAGCACCGTGCCCGGCACCACCCCACTGGTGTTTGACTCCCCGCACAGCGGCACGCACTACCCGCCGGACTTCCGCTCCGCCTGCGACCTGCCCACCCTGCGCCGCGCCGAAGACACGCACGTTGAAAAGATCTACGCCTTCGCCCCGGCCCTGGGCGTGGCCTGGATCGAAGCCCACTTCCCCCGCATCTACCTGGACGCCAACCGCGACACGCTGGAGCTGGACACTGCCCTGCTCGACGCGCCCTGGCCCGACCCCATCGCGACAGATCCTCAGGTGCTCAGCAAGGTGCGCCTGGGCAAGGGCCTGATCTGGAAGTTCACCGACGAAGGCGAGGCCATCTACAACCGCCTGCTCACCGTGGACGAGGTGCGCGCCCGCATCGACCGCTGCTGGCGCCCCTACCACGCCGCCGTGGCGCAGGCCATTGACGCCGCGCATGCGCGCCACGGCTACAGCATCCACATCAACTGCCACTCCATGCCCGCCGTCTCGGCCAGCCACGCCACTGACTTCCCCGGCCTGGTGCACGCCGATTTTGTGGTGGGCGACCGCGACGGCACCACGGCCAGCCCCGCCCTGTCGGCCCTGGTGTGCGAGCATCTGCGCGCCTGTGGTTACAGCGTGGAATACAACCACCCCTACAAAGGCGTGGAACTGGTGCGCCGCTACAGCCACCCCGCCCAGCACCGCCACAGCATCCAGCTCGAGATCAACCGCAAGCTCTACATGGACGAAGGCACGCTGGCCATGCAACCCGAGGGCATGGCGCGGTTGCAGCGGGATTTGAAGGCGTTGACGGAGAAGCTGTTGGGGACGGATCCGCGTGGGGATTGATGCTGTGGAACTGGCCCAGGCTCAGCAGGCTGGTCGATACGTTCAGGGGCCATGAGTGCCCATGCACTGAAGGGCCCCTCTCGGCCATGGGCGGGCGCTCGGCACCAAAGGCGGCTTCAGGCCCGTAGCCGGCCGCACGGAATATGGAACAGAGTCCGACGTCGAAGTACCCCGCACAGCGCTGCGTTCGTTCATCGGTGATGCCGTCCATTGACACACATCCACCGTCCACGCCGCTTGTCCGGTTACGCTAGCTGCTGCTTTTTTCCACCACAGCAGGCGTTGCGGCGGACCCCGCCAAGAGCCCTCCATCGATATTGAACTCACTGCCAGTGATGTACGTTGCTTCGTCCGAGGCGAGCAGTAGCGCCACGGCAGCCACCTCTTCCGGCATCCCGAAGCGACGAAGTGGGGTATCACGCACCAACGCGGCCATTCGTTCTTCGCGGTCCGCGTCCGAGCCCAACATCGGTTCCCAGATAGGCGTAAGGATCGCCGCCGGGTGAATGGAGTTACACCGAATTTGAAGGCCTTGCTCGGCGCAATAAAGGGCCACCGTCTTTGAGTGGTTGCGCACTGCAGCCTTTGATGATGCGTACGCTGCAGCCCCCGGAATTCCGACCAACCCGGAGCGCGACGAGATGTTGATGATGGAGCCAGCACCATGGATCCGCATCGACCGGATAGCGTATTTGCAGCCAAGGAAAACTCCGTCGAGGTTGGTGCTGTGCACTGCCTGCCAGTCCGCCAGTGTGGCGTGCTCAGGGTCATGCCGCACCGGACCTGCCTCGAATCCGGTAATGCCTGCGTTATTCACTACGACGTCAAGCCTGCCGCGCTCCTTCAGGATCTGCGTGGTGGCGCGATGCCACTCGTCTTCCTTTCGTACGTCCAAAGAAAGGTAGCGGGCCTCATTACCGAGGGAGGTCGCAAAGCTTGCGCCAAGTTCATCGTTGATGTCGGTGACATATACACAGCAGCCAGCCTGGGTAAACAATCGAGCTATCGCCGCGCCGATTCCTTGTGCAGCGCCCGTGATCAGTGCAACTTTGGAAGTGAGTCTCGTGTTCATAAGTAGATGCGGGGTCGCCATCCTTCGTAAGTAGTACTCCCTCCATGCTACGCCGTGAATTGGGGAGCAAAAGCCATGCTGGCGTACCCGCAGCCTGTTACCTTCGGTGCCGCCAGCCCCCAACGCTGCGCATCGTCATACCTTCCGCTGCCAAGATTTCCAAGGCTTCCATTGACCCGTTCCTTGATCCACATCCGTCCCATCGCCGCATTCGTGCTGGCCGTGCTGTTCACCTCGGCGGCGAACGTCGCAGACTGCCCCGAGGTTCTGCTGGGCGACTACTCCGACACGGCCGACGGCCCCGCAGTCGTTCGTGTCGAACGCGTCAACGGCCGTGTGCAGGCACGGCAGAAGGACGCGAATGGCCAATGGGGCACGGCGGTGTTCGACAGCCCCGTCGTGCCGCCACATGAAGTGCGCAGGCTCATTGGCCCCATCGACCGCTCGGTGCCGGTGTGCGGGCTGGGAGTGCAAGGCGGCGTGTTGCTCAAGCTCCCGGTCGGGCACGAATACGCCGTCAGCAGCGCGACCGAAAAATCCACCGTGCCCCAGAAAGCCGTCAGTGGCTACCTGGCCTACCAGGCCAGCGGGTTCGCGGTGTCGGCGACCGACCTGTTCCCCGTGGTGCGCCATGGCGCATCGCCCTTGCCACCGCCGATCCCTTCCAAAGCGACTGTCGGCATGGAGGTGCCCGCTTTGCCCGTGTGTGCAGGCCAACGCCTGCCCGACATGAGCCAAGCCGCCTTCGACGCCCTGCCCTCCACCGAGAAAAACGGGTTTCATCGGATGGAGGCCCCAGCGCAAACGCGGTTCGTGTGCGGGCAGCACCTGCACGACTTGATGAGCCAAGCTACGTTCCTGAGTCCCGCCCTGGGCGCATCGCGCGGCGACACGCTCTACAGAATCTCTACCTTGCTGGCCGCCGGACAAATCCCCCGCAACGCGGCCGGAGAAGCGTCATGGATCACCGCATCGCAGGGCCTGCTCGCCCACAACCGGGCCACCGGCAAGGAGACCATCCCGTTCCAGAACGAGTACTACGCGCTCTTCATCCGCGACGTCGCGCCGCGGCTCAGCGATGTGGCGGACAGCGCGGTCAACCTGTACCCGCTGGTTTACCTGCTCAAGGAAATGATCCTGCTGCCGGCGGAACTCGGCACCCCGACGCTCAAAGCACTGGGCCAGAAAGGCCTGCTGCGCCGCACCGCAGGCGCCGCCGGCGAAACCATTGCGATCCAGCTGCTCCAGCACAGCACCCCGACCATTCCGCCAGAGACCTTCGCGTTCTTGCTGGCCGAGGGCGGGCCCGGGGCCGCCAACCATTCGGGGGTGATGACCACGCTGATCGACAACCCCAGCGCCAAACACATCCAGTTGATGCTGAACGCCGGCGCGCGGCCAGCCCAACACGGCTGGCTGGCGAGAGCCCGCGCGAATCCCGCTGCCGCGTCCACCGTGTACCCCTTGCTCTTGAACGCCGCAGCCGCGAATGCCCGGTCCAGCCCCGAACAGGCTCGCCAGTTCAGCGATCAGATCACCATGGTGCTCGGCAAGCTGTTGAAGCGCTGCCCTACAGACCCTGCGGACTGGCAAGAGATAGACCGGCTGGTGGAGCAGGGCGCCAGGATGCGGGGCGTTTTCGACAACCAGGGGTTTTCTGAAACCAACCTCGCCGTGTATGCCCTGCGCTGCCCCGACGGCTTTCAGGCGCTGCTGCAGCGGGGCTTACCGCTGGACGCCAACTACCCCTACCCCGACTACGCGGGCAAACGGCAAGACACGCCGCTGCTCATGTACGTGACCGTGCTGCTGGAAGACTACCCGCCGCTGCCCAGCACCCTGAAGGCCATGCTCACCCAGCATAACAACGCCAACGTGCGCCCCGCTTGCGAAGGCTGCAATCTGTTGAGCCCACTGGAAATGGCCGTCCAGGCGGGCCATGTGGAGGTAGTGAAAGTGCTTCTGGATTTCGGCGCCGACCCGAACGATCCAAACAAGGACGGCAGGCCTGCGTTCATTCGCGCCCTGGTGTCCAACAACGTGGAGATGCTGGAGGTGATGAACGCGAAGAGGAAACTGGATGTGAACCGCATGGATAAGAAAACCATCTCCATGCTTGCCTGGGCCAACTGCCTGGGGGCGAAGGAGGCAGCGGCGTGGCTTGCGCGCGAAGGGGCGGTGAGCCAGGGAGAAGCCCTGTGCAAAAAGCCCTGACAGTGGGCTCAGCCGCGCAAGCATCGACTCCGCAACACTTCCACAAGATCATCGGCTGAAATCCTTTCGAAAGGATGGACACGCTGCTCCGGGCCCTAGCCGCCTGCGATGAAGGCGACACCATGACACCACCTGCACCGGATGCCGCCCGACCCATGGGCAAAGCTGGCGGTTGCACCTCATCCCGGGCAGACCCCGCCACAAACAAGCTGCCGGCGGCTGCTAAGTTGACCCAGCGCAGCGCAGAGCCTGCGGCCAACAAGCGATCCCCGCTCATGCTTCATTCGCCGCCCTAGAATCAGCAAGAAACCGCGCAGCCCGCAGCGTCCACCAATGCGGCACTGCCCCCGCCACGCCCAGGAGACACCCCATGCGCATCCTTATCGCCGAAGACGACCAAGTGCTGGCCGATGGCCTGCTGCGCACGCTGCGGGCCTCGGGGGCGGTGGTGGACCATGTGGCCAGTGGCAGCGAGGCCGATGCGGCGCTGCTGACCAACAACGAGTTCGACCTGCTGATCCTGGATCTGGGCCTGCCCAAATTGCATGGGCTGGAGGTGCTCAAGAAGCTGCGCAGCCGGGGCTCGGCGCTGCCGGTGCTGATCCTCACGGCGGCTGACAGCGTGGAAGAGCGCGTGAAGGGGCTGGACTATGGCGCGGACGACTACATGGCCAAGCCGTTCAGCCTGCAGGAGCTGGAAGCGCGGGTGCGTGCCCTCACGCGCCGGGGCATGGGCGGGGCCAGCAGCGCCATCAAGCACGGGCCGCTGGTGTACGACCAGGCCGGGCGGGTGGCCACCATTGACGGCAAGATGGTCGAGCTGTCAGCCCGCGAGCTGGGCCTGCTGGAGGTGCTGCTGCAGCGCGCAGGCCGCCTGGTGAGCAAGGAGCAGCTGGTGGAGCGCCTGTGCGAGTGGGGCGAAGAGGTGAGCAACAACGCGATTGAGGTCTACATCCACCGCCTGCGCAAGAAGATTGAAAAGGGCCCGATCCGCATCGCCACGGTGCGCGGACTGGGCTATTGCCTGGAAAAAATCCCCGGCTAGCGCGGTACCCGCTGCCAGCAGGAACACTATGTTTTTGATAGCTGCCTGCGCTTATCTTTATTGCGCTAGAGTCGCTTTTCACTTCAAATCGGGGGCGCAGTGAAAATCTTCCAGCGCGAGCAACGCTCGCTGTTTGGCGAGATCCTGGACTGGATGCTGACGCCCCTGCTGCTGCTGTGGCCGGTGAGCCTGGCGCTGACCTGGCTGGTGGCGCAAGGCTTGGCGAACAAACCGTTTGACCGCGCGCTGGAGTACAACGCCCACGCCCTGGCGCAGTTGGTGGGGGTGCACAAGACGGCCGGCAGGAACGAGGTGCAGTTCAACCTGCCCCAGCCGGCCAGCGAAATCCTGCGTGCCGACGATTCAGACATCGTTTACTACCAGGTGATCGGGCCGGGCGGCGAGTTTCTCTCGGGGGAGCGCGAACTGCCCGAGCCGCCGGGCGAAGAAACGCCCATGGCGGGCGAGGTGCGCCTGCGCGACGCAGAGATGCGCGGCGTGGACATTCGCGTGGCCTATATCTGGGTGCGACTGCCCATGCAGGGCAACCCGCTGGCCCTGGTGCAGGTGGCCGAGACGCGCGAGAAGCGCAGCGTGCTGGCCACCGAAATCATCAAGGGCGTGATGCTGCCGCAGTTCGTCATCTTGCCGCTGGCGGTGCTGCTGGTGTGGCTGGCGCTGGCGCGCGGCATCCAGCCGCTGAACCAGCTGGAGCAACGCATCCGCGCACGCAGCCCGGACGATCTCTCGCCGCTGGACGACCGCACCGTGCCCCTGGAGGTGGCGCCGCTGGTGTCGTCGGTGAACGACCTGCTCACGCGCCTGAACGAGTCGCTCGCCACACAAAAGCGTTTTCTGGCCGACGCTGCCCACCAGCTCAAAACGCCCTTGGCGGGCCTGCGCATGCAGGCCGACCTGGCCCAGCGCGAGGGCACGAGCACGGAGGAGCTCAAGCGTTCGCTGCAGCACATCGGGCGCTCCAGCATTCGCGCCACGCACACCGTCAACCAGTTGCTGGCGCTGGCGCGGGCCGAAGGCAGCGGCGTGGGCATTGCCCGCCAGCCCTGCGATCTGGCCGAACTGGCCATCGAGGTGGTGCGCGACTCGGTGCCCCGCGCGCTGGAAAAGCACATCGACCTGGGCTACGACGGTGCGGACCCTGGCTCGCCCGGCGTGTGGCTGGACGGCAACCCCACGCTGCTCAAGGAACTGGTGCGCAACCTGGTGGACAACGCCATCAACTACACGCCCTCCTCCCCCGAAAAGCCCGGCGTGGTGACTGCCCGCGTGCTGGCAGACACCTTTGGCCATGTGCTGATGCTGCAGGTGGAAGATTCGGGCCCCGGCGTGCCCGAGGCCGAGCGCGAGCTGGTGTTCCAGCCGTTCTACCGGGCGCTGGGCAGCGAGGCCGACGGCTCGGGCCTGGGCCTGCCCATCGTGATGGAAATTGCAGGCAAGCACGGCGCGGAGGTGCTGCTGGAAGACGCCCACCCCGGCCAGCAGCCGCCGGGGGCGCGCTTCAGTGTGCGGTTTCCCGCGCGGGTCGAGAGCGGCGGATGAAAACCGGTGCCCTGTCGCCCGCTCCATCCCCGGGCCGCTGCCCAACCGCCTCACTGGGTGACTAGACCTTGCGAATGTCCATGATGGCCATGAACAGGTAGCCGTTGTCCGAAGGCGCACGGTACACGCCCCGGGCCTCCAGCACATGGGCGGCGACACTGGCCAGCTCCCACGCGTCCACCACATCGGCCTTCCACTGCGGCACCACCAGCGGGGCAAAACCATGGTCCAGTCCGTACTGGCGCACGGCGCTGATGCGGCCCACCACGTGGGGATGCAGATGAAAGTTGGCCCACGCCCAGCGCCATGTTCCACTTTGGTTCGAGAGGGAGCCAACGAACTCCACGTCTGCCACCACAGCAGGCACGCCCGCGCTGGAGAAGGTGAGCGTGGCGCTTTCCTGGTCGTAATCCCATCGCTCGTGGGCAGACAGGCTGTACGTCTCGGTCAGCAGGGCCTGGCGTGACGCCAATGCCTCGTGGCAAGCGGCGACGGCGTTGGCCCAGCGTTCCTTTTCTGCGTCGCTCATGGCCCGCACACTGTCGGCGCGGGTGTCGTGGTAGCACTGCTGGCACACCATGCGGATGTCCACCTGCCCTTCGTTTTTTTCGTTCCACTCACCTTCTTGCTGAAACAGCCGCTCACACGCAGCGCACCAGGCATCCGGGCAGGGCTGATCGGCCGAGGGCGGGTTGCAGTACCACGTCTGCACCGGCTGCTGCTGCAGGTGCACGCACAGGTAAGCGGCGCCAGAGGGGCCGTGGGTGTCGCAATGGAGGTCAGAGGAAGAGGTGCTGTCGGTCATGAGAACGTATGGAAATGCGCCTGATGCTTGCAGACCCGCCAGGGGCCGGGCTGCGAGACGGCATTGTGGCCCAGCACTGCACCTGCGCCCCAGCACGCCGGCGCTGTGGAACGGGGCGCAATGCAGGGGCTAGGGCGGGCCCTGGGCTGGCACGACGCGGTTGCGGCCCCCGGCCTTGGCCACGTAGAGCGCCTGGTCTGCACGCTCGAGCGTGCGCGCCACGGCGTCGGCCGGGGTGTGGCGCGCCAGGCCGATCGACACGGTCACCGCGATGGGCGCGCCGCCCTGCGGCACTGGCACCCGCATGGCATGCACGGCCCGGCGCACGCGCTCCATCAGGGCCGTGGCCTCTTCCACAGGGGTGTCGCACAGCAGCAGCACGAACTCTTCACCGCCCCAGCGCGCCAGCACATCGGTGTCGCGCACGCTGCGGCGCACCGTGTCTGCAAACACCTGCAAAACCCGGTCACCGGCGGCATGGCCGTGCGTGTCGTTCACCTCCTTGAAGTGATCAATGTCCAGCTCCGCAATCAGCAGCGGATGGCCACTGCGCAGGCTGCGCCGCTGCTCGAGCTGCATGCGCTCGAGCATGGCCCGCCGGTTGATCAGGCCCGTCAGCTCATCGTGGGTGGCTAACTGGCGGATCTGCTCCAGGGCGCGGGCCAGCTCCGCCTTCTGGCGCCGAAGGTGTTCGCGGGTGCCCTGCACCCGGGTGGTGAGGAACGTGCTGCTGAGCAGCACCACGACCACCATGCCCACATAGGCGGCTGCCACCACGGGCGGGTAGTCGGGCTCGGCGCGCGCGGCCACCACGCCCGAGGCCACCCCGAACACCGCGAGGCTGTACACCAGCACACCCACCATCTGGCGGGTGGTGAGCCCAAAAATGCCGAACATGAGGATGATGGCCAGGATGGGCAACGTGACGCCACGGGCGGGCCCGGCAATGACGAACGCCACCGCGCAGCAGGCGATGGCGTAGAGGATCTGCACCAGGGTGAGGGCGGGGTCCTTGAAGCGGCGGGACCACCCGCTGCGGATGGCCGCATAGACCGCGATGAGCCCCAGGACCGAACACGCCGTCCACACCCGCACCTGCCACGCATCGGCAAGCCCCGCAGCGGCCACCGCATTCATCACCACCAGACAGCACACCATGAGCAGTGCCGCCAACCCTGCCATGGCCAGGCGAATGCGCTGGCGCTGGTCGGTGGTCAGCACCCAGTCAGTCCAACGCCGAAGGTGGGCGCGCAGCTGCACATTGGTCTCCGTTGTCGATTAGCGCCAGTACGCAGCGGCAGCACAGCCCATCGCAATGGGCTGAACACGGCCTGCTGGCGCGGCAGTGCACGGTGCGATGCGGCGCTATCGGTGTGTTTTGGCATATTCCACGAAGCGTGACCCAGGGGCCAGCATCTCGGGATTCGTCGCACCAGGAACTTCGTCCTCAGGACTCTTTTACGTTCTTGCGCGGCGGTGCAGTGCACAGTCTCACAAGCTGTTCCAGTTCTTGCAAGCACTCACGCGGATGGCTCCACCCGTGGATGCCCCTACCGTGGCGCCAGTACGGCGGGTGAACAGCTTGGCGCGGCTGGCGCGGGCCCGGCACTTAGTTTTCAGCAGAGCGTGAGCGCCGCTACAGCCGCCAGCGGTGCGGTCTCTGCGCGCAGTACGCGCGGCCCCAGCGTGGTGGGTGCAAAGCCGTGTTGCACGGCCAGCGTTTCTTCGGCCGCGCTCAAGCCTCCTTCGGGGCCCGAGAGAAACCACACCGGCCCCGCCCCGGCCGCCGCCTGCTGCAGCGGACGCGTGCCTTCGCGCAGTGACAGCAGCAGGCGCAGGGCAGCCACTCCGTCGGTGCCCGCCGCCGAGTGGCTTCGCGCCCAGGCGGCCAGGTCCACCGCATCGTGCACCACAGGCACGCGGTTGCGCCCGCACTGCTCGCACGCGGCCACGGCCACGGCCTGCCAGTGGGCGAGCTTTTTGTCGGCACGCTCGCCCTTGAGCTTGAGCACGCTGCGCTCAGCCACCAGCGGGGTGATGCTGGCCACGCCCAGTTCGGTGGCTTTTTCCACCAGCCAGTCCATGCGCTCGTTGGCGGTGATGCCCGCCAGCAGGTGGATGGCGCGGGGCGCTTCGCGTTCGATGGCATGGTGGGTGCCCACCTGCACGCGCACATCACTGCGGCCCATGCGCAGCACGGTGGCATCAAATTCGCCGCCAGGGCCGTCCGCCCCGCCGTGGAACAGGGTGATGCCATCGCCCGGCTGCAGGCGCAGTACCTGCACATGGCGTGCAGCGCCAGCGGGCAGGTCGATTTCGGCGCCGGGGGCCAGGTCAGCGGGGCAGTGGAAGCGAGGCATCTACTATTACTTTCATAGCTGCCACCGCTTTATTCACAAGCGCTGGAGGCCGATTTGACTCAAAACTTTGTCTCAACGCAGGCGCGGCTACATGCGCCCGTACGCAAAGCCGGTGACGGGCGTGGTGCCTTCGATCTCGTCCACCAGCTGCAGCAGCGGGCCCAGTTGGCGGTAGCGGTTGGCGGTGGTGCGGATGTAGTGCAAAAAGCGCGGTGCGTCGGCCAGGTATTTGGGCTTGTCGTCACGCAAGGTCAGGCGGGCAAAAATTCCGGCTACCTTCAGGTGGCGCTGCAGGCCCATCCATTCGACCGCACGGTAGAACTCGCCAAAGTCTGCCCCCCAGCCGCTGGCGCTGGCCGCGCCCACCAGCCCGGCCTTGCGGGCCTTTTCCCAGTAACGCACGGTAACGTCGATGACGAATTCCTCTTCCCAGCTGATGAAGGCGTCGCGCAACAAGCTGGCAATGTCATAGGTGATGGGGCCGTAGACGGCGTCCTGGAAATCGAGCACCGCCAGCGGACCGTCCTCTTTCAGCGGCACCATCAGGTTCCTGGTCATGAAGTCGCGGTGCACAAACACGCTGGGCACGGCCAGGTTGTGCGCCACGATCAGGTTGAAGGCGTTGTCGAGCGTGGCCTGCTGCTTGTCGTTCAACGTCACGCCCCGGTGGCGGGCCAGGTACCAGTCAGGGAACAGCGCCAGTTCGCGGCGCAGCAAGGCTTCGTCGTACACGGGCAACACGCCGGGGCGGGAGGCTTTTTGCCAGTCCAGCAGCACGTCGGTGGCCTGCAGGTACCAAGGCAGCGCGGCCTGGGGGTTTTCGGGCTGCAGCAACTCGATCAGGGTTTGCTTGCCCAGGTCAGTCAGCAGCATGAAGCCGCCCGTCTCGTCCCAGGCCAGGATTTGCGGCACGTTCAGCCCGGCCTCGGCCATCAGGGCCTGTACCTGCACGAAGGGGCGGCAGTTTTCCTTGTCCGGAGGCGCGTCCATGACGATGCAGCTGGCGCCTTGAGCGGTATCGATGCGCAGGTAGCGGCGAAAGCTCGCGTCGGCCGATGCGGGGCGCAGTGTGGCGGGCAGCAGCTGGTGGCTGGTGGTCAGCGGGGCCAGCCAAGCGTTAAAAGCCTGATGCCGGGCGGGGTCAGCCCAGACCACCGGGCTGGGCGTGGCAACGCTGGCGGCGGCTGAATCGGCGGATGGGGGGGAAAAGGGGGAAGAGGGGTGGCTCATGGATAATCGGATTTTACAAACCCGCCCCACCGCCACCGCTGTTGGCGCGGGTGATTCCATCTGCCCTCGTTCCCCAACGCCCACGTGCCACGCCGCAAGCCCATCACCGCGCAGACCTCTCTCCCCCGGACCCGGCCCGCTGCGGCAGCGGCCTTGCGGTTGCGCCCGCCCGTTCCCCGGGCCCTGGCGTACTGCATTGCGCTGGCCTGGTGCGGCCTGCCGCTGGCAGCGCAGGCACAGGACGCTGCACCCAGCGCCTGGGACGACCCGCTAACGCTGCGCAAATCACCTGCGCTGCAAGAGACGATTCCCGAATCGGTGCGCACCCAGCTGCCAGTGTTCGTCACCGGCGACCGCATCAGTGGCCAGACGGACCTGAACGCCACCATCGAGGGCAATGCCGAACTGCGCCGTGGCGATACCGTCATCCGCGCCGACCGGCTGGACTACAACGTGCCCGACGACCTGGCCAAGGCGCGCGGCAACGTGCGCATCAACCGTGCCGGCAACACGTACGAGGGCTCGGCGCTGGATTTGCGGGTGGATGCCTTCGAAGGGTTTTTCACCGACGCCCGCTACCGGTTTTTGGCCACCCAGGCCCATGGTGAGGCGAACCGGGTTGATTTCATCGACCGTGACCGGGCGCTGGTGCACAGCGCCACCTACACCACCTGCCAAAAGGGCAACGAGGACAGCTGGCGCCCTGCCTGGGTGCTGCGTGCCGACAAGATCCGCATCGACAACGAGGAAGAAGTAGGGACGGCCGAGGGCGCGGTACTGGAGTTCCAGGGTGTGCCGGTGTTGCCCATTCCTTACATCACCTTCCCGCTGTCGGACAAGCGCAAGTCGGGCCTGCTGCCGCCGACCATCGGGCTGGACAGCCGCGATGGGTTGGACTACACCCAGCCTTACTACTGGAACATTGCACCCAACCGCGACGCCACGCTGCGCGCCGCGTTGATGGCCAAGCGCGGCGCCAACCTGGGTGGCGAGTTCCGTTACCTGGAACCCACCTACCAAGGCGACATCAACGCGGACGTGATGCCGGGCGACCGCCTGCGCAACCGCGACCGCTGGGGTATCACGGCCAAACACCAGGGCGTGATCGAATCCAGCATCGGCGGGCTGGGGTTGAACCTGAACCTCAACCGGGTGAGCGACGACAACTATTGGCGCGACTTTGGCCGCGCTTCAGAGCCGCTGCGCCAGCGCCTGTTGCCCAACGACGCCATGCTGACCTGGGGCTCGGGCGACTACTCTGCACAGGTACGCACGCTCAAGTGGCAAACGCTGCAGGACGTCACCTCACCCATCGTTCCGCCATACGACCGCATGCCGCAGCTGAACTGGCGCTACACGCCCTCCGCCCTGCCTGCGGGGCTGGACGCGAGCGTGGAGCTGGACACCACGCGCTTTGAGGCGGCGCGTGCCCTCACCGGCCAGCCCAACGCTGACCGCTCTTATGCCCTGGCCCAGATCAGCCGCCCCTTCTTGGCACCGGGCGGCTTCGTCACGCCCAAGCTGCAGTTGCACACCACGCAATACCAGTTTGACAGCGCACTGTCCAACGGCTCCCGCTCGGCCAGCCGCACCCTGCCCACCTTCAGCCTGGACAGCGGGCTGGTGTTTGAGCGCGACACGAACTTCTTTGGCCGCTCGTTCCTGCAGACGCTGGAGCCCCGCGCGTTCTACACCTACACGCCGTTCAGCGACCAAAGCCGCCTGCCCGTGTACGACACGGCCACCAACGACTTCAACTTTGCCACCATCTATACCGAAAACGCCTACGGCGGCAACGACCGCATCGCCGACAACAACCTGTTGACGCTGGGCGTGACCACCCGCCTGCTCGACCCGGACACCGGCGCTGAGAACGTGCGCTTTGGCGTGGCCCAGCGCCTGCGCTTTTCCGACCAGGACGTGACGCTGCCGGGCGTGGCGCCGGTGAGCGAGCGGCTGTCGGATGTGCTGGTGGGCGCGGGCATCAACTGGACGCAGAAGTGGGCGTTTGACTCCCTGGTGCAATACAACCCCAAGACGCAGCGCTCCATCCGTTCCACGCTCAGCGCCCGGTACAGCCCTGGCAACTACCGCACGATCAGCGCCGCCTACCGCCTGCAGCGGGGCACGAGCGAGCAGATCGACATCGGCTGGCAGTGGCCACTGAACGATCTGTGGGGCGACAAAGGCAAAGACTTGGGTGCCGGGCGTGGCCAAGGCGGCGGCCGCTGGTACAGCGTGGCACGCCTGAACTACAGCATGCAGGACCGCAAGCTGGTGGACACCGTGGTGGGCCTCGAATACGACAGCTGCTGCTGGATTGGCCGCGTGGTACTCGAGCGCCTGCAAAACAGCACCTCCACCTCCAACACCCGGCTGCTCTTCCAGATCGAATTTGTGGGCTTCTCGCGCCTGAGCCTGGGCGCCAGCCCCCTTGAAACCTTCAGGCAACACGTGCCGCGCTACCAGTACCTGCGAGACCAGGTCAGTGCGCCCAGCCGTTTCAGCAACTACGACTAAACCAACACAGCCATGAACCACCGCGTGATGACATTGGCCCTGGCGGCCACCCTGGCCTGCCTTGCATCCCCAGGCGCCTCTGCGCAAGGGCTGCGCCCCTCGGGCGGCGCCGGCAAGGGCCTGGCGCAACCCCCGGCGGCGGCGCCCGCTGGCAAGTCTTCGCTGACGCTGCCCACTCCGTCCGCCGCCGACACGGGCCCCCGCTCGGCCGACTTCATCGTGGCCATCGTCAACTCCGAGCCCGTCACCAATTTCGAAGTGCGCTCGCGCGTCGCCCGCATCGAGCAGCAACTGGCGCAGCAGGGCGGCAACGCCCCCCGCCCTCCCCGCGACCTGATCGCCCGCGAGGTGCTCGAACGCATCATTCTCGAAAAAGCACAGCTGCAGTTGGCCCGCGAAACCAACATCAAGGTGGACGACTACGCCGTCAACCAGGCCGAGGCTGCGGTTGCCCAGCAAAACGGGCTGACGGTGAACGAACTGCAACGCCGCCTGGTCAGCGAGGGCCTGAACCGCGACCGTTTCCGCGAAGAACTGCGCAACCAGCTCTTGATGCAGCGCGTGCGCGAACGCGAGGTGGATGCCAAAGTCAAGGTGAGCGATCTGGACATTGACCAGTTCATTCGCGAGCAACAGGGCAGCGAAGTGAGCGCGGCAGAAATCAATCTCGCCCACGTGCTGGTGCGCGTGCCCGAAGATGCCAGCCCTGCCGTGGTGGCCGAGCGCCAGGCCCGCGCCCAGCAAGCGGCCGATAAGGTGCGCGCGGGCGAAGACTTTGCCAAGGTGGCGCAGGAATACTCTGACGCCCCCGAAGGCCGACGCGACGGTGGCCTGTTGGGCCTGCGCCCCGCAGACCGTTACCCCGAGCTGTTCGTCACTTCCACCCAGGCGCTGCCCATGGGTGGCGTGGTGGGCCCCGTGCGCTCGCCAGCAGGTTTTCACATCCTGAAGGTGGTAGAACGCTCGGCCGCAGGCTCGGGTCCGACCGTGGTGCAGACCAATGCCCGCCACATCCTGCTGCGCACTGGGCCCCAGTTGTCTGAATCCGCAGCCGCCGCACGCCTGAGCGACTACCGCCGCCGCATCCAGGCGGGCCAGGCAGACTTCGCCACGCTGGCGCGTGAGCACTCGCAAGACGGCAGCGCCAAGCAGGGTGGCGACCTGGGGTGGGCCAATCCCGGCCGCTATGTGCCCGAGTTTGAACAAGCCCTGAGCGCCCTGCGCCCTGGCGAAATCAGCGAGCCCCTGGTGTCGCGCTTTGGCGTGCACCTGATCCAGCTGGTGGACCGCCGCGAGGCCAAGCTGAACCAGCGCGAACAACGCGACATGATGCGCGACGCCGTGCGCGAGAAGAAGCTGGAAGAAGCCTACGCCACCTGGGCGCAGGAACTGCGTGGCCGCGCCTACGTGGAATACCGCGAGCCCCCGCAATGAGCATGACCCCCACCGTCGCCTGCTGCGTGTGGCTCCATGCCCCCACACGCAGGCGTGCCCTGCGCTTTGCGAGTGCGTGGGGCTGCATCTTGTCTTGGGGCGGCCCGGCGACAAAAGCATGAAACACATCCCACGCAAGCGTTTCGGGCAGCATTTTCTGTCCGATCAGGGCATCATCGACGGCATCGTCCAGGAGATTGCCCCGCAGCCAGGCGACCCGATGGTGGAAATCGGCCCGGGCCTAGCCGCCCTCACACAGCCCCTGGTGGAACGCCTCGGCCGCCTCACAGTGATTGAGCTGGACCGCGATCTGGCCGCGCGGCTGCGCTCACACGGGCAGCTGGACGTGATCGAGTCGGACGTGCTCAAGGTCGACTTCACTGCGCTCGCCCAGACGTTCCGCGAGCGCCTGAACCAGCCCGCCCTGCGCCTGCGCGTGGTGGGCAACCTGCCCTACAACATCTCCACGCCCATCCTGTTCCACCTGCTGGAGCATGTGGACGCCATCCAGGACCAGCACTTCATGCTGCAAAAGGAAGTGATTGACCGCATGGTCGCCGGTCCCTCTACCAGCGACTATGGGCGCTTGTCGGTCATGCTGCAGTGGCGCTACGCCATGGAAAACGTGCTGTTCGTGCCGCCAGAGAGCTTTGACCCGCCCCCCCGCGTGGACAGCGCCGTGGTGCGCATGGTGCCGCGAGAAGCCCCTGCCCCTGTCAATGTGGCCCTGCTGGAAGAACTGGTGCAAGTCGCCTTCAGCCAGCGCCGCAAGCTGCTGCGCCACACCCTGGGCCGCTGGCTGGAAGCACGCCAGTTTGCAGGCACCTTCGACACCCAGCGCCGCGCCGAAGAAGTGCCTGTGGACGAATACGTCGCACTGGCACAAGCATGCTCTTGAATTGATAGCTGCTCGCGCTTACTGGATAAGCGCTGAAGGCCTATTTCACCGAGAACAGGTATGGCACGTGCCGATCACCCTGAGCGAGGGCTTTGGCAAGCGCGTGGTCAAAGAAGGACAGGGGCGCTTGACCCCCCAAGTGCGCTCAGCAGAGCAGATGCAGGCATGCCAACCATGGGCCTATGCTGGGCGCGCCGCCCCGCAGTGAGAGCTTCGCCCGCTTCCCGAATCGCGCCAGGAATCCTCTGCACGAATCAAGCGGCAAGTGTGCGCTGCGGATCGGGATGGTCTGCTCGGCGCAAAACGCAGCAATAGCAACGGCTATGGCGAGTATTTGCAACTCCGCTGACCGCCCGAGACCGAAGATGCACACTGCGCGGCGATTCCTCAGGATGGGAGAAACGAGGCGCAAGGCGCCTCAGGGGGATGCACTGAACTCAGGCGGCGCTGAGCCAGTACCCCGCATTGAACGGGCTGCTCATGCGCAGTGCCAGGGGCGACACATCGACCAGTTTGTCGGTGGGCATTTTCTCTTCGGGCTCTGCTGCAATTTCGATCCGTTGGACTTTGGGTGCTTCACTAGCCTCGTTCGCCCGTTCTGCTTGGCTGTTGGATGCAGAACGGGCTACAGAAAAGAATAAAAACACCGGAACGGTATTTTTCGATCGCCCCAGTAATCAGCCGCGTCGCGGAAGATGTCCAGCAGCTGTTCGCGGGCTTCCTTGTCAAACTTTGCCGTGGTGGGAATCTGCTCCAGCACCACAATGAAGCCCGGCTGCGGGCCCGATTTGTGCAAGGGATCGGTCATGCAGTCGTACAACGCATCGAAGTTCTTGCCAAAGTGCGCTGGAAAGGTGAACTGGGTGGCGATCAGGTCCAGCACATCCTGCTTGGACTGCGCATGGGCCAGATTGGCATACAGAAAATGATGACCCATGGAAGTTGCGGCATCTTGCAGGTCTTGCACGCGAAAGGCGCGAATGGACTGCACGATGTTGGCTCGCACGCCACGCAGGGGCGTTTCCAGGTCTTTACGAAGTGGCGTTTGCATCTCCGCTACTCTTTCTTAATAAAGTCCACAAACTTCTGGCATTCCGCAAGGCCTGTGCATGCGCCTGGCGGGTGGGGGAAATCAAAGGTCACGCCATGCGCCACCATGGACTGGTCGGCGCACACCGCAGCGGGGGAAAGTCACTCGACGATCTCGCGGAAACTGGCGTAGTGGTCGCTGGTGTAGTAGCAGGCGTCCGGCATCCGGGGTTGCTTGCCGCCACACACGATGCGGCGCGCACCCCGGTTGCGTGCGCCCGGCGTTCTGACGGTGTACTCGCGGTAGTAGCCGCGTTGTTGTGCTGGCAAGATGCGTTCGCGGTTGCCAAATACCGTGCCGTCCTTTTCGTACGGAAAGGGCCCGCCCTCACGGATGAGGGCATAGGTTGCCCGCCCTTGTGCGGGCAGATCGGCCAACGCAATGGAGGAAAGCGAACCAGCACCAGACGGATTTTGGCGGGCCTGACCCGCCACCGGAGCCAACACAAACGCAGCACCCAAAACCCACAAAAGCCCTGCTTTGCGAACCTGGGCGGCTAAAGCCTTCAGCATCAACGACACCTTTCAGAAACCACGGGTTAACCCCGAAATTTCGAGCCCGTAGTGTGACGCAATACCCCCCAAAAAGCAAGCGCCTGCCCAATATTTAGGCAGGCGCTGCGAGGGAATGGACCAAAAAAAGTTGGTCTTTACTATCTTTTGAGAGCTTATCGCGACGCGTTGGCGTCAGCCACGGTCAACGCTGTCATGTTCACGATACGGCGCACCGTGGTGCTGGCCGTCAGGATGTGCACTGGCTGCGCCGCGCCCAGCAGCACGGGGCCAATGGCGATGTTGCCGCCCGCCGCCGTCTTGAGCAGGTTGTAGGAGATGTTGGCGGCATCGATGTTGGGCAGCACCAGCAGGTTGGCGTCTCCGATCAGGTCGCTGTGGGGCATCAGTGCTGCGCGGGCCTTGCTGTCCAGCGCCACGTCTCCGTGCATCTCGCCATCCACCTCCAGCCAGGGGGCCTGCACGCGCAGCAACTCCAGGGTCTGGCGCATCTTGACTGCGCTGGGCTGGTTGCTGGAGCCGAAATTGGAGTGCGACAGCAACGCTGCCCGGGGCTTGATGCCAAAGCGCATCATCTCTTCGGCTGCCATGACGGTGATTTCAGCCAGCTGCTCGGCCGTGGGGTCGTAGTTGACATGCGTGTCCACCAGGAAAACCTGGCGATCTGGCAGCAGCAGCCCGTTCATGCACGCATAGGTGGCCACTCCGGCACGCTTGCCGATCACCTGATCGATGTAGTTCAGGTGCAGGTTGGTATGGCCCCAGGTCCCGGCGATCATGCCGTCCACTTCGCCCTTGTGCAGCAGCATGGCTCCGATCAGCGCAAGGCGGCGGCGCATTTCAATCTTGGCAATGGGCACCGTCACGCCCTTGCGTTCGGTCATGCGGTGGTAGGTTTGCCAGAAGTCGCGGTAGCGGTGGTCCTGCTCGACATTCACCACGTCGTAGTCGCGCCCTTCCTGCAGCCGCAGGCCGAATTTCTCGACACGCTCTGCAATCACCTTGGGGCGTCCGATGAGCGTGGGGCGGGCGATACGCTCGTCTACGACGATCTGGGCTGCGCGCAGCACGCGCTCTTCTTCGCCTTCTGCGTAGGCCACGCGTTTCTTGGCAGCTGTCTTGGCGGCCATGAAGATGGGCTTCATCATGGTGCCCGAGGCATACACGAAGCTCTGCAGCTGTTCGCGGTAGGCATCCATGTCAGCGATGGGGCGCAGGGCTACGCCACTGTCTGCCGCGGCCTTGGCCACAGCGGGGGCGATCATCATCATCAACCGTGGATCGAACGGCTTGGGGATCAGGTATTCAGGGCCAAAGGCGAGCTGCTCACCGACGTAGGCCGCCGCCACCACTTCGCTTTGCTCGGCCTGGGCCAGTTCGGCGATGGCGTGCACGGCCGCAATTTCCATCTCCAGCGTGATGGTGGTGGCGCCGCTGTCGAGTGCGCCACGGAAGATGTACGGAAAGCACAGGACGTTGTTGACCTGGTTGGGGTAGTCCGTGCGGCCTGTGGCGATGATGGCGTCGTCGCGCACCGCCTTCACGTCTTCGGGCTGAATTTCAGGGTTGGGATTGGCCAGCGCAAAGATCAAAGGGCGCGTGGCCATTTTCTTGACCATTTCCTGCTTGAGCACTCCGCCAGCAGACAGGCCGAGGAAGACGTCGGCGTTATCGATCACTTCACTCAGTGTGCGCTGATCGGTCTTCTGGGCGAACTGGATCTTGTCCTCGTCCATCAATTCGGTACGGCCTTCGTACACCACGCCTGCCAGGTCGGTCACCCAGATGTTCTCGCGGGGGATGCCCAGCTTCACCAAGAGCCCCAGGCACGCCAGGGCGGCTGCGCCGGCGCCCGATGTCACCAGCTTCACGGTCTTGGGGTCTTTGCCCGCCACCTTCAGGCCATTCAAGATGGCTGCACCCACCACGATGGCCGTGCCGTGCTGGTCGTCGTGGAAGACCGGGATCTTCATGCGCTCGCGCAGCTTGCGTTCGATGTAGAAGCAATCAGGCGCCTTGATGTCTTCCAGGTTGATGCCGCCAAAAGTCGGCTCCAGGGCGGCAATGATCTCGACCAGCTTTTCAGGGTCCTTCTCGTTGATTTCGATGTCGAACACATCGATGCCCGAAAATTTCTTGAACAGAACGGCCTTGCCTTCCATGACCGGCTTGCCCGCCAACGGGCCAATGTCGCCCAGGCCCAGCACGGCGGTGCCGTTGGTCACCACGCCCACCAGGTTGCCCCGGCTGGTGTACTTGAAGGCGGCGTTGGGGTCCTTGACGATTTCCTCACACGGCGCCGCGACACCCGGGGAGTAGGCCAGTGCCAGATCGTGCTGGTTGACCATCTGCTTGGTGGCAGCGATGGCGACCTTGCCGGGCTTGGGGAACTCGTGGTATTCGAGCGCCGCGCGGCGGAGCTGGGCACGCTTGTCTGGGTTGTTGTTCTGGGCCGTGGTGTTCTCGGGCATTCAGTGTCTCCAGCTGGGGGTAAGGCGCAGCAACCACCGGACACACGCCCGGCGAAGGCTGTCAGCTCTGTAAGGGTCTGAGATTGTAGGCGTCGTTACGTAAAAACCCTAGTAAGCGTATCTGCTTACATCTCGGGCTGCATTGTGACTCCGTGCGCACTCCGGTGCGGGCAAAAGCGCCAAGGCAGAAAGGCCATGGGGAATTGCGCGCTCCCTCGCGGTGCCCGCACCACCGCACTTCAACACTTCTGTTGATAACCGTAGCAATAACCACCCAACTGCGCGCATTGTTCTGCTGCGACGGCTGCACGCCCCAGGCCGCCCACACATGAAAAACGGCCCCGCAGGGCCGTTCTCAAGCATTCGTTCAGCGGCTGCTCGGGAAGCTGAACACCGCGCCCTCGCGCACACCGGCACTCGGCCAGCGCTGGGTGATGGTCTTGCGCTTGGTATAGAAGCGCACGGCGTCCGGCCCGTAGGCGTGCAGGTCGCCAAACAGGCTGCGCTTCCAGCCGCCGAACGAGTGGTAGGCCACGGGCACGGGCAGGGGCACGTTCACGCCCACCATGCCGACCTGGATGTGGTCGGTGAAGTAGCGGGCGGCCTCGCCATCGCGGGTGAAGATGCAGGTGCCGTTGCCGTATTCGTGGTCGTTGATGAGCTGCATGGCTTCTTGCAGCGTCTTCACGCGCACCACGCCGAGCACGGGGCCGAAGATTTCTTCCTGGTAGATCTTCATGCCGGGCTTGACGTTGTCGAACAGGCAGGCGCCCAGGAAGTAGCCTCCCTCATGGCCGGCAACCTTCACGCCACGGCCGTCCACCACCAGCGTGGCGCCTTCGGCCACGCCGCTGTCTACATAGGCTTTCACCTTTTCAAAGTGGGGCTTGGTCACCAGCGGACCCATGTCGTTGCTGTTGTCGGTGCCGGGGCCGACCTTCATCTTGGCGATCTCGGTCTTCAGGCCCGCAATCACGGCGTCGCCCACTTCATCGCCCACGGCCACCAGCAGCGGGATGGCCATGCAGCGCTCGCCGCACGAACCATAGGCCGCGCCCATCAGCGCGCTCACGGCGTTGTCCACATCGGCATCGGGCATCAGCACGGCGTGGTTCTTGGCGCCGCCCAGGGCCTGCACGCGCTTGCCGTGTTTGCAGCCTTCGGCGTAGATGTACTCAGCAATGGGGGTGGAGCCGACAAAGCTCACGGCCTTCACGCGCGGGTCTTGCAGCAGCGTGTCCACGGCCGTCTTGTCGCCGTTGACGACGTTGAGTACGCCGGGCGGCAGGCCCGCCTCCAGCGCCAGTTGCGCCACGAACAGGGTGGACGAAGGATCGCGCTCGGAGGGCTTGAGCACAAACGTGTTGCCGCAGGCCACGGCCATGGGCCACATCCACAGCGGCACCATGGCCGGGAAGTTGAACGGCGTGATGCCGGCGGTGACGCCCAGCGCCTGGAACTCGCTCCAGCTGTCGATGTTCGGGCCCACGTTGCGGCTGTGCTCGCCCTTGAGCAGCTCTGGCGCGTAGCTGGCGTATTCCACGTTCTCGATGCCGCGCTGCAGCTCGCCGTGCGCGTCGGCCAGCACCTTGCCGTGCTCGGCGGTGATCATCGCGGCGATCTTGTCGGCGTTTTCTTCGAGCAGTACCTTGAGCTTGCTCATCACCCGCGCGCGCTTGAGAGGTGGGGTCTTGCGCCAGGCGGGGAAGGCGGCTTCGGCCGAGGCAATGGCGGCCTCGACGGTGGCTTGGCTGGCCAGCGCCACGCTGGTGGTCGACTGGCCCGTGGCGGGGTTGAACACCGGTTGGGTGCGTTCGGTGTCGGCAACGATCTGGCCGTCGATCAGGTGGCCGATGGTGGTGACGTTCTTGTCGTGGTTCATGGCGATGATTTCAAGTAAAAAGTGCCGCTAGCGCCTATTCAGTAAGCGCTAGTAGCTATAAAAATGATAGTACCTAATCCGCAACGTGTGCGGGCTCCAGCGTGGGCAGCACATGGGCCAGGGCGCGGTCGATGAATTCCTGCTTCTCGCCCACCGGGGCAAAGTAGTGCAGCACCTCGCGCGCGGCATCCACATCCTTCAGGCGCGCAATCAGCCACGCCACCAGGTACTGCGACGCCAGGCAACCGCCCGCCGTGGCCACGTTGCCACGGGCCGCAAAGGCGCGCGGCACCACGTCCACGCCCGACTCCACCACCCAGGGCTTGCTGGTCAGGTCGGTGCAGGCGGGCGTGCCCCCCAGCAGCCCCAGGCGGCCCAGCAGGTAGGTGCCCGAGCACTGCGCCGCCAGCAGTTGGCGCGTGGGGTCGATCCCGTGCAACTGCTCCATCAACGCCGGGGTATTGGCCACCTCGCGCGTCTTCATGCCGCTGCCGATCAGCACCGCGTCGGCCTTTGCCAACTGGCTCAGGTCTTCGTGCGCGTCGATGGTCAGCCCGTTCATGGATGTGACGCGCGCCGTGGGGCTGGCAATGCGCACGCGCCAGTCCGTATCGCCCAGCAGCGCAATGCGGTTGAGCATGCCCAACGCCACCAGCGAGTCAAGGTCGTTGAAGCCGTCGAACGTGAGGATGGAGATGTGCATACGTGGCTGCTCGCGCGGTGCGGGGGATCTGCTTAGTCAGTTGACTTCGTTGAGCGCGTCGCCCAGCGCATTCACCAGGCGGTCGATCTCGGCGCGCTCGCTGATGAACGGCGGGGCCAGCTGGATCGTGTCGCCGCCATAGCGCACGTAAAAGCCTTTCTTCCAGCAGTTCATGGCGATCTCGTACGGCCGCTTGGCGGGCTCGCCGGGCACCTGCGCAATCGTGAAGCCTGCGGCCAGGCCGAAGTTGCGGATGTCCAGCACATGCTTGGTGCCCTTAAGGCTGTGCACGGCCTCTTCAAAGTACGGGGCCAGCGCCTTCACGCGGCCGATCATGTCTTCGTTTTGCAGGATATCGAGCGCCGCGATGCCCGCTGCACACGCCACGGGGTGGGCCGAGTACGTGTAGCCGTGCGCGAACTCCAGCATGTATTCAGGGCCACCCGCGGCCATGAAGGTGTCGTAGATTTCCTTGGTGGCCACCACGCCGCCCAGCGGCTGCGCGCCGTTGGTCACTTGCTTGGCAAAGTTGAGGATGTCGGGCGTCACGCCAAAGGCTTCAGCACCCGTCCAGGCGCCGCTGCGGCCAAAGCCGCTGATCACTTCGTCAAAAATCAGCAGGATGTTGTTTTGGGTGCAGATCTCGCGCAGGCGCTGCAGGTAACCCACGGGCGGAATCACCACGCCGGCGGAGCCCGAGAACGGCTCCACGATCACGGCGGCGATGTTCGATGCGTCGTGCAGCGCAATCACGTCCAGCAGGCGGTCGGCAAGCTCCTTGCCCGTGGGCGGCATGCCCTTGTGGAACGAGCCTGCAGGCGGCTGGGTGTGGGGCAGGTGGTCGGCCTCAATGCCCTGGCCGAACATCTTGCGGTTGGCCACGATGCCGCCCACCGAGATGCCGCCAAAGTTCACGCCGTGGTAGCCCTTTTCGCGGCCGATCAGGCGGGTTTTGCTCGCCTGGCCCTTGTTGCGCCAGTAAGCGCGCGCCATCTTCAGCGAGGTGTCGGCCGACTCGGAGCCCGAGCCGGTGAAGAACACATAGTCCAGGCCCGCAGGCGTGAGCTCCTTCACGCGGTTGGCCAGCTCGAACGACAGCGGGTGGCCAAACTGGAAGGCGGGCGCGTAATCCAGCTTCATCGCCTGCTTGCCGATGGCCTCTGCGATCTCGCGGCGGCCATGGCCCAGGCCTGCGCACCACAGGCCCGAGAGGCCGTCAAAGATCTTGCGGCCTTCGGAGTCGGTGTAGTAAGCGCCGCTGCCCTCCACGATCATGCGCGGGTTGGCCTTGAACTGGCGGTTGCCGGTGTAGGGCATCCAGTGCGCGTCGAGCCACTCGGCATCCATGCGGGGGGCAACGCCAGCGGCGGGGGTGTCGATGGGGGCAAAACTCATGGGAAGTCTCCGGTACAAAGGCGGCCCCATCCGGGCCACGAAGCCACCATTGTTGCGCTGGCTGCCAATTGCTCAAAGGCAGCAATATCAATGTTCACTTGCCAATTTATGCAAGTATCAAACAACCACTACTGCATGGAATTCGGTTTTGATTAGCTATTAAATACATAGCTACTCGCGCCTTTGCTGCGCTCCTCAGGCTCATTTTGGGCGAAACAGACCATGGCTCTACCCACGCTTTTTGACTGTGCACGGGTCCACCGCCCTTGCGAAGCGCCAGTGTGCCCGGCGCTGGCGTGGCTGCTGGCCGTGCCGTTGGTAAGGGGCGGCTGACTTGCCCGCAGCAGCGCACACCCTCATTGACATTGGCGTGCTAACGGTCCTCGGCGGCGAGCCACGCTGCGCTCGTGGCGGCCGCTGGCCGACGGTCTGGCACGCGCCCGCGCCTGAACTGGTGCTGGTAGTCTTGAGGTCGCCTTCATCCTTCGTGCACCCACTTCCCATCACTTCGCCCATGCCAACCCCTTCCACCCGTGAACGTGCCGTGCTGGGCCAACTCAGCGACATGGATCTGCGCCTGCTGCAGGTGTTCAAGGCGGTGGTGGATTGCGGCGGGATGTCGGCCGCCGAGCTGGAACTGAACATCGGCACGAGCACGGTGAGCCGCCACATGAAAGACCTGGAAACCCGTCTGGGCCTGACGCTGTGCCGACGCGGTCGTGCGGGCTTTGCACTCACGGCCGAGGGCCAGCGGGTGTACGACGAGACGCTGCGCCTGCTCAGCGCGGTGGATGCGTTTCGCAGCAGCATCGACGACATCCATTCGCGCATGGGGGGCCAGTTGGCCGTGGCCGTGTTCGACAAGACGGCGAGCAACCCAGCAGCGCGCATCAGCGAGGCCATCGCCGCTTTTGCGCAGCAAGCGCCCGACGTCAACTTGCAGTTGCACGTGGGCTCGATCAACGCCATCGAACGCGGTGTGATGGATGGCAGCTACCACGTGGGCATCATTCCGGCCCACCGCAGCTCGCAGAGCCTGATCTATACCGATCTGTTCACCGAAACCATGCTGCTGTATTGCGGCGCTGGTCACCCGCTGTATGGCACCGCCCACCCCCCACTGGACTGGGACAGCCTGCGCAGCTACCCCTTTGCGGGTTTGGGCTACCACTCGCCCAACATGGAGCTGACCCACCGGGCCGAGCTCACCCGCACCGCGACAGGCTTCGACCAGGAGTCGATTGCCACGCTGATCCTGTCGGGCCGGTTTCTCGGCTTTCTGCCAGACCACTATGCCGAGGCGTTTGAACGCACGGGGCGTCTGCAGGCCGTGCAACCCAGCCATTTTCACTACGAGTGCAAGTTTGTCAGCCTGGTGCGCCGCTCCCCCGCTCCTTCACGGGCGACGCAGGCGTTTCAGGACTGTCTGGTCAGCGCCCATGCTTTGGTGACACAAGCCGGGTAGCGGCAGGGCGCTATCGCTTGTCACGCCCGGTGATGGGGCCGACAATTGCAGTGTTTCCATCCTGGAGAGTCATCCGTGCCAAGCCTTTCATCCATCGGCAATTCTGGCCTGCAGGCCGCCCAGCTGCGGCTGGACGCTTCCGCCCACAACGTGGCCAATATGGGCACGCCAGGCTTTCGTCGCCAAGTGGTCGAGCAGGTGGAGAGCCCTGGCGGAGCGGGTGTGCAGGCGAGCGTGCAACGCGCAGGGCAAGAGGGCGCGTCATTGGAAAAAGACGTTGTCGAGCAACTGTCCGCCACCTACGCCTTCAAGGCCAGCCTGCAGGTGATCAAGACGAACGACAAGATGATGGGCGCGCTGCTCGACACCCAGGCCTGAGGCCCACTGCACATTCACACTCCAGCGCCACAAACGCCCGGCCACGGGCTTCAGAAAACAAAAGGGGCTCCATTCAACAATGGAGCCCCTTTTTTTGGATCGGCACTGACGCCGCGCGCTCAGTTCAGGTCGCCGTACTGTGTGCTGCTCAAGTCCGGGCTGGGCCCGTCGGAGCCGGGCATTTCGGTGTCGGCAAAACCGGTGGAGTTGGAAGGAGGCAGCAACGGGCCAGATCGCACAGGCACGCCCGGCCGCGCTGCTGCCGAAGGCACCGCCGCAGCCCCGCCAGCGGCGTCGGCCAATGCGCGTTTGAAGGCAGCCACTTCATCGGCCTCGATGGGTTCAAACCGGGCCGGTGGATTGGCACGGGCCAGCGGGGCCGGCCCTGTGGTCGAGGCAGGAAGGAGCGGAGCAGGCGCTGTCGCGCCCGTGGATGCACGCGCTGCGGCGGTAGGTGTGGCAGGAAAGCGGGCTGAAGGCTCTGCCGGAAACAGCAACGACGACGCTGGTGAAGCGCCGGGAGCGGGCGCTGCGGTGGGCACAGGCGCCGCCACCGGTTTGCGCGGCATGGCTGGAGCCAAGGGGTTTACCACCGGGGTGGGCGTGATGCCTTTTTGCGGCAAACCCACTGCTACGTGGTCATTGATGCGCCAGTACACCGCCGTCACCACGATGTCGTAGCGGGTCTTGGCGGTCTGGGCAATCAGCGCTTCGATTTCACTCAGGCGGGTGGTTTCCCCGCCGTATTCACGGGCCAGGTCCATCATCACCAGAAACTGGCGCCCCCGTTGGTCCAGCGACAGCACCTTGAACTTGTAGCTGGCGGACAGAACGCCTGCCCTCACCATGGCATCGCGCACCACGGTGTAGAGCAACTCGCGGCGCTCCATGCGTTCATTCTTGCGGTTGGCAGCGTGCTCGGGCGGGGTGGGCTGCAGCAGCGGCTGTCCAGGCCGACCCGGCGCCAACGGCACGGTGGCATCGGCATTCATCAAACCGGAGGGTTCAGCCCCCGCGTTGCGTGGCTTGGCCTTGGGTGGTGCAGGTTTGCGACTGAACCAACTGAACAGAGACATGGCTAGCTTTCTTCGGAAGGGCGCCCGTAATGGATCCGAATCGAGTGTAACGTGGGGTGCCCAGAGCGCCTGTGCGTAGTCTCCGCAGAAGCGCCCAAACCGTGCCCGGTGTCAGGTGGCTGCAACGCGGCGCTTGCGGTTGCCAAGGCGTTTGGCCAGCACCGAGCCCACAGCCATGGTCAGGGCCAGCGCAATGGCCGGCTGGCGGTTGGCGAGTTCGGTAAAACGCAGGGCATGCAAAGCCCACAGCTTGCACGGGGCACTGGTCTGCACAGTCGCCGAGCGTGGGCGGTGTGAGAAAAAAGCACCCTCCCCCACGACGGAGCCGGGCCCCACCACAGCAAGCCGCAGCCGTTCCTTCTCGTCTTGGTAATGCACGCTCAAGGTGCCGCTTTCAACCAGGTAGAGAGTCCGGTCCTGCGCGCCCTGGCTGAACACGGTGTGCCCTGCTGGGAAGACGGTGGGTTGCAGATAGGGCGCGATGGCTTCCCACTGCGTTGGTGACAGGGGGTTGGTCATGGCGTCATCTGCATTGGCCTGTGCAATGGCGTCAACGAGGCCGCGAAGATCAACGCGGGGAGCTGTGGGCATGAGGGCATTCATAGTGTTGCTGAAAGTACCTGCGTTACAGCGAGGACACAAGCGATGCTTACGTCCGTTTACAAAGAAGCGGGCCGCTCTGGCCCTTCATTTGCCGATGCAGAAGCTGGAAAAAATCACGCCGAGCAGATCATCGGAGGAGAATTCTCCGGTGATGGCGCCCAGCGCGTTCTGCGCCAGCCTCAGTTCTTCGGCCAGCAAATCCAGGGCCGGCGAAGCGACGAGCAATTGAGCAGCTGCCTGCTCCAGATGGGTATCCACCTGCGCCAGCGCCTGCACATGGCGGGCGCGTGCGATGTAGATGCCCTCAGGCGCGGACTGCCAGCCGGCGACCTCCAGAAGTATCCGCCGCAGGGCCTCCAGGCCGCTTCCCGTACGCGCAGAAATTCGTACCGAGCGTCGGCTGGACACTCCATCACTGGCAGTCTCCTCGAAACCGGTGCCGACACAATCGGTTTTGTTCCACACATCGATTACGGGAACCGAGGCGGGGATTTTTTGCAGCATGGACGCTGCCACGGCCGCATCTGCCGCAAGGTACTCAGGCAGGTCCATGCGCGACAGGTCGTGCAAGAAAAGCACGGCGTCGGCCCCTTCAATCTCCGTCCATGCGCGGGCAATGCCGATGCGCTCGACCTCGTCATCGCTGTCGCGCAGGCCAGCGGTGTCGATCACATGCAAGGGCACTCCCTCGATCTGGATGGTTTGCTCCACCTTGTCGCGGGTGGTGCCCGCAATGGGCGTGACAATGGCCAGTTCGGCCCCGGCCAGCGCGTTCAGCAGCGAACTCTTGCCCGCATTGGGCTGCCCGGCAATGACCACCTTGATCCCCTCGCGCAGCAAGGCGCCCTGCTGCGCGCGCTGGCGCACCTGGGCCAAGGTGGTCTGCAGGCGTTCCAACTGGCCGCGGGCGTCGGCTTTTTCCAGGAAGTCGATGTCTTCTTCCGGAAAGTCCAGCGTGGCTTCTACCAGCATCCGCAGGTGGATCAGTGCGTCGCGCAGAGCGTGGATCTCGTGCGAAAACGCCCCCGTCAAAGACCGGCTGGCGCTGCGCGCCGCGGCCTCGGTGCTGGCGTCGATCAAATCGGCAATCGCCTCGGCCTGGGCCAGGTCGATCTTGTCGTTCAAAAATGCCCGCTCGGTGAACTCGCCCGGCTGCGCCACACGCAGGCCCGGCAGTACGCTGCCTTCGTTGGCAGGGCCTTGTGCTGCTTGGAGGCAGCGCGCCAGCAAGAGCTGGAGCACCACGGGTCCGCCGTGCGCCTGCAGCTCCAGCACGTCTTCGCCGGTGAACGAGTGCGGAGCCGGAAAGTACAGCGCCAGTCCCTGGTCTATGGCCTGCCCTTGCGCATCACGAAAAGGCAGGTACGTGGCTTCGCGGGGGCGCAGTTCTCGGCCGCAAAGGGCATGGACCAATGGGCCCAGGCTCTTGCCCGACACACGGACGATACCCACGGCTCCTCGGCCGGGGGCTGTGGCAATCGCGACGATGGGATCAACATGACGGGCAAGCATGGGCAGGCACTTTACACAAGGCAGGCCGTCGCCATCGTTGTGTGGCGCGCCCTGCAGGAAATGAAAAAGGCCGCTTGCGCGGCCTTGGAAGTTCTGAGAACGAAGTCTCGGGATCCCCGAAGGATCACTTGAACTTGGGCAGATTGAACTGCGGTGGAACACCCATGCGGGTGTTGATGATCCACTGCTGGGCAATCGACAGGATATTGTTCGTCAGCCAATACAGCACCAGGCCGGCGGGGAAGAAGAAGAACATCACGCTGAAGATCAGCGGCATGAACCACATCATCTTGGCCTGCATTGGATCCGGTGGCGCTGGGTTCAACGCGGTTTGCAGCAAGGAGCTTACCGTCATCAGCAAAGGCAGGATGAAGAACGGGTCAGGAGCAGACAGATCGCGGATCCACCCGATCCATGGGGCATTGCGCATTTCCACGCTGGACAGCAGCACCCAGTACAACGCAATGAACACCGGAATCTGAATCATGATGGGGAAGCAGCCCCCCATGGGATTGACCTTCTCCTCACGGTAGATACGCATCATCTCCTGCTGCATCTGCTGCGGCTTGTCTTTCAGGCGCTCGCGCAACTCCATGATCTTGGGGTTGATGGCCTTCATCTTGGCCATGCTCGCGTAGGCCTTGGCGTTGAGCCAGTAGAACGCGATCTTGAGCAGCAGCACCAATGCCACGATGGACCAGCCCCAGTTGTTCAGCAGCTTGTGGAGTTGGTCCAGCAGCCAGTACAGGGGCTTGGACAGGATGGCCAGCCAGCCGTAGTCCTTGACCAGATCGAGACCCGTGGAGAGCTTCTCCAGCATGGTTTCTACCTGGGGGCCCGCAAACAGGCGCGCGTCCACCACTTTGCTGGCGCCAGGCTCAATGGCACCCACCGGGGCGATCATGCCCACCGAGTAGAGGTTGTCGCTGACCTTGCGGGTGAACAGCTCGCGTTGCACACCGTCTGCCAGCAGCCACGCGCTGGCGAAGTAATGCTGCACCATGGCCACATAGCCGTTGGACGAGTCCTTCGGGATGTCTACCTTGTTGTTTTCAATGTCCTTGAACTCGATCTTCTGGTACTTCTTGGCATCGGTATACACCGCGGGGCCCGTGAAGGTCGAGTAGAACGAGGACTCTCCTGGCGGCTTGTTGCCGTCGCGCACCAGTTGCAAATACAGCTGTGGAGACACAGCCGAGCTGCCCACGTTGACCACCTCGTGCTTGACCGCGATGTCGTAGGCGCCGCGCTTGAGCGTCCAGGTCTTGATCAGCTTGACGCCGCCTTGCTCAGGCGATTCAAACCGGATGCTCAACTCGTTCTCGCCGTCCTTGAGGGCTCGAGGACCGGGCACGGCCGTCATCAGGGTCTTGTGGGTGGGGAAGCTGCCACCGATCAAGCCCGTTTGCGCCGCATAAACGCGCTGTGTGCTCTCATCGAACAGCACAAAGTTCTTCGCCTTGTCGGTCATGTCTGCGTGCTGCAGCAGCTCAGCGTGCGTGAGTGAGCCGCCTTCGCCGTCAAACGTCAGTCGGTAGACGTCCGTGGTGACCTCGATTTTTTCGCGCGATACAGGCGCCGCGGGCGCTGGCGTTCCAGGCACTGCAGACGCGCCGATCGACGCGACCGCTGGCGCGTTGGAGCCGGGGACGCTGGCAGCGCCTGCCTGAGGCGCTGAAGCACCCGATGCAGGGGCTGCCGCGCCTACGGCAGCAGGCGATGGAAAAAATGTGGCCTTGTTGCCGTTGTGCACTTGCCACTTGTCCCACAGCAAAACCATGGAAAAGCCAAAAATCACCCACAGGATGGTGCGGCGAATGTCGTTCATGAAGACTTCTTTGGTGAGGATGGTTGGGTGTTGGAAGGGTTCAGCCGTGAGAACAACCGCATGCTGCGCGGCAATTCTGATGGGACCGGATCGTGGCCGCCCGCGCACCACGGGTGGCAGCGTACCAGCCTGCGCACCGTGAGGTAGCTGCCCGCAGCTGCGCCGTACTGCTGCAGGGCCTGCAGAGAATACGCCGAGCAGGTGGGTTCGAATCGGCAGGCTGATCCCAGCCAGGGGCTGAGTATCAACCGGTAGCCTTTGACCACACCGATCAGCAGGGCTCGCATCATGGTGCTGCCTCAGCTAGCGCTGCCTGTGCAGCGCCTCGCCCGGGGCCGGGGGCCCGCCTTGCGGCTTGGCCGAACAGCTGCAGCAACTCGGTGCGAACGGCCTGCTTGAGCTGGTCAGACGTGGCGCTCACGAATTGCTTGCGGTCAAATGCTGTACGCAAGCGAACCACATGGGCCGCCTGCGGTAACTGGGTCTCGAAGGTGGCCCCGACTGTATAAATTTGCCGCTTGATGGCATTGCGCGTGACCGCGCGGCGCGCCCAGCGCTTGGGCACCATGGCACCCAGCCACACGCCTGGAACGGCAAACAGGGCCTGCGGCCCTGGCTCTGAGAGCGAGGAGCCGGGCCCTGAAGGTGGCGTGGAAGGCGCTGCTACGTTCGCAGCCAGCACCAACCGGTGCAACGCAAAGTGCGTGGTGCGATAAACAGTGCCCCCCGCCATGGCAGCCTGAAACTGCGGACGGGTTTTTAACCGTTGCATGCGCGCACCCCGTTAAGAACCTGACGGCACAAACCGGGGAGCAGGCCGGTGAGTGGTTCGGCCTTAGACGGCCAGGCGCTTGCGGCCCTTGGCGCGGCGTGCGTTGATCACAGCGCGGCCACCGCGGGTCTTCATGCGAACGAGAAAGCCGTGGGTGCGGGCGCGACGGGTCTTGGAGGGTTGGTAAGTACGTTTCATGGTGCTATTCCTTGAGGTTCAGTTCCGGACTGCTGCTCTTGAACCCCTCGAACTCCACGTGAAGGCGCTGCCATCGCAATGCCAAAAAACGCAGACCTTGGGGCAGAAATAACGGCGCGCCGGGTCAAATCACCCTGAACACATTCAGGGAAACCCAAAATTATCGCAGCCTATTGAGATTCTGGCAATGGCCGATGAATTACCCATTGCCCGCTGTGCTGTGCAGAGACAGCGCTGCACCGCTGCGCTCACCTGCGCACCAGCCCATGCAGCAGCTCTGGAATGATGCCCTGCAAGCAATTGCCACCGCATTCTCCCCCTTGCCAACGCAAGGTTGAAAAAGTGTGGATAACTCCTTGACAAGCTACAATCGCACCCCCTGCCCAGTTCCTCCTATCCACAATAAAAACACCTTCTGAAATGACCGAGGAACCTCAACGCAACCCCAACGCACCCACAGGCTCTGATGCTGGACAAGGCCTTTGGCAGGCTTGCGTGGAACAACTGGCCCAGGACCTTCCAGAGCAGCAGTTCAATACCTGGATCAAGCCATTGGTGGCGCAGGTTGCTGAAGATTTTTCCAAGGTCACCCTGCTGGTCGCCAACCGGTTCAAGCTGGACTGGATCCGCGCCCAGTATGCGGGCCGCATCGCCGCCATGCTCGAAGGGCTCTACGGCCAGCCCGTCACGCTGGAGTTGGCCATTGCCCAGCGGGAATCAGTGGTCCGCACTTACGTGCGCCCAGCGTCACAGGCCCAGGAACAGCATTCCTCATCATCGTCCGGCCACGGCCCCGAACAGGGTTCCGCGCAAAATGGGCACAGCAGCACCCAGGGCTCCAGCAGCGGCGGCGACGAAACCTCTGCAGGTGCTTTTCGCAACCGGCTCAACCCGGCCCTCACCTTCGAAACCCTGGTCGAGGGGACAGCCAACCGCATGGCCCGTTCGGCGGCCATGCACGTCGCAGGTATGCCGGGGCACCTGTACAACCCGCTGTTCATCTACGGTGGCGTGGGCCTGGGCAAGACCCATTTGGTGCACGCCGTGGGCAACCGCCTGCTGCAAGACAAGCCCGACGCCAAGATCCTCTACATCCACGCCGAACAGTTCGTGTCCGACGTGGTCAAGGCCTACCAGCGCCGCACCTTTGACGAGTTCAAGGAGCGCTACCACTCGCTCGATCTTCTGCTGATCGACGACGTGCAGTTCTTCGCCAACAAGGACCGCACGCAAGAGGAGTTCTTCAACGCCTTTGAAGCCCTGCTGGCCAAGAAGAGCCACATCGTGATGACTTCGGACACGTATCCGAAGGGCCTGGCCAACATCCACGAGCGGCTGGTCTCGCGCTTTGACTCGGGCCTGACAGTCGCCATCGAGCCGCCCGAGCTGGAAATGCGCGTGGCCATCCTGATCAACAAGGCCCGCGCCGAAGCCACCGAAATGCCGGAAGAAGTCGCCTTCTTCGTGGCCAAGAATGTGCGCTCCAACGTGCGTGAACTCGAAGGCGCGCTGCGCAAAATCCTGGCGTATTCGCGCTTCAACCAGAAGGAAATTTCGATCCAATTGGCACGCGAAGCGCTCAGAGATCTGCTGTCGATTCAAAACCGGCAAATTTCTGTGGAAAACATCCAGAAAACGGTGGCTGATTACTACAAGATCAAGGTCGCCGACATGTACAGCAAGAAGCGTCCGGCCAGCATTGCCCGCCCGCGCCAGATCGCGATGTACCTGGCCAAAGAGCTGACGCAAAAAAGCCTTCCGGAAATCGGAGAATTGTTCGGCGGACGCGACCACACCACGGTGTTGCACGCGGTACGCAAGATTTCTGGCGAGCGCCAGCAACTGACCGAACTGAACCAGCAACTGCACGTGCTGGAGCAGACCCTCAAAGGCTGACCCGCTGTGCGCACCACCCCCGCCACAAACATCTTCGCGCACCCCGTTCAAGGGCAAAATGGCGTGCTGTGCAGCACGGGGAGGCGCGAGCGGCGCCGCTGCTGTCCAAGCACCGTCCTAAAAACCACAAGAGGTTGATGACATGATCGTCCTGAAGGCAACACAAGACAAGGTTCTCGCGGTACTCCAATCGGTGGCGGGCATTGTGGAGCGTCGGCACACGCTGCCCATCCTGGCCAATGTGCTGATCCGCAAGACCGGCAATGCGCTGCAGCTGACCACCAGCGACCTCGAAATCCAGATCCGCACCACTGCCGAATTGGGCGGCGACACCGGCGACTTCACCACCACCGTGGGCGCCCGCAAGCTCATCGACATTTTGAAAACCATGCCCGGCGACCAGACCGTGAGCATGGAGTCGAGCCAGTCCAAGCTGATCTTGAAGGGCGGCAAAAGCCGCTTTACGCTGCAAAGCCTGCCGGCCGAAGACTTCCCGCTGGTGCAAGAGTCTGCCGCCTTTGGCCCCGTGTTTGCCGTCCCGCAAAAGACGCTGAAGGACCTGCTGGGCCAGGTGAGCTTTGCGATGGCCGTGCAGGACATCCGCTACTACCTCAACGGCATTTTGTTCGTGGCCGAGGGCAAGACGCTCAGCCTGGTGGCCACTGACGGCCACCGCCTGGCCTTTGCCAGCGCCACGCTGGATGTGGAAGTGCCCAAGCAGGAAGTCATCCTGCCGCGCAAGACCGTGATCGAGCTGCAGCGCCTGCTGAGCGACGCGGGTGGCGAGAACCAGCCGCACATCGAGATGCAGTTTGCCAACAACCAGGCCAAATTCACCTTCGGCGGCATGGAGTTCGTCACTAAATTGGTCGAGGGCAAGTTCCCCGACTACAACCGCGTCATCCCCAAAAACCACCACAACAGCGTGACCCTGGGCCGCGCCCCGCTGCTGGCCAGCCTGCAGCGCACCGCCATCATGACCAGCGACAAGTTCAAGGGCGTGCGCTTGAACATCGAGCCCGGCACGCTGCGCGTGGCATCGAACAACGCCGAGCAGGAAGAGGCGGTGGACGAACTCGACATCGACTATGGCGGCGACACCATCGAGATCGGCTTCAACGTCACCTACCTCATCGACGCCCTGGCCAACATGGGGCAGGACATGGTCAAGATCGACCTGGCCGATGGAAATAGCTCGGCGCTGATGACCATCCCCGACAACGACTCGTTCAAGTATGTCGTGATGCCGATGCGCATCTGAGGCCGCTTTCATTGCCGGCCCGATACGCTGCCGCATACGCTACTTTATTGATAGCTGCTCGCGCTTATTGGATAAGCGCTACAGCCTGATTTGACATTGAAAACATTGGAAACCCCGGTTTCCACGGATCCCAAGGCCCACCATGACCGTTGACAACAACATTCCTTCCGAGCCCGAAGCCTCCGGCGTCTCCGGCCATGTGGAGCCCACCCTCGCCAAGATCGACACCAACCAGGCCGGCGCCAGCGAAAGCTACGGCGAAGGCGCCATCACCATCCTGGAAGGCCTGGAGGCCGTGCGCAAGCGCCCCGGCATGTACATCGGCGACACGTCCGACGGCACCGGCCTGCACCACCTGGTGTTCGAGGTGGTCGACAACTCCATCGACGAAGCCCTGGCCGGCCACTGCGACGACATCGTCGTCACCATCCACACCGACAACTCCATCAGCGTCACCGACAACGGCCGCGGTATCCCAACTGGCGTGAAGATGGACGATAAGCACGAGCCCAAGCGCTCGGCTGCCGAAATCGCGCTGACCGAACTGCACGCGGGCGGCAAGTTCAACCAGAACAGCTACAAGGTATCGGGCGGCCTGCACGGCGTGGGCGTGAGCTGCGTGAACGCATTGAGCAAATGGCTGCGCCTGACCGTGCGCCGCGAAGGCAAGGTGCACCAGATCGAGTTTGCACGCGGTTTTGTGCAAGACCGCCTGCTGGCCACCGTGGACGGCTTTGAAGTCAGCCCCATGAAGGTGACCGGCGACACCGAAAAGCGCGGCACTGAAGTGCACTTCCTGCCCGACACCGAGATCTTCAAAGAGAACAACGACTTCCACTACGAGATCCTGGCCAAGCGCCTGCGTGAACTCTCGTTCTTGAACAACGGCGTGCGCATTCGCCTGAAGGACGAGCGCAGCGGCAAGGAAGACGACTTCTCGGGCGCCGGTGGCGTGCGCGGCTTTGTGGAGTTCATCAACAAGGGCAAGACGGTGTTGCACCCCACCTCGTTCTACGCCGCTGGCGAACGCCCGGCCGAGACGTATGGCGGCATCCCCGGCACGCACATCGGCGTGGAAGTGGCCATGCAGTGGAACAGCGCGTACAGCGAGCAGGTGCTCTGCTTTACCAACAACATCCCGCAGCGTGATGGTGGCACCCACCTGACCGGCCTGCGCGCCGCAATGACCCGCGTCATCAACAAGTACATCGAAGAAAACGAGTTCGCCAAGAAAGCCAAAGTCGAAGTGACCGGCGACGACATGCGCGAAGGCCTGTGCTGTGTGCTGAGCGTGAAGGTGCCCGAGCCCAAGTTCAGCAGCCAGACCAAGGACAAGCTGGTCTCAAGCGAAGTGCGCGCCCCAGTGGAAGACATCGTCGGCAAGCTGCTGACCGACTACCTGCAAGAGCGCCCTGCCGACGCCAAGATCATCTGCGGCAAGATCGTGGAAGCCGCCCGCGCCCGCGAAGCCGCGCGCAAAGCCCGCGAAATGACGCGCCGCAAGGGCGTGCTCGACGGCATGGGCCTGCCCGGCAAGCTGGCCGACTGCCAGGAAAAAGACCCGGCGATGTGCGAGATCTACATCGTCGAGGGTGACTCCGCCGGTGGCTCTGCCAAGCAGGGCCGCGACCGCAAGTTCCAGGCCATCCTGCCCCTGCGCGGCAAGATCCTGAACGTGGAAAAAGCCCGCTACGAAAAGCTGCTGACCAGCAACGAAATCCTGACGCTGATCACCGCCCTGGGTACCGGCATCGGCAAGGCCGGCGGCACCACCGGGGGTGACGACTTTGATGTGGCCAAGCTGCGCTACCACCGCATCATCATCATGACCGACGCCGACGTGGACGGCGCCCACATCCGCACCCTGCTGCTCACCTTCTTCTACCGCCAGATGCCTGAGCTGGTCGAGCGCGGCCACATCTACATTGCCCAGCCGCCGCTGTACAAGGTCAAGGCTGGCAAGGAAGAGCTGTACCTGAAGGACGCGCCCGCGCTCGACGGCTTCTTGCTGCGCATTGCGCTGAACCACGCCAGCGTGACCACCGGCGGCGCCAACCCGCAAACGCTGACCGGCGACACCCTGGCCGAACTGGCGCGCAAGCACCAGATCGCTGAAAGCGTGATCGCCCGCCTGGGCAACTTCATGGACGCCGAAGCCCTGCGCGCCATTGCCGACGGCGTGAGCCTGAAACTCGACACCGTGGCCGACGCCGAAGCCAGCGCTGTGGCCCTGCAGGCCAAGCTGCGCGAGCTGAACACCACCGGCGCCCCCGCCGAAGTGGCTGGCGAATTTGACGTGCGCACCGACAAGCCCCTGCTGCGCATCAGCCGCCGCCACCACGGCAACGTCAAGAGCAGCGTCATCACCCAAGACTTTGTGCACGGCGCCGACTACGCGGCCCTGGCAGAAGCCGCCGAAACCTTCCGTGGCTTGCTCAGCGAGGGCGCCAAGGCGATACGCGGCGAAGGCGAAAAGGCCAAGGAAGAAAAAGTGGGCGACTTCCGCCAAGCCATGAAGTGGCTCATCACCGAAGCCGAACGCACCACCAGCCGCCAGCGCTACAAGGGCCTGGGCGAAATGAACCCCGAGCAGCTGTGGGAAACCACGATGGATCCCACCGTGCGCCGCCTGCTGCGCGTGCAGATCGACGATGCGATCGAAGCCGACCGCGTGTTCACGATGCTGATGGGCGATGAGGTGGAGCCGCGCCGCGATTTCATTGAGACGAATGCGCTGCGGGCGGGGAATATTGACGTTTGACGTAGCAAGCAATTCGCGCCCTTCCGTGCGTACTGATCGTCAAGTTGTGGCGCTATCGCACGGGCATGGTGTGCAAACCCTTCGAGTAATTTCGTAGCAGTGATATCGGTCTGAACGAATTCCGCTCAAAGCACGACAACATGTCCTCGAACTGGTCCCGCGAAGAGGTTGAACTGATCGTTGCGGATCATCTGCAGATGCTCACGCTGGAACTGGCCGGGCAGACATACAGCAAGGCCGCGCACCGGCGCAATCTGCAACGCAAGCTGAACGGGCGCAGCGACGGGTCGATCGAGTTCAAGCATTGCAACATCAGCGCCATCCTGATCCACCTGGGCCGGCCAAACATTCGCGGTTACCAGCCGCGATGGAACTTCCAGGCTTTGTTGGCACAAGCCGTAGCCGCTCAGTTGCAATCGCATCCCTTGCTCGATCAGACCGTGCTAGCTGCCGTGCAATGCCCCGCAGCAGCGCCCTCGATGGATGACTTTTCGAAGACATCGGTGTATCCCTCCGCCAGGCAATTGAAGGTCGAGGAGGAGCTGCTGGTCTGGAGTGGTCATCCCGTCAAACGGGACTACCTCCAGCGCGAAGCGCAAAACCAGTCGCTTGGCCTAGCCGGTGAGGAATTCGTGCTGCAGTTCGAGCACTGGCGGCTCAATGCGCTGGGCCAAAGCCGTCTGGCCGACAAGGTGGAACACGTTTCTCAGTCCAAAGGGGACGGATTGGGCTACGACGTGTTGTCGTTCGAATCTGATGGCAAGGAGCGCTTCATCGAGGTGAAGACAACATCGTTCGGGAAGGACACTCCGTTTTTTGTCTCCCGCAACGAGCTAGCGTTTTCAAAGACAGCGTCCGCGCAATTTCACCTGTACCGACTGTTTGAGTTCCGAAAGCAGCCGCGCCTGTTCGACCTTGCGGGGGAAATTTCGCAGCACTGCTATCTTGACCCCGTCACCTATCGCGCCAGTTTCGGATGACGATAGCCATGCAAGCGTCGAACCCCTGTCCGTTTTGCACGCTGCCCGAGGGTCGCATCCTGCTATCGAACTACTGCGGCATGGTCGTGCGCGACGCATTTCCGGTTTCACCGGGGCACACGTTAGTCATTCCGCACAGGCACGTTGGGTCGATGTTCGATCTGCAACCAGCCGAGTGGAGCGGATTGTTTGATCTGTTGACGGCTGCCAAGGCGGATCTGGACAAGGAATTTGCGCCAGCTGCTTATAACGTTGGCGTGAACGATGGGCCGACGGCAGGCCAAACCGTGCCGCATCTACACATTCACCTGATTCCACGGTACGAGGGCGATATGCAGGACCCACGGGGCGGCGTGCGTTGGATATTGCCCGAGCGCGCGAAGTATTGGCCATGAGCCTGTCGTCGTACCAAGAGGCCCTGAAGCGGCTCAACGTCAACGTGCGAAATGGCCGGGCCAGCCCGCACAAGTTGTGCATGTTGCTCGCCGTTTTCGACCTCGCCCGCGCCGGGGTACTGGCGGAAAACCGCGTGGTTTTCGGCCCCACGCTCTTGGAACGCTATCACCAGTTCTTCGACGCGGTGCGCACGCCGACTGACCACGCAAACCCATACTTTCCCTTCTTTCATCTGGGCGGGAAGTTGCGTGGCGGGCAGCCAAGCTTCTGGCATCTGAAGCCGTTGCCGGGCCGTGAAACGGTGGCCGGGACGATGACCACGGCGAGGAGCATGGCAGACATCACGAACAACTTTGCCTGGGCGGAGCTGGACGATGATCTGTTTTGCCTGCTGCACCAACCAGCCTCGCTGGAAGTGTTGTCCACAACGCTTGCAACGCACTGGTTTGACCGTGGCCTGCAGGAGCTTCGGCAAGTGGTCGCGCGGGCAGGCGAGATCAGTCGGTATGAACAGCGCTTGCGTCAATCGGCACCTCCAACAACAGCGGAGGCGCCACCGCCGCTGTATGTGCGCAATCCCGCGTTCCGCCGGGTAGTCACCGAGATTTATGACTACCGCTGCGCGGCGAGCGGTGTTCGCATTGTTCTGCCATCTGGCGAAACCATGGTCGAAGCCGCGCACATCCACCCGTTCAGTGAGGCGGGTGATGACGATCCGCGCAACGGTCTGGCGCTGACGCCGGACTTTCATTGGGCAATGGATAGGCATCTCATTGCGCCCGGCCCAGACCTGCGCTGGCATGTCAGCCCTTTGCTTGACGAGCGCATCGCCGACCATGGCCGGCTGACGTCTCTTAGCGGCAAGAGCCTGCTTCTGCCGAGCCAATCCCGCTTTATTCCAAAAGAGGAAGCACTTGTGTGGCGAGTTACTCGGCTGCGTGGTCGAACATCTAGTGAGATTTGATGGCAAGTCAGTTTCTCTACTCTGCGGTTGGTTACGGGTGCGCGGTCCACAGGTTAATAAACGCACGGAACACTCTTCAAATGGGTAGGGTGACAGCCGACCACAAATTGAAAATGCCATTTCCGTGTTCACTATCCCTCATGGACTATCGATACTCGCCCCACCTTCAAAGCACGCCACCGGTCGCGCGTGTAGTTGTAGTCGACCTTCATCGTAATGTTGCCCAGGGGACGCCCTTGAATGCACTCCCTCACCATCAAAAAATGGGCGTCCAGAGCAAGCGTTTCGCCTACAAAAGACCTTTCACCGCACCTGGCGCATGTGGGTGGATAAACACCAGGCACAATCCCACCCCCATGCGCTCCCCCATCTCCATCGTTGACGTTGACCGCCTGGACACCTGGTCCCGCTACCGCGCGGGCCTGTGCGAGACCTGTGCGGCCAACTGCTGCACCATGCCGCTCGAAGTGCAGCTTTCGGACCTGGTGCGGCTGGGGCTGGTGGATGCATTTGAGGCCGAGCACGAGGAGCCTCGGCACATTGCCAAGCGGCTGCAGAAGGCGCGGTTGATTGACCACTTCAATCACAAGAACGTGGTGTTCACCATGGCGCGGCGGGCCAGTGGGGATTGCCACTTTCTCGACCCCAAAACACGCCTTTGCACGGTGTACGAACAGCGGCCTGAAACCTGTCGCCTCCATCCGCAAAAGAAAAGCCCCAAACCCGGTTATTGCGCCTTCGGGCGCAGGGCCGGTTGACGGGGCGCGGCCGGGGCGCAACAGCGCTGCTGGCGCGGACTGGCGCCCGGCCGCTGCTCGTCATGCCAAAGTCATTGGCCCGCTGTTGTCCGTGCCCCTTCAATCCATGCCCGCCAAAGCCCTGCCCACCGTTGACCCTGCCCGCTGCACCGGCTGCGGGTGGTGCGTGGCAGCGTGCGCGCCGCATGTGCTGTCGTTGCAGGTGCCGGGCGATGGCCGGTGGGGCGCCAAGCAGTCGGTGCTGCACGATGCAGCGGCCTGCACCGGCTGTGCGCTGTGTGCGGTACGTTGCCCTTTTGGCGCGATTGCGATGAGCAGGGTCGATGCCAGCGGGACAACATCGCGCGGCACCTGATGACCACACGAACACACGCTGCCCAGGTGTTGTGCAGGCCCCATGCCTGTGCAGCGCGCCACCCATGATCGTGGGTTACGCGAGCAAACGGCATGCGCCAAACGCGGCTTTGTCCCACAAGCGTTGCAACGCGGGCGTGCTGAGATGGGCGGCTTTAGAGGCCAACCGGCCCGCAACAGAAGGAGCTCACAGATGTCTGAAAAGAAGGCCAGCGTTCACTGGGAAGGTGCCGGCAAGTCAGGCCAAGGCCAGGTCAGCACCGAGACGGGCGCGCTCGACAAGTATCCCTACGGTTTTGCCAGCCGTTTTGGCGATGACCGCAAGGGCACCAACCCCGAAGAGATCGTAGGTGCGGCCCATGCTGCCTGTTTCACCATGGCGTTTTCTTTTGCGGCCGAGAAGGCGGGTGTGGCCACTGAATCGGTAGACACCACAGCGAGCGTGCGGCTGAGCAAGGACGGCGACGGCTTTGTGATTGACCGCATTGCACTCACGCTCAAAGCCAAGGTGCCGGGCATGGAGGACGCAGCTTTTCAAAAGCTGGCGGCTGAGGCCAAAGCCAATTGCCCCCTGTCAAAGGCGCTGGCTGCGGTGCCCGAGATCACGCTCAGCGCCACACTGGTGCAGTGAGCCAGAGAAGGCCGATCCGCGCGAGTGCGGCAGGCACCTCTTGATTCAGACGCTTCAGGCCTTCACGCGATGAACGCCAGCGCCAGCAGCGCCCCGCAGATCCGCATTGGTATTGGGGGATGGACCTATGAGCCATGGCGGTGCAACTTCTACCCTGCCGGGCTAGCGCATGGCAAGGAACTGCACTACGCCAGCCGCCAACTCAATGCCATTGAAGTCAACGGCACGTTCTACAGCACCTTCAAGCCGCAGACCTTTGCCAAATGGCACAGCGAGACGCCCGACGGTTTTGTGTTCTCGCTCAAAGCCAACCGCTTCGTGACCCATCGGCGGGTGCTGGCACAGGCCGGTGACTCCATCCAGCGCTTTGTGGACAGCGGTATCGCAGAGTTGAAAGACAAGCTGGGTCCCATCGTCTGGCAGTTCATGCCGTCCAAGGCGTTTGAGCCCGCAGACTTTGAAGCTTTTTTGGCACTGCTGCCCCACGCGGTAGACGGCCGGCCCTTGCGCCATGTGCTGGACGTGCGGCACGAAAGCTTTGCGACGCCTGCTTTCGTTGCGCTGGCGCGGCAGTATGGCTGCGTTGTGGTGCATACCGATTCCGAAAAATTCCCTGCGATCACCGATGCGCAAGGCGATTTCGCCTACCTGCGTTTGATGCGCAGCCAAAGCAGTGTGCCCACCGGGTACACGCCTGAAGCCATCGCCCAGTGGGCGCAAGGTGTGCGTGCCTGGACGGGTGGGCAGCGACCCCGCGATGTGTTTGTGTATTTCATCAATGGCGCCAAGGAGCGGGCCCCTGCGGGGGCCATGGAACTGATGGCGCAGTTGGGGCTGGGAGTGTGATTGCTGCGTGACGCGGGCTCCTCAAGGTTCTGGAGCACGAATCGGGCGGGAAGTGGACGCGCTACGGATAGGGACAGGCCGCTGCACGCACCAAGATCCATTCGCGCGACACCAGCCGCAGTAGCTTCCGTAGCAGTCGCAGCAATGGCGAACAGCGCGTGCGACGCAAACCTGCCGGGGCAGCACAGAGGCACACGGCGCGGCGATGCGCGCAAAGAGTCACGGGGCCTGCTTCAACGACCCCCACCCCTTCGGCTAGCTCGGCGTGAACGCTTCACTGGATTGATCTATTCAACCCAACAAGCTGCAGCGCTTTATTTATGGGCGCTGGTTGCTATAAATACAGAAGCAAATCAGGCATCCGCCATGCAGAGGCTGCCCCTGCGGTGGCTTGCCGCGCACCTGCTGCGCTACACTGCAGCTGTCATGTCGTTCACTCCTTCCTCCGTCATCGCACCCGCCGCAGCCTTTGCGTGCATGGGCATGATGCTGCCTGCGTTGACGCGGGCGATGGGTGCACGAATGATGATCACCATTACCACCGCGGCCACCTGAGCGCAGCGCAGGTGGCCGTTTCGGCAGCCACCTGGTGATCGCTCTCTCTCTTCTCCCCAAGACGAATGCACGAAACCCAGCTCTGGCAGCTGGGTTTTTTTATGCCTTGCGCAAAACAGGGCTGAGGCAGGCGGTTTGCCCCAGGGCGACCCGGCTGTTGCACCCCGATTTGCGCAAGTCGTGTTTGTTGGTTCGTTTGATTGTTTTCAATCGTTTGGAGAAGCCGATGTACCGCGATCCCGTCCAGAGTCTTGAGCCCCAGTCCAGCCCCGCTGATGCGCTGGCCACCCGCCCGCTGCGCGTGGGCATGATTGGCATTGGCACCGTGGGTGCGGGCACCTTTCGGGTGCTGGCGCGCAACCAGGCCGAGATTGCGGGCCGCGCGGGGCGGGGCATCAAACTGGTGATCGTGTGCGCCCGCAGCCTGGCCCGCGCCATGAGCGTGGTGGGCACTGATGTGGCGCTGACCAACGACCCGATGCAGGTCGCCACCCACCCCGACGTGGATGTGCTGGTAGAGGCCGCCGGCGGCACCGGGCCCGCACGCGACTGGGTGCTGGCCGCCATTCGCGCGGGCAAGCATGTGGTCACGGCCAACAAGGCGTTGCTGGCCACGCATGGCAACGAGATCTTTGCTGCCGCGCGCCAGCACGGCGTGGCCGTGGCGTACGAGGGGGCGGTGGCCGTGAGCATCCCCATCATCAAGGCGCTGCGCGAGGGCCTGACGGCCAACCGCATCGAGTGGGTGGCGGGCATCATCAACGGCACCACCAATTTCATCCTGAGCAAGATGCGCGATGAAGGACTGGGCTTTGCTGAAGCGCTGGCGCAAGCACAGGCACTGGGCTATGCCGAGGCGGACCCGACGTTTGACATCGAAGGCATTGATGCCGCGCACAAGATCACGCTGCTGGCGGCCAATGCGTTTGGCATGCCGGTGCGCTTTGCCGATGCGCAGGTCGAAGGCATCACCCGCCTGCAGGGGCTGGACGTGGCGTGCGCCGAGCAGCTGGGCTTTCGCATCAAGCTGCTGGGCGTGGCCAAGCGGCGCAAGGACGGTGACATGGAAGGCGTGGAGCTGCGCGTGCAGCCCGCGCTGGTGCCAGCCACGCATTTGCTGGCCCATGTGAACGGGTCGATGAACGCGGTGATGGTCAAGGGCGACGCGGCGGGCGTGACGATGTTCTACGGCGCGGGCGCCGGGTCAGAACCCACCGCATCGGCCGTGATTGCCGACCTGGTGGACATGGCCCGCCTTCAGGGCACCACGCCTGTACAGCGTGTGCCGCATCTAGCGTTTCACGCCCAGGCTGTGGACGAGCAACTGGCCGTGCTGCCCCGCGCAGCCGTGCACACCCGCCACTACCTGCGCGTGCCCGTGCACACCGCCCAGCAGGTCGAGGCCGTGGGCGCTTGGCTGGCGGCGCAGCATGTGCCAGTGCAGCGCATGGAACTGGCCTGGGACACGCATCTGCCCGCAGGCAGCACGCCCCAGGTACTGGTGCTGACCGATGCCGCCCCACAGGCCACCGTCGATCTGGCTGTGCATGCGCTGGCCGCGCACCCTGCGGTGGCCGGGCCGGTGGTCACGCTGCGGGTGGAAGTGCTGGAGGGATGATTCAACCCAGGCCCGTTGAGGCTGAACGGGTCGAAGGGCGAGCACGGCCTGCGCCCTGGCTTCGGCAGGCTCAGCCCGAACGAACGGGGTGAGCATGGGGGAATGGGTGTGGCCTGGGTGGTGGCTGGTCTGTAGGCCCCTACCTGTTTCACGCTGAGCCTGTCGAGGGGCTTTACACGCCTTCGGCGGGCACAGCCCAAACGGCGGGGTGGGGCATGATTTCACGCCGCAGAAAAAAATGGGTCAAAACAGGCTGCGGCACTTATATAACCAGCGCTACCAGCTATTAAATAAATAGCGAAATGCGCCCTCGCTGCGCTGGCATCTTTGAACTTGAACGATCCGTTCGGGTTGAGCTTGTCGAAACCTTGCGCAGCGTTGGAACAAGATCAGCGCGCAACCTGAACGGTTCAAGGCAGTTTATGCCGGACGAACCCACCTACGCCTCACCCCATCAACCGCCCCAGCACCAGCGCCGCCATGTCTTCAGCCGCCGGGGTGCCTTCGGCCAGCAGGCCTTGCACCACGCCGGCGCGGTCTTCGTCGGTGCGGTTTTGGCTCACTTTCCAGATGCCTTCCCAGCGCTGCACTTTCAGCGCCACGCCCACAATGGCGCGCTGCATTTTGTCCAGGTAGTCGGGCGGGGCATCGTCCACGCGCCAGGGGTGGGGGCGGTGGGCTTCGTGCGCGTCGCTCAGGCGGTGCAGCATGTCGCGCAGCGGGCCTTCGCCTTCGAGCACGCGCAAAGCCCCGTGGGCGTGCACGGTGGCGTAGTTCCAGGTGGGCACCTGTTTGCCGTCTACCGCCTTGGACGGGTACCACGACGGAGAGATATACGCCTGCGGCCCATGAAAGACGGCCACCGCCTGCTGCGGCAGCAGCGGCCACACCGCATTGGCCCGCGCCACATGGCCCAGCAGCGTGCCGTGCGGGCCCTGGTGCGGGTCCAGAAACAGCGGAATATGGTTGGCGTGCAGCGTGCCCTCGTGGGTAATGACCAACGTGGCCAGCGGCTGCGCGCGCACCAGGGCGTGCAGTGCGGTGGGGTCTGTCACCTGAAACTGGCGGTTGGCGTTGGCCATGTCAGGCTCCTTGCGTGGATGGGGTTTTTTCGACTTCCAGCACCGGGGCGCAGTCGATGTGGGTCTTGACCGAATTGGCCAGAAAGCAGGCTGCATGCGCCTGGTGGTGCAGGTCGGCCAGTGCCGCTTCGGTGGGTGCGTGGGCTGCGTCAAACGCCGTGACAGGGCGCAGTTGCACGTGGCTGACGATGAGGCGGCCCTGTGCGTCGGGGGCCATCGTGCCCACGGCTGCGTCGGTGTAGCGGTTCACGCGCCAGCCCGCACGGCTGGCAATGTCCAGAAACCACAGCATGTGGCAGCTCGACAGGGCGGCGATGTAGGCCTCTTCCGGGTCGACGGCCGCAGCGTCAGAGTAGGGCAGGGGCACCACATACGGCGACGACGAGGCCGCCACGGTGGCGCCGCCGTCAAACTGCCATTGGTGGCTGCGGTGGTAGCGCTTGTCCAAAAAGTCAGCGGTGCCACGGGTCCAGACGACGGTGGCAGTGTGCTGTGCGGCCATGAGAGTCCTTCAGGGTTTTTACAATGGTTCCTCAGTCTAGGTGGCTTAGCACCTGTTCAAGGAGCCAATTCGTGCCCATTGCCAGAGCCAATTCCGCGCCCGCCCAGCCTTCACCCGCAGGCACAGCCCCCATCCCCTTGCGCCAGCAGGTGTACGCGCAGCTGCGCAGCGCCATTGAGCAGGGGCACTGGCCGGCGGGCATGCGCCTGCCGCCTTCGCGCGAGCATGCAGGGCTGCTGGGCGTATCACGCAACACCGTGCTGTGGGCCGTGCAGCGCCTGCTGGCCGAGGGCTATGTGCAAGCCCGCGTGGGCGATGGCACCTACGTGGCGCAGGCCCTGGCAGCGCGCCGGGCCGGCGCCCCGGTCAGCGCCCCCAAGACCGCCAGCACCCCGG
>DFQQ01000032.1 GCA_002377855.1 Acidovorax delafieldii | reverse complement strand
CAGCTCGCGGATGTTGCCCGGCCAGTGGTAGCGGCGCAGGGCGTTTTGTGCGCTGGCTGACAGGCGCAGGCTGCGAATGCCCAGCCGCGTGCGGTTGAGTTCGAGAAAGCGCCCCGCCAGCAGCAGCACGTCGTCGCCCCGTTCGCGCAGCGGCGGTATCGGCACGGGGTAGACCGACAGACGGTGGTACAGGTCGGCGCGAAACGAGCCATTGGCCACCAGGTCGCGCAGGTTGCGGTTGGTGGCGGCGATTACGCGCACGTTCACGCGCCGGGGCTCGTCGGCGCCCAGGCGCTGGATTTCGCCGTTCTGCAAGGTGCGCAGCATCTTGGCCTGCACGGTCAGCGGCAGTTCGCCCACTTCGTCGAGGAACAAGGTGCCGCCATCGGCCGCCTCGAAGCGGCCGGGGCGGTCGCTCACGGCGCCTGAGAACGCACCGCGGCGGTGGCCGAACAGCTCGCTCTCGGCCAGCGATTCGGGCAGCGCCGCGCAGTTCACGTGCACCAGCGGTTTGTGGCGGCGCGGCGAGTGGCGGTGCAGCAGGCGTGCAAACAGCTCCTTGCCCACACCGGTTTCGCCCAGCAGCAGCACCGGCAGGTCTGAGCCCGCCACCACTTGCATCTCGTGCAGCAGGCGCGTGAGCACTTCGCTTTGGCCGACGATCTCCAGGTGGCCCGGCGTGGCGGACACGGCGCGCCCACCCTGCGGGCCACCGTCGTGGCGCGCGGCCAGGGCGCGGTTTTCCTGCTCCAGGCGCGAGATGCGCAGCACCGTTTCCACCAACGCCCTGCATTGCTGCAGCGTGGCGCGGGCAGCGGCGTCGAAGGTGCCGGTCTGCAGCGCATCCAGCGTGAGCACGCCCCAGGGCTGGCCGTCGATGCGCAGGCCCACGCCCATGCAGTCGTGCACCGGCAGGGGCTCGCCCACCAGGGCGTCGAGCAGGCCGTCGTAAGGGTCGGGCAGCTGGCTGTCGTGGTCAAAGCAGGTGACCTCGCCGCGGGCCAGAATCGCTGCCAGGCGCGGGTGCTGGCCGACTGCAAACCGCCGCCCCAGCGCCTCGCCCACCAGCCCGTCCACGGCCACGGGGCGCAGGTGGTCCTCTTCAAGGCGCAGCAACGCGACAGCGCCGCAGCGAAATTGCGCGCGCAGCCAGCCCACCAGGCGCTGCAGGCGCACGGCTTGTGGTTGCTCGGTCACCAGGTCGGCGAAGACGGCTTCCATGGCCAGGGTATTTATCACCATAAGCAGGTATTTTGAACCATGAGCGGAGATGGTGAAAATGACCGTGATGCATGCAAACCCTTGATTCATAAGCCAGGGTGCGGTGGCCTGGAGCTTGCGATGGAAGGGTGTCCCATCGGTGTGGCGCGTGCGCTTTGGCGCACCACCCGCCGTGTCCGTTTCATCACCCAAGGAGTCCTTCCGTGAACATCGACAAATTCAAGCACCAGCACATCGACATCCTGCGCAGCATCGATCTGCTGCGGCAGTTGACCCACGCAGGAGTGGAGCGCAACGCGGCCGAGATCGCGCAGCGCATCGTTGCCATGAGCAGCACCATCAAGCTGCACTTGGCGGTGGAAGACCAGGCGCTGTACCCCGCCCTGCAGCGCAGCGGCAATGCCAGCCTGGCGCGCATGGGCCGCCAGTACCAGAGCGACATGGGCCCGATCGCCAGCGCCTACGACGCCTTTGCGCGCCGCTGGAACACGGCCGAAAGCCTGCGCACCGACGAGAAGGGCTTCCGCGCCCAAGCCAACGTGGTGTTGCGCAAGGTGTACGAACGCATGCAGCGCGAAGACCGCGATTTCTACCCCCGCATCGAAGAGCAAGAGGCCGTGCACGCCTGACCGCGCCGCGCCTGCGCACGCTGTTTTCACCGGCCTGTGGGCCGGTTTTTTTACCCCTGCTTACCGGTACGTTTGTTTTTTATCAAACTACCTATAGTGTTTGGTGGGTATCGTGGACACCATAGGTAGTGTTTTTACCCCGTTTCGTAGATTGGTCGAACCCATGGCATCCACCCTTGTCACCTTGCCCCGCGAGGTCGTTTTGCGCAGCGGTCAGCGCGTTCCTTTTGACGCCGAACGCATCCGCGCCGCACTGACCAGTGCGGGACAGGCTTCAGGGGAATATGGCGGCGAAGAGGCGGCGTTGCTCACCGCGCAGGTCACCAAGGTGCTGATCCACCGCTTCCACGGCGAGGCACCCACGGTCGAGCAAATCCAGGACGTGGCCGAGCAGACACTGATTGCCGCCAACCACCTGGCCACCGCGCGCGCCTACATCGTCTACCGCGAGCAGCACGCCACGCTGCGCGCGGACAAGCAGACGCTGGTGGATGTGGAGAGCTCCATCAACGAATACCTCACCCGCGCCGACTGGCGCGTGAACGCCAACGCCAACCAGGGCTACTCGCTGGGCGGGCTGATCCTGAACGTGGCGGGGAAGGTCACGGCGAACTACTGGCTGTCGCACGTCTACACGCCCGAGATTGGCGACGCGCACCGCAATGGCGACATCCACATCCACGACCTGGACATGCTCAGCGGCTACTGCGCGGGGTGGTCGCTGCGCACGCTGCTGCACGAGGGGCTGAACGGCGTGCCGGGCAAGGTCGAGGCCGGGCCACCCAAACACATGTCCTCCGCTGTGGGGCAGATCGTGAACTTTCTGGGCACGCTGCAGAACGAGTGGGCGGGCGCGCAGGCGTTCTCGTCGTTCGACACCTACATGGCGCCCTTTGTGCGCAAGGACGGCATGGACTACGCGCAGGTGCGCCAGTGCATCCAGGAGCTGGTCTACAACCTCAACGTGCCCTCGCGCTGGGGCACGCAGACGCCCTTCACCAACCTCACGTTTGACTGGACCTGCCCCGACGACCTGCGCGAGCAAGTGCCCGTGATCGCAGGCGAAGAAATGCCGTTTGCCTACGGCGACTTGCAGGTGGAGATGGACCTCATCAACCGCGCCTATATCGACGTGATGACCACGGGCGACGCCAAGGGCCGCGTGTTCACCTTCCCCATCCCCACGTACAACATCACCAAAGATTTTCCGTGGGAGAGCGAGAACGCCGCTGCGCTGTTTGACATGACGGCCAAGTACGGCCTGCCGTACTTCCAGAACTTCATCAACTCCGAGCTGGAGCCGAACATGGTGCGCTCCATGTGCTGCCGCCTGCAGCTGGACCTGCGCGAGCTTTTGAAGCGCGGCAACGGCCTGTTCGGCAGTGCCGAGCAGACGGGCAGCCTGGGCGTGGTCACGATCAACTGCGCACGCCTCGGGTATTTGCATGCAGGCGATGAAGCAGGCCTGCTCGCCGCGCTCGACCGCCTGATGGAGCTGGGCAAACAAAGCCTGGAGACCAAGCGCAAGCTCATCCAGCGCCTGATGGACCAGGGCCTGTTCCCCTACACCAAGCGGTATCTCGGCACGCTGCGCAACCACTTCAGCACGCTGGGCGTGAACGGCATCAACGAAATGGTGCGCAACTTCACCCAGGGCCGCGAAGACATCACCAGCGACTGGGGTCACCAGTTCGCGGTGCGTTTGCTTGACCACGTGCGCGAACGGATGACGCAGTTCCAGGAAGAAACCGGCCACCTCTACAACCTGGAGGCGACACCTGCCGAAGGCACCACCTACCGCTTCGCCAAGGAAGACAAGAAGCGCTGGCCCGCCATTTTGCAGGCGGGCACCGCCGAGCAGCCTTACTACACCAACTCCTCCCAGCTGCCCGTGGGCTTTACCGATGACCCGTTCGAAGCGCTGATGCGCCAGGAGCAACTCCAGTCCAAGTACACCGGCGGCACCGTGCTGCACCTGTATATGGGCGAGCGCGTCTCCAGCGGCGCGGCCTGCCGCGAGCTGGTGCGGCGCGCGCTGACGAACTTCCGTTTGCCCTACATCACCGTCACGCCCACGTTCTCGATTTGCCCCACGCACGGCTACCTGGCAGGCGAGCATCCGTTCTGCCCGCGCTGCGACGAAGAGCGGCTGGCTGCCAAGCGAGCGGCCTTGGCGGCATGAAGCCAAGGCTGAAATCCTGCGTACAACCTGGATTTGAATAAAAAGTGCCTCTGGCGCTTTATACGAAAGCGCGAGTAGCTATAAAAATAATAGCAATATTGTTTGTGCATGCTGCGCGCACTCATCGGCCTTGGGGCCGGTATCGCCGGGGTTGCCGCCCGCCGCCCCTGGGCATAAGCGGCGCCCGTTTTTTCCCCGTTTTTCTGGAGATCCATTCCATGACCCATTTCTCATCCACCGAACACACCGCAGTAGCCAACGCCACCGTGCAACTGACTGACGCTGAACGCCAGCCCTGCGAGGTATGGACCCGCGTGATGGGCTACCACCGCCCCGTAGCGAGCTTCAATGTGGGCAAGCAGGGCGAGCACCACGAGCGGCAGTTCTTCAACGAAAAATGAGCCAAGCTCCTGCAGCGCTGCGCGCCTTCGCCCGTCTCCGCAATCGCTGCGCGATGGGTGCGAGGCTGGCCGCCTGCGCTGCAGGTCGGCGCCTATGGCATCCCTGCTTGCGCGGCATCGCCGCCGCGGGATATGCTGGTTTCAAGCCATCGTGTCAGGACACCCTTCTGTGAAACCTGCCTCATTCCATGCCGCTCCGCTGCGCGTGGGCGGCATCACGCCGCTCACCACCATCGACTTTCCGGGCCGCCTGTCTGCCGTGCTGTATTGCCAAGGCTGCCCCTGGCGATGCAGTTATTGCCACAACCCCGAGCTTTTGGACGCCTCCGTGCCTGCGGGAATGGACTGGCCGCAAGTCATGGCGTTTTTGCACAAGCGCAGGGGCCTGATTGATGGCGTGGTGTTCTCGGGCGGCGAGCCCACGCTCCAAGCAGGCCTGCCCCAAGCCTTGGAGGAAGTGCGCGCCCTGGGTTTTGCCACGGCGCTGCACACCGGCGGCATGTACCCCGAGCGCCTGGCTGCCGTGCTGCCCCTGCTGGACTGGGTGGGGCTCGACATCAAGGGCCCACAGCACTGCTATGCCGACATCACCGGCGTGCCGGGCAGCGGTGCGCGCGCGTTCCAGTCGCTGGCGCTGCTGCAAGCCAGTTCCGTCGCGTTCGAGTGCCGCACCACCTGGCACGCGGGGCTGTACAGCGCCGAAGAACTGCAGGCCTTGGGCGACCACTTGGCCGGGCTGGGCGTGCGCCACTGGGCTGTGCAGGTCTGCACAGAGGGCCCCGCAGCACCCGGCGATACTGCGCCCGCCATTGCCGCCCCGGTGGGCGAACGGATTCCGCGGTTTGAAGTGCGTGGCGCTCAGAAATCGAGCTTCGGATAAAAAAAACTTGCTTCAGAGCGTTGATTTTTTGCATTATGGGAATGCATTGCGAAAAACGGCGGATTCGACAGCCCGGCGCAAGCAGAATTGGAGACCATTTGAATTTGATCGCTGTCGCTGGTCTGTATTCCGGGCCGGTGGCTTTCCCACTCCTGTTCCTTGAGACAAGTCATGAGTACCCAGCAACCCTCCATCATCTACACCCTGACAGACGAAGCGCCACGCCTGGCCACTGCGTCTTTCCTGCCCATCATCCGCAGCTTCGCGGCGCCGGCGGGCATCAACGTGGCCGAGAGCGATATCTCGGTGGCAGCACGGGTGCTGGGGGAGTTTCCAGAGTATCTGAAGGAAGAGCAGCGCGTGCCCAACACGCTGGCCGAGCTGGGCAAAAAAACGCTGCAGGCTGACGCCAACATCATCAAGCTGCCCAACATCAGCGCGTCCGTCTCGCAGCTCAAGGCAGCCATCGCCGAACTGCAGGCCAAGGGCTACGCGTTGCCCGACTACCCGGACCAGCCCAAGGACGACAAAGAGAAGGAAATCAAGGCCCGCTACGGCAAGTGCATCGGCTCGGCCGTGAACCCCGTGCTGCGTGAAGGCAACTCCGACCGCCGTGCGCCCAAGGCCGTGAAGGAATACGCGCGCAAGAACCCGCACAGCATGGCCGAGTGGAGCCAGGCATCGCGCTCGCACGTCTCGCACATGCACGCTGGCGACTTCTACCACGGCGAAAAGTCCATGACGCTGGACCGCGCCCGCGACGTGAAGATGGAGCTGATCACCAAGAGCGGCAAGACCCTCATCTTGAAGCCCAAGGTCAGCCTGCTCGACCGCGAAGTGATCGACAGCATGTTCATGAGCAAGAAGGCCCTGCTGGCCTTCTACGAAAAGGAAATCGAGGACGCGCGCAAGACCGGCGTGATGTTCTCGCTGCACGTGAAGGCCACCATGATGAAGGTGTCCCACCCCATCGTGTTCGGCCACTGCGTGAAGATCTTCTACAAGGACGCGTTCGCCAAGCACGCCAAGACCTTTGAAGAGCTGGGCGTGAACGTGAACAACGGCATGGTCGACCTGTACAGCAAGATCGAAACCCTGCCCCAAAGCCAGCGCGACGAGATCAAGCGCGACCTGCACGCCTGCCACGAAAACCGCCCCGAGCTGGCCATGGTCGATTCGGCCAAGGGCATCACCAACTTCCACTCGCCCAACGACATCATCGTGGACGCCTCCATGCCCGCGATGATCAGGAACGGCGGCAAGATGTGGGACGCCAACGGCCGCCTCAAGGACGTGAAGGCCGTGATGCCCGAGTCGACCTTCGCCCGCATCTACCAAGAGATCATCAACTTCTGCAAATGGCACGGCGCGTTCGACCCCAAGACCATGGGCACGGTGCCCAACGTGGGTCTGATGGCGCAACAGGCCGAGGAATACGGCAGCCACGACAAGACGTTTGAGATCGCTGAAGACGGCGTGGCCAACATCACCGACCTGGCCACGGGCGAAGTGCTGCTGAGCCAGAACGTGGAAGCCGGCGACATCTGGCGCATGTGCCAGGTCAAGGACGCCGCGATCCGCGACTGGGTGAAGCTGGCCGTGAACCGCGCCCGCAACTCCGGCATGCCCGTGGTGTTCTGGCTCGACTCGTACCGCCCGCACGAAAAGGAACTCATCACCAAGGTGAAGATGTACCTGCACGAGCACAACACCGTGGGCCTGGATATCCAGATCATGAGCCAGGTGCGTGCCATGCGCTACACGCTCGAGCGCGTGATCCGCGGCCTGGACACCATCAGCGCCACCGGCAACATCCTGCGCGACTACCTCACCGACCTGTTCCCCATCATGGAACTGGGCACCTCGGCCAAGATGCTGTCCATCGTGCCTCTGATGGCTGGCGGCGGCATGTACGAAACCGGTGCTGGCGGCTCGGCTCCGAAGCACGTGCAGCAACTGGTGGAAGAAAACCACCTGCGCTGGGACAGCCTGGGTGAGTTCCTGGCCCTGGCCGTGTCGCTGGAAGACCTGGGCCTGAAGACCGGCAACGGCAAGGCCAAAGTGCTGTCCAAGACGCTGGACGCCGCCACGGGCAAGCTGCTGGACAACAACAAGAACCCATCGCCCAAGACCGGCCAGCTGGACAACCGCGGCAGCCAGTTCTACTTGGCCCTGTACTGGGCACAGGAACTGGCTGCACAGACCGAAGACGCCGAACTGGCCGCCAAGTTCGCACCCCTGGCCAAGCAGTTGGCTGCCGATGAGCAGAAGATCGTGGAAGAGCTGAACGCCGTGCAAGGCAAGCCCGTTGACATCGGCGGCTACTACATGCCCGATGTGAGCAAGCTCGACGCCGTGATGCGTCCCAGCCAGACGTTCAACAACGCCCTGAAGAGCGTGCTGGCCTGACGAGAAGCTTTGCGCTTTGAGGGTCTGTGGGCCCTCAAGGTCGAGTTTTCAGCCTGAGAGGCGCTGCTTGCAGCGCCTCTTTTTCATGGTGGGTGCGGTTTTAGGGATTCGCCGCTGCGCACACCCGCAGCACTTCAGTCCCGTACGCCTCCAGCTTCTTCGCGCCCATGCCGCTGATGCCCTGCAGTTCGTCCGGCGAAGCGGGGTTGCGCTCGGCAATCGCCGCCAGCGTGGCGTCGTGGAAGATGACGTAGGCGGGCAGGTTGTGCTCGCGGGCCACCTCGGCGCGCCAGGCCTTGAGGTTGATGAAGCGGACCTGTGCATCTGGCCCCAGGTTGGCGGCGGCTGCTGGCGGGGCGCTGCCTTTGCGCGTGCGCTTGGGCGGCGCTGACGACACCGACTCACGCAGTTGCACCGGCACCTCGCCCTTGAGCACGGGGCGGGAGCCTTCGGTGAGGCTCAGCGTGTCAAAGCTGTGGCCGCTCTCCAGCATCACCTTGTGCAGGCCCACGGCGCCTGTGGCCAGCAACTGGCGCAGCACGCCGCGCAGCTGTGCCTCTGAATAATCCTTGCCCACACCAAAGGTCGAGAGTTTGTCGTGACCGAACTGCTGGACCTTTTCGGTGTCCTTGCCGCGCACGATGTCCATGATGTGGCCTGTGCCAAACGTCAGGCCGCTGGCCTGCTGCACACGGTAGATGGTGGACAGCAGCTTGCGCGCGGCGTCTGTGCCGTCCCACACCGCGGGCGGGTTCAGGCAGTTGTCGCAATTGCCGCAGGGTGTGGACTGCTCTCCAAAGTAGGCCAGCAGCCGCACGCGACGGCAGTCGGTGGCCTCGGCCAAGGCCAGCAGCGCGTCGAGTTTGCCGCGCAGCGCCTGCTTGAACTCCTCGCCCGCCGGGCTCTCGTCGATCATGCGCCGTTGGTTGACTACATCGTTCAGGCCGTAGGCCATCCAGGCGTCGGCGTTCAGCCCGTCACGGCCCGCGCGGCCGGTTTCCTGGTAGTAGCCCTCGATGTTCTTGGGCATGTCCACATGCGCCACAAAGCGCACGTCGGGCTTGTCGATGCCCATGCCGAACGCAATGGTGGCCACCATCACGATGCCTTCCTCGCGCAGGAAGCGGTCCTGGTTCTTCTGGCGCACTTTGGTGTCCAGCCCTGCGTGGTAGGGCAGGGCAGTGATGCCTGCATCCTGCAGTGTGGCGGCCAGTTCTTCCACGCGCTTGCGCGACTGGCAATACACCACACCCGCCTCGCCCGCGTGTTCGCGTTCGATGAAGCGCAGCAGCTGCGTGGTGGCGTCTTTTTTCTCTTCTATGCGATAGCGGATGTTGGGCCGGTCAAAGCTGCTGATGAACAGGCGCGCATCCTGCAGCTGCAGCCGCTCAATGATGTCTTCGCGCGTGAGCGCATCGGCCGTTGCCGTCAGCGCAATGCGCGGCACCTGCGGGTAGCGCTCGTGCAGCAGCGAAAGCGCCCGGTACTCGGGGCGGAAGTCGTGCCCCCACTGGCTCACGCAATGGGCTTCGTCAATCGCAAACAGCGATAAGTGCCCGCCTTGGTAGAGGCTGTCGAGCAGCCCCAAAAAGCGCGGCGTATTGAGGCGCTCGGGCGCGGCATACAGCAGCGTGATGTCGCCCGTCTGCAGACGCAGTTCAATGTCCTGCGTTTCGTCGTAGCTCAGCGTGGAATTGAGAAACGCCGCACTCACCCCTGCCTCGTGCAGCGCGCCGACTTGGTCGTGCATCAGTGCAATCAGCGGTGACACCACGATGGTCACGCCGCGCCCCTGCTGCTGGCGCACGATGGCCGGTACCTGGTAGCACAGGCTTTTGCCGCCGCCGGTGGGCATCAGCACCAGCGCGTCGCTTCCGCCAATCACATGCTCGACGATGGCTTGCTGGGGGCCGCGAAACTGCTCGTAGCCGAAGACGTCGTGCAGGACGGTGTGGGCGGGGGACGGTGCTAAAGAAACGCGGGTGGACAAGGAGAACTCTGAATTTGATAGCTTCTGGCGCTTGCTGGATGAGCGCTAGAGGCTAATTTGGCACTGATTTCATGGCTGCGTGAGGAGCGCTGGAACCCATTTTGTGGGTGCCCGGGCGCGCTGCGCGGCAGGCGCCTATTGTGCGCCCAGCTCCCGGCAGGCTTTGTGGCGCGGGCTTCCCTCCACGTCGCTGCGCGAGTCTGGGCTGGGTCCGAGGCCTCTGAAGACCTGCGTTGGCTTTTGTCGCCCCATGCAGGTAGATGGGGGTGACAAGCAAGGACAGATTATTTGGCGAGTGCCTTGGATTGCCGCAGGGCCAACGCGAGTTTCTTCAGTGCATCCTCACTGGCCCTGACTGCGGCCAGAGAGAAGTTGGTTTTGAACTCTGCGAACTCAGCCTTACCGCTCCCTTCCACGCGGACCGTGTCCAAGGTCTTGCCTTGACTGTCCTTCACCTGGCAATTGAGTACCACGGTGAAAGATGTCGGCGGCCAAGTAAACGCACTCTCAGAAGATGAGTTTGTCGTCACTTCAGGGGTGATCAGCAGTTGAATACCACTGGCACGTACTTCAGCGATGTCCTCGGGATTTTTGATCTTAGTGACTTCCCGGAAAACGGTGCCCAATGCCTTGTACAAACCGGCGTCAATATCGCGGTAAGGGAAGTAGCGCACCTTGTCGCCGCCGCCACCTGGGGTGGTCACTTCGAGAGTCTGGGATGTTGCAGAGATGTGATAGCCCACCTTCTTTGCAACCAGCTTCTGCTCGGGCGTCGCCTGAACCGCGTCCAGGTTGGGCGCCATAGAAATCGGGTGAGCGCAGCCACCCAAAAGGAGCGTCAAAGCAAGACCGCAAGCGAGAAAAATAGATCGTTGGAACATAAAAGTGGATTAGCGTTGTTTCAGTGCGCGGATGAAGTCTGGATCAGCGAACAGCTCTGCCAAAAGCTGTTGCACCATGAGGGGGTAGTTGTTGGCGGCCAATGGAATAGCGACAGCACCAGCGAAAGAGCTTTCCCACTGGCGTGTAATTTTCTTGACCTTGTCGTAGCGGAGTTCGACTCCATTCCTCACGACAAATTGGGCTTCTAGGGTGCCGTCATTGGATTGGATGCCACCTGCGTTGATATTGTTTTGCAAAAGTCTGCCCGAGACTTCGATGGACGACGCAGGGGCGTGCAACTTGGCCATTTCTAGCTCGGTGCGCAAGGCTGCTGCCAGATAGTCACCATAGTTCTTCCCAACGGGAGACACGATGGTGGCGGCGCGCAGACCCATGGCGTCTGCGTTTTGCATGCCAGGTTTTGTATCGAAAGTACCTACCTTGGCGGCGGAAACGTTCGCCTTTTTCAAGCTCTCAACGTTGTCAACCGAAGGCGCGTAATGGGGTGCAGGCCCAGCGCAGCCCACTAAAAATATGCAGGCAAGTGCTGCGAATGGCAGCGCGATGGACCTCAAACGTTTGGACTGCATGTAGCGATTTCCCCCCTCTTTCGTGCGTAATAAAAATTGGCTTTCGCGCCGTGGACTGCCACGGCGCCGCGGATCATATATGACGGGTTTTGCACTGAATGAACCGGTTTCGGTGTGTGAATGGGGCGGTTTCTACAATATAGGGATGCAAGCCCTCCACTACACCCGCGCCCAGCAGCTTCCCGACATCCTCGCCCAACGCATCGTCATCCTCGACGGTGCCATGGGCACCATGATCCAGCGCTTCAAGCTGGGCGAGGCGCAGTACCGGGGCGAGGGCTACACCGGCCTGGACGGCGCGGGCGACCGCTTCAAGGACTTTCCGCGCGATGTGAAGGGCAACAACGAGTTGCTGAGCATCACCCGGCCGGATGTGATCCGCGACATCCACGAACGGTATCTGGCCGCCGGTGCCGACCTGATCGAAACCAACACCTTCGGCGCGACGACCATCGCCCAAGAAGATTACAAAATGGCCGAGCTGGCGCGCGAGATGAACCTCAAGTCGGCCCAGCTGGCCCGCGCCGCGTGCGACAAGTTCAGCACCCCCGACCACCCTCGCTTTGTGGCGGGCGCCCTCGGCCCGACGCCCAAGACGGCCAGCATCAGCCCCGATGTGAACGACCCCGGCGCACGCAACATCGACTTTGAGCAACTGCGCGCCGCGTACTACGAGCAGGTCGAGGCACTGGTCGAGGGCGGCTCCGATGTGCTGCTGGTCGAGACCATCTTCGACACGCTCAATGCCAAGGCAGCGCTGTTTGCGATTGACGAGTTCTTTGAAAAGAGCGGCGAGCGCCTGCCCCTCATCATCAGCGGCACCGTGACGGATGCCTCCGGCCGCATCCTGAGCGGGCAGACCGTGACGGCCTTCTGGCACAGCGTGCGCCACGCGCGCCCGCTGGCCATTGGCCTGAACTGCGCCCTGGGCGCCACGCTGATGCGCCCCTACATCCAGGAGCTCAACCGCGTGGCCGAGGACACCTTCATCAGCTGCTACCCCAACGCCGGCCTGCCCAACCCCATGAGCGATACCGGCTTTGACGAAACGCCTGAGGTGACGAGCCGCTTGGTGCATGAATTTGCTGCCGAAGGCCTGGTCAACATCGTGGGCGGCTGCTGCGGCACCACGCCCGACCACATTGGCGCGATTGCCAAGGCGGTCGAGAAAGTGCCTACACGCAAGATGTTTTACCCGGCCGAAGTTTGAGAAAAACCGGGTTTGTAAGAAAATACGGCCCCAGCGCTTGATCCGCAAGCGCTGTTAGCTATCAAAATGATAGCTACCATCCCCCGGGCAAAGGGCCTTGCCGCTGGGGGCTGCTGCAGGCGCCTTCACGGGCTGCGGCAGTCCGGGGTGCCGCATGGGCGGCACCTTGTTGTTTGTGCTTCGCTGGCCCCCACCGCCTTGATCCATGCTCTCCACTGCCGAAACCCCCCTTGCCGCCGCCTTGCCTGTTGATGCGGTCGCAGCCACGCCCGCTGCCGATGCTGCGCTGGAACGCGAAGCCACCAAGCTCGAAAAGCGCCTGGTGCGCCAGGTGGCCCAGGCCATTGGCGACTTTGGCCTGATTGAAGACGGCGACAAGGTGATGGTGTGTGTGTCCGGCGGCAAAGACAGCTACGGCCTGCTCGACGTGCTGCGCATGCTGCAGCAGCGCAACGGCAACCGCTTCGAGCTGATCGCCGTCAACCTCGACCAGAAGCAGCCCGGCTTTCCGGCCCATGTGCTGCCCGAATACCTGACCAACCTGGGCGTGCCCTTCCACATCGAAACGCAGGATACCTACAGCGTCGTCAAAGAGCACATCCCCGAGGGCAAGACCATGTGCAGCCTGTGCAGCCGCCTGCGCCGGGGCATTCTGTACCGCGTGGCCGATGAGCTGGGCTGCACAAAAATAGCGCTGGGCCACCACCGCGACGACATGCTGCAGACCTTTTTCCTCAACATGTTCTTCGGCGGCAAGCTCAAGGGCATGCCGCCCAAGGTGCAAAGCGACCGGGGTGACCACCTCATCATCCGCCCCCTGGCCTATGTGGCCGAGAGCGATTTGACGCGCTGGTCCGAAATCCGCAATTTCCCCATCATCCCCTGCTCGCTGTGCGGCAGCCAGGAGAACCTGCAGCGCAAGCAGATCGGCCAGATGCTGCGCGACTGGCAGCAGCTGTACCCCGGCCGCATCGAGAACATGGCCGTGGCGCTGCGCAACCTGGTGCCCTCGCACTTCATGGACCCGCGCCACTTTGACTTCAAGGGCCTGGTGCCCAACGGCATGCATGACGCGGATGGCGACAAGGCGTTTGATGCCGAAGAGTTCCCTGCGCAGGCCGTGGGCATGCTCGGCGGCCTGCCGCTGATGCCCCGCTGAAGCTTCCGCGCCCACACTGCCATGTTTTCACAGGCCGCATTCTCCCTACCGTTCAGGCAGGCCCAGGCCGAACGGATATTGGTGGATTGATTGCTGCCCTCATTCAGATTCAGAGGTACCCCATGACCACGCTCAGAGCCCCCGAACTCCTTTTGCCCGCCGGCTCGCTCGACAAGATGCGCGCCGCCTACGACTTTGGCGCCGATGCGGTGTACGCCGGCCAGCCGCGCTACAGCCTGCGCGCGCGCAACAACGAGTTCCGCCTGGAGCAGATCAAGCAAGGCATCGACGAGGCCCACGCACGCGGCAAGAAGTTCTTTGTGACCAGCAACCTCATTGCGCACAACGACAAGATCCGCACCTACCTGCGCGACATCGAGCCCGTGATCGATTGCAAGCCTGACGCATTGATCATGGCCGACGCGGGACTGATCATGATGGTCAAGGAAAAGTGGCCCGAGCAGGTGGTGCACCTCTCGGTGCAGGCCAACACCACCAACTGGGCGGCGGTGAAGTTCTGGCAGAAGATGGGCGTGGAGCGCATCATCCTCTCGCGCGAACTGAGCCTGGACGAGATCGAAAAAATCCGCCAGGAATGCCCCGACATGGAGCTGGAGGTCTTCGTGCACGGTGCGCTGTGCATTGCGTATTCGGGCCGGTGTCTGCTCAGCGGCTACTTCAACCACCGCGACCCCAACCAGGGCACCTGCACCAACGCCTGCCGCTGGAACTACGCCACGCACGACGCCGACATCGATCCCACCACGGGCGAAGCCATCGCGCAGAAGATGGAAGGCGACTTCAACTTCGAGGCCGCGCAGCAGAAAGCCGAGCAGGCCTTCGCCTCCACCACCGGCAGCGGCCAGCGCCACCCCAAGGCCGACAAGGTGTACCTGATTGAAGAAGCGGGCCGCCCCGGGCAGCTCATGCCCATCATGGAAGACGAGCACGGCACCTACATCATGAACAGCAAGGACCTGCGCGCGGTGGAGCATGTGGCCCGCCTCACGCAGATCGGCGTCGATTCGCTCAAGATCGAGGGCCGCACCAAGAGCCTGTACTACGTGGCCCGCACCGCCCAGGTCTACCGCCGCGCCATTGACGATGCCGTGGCGGGCCGTCCGTTCAACCCCGAGCTGCTGATCGAGCTGGAAGGCCTGTCCAACCGCGGCTACACCGGCGGCCTGCTGGAGCGCCGGCCCAGCAACGACTACCAGAACTACCTCAGCGGTCACTCCGTCACCCAGCGCAGCCAGTACGTGGGCGAAGTGGTAGGCGCCGAGGGCCTGGCCGAGGCTGGCCTGAGTGGAGACTGGGTGCTGGTCGAAACCAAGAACCACTTTGCCGTGGGCGACTTGGTGGAGGTGGTGCACCCCAGCGGCAACATCACCGTGCGGCTGCAGGAGATGCGCAATGTGGAAGGACAGCCCGTCCAGGTTGCCCAGGGCAGCCCCGTGCGTGTATGGATTCCGCTGCCCGCGCGTTACAGCGGCGCGCTGCTGGCGCGGGTGATCGAATCGCAACCGCCCGCGGCCACGCCTGAGCCCGCATTGGCAACGTGACAGGGTGACAGGGTGGGGGCGCGGTTCGTGCCCCGCCATGAAACTGGCATGCAACCCCATCACTGTTCACGCTGAGCCGGCTCCAGCGCCGCGCGGGGCAAGCCTGTCCTGAGCCTGCCGAAGGGCCCAGCCAGAACGGATATCCCTGCGTCTCGACACCCCTCGCTCGCAGGCATGAGCGACGAGCCCATCTTTGAAGGGCGCTGGCGCTAAATACCAATGGGCAGTGGTCCGCGAAGAGCGGGCTGCGCGTTGGCGCCAGGCACACGCCCGGTTGGCGATGCGTAAGACAAAGCCTACTGCGGAACATCGCGGGGTCTTGCCCGCCTGCGCGCGCACTCTTGGCAACATCGGGCTCTTTCTCAAGAGCCCGCCATGACCCAAACTGCACACATTGTTGGAAAAGTAGAGTTTCGCTCAGGCGACGGGCCCATGATGCCCATCCCCGAAGGGCCGGTGGACATTGAACTGAACCCGACCGAGGCCACCTTGAGCTGGATGGATGGCGAGGCCACGGGGGCCGCGACGTTGCCCATCGCAGAGTTCAAACGCTACGTTTCAGAGGGCGCCATTCGGCTCAACGGCTGACGTGTTCGGCGCGAAGCCCCCTGCGCTGGGCTGCCTCAGCAGGGCTGCCCGAACCAGTGCCTCGGCCAGCCCTTTCGCCCTTCTTCAAACGCGAAGACCAAGGCCCGCAGGACCGACATCACGCCCCTGTATGGCGCGGGAGGGCTGTTGGGTGGGGGACGACAAGCGGCGAAGTCTGAAGCCCATGATTGTCGGCTTGGCCATCTTGCGCCCGCACCGCAGCGCCGCAGCGGTTGGAGCCGGGGCTGAGCGGGCGCTGGCGCATTCAAAGGTGAAATACGAGCAAAACTGCCATGGGCGCCCTTGAATAAAGCGCATGTAGCTATTGATTTAATAGTAAACGGTGCGGATAACAGCCCATGGATAAAAGTCCTGTTCACCCGGGACGAATCGGCACAGAATCTGCTCACTCCTCACCGCGCCGGCAGTTGGCGTCTCAGCGCCTGCGCATTTGCCCAAACCACCGTGCCATGGCCATTCAGATGGATCCCCCTCGCGGCCCGTTGCCTGCCGTAGCCCAGGTGCTGGCCGAGGCAGCCCTGCAGCGGCAGAACATGCTGCTGGGCGCAGACAACGAGAGGCCGGCGCCTGTTGCGGCACCCCAGCCGCCCGTGTTGCCTGCGCCCGGCGCGCCAGCGGCACCCCTCGCCCCGCCTTCGTTGCCTGAGGGCGCCAGCGACGCTGCGCATGCCGATCGCGTCAGCTTGTCGCGCCAGGCCAGCCAGGCGTTGCAGGCCCAAGGGCAGGGCCTGCAGCGGCTGCCTGGTTCACCTGCGCTACCGGGGTCAAGCGGGCCAGCGCCCGCCCTTTCTGCACCGGGTACACCGGGGCAGGCGCCGGGGGCTTTGCAAGGAGCGATGCCATGGCCGGCCAGTGGGGTTTCGCCGGCCCTGCGGGGTTTGCTGGGCGCCCTGGTGCAGCAGCTCACACCGTTTGCGCCCCAGCGCGTGGTAGAGGCGCAACCCTGGGGTGCGGCCATGCCGGGGGCCGGCGGGGGCGCGGCTGCAGAGTCCGAATTGCCGCCGCTGCAAACGTGGTGGGTGGGGCAGGGGCATGTGCATACCGGGCAGGGCGTGCGCGGCTTCACGGCCACGCTGCGGGTGCCGGCGGCGTGGCTGCTGTCGGTGCCCCAGGCGCCAGCGCCCCATGCGGCCAGCGCGGCA